>NZ_JBMHEO010000008.1:0-1767 GCF_050498885.1 Enterococcus sp. AZ179 | reverse complement strand
GTAGACCTTTGAAAACTGAACAAAGCAAGCAAACGAACCAATGTGTAGGACGTTTCAATTTATTGAAACAAATACATGCAAGCAATAGCTAGCAAAGTTAATTTTTATGAGCTTAATGACCGTATGGTCATTCAAACAAATCATTATGAGAGTTTGATCCTGGCTCAGGACGAACGCTGGCGGCGTGCCTAATACATGCAAGTCGAACGCTTTTTCTTTCACCGGAGCTTGCTCCACCGAAAGAAAAAGAGTGGCGAACGGGTGAGTAACACGTGGGTAACCTGCCCATCAGAAGGGGATAACACTTGGAAACAGGTGCTAATACCGTATAACACTATTTTCCGCATGGAAGAAAGTTGAAAGGCGCTTTTGCGTCACTGATGGATGGACCCGCGGTGCATTAGCTAGTTGGTGAGGTAACGGCTCACCAAGGCAACGATGCATAGCCGACCTGAGAGGGTGATCGGCCACACTGGGACTGAGACACGGCCCAGACTCCTACGGGAGGCAGCAGTAGGGAATCTTCGGCAATGGACGAAAGTCTGACCGAGCAACGCCGCGTGAGTGAAGAAGGTTTTCGGATCGTAAAACTCTGTTGTTAGAGAAGAACAAGGATGAGAGTAAAACGTTCATCCCTTGACGGTATCTAACCAGAAAGCCACGGCTAACTACGTGCCAGCAGCCGCGGTAATACGTAGGTGGCAAGCGTTGTCCGGATTTATTGGGCGTAAAGCGAGCGCAGGCGGTTTCTTAAGTCTGATGTGAAAGCCCCCGGCTCAACCGGGGAGGGTCATTGGAAACTGGGAGACTTGAGTGCAGAAGAGGAGAGTGGAATTCCATGTGTAGCGGTGAAATGCGTAGATATATGGAGGAACACCAGTGGCGAAGGCGGCTCTCTGGTCTGTAACTGACGCTGAGGCTCGAAAGCGTGGGGAGCGAACAGGATTAGATACCCTGGTAGTCCACGCCGTAAACGATGAGTGCTAAGTGTTGGAGGGTTTCCGCCCTTCAGTGCTGCAGCAAACGCATTAAGCACTCCGCCTGGGGAGTACGACCGCAAGGTTGAAACTCAAAGGAATTGACGGGGGCCCGCACAAGCGGTGGAGCATGTGGTTTAATTCGAAGCAACGCGAAGAACCTTACCAGGTCTTGACATCCTTTGACCACTCTAGAGATAGAGCTTCCCCTTCGGGGGCAAAGTGACAGGTGGTGCATGGTTGTCGTCAGCTCGTGTCGTGAGATGTTGGGTTAAGTCCCGCAACGAGCGCAACCCTTATTGTTAGTTGCCATCATTTAGTTGGGCACTCTAGCGAGACTGCCGGTGACAAACCGGAGGAAGGTGGGGATGACGTCAAATCATCATGCCCCTTATGACCTGGGCTACACACGTGCTACAATGGGAAGTACAACGAGTTGCGAAGTCGCGAGGCTAAGCTAATCTCTTAAAGCTTCTCTCAGTTCGGATTGTAGGCTGCAACTCGCCTACATGAAGCCGGAATCGCTAGTAATCGCGGATCAGCACGCCGCGGTGAATACGTTCCCGGGCCTTGTACACACCGCCCGTCACACCACGAGAGTTTGTAACACCCGAAGTCGGTGAGGTAACCTTTTTGGAGCCAGCCGCCTAAGGTGGGATAGATGATTGGGGTGAAGTCGTAACAAGGTAGCCGTATCGGAAGGTGCGGCTGGATCACCTCCTTTCTAAGGAATATTTCGGAAGACTACACATCGTTTGCCTTTGTTCAGTTTTGAGAGGTCTACTCTCAA
>NZ_JBMHEO010000007.1:0-3269 GCF_050498885.1 Enterococcus sp. AZ179 | reverse complement strand
TTTGTTCATTGAAAACTGGATATCGAAGAAAAAATCAAAACAAGTAACACACACCGAGTTGAAATGTTAAAAGAGTTTTTTAATAAGTTCAACGCTTATTTTCTTGAGCAACCTTCTATCGCTAGAAGAAGTACTCAAAACCGACCGTAAGGTCAAAGGTTAAGTGAATAAGGGCGCACGGTGGATGCCTTGGCACTAGGAGCCGATGAAGGACGGGACTAACACCGATATGCTTTGGGGAGCTGTAAGTAAGCTATGATCCAGAGATTTCCGAATGGGGAAACCCAGCATCTTTTATAGGATGTTACGTCTGCGTGAATACATAGCGCAGTCGAGGTAGACGCAGAGAACTGAAACATCTAAGTACCTGCAGGAAGAGAAAGAAAATTCGATTCCCTGAGTAGCGGCGAGCGAAACGGGAAAAGCCCAAACCAACAAGCTTGCTTGTTGGGGTTGTAGGACTCCGATATGGTAGTCTATTCAGATAGTCGAAATACTTGGAAAAGTATGTCAAAGAGGGTAAAAACCCCGTAGGCGAAATTTGGATAACACCTAGGAGGATCCTGAGTACGGCGGAACACGAGGAATTCCGTCGGAATCCGGGAGGACCATCTCCCAAGGCTAAATACTCCCTAGTGACCGATAGTGAACCAGTACCGTGAGGGAAAGGTGAAAAGCACCCCGGAAGGGGAGTGAAATAGATCCTGAAACCGTGTGCCTACAACAAGTTAGAGCCCGTTAATGGGTGATAGCGTGCCTTTTGTAGAATGAACCGGCGAGTTACGATAGCATGCGAGGTTAAGTTGAAGAGACGGAGCCGCAGCGAAAGCGAGTCTGAATAGGGCGAATGAGTATGTTGTCGTAGACCCGAAACCATGTGATCTACCCATGTCCAGGTTGAAGGTGCGGTAAAACGCACTGGAGGACCGAACCCACGTACGTTGAAAAGTGCGGGGATGAGGTGTGGGTAGCGGAGAAATTCCAAACGAACTTGGAGATAGCTGGTTCTCTCCGAAATAGCTTTAGGGCTAGCCTCGGAATTGAGAATGATGGAGGTAGAGCACTGTTTGGACTAGGGGCCCATCTCGGGTTACCGAATTCAGATAAACTCCGAATGCCATTCATTCATATCCGGGAGTCAGACTGTGAGTGATAAGATCCATAGTCGAAAGGGAAACAGCCCAGACCACCAGCTAAGGTCCCCAAATAACTATTAAGTGGAAAAGGATGTGGGGTTGCACAGACAACTAGGATGTTGGCTTAGAAGCAGCCACCATTTAAAGAGTGCGTAATAGCTCACTAGTCGAGTGACCCTGCGCCGAAAATGTACCGGGGCTAAATAGTTTACCGAAGCTGTGGAGTGCACCATTAGGTGCATTGGTAGGAGAGCGTTCTAAGGGCGTTGAAGGCAGATCGTGAGGACTGCTGGAGCGCTTAGAAGTGAGAATGCCGGTATGAGTAGCGAAAGACAGGTGAGAATCCTGTCCACCGAATGACTAAGGTTTCCTGGGGAAGGCTCGTCCGCCCAGGGTTAGTCGGGACCTAAGCCGAGGCCGACAGGCGTAGGCGATGGACAACAGGTTGATATTCCTGTACCCGTTGTTTTTGTTTGAGCAATGGAGGGACGCAGGAGGCTAAGAAGTGCAGACTGATGGATATGTCTGTTCAAGCAGTAAGTCTTGGTAGGAGTCAAATGCTTCTACCTATACGGACAAGCTGTGATGAGGAGGGAAATAATAGTACCGAAGCTTCTGATGTCACACTGCCAAGAAAAGCTTCTAGTGAGAAAACAACGGCCCGTACCGCAAACCGACACAGGTAGTCGAGGAGAGAATCCTAAGGTGAGCGAGAGAACTCTCGTTAAGGAACTCGGCAAAATGACCCCGTAACTTCGGGAGAAGGGGTGCTGCTCTAACGAGCAGCCGCAGTGAATAGGCCCAAGCGACTGTTTATCAAAAACACAGGTCTCTGCAAAATCGAAAGATGACGTATAGGGGCTGACGCCTGCCCGGTGCTGGAAGGTTAAGAGGAGTGCTTAGCGTAAGCGAAGGTACGAATTGAAGCCCCAGTAAACGGCGGCCGTAACTATAACGGTCCTAAGGTAGCGAAATTCCTTGTCGGGTAAGTTCCGACCCGCACGAAAGGCGTAACGATTTGGGCACTGTCTCAACGAGAGACTCGGTGAAATTTTAGTACCTGTGAAGATGCAGGTTACCCGCGACAGGACGGAAAGACCCCATGGAGCTTTACTGTAGTTTGATATTGAGTGTCTGTACCGCATGTACAGGATAGGTAGGAGCCGTAGAGATCGGGACGCCAGTTTCGATGGAGGCAATGGTGGGATACTACCCTTGCGTTATGGCCACTCTAACCCGCAGCCCTTATCGGGCTGGGAGACAGTGTCAGATGGGCAGTTTGACTGGGGCGGTCGCCTCCTAAAAGGTAACGGAGGCGCCCAAAGGTTCCCTCAGAATGGTTGGAAATCATTCGAAGAGTGTAAAGGCAGAAGGGAGCTTGACTGCGAGAGCTACAACTCGAGCAGGGACGAAAGTCGGGCTTAGTGATCCGGTGGTTCCGCATGGAAGGGCCATCGCTCAACGGATAAAAGCTACCCTGGGGATAACAGGCTTATCTCCCCCAAGAGTCCACATCGACGGGGAGGTTTGGCACCTCGATGTCGGCTCGTCGCATCCTGGGGCTGTAGTCGGTCCCAAGGGTTGGGCTGTTCGCCCATTAAAGCGGCACGCGAGCTGGGTTCAGAACGTCGTGAGACAGTTCGGTCCCTATCCGTCGCGGGCGTTGGAAATTTGAGAGGAGCTGTCCTTAGTACGAGAGGACCGGGATGGACTTACCGCTGGTGTACCAGTTGTCTCGCCAGAGGCATCGCTGGGTAGCTATGTAGGGAAGGGATAAACGCTGAAAGCATCTAAGTGTGAAGCCCACCTCAAGATGAGATTTCCCATTTCTTTAAGAAAGTAAGATCCCTGAGAGATGATCAGGTAGATAGGTCAGAAGTGGAAGGCCAGTGATGGTTGGAGCGGACTGATACTAATCGATCGAGGACTTAACCAAAAAGAAAAAAGCACGTAAACTCGTAGCGTTTTGATTTCTTCGATCCAGTTTTGAGTGAGCAACACTTACTCAATTGAATAGTGTGGTGGCGATAGCAAGAAGGATACACCTGTAACCATGCCGAACACAGAAGTTAAGCTTCTTAGCGCCGATTGTAGTGAAGGGTTTCCCTTTGTGAGAGTAGGACGTCGCCACGC
>NZ_JBMHEO010000006.1:0-7535 GCF_050498885.1 Enterococcus sp. AZ179 | reverse complement strand
GACAAGTCCAACGTGGAACATAACACCGTTCCAACTCGCCCCCCCGGTTTCTTCACAAAAGCCCCAAAGAGAAGAAGCTTGATTTACCGACGTTTTAGGCTCCCAAAATAGCTATACCAATGTAAAATCACAAAGAACGCCCGTCAATCGCTTGATTGACGGGCGTCTTGTGTTAATCGAGATTATGTTAACTTGGGGAAGAAATAACACGTGCATTAACCTCTGGGTTCTATTCTATTGGATGATCGTGATTCACTCGTTACGTGATCTTGATACCATTCCCTATAAGGATCTAGGGATCTGTTGTACATATACATTCCGATAATACTAGCGACAAGAGCCACAAGTAACACAATAATCGTCACTTTGTAGTACTTATTATTTCGGATCTTATTTGAAATACTTCGTGTCATTACTTTATCCTCCTTCAAAAGTTCGTCTAAAGTTATACCTAAAAGATCGCTTATCTTTACAACTGTATCTAAATCAGGATATGTTCTTCCGACCTCCCAACTGGAGATGGTCGATCGTGAGACATGCAGTAAATTCGCTAAATCTTCCTGCGTATAATTTTTTTCGTTTCGTTTGTTTTTTATTTTTTCACCAACAGACATTGTAGTTCTCCTTCATTATCTTTTTTTTTCTATTTTACTCAAGCTTGGAATTGTAGCAATCCTTGTTAAATCAACGATACGTTTTCTGTCACCCTTTTTTTGTCTATTTTACTTTTTTCTTTTACGAATTGTGATATTTTTAACTATATCACAAGCAAGGAGGAATTTTTATCATGTTAAAAAAAGTTTCATTAGGCATATTATCTTTATTTTTGGCAGGAAGTTTAGCACTTCCCGTTCAAGCTTCTGAAGTAGTCGATGATCACGAACATATTGAGACTCATGTTCACAAAGAAGATCTTATCGATTCTTCCCTATTAGATACCGCAATCCCGTTAGCCCCAGTATCTGAAGGTTATGAGGAGATTGCTCCAAGAATGGGGTTCCAATGGAAATGTAAAACTTGTGGCTATGTTAGCAACTGGCACGCTCTTTATAATACTGCTGTAAAGTATGCCTATGCTCATACTACTAAAAATTCAGGACACGAGACCGTAGTATTTGGTGTTTAATTTCTAAAAAAAACTGCCTCTATTTGATAATAGAGGCAGTTTTTTTATTGACATTTCACGCAACTAAAAATTGATATGTTATTAATATCCCATACTAGATTACCTAGGAAGATTTACAGACTTACATACTATTCATAACTAATTTTTATATTCCTAATTTTTGAGTATTCTTTTAAATCAATTCTTATTACACCGTCAAATGGAATTCCTTTTTCTTCTGTTATATCTTTTTGCTTATACAAATTAACAGAAAGTTCGTTATCGGACATTTCTACATAATAGCCAACAATTTGTGTTGGCGTGTCTAAAACAATCAATAAAGTTTGATCTTCGATATATGCATTCTTGATTTCACCTTTTCGGAAAGGCACTATTTCTGTATCTGACGAGATAGTTTCTTTAACATATTCAATCGCTGGATCACGAGTGAGCCACAAATAACCTGCGAACAGACTAGCGCACAAAAGCAATAATGATAAGTAGATTGTTGCTAACTTAAATTGCTTTTTTTTCTTTATATCTAAATCTAGGGATTTGGCAATCTCTAAATCTTCATTCAGCAGATAATCTAAAGACACATTAAATGTCTTAGCAAGAGATATCAATGTTTGAATATCAGGGTAGTTTCTTCCAATTTCCCAGTTTGATATTGCTGATCGACTTACTTGTAATTTTTCCGCCAACTCTTCTTGTGTTAAACCAAACTCTTTTCTTTTTTCTTTTAAAACTCGATGAAATTCCATAATACCCTCCAATCTATTGCTATTAAATCATAGAAAAAAAGAAAATGTTGCGTGAAGAATAGACAATTGATCATTTCCCAGTGCCACACGTTGTGACATTTGATGTTTTCGTTTATTTGCTCAAGACAAGCACTGAAAAATTTATTAGTTTTATTTACGAATTACACAAAAAATACTAAAGGAGTGCATTTATTTGAAAAAAATTTCATTTTTTTTAGTAACCCTCATATCCGCCACAGTTTTATCTCAATCTGCAATAACATATGCTTATGCAGATACAAACGATTCAATTGTCCAAGAGCAAACGACTGAATTTTTAGAAGGTTTGTTCCCAAGTACTTCCAACGAATTCAGTCGAGGACCAAATAAACCAACAGCAAATAAGAATATAGCTAACGGTCAATATAATATGTCTGGATCTTACAGAGGAAAATATTATTTATTCTCAAATTATAATTGTTACGGAAAAAACAGTTATAATTATTATTTTTATAACCAAGGTTCAGGAACATTAGAAATTAGAATGAGAAATTCCGCTAATGGAGCTGTCTTGAAGACGCATTTTGTAAAATCTCGTGAAAAAGTATCTAGTAGTTTAAAAATGACAGATAAAAATTCAAAATTTTATTTTGAATTTTACAGTACAAAAGATTACGTTTTCGAAGGTTATGTTAAATAATTCACAGTTTATTAAACTTTGAATTAAAACATAGGGGTTTGGGGTTTACCCCAATAGAAAAGAGAAAAAGTCGGGCAAACTTATTGCCTGGCTTTTTCTCTTTTTTTGACAAGTGGGTACCCACTTGCTATGCTTGCCACAGACAGAATGATGGGTACCCACTTTTTGGTAAGAATTGTATAAAATCAGGAAGTTATAACCTATTTTTATTTACCGTCAAAGCGACGGTTTCGTGACGGCAACCCGACGGAAACGTGTGGCAATGTGGTGGCAAACAGGTGGCCGAGGTGTGGCAAGTTGACGCAAATGTGGCGTCAAACGCTTGTTATCTGTACCCAAGCAAATCGCCCAGTACTACTGGGCTGAACACGAATGTGGGCACAGATTTCCCTTATGCTCTTTCAAGAAAAATACCTTTTCGCTTCGCTCGAGGAATTTTTTTGAAACATGGGATTGGGCTACGCCCAAAAATCTATAACATGGGGATATGTTACTATGCTCGCAAAAGAAAAAAAGACACTGTAAGACATTTCAAAAAATCGTTGCATTCATTTTTCAAGCTTGATAATCTGGGAGTACCTACTGGAAATATTTTTAGAAATCTTTGTATCGGTCACTGTCGGATTTTCGGCAGTGATCATTTTTTATTTATCGATCGCTGGTTGTGTTGTTGATCAAAAATTTATTAGCATAGATTTGGACATTGCACACCGTTATGATTTCGCCTGCAGATTTTTTGTAGGTGATTTTTTTATTTTCTGATACCTCAACGAGCCTGTAATTAATTTCATGTATCGATGCAAAAGTTGATTAGGATTGATTCCAAAATCTTGTTATGATGATTTTGTAGCATGATACTTGGGGGAGTTCGTGCAACAATGATACCATTTGTACGTTAAATAATTTTTTGTGGGGTCGTCTTCAGTTTCTGAAGGCGATTTTTTTATTTTAATTTCTGCAAGTTCTTCGAGTGGGGCGGGGCAAAAATGTTACTGGATTGTTGACCATTTACGGAAAACTAGTGATTTCACTATGTTATCCGTAAATGGTCAACAATTTTCGCCAGAAAAAGTGTTATTTTTGCCCCGCCCCACTCGGGTTTTTAGAGGTTGTCTTCCTTTTAGTTATTCTCGCCGGATTATCGCTGGTTTCTCGTAGGAATATCCGTGGATTATCAAAATTAGTTATTTATTTTTGCGTAGCATTCTCACCCTATTTGCAGGCTATTAACACCCTATTCGCACCCTAGTAACAAAAATAGTTATAAAAAAACGAGGTCGTTCCAAATCTATTCCAAGGCTATTCCAAACCTATTCCAAAAATTGTTGTTTATTTTTGTGATGGATTGACAATTTGTTGACATCTGATTGACGGGTCATTGACACCCTTTTGACAAAAAAATGTAATTTTAAAGCATGGACGGTTCCCACTCTATTCCCGCCTTGTTCCCAACTTATTCCCACCCTATTCCCAAAATTTGTGATAAAAAATTTGTTTTCAGTCGATCGATTGCATGAGTTGGTCATGAAACTCGATGGCGTTCAGACGTCCTCAGAACGTTTCTGAGACGTTTTGAATCGTGAATGATAAATAATAGTTGAACGATCCTCAGGCGCTATCAGAACGTTTCTGAGACGTTTTGTGTACGGAATAAGTTAGATATCTTGCCTCTGGCAAGCATAGCGAGTGTATAGACACTCGCTAAAAAAATCAAAAAAGAAGTCGGCACAGAATTTGTTTTTTGCGTCAACTTCTTTTTGATTTGAATCAACTTTCGGGCGTACCCTGATCCCAAATTGGACAACGGCTGCTAGTGTAAAGTTTTTGGTTAAAATCAATCTTATTAGAAAGAGCAAAAGGTGACTTAAAATCCTATTTATGCTAAAATAAACGTGCGAAGTGATATCAAGGACAAAGCATATTTACACCAAAAAGCCCTCCTACTGCGAATAGGAGGGCTTTTTTTTGCGCTGTTGCGACTCAGCGTTGGTGCCAGAAGGCAACTGCTTCGATTATCGGCTAATCGTCTAGCCAGCGATCAAATAGTAGTAATACTATCCCCACAAGAAGTGGTGCGATAATCAGCGATATCAAGGTCTCAAACATATTTACACCCCCTCTCGGGGCAGTTGCCATAAATGAGTATAGCATAACCGCCCTATCGATTATTTTGATCATTGTATTTTGTAATATAGCAGTCTACCTCTAAAAATGTGCCCCTCAGAATAAAAATCTTGTCCCACGTGTTGTTTAGGGGTTGTTAGGGCTTGCCCTGACCGCCTGTAAGGCGCTTTTTAACAAAGATTATCTGTAACAGCTTAAAATGTCTTAGGTGGGCTTATACGAGCAGCCAGAGCCTGCCAAAAGTCTTCCTGATTTTCTGTTTTGATTTTAGCGAGTGAACAAAGTGAACGCTGCAAGTTTAATGTGAGAGCGTAGCGATCACTCCTTTTTTGTTTTAGATCTTAAATTACTTTATATGATTCGCGAACCTGGATACTCAAAAAAACATTGTATATTTAGGCGGGAAAATGTCAGCGACCTTTTTTATATCTCTTTTTAAACCTCTTTTAAACCTCTTTTAAGTCGGCTCTATCCTTACTGCCCCAATCAATGTAGCGTTTTATGTATGGAGAATTGTCTGTTTATATATGGAGAATTGTCTGTTTATATATGGAGAATTGTCTGTTTATATATGGATGATTGTCTGCTTATATATGGATTTTATTTTATGTACTCCATTGAATTAATCCATTAGATAATTTATCATTATTATTGAGGTGATTTTATGGCTAATGAATTGATTAAATACGATGCTGAATTGAATACAATCCCACTTAAACATTTTTCCCCTGTAGAAATGAATCTATTTTTTTCTATTGTTTCTAGAATGAGAGATAAAGAAGATCAAGTGGTTCGCTTTTCATTTGATCAACTTAAAGAGCTAAGTAATTACAAACCTACTGCTAATAAACGGTTTTTAGACGATATACAGGATACTTATCAAAAACTATTGGGTCTAGCTTTTAGTAAGGTGTCAAAGTCTGGTAAACGAAGACAAATGTTTGTCATGTTTACTCAGTTCGACATTAACGGCGAAGATGATATTCCTTATGTAGATGTACAAGTACATGAAATGGCATTACCCTTGTTGAATAATTTAGATACCTGGGTTCGCTACTCTTTGACAGAATTTCGTGAATTAAAAAGTGGATATGCAAAAACTGCATTTCGCTTGTTAAAACAATTTCGTACTCAAGGATGGGCAGAATTTACGAGAGAAGATTTTTTTGAACTAATGGACATTCCCAAGAGTTATCAAAAGAATTTAGGTGAAATTGATCGTACCGTACTTAAACCAATCAAAGAAGAACTCACTCCTTTGTTTAAAGGCCTTACTATCCGAAAGAAATATGGGAAAGGACGTGGAAAACCTGTCATAGGCTATCGTTTTACTTGGAAAGCTGAAAAGAACGATGAAGACCATTTCTCAAAAGGAAAACAAGCCGAACTCCGCACCAAACTTTTTAATATTGAGCATAACGGAGAACTTACCCAAGAAGAAAAATGGCGTGCCAAGGATCGCGCATTAGGTCTGCGTTTAGGTACCCATGAAGCAGATGCCAAAGCCCACTTAGCAGCCGAACTCCGCCACCAGCAAGAGCAATTAAATCAACAAGCATTGCTAGGAGATCTGTCTACCATGTTTGAGTAAATCTACCCACGATCATACGTACGTTCCAAGCGGTATTACTTGGAAGAGCATAAGGGAAATCTGGTCCCATATCCATGAGATCCCAGCAGTGCTGGGCGATTCGTCTGGGACTGCTAAAATCATTTTTGACACCACATTGCCGTCAGTCTGCCACACATTTGCCACTAACTGACGGCACTTTTACGCAAGGAGTTTTTCTGAAGCGTTTAAATACAGCTTAACTCGTGTATACTAAAGACAAAAACAAGGTGGTGACAACCCTAGTGACAACCGATAGACAACCCAAAGAAATGCTGACAATAAAGGAATTATCTGAGTTATTCGGCATAAGCAGACAAGCTATGAGGAAACATGTTGACAACCTTGAGACAACCTACCTTGCCAAAAATAGCCACGGATACAAGACAGTACTATGGTCAGGCGTGTTGCAACTTGCTGACAAGCTCGGACAACCTGAGTTGTTTCAAGAGACAACCCAACAACAAGAAAGTCCTGATATACAAAGTGATTTGACACTGACAACCGAGTTGCTTGCACAGTTGAAACAAAAAGATGCTCAAATCGAACAATTACAAGCGTTGCTTGCGCAGCAACAAAAACTAATTGATCAGCAACAACAACTCACCCTGCAGGCAAACAAACAGATCGAACGTATGGAGGCACAGAAGCGCCTGACAGCTTTTTCAGAAGAACAGACAGAGCAAGAGCCCCCGACGAACCAAACGGCGCACAAGACACCGGAGGAAGTGGTCAAGGAGACAGGTGTTTTCTATAATTCTGAGGGAGTCAAGAAATATATGGACGATCGTGCCCGTAAGAACAAGAAGTGGTGGCATTTTTTTCGCAAAGAATCGTAATACGAACAAACGTCGCCTTCCTGGTCAAGGAATTTTCGGTTTATCGTAGGATCGATGCGCCTGCAGGCGCCGGATTTCGCCCGGAACCGTGTGATTTTTCCGAACGTTGCCCCCTTATTTGAATGCCCCATATTCCGAAGTGAAAGGATCCGTACAATATGTCATTATCTCCCTATGTTGCCAGCTACCCAATTCATGCCTATATTGTCGGTCACTTAGGCTTATCGGTGGGGGATTTTTGTCGACAGTATGAATTTGATCCCACGATCGTCACTGGTTGGCAGACAACGAATCGTTCCGTTTTCTCCTTGCCAGCTGACTTTGTGGAATGCCTAGCCATTGCGTCCAACAAAACAGCAGATCAAGTGCGCTGCATTTTACGCTTGTTAGAAAAGCAACATTTTGCTTTTCTTGC
>NZ_JBMHEO010000005.1:0-11042 GCF_050498885.1 Enterococcus sp. AZ179 | reverse complement strand
ATTTCTCAATAAACATTTTAGAGAAATACATTATTTCAATTTTCCATTTATTATTTTATTATTTTTTTAGAACTACACATATTAGCCTAAAATTTAATAAAAGAAAATTACCTTGCTAAAGTAATTAAACACTTTCGAAAAAAAATAAAGCTTAAAAGAGATGAACTCTTCTAAGTTTTATTTTTTACATATGACTTAGCTATTGTAAAAATAAACATTGCTGACACGGCAAAACTCTCCCTCTTAAGTTGTACTTAATTGAATCTCCTAGCCTGAAAAAAATTTTCTTCTAAAAAACCTATTTGAAATATTACTTTCCCAATTTTTTCGAAATTAATAATTTAAATATTTAGTGAAAGCCATTCCTTCATCAAATTATTTCTTAGATAATTTCATAAATCTTTTAAGAAAATTATTGTTTGAACTCCATCACAGCTTTGGGTATATTTAATTCCAAGCATTTTATTTCTTTTTACTTCAATCATTATTTTTAACATTTCATTCCATATTTTTTTATTGTGCTTATCTGAAGCATAAACATCATCAAATTCTAAACCTAAATTCATCAATGCCAAGTCCTTTAGCATAAGTTCTTTTTTCGCTTGCTTTTTCAATACATTAATCATTCAATCACCTCATAATAATCATTCGATTTAGAAAATGATAACATGAAAAGTGATATTTTTTTCTCAATATTAATCTAATAATTGCTAATTAGGGAGAAAAAAAGACGGTATAAAAACCGTCTTTTAAGATTTATTCTCATAACCAAATAAATTTAATTTCCCTGATAAATACTCCCCTAAATATATATCATTAATACGATTAAAACCTTGTTTTGCAACTTCTTCTTGAAGCCATTCATCATCTTTTTTTATCAACTCTAATACGTCTAGATTCGCTTGACCATCCACAATGATTGGGTATCTAATATTCTCATCACCAAATTCAATTAGGGTTAATTGACCATTTTGCTCCAAAACTGCTCTTTTAATGTTTTCTACTTCGTAAATACCATTCGCTCTGAGCTTAAACATTAATTCGTTAGCAGAAATTCCATTCCTCAAGCATACATTAACATTTACTTTCCCATTCTGAATCAATGTAATCGGACGACCATCTACAATCACTTTAATGTAGCGATTGTGCTCTTTAGCGAATTTGACTACTAAAACTAGCAATGTCCAAATAATCAAAACTAATACAAATTGCAGAACGGTAATAGAATCATTGTATATAACACCCCCAATGATTCCACCTAATACATAATTTTGGACTTGGTCCATTGCTGATGATGGAGCTAAATTTCCTTTTCCCAACAAATTAATTTGAAGAATCAAGCAAAGTATGCCTAAAGCAAATTTTATAATAATAGGACTATAGAGTTGCATATTCAACCTCCTTATTTTGTATAGACAGTATTATCATTAATTAGATATGTTTCAGTAAGAGTATAAGAATTTTGGTCACTACTCAAACTTACCTTGTAAAATTTATCATTCAATTTAACAATAATCCCGTCAGAGAACTGAGTAGCATTAACATATATTTCATCTGTATCTATGTTTTCTTGCTTGGCAAGTCCTTTAATAAAGCTAACCATCTGAGATGACTGGGAATGTTTCGTCTGATTCGTTTCATAATCCGAATATTGAACTCCTAAAGCAAACATTAGTATTAAAAAGAAAATGATACTTAAATCTCTATATTTCGTATTTATCCTATGTCTAAGGTACAATGAAAAAACCAAAATCAAAAGGATTAAAGAACTAAAAATAAGAAAGTATTTAATATAATCATTCAAATTCGATTGATTTTCCAAAAATTTTATTCCATAAAAATTCATACAAATCTCCTCTACTAAATTATTTTTACATTGTGATAAGTATAAATGATTCTAAAAAAGATGGTCAAGGAAAAAACTGCTCACCTTACTTAATAAGTAACTTATAACAATATCTTCATTTTTATCCCGAGAAGACAAATTCTTTCCTTTTTTAGATAAATTCATACCTATTAAATTTGATATTCTTGTCAAAAAGAATAGGCGGTCATTTATGAAAAGATTTACTACTAATGAACTTAATTGTATGCTTCATTTCTTCAAAACAAACCTACCCGATGAAAAAAGATATGAACCTCTAATTGATTTACTTTATTACTCAATCAATTTAGAATATCGCTCCTTATCAATAGAGAATCTAGGGGTAATTTACTCTATCGAAAAAGCCTTCCATGACAATATCGAAGGCTTTAGCGAAATAGCTCAAGAGAGTTTCTTCCATGAATATGGACACCTTTATGAAGCTCTTCTAAGACATTTTAGGTTTGAATCAATTCATATATTTGACCATGATGTTGAACATATCTTTTACAGAAAGTTTTATTCTTCTTATAAAATTGCGTATACTTGTAAACGAAAACCAATAATAAATGTAAAACACTCCAGCTATTCTTTGTTTTCAAAAAGATTTGCAACTGATGATGACTTAAGAATGGTTGCACTAGGTGGATTTAAACAAGATTTTGTAAGGGCATCAAAAACAACTGGAAATATATTAAAATCTTTTGGGTTAACTGATAAATTTGAAGTTATAGATAACTCGGATGCATCCTATATTCTCTTTCAAGAACAAAAAGGCAAAACAAAATACATGTTTATTAATCAATCGTAACGAATCTAATAGCAAGCATGTTTAAAATTCTTAGATTAAAAGATATCGCTTCTTTTTAACCAAACATCTCCTAAACAATCTATTTTCAATGGAATTTTTGGATACATGTTTTGTATTTCAGCAAAAACTTCTTCTGTAGCAATATCAAAATCAGCTATGAATATTTTATATTCTTTTCTATTATTTTCAACAATTTCGACAGCATATTCCACACCATCTATCCAAGAACTTTCTATAAATCCTTTTTCAAATCTGTTAGTAAAAGAATGTTTAAAAATGGTACAATCGAATTTTTCTATGATTTTTAGTTTTTCGTCACATATTTTTAAAGAATTGCATATATATGTTCTTACATCCTTGGTTTTATCATTTTCAGTAAATACACAGCTTCTCCAGAAATTGTTGCTTTTAGTAAAGTGAATTGAATATAGTTTTGCTTCAAGCATAATTTTATCTAAACAAGTCAATACTTATCGCTCCTTATAATCATTTGTAAAATGATTTAATCCTACTTTAAAAATACACGATTTTATCTTGTTTTTTTATCTTTAATTGGCAATTAATTTCATATGAGGAATAAAAAACCTTTTAAATCAATATTTACCGTAACGTTAACATTCTAAAATGTAATTCAGTAAATATTTAGAATACTAATTAAAAAGAAGGCTATTTATGCCTTCTTTTTTACTATATTAAACTTGATTGACGGCTGAACTACATAGACGTATTGTTTTTCATTTTTCTAATTTTAATTACAAGGTAAACACAAATTATTAGCAAAAGTAAGAATAAACCAATTCCAACTACAAGATAGTAATTTATGGAGTTTTTCTTTTCATCCACTGAAGTCGTGTTAAATTCCTTTGCTTGTTCTGCCTCTATCTCAAAATCTTTTGTAAATGCCCATTCATGTCCTTCTTCACCGCTTAATTTAATAGTATACGTGTAGGAACCCGCTTCAAATTGGTCATCCCATTGAGACATAAGGTTAAATTTTGAATTCGGAGCGATTGAAAGTTGCTCTCTTGTTTGTTCTATAATTGGTTCATTGTTCCCACTTCTACTTATTGATATTTCAGCTGTAACTCTTTTAATGAGGGTGGGTGTAATATTCCTAAGTTCGATAGTAACATTATTTCTATAGTTTTCTTGAGATATACTCACTTCACCAGCCTTTAGTTCAGGCTCTATAACCTCATCAGATTCCGTCAACACAATCGCTAAAGTTCTTGTAATCAAGTTGCTTATACCTTCACTATCCTCTTCTACAACAGGCTCAACAGTAATGCCTCCTAATAGAATCCCCTCGAATGATTCCTCAGGTACTTTCAACTCGAAGCTAACGTCTTTCTGACTATTAGCTTCCACTTCTATTTGGGCATTTTCTAAGCTAATAATATCTTTTAAAGATATTTTCATAGAATCGTCCTTCTCAAAATCTGTAATAGAATAATCGACAATTCCATTTTGATTTGTCGTAGCCGTATTAATAATCACATTATACTTTTGTGTCTCAGAAGAACTGTTTTTGATAGTAATTGCCAAAGTTTGGTTCTCATTGGGTGTCACAATTAAATCAAAGTAGCTGTTATTATCTTCTCTTTGATTGGAAGGCAATACAGGGGAAATTGAAAAGTCGTTGCTATCTGCTAAAACTATCTGATTTTCCATAAAAATCATTCCGCATATCGTGAATACTGCTGCTAAAAATATTTTCAATAATTTATTCATAGTAACTCCTCTAAAGTAAAAGCCCCAATAAAGGGGCTAAAAATTATCTTGATTCTGGAGTAGATGCTAAGTTCCATACGATTGTTGTTGAATAAGTGTTAGCTTTCGTTTTTGCTGGAATATTTAAAACAGGAATAAAACTAAACTCAGTATCGAATTCTGTTAAGCCAATTGTTTCATCTGCAGCAATTAGAATAGTTTGGTCTTGTGAATTTATCTCATTACTACCAAAATCTACACTATAACCATTACTAATTTGAGTTTCTTCCATGCTGAAAGTCATCCCATCAAAACTATTATCGTTTAATCTTGCTTTCAACGTCCAACCAACATCACTAGAGCCACGTAAGTCCTCAATTGATACTTTTGTAGTTGATGCTTTTGCGGTTAGGTCTCCCCCACTAATTTTTTGTGAGCCAAAATCAATATCACCAACACTTATGATTTTTAAGTCGCCTGCAGTTACAGCTACTTGAGCATTAGTTGTTGCTGAGTCATCTGCATGTGCAGTTTGTGCTAAAACTAATCCTCCGATTGTCGAAATTCCTAGTGTTAATACTAATGTACTAATTTTTTTCATTATATTGTTCTCCATTTCTTTTTTTATTATATAAAATTCCTACTATTGCAATTATAAAAAGTATAATTCCTACAATTGAATAGAACGGATTGATACCTTCATTTGTCTGTGGCAATTTATTGTGATTTTCTTTGTCCTTCAACTGAGTATTACTAGTCTGAGTTTCTTGCTCTGTATCAGAAGTACTCGATTCAATAGAAGAATCTTGGATTATTGTTACAGTAACTTTACTCTCTTTCTCATCTGCATTCACTGCTGTAAAGGTACTAATACCAAGTATTATAGATAGTACTAGCAAAACTATCCTCATTTTTGAATTTCTCATTTTAGGGTCCCTCCACTAAATTCCAAGTAATAGTGGTAGAATAGCTTTGATTAAATAAATTATTTTTGGAAGGAACATTTAGAAGAATACCTGAGTTACTTTTCCACAAGGCCGATATTTCTACTTGTAAAGGCTCAGAGACATTTGTTTGCTTTGTTTGAGTATAGACTTGCACAGCAGACCTGCTCAAATAAGAATCGTTTCCTTGTTCATCACGATAAACTAAGTAGGGTGCTATCCCATCATCAGTAGAGACCTGTGCTGTTAGCGTCCAATTTCCTTGAACGTTTTCGCCCCTGCTATCGTTGACAATAAGACCTAAATCACCTGAACTTTCTCGTTCAATAATTTGGTCAGACTGGGATTTTTGGAAATCTTTGAAATTCATTATTTGAGGAACTGCCAATGTTAAACTACCTTCCTTAACATTTACTTCTACATCATATTCATATTGAACAGTTCCCCCTGTAGTTAAAGTTTCTTCTACAATGACTTTCCCTTCTTGTTGACCTGATTCATTAGTTTTAGGATATTCTGAAAATCCTTTAATACTTATATTAGAATAACTTTGTAAATCAATTAATTCCGACACGTGTTCATCCAAGTACTCCTCAGAAGAAAAGATGGGGACATCAACTGAATTCGTTGTTAATTGATTAATGTGTAATAAAGAATAGCCATTCGGCGTTAATTCATAAAAGGCTTTATAATATCCTTCAGTTTCTTTAACTAGTTGTTCACTTCTTGATATCCAAGTATTTTCTCCGAAATAATTATTTTCAAAATTATTATCTTTAAATACCGCTACAGACACAACATTCCCATATTTTAAAGAATCATTAACATTTTCCTTGAGTATAGAATTAAACCATACCATCTGGTCTAGTGCATCCGGAGAAGTTTCATCCCATCCTAAATCCATATCAGATTCGTTTAAGTTCTGACTATAGATTTGAAAATATGCTCTGTTCTCCGAATCGTTTGATGGTGATAAACCGTCACCTTTGTTTGCAACTAAAAAAGGTGAACCCTCTTTATCTAGCAACGAAATTGAAGCAATTACATCAGCCAAAACTGCATCTTTAGCTACAAGCGTATTTCCCCACAAAACATTGACAGGAACATCAATTTCAACTGCTTTATTGGTATCATTTACTGCAGTAACAAGTACTTTTTTAGTATAATTACCTACTTGATTCAAGTCCAAAAAGTTATCTAGAAGCTGAACTTTATACTGATTTGATTCTAAAATACTTCCTGCTAACTCTACACTTTTAATAAAATCTTTCAAATCAACAGAGTTTATATCAGTTCCAACATAGTAAGTAGGATTATTAGCTTCGGCTGACATAATGGGACTGGTAACCTCGAGCACTGTATTGGCACTCGCACTAGTTTGGTCACCTGTAGCCCAACTGTTAAGGACTATATTTTCTTTAGAAGTTTTAGGTTTAATTTTTAAAGTAATTATCTCTGAATCAGAAATAGTCTGTGTTGTTTCAAATTGCAAATATTTTTTATCATTGTCAACTATGGGGTCACTTATAGTTACCCCATTTTTCATTGCCGAACCTTCAATATATTCAAACTCTTCTAGGTCTGACAAGTCTAAAGTAGTATAGACATTTGTCCAATCCGATTCACCTGACAGTTTTTTGTTCTCAATGCTAATTTCAATTTCTTGATTTTGTTCAACTGTATCTAAATTTGTTGATACAACTTGTTCAACTTGGGGAGACGTTGGCATTCTGGTGATTGCAATTAAATTGTTTGCTGCATTAGCTCCAGTAGAAGCTGTAAATCCCCAATATACGTTACGACCAGGGGTTCTATAGTTAACATTTGCCACATTATTTGTGAGTCCTAATGATACGTTATGCTCACCATAAGCTAAGGAATTACCTGAGATGGTTTGTAAATCATAACTTATTTTCCCTTCAATTATTCCTAAAGAACCTACTGATGACTCCCAACTAATTTTAATTTTTTTCCAGCTTCCGTCACTTAACGAAGTATATGGAGTAACATTACTTGCATTGTTATCACCTAAAAACTGTACACCATAATGAAATGACGAGTCCCAAGCTCCCCATGTATCATTAGGATTAGCGATAAGATTTTTTTTGCCAATTTCATCCGTATTCGTTATAGCAATATGGTCATAAAAACTATCAATACTTTGTAAGCTACTTCCATTTACATATAGTTTAGAATCAAGACCATCGCCATTATAATAAGTATCAAGTTCCACAGTTATACCCGGAACATCTTTTTTTGGATTGCTTTTGTCAGTGTTATAAATTCCTAGGGCTGAACCATCATTTCCCAAATAGCTATTTCCTAAAGAATTATCAATCAACGAAAATGTTATCCCGTCTGCTGCATTCCCCAACTGAGTCTCTTTTCCCATGTATATAAAAGCTTCAAAAGTAAAATCATATCGCAAGTCTATTGTGTTTTTCGACCATATCGATGATAACTGACTTGTGCCATTAGTCATTTGCAAAACACTATTATTACTTCCAGTAATAATTGCATTTCCATTTGGGCTAGAGAAATAGTTTTCTAATGGGACTCCCACTCCGGGAGGATTAGGTACTTCAGTTCCAAGAAGATTATCATCAGCTTGGGTAGTATTTGTGAAACCAACAATACTTAAACTAGATATCAAAATTAAAACTATTTTCTTAAACAATTCTTTATACAAATATTCAACCTCTTTCATACTCTACTATTTGATACAGTGTGAATTAAACAAATGTTTACTTTACACTAAAAAAATAACAAAAAAAAACAACACATTTGCTTGAGCTTCAGTGTTTTAAATTCTATAATACCTATTAAATAATATGTAAATCAAACATTTGATTTTATGACACTTCTCAACCGCTTAGAGTAGAATAACATAATATGAATTCTATTTTTATCATTTTTTTGACAGATACAACCATTTAAAAATAATTTTCATATATAATAATTTATAAACATGAAGGAGATATTAATGAAAACTATAGGATATGCGAGAGTAAGTACAATTCATCAGCAATTAGATTCCCAATTAATCGCACTAAAGAAATTCGGGTGTACAAAGATTTATACTGAATTTGAAAGTGGTAGAAATATTCAAAGAAGAGAACTTAAACGTGCATTAAATTCTTTGGAAACAGGTGATACATTTGTGATTTTTAAACTCGACAGACTTTCTAGAGGGACAAAACACTTACTTAATTTGATGGAAGACTTTAGTGAGCGTGAGATAAATTTTATAAGTATTCAAAATAATATTGATACAAGCACCTCAATGGGTAAGTTTTTCTTTACCATAATGAGTGCATTCGCTGAGATGGAAGCAGAATTAATACGAGAGCGAGTAATTTCAGGATTAGAAGCAGCTAAAGCAAATGGTAAGGTTTTGGGAAGACCTAGTGAAAATAAATTTATTGAAGAAGTAATTTCCGATTATATAAACACAAAAATTTCTATAGTAGAAATAGCTAAAAAATATAATATATCTCGTCCAACAGTATACAAATACCTTAAACAAAGAAATATTCCACTTAGAAGCAAATAAATTTTAATTTGTTCCGATTATTTTAAGATTGGTATCTATAAACTTAGTTAAACTAAGCCACGATTCTTGGTCATAAATATCACGAAAGTAAAAGAATTTGCTATTTGTTTGGATATGAGTATCAGCTACTACTACATCCGCTTCTGAATAGTCCTCTACTATTTTCAAAATTTTATTATTATAATTAAGTTTTAATTCATTCTCCAAAATGACCTTATACTCTGGTCTATTTTGTATTTCAATATATATGTTCAAAGCTGAATCTTTGCTAAGTTTTATATAGCTTAATAAAAGTTGCTTAAAGCTTTGACATATATATGGGAAAGATGCTTCCTCTTTATATTCTTTTAAATGTTTTTCAATCAGGTTTTGGACATTTTTCTCTATATTTTTAAATTTGATAGGTGAGTCATTTAGTGTCAAAAATTTGAAAACACCTAAATAATGAATAACAACAAGTCTATTACATAATGAATACAGTAGAGAATAGTATAGGTCTTTTTCGAAATTGTAACTCTTCATCAAATCCTCAAGTAGCTTTATACATGGATTTACAATCGAGTTTTTTTTATTATCAAATAATTCTTTTCCGATACAAATCTTCTCTTGTTTCGTTCTTAGCTCTTGAGAAAAGTAGTTCAAAATAAAAGCTAATCGAACAATTTCATTTTGAAGATAGTCTGCATTTCCTAGTTTTCTCTGGTGCTGATTATTTATATAAGTAGAAATTTCTCTTTCTTTATTCATGATTCTTCCAATATCTCTTAAAGAATCAGGTAATGCTTGAATTCTATTGCCGCCCTTTATAGCTATTTCATGTATAGCTATCATTATATATACTCTTTTTATATTTGATGGTGAAAGATAATCAGTTCTCTCTGATTTAACGGCAGAATTAATAAGATTTATTTGTTTTTCATCGATAGTTCGAAATTTCCAAGTATTTTCAGTTAGAGCAATATTCATAAGAAAATAATGTAACATTCTAATAGTACCTTCATCGCCTTCGATAATGTATTTAGATTCAATTCCTTTCGAAATCTTAATACCCAAATTTATCATTTCGAAAAACTTATTAATTTTTTTCATCAATTTGTATACGTAAGATTCACTATATGATAAAAAATTGGTTAAACTAATTAATGAGAATTTTCTTCTCTCCAAAACATAAAGTAAGCTGTTGTACAGTCCTGAGGTTTGAAGATACTTTTCTTGCAAGAAATATTTCAGATTAATATATTCATCATCATTAATGGGGCTCGAAAAGAATAGTTTTTCTTTATTTGATAATATCTGCAGGGTAATATTCTTTTCAACATTAAATTCTTCTATATCCAGCGTTAGGCTTTCTACAGCTCGTCTGACTCCTCTTTTGGAATCTCCTAACCTTTCTTCAATTTCTGAATAATGTATTTCTCTTGAATAAAGTTCATAAAAAATAACTAGCTTCTGAAACTGTGTTTTTGTAAATAGTAAAGACAAAATCTCATCTGATATCATTAGCATCATCCTTTCCATTAAAATATAGCACATAGCCGATTTTTGAATAAAAATATTCAATTTTTATTTTTTAAAAATTTATTTGTTGAACAAATTTATAAACAAAAAAAAGGCTCCTAAGCCTCTATTCCGGTTTTATTCTTGAGTAGGTTTTCTAAGTCATTTTTTCTTTTAGTTCTTGGTATGAATATCCCCATTTCTGAAATTTGAAAACCAACGACCATCTTTTTGTCATCAATTATAATAGGCGTTCTTATAATATTTGGATAGCCAATTATTGTCAGAATAAGCTTATTTGTAGATAAATCCTCAAGATTAATCATCTCTCCGTTTATTTTTGAAATCTTTTTATTTCTTTTCACAATATCTTCAAACCCATTGTCGCTAATTTTTAACATATGCTGAATTTCTGAATACTTTAATGGATTGGCTTTAGATATTCTTCTTTCTTTAAAAGGTATATTGTTTTTATTAAGCCAATCTATTACCTCAGCACAAGCTTTGCTACTTGTAACAGTGTAAAGAATATTATTCATCTATCTTCCTCAAGTCATTTTTTACTCACATAATAGAATATTATATCACGTGAAATTAAAAAATAAATATATATACACCAAACGAGAACGAAAACACTATCATAAAATAACCGTTTTTTACCTT
>NZ_JBMHEO010000004.1:0-58657 GCF_050498885.1 Enterococcus sp. AZ179 | reverse complement strand
GCCAGTCAATTTTTCCATCCCACCTGACGTTATTACCAGTGTCTTTCCAAACATGCGTATCTCGCCTGGAGGAATTCTTTCCGGATACTTATTAATCATTTGGCGAACATAGCTTTCCTCATAACCCCATTTTCTTGAAGCCTCCGGTGCCGTCATCAGGTCGTCACTCATCAAATCATATTTATGAACACTCAAATTAATACCCCCCTTTGACACGATGAAGTGTATATAATAATCATACACTTCATCGTGTTACAAAGATATATAATAATTTATAGTAGTTTTTACTATCAATTCCTTTTTATCCCATGTTTATATGTGGACGTTCAAATTTTATTGTTCCCTTGCAACCCCTGTTCGATAATCAATCGAGACGCCATCTTGTACGTTATGAATTATAATGTTAAAGCCTAACTCGTCATTCTCAACACTCTGAGCTTCCATTTGAATCGCTCTGGGCAACAATTCTTGCTCTCTGAATATCGGTGTGACCCGATAGCGCACGTGATTATTGGTTTTTCTCAGATAGTTGGCCACTTCATTTTCATATTGGACCATGTGGATCTGGTTCAGCTGTTGAGTGCCGGTAAACAAATTTTTCCAGTTGTCATTTTCACCGGTCATTTGAAAGCCGACTAAATGACTTCTATTATAGAGCCAAACATTATTTTCAAGCTTTTTTTGATTCCAACCGGTGGGATAGACATTTGATATGTCTCCTCGTTCTTCTGTAGGCATCATCGATCGGTGTAGCATTGCATTTGCGACACCGACACGATTTAGGGAATCGAGATCCGAAAAGGTTTGCCAAGACCCTGCATCGATCGACGTCTCTTCAGCTGTAAAGCTCGGACGATTCCCATTTACTTGAATGACAACGTTCTGACCGTCAAAATCAGGCAGATTTTCAATCTCTTCAGCTGAGATTTGTTCCTGGGACGTCCATTCATCGAAAAAAGCAGGCAACTGAACATCGACTTCTGATAAATCCACCAATGAAGCGGTGAATCCAAGCAAACTGATCAACGCTGCAAGGATAAATTTTGACTTATGTTTCATAACAATCTCCTCTTATTTGATATAATCACGGATTTCTCTAATATCTTGAACATGAATATTTCTATGTTCTTTTAGTAGTTGATCAATAGCATTTCCCTCCGTCTTTGCGTGGATCCATTTCATAGCAAACACGAGATCGCCAAAATCATAGAAGGCGAAATCGACTGCAAAAGTTTTCATGTATTCATTCACTTCCCTTCTAGACCATCTGTTGACATTTTTCTATGGAAAAAGCAAAGTGTTAACATTGCATGTGTTGATAGCGTTTTTTTCTGCTATTTTGGTGGATAGCAGAATCACCAAGGCTCTTCTGGATCAAAAGGAAATCGAGCCACTTCCTTGTTGGTTGAGTTAAGTTTAAATGTTACTATCTTGTTTTTTATTTCATAATTCAACCCCAGAGATATACAAACGCCCATCATCTTACCTTCGGCGTATATGACTTCTGGGGGTTTTCCTAAAAGTGTATTTCCATAGGTTGATTTTGCATGGACGTATTCATAAACGATTAATTCTAACAACTCTTCTCTATCCATTCCTGCGCTATTCAGAAACATTAAAAACCACCTCGATTCACTTATTTCTGTCACTTAAAAACTATGATTTGTAACTTATAGAAAAACTATTATTTTCTATACTTCCAAATCCTATGCCATCAGGAATATACCAATCCTGACTATATGACTTTCCAACAAGAATAAAATTATTCATGATAAAAGCATCTTTTTCTTGTTGTGGCATTGCACCAAACTCATTGCTATATTCTTCCTGTAAAATATCGATAAGCGTTGGGTAATGCTCGCTATGTTTACAAGGGAAAATCTTCCCAGTTGTTTTATCATAGACTAGATTTTCGTGTTCCCCATAACCTTGAATAATGTAATCAAGTTCAAGGTCTTTAAAGCGTTTCTGTTCCTGAATAATTTGATAAAGTTCTTCTCTCAATTCTGGTTGGACATCAATCAAAAATTCTCCCGATAAACCATGTCGCTCTTGATAAATTCTCACAATACTATCCCATTCATCATGAGTAAGCATTTTTTCTCCGTTGTAAATTAAAGCAACCATAGCACTCTTAAAAGCAAGAGAATATTCTGCGTTTCCGTCTACATTTTGCTCATGCCATATACAGCAAAGCTGACTCAATGCAAAGTACGGGTCAATTTTGAAGTGTGCCTGTTTTTCCATCTTTCTACCTTCTTTCCTAGTTTGCTATCTCTTCCCATCAGTGACTAAATTAAGTGAATTATTAAGATCTTTTCGGGCTTTGTCAGTCCGTTTTACAGCGGATTTATACACTTCAGATTCTTTGCTATACCCTAATGATTCGAGTTCTGACAAATCTCTTTCCAACTTTTCTACCCACATTTTTTTATGATCCATTTGACTGTATCTCATATTTTTTCCTCCTATTCCGTTATATCTTCCACTAGTAAACTTCTTGACTTGCAAAATAATTGTATTAAATTCTCTTATCGCAAATTCAGAGATCGTTTTTCAAAACACCCAGAAAAAGTGCTGGCACTTTTTGAGTAGTCAAATGAAAGTGTGATCACTTTTTTAATTTAGGTATCTCGAAACCTGCTTTTTCTTGTTCTATCAACATATCCAAAGCAATACAAAGTAGTTGTGATTCGCTCTTTGTATACTTTGATTTCAATTCCTGAAGACTTTGTTGCCTATGCTTATTCAAAGTCACAGGAAGTCGCTTGTTACCTTTTGCGATTGTCATATGCATCCTCCTAAACTTGGCTCAGGTTGAGAAAAGTAAATAGTTCATGGATATAAATCTATGACACAGAAATGATTACTCTGTGTCATAGACATCTCCTAGCTAAGATTTACTTTTCATTTCCTTTGCTTTGGGAGTAAGCTCATAGACATAAGCTGCTGCCATGCCACAGGGGATAACTCCGACAGCATCTGGGCATATGACCTCTGCTTGAATCAAGGCTTGCTCAATGCCCGTGTTTTCCGACCACCCTTTAATTGCTACAAATTCATTATTGATTTTCATATCTGTATTAACTGTCGCAGTAGCAACTAGCTCAGTTTCGCTTCTTCCTTTACGTTTCCTAACTAGTTGTATTGCCACATTATCATTATCTTCATACTGATCAAATTCCACACAACACAATTTATTATTTAATACTACATTCATTTATATTTCCTCCTAGAAATCAGGAGTTAAAAGGCTCTATCTCTTTTCGTCACTCTCTTCAGATCTCAGCTTATCTGCTAGTTCTGTAAGCAAAGAAGCATTATCAAATCGCATTCTATCAATCGAGGACTTCCCATGCTTAAGGTCCGAGACTGTCATCTTTTTAACACCTGATTTTTTACTTATTTCAGCTATTGATTTTCCACTTTTCAACAGTAACCATTGAATTTTTTCTTTATCAGCGTACATAGATATTCCTCCAGAGTTGGAGTGTAGCTATTATTATTTGCTACTACTCACTTTTATGATATATTTTGAGTAGTAGCAATCCAGGCTATGGTTTTGTTACTTTGTGCTTATTCTGTGTCCGCAGGATAAGCACCTTTTTTATTGCCATAGTCATCCTCGTAATAATAAGCCTCCTCCCACCTCTTTGAAGCAACACCAGGTAAATTCTGAATATTCCTCGTAATCAACGTTTACAGTGAAACACAGCATTATTTTGTCTTCTTCTAATTCTTTTCTATCCTGTTCCCACTCGAACTCATGTTGGCTGACATGAAGCAAAATTAAAAGTAACCCATGCTTAGTATTTGTTTCGACCACATGAAAAACCACAAATCCATATTTTTTCTCGTATTTCTCAATGAGTTTCTTTTGTTGATCTGTAATGCTATAAACAGTTGGCAGTATCATCTTCTTGCGATTGACCATTATTGCGGTTCGCTTAGAACAATATATCTCCCCTTCCCTGAAACTTTCTTTGACGTAGCTCTCTATTGAAAATGTATCCAAACGTTTCTTTGCTTCTTCTACTAGCCTATTTCTCGTTTCCTCAAACAAGTAACATAACCTCCTAAAACAAAAGTTAGACGGTGTACCGTCTATAATTATTATAGCACGGCACGCCGTCTTGTTCAACTGATTTTTGCTGTTTTTTTCGATTTTTCAGCAATTGAAAAGGTCAATTTGCGTTACATTGTTCTGAATTCTATCTATAGCCTTGGTGTAGTACTCAAAGTTGGTTTCAAATCCTACATAATGCCTGTCAGTATTTATACAAGCAATCGCAGTTGTTCCGCTACCCATACAGTTGTCTAATATTAGATCTCCTTTTTTCGAGTAGGTTTTAATTAAATATTCAAGTAGACGGACCGGCTTTTGTGTAGGATGGAAGGTATTCATTGACTCCTTGTCAAACCGAAGAACATTATTCGGGTAGCCTGTATACTCTTGGAAATATTCTTTTCCTGACAGAGATCCCGTATTATATATATTCTCTTCATTACCGGTTCTAATCTTTGTAAGTGGTTGTTTCATCCGTTCTAATCCCTGAGGGTAATAAGCAGGTGTTCCTTTTGAAAACACTGAGATTGTTTCTACAGAACGCATGGGCTGTTTTTTGGCAAAAGCAAAGCCGGTTGCTGTATTTTTGACCCAGTACCAATCATATTTATAGTGTTTGAAGTTACTCATACGTAACTGAGTAGAAAATGGTTCTGCGCCAAATAAAACGATCGCACTATTCTCTTTGATTACGCGCAAGTATTGTGACCACAATTCTTCCCATGGCAAAATAGTATCCCAGGAGCAAGCAGTGGTTCCATAGGGCAAGTCGCAAATGATCGTATCGATCGATCCATCCGCAATTTTTTTCATTCCTTCTAAGCAATCTTCAAAGTAAATCATATCTTTTTGAATCATAGGTTTCTCCTCTATGATTCAGGCCTGAATCCATTGGTTTAGTCAAGTCTTGATACATTTACTATAAAGGATAGCTATTCCCTATTACGCCTGCTTTATCTCCTATGAAAGGTGGAAATGCTTCGCAATAAAGTAGATCACATCAACGGTCACACTATTTCCTGCCTGTTTATACAGCTGACTGTCAGAAACCTTCTGCTCAAAAGGGCAGTTATAATGATCTAAATTTTCAGCTAAAATTCTTTGCGCAACTTGTTTGCTGCCGAATTTTGCTGCTAGAAATGCCCAATCTGGGAACGATTGAAGTCTCCAGCACTCTAAAGGTGTTAACTTACGAACCTGAAAATCTCTCTGTGCTAAATCATTTCTGTCCTCATTAGCGATATCAATCGTATTTTTGGGTATTTCGTTCACAACAATTTTCGGTTGTTGGCCACCTCCTTGCATGGTGTTTAACGTTGGACATAGACCATCAGGAGAATAGACACTAACCGCTGATCGATATCGCCCATCAATCTTCCCCTCTACTATAATTCCGTGACGATCTTGTGCGGTGAGTGTAAACATTTCTTCCCCATTATTTTTTATTCTTCGCCCATTTTGACGGACTTCTTCTTTATCTGGGGAAATCACAGGGATTGCTACTTTATTCCCTTCTCCTTTGTTTGTCGTAAGCGTAGGAGCAATTCCTTCTATACTACAAACCTGACCATTCATTCCCTGACCGGAAGGATTTACATTTCCGACTACAATTTGTTTAGGCGTTTTATAATCAGTGGCGGTCAAAGTTCCCATTAAGCCGTCGGTATAATAGGTCCGCTCTCGCAAATTCGTATTTAAGTTATTTCGTTTATTTGTCGTCCCAGCGATATTTATTTTTGCTGATTCTTGATCAACTGATTTTTCTTCTCCTGTGAGAGGTAAAAACTTTCTGGCACCTGATCCTCTAAAACATCCGACAACAAAGACACGTTCACGGTTTTGCGGGACAAAATCCTTGCTGTTAAGCAATTGCCATGCCACGTCATACCCCAGCTCATCCAGTGTTCGGAGGATTGTTTCAAACGTAGCCCCTTCGTTGTGGTTGAGCAATCCCTTGACGTTTTCAAGGAATAAAATGCTAGGTCGCAAAATATGTGCGAAGCGTGCAATCTCAAAAAAGAGAGTTCCTCTAGTATCTGCGAAACCTCTTCTTTTTCCTGCAGAACTGAAAGCCTGGCAAGGAAATCCTCCCGTGATAATGTCCACACGTCCGAATCCTCGAATAGTGTCGTCTGAGATCCTCGTAATATCATGCATTTCCACCTCGTTTTCCGTATTAAAGATCGCTTTATAACTTTGTCTAGCATATTTGTCAATTTCACAAAAGCCGACACATTTATGTCCTGCTTTTTCCATTCCCATCCGAAAACCGCCTACACCAGCAAATAAATCAATAAAAGTTAGTTGTTTCGATTGTTTCATTCGTTATTCTTTCCCACAGCTGTGTTCTTGTATTCAAGCTTGTAAGATAAGAATAGTAAAAAAGCGGTTGAGAGAAGGGCATTCAAAAGCCTCAGAAAGGTTTAGATTTTTGTTTCTGCTATGGGACTACTCTTGTTTTTGTTCAAGTAAATGAATCGCAGATGTAAACTGAATGAGCGATTTTTTTGAGTCAATCAAAATGATATTCTTCTGATAATGAACTCTCTCGCTGACTAATGGTATTGATAAGCCATAAAAATATCTGAGTAAAAATATTTTTCTTCTTCGATCAGTAATCTCAGGTTTATACGGGTGATTGATTGATAGATACCCTTTTATAAAGAGTCTGTGTAAGTACTCGAATTCTTTATACAATGGATCATTCAATACTTCAGGGGAAACATTTTCTCTGTGCAGCACTGAATACGTTTCTTGAATTCTCGGCGTGGCAGGAATACCGACTTTCTCCCGTATATTTTTATACTCTGATAGAAAAACACTAAATCTCTTTTTCGTGGTTTCCCACTCTATGTCCATATCCTTTGGTAATTGGTATTTGGCCACATCAAAAAGTTCCATTTACTCCTCCATAATACAAAGAAGCATTACCTCCCCAAATGAGTAGGCAATGCTTCTTTTTCATCATTATTTTTGTTATAAGTTAAGCTAGAATTTTTATTTATAGCTCTGGGCCGTGGTCTTTTTCCGTTGATCGAAGTTCAGATTTGATTCGATAAGTAGAAAGCTCTTTGCCGTCGTTTCGCTCTTCAATCGGTTGACGTAAATACAATTCACGATCTTTTTTCGAGGGTAACGTACGATATAATCCCTCAAATGCTTGCTCTTCCTCTAAATGATCATTTGCTCGATAGAATGCCATCAGATTATAGGTAAACTCCAAGCGTTTTATATCGTGAAATGGAACCATCAGATAATTTTCGCTGTCCAAAGTGCCGTATGCAGCATTGGCTGAAATCAACGCTGTTCGCTTGTTTCCATCCTGAAAAGCCTGTAATTTAGCAAGTCGAGCGAAAACCCACCAGGCATCTTTTTCGGTCCGTTCTGATTGTTCAAACTGATCCACGATTTCTTGCAAATCATCTCTGGTAATGATCTCTTTAGGAAAATAGTGTTCTTGACTAGCTTGATCAAGAACAATGGCTATTCGATCATCTTCATTGTAATATGAATTTCTCAAATGACCTGGTAATTTGGGCTGCTCTTCAGATGGTGAATCAAACTGCTTGTTTACATCGATAATACCATCTACTGAAAAACCTTTTTCTTTTATCGCATTGATTCCTTTTAGACTATCCACAAAAATAGCTATATCATCTCTATTTTGGCGAAGTGGTTTCGTGGATTTCATGTCCAAAGCTTTTTTCGTTTGGTAAACAGAGCTGCCGTAGTTATTCAAACTCCCCAATGACTGGATAAATTTTGCGAGTGCTGTAGTATTCATAGGAATTCCCTCCTTTATAAAATTCATTCATAACCAGTCAATTTCCTAATTTAAAAAGGATAGATCTCTTAATAAATCGAGTTTATTTAAATGGTTGCTTATATCTCTTGCTATTCTATCTGCTACGCTATTTCCAACAATTCCTGTATGTGATTTTACATTTAGAAAATGAATGTCTAATTCATTGACTTTTATTAACTCGACAATTTCTCTTTGTAAAGAGATTGGGACAGACTTTATTGTTAGTATACCTCTAGCTATTTTCTCAAGATCATTGTAATCATAAACTAAAATAAACTCTTTGAAGTCATACAATGCATTCACTATCTTTAATGCATGTAATAAGCCTTCAAGTTCTCCCAGAGTGTTGTTCTTATCTTGTTTATTAGACTTTGCAAATGCTGCAATCGATCCTACCCCTTCAGATATAACAACTGAAGAACTATACTGTTGCTTAACCGGCATATAAGAACCATCCGTATAAACAACAGGTAAATCTTTACTTTCATACGCAATGATTACTTCTTTATATATACTTTTCTTATATTTATTTATGAATTCTAAACGTTCAGACAACCATTTTTCAGCATCAGCTCTGGTTCTAAATCCATCTTTTCCCCAACCATTCTTAACGCCATTTAAATTATCCAAATATTTCTTCCTATCAACGTAAATACCTCTGCGCTTGCCGATCGCAATAGCAAAATATTCTTTCACTTGATTTTCTTGTACTTCCTTCATCCATTGCTCGGCTCTTTCTCTGGTTTTAAAGCCTCCTTTAGCTTTAATATCTGAGACTCCAGAAATATATTTATTGTACTTCTTAATATCCGTGTAGATTCCTCGACGTCGACCTTTAGCTACAGCATAATATCTTTTTTTAGGTTTTTGAGCGTTTAGCCAATCCAGCGCTTCCTTCTTATTATTGAAATCGCATCTCCCTTTTGCACCAGGGTAACCTATTAAATTTTTCTCATATGTGTGTAGTTTTGTAAAAAATCCGGTGTTAAATCCCTTGGAAACAGCATATAAACCTTTCTTATTCACAGGTGAAATGCCATTTTGTACTAACCAGTTTTGTGCAGCTTCCTTTGTTTTAAAAATGCCTTTTCCCTTACCCGACTTGTATCCCAACAAAGATTTTTTGTAATCTTCTTTATTATCAAATACGCCAACAACCCTTCCTCTGACTACCGCATAATATTGGGACCTCTTGTTCTCTTTAATTTGTTCAGGCGCTTTGTCATTAGTTTGTGGTTTCTTTGATTTGACTACTTTGTGGGGTACACCTTCAAGCCACTCAGAAGCATCCTCTATCCTGTTAAATCCTTTACTGGAGGAATTACTAAACCCTTTTATTCCGTTTTGATAGTCATCATAGTTGTTAAAGATTAACCCCGTATTATCTGCATATCTAACCGCATAGAACTTTTTTTTCCCCACTTAAAACCTCGCTGATCTTTTTAAATGTTTTACCATTCTTCATTCTAATTCTCCTACCATCTTAGACAAAAAAGAAACTTTTAATCCTATGAAGCATTATCTGTGGCCACAAGATAATCCTGTAAATGCATTCGCTTCAATAGAAAATTACTACCTAATTTCGAATGATTAGGTAGTAAATTCGCATTTTCATTCTATCTCTTTAAAGTATTTTTCAAAAATACTTCCAAACGATCCGTATCATTTTGAGAAAGTTCACCAATGTCTTTATATTCAAAATCAGTTTTGTCTTTGGAAAGTACAAATAAAGTGCCAATATCAATCCAGGACTCTTTTTTTAAATTTGAATCTTTCCAATCGTTAATTTTAAAGTACAGCTTTTTTATTTTATCCGATTTATTTTGGTACTTACTTGTGATTGAATAAAATATAATTTCATTCTCACTGTTTTCGACCACTAATACCGGTCGTCTTTTCCCGCCTTCTTTACCAACAAAAGCAACATACAATGAAACAATCTTATTCATCTTCATTCAACCAAGCTTCTAGAGTCTCATTGTCATCTATCCTAGTCACATTAGGTGTCTTTTTTGCTAATTTAGCGATTCGTCTTGTCTGTTTTGTTCTTTCGGATAGCTTTACTTCAAATGGTAACCCTCCTTCTTCTACTACTTGCTTGTAGAAAACTGTAATTGCGGTTGTTGGATTCATTCCTAAGTCTTGTAAAATATCTTCTGCTTCCATCTTTAAGTCTTTTTCTAAAGCGACTTGAATTCTTTCTTTTTTTACTTTCATTTGAAACACCTCGTCAGAGTTATTTATACTCATATTATACTCTTTATTACCGATTATTTCAATAGAATGGCAGAATATGCAAATTGTTTTAAAAGAAGATTTCTATTTTTCCAAATCATTCGTTTCATTCACTGCCTTTTCGCTCAGTATTCCTAATGCAGCATCATAGGTTTTTAATTGCTTTTCAAGTTGCTTTACTTGTTTTTCAAGATCCTTTTTCTCCGCATGCAATGCTCTAACCTTTTCGGCTTGCTCAATATTGGACGGATTATATTTTAGTTTTTCGTTCGCTCTAAATAATTTGTCATCCAACTTTGCCCTTGCTTCTTGGACAATTTCATAATTATCATAAAATTCTTTTCCTAAAACTGTTGGCAGTTGATCGCTACTTACTTGACGGACTGACAGAATATTTAACGCTGTTACCATCTCACGAACATTTTGAATAGCAGAGTTTTTTCGCTTTGGATACAGTCCGCTTTCTTCAGAAAGGTGACTTGCTAAAGACGCCCCCTTAACAAATTTGTTTTTCTGCCCTTTATCATCACTCCAAAAATAAAAAATATCCTTGTAATTAAAGTGTGCCTCGTAACGCCCATCTTCCATTTTCTCTAACATGTAATCAGGAACTTTAACCACACCTGTTTCATAACGACCATAAGCTATCTCTACATAAATTCCAGTCATTGTATCTCGTTGTATTTGCCAAGGTTCAATAATAAAAGTTAGATCAGGCAAAGATTCTTTTGCGGCTTTTTGTTCCTCATATTTTTTTGCAATTTCACCTAAGGAAAAGACGGCTTCTTTTTTATTTTTGCTTGTGCGCTCAATAATATTTTCTTCATTAAAAATACGGTGCTTCTTAATTATCGTGTAATCACGAGCCGGCCGTTGTTGAGGGAGATCCAACAATTTATAATTGATTACTTTCCCATGTTCCTTTGAATTGTGATTAGGATCAACTTCAACATTTAACATTTTAGCTTTAGCAAGAAAATCAGACCAGCTAGTACTGTGCGTAAGTAAAAAATTCAAACGTTCTTTCAGTTCGATACGATACGCATGCTTTCTTCGGTACTCTTGATATTTTTTATAGGAATTTCTTTTGGGTGTATCGAGGATCATTGCGCCGTGATAGTCAGCTACTTTATCGGAGTAATTCCTCAAATCTGCAGCTGTCCTTCGTTGCCAGCGGAACTTAGTTAGATCAACACTAGAAGTTGTGTTAAAAATTATGTGATTATGCAAATGGTCTTTATCAACATGCGTCGCAATGATAAATTCATAGTCTTCTCCCAAAAATTCTAGTGCAGTCTGTCTTCCAATTTCATGGACTTCTTCAGGTGTGATATTGTCTTCTGGAGCAAACGATTGAATAATGTGTCTTGCAATTACTTCCTCTGTCTTTTTTTTATTCATTTTCCCGTGGACTCTTTGAGCCAAAGTTCTTGTTAAATTCATTTCAAAAAAAGCATTGTTCACTGCGTTAATCTTGTGACTGCTCGTTAAAGTTTGGTTTTTTGTCTTCTCTGGATCCAGAATGTACCTTATCGCTTCTCGTAGGTATCTTTCTTGCTTAATCGTGAGAGTTCTAGTCGTTGGCACTTCACTCCCTCCTCGTTAACTTCTGAATTTCTTGCAGCAAAATATCTTGCGAACGTACATAGTTATTTTTTATTTTTGCAAATTCAGAAACCAGATATTGAACATCTTCTGTTTCTACAAGATCAGTTTGATTTAATTTATGAGCAATTTGATTGATATTGTTTCCAATCATGTTCAGCTCAGTAACATATTGTCCCGTTTCAAGTAATGCATCTTTTAAATCCTTAAAGTCTATATTAATGACTAATCCGTTAAGCGCCATTGACCGCATATAATTCGATATTGTCCCTACACCAGCAACTTGTTTATTTCTATGAATTTGCTTCTTCTCCTCCTCCGTAACCATTATTATTATTGACTCTGATCTATATCTGTTAACTTTATTTCCCATTTATTTTCTCCCAAGTAGTCCAAAATTCGGTCAGCAAGGCTGCGCCTTGCCCACTCCCGAACCAAAATCGTCCGCCCAGGAGGGGCGGAGGTTCGACAGTGGCAAGCATAGCGAGTGTATATACACTCGCGAAAAAATAAAAAAGAAGGAAAACCCGAAAATCTACGATTTTCGAGTTTCCTCTTTTTTTGTTTTTAAACTTGGGGCATGCCCCAAACCCCATTTTCTTCTTTCTGCTTCACTTATCTTTTCCAAATTCCTCAAGATCCGATATGAGCTTTCTGAAGGATTGCTCCGATTCTTTTTTTAATATTTCCTCTAACAATGCCAAGCTAGAAATGTGAATAGCGATTGATTCATTCTCAACCTTTTCTAAGTTTCGTCTTTCAGATTGTATCTGCCCCAGCACTGCTTTAATTGGTGGAAGCATAATTTCTTGTAATTCATCACGCTCGAATCGCTGACAAACTTTCCATAAATAATATTGACTAAGCGGTCTTTTTTTTAATAGTTCAATCATCCTCGTCATCACTTTCCGATTTTCCTTGTACATTATTAACAAGTTCCTCTAAAGTAACAGAAGGTCCTGTTTTTTCTTCTCTTTTATTCGCCTTATCCGTTGCGACATTTTCCATTGCTCGACTTTGAGATTCTCTCGCACGTCTAATTTCTTCTTCCAACGTTGGTCGAACTGATTCAATCTCTTTTTCATACATATGCTCGGCAACCTTTTGTAAAAACTTATCACTTCGAACGATAACGTCGGTAAACAATTGTTGCAATTTAACTTTTCCATTACTCAATGATCGCAACTGAGTCAACACACCTAAATTTAGCGGCAAAGGATTAAAACAAAAAACAGTCATCACGATAGACGCAATACTTTCATTTTCAAATCGAATGATTTCTTCTGACGATCGTTTCTCTTTTTCTAAAAGACAAACAACTAAATCACAAAGCGTATGTGCTTCTTCCTGATTTGATTTTAAACGAATCGTGTAATCCTCAAGAGACGATTTCTCTCTTTCTTCAAATACGATTGGCAAATTCGCCATCTTTTCTAAGATAGCGAAAACATCCTTCGGACTCTTTTCAATCTTTTTCGTTTCTTCTTTTCCTTGCGTTTCTGTTTTTTCAAAATATGGAACGATCGGGACAAAAGTGTTTTGTGTAAGGAGTGTTTGTTTTTCTTTAAGGATTTCTCCTGTTTCACTATTCACTTTTTGTTGGTTTCCGCCAAATAAAAAGACTGGTTCCGCATTATTCTTCAACGTACGATTTTCTCGAATCCAGTCATGTACTTCTTTTGACTCGACTGCTTCAGCACGTTGGTAAAGAAGTAATAATTGATTTATTAACGATAAATTTTTTGTCTTTGGCACACTTCTTAAAAAACGTTGATAATTTTTTTCTTCAGTCCAATCATTTAAATGATCCATTACGTAAGAACAGATACTATTTGAATCGCCTTCTGCTAATAATTTTTGTAAGTGATCATCAATAGTGAAATCATGTTCTTCTTGCTCAGCTAATTTGTTTTCTAATAAGGCAAGCAACATGTCCTGTGTTTCTTTTCGATAATACTTTTGATCATTTCTATAAAAGTAAGCCAAAAACATCTGCCGTGCTTTCTCAATTTCATTTCCTTTTGGTTGCCCAATACTTTCTTTTGTCCTTAACCAGATTTGCTGAACAAAACCTTGTAAGAGTTTTTCTAGATCATAGGCATCTAGTTTTATTTCAGGTAGTAACGCATCCTCTCTCAAGTATTGTTTCCAAAATGAAACAGGCAATTCCTCAAACAGAGTCAGGCACATCGAATAAAAATCAATTGTAATCGGAACGATTGGCAAATCTTGATTTTCAATAATTTTTGCGTTTGGATTGAATAAAGGAGAAACCTCAAATAACTCTTTTTCTGAAAGAGGCGTTTGTGTAAAAAACGCCTCTTCGATTACTTCATATGGTACACCTAACGCCTCTGCCGCATATTGGAACAATGAAACAAATGAACTGTTCGGTTTTTCTACGTCGTGTTTTTTTAAATAAGCGAAAATGTCATGAGCATGCAACGCAATATCCAAAGCTGATAATTCATTTTTCAGATTTATATTTCTAGCCAGCTTTTTCCTTTTCGCTATATTCGCTGTCTCGTAATTGTCAGGAAACAATGTTGGCATCCTTTTGTTCCTCCTTTATCCCACTTCAAGTTCTGACTCAGTCTCTTCAACAGAAACTGATTTATTCTTGTCTTCAGCAGCTGCTTCCATAGATCGGATCAATTCTGATTTTTGTGTTTGGGTTAATTCCCTAATTGTAGCCTTATCCTTTTCGCTAGCCTTTAATCCCAACTGATCACTTAATTCCTCGATTCGTTTCAGTTGTTGCAACTCGATATTGTTCATTTTCTGGTCCGTTTGTTTCTGGACTGTTGCTCCTACTGAATTTTTATCGATTGATTCTCCAGTCTCCTCAGCAATTTTTGGATCATCCACCTCATCTGCTTGTTTTTCCCGTGACACAAAGTTAGATTCTTCAGAGTGGAGTTTCTTGTCATCGTTACCTTGTTCATCTACCGCTACATTTGTTTGATCTCCAGATTCAACAGCTGGGGATTGTTGCTCTTGCACGATAGGTTCTTTGGGATCTTGAGCCACTTCTTTTTGAACAGGTTCTTGAGAAACACTCGGTTGTACCTCTTGTAATTTTTCAGCTGTAGTTGCTTGGTCACGTTTTTCCTCAACAACAAACTTTTCGTCTATTGTATTCGTAAATTTCTTAAGCAACCCATTGATTGATAACATTTTTCGATTAAATGAATTTTTAAATCCGAAACGAATGTCATCCATTGTGCTTGTCACCAGACTTACGGTATTATTCTTTTTGGTGGAAATGTAATTCTTTATTGTTTCTTTAAATTCAGATAATATTGTTCCGATCGATCGTTTTACCTTGGTTGTTTCTGCTTGGATTTGGCTCTCAGTAGGATCTACCATGGCATCCACTGCTTCAATGGACTGTTTGACGATAGCTTCAACTTGCTTCAAATGTTTTGCTAAGATATTTTCCATTTCAGCTATGTTGATATGTTGCTCCCCTGTATTTGCTTGCTGGCTTAAAAAGTCATCGACTTCCTGCTTTGTTTCTTCAAATGTAACGTTGATCTCCTGAATAAAGGATTGATTATTAGGAACATCGTTTACCGTTGGTTGATCGTACCCTAGATTACCCAATGGTTGATCTGCTTCTGCTGGGGAAGGTTCGCTTAGAATCTTCGCAGGTTGAGGAATGTTGCCATCATAATCGCTTTTCATTTCGAGTAATTTTTCCCTGTACACTTCTAAAATTGCTATTTTGTCTGTACTTAACTCAACTTGATTGGGAGTGCTGCTAGAATGATCCAGATGTTTCAGTTGCTCGATTTTTTTCTCTACTATTTGGATTTCATCAATAATTGGTCCTAAGTCCTCACGTCCAATTATTTCTCTATTTAAATCAGTTTCTTCCAGCCATTCCATAACTTCAACAGCATATTCCCAATTCCCATTGTCTATCGCTTTATCTCTTGCGTCTGTAAATTCCCCACCTGCGGCATTATAATGCTCTAACGCTCTCTGTTTAGATTTTTTATCGAAAACTATAGGAGTGGAATTATTGATTAATGAACGATTATTTCCTTTCCCAAGGACTTCTTCCGCTACATCACTCAAATCTACTTCTGGGATACCGTAAATAGCAATACATTTTGCCTTTAAGCTATTTAACTCCTTTAGTTCTTTTTTGCGCTCGTTAACCTCTCTTAATAGCGAATCCGTAGTATCCCCATGAGAAATATCTGAATTCAACTTTTCTACTTTGTTCTCCATTGTTTTGATTTGCAGTAAAATAGGATCTAAATTTCGAGTAGTGTGTACTTCTTTTTCTAGTTCTACTAGCCTCAAACTCCACTGATCAATATTTTCCTCCTCATTTTTTTCTACTTCTGTCTGTAAGCTCGTGTCGAACTCATTTGGAGTACTATCTATTTCAATCCCACTTTTTACCATATTGTACTCAGTATATATTCCTTTCAACTCCTTTAACTCTTGTATTTTTTCTTTTGAATGAGCGATTCTTTCAGTAATTGCATGGAATTGTTCTAAATTTTCATGAGACGTCTCAATACTTTCCAATCCGGCAATGTCAATTTCAAATTCTGCAATTTCCCTAAATATGGGCTCCATATTGCCTTCTTCTAAGACTTCTATCTCCAAATTTAATTTTCGTAGCTCCCAATCAATTTTCGAGACTTCTTCCCAATTTTGTTGATTCCTATAGTCAATACGTTCTTCTTGCAATGTCTCGATTCTATTCCCTAACTCAACATATTTTTCGTTCTCTCTACTTTCTTTTGGCACTTTATCCACTCCTTTAATTTTTTCTTGGTAATTTAACTTTTTTTCAGCTGAAGCTTTTCGTACTTCAAATTCACTAATAGTATTAGATTTTAACAATGTTTCTACCACTTTTTGCTCCTCAGCTGTACGTGGTTCGTATTTCTTTGAAAGAACAAAATCTCCTGTTCCTTCTAATTCAAAGGCAACTTTACTCAATCCTCTTACAAAATAAATTGCAGGATACTTTGCCCAAGGAGTCACTGCTTTACTATCAATCAGCGCTTGTGCATGAGGGCTGATATTTTGGTGGGCCTGTTCAGATTGTTCTTTTATTTCCACCAGTACTTCCAATTCTTTTTTATACTTTCGGATGGTATCTTTTGAGAACATAGACTCACCGTTTTTTGATTTTTCGATCTCTTCTTGTATACGTGGAATATTTTCAACGCTCATAATAAGCCCGCCTTGTTTGTTCAAGCCCATTTCTTTGTTTTCTTTTTGCTCCTCTAACTTAGCGACACGATCCTCTTGTTGTTTGATTTGATCTGACAGGTTCCTGATACTATTTTCAATCTGATCTCTTCGATTAAACCAAGATTGGCCGTTTCTCTTATCATTCATCGGCTGCCCGTTTGTTAGTTCCTGGTGCGCGAATAGTTGATCAAACTTTTCGTTATACTCATTACGCAAACGTAAAAGCTTTCTTCTTGCTTGCCCTAACCGACTATTATCTTCAAGGTTCTCTTTTTCAGAAGTTGGTGCTTCAGTACTATTAGTCGGCGTAAGACTCAAGTCAGTCTCTTCAGCTTTATTTGGAATAGAGAGTGATTTTTCTACTGTATCAGGAAGTCTAGGGTAGTTCTCCATCATTCCCAACTTTTCGGCGATTGGCCAAAGCGTTTCCGGAATATACATTTCTCTTTCTTCACCGTAGGCATTCAACCATTCACGTCTTTTATCATCGAATGCTTGAATATCTTCAGTCAGATTTTTATACCGTTGTTCCCACTCGACTCCAAGCGGATTGTTTAAGCTGCTGAAGATACTATCTACATCTTCTAAACCGTACTTCATCAATGCCAGTTTTGCATTCACGGGATTACGGAAAGTAATGATCAAGATCTCATTTTGCGCTTCTTCGGGCAGAGATAGCCACTTTCTTAATTGTTCTTCCGCTGCTGAAACAGATCTTTCATCACCAATTTGTTTTACGTCAATTGTTGATTGTGCCTGCTCACTCATTAAAGCAGAAGGAAACAGCATTTCGGTCAACGAATTGCCATAAACACCATGGAATACTTCCCTTTCACCAATCATTGACAACATTTCGTCATGATCCAGTGAATAGTCAGCAAGTTCTGATCCGTCAAATAAAAAAAGCGTCCCTTCAGGCTGTTCCTTGATCTCTTCTAAGGAATCCTTGAGAATCGCAGTAATTTGTTTCAATCTTTCTGCTTGAGGAAGAGCATACAAGGGATTGGTGTATAACCGAATTGCCTTTTCTTGCATTTGAATAGCAGCAGCTTTTCCTACTAAAGAAAGCTCGCAACTTTCCAGGGCTTCCCCAACAGTCAGTTCATTGCTCTCATGAAAAAATTTCATCGATTTTATATGCTCTATTTTTTTATCTACACGTTCTTGAACCATTTCATGATTTGTCTCTACTTCTCGATCAAGATCAATTTGTTCTTTTTTTGATTCTAAAACTGCAGTTTTTAACTCCGGAAAGACACTGTCAAAAAAGGTTGTAATTTCTTCACGCATCTTCTGATCAAATAAGATATACTCAATGCTTGTTGAATAGGTCTCTTTCGATTTAAGGAAAATACTACTCAGGCCAGCTTCGCTCACATATAATTCAAACGCTCTTGCGAATACTTCTGTAGGAGCTGTATAATATCCTGCCTTTTCAGCCACGTAGCTGCCTTTTCCGTTGAGTGAAAGGTTTTCTCTATATCTTGCAACGATTGGCTTGAAATCGTCTCTCATGCTCAATAAACGACCATTGTCTATACCGTAGTCTATTGCGTGACCATACTCATGTACAAATGATTGTATACCCACACCGCCCACTTCATCGTTAGTATCTCTAAAATCGATTGCGATCGTATTTTTAGTAGGTACGTACAATCCAAGGGCTTTATGGTTCCCAAGCTTCCTCAAACGCAGCTCAGGAAGCTTTTCTCCAGTTTTTGGGAGAATGTCGTGTATTCGTTCCATTTCTTCCTCAAACTCTGAAAACAACGCTAGATCCACATCATTATCTATTTCAACGAATTGGAAATATTTATTTAGGGTTGTTGATTCCATTATTTTGCGAGTATCTTTGTTGATATTCTTTTTTGTTTGCCAAGCTGAAGCCCTTGTTTGCTTATCAATATCTTTTTCGTACTCTTGTTGAAGGAAAATATCGTAGGTGTTTTGAATATATCCTTCTACAAAATCGATAACCTGGTTTTGTTTCCGAGCATTCTGGATCGTTTTTGGATAAAGATAGGTAGTTCGATACCCCTCTGTAAGTAAAAACGGTGACTTGTCTAAATTTACTTTGACTGGATTTTCGGGGGCGTCTGATAGATTTCCCCAATTAGCAGCAAGTTGTTCCTCCAACCATTGCCGTTCTTCTCCTTGTACTTCATTGCTATCTAACAACTTTTTCATTTGTGACGGACTATCAAGGTACCTCTCTCCTTCGTCTCTAGGCAGTGTGTCCAAAAAAGCGTCCGTCAATTCCCCATGAGAATTTTTTTGAAACAAATGAGCATTCTTTTTTCCGGTATAACTTGCTATTGATAGCTGCTCCAGTAATCGTTCTAAGTCCCTTCTTGCAAACTTCCACTCCTGGTCAGACTCATCAAATTCTTTTAAGATGTCTCGTTGTAATTTATCGTAACCAATCGCCCGATTCATGTTCCCTAGTGCATAGTATTCAGGATCTTTAGAGCTGCTAGGCGTAAAATAATAAAAATCACCATGCTTTGTACCATTCTTATTCTTTGGATCTAAAAGCACATTAATGGTTTTGACACGTTCCTCAGATCCATTGATCTCTTTCCTAGTAGCTGTAGCTGAATATACTGATTTCCCCTCGGTTTTACTTCTAAGAAAGATACTTTCAACTTCCTCAACCGGACTGACCTTAACTTCAGTTAACCAAGTTTGCCCGTTCCCGTTTAAAACTAAAGCCTCTTCCATTCCCACTGGATAACCATATCGATTTCGGATAAATGTATCTACTGCCCTTAATTCGTCTTCTTGTGACCATGAGCCATTCTTATAAATATTATCCGCTAACTTTCGAAAGGCCGTATACAAGGTATCTTTGTCGGTAAATATCACGGGGGACGAGGTAGTGGTTCCATATTTCTTTTTAAGCAACGAAGTTAATTGATTTTCCATTTAAGAAATCCCCTCTCTTAGTCTCTATCAATGGGTCCGTCAGTAGCGACCTTTTCTACTGTCATTTTTTGGAACTGATCAGAAACTTGTAATAGGGCTGAAACTGCTCCTCTTTTATAGTCGGTCATTTCCCCTTCTTGATAGTCCTTCATCAACCGAAGAATATAGTTATTGAACTGTGTCTCATTAAATGTGTTGTCTTCCATATTGTCCTCCTATAATTGCATTGGTTCGACCTCGTTTTTCGCCACATCTTTTTGGATATTATTGATCATCTGTTGTAGAGAATCCGTTACTTCTAATCCTTTCAACAAGCCTTTTTGAACCTTCAACTCGTCATTCCAATCGTTTTTTGACATTCCCTCGTGGCATTTTGGGAAGTGTGGAATCACATCGATATTTTTTATACCAAATCCCCGATAAAAGTCCGTTGCTGGTATCTCAATTTTTCCTTTTTCTGGATTAAATTTCGCTTCATCATTATCCAAAGCAAGGACAATTTTTAGTTTTTCATGTCTTGCGCCTGCAGATCCTGCCAAGTCATCGATTTTTTGTAACCAACGATCGACACTCACCTTTTCTTCAATTTTCTTCACGTAGCTTTTATCTGCACAAAGTGCTTCAACAATTGCGCGTGAAATAATCCCTTTATTTAGTCCATTCATTGCTACGAGGCGGCAGTTGGTTAATTGGTTTTTGTGTAATTCGTAATAGCTCATCATATCGATTGGGGCTTCAAAAGCGTAAACAGTGAATGGATCTGCTGGCGTAGCTTTGCTAAATTGCGTTTTATCACCAATATCCACGATTACACCACTTGTCCCCTCACTGTTGTAGAGGGTCTTTTTTAGTCGGCCTTTTTCCGGATAGAGCTGTTTATTGTACCAGATCCCCTGCCTAGCCCCTCCTACAATCTTTCCTTCAATATCAAGGTGTTTGAAAACGATCATAGGCTCAGTCTTGCCCGTCTCAGTATCTTTATGAATAGCCTGCACCATGATCCCTTTGTTTAGAAAAAAATCGATTGTTTCATCTGATAAACCACGTTCTTCTTTAAGGTACTTCCTAGCATAATCAAATGTCTTTGCTTCTCTGACTCGATATACAAATGGTTCTTTCTTAGGTATTTTCGCACCATCAAAAACACCAGCCTCTGTTTCCAACAAATAATGTAAGGCTTCTTTGAACGATACATTATTGATCACTTCAACCATCTTGATCACATCTTGGTTACGAAGTTCACTACCTTTTGAAAACCAAGAGAAAGTATTTTTCCTTGTGTCAATTTTAAAACTCGGATGTTCAATCCATGCATACTGTTGTCCTACACGTTTCAACTCTAATCCTAAGGAACTGGCCACATCTAAAATATTCTTTTGTTTGGCCAGCTCTTTCAATCGATTCGGATTGTAGTTAGCCATAAATATCCCCCTTCTACATCAATTACTTAGTATTTCTTCTAAACTAAAAGTAATCATATAAAAAAAGTCAGTGCCATTCCTTGAAAAAAAAGGATTGGCACTGACTTTTTGAATGATCATTTTCTTTTGGGTATCAACTAAATATTGGGATTTGGTTCTTGCGTCTCTAACGGGGTGCGTTGCTATTTCCACCCGACAGATCCATCATCTAAAACTGTTTCATAGTAGGTTGTTGCACCATGCTTAGAGGCTGCACACTTCTAGACCACTAATCTAAACTGTACTTACATATGAGGCATATGGCATTATATATATCTATCTCTTCTACGGTTGCTGGGAACCAATCTCCTTTTTTTGTATTTATATATTTAAACGTTGAAATCACTTCTAGATTTGTTGCTAATAAATTGACAACGTTAAAGTCAAAATAATCCTTCGTTAGCAGCTCGATTTTCTCGCACTCCTCGTCACGATATTCTTTTGGAAGCGGGCCAAAATCTAATGCGTTATAAATGTGGTAGTTATCTCCTTTCTTTCTGTAATATCCCCAGTGGACAACTTCCAATGGATTACTAGGCGGTTCCTTATCATCGATTTTGGCGAATTTATATTTTTCCTGATAACTTAATATCTTTGCTATGGAAGAGTGAATTTTTCGTTCTTCCTTCGTCACAGGAATTAATTCCAGTTTTGACGTATCTAGGTATGCTACGTTGATCATTTTTCGCAAATCTCTTTGTGTTAAATCAGCAACTAAAAAGTACTGATGATTTTCAAGAAACTCATTTTCCCTTTTGATTTGATAGCCTTCTGGGAGCTCATGTTCTGCTATTGCTTTATAAAAACGCTTTTTGTAGTAATCTACATCCTTGTAGTATTCTCCATGAATGATTTTCATTTTCTTTGGTCCCTTCTAAGACAACCAATTGCTGAATTCTCTACTTGGGCCGATATGCGCTAGTTATTACACATAAGAGTCACCACTTCACCGTTTACTGAAAGTTCACTTGATATCATGAGAGTAAGCACCTCGTCTTTTAAAGCTATGCCCAATGCTCCCAGTATTAATGTCCATGCAGTAAACTTCATTAATTATGTGACTAGTTCTAAAATTTCCAGGCTTAATATTTGCCACCTTAGCCACTTAGTATCCTGATTATCCATTACTCTGTCCTCGTCGTACTGATATTTGAGCTAAAAATCGATCGGTTGTCATTAAATGATCTTTCATGTCTGACAAGCTCATACTTTTCATCCAACATCTACGAAACATATATCTATGGCTATCCAAAAACTGAATGGTTCGTTGTGCAACTTCAATATTTTCGGACGTTGGATCCGCTAAGTAATTATCCGACAACAGATTGAACTGTTTGTGATAGAACTGAATGAGCATTTGCTCTTTCTGGTCCTGATCCTGCGCTTGTCTTCGTTTTCTCGTCAAAAACATGAGACAACACTTCCTTTCTTTATCCATTTACGCCTGCAATCTCAATCTCCTTTCTTCTAAATTGATCGGAGACTGTTGCTTTTTTTGCTCCACCTCATGGATCACTTGTGAATGTTCCCGATTAAATTTCTCTAACACTTCTTTGAAATTGGCTTCTAACCCAGTATTCACTGTGTGCTGCCGCAACCTTAACTCATCCATTTTCCCTTGCAAAATACGTGATAACTGATCAGTTTGTTGCTCATACTCTTTTTTGATGGTCTGATCGATCGTTTCTTTATAGGCGTTCTGGATAGCTGCACTTTGTCCTTCAAGCTGTGTGGTAAAAGAACTCTCAATATGTTGCAATGCTTGTTGGTGACGGATGGTTTCTTCTTGAACTTGTTGCTGTTTTTTGTTGGTTAGCTGTCTTTCTAATGTAACCAGCTCTTCTTGCTTTTTTGATTCTAGACGGTTCGTTACCGACTCCTCAATCAAATGTCGTTTGTCTAATTGTTGGATCTCTTGATTGATTTTCTTTGTTTCCGAGTCGATAAATTTGGTCAGTGCTTGTCCAAACTCAATTTTTGTAGACTGAAGTACTTCTTGGACAATTTCGTCTGTGGCCGATTCAAAGTTTACTGAATCGCCTACTAGAGGATCTGTACTTACTGCTCTTGTCACTGCCTCCAACATATCATCTTCTGTCTTTTGGTCTGCAACTGCAACGACTGATTGACCTGCTGAAGCTTTTTCTTCTCGAATATTTGATATTTCTTTTTGCTGAAGGGCAATCGCTTGCTTTAAGTTATCGAATTCACTTTTTGAGATCTGTACGAATTCTTCCTTATTTTGTTCTTTCAAAGTCTGTGTATGCTCTTCAGGCGGACTATCCCATACTGATTCTATTTCTTTCTCTGCTTGAACTGCCTTAAATGTTTGCTCCTCTGGTTGAACTGAAGATTCGAAATCATCTAATGTAAGTGATTGTTCTGAATCCACGGAAGGGACAGGATCCGAATCGTTCGTTGGCTCAACCATCGACTGCTCTATAAAGTAGTCAATCGGTTTTTTCGTGTAAAATTCTGATAACTCTGCAACCCAATCAAAATCTTCTTCTTGTGGTAGATGGAGTCTTTTTGCATAATAAACGGTCCCTTGAAGATTATTTCTCACTTTAGTGACAACAACAGATCCTCTTAAATAATCCCTCCGAAATCGATAGTCTTCTTCCTGAAGATACTGCACAAGATCATCTGGTTTATAAATCTCTTTTTCTCTTAGTAACTCATTCTCTGAAATTTCAAAGATAAATTTAGGCTTTCTTCTAAACATGATTCTCTTGCTCCTTTTCATAGCTATTCATAAGATTGCTAGCTCTGTCTTGTTGCCCAATTGAATCGTGTATTTCTTTCACTGTAGGTCGATTTTTGCTGGTTAGGAATTCCATTGCCTCTTCATAGGATAATCCCAATTCTGTCAATGTATTGCGAAACCCCTTTGTTTCCTCTTCCAAAATTTCTTTATTTAATTTAACGATTTGTTTGTTTAGCTGCTCTTTTTTCTTTTCTGTTTCCTTCAATTTCGATCGAAGTTTTCCTAATTTATTCTGAGTCATCTGTTTCACTCCTTACTGGATCCTTTGATCCTTCTATATTGCTCACCTGATCATCTTCAAAGCGCAAATGGTATGATTCTTCTATAATAAACGGTGCATCTTGATAAGGTGCTTTCTGTGCGACACGTACAGTTATTCGATAAAGTGTCTGGTCATTGGTATCTTGGTAAATTTGAGAGGAAAGATACCGACTAGATAAGAGTTGCATAGAATTAGAAGTATTGATCTCATTTGTTTCGTTGAATGTATCAATTAGCTCCTTTAAAACTTCACTGTCTGCCTCTATTCCCTTTTCTTCGTAGAGTTGATCTGTCATCAATTCTTGCAATAAGTCTGCACGCTCATTCACTGAGTCCTCTTCTAATTCCCAAGTAAAATAAACACTTAAAAAATTTCGGATGTTAGAAGTGTCGTCTGCTTCTCTTACTGCCGGTCGAATCGCTTCAGTAGTCTGAGTGGTCTCATCTTCGCTCGAACCATCAACTAATGCGACACGACTACTTTCTTCTGTTTTAGATTCTTGGGTCTCAACTTGAGAAGACTGAGTCTGGTTTGGTACTTCCAAAGACGGCGGTTCAGCGTTTATAAATCGAATAACCACTAAAAACAAAAAACTAAAAATCAAGATTGAGGTAATAAACCCCAATCCTACTATTAATCTAAGTTTACGTATGTCTTGCATTCATTTCTTCTCCTTGCCTAATTAGGTGGACGAACAACAGACGATACACTGCCTGAATGGAATGTCACTGTCCACGTTTTTAATGGTCCTGGATTTTGATCGTACAATATATATTGATTATTTCCTAAAACTTTTCCAACAACACCGGTATGTCCGTATAAAGAATGTGCATACCAAGGGCCCATGTTGCCCCCTGTGTGATAATTGATGATATCCCCTGCTCGAATTTGGCTGTATCTAGGGTTTCTAATAACTGTCCATCCCCAACTTTCCCAAGGATAATCAGTACCAATATCACTAGCTTTTATCCCACCTCGTAAAATGATTGATGAATTAATCGAATTTGCATAATAAGCAGAAACGGCGTAGCATTCTCCGGCTAAACCACCGAACTCACCGCCAATCACTGTACCTAGCCTTTGATCTAATACGGATAAACCAGCGCCTCCTCCTCCAACAGGTCCATAACCTCCAGGTGGTTCCGGTGTTCCTCCATTGGCGTCAATCCACCGATTGAACTTTTCTGCGGTTTCAGCTCTCGACTTTCCTGCATCCAACTTGGTCCAGTAAACAAATTCTCCTGGCTTTAATGTATTGTCATGGAAGGCTCTGGCACGTGCATCCATAATCGCTAACGTTCGGTTACCGTAAGTATCGATCTGTGTATTCCGAAAGTCAGTGACTGCACGTGTGTTGTCCCATGAAGCTCCTTGATTGGGATCATTATCAAATGCACCGTAGCCGAATATATTCGCCTTAGGGAACTGCAGGGCGACACCCGCTGTTCCATATGAACTTTCCCATTGTGCAAATGCTACAAGTTGACGGACATCGATCCCAGACAATGCTTGGAGCCGTAAAAACTCTTCACCAGTTGCACGAGAATCTACTGTGTATCCCTCATTCGCTATAAAACCATCAATTTGATCAGCGGTGATACCATACCTTTGAGCCAAAAGAGAGGAATTATAGGCGTCTGGTCCATCCCAGTTTTCCACATAGAATACTCCGTCATCAGAGGATGCGCTGCTTTGGCTGTTGAAGATAAAAAACAAGCCAGCAAGTATAACAAAGAGAAATACTATACCTGCAATGATCCAACCAACTGGATTACTCGCCGTGAAACTACTCATTGCTTTACTAGTCGCACTTGCGATCGCCTGCTGGACTTTCAAAGAAACCTGTGAGACTGCTGTTTGATGCGTAGCAGTCTTCGTCGCTGCTTTTCCGGCTGCATCTGCTAGAGGTTTTGTAGCCTTTGGAGCTTTGACTGAAGAAAAACGCATATCATCTAGTTTCCCTGTGGTTACTGATTGAGAAAATTTTTGATTTTTCGTCAAAAATTTATTTGCTTTTTTCGCTCCTTTAAATACACGCTCGCCATCCTTCACACTGGCTTGAAATTTCTGTAGCTCTTGTGTGTCTTCCTCTTGAGCCATGACATTAAATCCCTGATTGATTAATTGTTTCGTAGCAGTTTTTTGAATTGAAGATGAAAAAGGTGCCTGCGGCTTAGTGCTGCTAGCCTCAGACTTAGTTGAGGGGTTCCCAAATTGATCCTTTTGCTTTGTATGAAATGATTGATCTTTCTTTGTTTTTAGATCCTTTTCACTTTCCTGTTTTCTGTGCTTGTCTTGGCGTTTTTTTTTCTTTGCTATTCTACCTGCAGTTTCTGACTCGTCTTCAGTAAGAAGCGATTGTTTCGACAACCGCTTCTCATGAAGTTTTTTCCCTTTCTTTTCCAGTTTTGAGAATGAAGGCTCTTCTAGGTTTAGTTTTTCTTCCTGATCTATCTTCTTCTTTGTTCTGGATTTTATTAAGTGGCTCTCACTCTTCTGTTTACTGAGTACGTACCCATATGCAGCTCGTTGGTCGAATTTAGCGATCGTTCCTTTGCGGACAGTTAAAGACTTCTGCTCTCCCTTAAAGCGAGTGTCTTTGGGTAATTTATAGTGTTCTTTAGGCCGATTGTTGATCCGCATGACTCGTATTCATCAACTCAAATAGTTTTGTATCTTTTGGAATCAGATTTGAAAAGGGAATGATCTGACCCCCAGCGATAATTAATCCCGTTCCAGGCTTATTATTTTCAAGATACAACGCTTCTTTTTCTGTCAACTTGAATCGTTCAATCAACGCTTCTAATACTTCACCTTTTTGTTCCAGTAAGATCAAAAAGTTTGAGTTAAACAATATCGATCGTCCTTCTGGTGTCAGAAGCATGGTTTCGGCTGATTGTGTCATGAACGTAGGACAACCTTTGTATTTCCGAATTCGTGAATAGATCTCAGCTGCTTGGACACGAAGGATTTCCGGCTGTGACTGATTGATAATCACTTGAAATTCATCGATATAGACCCGCGTTTCAATTCCCTTCGCGCGATTTTCGACCACCTTATTCCAAATTCGATCAAGAACGGCTAAATAGCCAAACGTCGCCATTTGGTTTTTTAATAAATACATGTCGTATATCATAAAATTCTTTGATGTATTGACGTTCGTCTCTTTCGCAAACATGCTTAATGACCCTTCAACATATAATCCCATTGCATCGATCAACTCTTTTGCTTCTGGGCTTTTATCCCGTTGTAATACTTGATACCAATCTTCAAGGGTTGGCTGCTTTTCACATTCACGGAACGTATCTTGTACAGCCTTATCAATTTTCGTTTTTTGTCCAGCTGAAACATGGCCAACCAAATTAGAAATCAAGCTAATCAAGAAATTTGACTTAATAGAGACTGGATCGTCTCCGACCTCTAAGTATTTTTCATCTGCCAATTCCAAAATATTGATAGAGTTACCACTTCCAGGTGCGACAGTGACGATTTCACCATCAAGTGCACTCGCAAGTGGCATATATTCTCGCTCCATATCAAGGATGATAATTTCGGCTTCAGGATTCCTCAAGCGGGTTGCTATGATCTCATTCTTTGCCGCAAATGACTTTCCTCCTCCAGTGACAGACATAATTCCTCCATTGGAATTTTTCATTTCACTCCCCATTCGATTAATGAGAACATTGTTCTTTGACAATTGGTTTATGCCATAGTACGTGCCATTTTTATGTTGAACATCTTGACTTGTGTACGGAGAATTGATTGAGATATTTGGTGTGATCAAGTCACGCAAAAAGGTACGTTCAAAATCTAAATAATTTTTTCCAATAGGTAAACTTGAGTTAAATCCTTGTTCTTGAGTAAGGTATAACGGTTCAAATACCGCCCCAAACTTTTCACCTACCGCTTTAACCTTGTCTATCTGATGGTACAGAGCTTCTTTTGATTCGTCCCATACATAAACCAAAAAAGTAGAAGAAAGCTGCTTATCACCCGTTTCTTCTACAAATTCTATTTGTTCGTTTATGTCTTGTTGATGCTCTCTGATTACCCGAGCAATATGCTGCCTTGAATAGCCGCGCTCACTAGCTTTCATTTCCCGCTTGATGACATCTGTCTCCAAGTTAGTCGCTTCTGTACGTAATTTCTTTGTTGTTTGAGAGATAGAATACGGACTTGCATGAATCGTGATCACCATTTCCATTTCTGATTCTGTCAATTCTTTGCACATGTGGTCCGATAAGTTGCGAGGGAAATCTCGCAAATACAGTACTTGACCAAAATGGTCATCCATCTGAAAATCTATTTTTCCTGATTTTTTAAAATCTAGATAGCCTGGGGCAATTAAATCTTTGGTCGTTCTCCTGCTCCGCTCAATATCTTCAAAATTTCCAAATAATGGTTTTCCCGGCCGTAGTATTTTATTCATTGTGCGTAACCGTTCCATACCGTCCTGCACATCAACCGTTCCTTTTATGCTCATCAACTCGTCCGCAAAGGATTCGCCGATATTTAACAATCTCTTTTGTGCGTTGCGAAGATTCGTTGCGTGAGTCGCAAGGGTTACAAAACGTTCAACTTTCCAATTGTTTCTCCCAGAATCATAGCTAGCCTCAATTAGTTGGTTGAGCTCCTTTCTAAGGGGATCACCTTGATCGCCCTGTAAAGAATAAGCTGTTTTTTTCATGTATTCCCCCTTGGGATTTTTAGTCACCAAAAGAGTGAGTTGAAAATGATCTTTTTCAGACAATAAATTGATTGCCTTGTTATATTGCGAAAGAATTTGTTTCTGCTTATCCGTATGAGCCGTTGTGTAATTGACTGCTCCTAACGTATAGGTACTAGAAAAGAGGTCTTCTGTTACATGCATGACCCCATCTTCAAATAAAGACGTGTAGTATAACGAGTTTTGTGTACTAGCGGCTTGAATTTTTGGTTTTTTTGGTTGCTTCTTTGATTTTTTTCCCTTTTTTAAAGTCTTGAGCACGATAGATTCTCATCCTTTCTCCTTTTTGATAGGTTCTTATTTGGATCGTAGTTTGAAATTTCAAAAACAGCTTTACCCAGCTAGAAAAGGCATAACCATATGGTTTATACATTGCATTGCAGGCACTTAACGCAAGCAAAGGAAAAAAGAACAATCGATATACGCCAACTGGTAAAACTAAATAGACGGCATTCCCTATGTCTAATCCAATAACCAACAAAAGGCTCAGGATAAAAATCCACTGTGCACCAGTTAAGCCAATAAATGTTTTATCTCTTTTTGAAGCATCTTTAAACACTTTAATTTCCATTTTTTACACTCCAAACATTTCTGAAGATTTCTTATGTGTTTGCCATAAGACAATAATGAATACGATCGCTAGTATCAGATTCTGAAAGAATTGTACTTCCATGTCCAAATTTAGTGGGTTTCCTAAACCAGTCAGGTCCAATACAATATTAGAAAGAAAATGATAGACACCGAAAACGACCATAATGACCGCAGGTTGAAAAGCATAGGCTAAGATTCGTTTGAAATACCCTTTTCCTATATTGTCATGTTCTTCAGAAGCAAAAGAAGCCATCGGAACAGGCATTAATGCTAACATGACATAGAGTTGAAAGAATCGTAGCATAACGATCACCCATACCATGACATACGCTGCTAAAGTTACCAATGCACCAATTATGATCAATAAAAGTACCATTATTCCTCTTCGCAATGCCTCTGTCGGATTTAACAAAGCACCAATTAATTCACCTATTATTGATAGCGTATCTGTTGGTACTTCGACACTAGGAAGAGTAAACACATTGAAGGCACCATTCGCATTTTTTGAAATTAGATTGGCCAACCCAATGCCGATCAACAAAATAAAATTTAATAGGTTACTTGATAATGTGACCATAAGCCCACCCAATGCCGCACGAAAAGAGATACCTTGAAACATTTTCAAGGTCACGATACCAGCATTCGACGAGTTGGCCTTTTCAAACATTTTTGCAATCTCTAACACTAAGAGTATTCCTACTAAATAAAGACCAACCTCACGGGTCGATTTGGCCACGATATTGTTGACCCAATTCAGTGTGCTGGGGGAAAAATCCCCCATATTCTGTGTGAGGGTTTCAACTAAGTCCATGTGAATCCTCCTTTAATTTCTTGATTACATTCCTGGCGGATTTGAGAATACTCCGGTGATCATGGTTCCCGCACTAATCGCAAGTAACAGAATCCCTCCAATAATCAACCAAGAACCTTCCATCTTCCCTTGAGAATCGCCTTGCCGTCCAGCTTGAGTAATTTGTACAATTCCCCAAACAGCTAGTAGAGCCCCACCACCAGCAATGAGCCATTGCAAGCCCCCTGCAATTGTCTCAGCAGTTCCACTAGCGTTCGCATTGGCCACAACTAGTGGCTCCAAAGTTGTTGCTACATTCGTTAAAAGTGATTTCATTTTCCATTCTCCATTCAATTCGCTATTTTTTACGCCGCAAAATCAATATCCAATACTACTGGATCTGAAAATGCTTCTTTTTTTACATTTGCTTCGAATTTTTCTAAGCTATTTTTATATCGCTTCACCTCATACCAGTTCGGATCGCCTTCCTTATTACCGAATTCTTTAGCATTTGGGTGATTTTTATAATTGTATTTTGGTACTTTAAACATAGGTACAGAAGAAATTTTTACCAGGGCGTAAAGTCGATCTAGATTCCCAACCTCATCGACTGAAATAACATCTTTTCCGACTGGTTCACTTCGAACAGATCCTTTATCACGTTTGCGGATGTAAATCGTCTTTTTTCCAGCTGCTTCAGAAAAGTACTTCGTGGTATCTGGCTCTGTCGATCCGGATAGGTACACCCAAGCGTCACAGTTCCCAAAAAATTCTTTCCAATCGTCTTTATACCTAGAAACGATTTGATTGACGCTTTGTAATAGGATCGTGATACTCATTAAGCGGCTTCTAAATACAGACAAAGCCTCTTTGATATTCGGTATTTTGCCAATATTGGCAAATTCGTCCATTAAATATTCAATAGGTACATCTGCTTCTCCGCCCATTTCATAATCTATTATGTGTTCAAGTGTTCGAAACGAAAGGATAAAAATCAAAAGTGGCAAGAAGTTGAATGTATCGTCCATATCCGGTATCTTCAGGAAAACAGCCGTCTTCTCACTAACCCATTTTTCAATCTCTAAATTATCCTCTTTGATAAAGTCTTTGACTTGTTCTAAGTCAAAGAGTGAGAAGCGAGTGATCGAAATCGCCAAGACACTATCTCTCGTCTTTCCTTCAAAGTTTCGGAGGAAGTTTTGCCATTGAAGATACGCATAATTTTGTTCACCAAATTCTTCTGCAAAGCTTTTAAACATAAACTCAAGGGGACTTTCCACGTCTTTATTCTCACGAGTTAAAAGACGGATCAGTGTACCGATTTGATCTAGGCTAGGCATAATGCCGTCCCCTTTCACCTCTTTATTACCATTTTTTCCACCACGGTAGCGATAATAGAGATAAGCAAATAAAGAGGTAATCAGCAATTCTTCGGCTTTGTCCCAAAAAGGTTCTCCTTTTTTCTCATGATCCGCATTCGTCGCATCGATCAATGCTCTGATTACTTTTTTAAGGGTGATCTCATCTTTGACATAGGCAAACGGATTGAAATGATCGGTATTTGTCAACGAATCAAAATCAACGACTTTGATCTTATACCCACGACGTTCTAGCATTTTACCTACCCGATTGACTGTTCTCCCTTTTGGATCTGTGAGGACAAAACTCGATCTCATTTGAGCAATATTCGACATGATATAAGAAGTCGTCTTCCAAGATCCAGAACCCCCAATGACCATGACATTGTTGTTCCGATTCAATCGAGGATTTCTTCCTTCATAAATATTCTTATAGCAACCGTCTCCTAGAATGATATTGTCTGAAAACCTCTTTTTATTCTTGAACTTCTTCATTTCTTTTTCTGTTCCCCAACGTCCGCTACCATATTCTTTTCCCGGCTCATACTCTCTCGTATCACGGCCAAGAAATGTTAAAGACGCGAGTGTTAAGGCTGCACCACAAGCGAGCAGGGGCGTATTTTCTAAGGAAAAATGAAATGGATTATAGAAGATTTCTCGATTTACCTGGAGCGCAGCTAACAGCTTCTCCCCAACAGGTGCATGCATAGCAAGCTCCATTGCACGATTAGCGACAAAGCCTCCGACACCACCAAAAAGTGCGTAAGGAACTATCGACTGTTTTTTTGTCATAAATCGATCCCTCCGCTTAGATCATCAAATAGAGACAAAGCCTCTAAGCTTTCTTTTGCCTCTTTTGTGGTGTCTACTGCCGTTTTTGTTCCTTCTTTTGTAGTAGTGACAGTCGCTTCTTTTGCTTTGTCGACTGCCGCGGCTTTCTCCTTGGACTTTCCTTTTGCCTCTTCAATGAGTGCTTCAAGCGTTGGCTTCGTTACAGTTTCCGGATCATTTATGATGGTTTCTAGGGTCTTATTAATCGCAAGAGCAGCAATGTTCGCATCTTTCGCATAAAAGAACATTTCAGACGTCTTATCCGGAAAGTCTTTGATATGAAATTGTAGACCGTACTCTGTCATCATGTTTTTCAATTGTTCCAGATTTACTGCTTGATCTAAAACTTGGGGTTCTGCCAGCATCTTATTTGAAGAAAGTAAGAACTCATAGTCTTTTTCACCAGCCTGCACGAGAAGTTTTTTCTCACAATCACGGATTAAATCCATCTGTTTCTCCCTCGGCAATTGCTTGAACTTGAATTCTAGTTCCGGCCGATCAGGACGTCCAAGTTGCTCCCTTAGACTTTTAAACTTTTCCCATTTGTCCGTTGCAAGTTGTTCCGCTTGTTGCTTCATTTCTCTGCTTTTAGCTATTTGCTTCAGCATGGATAGTACACGAAAAACTTGATATAACTTTTGTGGGGCACTTTTGCAAATCACTTGATAGGCTTCTTGTTGCGATTGACTCATACTTTAACCTCCTGGATCAGAAATTATCAGGAAGATGCGCGGTGATATCTGAATCTGCCAAATTTTCTTCTTCATCTTTTGATAAGTCACCTTCTAAATGATTCTTTAGTGCAATCAAAAGGTTTGCCAACGTTTGATCCGTAAGTGTGATACCCTTTCGCATTTCTCCTTCAGGCGTCCAATTACGCAAGTCATAAACTGCCTCACGTCCGTTATAAGAAACTTTATTTAGTTCGACTGTCGCTCCCCATTTTGTGCGACTGAGAATGGCAATCGGTTCTACCTTCTCAAAGGATATATTTTGGTTCTTTTTTTCTTTTTCTGATTGGTTTTGCGATAAATCCATTACCATAAAAACTACCTCCTACTTTCTGATCACGTCTGTCATTCTAAAATGGTTGCTCGAACCATTAAACGATAGTCCGTACCAACCCGACTTCCATCACATGTCAGTAAGGTCAAATAATGCGGGTCTTCTGGGTTATCTAACATATACTGGCCTTCACTTTGATGAATAATGCGAGTCTCTTGTACTTCATACATAGCTGTTTTTCCATAGAATGTGATTTCTACTTCGTCTCCAATTGAAACGTTGCGCAATCCACCAAATAATAGACCGCTATTGGTCATATAATGGCCCAACAGGCCAAAGTTTCCACGTCCGATTCGTTGATTCGGTTTCACAGTTCCTGCTCCAATACTAAGATTGGCCTGTGTCATACCTTCCAATATAGGCAATTCAAGCCCTATGGTTGGTATCCGAATGATTCCCACCCCATATTTTTGAATCAAATCGTTCGAATCAATAGAAAGATTTGTAGGGCGCAAATCTTCAACATCGTTCCCTGAATAATCGCCAGTAATTCTTTTGTATGGCGTTTTTTCACTCATTTCTGCTAATGCGGCTTGTTGTAGATCTGAGATTTGTTGATCAAATTGTCGCTGTCGATAATGTATTGTGCCAACAGTCGTTCCTAATAGTAAAAGCATACTCAATACGCCAAAAATGATTTTCTTTTTGTGTGGGTGCTGCTTAAAAGCCAATCGGAACTTTCTTAGCTTTAATTGTAATTCTTTCAATACCTTGCTCCTTTCCGTTAAAGATGATCGAACCAAGTTAATTTCGACTTTTAGGGCCATACTCATGAAAATAAAATATTTACCGTACGTATCAACAATAGAAAAAAGAGACAAGGAATTTCTTCCTTCGTCTCTTCTTAATCATCTTTTTTTATTTTAAAATAGGTTCGACAGTACCGCCTTCAGCTCTTTCCAAATATTTGTACTTCCTGCTTGTGGGATAGACGGTACTTGTGGTGTTGCTGGTGTATCTGGTTGTACTGGATCCTTTGGTGTTCCAGGTACTTCAGGGTCTTCTTCTGGTGTTTGGAAAAGAACAGTTTGGTCTTCATTTTCTAAATCAAAATGATCGTTCACCAAGTCTTCATGTTCTGGGTCACTATAAACCATATGTGTGGCAACTAATTTCTCGCCATCCTTCATTGTATCGGCAGGAAGCTCCAAGGCAATGAGAAGTTCTTGCTCTTCGTCTCCTGTTGAAACAAACGTAGAAGTGTCCGTAGCAACGACTTCTTTTGTTTCTACATTGATATATTCCGTATAAACATGGTACTCATGACCTTCTTTTCCACCACGAACCCAAACGTAGTCTGTTAAATGATTATCGATTGTTGGATCAATAATTTGTGAGCCTGTTTCAGTTTCCGCAAATAACGTTTCTACTTCCAGATCCAAACGGTGATTTTCAACCTCAAAAACAATGATTTCACCATCATTTTCTGGTGATACTTCAAACGTATACTCTTCTTCATTTGCGTGGTACCAAGGTAATTCTTGAGATTCCACCAATAGATAGTGTCCTGTCGGTAGACCTTCAATATTGATTTCACCGTCTTCATCCGTGAAGTACGTACCGATAAGAATAGCTTCCTCTTCAGCTTCTTCGTCGACGATTGGCTCTTCATCTTCACCCTCTAGATCCTCTGAATCTTCAGGCTCAGTAGAATCATTAGTGTCGATTTCATCAGAATCCGTTGTTCCAGCTGCTTCTTCGTTCTCTTCAGCTTCGGTATCTTCTTCAAGATCTTCGCCTTCTTCACCTTCTGGTGTCTCGTCAAGATCTTCTTCAGGATCAACTTCTGGTGCTGGCACTCGGAATAAATCAAAGGCCACACCTTCTAGTGGTTTTTGGTCCAGTCCATCGGTCTTAATGACTTGAACACCTGCACGAGCCAAACGATTGATAATCACGCCTGTAAGGTCTTCTTCTGGCTCTTCTTCCAGATCTGTATCCTCTTCAGTTTCCGGCGTTTCAGCATCCACATCGGCGGACGTAGGGGCTACTTCTTCTTCAGGATCTGCAGTCTCAGCGTCAGGGTCTTCTTCAGCATCTTCACCTTCAGCATCCTCTTCTTCTTGGCTCGCTTCCACATGAATATCAAAAGAAATATCATTGTTTTCTGGATCATAAACAAAATGGTGTTTCGTATCATTTAGCACATGATCCGGTCCAGCATAGATTTCTTGGATATACATCGGAATCGTTTGATTTGGTAACTTCAATCCTTCAAAAGCAATCATGCCTTCTTCTACAATTGAGTAACCTAGTGTGGTATCCGCCGCTAATTCTTCTTCTCCAACAAGCAGCTCATCTGCTAAACGTAAGGCAAATACCTGTCCGTTTTTTGCATCTTCTAATTCAACAACCGCTTCACCGTCTTCCCAGCCAGTTAAAACTTCTTGCATTTTCCGACCGTAAATATTCAGGTCTTGAAGGAAGTTTTCTACTTCTAGTGAAGTTGATGTGATATCGACTGTTTGGCCAGCATAATCAATCGAAAACGGAATTGGTTCATCGAGTAATACAACACCTTTTGGTGCAGAAACTTCCACTACTTCATATTTTCCGATAAAGAGCAGTGAATCTGTAGTAAATTTTCCATCTTCATCTGTCGTCCAAACGATATCTTCCCCGTCTTTTTGCAAGAATTTACCCGCTTCATAACGACGTGTGCCGTCACCGGTTACGATATCTTCTGTCGGACGAATTTTAAAGCCAAATCCAGCACCGCTGCGTTGCTCAAATTCAATGGTCGTATATTCGCCGTGGTCACTTTCATTTATAGCTGTAGAAACACCCGTTTCAACGGTTTTAGAAAGCTCCAGCTGTCCTTTTTGAGGTTTGTTGTCAAAAGTTGCGGTGACTGTTTCATTGACTTTAATTGTGACTGTTTGTGGCTTGCTATTGATCACATAACCATTCGGTGATCGGATTTCTTCAATAGTTACTTTCTGATCATGTGTCAAATCGCGCCATTCACCAATCCCTTGAGCATTGGTTGTAATTTCTTTTGTCTGATCGTCATCCGTTGTAAATCGGAATACAGCACCTGCAAGAGGTTCTCCCGTCGTTTCATCCAATTTGAGTACTTGTGCATGGCCTTCTTTTTCCACTTTAATATTCAAAGCAGCAATTCCTGGGTCAGGTAAATGAAGTCGAGAAAGATCCTGTGTTCTTCCATTCGTATAAGCAAACGTGGTACCAATTCCAGATCCATTAGGATCATATTTTGTTAGTCGAACTACTCCTGATTCATTAGAATTCGCAGAAGCAACGATTACTAAATCATTTCCATCTTTTCGAACACTTACACCAGCCGAATTAGAGGATACAGTTCCATTCCAAGAGGAAAAGCGGTTATGAGTATCTTTAACGCGTGTTTCCTCACCTACTTTGACTGTTACAGTAGTGTTATGCCAAGAAGGGTTAAGATCATGTTCAACAATCTGCTTATCAACAGCAGCTTTGAAGGAATCATACTTTGTTTTACCAAATGTTCCATAATTGATGAAACTTCCGCCCATTTCATCCCATACCATCATTTGTGTCAATGCATAGTTTTCCATGCTGCGCTGGCTATAATAACCAAAATACCCAATAAAACGAAGTCTCCTTGAGCGACTTTCAGGAGATACCACATCATTTAGATCTAGTTTTTGATCATACAAGACACCATCTTCTGTAAAAACTCCTTCTTGGATACAGAAGACATCTTCTCCGTCAATTTGCCAACGAATGATTTTATCATGCGTATAGTGCAAACCAGTAGGTGTGTACCTTACGACATTAACATCTAAACGTCCATTTTCAGATAAACGATAAGAAGAACTTCTGGTCATTTTATCTTCTTTAAGCTCTTGCCATTCATCTGATTGAGCTGCTAATTCCTCTTGCTCAGAGTAAGATCCCAAAGCATGGAGGTCTTTCTCACCAACAAAAAATTGTTTCATGTTTTCAGGTACTTCTTTTACTTCCAACTCGGGTCCATCATTAGCTAGTTGACTCTGTCCTGTTTGGATAGGACCAATAAAATCTCGATTATCCATTAAAGGTAACAAAACCGGAGTACTGACAGTTTTTTTAGATTCCTTGTTGCTTTCGATTTCTTCAGTAGGGGAATCATCATTGCTTGCTAGACTAGTTGATTGCTCCAACAGTACCGTTGCCATACTATTTATCGGCAACCCTGTTGTAAGTAAAACAGTCAACAAGAACAAGCTGATCACTTTTTTCACATTTTTAAATTTCATATTTGTCTCCTCTTAATCCTTTTAGTAACAAAAAAAGAACCAATGATCAGCTCACTAGTCCTCTACAACAATATCCCAATATGATGGGCTTCGACATTTATTATTCGATTTTTTCACCTCAGAACATAAAAAAGAGGCAAGCTTTTTAGCTTTACCTCTTTTTAAAAATTTTTTTAATTATAAAAGACAACAGTCCATCCAATTATATCACCTTTAGCATTCAAGGCAGGATTAATTAAGAATCTAGTAAACTCAACGAATTTATCTTCAGCCCATAATGCATATGCTTGAGCATTTGCCTCTTCCTGAGTCGCGGCAAAGATTCCACTGTTTCCGATATTTACAGGAATATTATCAACATCTTCTTCCCCGCCAGAACCATTATCACCATCACCAGAGCCATTGTCTCCGCCTCCTGGAGGTGTAGTTTCTTCTCCGCCAGTTCCGTTATCTCCATCAGCGCCGTTATCACCTTTACCTACTTCAATTTCGATATAGATATAGTCTCCGTCAGGATGGATTTCATAGCCTTTTACTCCATTTGGAAAGTTCTCACGAACCCAATTAGATGCTTCATCTTCATTTAAGAATGGTCCGACGCGATATCTGGTAAACAATTCATTCTCACCAATAACTACTTTATTGATTACACGATCTGGTGTTGTTTGTCCATTATCTCCACCAGCTGGAGGTGTTACCGTGCTGTTGTCGCTTCCTGAACCATTTCCATCATTTACCGGAGGATTAGTTGTTGAATTTCCTGATCCATTTCCTGAATTAGTAGAATTAGACCCAGTCCCATTTGAAACAGTACCATTACCAGTTTTTGGGTCTTGAGAGATCTGTGCTTTTGTTTCTCCTGTTGGACTTTGGATCGTCACAGTATTACCGTCACGGTCAAAAACTAGCTTATCCCCTTCATAAATCCAGTCGGGATCTACGATACCATTTCTTTCTGCAATTTCTACAAACGGAATGCCTGTTGCGTCTCCCAGGACAGATAGCGTATCCCCTCTAACAATCGTGTATGTGTCATCCGTCATTTTATCCAGATCAGCTTTAACCTGATCCACAGTACGTGCGATCCAAATAGTACTGCTGATTGGTGTAGCTGCCTCTTCAGCTGCAGCTGCTTCTTTCACTCCAATTGTTCCTGCAACAAATAATGTTGCTAATAACGCTAGCCCTGTTGATATTTTTCCTTTGATTGATTTCATTTTACAATCTCCTTTTGTTATGTTTTTTGATATCTAGGATATCTCTGATATCAATAATGTAACACACATCAATTATCCTTGCAATATTTTTTTTGACCACTTATTATATTTAAGAGGGAGGGATAAAGAATGTATGATAAATCCGATGAAACAGTTCGCATTAGTTTAACGCTTCAGACAACACTACTTGCTGAGATAGAAGATTATTGGCATAAAGAAAAAATAGCTAACCGCACTCAAGCAATCCAAGACCTAATAAAAAAAGGAATTGAAAGTGAAAAGCAAAAAAATCAGGACTCTGTTTGATACAGAGTCTTATTTACAGGGAGAAAGAATATGAAGAAAAAATTACTGATCATTTTGCCGTTTGTATTTTTAAGTATTAGCCTCATTTTCATTTACCAGACACACAGTGCTAGAAAAGAGTTGCAAGCAACGATAGTATCTACCGAACCAAGAGAGCTAACCGCCTTTGAACAGCTTCAACAAACCTTAGATATGGAGTTAACCGATCTAGGAGAAGCCTTTGTCTCTTTTGTTCATTTTGAGGAACCAAAAGTTGCAATGGTTTCAACTGCTAGCGAAGAGTTTACTTTCCCTATTTCCATTGTTAATTCTGAGACGCATGAGTTTAACTTTGAAGATATTGCTGCTAGTCCAGCTACAATCAGTATAGGTGAGTCTTTTGGATTAGCTATTGATGAAAAAGACTCTTTTTATTACTACTCTATAGAGTGACTAGGTGATTCTTAACTGAACTTTGTCAAGGAACTCTTTCAGGAAACAGTCTTAGGAGAAGGTATCACTGAAAGAAACACAACTGCATGTGAGAGTGACCAGTCAAAAGACTATTCTTGTTTTGACACCTTGATGAATGGGTTAATTGCGCTGTTGTCCCTGACAAAGCTCAGCCAAGAATCCAGAAAACTAAAGGTTTTTTGCTTTTTTAGATTGCATTCGCTTTTCTTCTCGGCAAACAATCCCTTTTCTGCCTACATAGCAACAATAAAGTGTTCCTTTTTTAAGAACCATTGGTTCCCCAAAAACGTTATAAATTGGCTTTTCTTGCATTTAAACACCCTGATTTTTATTATTAAATAATTTCAAAAAACGTCTATTAATCATAAATTTTTGACGAATTTAAACTATTTATATATTAAGAGTACCAAAACAGCGTGTTTTTTTCTACTAATATCCTAATAAATATAAATCGAATTTAATTGCTATTGTTATATAAAGTTAGAAAATAGTTTTACATATTCAAAAATGGTAGTTTAGCCTTTAGCCAACAACACTATTTTTAGTCTGAATCATTTTGTTTCTCTACCTCTTCGTGTCTAAAAGTATAATGTCTCCCCGTAGATTTGTTTAGTGAGGCTAAGCGACGTTCATTATACTCAATAAGATCAAAAATTCGCTTGTTAGATATCCCCTCATAAATCATAATTACTAATCTGAGAAAACCAATTATTATCGTTACCAATATCCAAGTCTCCGCCAGCGGAATCTTTGATTCATACTCAATAATTCCCCAGACTAGTCCTCCTATAGTAAGTAAAACTAAACTTGACAAGAACCACCCCGCATCGTTGAAATAGTAAAACTTCAATCTACGGTACCAGTTTTTGTCCAGTAGATTCACAAGACATTCTATTTCTAATATTATTTCCTCTCGTTCCTTTTTTGATTCCTTGCTTCTAACGGTAGCAATTTTCTTATTAAATTCTTCCATGAAGTGCCTCCCTAAAAACTATGATTTCTCATATAGTTTGTAGCTCGAATCGCTATTATTCTTCATTTCTTCGTATCTCCGATCGGCCCTTCCAGCAATAACTAAACAGCTATATAAAGCTAACAAAATGAACATAAAAAGTACAAATCCAACAAAACTTAAAATATAGACCATTAACTTAAACCTTCCTTTCATGTATTTCTTCTATTAATTAACTATTTTGGTGGATAGTGGACTAAAGCAGCCCACGCCACAATCACTTTTCCTCCTCAACAGGTGTCGCAAGAGCCATTAAATTGGGGTCAATGTTCCTGATTTCTTGAACTGTGAGTTGTGGCACCATACTCAATAAATCAGTCATCCCGTGTACGCCCGTGGCAGTTAAATAATTGTATTTGCACTTGCTAAAACGAATAGGTAGTAATAACCTATAAAGTTTTTTACCGTCAATTTTTTTCTCGTATGGTTCAAACCCACTAAAATTAAAGTGTCCTGACCCAGCTGTAAGTACTGCTTTATAGGTTCCAATTTTTCTACCATCAAAAAATATAGTGTTCGGTTTAATCAAATTCATTCCTCGCTTTCTGCAATATCTGTCAATCACTGACTGGCTCAAACATTAAATTAAGAAGAGCTTTATTAATACATATCCAAGGGCTATCTTTATCTTTGGTAGTCAGTTCAACTTCTGTGGCGTTCTCTTGAACTGGTTCTTCGCACTGCCAAATACTACCTTCGTCAATCTGATAGTTATCACCAGTCACACATCCTGCAAAAGAATCAAATACTGTTACTGTAAATGTATCAACACACCTAAATTTGTGAGTCATTTATTTTCCCTTTCTTTCCATAATTTCCGCTAGTCAACTAGTGTTGTGAATCTCGGTTTAATAGCTACCGGAGTTGAATATTCCATTAATAGACAATAGTGTGATCCTTTGATTTTCTGTAATATAACTCCTGTCAAACAATCCCCTAGAGCATTAAGAGTTGGCTGGCTTACATAGTCAGTGTCTTCCATCAATTCATGCTTGAAGTTCGAATTTTGTTTATTTTCTTCACAAAAATCACATTCACTTGTTTTTGCAATCTCAACAGGAGCAAATACATCCTCATGATGTTCTTTAAAAGCTGTTATTAGCTCATTTAACTGATTCAAAAATTCATTATTCAAGCTTTTTTCCTCCTAATTCTGTTATCTCTAGAACTAATCAACTATCGTGGTGGATAACCAACTTTAATGTATCCAGAATTTAAAAAATCTTCCTCTTCTTCTTTGGACTCCAAATTGTAAGTATCTATAACCTGTATCCCCAGTCCATTTTCTATTTGAACTAGTTTAATATATCCCTGCGCTAAATTTTCATTGAAATCTTTCAACCAGAAAAATCTAGATTTCCTTCCATTACCAGCAATTCCTAATGAAAATTTATTGCTCACAATATTTTTAACAATACCTATAAACTCGTTTGAGCGTATATCTCTATATATTTCAATGTGCTGGTGTCTATCATTTATAATTTCGTATGATATTTTTTCCATAACGTTTTCTTTTGCATCTGAAATAAACAAAGAAATATCACTCGAATCAAAATTATCTCCCAGAGTGAAATAATACTGCCCATTCTTACCGATAATCGGATCTTCCACCAATCCTTTTTCAATTTCCCAATTTTCATCAAGTACAGCGTCGATAAAATATCCTGATTTTACATCGTTCACTAGCTCTTGCTGCTTCTTGTTGAGTTCTGACACTATCTGATTTTGATTTTTAGGATCACATAAGATAATTTCTTTAGATTTGTCGTTCGAAAATGTCTTAAGGAAGCCTTCCAGCTGCTTTTTTCCCATCATGATAAAGTCTCTCCATTCTATGATTTCTGTCAATTAATGACTTCCCCTTCTTTCCAAGAAAAGGAACCTCTTCGAACAGTAGCATGGTCTAGCTTTTGCTGCTCTTCTTCCTTTAAACTGATCTACCTGGTACGCCATGTCTCTTTAAATACATTAGGATTGGTTTTTCTCATTCTTTTTAATTGATTCGTCTTCAGAATTCTCACCTCCTGTTGACATATAAAACCATCAATCAGTTTCTTTTTTTGTATAGTCGTCGGCAAGTCTCATTACATCCTGCAATGTTTCTTCAAGACTCTTTTGATTTTCTTCTCTTTTAAATAATATTCTGCTTGAAATACTTTCGGGATATTCTACAAGTGAATTGGTTTTCCAAATGATTTGCTGAACATAATTCTTATCTACATATTCATTAATTTCTTTATTTGAGTCATAGGCTAGCTTTCGAGAAAATTGGATACTATCTATCGAATTGTCAAAATTGGACTGCTCTATTACCGCTTTTACGCCTGTCGCAAAAGTAAAAACAAGTACAAATGCTGACACACCTACTTTTATTACAAACCTGACTGCATTTTCGTACCTGGACATAAACTTAGGCTTCTCTCCTTAGCTCCTCAAACTAAAGACAGCAACTTCCAGTTTGAAAACTTTTATTTTATTTGATTCAATCTATTTCGAATTAAAATGAATCCCAATTATCAAATTTACGATCTTCTTCAGAAAGTTCAGCTAAGATCTCCCGATAACTACCTGAAATAATTTCACATTTTAATTGCTTCAAATACTTTATTCTTTCTCTGCGTTCATAGCTCATAAAGCTCTTATCTCTATTTAGCTGTATACGGCAAATACAACGGTCAATTTCTAACAATATCCTCTTTTTTTCTGATCGATCATAAAAACATTTCTTTATAATCTCTCTCCTGTTCAATGGACTCAGATAGTAATTGATCAAATTCTTATTCTTCTGAGTATCGGTGTAATGATAATAAGTAATGAATCCAGACAGTAAACTTAATGATAAAATGAGCAACTTTTCCATAGAAAGCACCTCATACTTTTTGGAAGGTATCAGGATCAAATCCATTTTGGATCAACTTTTCTCGATAGAATCTATGGACATTAGCTATGTGTTCAGTGTCTTCAAGAAGATTCGTCTGCCCCATTTCATATACACCGACATAAACAACCTCCTGATTGTAACTAGCTGAATCACAATTTTCATCGAGAAATCGATCAAAGTTGCATTGATTAAGAGCCTGTGGTGCACTATCAGCTTCTACTACTTCATATTTCTGTATTCCATCAATTATTTTTTCAACAACCATCTTCATGACTTATCAGCCTCACTTTCACTTAGAACCCATGATAAAAACTCATGTCCAACCTGAAGGGATTCATTTTCACTTAGATTGTTGAAAGCTTGTATGAATTCTTCTTCAAACATATCCTTATCGCCTTCCAATAAATAGTAAAAAATATCCCATGCATGACTATGCTGCCAGATATAGATCCTTTTGAGTTCGTTCAATAACAACAACCTTGGATCGTCAAGTGACCATGTAGTACTATCCATTAGTTCTCATCCCTTCAGGCCTTCCCATTCTAAAAACCGTTGGTAGCTTTTCAGTTCGGTTGCTCTGAATATGGTTTCCATCGTTAACTAAATGGGGATAAAGTTCTTCCTCGCATTCCTGAAGATCTCTAAGCATAGCGCTCATTGAATCTCCTTCTCCTGCTAGTGCTAGTACCTCTTTATTTGGATGATTGTATCCCTCCGCACTGTAATGAATCCCTTCATTGTCGGATGTTAAGGTTACCTGTATATGCCATCCTGACCTGACATAATCTTCTAGTTGCTTCATAAAAATGCTCCTTTCAAATGTACTCGCCTTAGAAATCCGCCAATAATTTAGGATTTTTTAGAAATAGCAACACATTTTTATTAGATTTATGGATTTTTCTGATATCAAAACGTTCTTCAGTTTCTAAGATCTCAATTCCTTTACCAGAACGAAGATCATGAATGTCTAACGCACCGCTATTGAAAATCCGATACTCGATACCGAGGTAGTACTCTCCTTTATCAACGTATTTACTCGTGTGACCAGCCTTAAACACCTGGCAATGTTTCTTTTTGATTTGACAATATGCCTGTTTTTGTTCCATAGATATTCCTCGTTCCTTTCTGAATGAAAAAATAGAAGCTTGCAGGAATTCCTACAAGCTTCTATTTCTTTTACAAGTATATTTGGACTTAATTGTTAATTGCGTTTCGGTCTTCCAACTATCGTTATCGACCTGTTTCCTAATGTAAGTAACTTCAAAGTATGGCGAATTACTAATTTCACGACGTAAATCAATTGATCTTTTATTGTTCCACGTTCCTTTTTGTTCTTGTAATTCAAAGTAATTAGCTAACAAAATCTTTTTTCTTCTGCCAGAATCCATAAATGCCAGCAATTTTTCGATCTCACTCATAAGTTTCTCCTAAAGAAGAGATACTTTGCTCAAAAAACAGCTTATTTACCAATTCAATCTCTGCATCTATTATTTTTACTTCACTTCCCAGAGATCGAACCATCTTGATATAATCTGATTTTATATAAGCATTTTTTACCAAAATTGCCAGACAACCAAGAGTAAAAATAGTTGCAACGAAAGCAAGAACCAAATATCTAAAAATCCCTACCAAATCCCCACTTCCCCTGTAATTCAGAATAAGGATTTGCGTGATAGAATAGATTAAACCTAAAAAGCAAATTGGAATCATAGCAATGAACTCCGGGAAGATGTAACGTAGTAAACATTTCATTCGTTTAGAAATGTTATCATCAATTGCTGATGACATTCTGTTCAAATTTTCAATTGTTTCTGACCTTCTAAACCTTAACTTCTCTAACTTTATCTCACAATCATTTCTTATTTCATCTGCCTCAAGGAGACTTATTTTTGACATGGTCTCCCTGTATTTCTGATCAGCGTCAAATGATTTTTGCATATCTTTTCTCCTTCGACAAATTTGTTAACATCCTCTGAAATCGCTCAATCATTCTTAGATTGCTGCTCCTTTGGACCGCCTCTATTGGTAAAAATAAAAGAGAAGAACAACTTTTTCAGCTTTATCGATTGATCACAGAAGAGAATTAGTTTGATCGATTAAAAAATATTTTTACTTACAAATGATATTGGAATCACTTTTAGGGTAAGTGAGAACCTGCCGGTTTAGGGTGCCGAGCTACCTCACATATTTCTCAATCCCAGTGGTGCCAAGCCCAGATATCCATCTGCAAGCCGTCTGAAAGAAACAAATATGAACTTCAATGCTTAAGGGGATCCAATAGTCACCTCAAGCCCTGTCATTTATGGGTGAATAGCAACGTGTTATAGACAGTCAGATTCCCACGTCTTTTTTGCTATTCTTGATATTCTCTTGTCAAAGGGCGCGCAAGTTTTCACTTGCAAGTAGAAACATTTTTTAATCGTTTTGCTTTATGCACGAATCTTATAAGGAAACTCCACCAGACAAAGTGGATCTGATCGCTTCGGTCGTTTAGCAAAAACAAGTTTTCCTGGCAAAGCTGCCGTTCGAATGTCCTCAAATTTTTTACTCAAAAAATCGATTTCTCTCGTTTTTGGATTAAATATTTGACCATCACCAGCATTGATCCAAATTGAACGATCAAACAACCGAATCGACATTGCTCTATTCTCAATTTCTGTAAGTGAGCAAACCGAAGTGACAGCTTTCGTTCGCTTTTTTTTGCTTTTATCAACTACCAAATCAACCAATCCTTTCACATCAAATAATTTGAAATACACTTTCCAGCTGGCCATCTCTTCGCCTGTAATCACGACGAACACGATTGGTATAGCGGATCAACACTAAAAAGTTGGCCACGTTTACTTCAGGCAATCGATTTTCTCGTCGCTGCTGTTGTAATTGTTCGATCGTAAAGATTTTCCCTTGATTTTTATTAAGAAATTCTTGAAATTCCTGCTGATCCAGTCTCAACACCTCCAAAATACTAATGAAATTTGGTATTATACTTTCAGACAAACAAAAAAGGGTGTCACGTGACCTAAATCACGTGACACCCCTTGCTGCTCAGCTCTTTCCAACGAGAGTTTAGCTAGAAACGTCTTCCGTCTTCCCCATTTTGGGCGTGACGAAGAAGCTATTCTATGCTAAACTAAACCTCGTTGGGCATAGCTCAACAGAGGGGGCATGCACCATGATATTAGAGCATCAGTTCATCTAATATTCATGCACACATGTGTTCAGGGGCCTAAACCTGAACGCATGTCGCATCCCCTTTTTTGATTGCCTGAAAATATATCCAAGTAAACAATCAAAAAAATATATTTAAAAATCATTTTTTGATATTAATAACAATCTTTTCACAAGAAGCTTAACATTTTTAATTTTCTTTGGCAAGCCAAGAAATAATTAATAACAAACACTTCTTGTGAAAATTCAGATTGCACTATTAAAAAAAATAAGTGGAAACTTTACGGCCGAATGATTTGAACATCATACGGTTCTACTGGAAATGGGAACATATACAACTCCTCCTTCCATTCATGCATGAACAAATTTGATATCTGAGTTCATTATTGCAATAACGTCAAAAAAATTCAACAAAAAAAACAAAATTTGCTAAATTAGCAAATTTTATCTTATTTTTAGTAAGGAGAGTTGCTTTTGGAACTACACGAAGCAGTGAAACATGTACGTTGCGAAATGAAAATGAAACAGCAACAAGTTTACGAGGGGATTGTATCTCCCTCAACATATTCTCGATTTGAAAACGGAACTCGGATGTTACATATTCAAGATCTGGAAAAAATATTAGACAGATTAGGTATGCAACTAAGCGACATTGATGACATACAAAAACAAAGAAATGAGCATATTACATATATTCGAGATCAAATAAATAAAGGATTAAAAAACGAGTTGACGGAAATGGAACTTGCGAAGTTATATGCATACACAAAAAAATTAAAAAACCACTCGCTAATATTCCTCAGAAACTATTATTTTATCCGCCAGTACTTTCACTCGAAATGCTACATCATACCACCAATTTCAACAGAAGAAGTCGATTTTATTTATAACAGAATTAGACAAAGTGAACAGATCACATCCATTTATCTTCAGTTCATAATAGACTTCATGTCCCATTTCTCTGATCAACAATTAATCCGTATTGCGGATAAATTTCTAAAAATGGATCGACCACAAATGTTGTCATTACATACAACTTATGTAACTAAATTACCAGATCTACTTATCAATTTGTCTGATACCTTTATTGATCGAGGCGTTAAAACAGGAAATATGAATAATCAATTTTTTCCAAGAGTACCACCTATTCTAGAAGCGTTTCTAGCTTTATTAAAACAAAGAAACAACTTTGACTACAGCATAGTTTTTACCTTACAAAAACATCGCTACCTGTACTATACTGCCCAGGATGACACGAGAAAAACAGCAGCAAGGGAACAACTAGTAGCATTTAAAGAAAAACTGAAAATAGTTGAAAGTATATCACCTTATCCGAACGAGTATACGGAAAGTTGCATCAAAAGTATCAACAATCTATTAGAAAACGAGAAACCCAGTGAAGAAAACTTTTATATAAAAAATTAAGTTAAGGGTCTTACGTGATAATACGTAGGACCTTTTAATTACCAAATAATCATTCGCAGGCTCATGTAGCCCTCGACGTTATCAATGCCTTTCCCTCACTTCGTTCAGTCCAAGCCATCGATAAGTTTTCGGGACAATTCCTCCTTCAAACCCTCTAATAACCTAATCAACGTACTTCTTTTTCTTTTTCGGATCGATACTCAAAAGAAACTGCTCTTCCAGCTGTAGCAATTCTTTATAAACCCTATCCATTGACCACCCAGAGGACAAACTTAAGCTATATAGAAAGTCACAGGGTAATAACCCCACAGGACGATTCCTATAAGACCAGGTGGCCACGGTACTTTGCTTATAATCATGTAACTCACAAAATTCCTCTACAGACATCCCTAGCTGCTTAATAATAAAAACAGAGACAGGATAAGGATAAACAAAAGTATTCACTGACATAGACGGTAAACCCCCTCCAGCGTATTATCGCGTATGTGATAATAATAGTTCTCTTTATAAAACCTGGCAAGCAAGACACTAGTCAAAAAGACAGATCAGAACCCAAAGAAAAGTCAGGAGTATCATAGATATAATGTAAAAGGCAGTTTGCGGGTTTTAATATTATCCGGAATCGAGTTGCAATAATTCCATTTGTACGGCGGTTTTCTTAGGCTCTATCAGCTGTTTCAACGTCTCTTGTATAAATGTCCGCCCCAAGCCAAAGGTCTCAGAAATCGCATGGAAATACGCTTCTTGCACCTCTTTTTTTACTCGAATGATTGATCGCATCAAGCCGTGAACAGAGGCTAAAGTAATTCCGCCATTGCGGCCGGCCCGAACTCGGAAATAGATCTTATTTTCGTTCTTCAGTTGCTTCAGCACTTTATCAAGGGATCGTTCCGGAATCTTTAATTCTTCTCTCAACTCTTTTTTTGTAGAAACGATATAAGGTTTGTAGGTATAGGACTGTTCGTTCAAATAAGCCAGCAAATCAGCTGCCCACTCATGACTATGCGAATACTTTCGTACAGCTCTTTCCTTCTTGAATTTCCACCAACCACGCTTTTTATTGAATAGCTGCTCTTCAGAGAGGTTAGTATCGACCCACTCCTGGCACAATGCAACAATTTTTTCTCTATGTGCGGCTTGATACTTTCCTGAATAAGCCGATCGAATAATCCTAGTCAGTTCTCGGTCAGTCAATGGACTTGCTAATCGATCATTGAACTCAAGCATAGCTAACTCACACTCTTCGATTTCGTATCCTGAAGAAAAGTAGGCCAAAGACAGGGTAAATATGACGTTATTTCGGCCATAGATTCCCTTCTCTCCTTGAATTTTTTGACTCCGTAATAACAGCTGGAACCACGGCTCATCGACCTGACGAAACTCCTGGTTTGACGGCAAGACAAAGACATTCTTACTCTCAGAACTCTTGTCAGCATCCACTCTCATGGACCAATTGATCCACTCTTCGAAACTATACCGGTACTCTGGCTCAAAGAATAAGACGCTCTCTTCTGTAGGTATACGAGTGATTCCAAAGTGGTTTGCATTAACATCAACTGGAAATTCATAGTCATTCGCTAATTTATTTCGCAGATTATTGGAGATCATTTTAGCCACGTTGATCACTTTGAAGTTGGATTTCTTTGTTACATAGGCAGGTTTATCTAATACATAAAATGCCTGGTATCCATGAGTTGTCCGTAATACCATCGTTGGCATAAAGCCAATCTCATTACTGGCCAAGATAATTTCTCCATAGTCAAAGTTTGGATCCAACGTGTCAAAATCAACAAAGAATGTATTGATTTGACGTAAATTGTCCTCAGAATGGCCCTTCGTGAACATTCTCCCTTCGTCAGCATACGTCCCATAGCAAAAAACGTTCGGTGTCCAATGGCTAAATGCATTGTTATTCTCAATGATTCCTTCTTCAGAAGTGATCACTAAACCGATTCCTTCGATCATATGTTGTTTCGAACGGTAGGCAAAAATAGCCCCTTTCCCCGTCTGATCGCTAAAAGAGAACGGTTTAAGGCGGCTATTTTTGTATTTGAATTTACGAATACCGTTTTGTAAGATCGTTGAATAAATGACGTCTAGAGAAGTTACCATGACCTTTTGTCCTTTCCAAACAAAAAGAGAACACAAATAATCTTTCGATTTTGTGCTCTCTCAATGGCTTAGAACGTCATAATTTCGTTAAATCGCATGACAAATAAGCATGTATATATTGAGTTGCTCGTCGAAAAATGGTAAAATAATCCTATAAGTTCAGATTCCCAGTCTGAGCTGATTATCCAATCACATAAGTGGTATCCAGCCACTTACATAACTACCGAGACGAGCGAGAACACATAGCTTTGTATGTGATTCAGAAAAATAGGTGAGGTCCAATTCACTTATTCTTCCGTCTCTTTTTTTATTGTTTATTTTTCTTTTAGACTACAGAACATTCTTCAACTTGTAAAGAACTATTTTAAACAAAGACTTGCATAAGTATACTTTCGAACTTTTTTGTAGGTATACGAGTATACTGATACACTTATCTTAGTGTTCTAGTATACTCGTATACTTTTTTTTATTTTGTGACTAAAGTGGTTTCATAATGGTACTTCTGGTAAATATATATATATATTATCTGGTATTATTTTTTTTAATTTCAAAGTATACCAGTATACTTTAGAATGCATTTAGTATACTGGTATACTTTTACACTAATCTACTTTTGCGATTATTTTCTTTACAACAAAACTCCACACTGGTATACTTATGGTATATTATAAATCTATCGGAGGTCTATTCATGGGAAAAGTATATGTCGTGGGGAATTTTAAAGGCGGAGTAGGAAAAACTAAATCTGTAACTATGCTTGCATATGAAAGTGCTGTAATCAATGACAAAAAAACATTAGTAGTTGACTTAGATCCACAAGGAAACGCTACAAGTATTTTAGCTAAAACAGGTGAACTCGAAGAAATTACAAAAAATATCACTACTGGATTTGAAGAAGGAGACTTAAGTACTCAAATTACACCTATCATGAGTAACTTAGACTTAATTGCATCCAATACCACCTTTAGAAATCTAACAAAAATACTAATGAATCGTTTTCCTAACGATGAAATTAAGCAAATTACCTACTTGAAAGAGCTATTAAAACCACTGAAAGAGATCTATGATGCTATTTATATAGACGTGCCACCTACAATATCTGATTATAGTGACAATGCTATGCTTGCAGCTGATTATTGTATCATTGTGTTGCAAACTCAAGAATTATCTCTGGACGGGGCTCAGACCTATATTGCTTACATGCAATATCTCTCAGATACTTACGATAATGATTTACAAGTGCTAGGTATCATACCTTGCATGCTAAGACCCGGTGGACGAGTGGATACTAAAGTACTTGATCAAGCAAAAGAGTTATACGGAGGAAATGTGCTGGAAACAATCGTTAAGTATCAAGAAAGACTAAAGGTTTACGATGTTGAAGGTATACGTGTTTCGTATTCTTATACTGGAAAACCAGATGGATGGGATATTAAAGCTCATCAGGTATTCATCGATGTGTTAAATGAGTTAGATCGACATGAGGAAATACTAGAATCCCTGGAGGAATAAATATGTCAGAAAATTTCAAGCCAATAATAAGCAATAAGAAAAACAAATCTTCTTTACAATCAAAAAAGGTCGAAATAAGAGGAAAAACAGATTTTGGTAGAACCTCTTCTAGCACTCCTATAAGTGATCCGAAACCAGAGACGTTAAAGAAAGAAACTAGTACGAATCCGACTGCAAAAGATAAAAGATTTTCAGCAACTCTGACACAAAAAGTATCGCCTTCAGTTAATTTGAAAATGAACACTCTTAGACCATTTCTAGGCGAATTAGAAAATATGCCTAAAGCCACAATTAATGAGATAGTAGATTTAGTTATAGATAGTTATGTAAACACACGGTTATCAACAAGACAGCAAGAAGCATTTAAAGCAATGTATGAAACTCAGTTGAAAATGCTCAAAAAGTAGAAAAGTATACTGGTATACTTTTCTACTTAAGTAACAGTACTATTAAATAAAGCTTTTATAAGTTTTATGTGATGTAATATATTTAAATAAAGCTAAAGTATACTAGTATACTTTAGCTTTATTTATTGTATAATCACAATATTAGTTCTAAAATTCTTTGCTGGATTCCCACTTTGTATGATTGTAAAAGCAAACATGACGAATCTCATCGTAGCCGATTTTTGTTTCTTCTATATATATCCCTAATTCGTCGAAACCTTTAATCTTGCCAATGATGTCAGGATAGTAATTGCCATTTAAGTCTCTGGCTTCCATCTGAATACAGACCGACTTATCTTTCAGCCTTGCTTCCTCCATAATTCTATTGATTTCATCCAGTTCCATTTGTGGTTTCTGGGAAGGGGAGGTTAGCCGATTTTTATCATCATTGTTCATTAGGTCTGTATGCTCAGACAGATAGAATCCTGCCCATTTCACCATTCCACGATCATCATATGAATCTCCATAGCTCATTTTAAACAGTCCTTTCTAGTGACCTCCGACTTTGGCGCTACGGCTAACAGCTGTCGCACCTGGCAACAACGAACTAGCATGGATCAACGCCTTAAAGCCATATCTGCTTCTAATTTCATCACATAGGAAATCGAGTTTTTCTTGCTGAATTGTTTTTTCTGGATCAGAAAATAGATCCAACTGTAAACTCGTCTGATAAACGAGTTTTGAACAGGATACACCGACATGCCGCACCGCATAACCAGCGTAATGTTCCTCAAACAGCTGTAGAAGGTAACTAGTGATTTGTTTCGTGTTGGACGTTGCTGGTACCTTCATTTGACGCGAAAACCCTGATAACAACTCACCGTGAGAGTAGCCGATAGAACGGGCGATTGATTCGGTTTGAGCGTGTTCTTTTCGTAACCTAGATCCGACCAAATCAGCCATTTCACGGATGATAATCATTACTTCGCTTTTATCTGTATAATCCTTCATAAGGATTTGAGAATTGGAAATACTCTTTTCTAGAACTTTATATTTCTTATCAATCTCGCTGCGATCGATCCCATTTGCGTGAGCGTGCAATTGAAGCCCAATCACACCCATGGAAGCCTTCAGTCTGGAAGGAGGGGTATTTGCAAGTTCTTCGACAGTAGTGATCCCACGTTTCCAGAGATTTTTTGCCGTACGGTGACCAATGCCCCAAAAATCAGTCAGACTTTTTATTTTCCAAACAGTAGAAGGGACGTCCTCATAACGCCACTCTGCAATCATGTCCGGATTCTTCTTTGCAGCATTATCCAATGCAAGTTTGGCCAATAACATATTATCGCCAATCCCAACAGTGGTATAGATTCCCGTTTCCTCGAGTATCCTTTGCATTAAGGCTTTTGCGAATTGCTTTGTACGACAATTGCCGTAGAGGTTTTTAACTTTGTCAAAGCGTACAAAGAGTTCATCAATACTATAAACATGAATGTCATCATCAGAAACATATCGCCGAATAATATTTACGATTTTTATGTTTGTTTCGATATATAAGTTCATTCGGGGTGGCACACAAATCAAATCTTTATGATCCGGTAGCTCATATTTTCTCGTGACGTTGGAAATACCTAATTCTTTTTTTGCGGCAGGAGAGGCGGCCAAGACAAGTCCACCTGGTCGATCAGATCCAGATAATACCACTAGCATGGTCGTCAAAGGGTTTAAGCCTCTTTCTACGCATTCCACGGAGCTGTAAAAACTTTTACAGTCGATACATAAGTAATCGCCATGGGGTTCAAAACGATAATCGAAATACATAAAAAACCCTCCTTTATCACAATTTATTATACGAACTAATGTTCGTTCTGTAAAGAGGGAGGGACTTGTTTAATTTTTTTCAGTAACTAATAGGAGTCAATGGCAATACGTACATCCATGTATTCTAAAGCGGTACAAACAAGGGGATTATCCATCGGTTTTCTTTCAAACGAGCTTAGAATTGCCCTGTGGCAACCTATAAATAGAAAAACAAGCGAATCGAGTGAAGGATTCGCTTGTTTATTAAATATAGAGAATGAAAAGCAGCGTTCGGAGTTTGATCTTTACCGAGCATTTTCGTTTCTATGTTCCATGTACCCCGACTTCTCAAAAATCTAGTTTCATCTGTTTAGACTGGAAAATACGTCCTACCAGTATCTCTTTTTTTTCATGGTCAATCCGATAAAAAAGAGCATAGCTTTTGCCGATAACAATCCGATATGTTGTAGTCTTCATACCGTATATTTTTGAAACTTCCTCATACATTGTCGGGAACGTCTTAGTGAGCTCCAGCGATTTTTGGATCGCACCTACAAATCTTTTTATGCTACTTTGGGGAAGCAACAGCTCTTTTTCCCATTCAGTTATTAAATTTGATAAACTTTGCTGGAAACTTTTTGAATAAACTAGTGTGTATTCTTTCATTTAACTCCAACCATACTTTCCGAAATTATCTCTCATTTCGGCTTCAGTTATGGTCAAACCTTTTTCAAAGTCGTTAAAACTTTCCTCAATCAGCTTTTTATCATGTTTCTTGGCTGTTTGAGTGGTATCCAAAATAAATAAGTTCCCTTCCTTTTCTGCTTGAAGAGTATCTCCATTTTTCAAACCAAGTTCCTTGGGCAAAATAATTCCTACGCTGTTTCCAATCTTACGGACTTTAATTGATTGCATACTGTTCACGCTCCTTTTCTACGGCTTTATTGATTTAATTATAACAGGTTATAACATAAGTTTCCATCCTGTTTGTTCGGATTTAGAAAATGCGCTACTTTTCACACCGTTGATCCCGCATCTCACACATTGGCAATACGTACATCAAAGTATTCCGAAGTAGTACCTTATGGGATTCATAGGTATTCTTTGAAATGAGCTTAGAATTGCCCTGAGACAACCAATAAATAGCAAAACAAGCGAATCGAGTGAAGGATTCGCTTGTTTATGATCAACTCTGTTTAATTTTATCTAGGATCACTTCAAATGTTTCAAAGGTATCTATATCTAACTGGCACAACCAAAGCAAATACTTCTTTTCTTTGTAAGTCCAATTTATAGTAGGGTAGGAGGACATCAAATTATTATATCTTGCTCTTTGTTCGCTAGTAGCTAACTGCCAGCGTTTCTCAAATATTTTTTCTTCTTCCATTATCGATCCCCCAAAAAGAGCGCTGCCTGAAACTTCAATAACGGGCAACGCAAGTCTAATTACGCAGATCTAAGTATAGCATAACAAACAATTATGAAAAAACTTAGAAGACAGAGAAAGTTCTTCCGTCTTTGGTACAGCTGCTATTCTTTATATGCCTAGTTATAGTTGCTCTACATAATTTTTCATTGATCACACACTCGCTTATTGTTGTGTACTCTCTGACGTTGCTTTCTTGATCAATCACTTTTATTCCGTTGGCATCCTGATAGTTCATAGGAGAAGCGCGGCCATCAGAAATTGTTGCTCCTATCTTTTGAACTTCCTTTACAATTTCTGGAAAATCCACCCATCCTGCTTCAGCTGTCAAATGTAATAATCTATAGTACTTATCTTTTCTTTTCAATTTAGGGAATCACCACTCCGTTCTTTTCCTACTATTCAAAATTTTTTTGAGCATTATCACCATACCTTGTTTCTGTACTATCAAAGATTCTAGTAGGTGTTTTGGCGTCTTCCTTTGTAATATATAGCCACATGTAAGAATTCGTTGTGTTTTTCCAGTTCAATAAACACTTGATAATTAGCAATATACCTTAGAGTATTGCCATAATGCATAGTATAATGTATACGAACAGTAATTTTGACAGGAGGCAGTACAATGAATCATATAGTAACAAGACATTCCAGCCCTATATCATTAGAAAAAAAGCAAAACATCTCTAGAAGATATCATGTAGTTACCAAAGCAGTAAACAGAGAATTTTGGAATTCAGAAAGCGATACTCTTCATAGCTTTTACGTAGGCTCCTATGGTCGAGGAACCGCTATTGATACAAGTGATATTGATATTTTAATAGAATTGCCAATTGGAGAATACGATAGATTTAATAGCGTATATGGAAACGGACAATCAAGATTGCTACAGGCTGTTAGAACTACTTTAAAAACTGCATACCCTAGAAGTGACATTAGAGCTGACGGACAAATCATTAAAATTAATTTTCATGATGGAATTCAATTCGAGTTATTGCCCGCTTTTAAGAAGGAATATGGCTGGGGTAGTTCTTTTGAGTATATATATCCAGATACCAACATGGGGGGAACTTGGAAATCAACTCATCCAAAAGCTGAACAAGAAGCTATGAAAACAAAAAACAGCTCGATATTCAGTAACGGATTACTCTATGCTACTTGTAAACATCTTCGTTTTATTAGAGATACTCATTTCAAAAGCTATAAACTATCAGGTATAGTTATAGATAGTTTTGTCTATACAGCAATGGGAAACTGGAGATATCTAGAATCAGGAACTAGCTCGTCTGCTAAGACTGGAGATTACGAAAAAGTTCTTTTAGACTATTACAACAATCATACTTTATATGGATTCAATACTTTAAACTTATCAGCTCCAGGCAGTAATCAAGCAGTTGACGCTACAGATAGTCTACTTTGCCTAGAGAAGGTCCTAAAAAAAATTAATACCTAAATTAGAAAAGAGGACATAAGATGGATAACCAACAGCAAGTCGGAAAATTAAGAACACAGCTTCGAGAAGCATATGGACGAGTAACATACTCCTATACCACCCATTTAAAAACTGTTGATCTACTAAATGAGAAAAATAATAAAATGAAAAGGTATCAAATATATTTTTCGGCAATTTCGACTGGTGGTTTTTTAGGCTCTTTTATATTTGACGAAAGAATACTAACTTTTGTAGCTGGTTTAGTATCCGCTTTTTCACTCGGTTTAAACTTATATTTGAAAAATTTTGAATTAGATAAACTCTCCAAAGAACATCAAATCACTGCAAATGAACTTTGGTTAGTGAGAGAAAAATACGTTTCTTTGCTGACAGACCTTGATGCCCTCTCTTTAGATCAAATAGAATCTATTAGAAATGAACTACAGGATATAAGCTATAATATATATAAGACTGCTCCTAAAACGGATAGTTATAGTTACTCCAAAGCCCAAGCTGCTTTAAAAGATGAAGAAGAACAATTTTTCTCTGACGAAGAACTTGATAAAATGTTACCTAAACACCTTAGGTCTAATCAAAACACTTTATAGACTATTATGAGAGTAACAGTCTGAGACTTTCCACAAATAATTGATTACTGTTAATTCAAAAGAGTAGTTTTTAGCTCCTAATTAAACTACTCTTTTCCCCTCTCATTGTTTCTATTGTAAAATTTTATTTTCACCAGACTCTTTATTCCCCATCTTATCTAAGTAACGATAAATTGTTGTTCTAGAAACTTGCCACCGTTCAGCAATCGTTTTGATTGGAGTTCCACTATCAACTAATGTCTTCATCAGCTGTAGATCCTGATCCGTAAATTTTTCCGGCCGCCCACCATATCGGCCCCTTGCTCGAGCAGCTTCTCTACCAGCTGCCGATCGCTCTAAAATCAGATTCCGTTCAAATTCTGCAAACGCCGCAAACAAATGAAACATCAGCTGGCCAGTTGAACTGGATTTATCCATCGTAATATTTTCCTGAAGGCTATGGAAACTCACTCCCCGTTCATTCAATCGATTGACGATTGAAATCAGGTCCTCCATATTTCGCCCCAATCGATCCAACCGCCAAACAACAAGTGTATCTCCAGATCGTACAAAATCAATCGCAGTTTCTAATCCTGGTCGATTATTTTTCGCTCCACTCATATAATCAGTAAAAATTTTTTCACAGCCAAATTTTTTTAAACTATCTTCTTGTAAATCCAAATTTTGCAATCCAGTTGAAACTCGTGCATATCCAATTTTCAAAAAAATCACTCCTCGATTAAAACCATTGTACCATAACTTAATACAGGGGAAATAACTGAACATAGATTTTGTTACGGGTTTCTGAACACTAAATTTGAGATTTTCTATAGAATTTTAGATCAAAAAGAGAGTGTTCAGAAACGGGTCATTTTCTGAACACTCTCGATTAAATCAATTCATTTAGCTTTTCGGACGCTTCGACAATTGGGTCATCCCATATTATAGAGTTGTTATCTGAACCATATTTTTCTAGCGTAACTTGGATTCCCATCA
>NZ_JBMHEO010000003.1:0-63357 GCF_050498885.1 Enterococcus sp. AZ179 | reverse complement strand
GTACATTTTTACTATTCTTCTTCTTTTTCCCTAATATGCTTGCTAAATCAGAGCTATTTTCCGATGGGGAAGTCTCTTTAACATCTTCTTTTCTATCTTCCTGCAATTCTTCTGTAGGGGCTGCTTCAACAGCCTTGGTTCTTTTTGGCTTTTCGTCACTGGTTGCTTTTTTATCTTTTGTATTAGTTTGATTAATCTCTAAATCTAATCCCGCCGTCAAATTTTCGGGAATAAATCCTGATCTACCATTCACTGATCTGGCCATAATACATCCTCCTCATACATATCTATTAGTAGCCTAGTTCGTCGACAAGATTTTTGAAAACTTCTTTTAGCATAATAAGTGGTTCTCTTTCTTTTTTAGTTCTTACTGTTTCAATATCAATCATTGTATACGGCATATTGTACTTTGCTAATGCCTCAGCTGGTTTGATTGATTCAGGAATTACTGTTTTTGTGATATCAAGAGAATCGTTGTTGGAACTGATAATTTGGCTTGAACTATCAAGAAACACAGAGTGTGTGATTGTTTGCTCTTTGAGTTTGACTGGAATAATCGCTTTAACATTCAGATCGGGATTTGTTTGTTTCCATGAATTAATGGTATTTATTGTTTTTATCAAACTTCTAAATGAATATTTTTCAGGGTGGAAGGGAATAAGGATATCATCTACAGCATTGTAAACATTACCAGCGACAATTCCAAGCTGAGGCGGAGTATCGATGATAATGAAATCGTACTTTGTCTTTAAAGGAGCAATAGCTTTTTTTAGCAACACATAGATATCTTCAACGCTTATTCCGCTAGCTGCTATTTTCATTTGTAACTGTCTTAAGTGTCCCTGTGCCTCATTTTCAAGACTCTCGACTTTAGATAATAGTTCATCATCCTGAACCATAGATTTCAAGGAATTAAGAATTAAGAGTAAATTCTTAATCATAGGCAATATATTTTCCATGCCTGCTAAGACTTCTTTATTGGCCATACCCGTGAGAACGTCGAGTTCAAAAAAAGCCATATCATCATTTGCAGGAATAATATGCAGATTATCACTGATCTCAATTACGGCTTCTTCAGCTGGTAGATCATTTAATAAAACATCGTAAATAGTATTCTCAACCTTATCTGGGTTCATACCAAAAGTTAATAAAACATTTCCTTGGGAGTCTTTATCAATCAATAGTACTTTATTCTTTCTCCAGGGTTGCTTTTTATTAGGCCTTTGAGATAAATCTCCGGCCAAATTCACATTGATTGTAGTCTTTAAAACCCCGCCTTTTTGTGTAGCAGAGGCAATACATTCAGCATTATAAATGGGTTCTTTACTCACTTCAGTGTTATTCATCTAATCCTCCTAGTTGATTTATTAGCTAAAATAGTTACTATTAACATTGCTAGCAATAACACTATTAACAATGCTAATAATATTAATGTTAACGTTATTAGCAATAATATTATTAATAATGCTATCTTCATTCTTGAGATTTTTGCTTTTTCCTCAACGTATCTTTGTAAACTGTATAAAGCTCCTCTAACAAATAGCTATCTTTTAAAACCTCAGAATTAACTCTAATTAGCACTTCTTTCATCGCTTCATCATTAATTGATTCTGGAACAATTTCTTTTATAGTATCTTTCATAAATTGATCCAACGTACTCGTGAATGATAGGAACGCTCCTTGATCCTTAAAAACTAAAGTTGATTCTCTTTGTTCATCATAATAGTTTGCTAATTTTTCACCTATCTGGAAAGACATTTTAGAGAAGTCGTATGTATCTTTCCTCATGTTTACAATAGAGGGTCTGGTTACTCCAGTTCGCTTTTCTAACTCATACGCAGATAAATCTGAACTTAAAACACTTTTTATTTTGCTTAAAGTATCCACTAAATCACTCCTAAATTTGAATTTCATACCATTAATATTGCTATTATAATTGCTAGCAACATTGCTATTAATAGCAATGTTAATATTAATAAGATTCTAGCTATCATCTATAATTGTATTTTACACTATTTATAGAACTACGTAAAGTCATATTACGATATATTTCCACTTTACGCCTATTGACTTTTCTATTATTTTTTTAAAATTCTATTGTCTTGACTTTTAAAGCGAACACATGTTCTAATATGGTTATAAAACGTATCATTTTTAGAAAAGGGGCTTTCTTATGGTTTTGCAGTTTGGCGTAAATCCAAAATTTGATTATACTAAAGAACCTTCCAGAGATATCCTTTGTATCGATTGCAAGTCCTTTTATTCGTCAGTAGAATGCGTTGAGAGAGGACTTAACCCATTAAAAACCAAGCTTGTTGTTATGTCTTATCCATCCGACAATCCAGCTGAGAGAGGCAGCGGCTTGATCCTGGCATCTAGTCCAGCTGCAAAGCAAGCATACGGAATTTCAAACGTCAGTCGATCTCGTGATCTTCCTTTTCCGTATCCGAAGGATTTGGTGATTGCACCGCCACGTATGGCACTTTATATGCGTAAAAACATGGAGATCAATAACATCTACAAAAAGTATGCAGACGAGCAGAATCACGCAGTTTATAGCATCGACGAGAGCTTTTTAGACGTCACTGACTCGTTAAGACTGTTTGGAGCAAAGAATGCTCGAGACTTAGCTAAAATGATCCAAATCGACGTATATAAACAAACAGGAATCTATACTACGATCGGGATTGGTGATAATCCATTATTGGCAAAGTTTGCGTTAGACCTTGAAAGCAAAAAGAACACTGATATGAAAGCTGAGTGGCGATACGAGGACGTAGAGGAGAAGCTTTGGTCTGTCAAAGAAATAACAGACGTGTGGGGGATTGGCCGCCGTACAGCAATCAGATTGAACCGAATGGGCATATTTACTATGCATGATCTAGCACACGCAAATTATTATTTGCTGAAGCAGAATTTTGGCGTTTTAGGTACTCAGCTGTACGCAAATGCCTGGGGCATCGATCGATCATTCTTAGGCCAGAAATATACACCCAAATCGAAATCTATCGGGAACAGTCAGGTTTTAAACCGCGATTATACTAGGAGAAAAGAGATTGAAATCGTCATAAAGGAAATGGCTGATCAAGTAGCAACTAGGTTACGCCGCGCAGGCGCGAAAGCTGAAGTTGTATCTTTATGGATCGGGTTTTCCATGGGCTATGTCGATCGATCACTGAAACGTGGTTTCAACCAACAAATGAAAGTACCGGCCACAAACAGCAGCAAACAAATCTCTGGATACCTGCTTCAAATATTTGATAAGCATTATAAGTATCAGGATATCAGGAATATAGGAGTAAACTGCTCGAAACTCGTTTATTCTAATGCTCTACAGCTGGATCTCTTTGAGGACCCAGACGAGCAAGTAAAGGACTTGAAGGTGGATTATGTAGTTGATACTATACGGAAAAAGTATGGCTTTAAATCAATCGTGCATGCTAATAGCTTAATGGAGGGTGGACGTGCGATTGCTCGAAGCTCTTTGGTCGGTGGTCACGCAGGCGGCCTATCCGGACTTGAAGGTGCAAGTCATGGTAAAGCGAACTAAGAAAACGTTTCAAGACTACAATGAGTATCGCGATCGTCCGTTCGGCCTCAAGTGGGGGACTGCTTACGCAATCGACGAATTAATGAAGGGCGTAAAAGAGAATGAAGCTTGGGCAACCAAAGAAGTTGCAGGTCTTGATCTTATGACACGCGAAGAAATAGACGCTATTTTATCTGAATCCTTTCTTTATCATAAGCCCGTTTCCATTCAACTTAATACAAAAGACAAGTTCGGGCGATTCTTAGATCCGATAGAAGGATTATTTATCGGTGAAGCATATGAGGACTATTTTGTAATAAGCGATCGGCAAATATTTTGGACAGACGTCCGTCACGTTGAAATTAAACAAGAAAAAAAATGGTTCGATATCGATTATTTTCGAAACAAGGGTTCTCCAGGTAAAATAGACGCGAAGAAGAAAACGAGAGATCCTGAAATTGAAATAATAAAAAATGAGTATTACCAACCGTTTATAGAAGACGAATAAAGGGGATTACCCATCGATAACAATTGAAAACGGCTTAGAATGGCCGTCTGACACACGTTTTTTATTAAAATAAGAAAAATGGAGGGTATATTATGTGTGGTCGCTATTTTTTCGATCTATCATCAAATGAGCTGAAAAATTATTATGATCAAGTCGCACCGAATGCAACTAATACGCACGTCCGAATCGGTTATAATGAAATTTTTCCATCAAATCATGTGGTAACCTTGGCCCTTAATCAGGAATCTAAAATAGTACCTGGGATCACTCGTTGGGGATTTGAAGGTTTCAAAAAAGGGCAATTAATGATCAATGCACGATCTGAAACAGTGGAAGAAAAAAAGACGTTTTCTAAGCATTTCAAAGAGACACGCTGTGTATTTCCTATGTCTGGTTTTTACGAATGGAACCAGGAGAAGAAAAAAATTTTATTCTCAGCTGAAGACAATGATCTCTTGTATGTTGGTGGTTTTTATCGGATTCATAAAAATGGTGCCGGCTTTGAGACAGAATCAGTAATCATGACGACCACGCCTAGTAAATCTGTTGAACCTATTCACGATCGTATGCCTTTGATTATAAAGAAAAATGACATCAATAACTGGCTTTCAGATATAGAGTTTGCTAGAAACTACCTATCAACTGATATGCCGGAGTTAGCCCTGAGTGACGCTAAATAGGAGTACTTTCTGGTTTGCTGCTATTGATATTTTTTTGTAATTAGTATTCTTCACTAAATGGGATAGATCTTCTAAAGTAGATTTTATCTTAATTATATGCTATACTAGTTTTGCGAAATGTGAAGATTTTGTTCAAGAGAAACACAAAAGCCAACCCTATTGCGAGTAGGGTTGGCTTTTTTTTTCGTTCGTTGCGACTCCGAACGTGTGGGTTAGTGACAACTTGCTTTAGTTATCGTCTTTCTCGTCTAACCAACGAGAAATCATTTCCAGAACCAATCCGACAAAGACTGGTGCGATAACCAATGTGAAGATTTTATCTATCAAGAGAAGCACCCCCAATCGGGGCAAGTTGCCTTTTCAATTATATCAAAGATTTATCAGCTGTTACCAATTTAATATTAATTTATTTCAAGAAAGACTTATATTTAGCTGATTCTGGTACTCAACTGTGTATCCCAATTCTTTTAATTCGGTTAGTTTTGGCTTGATATTATCTAGGACTTCACTTATACCCTCAAGGTAGTTACTATAGACATCATTATATATACTTTCATAAGCAATAATATGTTTACTCTCGAAGTCTACTTTAATCAAATACAGTACCTTCAAAACATTTAGGTACTCTTTATGATTATCTTTGTAGATTAAGTCAAGAGCCTCCCAGTAATATTGGGGCCACTGGAACTTGAACCACCTGTCTTTTATCGTCAAATAAGTTAAAAAATAATACCTTTTCATCTTTCCTTCAATATATTCATCTGATTTTAAATCCAAATCAGGAAAGAACTCACTAAGTTTAAAAAAACTAATTCTTAAATAGTATTCATAGAAGTACAATCGTTGAGAAAGATCAAAAGTATAATCATTCAAAATTTTATCCCAATTTTCTATTTGTAATTGTGTGCTATTTGAATCGATTCGATTTATCACATCGCCCCTATATAGTACAATAAAAACATATATGAGATCTGACGTTTCATTATTACTGATCCCTAACAAACTTGCACTTAACAAACGTTCCTTTAGGTCTTCATCTAACTTTGAATAATTACGTCTAATATATTCTTGAACATCTGACATTTTGGGATCAGCCGAAATAATTGTTTCTTCTATATTTGAATTATCTAATAATGTTAAAACCTCTTCTTCTGGTAAGCTTAATACTTTTTCATATAAAAAATATCCTTGCCTATTATCAGTAAACGACCTCGGATAACCATCGGCTTCAGCGAGTAATGAAATTAGCTCCCCAATATTATTCTTATTATCCTTTGGGAAGTCATCTAAACTTTTTCCTACAACTAAATCTTGATAGGTTTCATTATGAAATAGATACAAGTAAATAATAGCTAATTGCTGGTTGATTTGAACAAAATTTCTTTTTGCCCTTTCAATTAACTCATGGTTTACATAGTAATTGAACATCTTCCGCTCTCTAAGATTTCTATTTTCTGCAATAAAAATATCCTGTAGCGCCATATTGATTTGAATTGAAAAAATAGACTCCAGGTTATGGAGATATGGCCCCCATATATTGTTTGGGTGTAAGTCATAAGGTAGTTCAATTTTTTGATCTATAATTTTTTGTAGATATTTATCTTTATTTTTGAACTTTGAATAATCTCCAACAAAAATTACGGGTAATCTCCTGTCTAAGCAATTGAATAGTTTGTATGCCTCTTCTTGATTAGTGGGACTTACTCGATCAAAATCATCGATAACAAGTACCTTATTCTTCATCAAAAATGTAGAGATTTCCCTTTGAAAGAATCGATAATAGATTTCATCGGATTTATATTTAAAAAATTGCCACACTGCAACAAACAAAGCAATGATAGTACCAACGAAAAATATAACTTGTGTAACAATCCCTTCTCCAAAAATATTAACCAAAAAGTTTCCTATTCCAATATTAATTGCTGGAGTAATAAGAATCGATACTACAACACAACCGATAAGGAAAAGCCTATATAATGAATTTATTATTGGGTGTAGCAAAGAAAAGCTTATACTGATAACAGATCGTTCATCTTTTATGTTCCACAAATTTAAGTAGACAAATTTTTTCTTGGTATGGTTCTCCACCTCTTGCAAATATTCAGATTTCCCTGTCCCCCACTCCCCATTTAAGAAGAACGTCAAATTATTTTCTAATAATCCAGCTAAATATGCTGCTCTATCGCTTACATCGATATGATTTAACAGTTCGGATTCTTCGTCTTTTTTTTGGATTCGCATTTTCCTGAATTTAAGATATTCAAATAAAAACCAAGCGACTACTAAGATAAGTATAACAATTATTATAGTTAAAAAAGGTATCATGATATTCTGTCTCTTTCTTGAGTCATTTTTAAAATCTACTATTCGTCTGTTTATTTAAACGATTATCTAATCATTGCTTATGTCTTCTTATGCTATCACTTTGAAGCTAGCTCTATTAATTCTGATCAGAGCTTCAAACATATATTATTTCATCTGTATTTTTTTAAGGATAATTTCGAAAGTTTCAAAAGTATCTATATCTAGCTGGCATAACCATAACAAATATTTCTTCTCCTTGTACGTCCATTCAATTGTAGGGTAAGAGGATAAAAGTTTGTCAAACCTTGCACGTTGATCACTAGACGCTAATTGCCAGCGCTTCTCAAATATCGTTTTTTCTTCCATGTATAATCCCCCAAAAAGAGCGCTGCCTGAAACTTCAATAACGGGCAGCGCAAGTCTATGTTAAGCAGATCTATATTAATTATACCAAAGAATAAAAGACAAAAAAGTTAAATCACAATAAATTGTCGGCCATCACTTGTCTTTGATTTCATTCGTATGACTCTTTGAATTGTGCCATTATACAGTTTCTCTTCTAGAGCACATTGCTTCAGGGAAGGATAGATCCTATGTGAACCATTTGAGTATACAACTTTAATCCCATTTATAGCATTGTAATTAATCGGCGACTGACGAGTAGTAGAGAACTTTTTGCTTAATTCTTGCACGTGAGCCACAATCTCAGCACAATGTATCCACTCTGGATCCTCAGTCAATTTTACAATCGCTAAATGAATCTCCTTTTCTTTCATCACTTTCCCCTCGCAGTATTCCTATTGTATAATTTCTTCCTCTTCAGCCTCTGTTTTCTCCATCTTTTCTAAATAGCGATAAATTGTCGTCCGAGAGACCTGCCAACGTTCGGCAATCGTTTTGATTGGAGTTCCACTATCAACTAATGTCTTCATCAGCTGTAGATCCTGATCCGTAAATTTTTCCGGCCGTCCACCATATCGGCCTCTTGCTCGAGCAGCTTCTCTACCAGCTGCCGATCGCTCTAAAATCAGATTACGTTCAAATTCTGCAAAAGCCGCAAACAAATGAAACATAAGCTGACCGGTTGAACTGGATTTATCCATCGTGATATTTTCCTGAAGGCTATGGAAACTCACGCCCCGTTCATTCAATCTATTGACGATCGATATCAAATCTTCCATATTCCGCCCCAATCGATCCAACCGCCAAACAACAAGTGTATCTCCAGATCGTACAAAATCGATCGCAGTTTCTAATCCAGGTCGATTATTTTTCGCTCCACTCATATAATCAGTAAAAATTTTTTCACAGCCAAATTTTTTTAAGCTATCTTCTTGTAAATCCAAATTTTGTAATCCAGTTGAAACTCGTGCATATCCAATTTTCAAAAAAATCACTCCTTGATTAAATCTATTGTACCATAACTTAATCTAGGGGGAATAACTGAACATAGATTTTGTTACGGGTTTCTGAACACTAAATTCGATATTTTCTGTAGAATTTCGGGACAAAAAGAGAGTGTTCAGAAACGGGTCATTTTCTGAACACTCTCGATTATATCAATTCATTTAATTTTTCGGACGCTTCAACAATTGGGTCATCCCATATTATAGAGTTACTATCTGAACCATATTTTTCTAGCGTAACTTGGATTCCCATCGTTCTATCAATTTTCTTAACCAAAAAATATCTAGTACCTTCTTTAGTCCACCCCCTATTTCTAATAAGCTTTATATTATTTTGGTTAACATCATGATTTCTTTCAGAGAAACCAACCATCATGTATTGAATGTAATCTGCTAGTTCCAAATTATCAATATGATTTATTTTTTCAATTTTTGTTAGCCCATTCCTAATGATATTTGGGCCATATTCTTCTAAACCGATATTTAACCTGCCTAGTTCAAATAAATATCCAAATTCAGGAAATATTTCTAAGTAATAACGATCCTCTTCTCTCATACGTTCATTATCAACTATTTCATTATTTTCGATATGTCTAAACTTACTCAACTCAAAGTCATAGTAATAAATCTTATAAATATTAGAGTAGTCATAAAAATCAGAAATATGAAACTTGGTGTTTTCTGTATAATATTTCAGATTATCCGAGTAATCTCCAAAAAAGAAACCTATGTTTAACGGATAAATTAAGCACAAATTATTATCTGCACATTCAATATTACTTCTATCTTTATCATCGAAACCACTAGTGGTTCGAAATTCTCGCAATACTGTTTTTATTATCGGAAGGTCTTTTTCTGTAATGAATAACTCACGATGCCCCATGGATACAGAAGCTGATAAATAATACTCTAAATCTGAATTTGCTGTAAGAAAATTAGCAAACATTCTTGGATCTGGATAAGATAATATTTTCTTCTTTTTCTTGAATATACCACCTTCACGAATTGTAATATTCTCACTATTTATATTTTCACTTATGAATTCCAGCATTCTCTTATTAATCATTTGAACAGTTTTAGAAATCTCTTGACTTATTGTCTCAGCTTTCAACTCTTTATTAGATAAAGACAGTTTTCTTTTTATTTCATTCATCCTCTGTAAGTAATAGTTCATAATCCTTGTCCCCTTCCATCATTTTCTTGAACCTTTCATGCAAAGGAAGACGAGGCTTATAGAACTCTTTTGAGCCTTCGCCATAAAAACCAGTTATATGAAAATCATTATATCCGGAATCAGAATATATATTTACACATGTAGTTTCAAGAATATCTTTGTCTATCGCTACTCCTAATTTCATCCATATATCAGAGATAGTCTCCTTTGACATTATATTTATACTACTTGATCCATTTAATTTTACATCATCATATAAATGTATAGTGTAGTTTTGATAATCAATAAATAGTTGGTACGACTTGTAGTATCTGCCTTGTGTACTATTTGTGATATAAATATATTCATTTTTAAAGATAGCTTTAGCCAGATAGCTTCTATCACGCATGATTCCTTCGGCGGGTAATGGTTGAGATACATACTTCTGATCCATATAAAATTTTCCTAGTTCAAATGCATCATGATTTCCAGATACTTTTGAAATCATAAAATTCATTAGGGACGCCATCGGAATATTAATGCCTTCTTTTTTACTTCTATAAAAGGTATTTTTCACTTGTCCTTTTCTAATAGATTGTCTGAAAGCGGGTTCACTAATCGTAATCCCAAATTGTCTCATTATATCCAAACATTCACTTACTTTCAAAATATCATTATACAAAAAACCAACTCCTTTTATAACTTATTGTTACATTAAATATCATTTAATGTAAATATAATATACATTAAAATAAATATCAAGTCTTTTTTAGATAATTGAGCTTGAAAAAGTTTGCTTCAGAATAGTTAAAACCTTCAAGGTTTCTGAACAATATTACTCAAGCTGATCTTTTATTTCTTAAATTGTCAAAATTAAAAAGACACAGATTAATGTGTCTTTTTTAAGAAAGATAGTCCTTATTGCTTCTTGTCATTATTCTTTTTTATTTGATCTTTCATCCAATTACCTTCAACAACTGTTCCCCATGCTGCAAAACCAATCGAAATAAGCGCAATTAAAATTACTATGATATCTTTCATGATTTTCCCTACTTTCTTTATCGCCCGTAACAAACGGCACTAGCTGAAACAGTCTTGTAGCTCCATTTACCTTTTAGTGTAATATGCTGCTTCGTTTTCATTTTGTAGGAAGTTTTGTTGTTAACACTTCCGTATTTGGCAATCACAGCTTTTCTTTGAGCTTGACCAACAACAAAATAAGGGGACATATCGCTTCCTTTAACCCAAAAATAACTAGTAACCCAATAACCTACTTCGCCATCCCATACTTTTTGTCCTTCAGCCCACTTTGTTCCCGCAGCTGCTCGTAAAAATGGATTCTCGTTTCGCATATAAAAGGAATCAATTTCTGAGATTACTTGATCAATATTTTCCATATTCTCAAAATCATCTGGAATTCCAGCATCTGTAGCGAATAAACTTTCTTCTTCAACAACATTTTGACTTTCTGCAGCTACTGCCACAGAAGTAGAAACTACTAAAAAAGAACCTACAGCAACAATTGTTAATAAGTATTTACTTAGATTTATTCCCATTGATTCATCACTCCTGATATAATAATAGTGTTTTAATACACTGTTATTGTATCATGGTTGTGCAAATAATCTTCTTACATTATTGTAACTCTAAGTCTTTAAAAAATCTTCCACAATGATCTCCGCATTCAGCCTACTCTATTTGTAATACTTGCAATTATTTCTCAATTACAGGATAAATAGTCATTTTCAATCCATTCTTCAGTTATATCAACCAATGCAGACATTATCTTACAATAGTTCGGTCTTTGATAAATTAATCTCACTAAATTTATCGTCAGAAGCCTTCCTAATGTTTCATGATCTATCATAGATCATACTCCTATCTTTCATAATTTAGGATACCGATCGATCATCGATTCGACTTTTTTGTAATCTTGACTCTTCAATTGAGATTCTTTTTCAGTAAGATTCTCGTGGCATATGAAGAAACCAATCATGTCTTTTACTTTCAAAATTCCCAATCGATCCGATACACAACAATACTCTTTTGCTGATTTATCAACAATAAGCGCACAGTCATTGTAGAAGTAAATTCTTTTTAACTCACTCTTTGAAGCCAAGAAAATTCACCTCACAATTTCTTTTCATCAGTATCTACTAAAACAAATCGATTGGTGCCAGTGATTAGTTGATAGCTGCGTTGACAAGTTTTACATTGATAGTATTCAGTCGGGTACATAAACTCAAACTTTCTTTCATAAACTTGCTGTGCGAGTTCACCGCAATCACATTCAACCCACTTAGGCGGCCAGTATAAGCGCCGGTTGTATGGCGTTATTGGTATTTTCCATTGACCACCGTAACATTTTCTCTCTTCAGCCATTCCTTAGGTCATCTCCTGTCGTTTCTTTGTAATAAATAATATGGATCCATTTTCAAATTTAATTCCTATACGCTCACTATGATCATCCATTGCTTCAGGGACATCCGTTAAGCTTCCTAGCCCCTTCATTTCATTCACGAGTCTTTCTAAGGCGTCTTCATAAGATTCATATTTCACTTCTTTGAAGATCATTTGTTGCTTTTCAATGTAAAAGTACCAATATTCCTTTAGAGATCGGCCAGTCAATTTCTCCATACCTTCTGACGTTATCACCAGGGTTTTTCCAAACATACGTATCTCGCCTGCAGGAATTCTTTCCGGATACTTCTTAATCATTTGGCGAACATAGCTTTCCTCATAACCCCATTTTCTTGAAGCCTCTGGAGCTGTCATTAGTTCATCACTCATTAAATCATATTTATGAACACTCAAACGCTCATCCCCCTTAACACGATAAAGTGTATAAAATAATTATACCCTTTATCGTGTTAAACTAAAACCATTTTTTGATACAAGTTGCATACAACTTGCTATGAATTTGTCCATATACAGTCATTCGCTTCGTACCGTCCTTGACTATGCTCTCTTCCTTTGACGCTTTGCTATATTGACAAATTCAGGCAGCTGTTCCCACAGCTCCCATTTATTTAAGAGGAACGCGAGCGACGCTCGCTTTTCCCCCAACAATCTACGATTGTCGGGTCCCCCTGCGTGTGCTACGCACACTTTTAGGCCGCTTACAGCGGCCCTGTTCCTTTCAATCGAGTTCTCTTCCTTCCTGACTCTTTTCCTTTGGTTGAAACGGCAACGACGTTGCCTTTTATCACAGCTACTCAGTTCAAACAAGGATTAAATACACGAGAGCTGCATCGATCTAAAGATCGTGCAGCTCTTCGTCCTTGTTTTCTCTTCCATCTGTGATTCATTCAACGCATCAAAGGAAAATACCCTACAGAAAAAGACAAACTCTTTCTAAAGGAAGTCCTTTGAAATCGAAAATCATTTATAGGAGGAACAATTTATGGGTTATCACACAGATTTTATAGGGGCTTTTCAGATTGACCGTCCAGTCACTGACGAAATAGCCGAACTGCTAAGAGGTTTAGCAGCCACTAGAAGAATGAAAAGGGATAACGAGCAACTCATTCAAAAAGGCTATGGTGATTGTGGCGTGGACGGTGAATTTTTCTGCGTCGACGACGGTCGCTACGGACAAGAAAGTGAATTAGATACTGTTCTCGATTATAATCAACCACCATCTACGCAACCTGGACTTTGGTGTCAATGGCTGCTAGCTGAGGACAATCAAACGCTGGAGTGGGATATGGAAGAAAAATTTTACAATTATGTCGAATGGATTCAATACTTAATTGATCGAATTCTCGCCCCAAATAGCTACGTTGTAAATGGGTTAGTTGCTTATCGTGGTGAAGAGTTTTCAGACTTTGGTTTTATAGAAGTGACGAATAACAATGTTACCGATCACTTTCAGGAATGGAGTGATCACATTGGCTAATTGTTGCGATTTTAATATGAGAATTACTGGTAGCGAACAATCAATCAAAAAGCTATTACGACTTATGCAGGTACCACAATCAAGATCAAATACAGGGTCATCACTTTCCCTAGCTAGTAACTTTTACAGAACCTATGAAGCCTTACTATACCTTTCAGACGAAACAAACCTGTGGATTGACGGGTACTGCGCTTGGAGTGTTCAGTTATGTTTCATCGATGATCATTCAACCTGGGGGATAAACCTTGTCTCAATATCAAAAGAATTAAATCTCGAAATCACCATTAAGTCATTGGAACTAGGGTGTGGGTTTTCCGAGTATTATGTGATTAAAAATGGCGAAGTCGTTATAGATACCTGCAAAGAGATTGACTATTATTATTTTTATGACGAAGACGACGAGTTTATAGAAGAACGAGAATCGGAATATGAGTCCTTTCTGAACATTGATTAAAAAAGCAACAAGAAGTGAGTCACCAAATGACTCATTTCTTGTTGCTTTTTTGGAGACAAATTGCTGGCGCAATTTGTAGTGAATTTGTCCATATACAGTCATTCGCTGCGTACCATCTTCGACTGCGCTCTCTTCCTTTGACGCTACGCTATATGGACAAATTCAGCCAGCTGTTGCCACAGCTGACGTTTATTAAAGAGGAACGCGGGCGACGCCCGCTTTTCCCCCACCGATCGCCGATCGTCGGGTCCCCCTGGCGTGTGCTACGCACACTTTCCGGCCGTTTCCAACGGCCTCTCAGGCTATCGCCTTCGCTTTAGCGCTCCTGCGTCGCGCACCGACCTTCCAGGTCTCCACCTTTCATCGATTCAATTTTTCTTTGAGAAGAACGGCTCCGCTGTCGCCTTATATCATACCTTCCATTCAATCGACAAGGGTAAATGCACAACAGCTGGATCCAGCTGTAAGCCCTTGTCGCTCATTACAGGTATGATCCATCTTCTGCATCAAAGAAAAATACATCAAATCAATGAAAGGCAAAAACCTTTCTGAAGGAGGCACTCTCATGCGAGACAATAAAATTCAAGGATATTTGGAACTCTCCATGCAAGCAGACAATTACTTAAAGAGCTTGTCCATCAATCATTATTTAGATTTACCACTTTATGAAATATCCCATGTCATATCAGGCACTCAACTCTTTGATTTATTAAGAAAGCGGGGCTTGATTATTTCTCCAAACTGGCTCTACCAAGTTCCCTTCCACGCTTCATTTGAAGAAATAATTGAAGGTAGAAAGGTTCATGACAAGTGCAATTCTGACACGCATTGGTTGGACTATCTGCTTGAAAAATATATAAATGACAAAGATTCATTGGATACCCCATTTATGCTCGATTCACACAAAACTAGCATCAATTCTTTGTTGGCATTCTATACTATTGGAAAACCAGGTAGTAAAAATCTTGACGAAACCCCGTTATACGTTCTTTTCACAGCATTGAGAGCAATTATCGCTAAACGGTTAATCAAAGAGAATATCCGCGATATTCGACAATCAAAAAGTCCGTTGAACGACGTCAAAGCATTTTTTTGAGGATGATATGAATTTAACCATTCAATTGTTTGAATGGTTATTTTTTACCCTTTCAGGAGACAAATTGCTGACGCAATATTGGTGTGAATTTGTCCATATACAGTCACTCGCTGCCGCTCTCTCCTTTGACGCTACGCTATATGGACAAATTCAGCCAGCTGTACTGCAGCTGGCCCTATTTAAACGGAACACGGGCTACGCCCGCTTTTCCCCCACCGCTCTACGATCGCTGGGTCCCCCTGTCGTCTGCAACGCAGACTCTCCGACCGTTTACAACGGTCTAAAGGGGCATTCGGCTACGCCTCTTTTACGCGCTCCTCCGTCGCGCCCGGCCCTTCAATGATTCATATTTTTCTTTGAGAAGAACGGCTCCGCTGTCGCCTTATATCATACCTTCCATTCGACCGACAAGGGTAAAATACACAACACCTGCATCCAGCTGAAGCTGTTGCAGCTGTAAGCCCTTGTCAGTCATTCCAGGTATGATTTATCTTCCTCGTCAAAGAAAAATATTTTAAATCATTGAAAGGCAAAAGCCTTTCTGAAGGAGGAGTTTTTTATGCCACAAACGTATTACGAGGAATTTTCTCGTCTGCCGAAAGACAAAATGGCTCAAAAAATGGAGGATATGACTTTTGCTTACAACGAGACGAGGGTGCCAAAAAAGCACTACAAAAAGTTGCTAGAAAAAGCTCAAGAAGAAATCATTGAAAGCAGTGTTGAGCTTAATCTGATTGACACTTACTATCGAACGATTGAACAGCTAAAGAAAGCAAACCCCAAATGGCTATTTCAAGCTTTAGTGTGTATTGATAAAGGAATCAAACCTAGCACGATTAAGCCAGATGAGTATCAAGCGTTAGAACTTACATGGCAAAGATTTAATGACGATAAGAAAGCAAAAACAACGGATAGCCAATGGTTGGACTATTTCGAATCAATAAAAGTAAACGGCGCTTTCTATTCATTCACCGAAAGAGAGGACGACTAAAATGAACTTGAATAATTGTTTCATCCTAGAAATCATGGACAATGAACTACTTTCTTCCTTAACAGATTCTCCCAATCTTGAAAAATACGAAACCGGCCATGACATCCTTGAAGTCCAAAATGAAGCCTTTGCTCTCCAAGTTTGGGTAAACAAAATGTACGGTCCGGCTGAAGTCGAATGCAACTTCGGCAAAAAGGTGAATGTTAACACTCAAACTGGCGAGTATGAATTTGATTATTTGGATAGTGCAGATTTTGTTGAAGCTTGTAAAGATATCCCGCCTATGGCGGTTGCTGTAGGATTCTTTCTCGGATTTTTAACACATTACGAAGGAGTGTAAAACCATGAAAAATGAACAAAAACAACGGTACAAAAAAGAAGCAATCAAGCGCATGAAGGCGCTTGGTATCATTGACGATACGATTCAACAATTCGAACAAGCTGACTTGGTTTCCTATTCTTTACGTGGAGGAAATTATTGGCTAGATAATAGCTTTAAGCAATTAGTCGCAGAATTTGAAGAAAAGCACGACTACCTCGTGTATTACGCTATTTTAAGCTACACCACCATCGGCAAAATGCTTTCTCTCTTCTATGTTTCAAACCGAGAAGAAGAATGGTCAGGCGATTGGAAAGAACTCAATGAAGGCTTTCAAATGTCCTATGTTTTCAATTTGGATATTCCCGAATACTCAGAATTTGGACTCATTGGTTTCAAACCAATAGTTGGTGGCTTGATTCGAACTGCATAAAAAGCAAACAAGAATAGGGAAACCTATTCTTGCCTGCTTTTTGGAAACAAATTGCTGACGCAATTTGTAGTGAATTTGTCCATATACAGTCACTCGCTTCGTATCATCTTCGACTACGCTCTCTTCCTTTGACGCTACGCTATATGGACAAATTCAGCCAGCTGTCACCACAGCTGGCCCTATTTAAACGGAACGCGGACGACGCCCGCTTTTCCCCCACCGATCGACGATCGCTGGGTCCCCCTGTCGTCTGCAGCGCAGACTCTCCGCCCGTTTACAACGGCCTAAAGGGGCTTCGGCTACGCCTCTTTTACGCGCTCCTCCGTCGCGCCCGGCCCTTCAATGATTCATATTTTTCTTTGAGAAGAACGGCTCCGCTGTCGCCTTATATCATACCTTCCATTCGACCGACAAGGGTAAAATGCACAACACCTGCATCCAGCTGAAGCTGGTGCAGCTGTAAGCCCTTGTCAGTCATTCCAGGTATGATTCATCTTCCTCATCAAAGAAAAATATAAATAAATCATTGAAAGGAGAAAACCTTTCTGAAGGAGGACTTTTATGGATATCAAAAAGAAAATAACTACCAATCTATTGTCAATTGCTGGTAAACATTCTATTAATAAGGTTTTTAGTGACTGGATCCGCATCATGGCTTATGCACTCTCTAACACAGCTGATCACCAGAATTTTCAAGAACGTGAATCACTATATTTGGAAACAATCCATAGATACGAAAAACATCAGGCTTTTACTTTCAAAGAATGCTATTTTTTATTAACAGATGCACTTGAAAAAGATACAATTGACTGGTTAGGTGAGATTTACATGGACCTCAATTTAGCTAATAAATCTATGGGGCAATGTTTTACACCCAACGATATTTCAAAACTAATGGCTGAATTAACATTCCCGTCAATGCAAAAAGATATCGAAACAAACGGCCACGTTAACTACTATGAACCATGCTGTGGATCTGGAAGTATGATCATTGGTCTTGCTTCTGTTATGAAATCCAAAGGTTATAACATGCAAAATCAACTCCTGGTTCTCTGTGAGGACTTAGACGAAACATGTTTGCTAATGACGTATGTACAACTTTCCATACTAGGTATTAGAGCAAAATGCCAGGTTAAAAATTCACTATCGAATGAGGTGTTTTCTACTTGGTATACCCCATATGTCTTCATCCATTAAAAAAACTTTTTCCTGGATAATCAGTGAGTTATAATTTATTAAAGAGTTTACCTGATAAAAAAAATATAGAAACATGAAGGAGAAAATTCTATGGATTCAAATTATACCTGCAAGTACTGTGGTTCAACCTTAACTAAACATCTGAGTTGCGATTTTTGTCTAATCGGATTTTCTCCTTCAGAGGTTTCTGTCGGGCAGCTACGTCAGTCGCAGATCCCTGAAGACATTCCCATTCTAGAGAATGAAGAAGAGGTCTTAAATCGCGGCACAATTGATTTACTTCACGAGAAAACCTTGACTCTCTACTACCTGTTGAGAATTGCTAGGAAAGCCAAAGATATCGCATTCCGGCAACATGACGATAATAAAGTTGATCATCTTGTTAAGAAGATTTATGTTATAGAAAATCTGATTTTCGAAAGAGAAGGCGTGTTCCCAAAATCTATGCAAGACTCTGTTTTAAAAAGAAAAAGACAGGAGATCATTGACTTCCAGGAATACTTGAAGGGTAAAGACCGGTTTAAAATGAAGAATTTTCAACGTAAAAACTAATCTTTATCATCTATTTAATTTAAAAAGGGAAGAAAAAACCCTCGTTCTCGTGAACAGAGGGTTTTTAGTATGAATATTCCAAGCTGGATCTCACATTTTCTATGCCATTAAGTTGTCATAAGCTTCAACAACTTCTCTATATTTTTCTTCTGAAGACCCATCAGGATTTTTATCTGGATGGTACTTCATTACCAGCAATCGATACGCGCGCTTAATTTCTTCTTTACTTGCTGTCTCAGAAACGCCTAAAACAAATCGATAATAATCATTTAGATCATTCTCTTTGTAATGAGGCGGTTCATAATACTCATTATTTCCCGAAAAGTTGGATTGTCGGGACCTTTTATCATTTTTATCAGACTTAATCTTGATGAAAAATCTATGAACAGCGTACAGTAAGCTATCAACATATCTATGAACTGTCAGCCTAGCTCCGATCGCCAGCATAGATCCTATTATTGTTGCAACGATAATCCAAAATCGCGTAGTTTGTAACTCACTATTGCTGAAGGTATAAATCGACCAGATGGATAAACCTATGCCCATAAATTTTAGCGGATAGAAATTTTTTATGTGGATCGCGCTATTTAAGAGCAAGTATATGAGGGGGACTCCTATATAAACTATCCATTTCCAGTGTATTTCTACGCTGCCTAATCTCTCGTAAACCTCTACGTAAATAGGATAAAAGCTCTCAAATGGTCTAAAGAAGAACACTTCGTGCTGCTTTGGATCAAAGAGTCCATGATAAAAAATCAAAAGAAAGATAGCGATCTCGGGGAAAGCGAAAATGGCTAACGCTAAATAAAACAAGCCTGTCAGCAAGATAAAAAATAAAGATATTAATAGTCCCATAAGTAACCCTCTTTTCCTTTGATTTTTTATTTAACAGTCACATTATATTTTGACATAAAACTGAGTATTAGTCTCTATTTTTTGTTAATACTGAACAATTTTACCGAATAGCCCTCGAATTAAATAAACTTCTTAAGATCGAATAATCTTGATCGTTCGATCTTATCGTCTAACCATGAAGTGCCATCACTTACTGGCTGGAAGGATTAAAGTGCTGTCACTTTTTCAGCAGCGGGATATCGAAGCCTGCTTTTTCTTGCTCTATTAACATATCTAAAGCAATACACATTAATTTAGACTCACTTTTATTATACTTTCTCTTCAAATGAACTAATTCTTCCTGGCGCTTTTCATTGATCGTGACAGGAAGACGCTTGTTTCCTTTTGCAACTGCCATTATTCATTCCCACCTACTTTTTAAAATAATTACTATAAGCACTAGTATCCATATAGATCTAACCTTTTAAAAAAGGCGTCCGTACAGAATAGTGCTGTACGACTGCAACTTCTCTCGGGTGAACCTCCCAAACCGACTCACAATAGTGTTTGGTGTTCGGGTGATTTGCTTCATGCATTGCGATCGCATCTGGATCGTGATTGATGGCTACATCAACTGACCGACCGATTGCATTTTCTATACCTGTACTAGCTCCTCCTCCTCCGGCAAAATTATCTATCACTATTTCTTTTTGTTGTTTTTTTATTGTTCTCATAAATTCAATCCTGTCATCTCGTATTTCCTCCTAATTTCGGAGAGAACTACGATTACAGAATCAAGATCAATCGAGCTCTTCTTTCTTTAATTCATCGACTAAAGCTGTTAGATTAGCTGCATTGTCAAACCTCATAAGATCGATTGAAGAGCGTTTTTTTCTTAAGTCTGTAATCGTAGTAAGTTTAACTCCTGATTTCTCATGAATTAATTTTCTCGATACCCCACTCTCAAATAATAGCCATTCGATTTTCTTTTTATCAGCGTACATTCTTAATTCCTCCAGAAGTGGAGTGTAGCCTAATATATTTGCTACTACTCTTTTTTATGATATATTTTGAGTAGTAGCATGCCTGCTCGGTTTGTTGCTATTCGCTTATTCTGTTACAGCAGAATAGGCGTTTTTTGTAATATCACCGTTTTGTATATCACCTCCTAAATTAACATTACAAAAACCCAACAGTCGGCATACCGACTATCTATGATTAAGTATAAGTCGGTATGCCGATTTTAGCAAGCGTTTATTTACTATTTTTGATCAAAAAAAACACTCCCTGGTCCGATTGACCAAGCAGTGTTTTCTAATGTGTCATCATATTTTTTTCTTATTAGTGGGTGTGTCCATGTCTCCTTTACTATTTTTCTTGCTTTCTTTGGCTGCCTGCACCCTCTCGTCAAACTTATTTGGCTTTGACATTTTCGTATATTCTGTTGCGTAAGAAACGAACTGACGCAAGGAAAATTCCACATCTGGTAAGTGATCATCCCAATCATCCGCCATATAATATTCGAGTAAGTTCGTGTCAAATCGAGCACGTCTGAAATCGGTAGGGATAGCCAAGTATTCATCAGTTTCTTTTGTTAAAGCACCCAAATATAGGTTTGCTGAAATTAGTGCAGTTCTTTTGTTACCATTATCAAAAGCCTGAAGCTTTGCTAGACGAGCGTAAAGCTCCCATGCCCCTTCAATATCTTTTGAAGAGACAGCGTTAATCTCTCTTTCAACCATAGCTGGTGTAACTGTTCTAGGTGGAATGTAATCACCAACGTAAATCTCTACATTCTCTCGAAGCTTCCCTGGTTCTTCAGGCTGCCCTTCCATTTTAGAATGCATTTGTGCGTTGATTCCTTTGAAGACTTCAACAGACAACTCTTTTTGTTGTCCCGCATAGTGAATTGCACGGACTAGATCTTCAAAAATGATTCTGTCCTTTTCGCTGCTGAATTCCCATTCGTTCTTATCTCTATTCAGGTTCTTTTGCGTTTGTAAAACAGAAGTGTTATAGCCATCATATTGAGCGACGCTATAGATAATCTCTGCCATTTTTTTTGTGTTCATAGCTTTCCCCCATTATTCCTAGAGTGTATTAACCAAAATTTTATCCTTGAAAAGTTCAAGGTCTTGACCCTATTTCATTACTCTCTATAAACTCATTCATTGCCGGGATCATTTCGAAAGAGTTGCTATAGCCCCTTTTTCTGCCAATTTGATCAATCTTTTCTTTTAATTCATCTAGTCCTACATTAAAAACTGGTAGTATTTTTTCCAAACTGTCTTTTGATTTTAGTAAGGATAACACCTTAATATTTTTAGTAGTGGAACCAATATAAATATGCAGAATTGGGAACCAGTTTCCAAACCAATCATTCTTTATATCAGGATTAATAATACTCACATAGTATAAAAACAAGTCTGCTCCAACCATATCTTTGAATTCTTTCAGAGATGATGCTCTTTCTTTTATCAGGTCAGCAGATAGCGATACTCTTTTACTTTTACGTTCCAGTTCACCTTCATATATGACTCTTAATGGCTTTCTAAAATTTACATAATCTACTTCCTTAGAATTATTTTCATCATAATAAAGATTATTACATAATTTAGAAACAGATTTCCAATTTCCGAATCTTATCAATGTCGTGATAGTCAATATAAAAATTTCATTAAGTAAAAATTTTATGGCTTCCGAACTCAAAGTATTGCTTTTTAAGTGTTCTATCTCTTTTATTCGATTATTAAATTCTTCAAAAAAATCTATTAACATATCAGTATATTCGTTGCTCATAGATATTGTATTTAATACTTTCAGCATTGATTTTCTAAATTCAATAGAATCGTTGATTACTCTAACTGCAGCTTCATCTTCATTTTCACCAACATTTTTATCGACCGCTAGTTTTTCTAGTTCCTCTGTAAAAGTATCAAAAAAATCTTTAACTAGATAAGGAAGTCTTTCAGGATTATAATTTGAAGCACGTTCAATATCCTTGGACTTGCGTTCTATTAAGAAGCTATCAACGGTATCCTCAAGAATAAAGCTTGGCGTTTTTCCTAGCTCTGGCTTTCTTAAATCCGGTCGTTCATAAATCTCTCTTATTAAGCTTGTATATCCTTCTTGGTAACTTGAATCTTCAGACAAATCTATATACATTCGATTTTTTGCATATATTGGTAAAAACGGTTCTCCGTTATCCTTATTTCTCTCAAAAATTATTGGGATAAATCTATTCTTGCCAGCATCTTGGTAGATTTCAGCTGTGATAATTTGAGTCTCTGTGCCAACTCCACCCTGACGCATATCTGCTTTCTCTGCATATAATCTATCACTAACGATTAATACACGATCAACAGTAGGATCTGAAACCATTTGTTCCATGAAAACGAACTTATCTTGGCCAACATTTAGATCCCATACGTCTAATATAACGTCCACTCCGTCTTGTCTGAGAGCAATTGCTAAATCTAATACCGCATTTTTATGAGCTTCTGAAGACCAACTGTAAGATATGAAAACTTTTTTTGTTTTGACTGTGTGCATACTATTCTCCTAACTCTCCTAACCATAACGTTAAGTACCATTACTTTGATTCAAAGTTTAAGATATGATAGATTCCTCCATGCATATTTGCTTTCTTCTCAAGCTTCAATCTGTCAACTAAATCTAGGTTACTTATATCCATTTGATTCGTCTCCTCTTACTCGATTGTATCATAGCTACTCACTAACTTCAGTTGCTTTTCCGGTGCTGTAATTGATATTAAATCCCGATTGGACATTAAAAATAATAATATTGAATGAGATTTCTGTATCTTCTACGCTTTGAGCCTCCATTTGAATCATTCTCGGGACAAGCTCTCTGTCCCTAAATATCGGTGTTACCCTGTATCTTACATGATTATTTGTATTCCTCAAATAATTTGCGACTTCATTCTCATATTGGACCATATAGATTTGATTTAATTGCTGCGTACCTGTAAAAAGATTTTTCCAGTTTGCATCTTCTCCAGTCATCTGGTGACCAATACTATGAGAGCGATTATAGAGCCAAACACCATCAGCAAGTTTCTTTTGATTCCATCCCGAGGGATAAACGTTTGAGATATCTCCTCTTGATTCTGTAGGCATAAAATCTTTGTGTAATAATGCATCTGCTACTCCTACACGATTTAAAGAATCTAGATCCGAAAAAGTTTGCCAGTATCCTTTGCCTAAATCTAAATCGGAGTCAGAAAAGAAGGGTATGTTTCCATTTACTTCTATTACTACATCCGTACCATTATACTCGGGAAGTTCTTCTAAATTATCGATTCGTCTTTCTGTATCAACCGTTGCTTCCCTTAAAAAATGATCGAAACTAATCTCAAGTTGATCAAAATCGACGTAACTTGCTGTGAAAAGGAATAAACTTACTAATGTTCCTAATACAATTTTTGCTTTTTTCAAAATCATCCTCCTATAATCGATAGTTATTCTCTACCTCAATTTCTTTTTCAAATCCGGCTTTGATTTCATGGTAATTTTCCAAATCGTCAATAATCTCATCGAAGGTTTCTTGAAGAATTTTCTTTCCTAATTTTGCTGCTTGCAATTCTTCAGCAATCTCATGAATTTTTCTAGAAGTGTCTTCAGCTAAGTCATCACCTCGAGCACTCTCACTCATCAAACTTTTTGAAGCTTGGTTTAGCTCAATTATTTTTTCATCTAATTCTTGAAGTTTTGCTTCAGCTTCTTTGAGGGATTGCTCCAGTTTTCTTTCGAGTTGAAACATTTGTTTTCCGTCATTAACACCGTGTTCAGCCAAAAAATTAATCGCGGCTATAATATCGCCCAACTCTGTAATCACCGGTTCCTTACGTATTGGAACGGATCCATTATATAGTTTCAGCTGCTTCATTAATGTTTCACCACTCATATACTTGTTTCTTTCAGAAGTTTTTTGATTCATGAAATAAAACCAGTCGTTTCTTTTCAGATAGAGATTGTAGTCACCATTTTCCAATTTATCAACTTTGTATCCACCAATAAATAGTTGCCCACGCTCAGATAACCCAAAATCAATAGTTAAGTATATTCCCTTGCTAGTAACGTGATCGATCTGCCAACTCTCAATTTTCATTAGATAGTCAAAATCATTTTTTACAGATTGTTCTTTCTCTTCATAACGATCAACAACATCATCGATTGAAAAATGGATCTCGTTTTCTTGAAGTCTTTTTTCTATACGGTCCAAATTGTACTTTTCAGGGTCTCCCTTCTGAAGATTTCTCCCCCGCGTGTTTTTAATCTGTGGCTCATCTAATAACCGATACGTTGCCCACTTTTTTGAAAAGTCGATCGATAAATGAAGTGCTGCCGCCTTCTCCTTAAAATCTTCAATTCCTGAAGAATGATCCAACAAAAAATCTAATCTCGACTTTATTTTTGTCTTATAAATATTCTCAGTTTGCCACATAGTATATTTCTTATGAGAATTTTTAGGCGACTTATCAATAATGATCGCGCCTGCTTTGCTGGCATGTTTATCCGATATTTTTTCAAACATTTCTTTCGTGTAATCTTTATGTTTACCATTTTTCGTTTTGGCAACTTTCCATTTGAACGCCTTTCCAGACAATGCATTGGTAGAATTCATAATGATGTGATTATGAATATGTGCTCTATCAATATGAGTTGCAATAACGAATTCATATTCGCCTCCGGTAAATTCCATCATTGTTTCTCTACCGATTCTGTGAATTTCTTCTGGTGTTAGTTTATCCTCCGGAGAAAAAGATTGTATCAAGTGGTGGGCCAAAACGGCTTCCCCCCTTCCATTTCCTTTTTCGATATCTTTTGGATCTAACTCTAACTCTCCTGTTTTTGCATTCAAATTGATGTGGGTTCCTTGCTTGATCGCGGCCATTTGCTTTGTGTAAATAAATTCATTTGCTGCATCATTAACATCAGTGATCATGTGACCTGAAACCAATTGCATCGACAAAGTTTTATCATCGTTGGCTATATAGGGGAACAAATTATCAAAATGAGTTTTCCCACTATCCACTAAAGTTTTTTCTGCATTTTCAACATAGTCTTTTGCTTGTTGTAAGTGTTTCATTTTATGAATGACAAAATGTTTTGTGTAAACCAATCAAATTGTCCTTTCCTGTTTATTTTCTTGTTTTAGGTGTTCTTCAAGTTGCTGCTGAATTTCTTTCAACACTTGCGTCATGTCTCGGATATCTTGCTCAGATATTTCTTCAAATTGATGCGCTAGTTTTGCAATCTGATTTATGTTATTCCCTATTCGTCTAATTTCACCGTTTAACTTCTTCAGCTGTGAATAGTCAACAATTTTAACTTCGCCTGAGATCAGCAAGATCCGAGCGAAATTTTGGAAATTATCAAATGGACTCGCCGCTATTTTTTTATTAATGTACTCATTCTCTTCATGACTAAAGCGAACTTTCCTTTCTATCGGCCTCTTCAAGTTATATTTTATTGCCACCGTAGTTCTCACCCTCCATAAACTGTAAATCCAAAAAAAATGAAACTTTATGACTCTAAATCGTTGCTTTCAGAATCCGGTAGGGAGATACTTTCTCTTTTGCGAGCATAGTAACATGTGCCCATGTTACGATATTTTAAAAGGAACCCGATACAAACTATCGGATTCCTTTTAAATTTTTGGGGCATGCCCCAATCCCCATTTTTACATCTAGCATTCAGTTTTTTTTAATTCCCGCCACGAAAGTTCATTACAAATGAGCTTATCCAATCATTCTTCCCATTATTTCGTTCTTCAAAACCGCTTATTTTTGTCGAACTTAAATTCTCTATAATTCTACTGTCTTCTTCGGGATTATTATCTAGAATAGGCACTTGAGAAATGCTGCTTTCTTCTAAAATGCCAAAGTTAGGATCATAGCTATCGACAATTTCTTGAATTAGCTCCGAATACTCTCTGTCAGATCTTATTGCTTTTAAGCGCTCAATCGATTCTTTGAAGAAAGATAAATCAACAATTACCTCAGCTTCTTCATACTCTTGAATAACCTTTTCAAGTCTACGAATCATTTGTCGCTTTGGCATTGTTTTTCTTTTGCTATGAATTTTCGGGTTATCACTAATAGGATCGAGCAACATAATTTGTGCAAGTGTATGTTGATATTCTTCATTCGTCATTTTCTTTTTCCTCACTGTCTTTTGACTTCGCTAGTCTTTTTTTCGTTGTCCTCAATCGATCGTTCAACGAATCGATTGAGGACAATTCACTTTTGGGGGTTCTGAAATTCCTTTTGTTGATTGATCAACTTCAGGCTTCTTTTCTCTTTTAATTGGTTTACCTTCTGCAATTTGCTTTTTGATTTGAGCCTCTGCTAATCGTTCCTCAAATTTATTTTCTGGAGGATCCACGCCATAAACGATTTGCATTTTCTTATCAAGTTGATTGATCATTTGTTGCGCATGGAAGGTAATACGTTCTAGTGACTCAGCAAATGAATCAATATCTTTTCCGTAATCAGTCCAGGAAGATAAATAGCCAAACGAATAAGAACTTGAATCGATACCAAGGTGATTACAAACTATATATGCTACAGCTTCCGCTTCAAATTCTTGTTGCCGATATCCTTCACTACCAAATCTCGATCGTGAATTCGCATGCATTAAGGCATGTGTGATTTCGTGAGTGAGAGTTTTCAAAGTCATCTCTTGTCCGAGTCCTTCTTTGATAGTAATTTCTTTTTTGCCTAAATGGTAAAAGCCAGTTGCTTCTGAATCAATGTGATCGATCTTCACTGGGACAGGAGATATCTCACTCAGCCCCTTAAATAATTGAGAAAATCGTTTTGGATCATTTAAATTGTCCTCTAAATTGTAAATCGGTTTGGGTAATTCTTTTTCACCTTGTGTTTGACTAACATCAAATACTGGCACTAACAGATAGTTGGTCATTTTTACAATATTTCCTTCAGCGTCTTTAACTGGTTCGCCGTTTGAATCTTTTTTTATTGTTGTGCTTGGTGCATATACATATATTGCTTTAGAACCTTTTTTTACAACTCGATCCATTTCCTTCCACTTTTTAAAACTGGCCACATAGCGAGCATCTGGTTTTTGCCCCAGTATCAATCGTACATTTCTGGAAGAGTACTTGTGGAATTTCGAAACAAAGTTCAAATACTCCTTAAAAGTATCACTCTCTAAATAAGTCCTTACTCCATCTTTAAGATGAGCAGCCAAGCCTTGATAGTCTCTTGATTTTATCAAGTCTTGAATGATCGGCTTACTCTCTTCCTTCATATTGTTTTCTTCGAATACCTTCAAACTACTCATTGTGACTTCATTCATTTCCGAGGCTTCCCTTTGTCTCTCATTATCTTTATGCACCTCCTTTATCAACTCTACCCCTTCAGGAAAAAGAGGGACTGTAGAAATGAGATATCTTGGTTCACTTGGAGATAGTTCTTCTAAGCTCATTACATAGTTTTCAAAGCCCTGCTTGATTTTTTCTTTGTTCGATCGTATCAATTCATATTGTTCTTCGGGCAAAGTATTGTTTATTTCCATGACACCCTCTTTAGGAACAAAGAGTGCTTTTTGATAATCTAGTCCTGGACGAATGAAGTGTGGGCTAGTTGTTTTAAATGGCGTCTCAAAAAATGAACCTTCAGGCTTTTTCTTTCCTAAATTCGATCTTAAAGGAATGTACCAGCTCATATCTTGATCATAAATACCGACATAACTTCTCGTTGCTTTGGCCATTAATTGTTCGCTGCCTGTTCTTGCGATCGTCTCCGCAATGAAGCGTGGATCGATAGTAACTAATTGATAACTTGACATTGTTAACTCCTTTTTGATAAGATTTGTTATAGAGAGGATGCACGGGCAGGACAAGCCTTGATTGTCCCATTAGGTTAGGCATCTTCTTTTTTTTGTACATAAAAAACAAAAAGCAAAAAGGATAATTTCCTTCTTGCTTTTTTATTTCTTACTTAAAGAAATTTCGTAGCTTAGAATTTTAACACATTTTTTGTGTCATTCCCTGGTCCTGCATAGTTTTGTTGCTATGCTGCCTAGCCTTTATGACTCTCTCTTCAAATTTATTTATTTTCATGTCCTTCATTTTTACTGATTGGTGATCAGCAGCGTAAGTCAATACACATACTCCTGAATTTGTACTGTAAGGCAATAACCTAATGATCACACTGGTATCGCCGGCTTTTATTCTTTCTATTATTTCTTTTGTGAAAGTCGCGTGTGAAATCGGGGTACCATCAGGATCAAATAAAGTGAACTTATATTCGTCCGCTGCTTTCGTGCTCGGAGAAAATATTTTGAATTGGCCTTGCTTCCCAGTTGCAATGTTGAACTCGGAAACCTGAAAAGTGGGCAATGGCTCTTGAGAGAACACCTCTTGCCAATACCTTTTTACAATCTCGTCTTGCTGGTCCATTAAGTCCTCTTCTACAAACGGCTCTGCTGTTACAGCTGGTATCATCGAATCTATTTTTTCAGGAGAATATGCTTTTGAATCCATTCCAACACCTCCTAACTAACAAAAAAGACCGTTAGATTTCTTTATCTTCGGACTTTCACGTTTTATATTCAAATTTTTTATAGGTCTTCACTTGTGTCGCCATGCTTTTTTACTTCAATTACATTCTTCTCGCAGCTTGTAAAACTTCCAATTGTGGTTGCCCTTGATTTTTTTCATGATTATTCTGTTCTCTCCCACTTTTAGCTGCAAATTTTGCTTTGGCCACTCTCTCTTCAAATTTATTTTTAGGTTTAACTTCTGTTGATTTATTCTTCTCTTTTTTATCTTGAGTAGAAAAATCATTAACTTCTATGTCTGCAGTCAGTGGGTTCCCATCAGTGTCGGTCGTCTGAATAATAGTATATTCTTTTTTTATAATGTTACTCTCATCCATATTCACTGCAGATCCGACTACTTTCATTGTCTCAGAAATTTTATCTTGGAATTTCTCTGAATCTGACAGTAGATTATGCATAGTACTAAATCCATTACGCTTAAAATATCTTTCCGCTAAAATATTAATGGCATCATCTTTGTTACACTTATTTTTATTCATGGCCACAACTACTTCTACTTCTGGAATATCATAGTATGTTTTATAAAATTTGCCCAGAGCCTCATAAGATGGTTCAGACTTCAGTAAATCTCTGCAAGTTTTAGCTTCATTCAAAGTGAATTTCCCTTCTAATGAGTTTATATCCTCATTAGCGGTATTGATTTTCTCTTTGATCTCTTTTAGATTCACTTCAATCCGTGCTTTTTTCCTAGGAACTTTCTCTGCACTTATTGCTGCTTCAAGTTGCTTCACTTCTTTTGATAAAGACTCTAGATTTGCTAGTTCACTTATAAATACCTTTTCATCTTGATTAAGATTGGCAAGCTGAGCCAAAAGATTGCCATAGTTCATAGTTCCATTTTTAATGGGATCTGCAGGTGGTTCTTCAATCGTGGGAACTTGTAATTTATCATTCGGGTGAGAACGGATGACTTTTTCTTCGAGAGCAAACTTCGTATCCATTTTGGTTGCTAACTTATTTAACATCTGGCTCAACTTAAGAAATGGCTTATTAAAATTATTTTTAACGAATAATCTCAAATTATCTACATGGTCTGTAACATTGTAAATAATGTCATTTTTTTTCATTGTCCATGCCTGCGCCAACTTTCCTTTGAAGTTGGTATTTTCTTTCTGGAGGTCTTGAACAAAATCATTTGCCTGTTGCTGCGCCTCCGGTAAATTAGCTGGTTGATTCTCCAAAACTTGCTCTTGATCAGTGATTAGTTTTTGAACTGCCTTCAAGTGCTCAGATAAGATATCCTTTATTTCTTGCTCTGTAAGATATTTTTGTGTAGGTCCATCTTGTTTCTCTATTTCCTGAAAAGTCTCCTCTAAGGAATCCTTTACTGTCTGAGGGAACTCCTTGATCTCTTCAGTTATGGGATTGGAATCAGTGATCTTTACACTTTCTTCTTGAGGAACGGTAGAATTTTTTCCTTTTCTCAGCGACTCTTTCTCATTATGCAATAGAGCACATAGTAACTGCTTAACTTCCGAAGTATTAGGGTAATCCAAGTTCAATCGTTCTTTGGCCAACAAATCAATTGCCTTTTTTCTATTAATATTTAACCTTTGCATTACATTCGTAATTCTGTTCCTAGATACAGGGTAATGCTGTTGAAAGATTTCTGATCGAATCGCTGAAATTGTGGAGTCTGGCATCTTCCTATTCATTAACTCTTCACACGCAATTTTTTGCCCCTCAGTCAAAAGGCTTTTAATCTCTTGATGACTTTCAAGTTGTTTATCACGCTCTTGTTCTACCTCTTCAACATTGGCTTTTAAGTCCGCAAGTTCCAGCTGCTTTTCTTCAGTATCGATTGACTGAGAAAGTTGATTGATCTTTTTATTTTGCTCAATGACCTCCGTATTGACGATTTCAAGCTGCAAGGAAGCCTCAATATAATCAAGTTGCAGAGGGGTCAGATTAGTAATATCACTCAAAAATACTTCGGATTGTTGTTGAACCATAGAACTAATAGTGATCTTGCCGAGCGGTAATTTTTCCTGAATAGAACTGTATTCTTCAGTTACTTGCAACGATGTGAGTCGGTTATTTTCAGGAATCCCTTTGGCCAAATTTGATTCTCTTTTGTATTTGTTCCATTCCTCAAAGAAAGAACTCAAATATTTTACATTTAAAGAATCGCCTTGAATCAAATCATAGTGAATGACATCTGCATAATCTGGTTTATCACCAGTGTTCCAGGCAGTCGTATTGGTCAATGTTCCTCTTAAATCAAACTCATAAACGGCTTCAGCACTTTTCTCCGGTTGTTCCTGATCAGTATAGATTGTAATTGCAGATCCATTTTCCTTGTGACTAATTTTAATAAATACATCCTCAGACAAGCTCTTGCTTCGGTTTTCTGGTTCTGCTATATCATTCTCGACCTTTGTATTATTTTGTTCATTCACTTCATCATCTTGGATCTGCATCGATTGTTCTAGCGACATATGATCATCGTTGGTAGTTGGTTCAACTAATGTTTGTACCTGCGGTTCAACAGATTCTTTGTCATTAGCAGTATCTTTTTTACTTGTAGGTTTCTTATTCACTTCTTTTTTTTCCTCCTTACGCTCTACTAGTACCTGATTCCAATCACTCTTAGTGTCTCCTTCCCGTAAAGGCGGAAGGTCTGTTGTGACTGAAAAAGGAACGTCTCCAATAGTATCGATAAATTCTTTTCCAGCGGAGTCATTGTCAACGGCCAATACAAGTTGTATTAAATCGTTTTTCTTCATAGTTTTCGAAAGAATATCAATATAATTAACTTTTTCATCTTCCGTGATATTAAGGTTTAACTGGTTTGCTAGTAACTTTGAAATCGTACCTTTCTTAAAGCCGTCCATAGCTAATAGCAACGCATCTCCGATTTCATTTTGATGCATTTCGTAATAACTCATCAAATCAATTGGGGCTTCAAAAGTGACAATCTTTAATGGTCGCTCTTTTGAGATCTCAGCCCCTTCTGGTGGATTCCCTACTTTCTGTACCATCCCAGTAAAACCGTCGCCTAGAACTCTCCTCAGATAGCCATTTCCATCATGTTTGTCCTGTTTCCATAGTCCACGCAAAGATACGCTGCTAATATTGTTGTCTCTATCTCGAGATTTGAAAACCATTACCGGTTCTGTCTTCCCATCATCAGGATCTTTATAGGTAGTTTGTGCTAATAACCCCATGGATATATAGTGATCAACAGTCGCTTCGTCTAATTTTCGCTGGTTGATCAGATAGTTCTTGGTTAAATTCATATTTTTATGGTCATTCAGAAAGTAACGAAAATTTTTGAGTTCTTCTTTGTATTCTGCTGCTTCACCGATTTCATATTCTGGATCCAACAAGAAGTTCACTGCCTCTTTGGGTTTGCATTCCTTGATCATTTGTACCAATTCAATCGGTCCGCCACCTTTTTGACGTGAATTCCAATAAAAATAATTCTTTTTCCGATTAATTTTCAAACTGTCATGTTGATCCCAGTATAGATCGTTCCCTCTTCCGGCAAGGTTCATGCCAAGTGATTCTGCAACGGATACTATATCTCGATTTCGAGCTTCTTCATACCTCTTTAGTCTTTCTGCATGGCTCTTTGACATTGCTTTTGCTGCCATCTTCTCCCTCCTTTTTCTGTTATGCAGTACTTACTTTTAATCCCCCTCTCTAAATCGTGTACTATTTATAAAAAAAGAGTGCGGGTATTAGGAACCCACACTCTTTCATATAAAACTAACTAGCTTCTGCTTCAATAACACCATAGTCAATAACTTTAGGTTTAGAAGTCTGGTCAAATAACTTTTCTACCTCATCCCGATATCGTTTATAGTTATACCAATTTGCATCTTGAGGACTATTGGCTAATTCTTTTGCCCTAGGATGGGTTTCAAGTGGATATTTTCTGTCCTTAAACACATACTCTTTTGAGATAAATAGAAGACATTCACTTCCGTTGATATGACTGATCTCGTCAGGGGTTAGCAAATCTCTCGCCTGTTTTTGACGATTCTCTGATCCACCAGACCGACCGCCTTGAGATAAGCTATGATTCCTGATAGATATCGTTTGCTTACCAGCTCTTGCTGACAGGTATTTCATGGTGGCTTCTTCTTCACCACCTAAGAATAAGAGACTCGCGCAAGTTGTTACTATGGAAGCCCAACTATTTTTGTACATTCCTTTTAGCTGATCTAAGGCTTGGAGGACAATTACAATAGACATATTCCTACTACGGAATGTGGCTAAAGCCTTGTCGATGTGCGGGATCCGACCAATATTCGCAAACTCATCAAGTAAAAATCGTACATGAAGTAATGGTACACCTTCTGGAAGTGACGTCTTACCGGTTAGAATTTGATCGGCCTTGTATCTAAGAGTTTCCATCGCTGTAGCCATGAAGATAGCAGCTAAGAAGTTATATGCATCTGACGTTTCTGGAATAGCCACGAAAACAGCTGTTTTCTTCTCATTCCAGCTATCAATATCCATCGTATCCTCTTTAACCATGTCAACCACTTGTTGATGATCAAATACAGAGTAACGTGCAGCTGCTATCGCTAATACACTCGCTCTTGTTTCTGCTTCGTAGAGATCATTAAATAAAGTCCACTGCTTGTAAGCATAGTTATTTGGTCGAAGTTCATTTTGCTCTTCAAACCATTCTTCTACTGGACTAGGCACCTTTGGATCTTTTCTTTTTGTAAATCTAAGCATCTCACTAAGCATGGAAAGATTCGGCGTATAATCATTATCCTGACCATCAAACCAAAGATAGGCAATAAAGGCCCTACTTAGTAGCCCTTCGGCTTTAACCCAAAAGTCCTCTCCCTGCTGCTCACTTTTCTTCGTTCCTTCAGTTATTGCTTCCAGTACACGATCAACATCCAACTCGCTACGGATATAGTTAAATACATTGAAGTGATCACTATTGGACAAAGTAGCAAGATCAAAGATTTTTATTTCGTACCTGTTCTTTTCGAGCATATGTCCAGTTTCTCTAACTAAAAGACCTTTGGGATCCGTAATAATGAAGCTTGCATTCATCTGCATAATGTTCGGCTTGATGTAATAACGTGTCTTACCAGATCCAGGGTCACCGATAATACAAGTATTTTTGTTCCGTTGTACCGGATGTGGTAATCGTTCGTTTAGCAAACCCATTTTTACTTGCTCAGTCAGGATCATGTTATACTCTTCTTCTTTGTCCGCGTATTTCTGCATTTCCTCTGGCTTAGCAAAACGAGCAGAACCATGTTCCTCGTTTGGACGATAAATTCCTTTATCATTTCTGTACGTATACGCCATCATGCCAAACAGAAAGCCCATCATTCCCGCTCCAATAGAAAAAGGATTGAATGCAAATAGGAAGCCGAAAAATCCATAGAAAAAAGACTCTAATCCAGCTATTGACAAAACAAAGTTCATGTTTGAATAAAAATTATTATTGGGTAATGATACTAGCCAATTGCTTAATGCCCAAAAAAGAAGAAACAAAGTCATCGATAAATAGAGATAGGGTCTGAATGCCTTTTTATAATGTTGCATAAGCTCCTCCTTAACCTGCTGCCTTTGGCGCTTTTATTGTTGGTGCTTTTGAAATGACACCAGAATATTTAGCTTGATGTTTCTGTGCATAAGAAACTTTTTCTGCAAAACTCATTGTTCCAGGTCTTTTCAATATTTTCTTTGAAAAGCTGCCTAAATCGCTTGTAATATCTTTTAATATTGGACTTAACGCTTTTTTTATTAACTCTTGATCCTTCGTTTTAAAATACATTTGTACGCCTTTATTGTCTTGCTTAAAAGCAAATGAAATATCATGTTTTGCTAAGTAGGATCTTATCTTGTTTAAATCCACTTTTTGTGACAAAAACTGAACGCTAACTGGATCTGACTGGTTTAACAACTTGTATAGCTTTGTCTCCCCAGTAGAGTATCGATCCAGCACTTTATCAGTTAAATTCTCTGCTCCGTTATAAAGGAGCAGCACAGCTTCAAAAAATGCTTTGAGTGTCGCTACACCCTTCACGTATACTTGGTGTATTATTTCCTCCTGATCCACAAGATATCCTCTCCTTCAGAAAAAAGAAAACAGCTGTACTCATTACAGCTGCTTTCTTTATATAAAATCATTTGTTCATGCATGCATTCTTTTGTCACGATCAGCTAACGGGGGATCTTTCATCTGCTTTTGAAAGCTATCAGAGTCAGGAGCCTTCAATGGCGATCCTTCCTGCATGGATTGAAGAACATCATCTAGCTTTTGTGCTAGTCCTCCTCCTAATTTTTCTTGACGTTCGCGAAGTGTATTCATACGAATTTCGATTATTTTTTTCAGCTCTTTAGTTTGTCTATTAAACTCTTGAGTGATTCGATCTTTTTCTTCACGTTTATAGTCATTGATAGTCTGTATCCTTTGTTGTTTGAGCTCTTGGTTATACTTTTGATCAATAATTTCCAATTCTTTTAAGTGTCGAAGTTCTTCCGCCTTGATAGCTTCTGTTTTTTGGTTAGTAATTGTGCTTTCAATTACCTGCAACATTCGCTCTTCTTCTTGCCTAATTGCTTCTCTAATATCTGTTTCTATGAAACTACGTTTATCTACCAATTTAATTTCATCATCAATATTTTTCAATTCTTGTTCTATAAAAGCAGACAATCGTTGGTCAAAACTTTTGGCAGTAAATGAAACTGGACTCACAACCGTTTCTCGTTCAACTACTACATAAGAATTTCTAGGTTCTTCTATAGTACGTTCGTCCTTATTTTCATTATATTTCTTATCCAAACATTCATTTGGATTCTTTTCCATCTCAATTGTTGTTGAAACTGACTTATCAGCTAGTTGTGCCTTCAAGCGTTGAATTTCTTCTGCCTGCTTATGAAAAAGCTCTTCAGACTCGTAGCTAATATTCTCAACTGATAATTGGTCATTCGTATCTTCTAAAATATCTACTTCTTGATCTTCCAGAAGGTCCGGAACAGCAGCATATCCTTCATCTTCCGGTTCTTGAATTTTGGGATGGATGAATGGCTCTTCTGATACTACTGGATTTAAAATACTTTGATCAAACGGAACTACTTTTTTAGCGTAAAAGTCATATAGGAGTTCGTCAAAATCTGTATCCTCATTGACTGGTAATACAAGCTTCTTCGCAAAAAGAATAACATCTTTACTATTCTTTTTAACGATTAATACAGATCCAACACTCTCATTTTCTGTTAACCGCGCATTCTCTTGTTCAACCCATGAAATTAAAGCTGCTGGACTTTCAATTTGTTCTAAATTCACATTATCGACAAAAGAAAATTCAAATCTTCCTTTGTTTCGTTTAAGAAACGGTATTGCCATGGCCATGATCCTCCTTTATATCCGATTCGTTGTTTGTTGGTTCAACCTCTTTTTCCTGCTCATTGCCGGCAAACATTGCCGTTAACTCGGCCATAGTCATATTGTTCTCAATCAAGAGACATGAAACTAGTTCTGCATTAATACGCTTTAACTCTTCTTCTTTTGTTTTGACTAGCTTTTTCTGTTTTTCCAAGGCAGCCTGTGCTTTTTCAAGCTCATTCTCTACTTTTGTTCTCTTCTTTTCTAGATCATTCGATTTTGCCATCATAGGTCTCCTTCCAATTCATCATCTGGTCCAACAGAATCAATTGTTTCTGACTCTGTCTGCTCTTCAGAGCTTTGAGTTTCTTGTGATCCTTGTGTTTCTTCGGTGCTTTCTTCGGACTTGTCAGGATCAAAGTCCTCAGGATATTCAATTTCTTGATAAGTATTGCTCGAACTTCTTAAGCCAGTAGAAGTTAGTAATACTCGTTCAATCGAGTTGACCAAAAATTTATTTCCCTGCTCCACAAAAGAAATTTTCAGTGTTTCTTGAACAGGTGTATCAACCAATGCTCCTTTTGTAGATCCAATTTCCAAAAGTTGCGTATTATGATATTGCACCTCAGCAATCGCAGTAGAATTTATTGGATCAATATAGATGGTTGCATCGTTGAACACTTGATTGATCACATAGCCTTTATAAGCTTGGTTGATCGGCAAATCTTCGCTGCTAGTTTCTTGCGTAAACATGGATTCCGTCATTAACGGCTGGTAACGATTGCGGTTTTCCCCTAAATCTCGCTTCGTATAGTAAGCAATTAAAAATGTTTCGACATCATCAACACTTACTGTCTTTTTTTTCTCAGCTTCTTCTTTTTCTTGTTGTTCTAATTCTTTCCTTTTTTCCGCCTCTACGGCATTTTGTTGCTGTCCGGGAACTACTTGTCCCAATCCGAACCCGATGGCTGTAGAAGCAAGGATAACCCCTACAACGAGTAATCGTTTGAACAGCTTGATTTTTTTTTCATTATACATAGGCATGCAATAGTAGAGATCCTGCAAAGATCTCTACTATTTTTCTCCTTTCCAGTTACATATAGTTATTTTGAAATACCCAATACAATTGCAGGGTCCATTAAGCTACTTTGTGATAAATCAGTTGACGTCGAGTATTCGAAGTGAAGGTGAGGACCATAACTATTACCTGTGTTACCAACTAATCCTATAATGTCCCCTTGTTTAACAGTATCGCCAACCTTTACATTATTACGAACATTATGAGCATATAAGCTACAATGCCCATTTGCATGCTTTATTCGAACATAGTTCCCCCAGGAAGAATGATACTCTGACGCTATAACTACTCCATCTGCAATAGCTTTGATTGGTGTTCCTTGTGGGTGAGCAAAGTCAATTCCCCGATGAAAATTTAATTCCCCGTTCAAATAACGATTGCCGAACCATGAACTAATATTCGGTGGATCAATCGGTAAAATATAATCACCTGTTCCACCAGTACGAGTGAAGTACTGATACCAATTCTCCGCTGACTGGATTCGCTCTTGCAATTTATCTCCAGGGTTTCCCTCCCATTGGACTAAAAAATACCGTGTGAGATCTGCAACACTTTCACCAGCAAGCCCTTTAGCCGTATTCCTAAATATTGTTCGATATGCTGGTACGTCCCCATTTAACATGAAATCCAGTTGCAACAGCAAAGAATACCATTTTGTGTTTTTTTGACTGGCAAAGCTACGAAGTCTTGTATGACGAGTACTACCATCCGCTGTGTCTGTCCACTGACCAAGACCTAATCCACGACGTAAAATATTAGGGTACATGCCGTAAATCTCCATGCCCCCCATTGAAAGCCAGTTAGGGTCATCCCACGAATTAGCTGAAGCACCGACTGGAGGAGATAAATAATCGCCTTCAGCCCGTTTAGGGTTAATAGAACTTTCAACATCAAAATTTCCTAAGATTGCTGCAATTCCCTTGTCGGTATAGCCGAGATTCTTTAATTGGGTATGAATAAAGCGAGCATTTTTTAATCGATCCCCCTCTGGATTAAAATTTTCTGTAATAACTGTTACTTGAAGATACGATACTTTCGGAAAATAAAAGGCAGGATTAACACGTCGCCACACTTTATCTTCCGTATCATATTTTTCATAAGAAATAGTCATACTATTTCCAGAGGCTCGGCCTATCGCTTCACCTTCCATTACTTCTGATCCAGAACGATGTCTTTGCGAATTAATTCCAGTTAAAATTAATCGTGCGTCATTATCTGATTGGATTATTACCTGGTTACTTTCAAGGTGCCATTCGATAATTCCTGACATTGGTGCCGTAATTTCTGTTCGTTCTGAAGTTTGTATCTGAATATTTTCATGAAGTGTTAGATTCTCACCGTTTACCTCAAACCCATACCTTCTAGAAACTAATAAATTATCTGTTTCAAACGGAAAGGACAACGTTCCATTTAAAACACCATAACCAAGCTCATCGACCAATTCCCTGAATTCTTCATAATTTTCTGGATCCAAATGATAGTCTGATTTTTTATCCTTTATCAAATCATCCATCGAAGTAAAGTCATAGTTTCCTTTTTTTCCATTCATTGCTACCCAAAGATCACTTAGGTATTCTGCATATGTCTTAAAGCGATACCAAGCTATTTTATCGGTTAGTTTGTAATCTTCATGAGCATAGTTCATGTAAAACATTACATCGTCGAACTGTGTATAAAAAAGGTGTGTGTCATCTGTATGCTCCGCATCCTCTTTTGTCATATGAGTCCATGAATCCGTCAACTCAAATTCATCTTGGTGAATCGTTGTAGGACCCATAGAAGAAAAAAGGGCAAAAAGAAACATCATAACTAACAAAACACCGCCTATGATAGTGGCATTTTTTAATTTTAATGGTGCATTGAAAAACCGCACCAATCCACCAGTTACTTTTGTGGTGGTTGAAGCAGCTTTCCCAACTTTACTCATCTTCAATCGATTCTTAAAGTTCCTAAATTTTTTGGCAGCTTGTCTCGCTTTAGAATGATCAACTGGTGTTTTTTGAAAGCCACGACCTCTAACAAAATTATAGGAGCGATTTGTCAAACCATACGTCCCTTTGGCCATTCTCACATTTACACGGTGGCCACCTTTGACAAGGAATTTTGCAGATTGGTATGTGTGTGTACGCTGACGACTTTTCCTACGAATCGATATAGCTTCCCCTAAAATGTCGTCTTGAGCCACTGACTTCTCTGTTTGATGCCGCACATAAGCAATAGAAGTAGTTTTAGCTGCTTGCTTTGTTTTATTTACTAATCGAGTTGGGTCATCGTGCTTTGCACGTTTAAAGACTTTTCGTGCAACTTTTAATTCAGTCGCACTTTCATTTTTAGCAATCTTAGAGCGAAGAGCAGCTCCCTCGACTTTATCTTTTGTAGATTCATAAGCCTTTTGAAAATCAGTTTCAGCCCCCGGCGAGTTTTCCTTATACGCCTTGAGCATTCTCTCTTTCTCGCGAACTTCTTCTTTTTTTAATTTATATTGTTTTTTTGCATGCTGATACGTTTTTCGACTATTTTTGGTAGCTATTTTCGGTTTGACATACGCATTCTCTTTGATCGCTTGCTTTACTCTAACCCGTACACGTGGTTCTTTCTCTTTTTTATCACCAAAGGAGGGCTGATTAGACAGTAATGAAGCACCTTTATTTTTTTGATTCTTTTTATAATTTACTTTCTGTTGCACATTCTTTTGAGTAACACTACTTTTTGCCCGTTCTCTTGTTGATGGACGATTAGAGAATACCATCTTTTTCTTTTCTTCTTTATTCTCTTTACTCATAGGAGAATCCTCAATTCGCGTCGGTATTCATAAGCTCAAATAGTTCCGTTTCTTTAGGAATTGGATTTTCAAAAGGAACGACGACTCCCCCAGCTGAAATCAACCCAGTTCCCTTAGGTACTTTTTCACCAATATACTTCGTTAAGTTAGGTGGTAATTTAATTACCCGCTTCAAATGTTCCATATCCACTAATTTCTGCCGAAGTAAAACAATGAACTCGCTATTAGAAATCATTTTCTGACCATGTGACGTTTCTAGTAATGTAGAAATATTTTGCGTAATCCCGGTTGGAATCGCTCCATATTTACGTACCCTAGACCATAATTTCATAAACCAAGAAGCATTCTCTTCCGTATCAAAATTCAGCTGTAACTCATCAAAATAGAGGTTTGTTGTCAACTTTCCTTGGTTCATGACTACTTGTTTCCAAATTTGATCTAGAATCACCTTCATGGCGAACCCCTTCATTTGTTCGTCTAAGTGTTTAATATTGAAAATGATAAACGGTGCGCTCAAATCAATATTTGTCTCGTGGGCAAAAATATCTTGCGAACCAGTCGTATAAGGCTCGATTTTCACAGAGAGTTTCTTCGCTGCTTCTTCTGGTTGCTCTTTTAAAATTCGATCCCAATCCACTAAAGTAGCTACTCTCTTTTGTCCCTCAAATGCTTGGTAAGTCATACGAGTCACACGGTCAACAATACTAGCTTCTAAGTCTGAGAAGTCCTTCAGAACTGATTCAAATAAACTAACTAGTAAATTAGCTTTTTCTTTCACCAAATCAACTTTCTGATCTTCTTTATCTAAAAACCGTCGATCCGGCAAATCTAAGAGATTAAAATGATTTTCGGTTCCTGTAGATATATCAAGAATCTGCGCACCAAATGCCTTCCCGATCGGTAAGTACTCACTTTCAGGGTCAACGATTATGACTTTTTCCGACTTCTTGTTCATATTCTTCAGTAGACTAAAAATCATTGTCCATTTGACCGTCATACCTTTCCCTGATCCAGAAGAACCCAGAATAAGACCAGATGGGGTTATCAAGTCTTTCTTTCTATCAATTGTAATCATGTTATTACTCATTTGGTTTTGGCCATAGTACTGACCCGTAGGACTTTGAAGTTCAATGTTGGTAAAAGGAATTTGCGTTACGACATTACTAGTGGTCATATCGCGCATGTAATTTCTTTCAACATCTAGGAATGGTTTTCCTATTGGTAGAACGGTATTTAAGGCTTCTTCTTGCCACTTGTAAACATCATCAAATTCAACATGCCACGTTTGGGCAATATCTTTAATTTCTCTTGTAGCAATTTGCAGTTGCTCTCTTGAATCTTCCACCAGCAACACAGTAAAAATACCTGAAAATGTTTTTTGTCCATTATCTTTTAGTTCATTGGCGATTTCTTCTGCTGTCATTTGTACTTCAGAAGCCAATCCCGAAACCATATCCTCAGATAGTCCTTCTTTAAAATTCTTCCGTTGCTGCTGGGCAATGTCTTTTTTATTCATCATTGCTTTGTTTCGTAAATCTTTCTTGAATTTTGACATGTCATAAGGCTTCGCATGGATAGAAATTGCTAATTCTCTACCAGATTTGCATAACTCATGAATTAGTCGATCTTCTAAGTGAGTTGGATAATTTCGTATGAACAACACTTTCCCAAACTTATCATCCATTTTGAAATGTTCATCGTAAAATTTGAATCGAGTTGGTGAGATAAATGCTTTACTTGATAATCCAGATAGAGCTATATCCTTATATGTTGATGTGAAATGTTTATTTGGCCTTAACATATCTGACATGATCTTAAGTCGCTCTATTCCGCTTAACTCATCCATACTCAAGTCAACGTCAGTTTCATTAAACCTTTTTTCATAATTTTGAAACAATGTATTCAGTTGTCTCGTCGCTTGCTTTGGATCCGCCGCTTCTGTCGATAATACTGCGTATTTCTTTATTTCAAAGTTTTTCTGATCCCTTTTAAATCGTTCGGATATAATTGTATTGATTTCAGAACGGTATTTGTCAAATCCATCATATTCATATGGTAAAAGGATCTCATCAAGAATAGACGACTGGATTCTTTTGTTTAGAACCAATAATTGATATCTTGAATGTTTATCTAAAGAATTTAGGGCTTCTGCGTAGCTAACGACAATATCTAATTGATCATCCTCACTAGCCACTTCATAATCCAAGTTTCCTAGCTCATACATTTTCGAGTATTCATGTTCTACTATATGCATTAGTCCAGACTCAAAATTGCTCGTATAATTAATGGTGTTTTGAGGCGTGGCACCTACTTGGTCTATTAACCGCTCTTTCTTCTTTTTTTCAGTACTCGTCAGTTTCTTTGACCCCTTTTTCGGGAATAAATTCATGTTTCTCATACCTCCGTATTTGACCTGTTTGATAGACTCTTTCTTGGTGTTTAATTGAAAAATCAACTTTCTTCTTAAATTCTGCCCACTTCCCTTGAGCAATAAGGATTGGTGGGGCAAGAAGCAGGACGCCAGTAAAGAACGACAATATCCAAAACGCGATTCCTTTGACAAAGATTATTTGAATTACGATCGCTACAACTCCTGGGATCGATTGTAATATCATTTTTATTTGTGTTTTAGTAAAACTTCCCATAAAGGGAGGTTCATACTTGGACATATCTTTATAAAATTGTGATTGTATGGCCATCTTCTACACTCCCATCCAACGTTTAGCCATATTTTGAGAACCAATTAATACAAATAGCAGCACTCCCGATTTTAGTAGTGTTAGAAAACACGTTGCCAGGTTCTTCAAAAAATTTCCTTCCGCGGCAATACTAAACATATCGTTGGCCATTAGTGCTGGGTAAAGTTTTAAAATTAAAACTAACAAAAAGCCCTGAATGATCAGGGCTATGAACTGCTTTATATATCCAGTTGATATCGAGCGCCACTCTTCACTTATATAACAAGCGACTAGCACTGGTGCCGCTGCCTTATAAAGATATAGTTGGAAGAAACGTAAAAATATCAACACTTGTACAATGATTTCAGCTAACCAAAAAGTCATTGTCGCAAGTCCCAACATGGAATTGATAAACATCCCTTCCATAAAGCTTAGCTTTCCTTCAATTTTAGGCAAAACAAGCTCCAGATTAGCATTATCAACCATGACACGATCAATAATTGTTGCAATAGCGCCGTTTAACCAGATAATTGAATCAATAATATAACCACTTGTCATGACTAAAGCGTAAGCAACTACGTACTTCCATGTAACAGATATGAGCATATCCATATTCACCTGGCCCTGTTCAATAGCTACACGTTTATTGTTTTCTGCTAATTCGATATACATTAAAACAGATAATATCACCAAACCAACAGGAATCAATGCAGTTGAAACTTGACCCATTAATTCATACGCGGTCGGATTATAGTCTTGAAGACTTGATATAATCGTTTTTAGTGTCTCTTGATCAAGCTGCATGTTTTAACCTACCTTCTAAAAACTTATCGCATTCATTGCTGCGACAATGGCAGCAGTAACAGCTGTTGAAATACCAGCAATCGTTCCTCCAGTGATCATTGCCTCCATTCCACTATCCATTTTTGTAGGATTATCGTTTTTTCGTCCGCCGAAAAAGTCCATAGCTCCCGTTAAAACTGAAAATAATCCTCTTACTGCAAATACTGCACCTAAAACTCCTACCATTCGTACTGCGATATCCATTTATTTCTTCCTTCTTTCTATTTATTTATTCAAATGATTCTTCTGAATCTAAAATTGTGTCTAGTTCTTCCTGACTTAAAAATGTTTTGATAGCTGGCTTGATTTCACCATTGTAATGAGATTCCTCAACTTTGATATAAACCTTTTTGTTCTTAAGAAAGGATGCTGTTTCTTTGTTATATCCAAAATCTAGTGACGGAATCTCAACGCCATTATCTTCAATACTTGCAATAAGGAATGATAGATTGGTATCTGTAAAATCTGTATCAAAAGTTAGACAAAACACGCCAGACTCATTCCCTCCAGGATTTTCCAAGATAATAACAAACATATCTTTCTCGCTTTTCGATTTTTTCATTGAGACTCGTTGAATAACAGCTTCATGTACTCCAGGTAAAAAAGGCAGCTTTACTTCTCGATTCTTAATCGGTCGTTCATACTTCAACACACGTCCTCCTTTTAAAAAAAAATGGTAATATTAAATGTCTTTTCAAATTGGTGGGCTTTGATAAACCGTGTTCTCAATCACTTTTCTTTTATAGTAGCTCTGACCATAACGCGGTAATCAGTACCTACCCTACTTCCATCACAAGTCAATAGTGTCAACCAATGATGATCGCTAGGGTCATTCAACATATACTGACCTTCACTTTGATGAATGACTTTAACTTCCTGTACAACATACTCAGCATTTTCTTGGTAAAAAGAAATTTGAATTGTATCACCGATTTCTACTTGCTTTAAGCCACCAAATAAAAGCCCCTCATTAGTCATATAGTGACCCAATAACACAAAATTTCCTTCGCCTAATTTTTGATTTGGACGCACAGTTCCTACGCCAATACTTAAATTCGCTTGTGTGATTCCTTCAAGAATAGGTAACTGTAAATTTATTGAAGGAATAGAGATCATTCCTACACCATATCGATCAATTAGCGCTTGGGGATCCACTGTTAAATGATTCATTTGAAGGGTTTCAATGTCATTTCCTGAATAATTTCCCCGAACATACGTTGGCTCTTTCGTTGTCATTTGTTCGAGTGCTAATTCTTGTAATTGATAGACTCTTTGATCAAATTGCTTTTGTCGAAAAGTTATAATCCCTAAGATCACGCTGCTAATTAAAAACAAACTAACCAATGTTAAATAGAGGACATTCCTTTTCTTTTTTTTATTGAATTTTTGAATGAAAGTTCTTATAAATTTCCTTACGCCCCGCAAATTTTTCTCCTTTCAAAAAAGAGGCAAGATCTCTCGATCTCACCTCTATTGCATTAAATTACTTGAAAAACGAAGGAATCAAGTTATACATCGTTAACTTAAACTCCTCCCAAGCATTGAAGCTTCCTGCCTGTGGAATCTCCTGCGTTTTATCAACCGCAAAACTAACAGTTTGTTCTTTATTTTGTAAATCAAAGTGATCACTCACAAGGTCTGTAAGCTCCTCGTCACTATACACCATGTGGGTGGCGACCAACTCGTCTCCGTCTTTCATGGTGTTCGCTGGGATCATGACATCAAAGAGAAGTTCCTGTTCTTCTTCTCCTGTTGAAACAAAGGAAGAAATCACAGTATCAACCACTTCTTCTGTTTCTACATTGATAAATTGTGTCACAACAAAGTACTCATGGCCTTCTTTGCCACCTTTGACCCAAGCGTAATCCGTTAATTTGTTATCAACGGTTGGATCGACCACTTTTGCTCCTGTTTCTGTTTCTGCAAAAAGTGTTTCGACTTCCAGATCCAAGCGATTGTTTTCAACTTCAATAATAATCGTTTCACCATTATTTTCAGCTGAAATCTTAAAAGCGTACTCTTCGTCATTTTCGTGGTACCACTCAAGTGGCTTCGTTTCAACAAGCACATATTGACCAGTTGGTAGATCTTCAATAGCGATTTCGCCATTTTCATCGGTGACGTAGGTTCCAATTACCGTCCGCGTTTCGTCCTCTAACGTCGGTTCTTCCTCTTCTGCGTCTGTATCGCCAGGTGTTTCGTCTGGTTCTTCTGCGCCTTCTGATAGCGTTTCTGGTGCTTCTGGTGTTTCAACTTCAGATTCTTCAGTACCGTCTTCTTCTGGTGCTTGTTCCTCTTCACCTTCAGTTGTTTCGTCTTCTTGTTCTGAATCGATTTGTTTGAACTCCCCAATGCGAATCAAATCAAATTCAACACCTTGTAGTGCTTTTTGATCCATACCGTCCGTCTTGATCACTTTTACATTGGCACGTGCCAGTTTGTTTAAAATCGCGTCGGACTCTTCTTCAGCGTCTTCTTGTTCTGCTTCCCCAGTTTCGTTCGAATCGTTGTCTTGTTCTTCAGAAGCATCAGCGTCTGCTTCTGTATCTTCTGACTCATTTTCATTTTCTTGATCAGCTTCAACATCTGTTTCTTCAGTGTTTTCTTCTTCTTCAGCTGGCTCTTCTTCATTTGGCTGTTCAGGATCTTCTTCCGACCCTTCCATTTCTGTTTGCTTAGCAGATACATGAATATCATGTGTTTGCTCGTTAGTTTCTGGCTCATAAGTGAAGAAGTATTTCGCTTCATTCAATACGTGATCAGAACCAGCGTCTACTTCTTGAAGGTACATACGAATCGTCTGATTCGGTAACTTCAGTCCTTCAAAAGCAATGATTCCATCTTCTACCGTTGTGTAGCGCAATGTTGTATCTGCTTCAAGAACGGACTCCCCAATCGTCAATTCTTCGGCTAAACGTAAGGCAAAAACTTGACCATTGTTCGCTGCTTCGACATCGATCACTGCTTGACCCTCTGCCCAATCAACCACTACTTCTTGGTCCTTTTGACCGTAAATATTGATATCTTGCAAGAAATTCTCTACTTCTAAATTGCTTGAAGTGATTTCTAGCGCCTGTCCGGCATACTCGATTTCAAAAGGAATTGGGTCTTCTAATAAGACGACACCTTTTGGTGCGCCAACTTCGACGAGCTCGTAGCTTCCGATATAGAGAATTGGATCAGTAACGAAACGTCCTTCTTCATCCGTCGTCCAAACAAGATCCTCGCCATCTTCTTGTAAGAACTCGTTAGCTGGATAACGAACCGTGTTGTCTCCCGTTACGATATCTTGCGTTGGGCGAATCTTAAACTCAAAACCGACGCCTGCATGTTGCTCAAAATCAAATTGGCTATACTCGCCGTGTTCACTTTCTTGTGTTGAAATAGATACATTCGTCTCAACGGTTTTGTTTACTTCAACTTGACCCATTTGGTTTTTGTTCGTGATCACTACAACTACAACACCGTCTTCTTCTTCGCCGGTCACTTCAAAATAAGCGGGTTCATCAGCTAATACATAGCCCGTAGGCGCTTCGACTTCAACGGCTTTATATTTGCCAAACGCAAACCATGTAGGAAGTTGTAAGACACCTTGTTCATTGGTATAAAAGACTGAATGTTCCACACCTTCAAAGTCTTTCATTTTCAATTGTTCTCCGGTTGTTTCTGAATAGATTTCAAACCCAGCACGATCGCGAACGATTTCTTTGCCAGTTTCTTCATCTACCTTCACAAACCGAATCTGCGCTTCTTTCACTTTGTTTTCAATCACATAGTGGAAGTTTTGCCCATGCTCTGTGATCGTAACATAAAAATCTTTGATTCCGTCGAAACCTGTTGGTACTTTTGTTTCTGAAACGCGATACGTGCCGTACGGTAGTCCATCAAATTTTACATGGCCAGTTGCATCCGTCTCTTTTCGTGCGACTTCTTCTTTGTTTCCAAAGTCTTGATACACTGTAAACTCAACGCCTTCTAATACCAGGGGTTGGTCTGATTCGTCTTTTCCTGTGATCCAGTTCCAAGCGTTATTCCACCAGCTGTAGTTACCGATTTTGATCAAGTCAAACCCACCAGTGATCACTTGATTTTCTTTTGTAGCATTTGCTTCAACTGCGATTTCAGCTGTTTGTCCGGCATAAGCGATCGTGAAAGGTACTGGTGTATCATCAATCACGTATCCTTCAGGGGCTTCTACCTCAACAAAGTAATAGTTATCTAAAAGAAGATCACGAACGGTCAGCTCACCGTTTGCGTCTGTCGTATAGGTGCCTAGTTTTTCATCATCAGACGTACGGAACAAATCAAACTTCGCACCTTCAAAGGTTGCTTCCCCTTGTGGGACGTCGTTCGTTTCTTTGTCACGTTTCTTCAAGACAACATTGCCTTTTTGTTCCTTATTTTCAATTGCTTGATCAACGTTTGTGATTTCCACGGTTTGTCCGGCATACTCAATTTCCACCGTCCATGTGTCTGTGTTCAGCACAAAGCCTTCAGACGCTTCGATTTCCTTCACTGTGTAGGTGCCTAAAGGCAAGTTTCTGCTTTTAGCAGCTCCTTTGGCATCTGTCGTGATCGTATCTACTAAGTTACCATCGGTGCCTGTTCCTTCGTAAATCTCAAAGACATTTCCTGCTAAAGTATAATTACCATTTGGCATATCTTTATCAAACTCGACACCGGATTTATCAATTGTGATCGTTCCTAGTTGCGCGCGATTATCAAACGTCGCTGTGGTCGTTTCATTCGCCCGAATCGTGATTTTTTGCGGTGTTTTATTTAAGACATACCCTGTTGGGGCTTTGATTTCCTCCATCGTTACTTCTGTGTCATGCATCAAGTCACGCCATTCAGCGATTCCTTGTGCATTGGTCGTAAATTCTCTGGATTGGTTGTCACTTGTAGTAAAGCGGAAAACAGCACCAGCTAATGCTTCTCCTGTTGTTTCATCCACTTTTCGAACTCGTGCATGCCCTTCTTTTAAGACTTCAATGTTTAAATGAGCCGAAAGTGGGTCATATAAATATAGTCTTGCCAGGTCTTGTGCAGATCCATGCGTATAAGCATACGCGGTACCGACTCCGGACTCACCGCTTCCATGCTTATTTAGCTGAACAGCTCCCTCAGTGTTTGAGCTAGCTGTGGCGGTGATTAATAGATCATTACCACTTTTTTCTACTCTAACCCCCGCTGTATTCGCACGTACTTCACCATTCCAAGAAGCGAAGCGATTTGTTGTATCAGGAATTCTTACTGTTTCGCCAACTTTTACTTGGATTTTTGTGTTATGCCATGACGGACGTAAGCTGTAATTCGAAATAGCTGTATTAACAGTATTTTTGAACGTGTTGTATTTCGACATACCGAAGACACCGTAATTAATGAAGCTACCACCCAATTCATCCCAAATCAGCATTTGAGTGAGTGCGTAATTCTCCATACTACGTTGGCTGTAATAACCAAAATAACCGATCAAACTCATTCGGAAACTATTACTTCCCTGGATCGCCGTTAGATCAGCTCTTGCTTCATAATTGATGCCTGCTTCAGTAAACACACCTTCTTGAATACAAAATACATCTTCGCCATCAATCTGCCAACGAATGATAATATCATGCGTATACCATGTGCCATCTGGTGTGTATCTTGCTACATTTGCAGTCATCCGACCATTTTCTGATAAGCGATAAGTAGTACTTCTCGCAAAACTTTCCTGTTTCAGGGCTTGCCATTCTTTTGATTGTTCTGCCAGCTCTTCTTGCTCTGAATATGAACCAAGTGAATGTAAGTCTTTTTCACCTATAAAAAACTGTTTCATATCTTCAGGAACTTCTCTCACTTCGACATTCGGTCCATCATTTGCATTTTGACTCTCACCTGTTTTTATCGGCCCGATAAAGTCTTTATTGTCCGCCTCTGTAACACTTTGTTTTTCATCATCCTGATCACTACTCTTGCTTGAGTTTTCAGATTCTTTGGTTTCTTTATTATCAGTTGAACTCTCTGAAACACGGTCAACAACTGATTCTGCGAAAATCTCCACTGGTAAGCTCGTAGTAATCACAAATGATAAGACAAACAGACTTATTATCTTTCGCCATTTCTTTATTTTCATAATATCCTCCTCATAAATAATAAAAAAAGACCAATGATTCTTCATTCGTCTTTGTAAAAACTATTCAATTCAGAGGGACTTCGACATTTATTATACATAATATCACCTCAAAAAAGGACAAACCTTTTGGCTTGTCCTCTACTCTAAAACTGTTTTTTATTTATCAGCGAAATGAACAGTGTGTCCAACTTCTAAACCATTTGCATTTAAAGCTGAATAGATACTGTATTGACTAGATGGATATAGTCCAGACAAACTTGTTTCGGATTCAGCATAAGCTTGTGCTTGAGCGAAGGTTTTGAATACTTTGCCTGAATTACCAACATTTGTGATAATACCTAAATTGTTAAGTGTACCGTCTTCGTTCCAGATTGGATCAGTAGTATTTCCGTTATCTCCGCCTCCTGAACCATTATCTCCTCCACCGGTACCATTATCGCCACCTCCTGGAGGTGTTGTTTCTCCACCACCTGATCCGTTGTCTCCACCAGAACCATTATCTCCATCTGTTGGTGGTGTGACTTGATCATCTTTGGCAATTTCAAATTCAATATAGATGTAATCACCGTCGGGGTGTACCTCGTATCCTTTAATACCATTAGGATAGTTTTCTTTAACCCATTGAGAAGCTTCATCAGTATTGTTGAATGGGCCTACACGGAAACGTGTAAACGTTGCATTCTCGCCTACAATAGTAACTGTGATCTCGCGATCTGTTGATTGCCCATTGTCACCACCAGTTGGAGGTGTCGTTGTTCCATTATCACTTCCAGAGCCGTTGTCTCCGCTTGCCGGAGGTGTTGTAGGATTGGTGTTGCTACCAGAGCCATTGCCGTTGTTAGACGTGTTAGAACCACCACCGATTGGTTTCGTTGGATCATTTTTATCTTGGTCTTGGATCACTGCTTGGCTAACCGTATTTCCATCAGAATCTTTCAAAGAAACGACGTTTCCTTCAAATACCAATTTGTTGCCTGCAAAAATCAAATCAATATTACTGATATTATTCCATTGTGCTAAACGTTCTACTGTAATATTAGTAGCTTCACTTATGGCACTAAGTGTATCTCCCCATACGATCGTGTACTCTTTTCCAGAAATATCAGCCTTGATTTGTTCGACTGAACGTGGCGTCCATTCTGCCGCTTCAGCCTTTTCCGTATGAATAGCTAAAGCCATTCCACCAACTGTGATTCCGACAGCTAACACTTTTAATAATTTCATTTATTCTTCCTTCTTTCTTTGCGTTTTTATTATAAGTTTATGATAACAAACTAACTATGATATGTAAATAGTTATTTGAAATTTTTTCTCAATTCAGTATAATAAGTTTATTATTACAATATTAGTAGGGGTGAATCTATTGAAATTAGAGACTTTAGAAGATGTCCAGTCCTGGGCAAAAAAAAATCTTATTACTCGGAATGAAGCAGCAAAGCTTACAGGTCAAAGTTACGCAGCCTTTTCGCAAGCAATTAATCTAAAATATGTTGTCCCCTTTTTAGAGTATGGTACAGGAACAAGAACGGTAAGGCTTTATTTAAAAAGTGATATAGAAACTTACGCAAAAAGAATTGAGGCACGTAAAAATTCTTTATCTAGCCAACCCAAGAAAGGAGAATAACTAGATTGAAGAAAAAAATATTTTACATTCTACCAATTCTCTTTATTGGTATCAGTTGTCTTTTGATCTACCAAACTCGCAATACCAGGAATGAATACCGCGAAACTGTAGAAAGCTCGAATATAAATGAGCTTTCTGCTTTTGAACAGCTACAAGTGGCTTTGAACAAAGACCTGATTGACTTAGGCGAAGCATTGATTTCTTTTGTTCACTTTGAGGACGCAAATGCTGCGACAGTTTCAACCAACGAAGAAGAGTTTAGTTTTCCCCTAACGGTTGTTGATCGTGAATCAAGTACTTTTAGCCTAGCCGATATTATTGCTAGTCCGGATACATTCGTTATAGGTGATACTTTTGGTTTAGCAACTGATGCGTTAGACTATTTCTATTACTACCCACTTGATTAAGCAAATGATTCTTAACTGAAATTTGCCAAGGAACTCTTTCAGCGTGTAAGTCTTAGGAGAGATTCGCACTGAAAGAGACGCAACAACAATGGAAGTGATCAAACAAAAAGGCCATTCTTGTTTTGACACATTGGTAAATGGATTATTTAAGCTGTTGTCCCTGACAAATCTCAGCCAAGAATCAAAACAGTCTATAACTTCTCAGCTTTTTTCGACCGTGTTCGCTTTTCCTCTCGGCAGACAATCCCCTTTTTTCCTACATAACAAGAATAGAGTTTTCCTTTTTCTAGAACCATCGGTTCACCAAATATGTTATAAATTGCGTTTTTTTGCATAGTAACACCATTTTCTATTGGTTAAATATTTTTCAAAAAACGTCTATTAATTATAAAAAAATGACTATTTTATTGAATTTATATATTAAGAATACCAAATAGCTGCTTTTCTTTCTACTAATATCCTAATAAATACTAATCATTTTTTATTACTATTGTTATATAATGTTAAAAAATGGTAGTTTAAGTTTAGTCAGCAACGACTACTACCAGACTTAATTATGTCTGGTCTTTTCGTGCTTCCATATTTGTTTCAGAATAATTTCTCTTGTTAAATACCTTCCTGAAAACTAATATTTCTGATAAAGTTTGTAGCTCGAATCGCTATTATTCTTCATTTCTTCGTATCGCCGATCGGCCCTTCCAGCAATAACTAAACAGCTATATAAAGCTAACAAAATGAACATAAAAAGTACAAATCCAACAAAACTTAAAATATAGACCATTAACTTAAACCTTCCTTTCATGTATTTCTTCTATTAATCAACTATTTTGGTGGATTACTGACTAAAGTAGCCCACGCCACAATCACTTTTCCTCTTCAACAGGTGTCGCAAGAGCCATTAGATTGGGGTCAATGTTCCTGATTTCTTGAACTGTGAGTTGTGGCACCATACTCAATAAATCAGTCATTCCGTGTATGCCCGTGGCAGTTAAATAATTGTATTTGCACTTGCTAAAACGAATAGGTAGTAATAACCTATAAAGTTTTTTGCCGTCAATTTTTTTCTCGTATGGTTCAAACCCCTTAAAATTAATGTGTCCTGACCCAGCAGTAAGCATAGCTTCATAGGTTCCAATTTTTCTGCCATTTAAAAATATAGTGTTCGGTTTAATCAAATTCACACCTCGCTTTCTACAATCTCTGTCGCTAATGAACTTTAACTCTTTTAACATCATGAACCATTTGATCCCCTGTTTTTTCGATTGTAGATACACATGACAAATTCTGATTATCTGCCGTGGTCTCTGTTTTGAGTCCTGCTCTTAGGTCATATTTAACTTGATCCCAAAAAGCCTTTTCAGCTTTTTTTCTGCTAGAAAAAATGGCGGGACTTGGATCGTCTCCTGTTGGTGTAGAAATCAAAATCCAAACATGTTTCATAAATCTCACCTCATTCCGTTATCTCTTCCGCTAATCAACTAGTGTTGTGAATCTCGGTTTAATAGCTACCGGAGTTGAATATTCCATTAATAGACAATAGTGTGATCCTTTGATTTTCTGTAATATAACTCCTTTCAAACTATCCCCTAGAGCATTAAGAGTTGGCTGGCTTACATATTCAGTGTCTTCCATCAATTCATGCTTGAAGTTCGAATTTTGTTTATTTTCTTCACAAAAATCACATTCACTTGTTTTTGCAATCTCAACAGGAGAAAATACATCCTCATGATGTTCTTTAAAAGCTGTTATTAGCTCATTTAACTGATTCAAAAATTCATTATTCAAGCTTTTTTCCTCCTAATTCTGTTATCTCTAAAACTAATCAACTATCGTGACGGATAACCAACCTTAATGTATCCAGAATTTAAAAAGTCTTCTTCTTCTTCTTTGGACTCCAAATTGTAAGTATCTATAACCTCTATCCCCAATCCATTTTCTATTTGAACTAGTTTAATATATCCCTGCGCTAAATTTTCATTGAAATCTTTCAACCAGAAAAATCTAGATTTACTTCCATTACCAGCAATTCCTAATGAGAATTTATTGCTCACAGTATTTTTAACAATACCTATAAACTCGTTTGAGCGCATATCTCTATATATTTCAATGTGCTGGTGTTTATCATTTATAATTTCGTATGATATTTTTTCCATAACGTTTTCTTTTGCATCTGAAATAAACAAAGAAATATCACTCGAATCAAAATTATCTCCTAGAGTGAAATAATACTGCCCATTCTTACCGATAATCGGATCTTCCACCAATCCTTTTTCAATTTCCCAATTTTCGACAAGTACAACATCAATAAAATATCCTGATTTTACATCGTTCACTAGCACTTGCTGCTTCTTGTTGAGTTCTGACACTATCTGATTTTGATTTTTAGGATCACATAAGATAATCTCTTTAGATTTGTCGTTCGAAAATGTCTTAAGGAAGCCTTCCAGCTGCTTTTTTCCCATCATGATAAAGCCTCTCCATTCTATGATTTCTGTCTGTTATCGCCTATTCTTCATTCATAGTATTTTTTCCAATTAGCTTTACGAAACAAATCACATACTCTAACTACTGATCCATCGGGTTTATTTCGAATCCGAATCAGCATTATTAAAGGAGATAAAAGTATTAGCACAATTAAATCATTCGGATTTTTCATTTTCTATCCTCGATTCCATAAAATCTGTCAATTAATGACTTCCCCTTCTTTCCAAGAAAAGGAACCTCTCCGAACAGTAGCATGGTCTAGCTTCTATAGAATACAGCTTCAACAAAACAGCCCACTATCCATCAACAATGTAAAATAGTGATTGCAGTAATCTGATCCATTACATACATTGACCAGCCGTCAGAATCTTCAACAACTAGCTCTCCACCAGGTTTCATATTCATCCAAGCAGCGATTATCTCTTGACTATTGAGGCCTGTTGAATCTACTTCATGAAAAAATGATTCTCCACTGGATAGATAGATCGACAAAATTTCTTTTTTTTCTACCTTCTCTTCCTTTTCGATATCTAGTTCAGTTACACGTTCTTCTAATTTCACTTCTGGTCCTGTATCAACAGTCTCTTTATCACTCTCGGATATTCCTTCGTCGTTTGTGCCTGTTGGAAGAATTTTCCTAGTTAAAATTGCTAGCCCACCTGTTAGAATTAGTAACATCAAATTGATCATTCGAAGTCCCGCATTCAATTCGCCCAGGTCAATTATGAATTTACGCTGCTGATTTATTAACCCAAAAACAGTTATCATGGATACTATTATGCAAAGATATAGCACTGCGACGAGCCACAATACTTTTTTTCTATTCATTTGTTTTTCCTCACTCCTAATTATGTGTCGATGTATCTAAAATTTTATTAATGAGAAAAAGGCATAAAACTATCAACATCAGAAAAAAAACGACCAAATCTGAATAGTAGATATCTAATCCTACATAAATCATAATAGTTGGAAAAATCTCCATACCACTTCTCCTTATATAATTTTGACTTCATATACGAATCAAAATGAATCCCAATTATCGAATTTGCGATCTTCTTCAGAAAGTTCACCTAATATTTCTCGATAGCTACCTGAAATAATTTCATATTCTAAGTGCTTCAAATCCTTTATTTTTTCTCTGCGTTCATAGTTCATAAAGCTTTTATCTTTATTCAGCTGTATACGGCAAATACAACGACCAATTTCTAACAGTATCCTCTTTTTTTCTGATCGATCGTAAAAACATTGCTTTAAAATCTCTATCCTGTTCAATGGATTCAGATAGTAATTGATCAAATTTTTATTTTTCTGAGTAACGTTGTAAGCAAAATAAGCAAGGTACAAAGCCAGCGAATGAAATAATAAAATGACAAACTTTTCCATAGAGAGCACCTTATATTTTTTGGAAGGTATCAGGATCAAATCCATTTTGGATCAACTTTTCTCGATAGAATCTATGGACATTAGCTATGTGTTCAGTGTCTTCAAGAAGATTCGTCTGCCCCATTTCATATACACCGACGTAAACAACCTCCTGATTGTAACTAGCTGAATCACAATTTTCATCGAGAAATCGATCAAAGTTGCATTGATTAAGAGCCTGTGGTGCACTATCAGCTTCTACTACTTCGTATTTCTGTATTCCATCAATTATTTTTTCAACAACCATCTTCATGACTTATCAGCCTCACTTTCACTTAGAACCCATGATAAAAACTCTTGTCCAACCTGAAGGGATTCATTTTCATTTAGATTGTTGAATACTTGTATAAACTCTTTTTCAAACATATCTTTGTCGCCCTCCAATAAATAGTAAAAAATATCCCATGCATGACTATGCTGCCAGATATAGATCCTTTTGAGTTCGTTCAATAACAACAACCTTGGATCGGCAAGTGGCCATGTAGTACTATCCATTAGTTCTCATCCCTTCAGGCCTTCCCATTCTAAAAACCGTTGGTAGCTTTTCAGTTCGGTTGCTCTGAATATGGTTTCCATCGTTAACTAAATGGGGATAAAGTTCTTCCTCGCATTCCTGAAGATCTCTAAGCATAGCGCTCATTGAATCTCCTTCTCCTGCTAGTGCTAACAACTCCTTATCCGAATGATCGTATGCCCACGCTTTGTACTTAACTCCTTGATCGCTGGGAGTTAACGTAACCTGTAATTTCCACCCTGACCTGATATAATCTTCTAATTGCTTCACAAAAATGCTCCTTTCAAATGTACTCGCCTTAGAAATCCGCCAATAATTTAGGATTTTTTAGAAATAGCAACACATTTTTATTAGATTTATGAATTTTTCTGATATCAAAACGTTCTTCAGTTTCTAAGATCTCAATTCCTTTACCAGAACGAAGATCATGAATGTCTAACGCACCGCTATTGAAAATCCGATACTCGATACCGAGGTAGTACTCTCCTTTATCAACGTATTTGCTCGTGTGACCAGCCTTAAACACCTGGCAATGTTTCTTTTTGATTTGGCAATATGCCTGTTTTTGTTCCATAGATATTCCTCGTTCCTTTCCGAATGAAAAAAATAGAAGCTTGCAGGAATTCCTACAAGCTTCTATTTCTTTTACAAGTATATTTGGATTTAATTGTTAATTGCGTTTCGGTCTTCCAACTATCGTTATCGACCTGTTTCCTGATGTAAGTAACTTCAAAGTATGGCGAATTACTGATTTCACGACGTAAATCAATTGATCTTTTATTGTTCCACGTTCCTTTTTGTTCTTGCAACTCAAAGTAATTAGCTAACAAAATCTTTTTTCTTCTGCCAGAATCCATAAATGCCAGCAATTTTTCGATCTCACTCATAAGATTCTCCTAAAGAAGAGAAACTTTGCTCAAAAAACAGCTTAATTACCAATTCAATCTCTGCATCTATTATTTTAACTTCACTTCCCAGAGATCGAACCATCTTGATATAATCTGATTTTATATAAGCATTTTTTACCAAAATTGCCAGACAACCAAGAGTAAAAATAGTTGCAACGAAAGCAAGAACCAAATATCTAAAAATTCCTACCAAATCCCCACTTCCCCTGTAATTCAGAATAAGGATTTGTGTGATAGAATAGATTAAACCTAAAAAGCAAATTGGAATCATAGCAATGAACTCTGGGAAGATGTAACGTAGTAAACATTTCATTCGTTTAGAAATGTTATCATCAATTGCTGATGACATTCTGTTCAAATTTTCAATTGTTTCTGACCTTCTAAACCTTAACTTCTCTAACTTTATCTCACAATCATTTCTTATTTCATCTGCCTCAAGGAGACTTATTTTTGACATGGTCTCCCTGTATTTCTGATCAGCGTCAAATGATTTTTGCATATCTTTTCTCCTTCGACAAATTTGTTAACATCCTCTGAAATCGCTCAATCATTCTTAGATTGCTGCTCCTTTGGACCGCCTCTATTGTTAAAAATAAAAGAGAAGAACAACTTTTTCAGCTTTATCGATTGATCACAGAAGAGAATTAGTTTGATCGATTAAAAAATATTTTTACTCACAAATGATTATTGGAATCACTTTTAGGTTTAGTGAGAACCTGCCGGTTTAGGATTCCGAGCTACCTCTCCTACTTCTTCACTACCAGTAATGCCCAGCCCAGACATCCATCTGCAAGCTGTCTGCCAGGAATCCATAGAAACTTCAATGCTTAAAGCTATCCAACAGTCGCTTTAAGCCCTGTCCTTTGTGTGAATAGCGACGTGTTATAGACAGTCAGACTCCCACGTCTTTTTTTGCTATTCTTGTGTATTCTCATTTCAAAGGACACGCAAGTGTTCACTTGCAAGTAGAAATACTTTTTAATCTAGTGTTGATCCTTTATGATCGGATTTTATAAGGTTTTTCCACTAAGCACAGTGGGTCCCAACGATTGTAACGTTTGGCAAAAACTATTTTGCCAGGAAGCGTGGCAGTTCGAATCTCATCGAATTTTTTGATCAATGCTTCAATCTCTTTGGTTTGAGGATTTATTATCCGTCCGTCGCCCATATTGATCCAGGTTGTTTGATCAAATAACCGGATAGACAACGCGCGATTTTCAATGTCAGACAACGAGCAGACTGAAGTCACTGCTCGAATTTTCGATTTTCTTCTTGTAACAACCATTTTTGCTAATCCTTTCTCGTTAAATAATTTGAAATACACTTTCCAGCTGGCCATCTATTCGCCTATAATCACGACGAACACGATTGGTATAGCGAATCAACGCTAAAAAGTTGGCCACGTTTACTTCAGGCAAGCGATTTTCTCGTCTCTGCTGTTGTAATTGTTCGATCGTAAAGATTTTTCCTTGATTTTCATTAAGAAATTCTTGAAATTCCTTTTGATCCAGTCTCAACACCTCCAAAATACTAATGAAATTTGGTATTATACTTTCAGACAAACAAAAAAGGGTGTCACGTGACCTAAATCACGTGACACCCCTTGCTGCTCAGCTCTTTCCAACGAGAGTTTAGCTAGAAACGTCTTGCGTCTTCCCCATTTTGGGCGTGACGAAGAAGCTATTCTATGCTAAACTAAACCTCGTTGGGCATAGCTCAACAGAGGGGGCATGCACCATGATATTAGAGCCGTATTTCATCTAATATTCATGCATACATGTGTTCAGGTGTAGGAGCCTGATCGCATGTCGCATCCCCTTTTTTGATTGCCTGAAATAAAACTTCAGCTTGCTCAATCAAAAAAAATATATTTAAACATTAATTGTTTTTATTTTTGACAATATTTCATTTTCACAAAAAGCATAGCATTGTTCTGTTTTTTTCGCAAGTAATTTTCGAAAATACAGAGCTGCATGCTTTTTTACTTGGGCAATAATTCAAATAATCCCCTAGTATGAATACTAATTACGGACGAGTGATCTGAATATTAAATACATCAATTAAAAATTCAAACATGACTAAACCTCCTTTGAATTTGTGCACAATTTAATTTGATATCTGAGTTCATTATTGCAATTACATCAATAAACTTCAAGTAAAACTTTAAAATATGCTAATTAAGCATTTTTAAATAAAAAAATATAATCGGAGTGAAATTATGCAATTCCATGAAACCATAAAATATATACGCATCAAACTACATCTCACGCAAAAAGAAATCTACCAAGGTCTTGTCTCACAATCAACTTATTCTCGATTTGAGAATGGTGAGCGCACCCTACCAATCGAAAACGTCGAAGAATTTGCTAATCGCTTAGGACTACAATTATCCGACGTATATAATATTCAAAAAGAACAGGACAATCGTATGGTTTACATCATCGCTGAAATTAAAGTATGTCTCAATCAAAAAAATGATCTCAAACAAGAATTGGATATAAAAAGATTAGAGAAGTTATTTCAAACCGCAAATGAATACAAAAACACATCTTTAGCATTTTTACGGTACTTTTATTATATACGCCAACATTTCCATCAATTTAGTCCCAAAATTTCCAAAATAAACGCTAAGGATACCGATAATGTTTATTCAGAACTGAAAAAAAGAAAAATGATAACTGAAATCTATCTTCAATTTATCATAGATTTTACTGTTCACTTTTCAGATGAACAAATTTTGCATATCTCAAAATTTTTCGACCAATATGAATTTGAACAAATATCATCCTTAAATTCGCGATACTCATATCAATTGCCGGAAGCACTCTCAAATCTAGCTGATAGCTCAATAGATCGAGCGCTTTATGCTAAACCTGATCTACAGAAAAAACTACTAGATAACGCAGAAAAATTATTATCCTCACTGTTTAATTATCAAAAAATAAAGTACTCTACGGATCACGTAATCTTATACAGAGTTTCAAAATACCGATATGATTACTACATAGCGGACAACGAAAAAGCCAAAAAAAAAGCGATAAAAAAACTAGAAGATTTTCTTGAAGAATTAATATATAACATCAGTAAATCACCAGTAAAGCATATCTACGCTGAAGCCTGCATTCCATCAATCAAAAACACATTAGCAGGTAAACTACCGCTAAAAGAAATAAACTACATCATAAATTGAAACAGACACTCAGAGAATTACTTGCCCTCTGAGTGTTATAAATAAAGAAATCACCTTAAAAAACATAATTCACAAGATTATGTAGCCCATGGATAAGCTTTAAAGTCAATTTCTCCTTCAAACCCTCTAATAGCCTAATCAACGTACTTCTTTTTCTTTTTGGGATCAATACTCAAAAGAAACTCCTCTTCCAACTTTAGCAATTCTTTATAAACCATATCCATTGACCACCCAGCGGACAAACTTAAGCAATATAGAAAGTCACAAGGTAATAACCCCACAGGACGATTTCTATAAGACCAGGTGGCTACAGTACTTTGCTTATAATCATGTAACTCACAAAATTCCTCTACAGACATCCCTAGCTGCTTAATAATAAAAACAGACACAGGATAAGGATAAACAAAAGTATTCACTGACATAGACGGTAACCCCCTCCAGCGTATTATCGCGTATGTGATAATAATAGATCTCTTTGTAAAACCTGGCAAGCAAGACACTAGGCAAAAAGACAGATCAGAAACCAAAGAAAAGCCAGAAGTATCATAGATATAATGTAAAAGGCAGTTTGCGGGTTTTAATATTATCCGGAATCGAGTTGTAATAAATCCATTTGTACGGCGGTTTTCTTAGGCTCTATCAGCTGTTTCAACGTCTCTTGTATAAATGTCCGGCCCAAGCCGAAGGCCTCAGAAATCGCATGGAAATACGCTTCTTGCACCTCTTTTTTAACTCGAATGATTGATCGCATCAAGCCGTGAACAGAGGCTAAAGTAATTCCGCCATTGCGGCCGGCCCGAACTCGGAAATAGATCTTATTTTCGTTCTTCAGTTGCTTCAGCACTTTATCAAGGGAACGTTCCGGAATCTTTAATTCTTCTCTCAACTCTTTTTTTGTAGAAACGATATAAGGTTTATAGGTATAGGACTGTTCGTTCAAATAAGCCAGCAAATCAGCTGCCCATTCATGACTATGAGAATACTTGCGCACAGATCTTTCCTTCTTGAATTTCCACCACCCACGCTTTTTATTGAATAGCTGCTCTTCAGAGAGATTAGTATCGACCCACTCCTGGCACAATACAACAATTTTTTCTCTATGTGCGGCTTGATACTTTCCTGAATAAGCTGATCGAATAATCCTAGTCAGTTCTCGGTCAGTCAATGGACTTGCTAATCGATCATTGAACTCAAGCATAGCTAACTCACATTCCTCAATCTCGTATCCTGAAGAAAAGTAGGCCAAAGACAGGGTAAATATGACGTTATTTCGGCCATAGATCCCCTTCTCTCCTTGAATTTTTTGACTCCTTAATAACAGCTGGAACCACGGCTCATCGACCTGACGAAACTCCTGGTTTGACGGCAAGATAAAGACATTCTTACTCTCAGAACTCTTGTCAGCATCCACTCTCATCGACCAATTGATCCACTCTTCGAAACTATAACGGTACTCTGGCTCAAAGAATAAAACACTCTCTTCTGTAGGTATACGAGTGATTCCAAAATGGTTTGCATTAACATCAACTGGAAATTCATAGTCTTTCGCTAATTTATTTCGCAGATTATTGGAGATCATTTTAGCCACGTTAATCACTTTGAAGTTGGATTTCTTTGTTACATAGGCAGGTTTATCTAATACATAAAATGCCTGGTATCCATGAGTTGTCCGTAATACCATCGTTGGCATAAAGCCAAGCTCATTACTGGCCAGAATGATTTCTCCGTAATCAAAATTTGGATCTAGCGTGTCAAAATCAACAAAAAACGTATTAATCTGACGTAAATTGTCCTCAGAATGGCCCTTCGTGAACATTCTCCCTTCATCAGCATACGTCCCATAGCGAAAAACGTTAGGTGTCCAATGGCTAAACGAATTGTTATTCTCGATAATCCCCTCTTCAGACGTGATTACTAGGCCAATCCCTTCAACCATATGTTCTTTTGAACGGTAGGCAAAAATAGCCCCTTTTCCCGATTGATCACTAAAAGAGACCGGTTTAAGGCGGCTATTTTTATATTTGAATTTACGAATACCGTTTTGTAAGATTGTTGAATAGACGACGTCTAAAGAAGCTGCCATGGTTACTGATCCTTTCCAAACAAAAAGAGAACACAAATAATCATCCGATTTGTGTTCCCTCAATGGCTAGAAATGTCAAAAAAATTTAAAGAAAGCATGACAAATAAGCATGTATATATTGAGTTGCTCGTCAAAAAATGGTAAGATAAGCTTGTAAGTTCGGATTGCGAGTCCGAAAAACTTATCAAATTACATAAGTGGTTTCCAGCCACTTAAATAACTTCCGAGACGAGCGAGAACACATAGTTGCTGTATGTGATTCAGAAAAATTAGTGGGGTCCAATCCATTAACTTTTCCGTCTCTTTTTTTTATTTTTAAATTCTTTATTAGGTTACCACCTAAAACAATGTTGTGCAAATAGTTTTTTTCTCAACAACAGTTTACCATTTATTTCAAATTACGTAAAGTCACTTTCTTATATTTTTTCTATTGCTATTGTTGACTTAACGCTAGCAATAATGACATTAATAATACTAATACTATTACTATCTTTATTAAAATCAATATTGCTATTACTATTATTACTAATATTGCTATGGATAATGATAGTAATATTGCTAATAATATTGCTATCCAAAATAATAATAATATTACTATTATTATTGCTAGCATTATTAATAGTAACAAAACTAGCACAGTCCTATAGTGATTTAATGAATAAAGGAACAAGGAAAGCCTATGAAATAAGCTTATAGGAAAGAAGCTATCATTATTGCTAGCAATGTTGATATTAATAGTAATAGTATTATGCAAAAAAAAGAAGGGCTTTCGCTCTTCATTTTTTTGGGGGAAATTGTTTTAAAGCTTGATCCACGTATTCTCTATTTCTCTCAAAGTACTCTTTTAATGCATTTTCCACAATCAAAGACTTTCCACCGTTTTGCTTACCCACTAATTTCCCCATGGCATATAACTCATTTCTAGTGTCATCGTCATACAAATAAACGTTCACTT
>NZ_JBMHEO010000002.1:0-193642 GCF_050498885.1 Enterococcus sp. AZ179 | reverse complement strand
TTATTGCGACTTCGTTATAATATCATCTGTTTCATTTTTGGTCAAGTCTTTTTTGAAGTTTTTTCAAACGCTCTTTTGACCCGCTGGCTCAATTGCCAACGTTGAATACTTTATCATTCTAAGAATGAAAGAGCAAGCTTTTTTCTGAAATATTTTCAACTAAGTCGAGATAAACAAAAAAACTACCCAAAATAGGTAGTTTAATCAATATCGATCGTACGAAAACGGACCTGATTTTGATCGTCTCGTTTTAAGGTTGTTTCTTCTTTCAGATAAGAAAACTTCTTCTCATTGATCGCTGGATTCTCAAGCATTTCTTCATAACCCGCAAAAATATCATGGATATATTTTTTATAAGCTTTTTTCTTTTTGATTCTTTTCTTCATTTGGCACCGTCCTTTACGTGCTTATCTTAGCAAGCCGAAAGGATTCTGACAACCATTATCCGCATTTTCATACCAAAAATTCACTTTGACACAACTATTCCATTAATTCAGCCAAGTGACACTAATGGAATAGAATGCTTAGCTTGCGGTCAAACGTTTTTGAAAAGCCAATCGCTCTCCGTTCGGAAAAGGGAATGTTACCACTCCTTTGTATTGATAGCCAGCTGCTTGAATATTCTTTTGCATACCAATATTAGCTTTATACGTATCGATACGTAAATCAACGATTCCTTGCTCTAATGCAACCACTTCAAGAGCTTGCAGCAATTTGGCGCTTAACTTTTGCCCTTTAAAATGAGAACTGACAACGACGCGATGAATGGATAGATATGGACCGTTTCCATCCCACCCTGCGCCGGTAATTGCGTTGTAGACAGGATCTTCACCAGAAACCAGTGCCGCAGACGCTGCGATTTTCCCATCTTTCACTAACACATAGCTTTCACCTTTTGCAATATCTTCTTTGATTTGAGTTTCTTTTGGGCCATAGCCATTTTGCCATTGTGGGGATCCTTGAGCTTTTAAAAAAGCAATGCCTTCTTCAAAAAGCGCCATCAACTCAACCAGATCATCCTCCGTTGTTTTACGAAACTTCTCCATTAAAAACCACCTTTCTTCTATAAAAAGAAGCGGATAGTAAAGCATTCAAAGTCGTTCTTAATCAATCGTTTTTAATTTCCCCTGGAACTCACTGATTGATTGATACCCTTTTTCTTTCATGATCGCTGCTAATTCTTTCGTCAATCGTTCAAAGATCACCGGTCCTTCTTTTTGCAGCTCTGTGCCGATCTGCAACATAGAAGCGCCACATAACAAATGTTCGTACGCATCTTGACCATTACGAATCCCACCAGTACCGATAATTTTGATTTCTGGCTTGAGACGTGTATAGAAAGCCCGCACATTGGCTAATGCCGTTGGTTTCACATATTCGCCTCCCAAACCGCCAAACCCATCTTTTGGTTTGATAACTACTGAGTCAGTAGCAGGATCGATAAATAAAGCATTCCCAATACTATTGATTGAATTGATATAAGTTAACGGATACTTGTTCAATATCTTAGCCATCTCATCAAAGTGAGCCAAATCAAAGTATGGCGGCAATTTGACACCTAAAGGTTTTGTGAAAAAACCAAAGACTGTTTCCAGAATTTGATCGGTCAAAGGAAAATCATAGGCAACTTGGGGTTTTCCTGGCACGTTTGGACAAGAAAGATTTAACTCTGTGATTCCGTCAAAATCACTTTCTTGGATTTTCTTCAATAACTCAATGTTTTCAGCCACGCTCATACCAGCGACAGAGAAAAAGAAGGGCGCTTGCTGGGTCATTTCCTGCTGTTTTTTGATAGCATAGTCTAAGTAGTAGTCCACCCCTAGATTTGGTAATCCCATCGAATTGATGCTTCCTAACGGTAAATCGGTATAACGTGGTTCTGGATTTCCCGCACGTGCTTCTAGCGTTGCACTCTTCGTGACAAATGCCCCAGCTGCTGATGCCGCTAATTCATCTAATTCCTCGATCGTCATACAATGGACTCCTGAGGCGTTCATAAACGGATTTTTGTATGTATATTTCCCAAAATTCGTAGCTAACATTGATTCATTCCTCCAATCTTTTCAACTAGTTTACCGTTTCATTTCTGAAAATGCAACGTTGTCTTTGAGTGGGACAGGTTTTAGAAGGAGCAACCTCTGTAATCAGAGTAGCAAATCAAAAAAACCATATCCATACAGCTTGTTAAAACTTACTGAATAAATATGGTTTTGAAAACAATCGGTTTATATTGTACTCAAATGTTTTTTTAGAGCATGATCATTATTTTATTAAAGCTTTCACTTCTATTTACCGCTAAATCAAATGCTCTTTGAAGATCCTCTAATGGAAAGCGATGGGAAATCATATGACTGACACTCAAGCGTCCGCTTTCTAAAAAGGTGATTGAATCAAACCATTCTTTACCTGGGAAAGGCGCAGAATAACTATTCCAAAAACCCTTAATGGTTAATTCACTGCGAAAGATTTTTTCAAATGCCCGTTGTCTAATCAAAACATCAGAATAAGCGATCCCTTGAAATCCAATTTTCCCGCCTTTTTTTGTCACTAAGAGACATTGCTCTTCGGTTATTTTAGTACCTGCACATTCCATTGCAATATCCACGCCTAAACCATCCGTTATTCGGGAGATCTCTGTTTCAAGATCTTGAAGACTAGGATTAATCGTATCGGTGACACCTAAATCTATTGCTTGTTCCAGTTTCTCTGATTGAATATCAATGCCAATGATCGTTTTCACACCCGCAATTTTTAACCATTGGATCGTCAGCAATCCAATCGTTCCTAACCCAAAAACTGCAACGACATCGCCCACTTTAGGTTCGATTCCATAAACACCATGCGCTGAGACAGCAAGAGGCTCAATCATGGCCGCTTCTTCAAAAGACAACTTAGTCCCTATTTTCACGATATTGCTCGCTGGCACGGAGACGTACTCTGCAAATCCCCCAAACCGTTGCGATCCCATCATGATATAGTCCGTACATAATTGATACTTCCCGATAGCACAGTATGCACAGTTACGACAAGGAATAAACGGGACAACAGCGACCCGATCGTCTTTTTTTAAATGATGAACAGAACGACCAACTTTTACAATAGTCCCAGCCATCTCGTGCCCCATGATCATGGGTAACTTGTATTTCCAGCCTTTACTCATTTTGTGGATATCTGACCCACAGATTCCTGAAGCTTCTACTTTTACAATCACTTCATTCTGATGGCATTGTGGAACATCCATTTCTCGAATCTCAAATTCATTCAGTCCAATTAAGAAACCAGCCCTCATCCACTCTCCTCCAATCTTCATTCATGGGATTCATAGGTAACGTTTGTTTTGTCAGTATAATATTCATAGCCCTGCTGGAGAAGCGCTTGCGAATGTAAATGCACATAAGCATTTGTTTCTAGTCTTTCCAGATAATCATTTGCAAAAGCCAAATTAGTGGCTCCAACAATTACCCCATGTTCTCGCAATAACATTCCATAAGGTAGTTTTTCTTCATTTGTCACCATGTTTTGAGAGTAATCACCAACCAAGTGTGCTAACTTTTCAGTTGTTGCAGGTGCATAATCCAAACAACGGATCGCATCCGGTCCGAGACGAAGGTTTTCACAGACGATGGGCATATCAGTCCCTATACAACTGTAAACCATCAAATTTAATGGATGAGCATGAATCACTGCTTTGATCCGTGGATCTGAGTGATAAAAACTCATATGCATATTGATTTCCCTGGTCAAGCGACCAGTACCTTCGATGAGGGATAGTTTCTTATCTACCAAAAGAATTTGCGCTGCCTCTAATTCCCAAAGATACTGAACAGATGCCAAAGTAGGTGTCATCAAGAAATGATCTTCTGAAACTTTTATAGAGATATTGCCACCAGCAGCATCCGTTAGCTTCCTGTCAAATAAAGATTTGGCAATCTTACATATGAATTTCCTTTCTTCTAAATAATCCATCGGCTTCCTCCTGTCTAAAACGTAAATATTTTTCAATTAATCCATATTTCCCAAGAAACATAATATCTTCAACAATTTCTAAATATTCTTCACTTCTTACAAGAGCGACGAAGAAAACATAAGTCACTTGAAAATAATCCTCAGATCCGTAAGAGATTTTTTGTTTATTCGTCAAGAGGCTAATCGTGCTACGGTGGACATTTCCCCGATTGTTCGCATGAGCTAAAGCAACACCTTCACTTATTACGATATAAGGTCCATTTTGTTTCACATTTTCAACGACTTCTTCTACATAGCTCTGCTCAATACACTCGTTTTGTGTCAACACTTTCCCTGCTAAGCGTAAAGAATGCTCCCAAGAACATTTTTGGTCGATTCTGATAACATGCGAATTTAACAAGTAATCATGCAATTTTCTTTGTGGTTGTTGGACAAATTGATCAAATTTTTCTTCAGTCTCTTCTTCATTAATCGTAAACAAACGGTCAACCGTCTTTACTATATTTTGGATATCTTCTTGAGTCACAAAAGGTGTTATCCTTAAAACATCCTCTTCCAAAAAAGGCAAAGGATCAGCAGTTAAGATTAAACGATTGGCTTTTTGACGGAAGCACATCTTACGATAAGTAGCAAGTGTTAGCACATTCATAATTTTGAACTGCTTGTATCGACTAATTTTCATAGCAATCATTTTCGCTATCGATAAATTTTCACACACGATCCAGATATCGATTTTGCTCATCTTATATTCTTGTCGGGTTAAGGCAGTTGCGATATGAATAGCGATCGTAGTAATAAATGATTCATTGAAGGATCGGGACAGGTAGTTTTCAATGACACCACTATTAGCCCTTACAGCTACGATAATATCCATAAACTGATGCCGCAAAAGACCGATATTTTCAATATCCAAAATAATGTTCTCTTCTTCAATAATTTGTAAGTGATTGTATAGATCAGAAATTAAGTCAAATTCGTACTTTAGAGTCGTCCCTAAATCTTCATCAATTTTATTCAGAAAATAGATGACCAAATTATACAATTCAGCATCCTTCACATTTTTTCGCTTTTTCAAATGACAAAATTCTGCTATTGCCTGTTTGTCTTCGAAAGAGATCGTTCGATCAAATCTTTTTTCAATTTGATCGATGAGTATGCTCAGGTTTTCCGACATAACGACAAATTTGGGAGATTCACCTTGTTCTTTGCGGGGCATATTGATAACGATAAAAATATAGACGAAAAGATCAAACTGCTGATACTTTTCTGCATACTTTAACTCGTTAAAAATGAATCCCAGAAAGTCTAAATACTCCATTGACCCGTCAAATGCCCGAAGGATTTGCATCCCGACATAATTGATGTATCCTTTTGCGTCTATATTTTCTAAAAACAATGTAAACAAATACTCTCTTTTCTCCGATTGATTCATCTTAAGGATAACCGCTTCGCCCCTAAGCGTTTCGATATATTTACTCATGATCACTTCTTGTTTTTTCAACGTATTGATATCGCGGATGATTGTTAATCGACTGACGTAAAACAAATCAGCAAAATGATCCATCGTAAGAACATCTTCTGTTATCAATAAATTGATCAGAAGTAATGTGCGTCTTTCATCAGGATTCAAGGAATAGTCGTAAGGGGACAATTCTAAAACAAGCTGATAAGCTTCTGACAAATCTAGTTCATCAGGAACCTGTAAGTATCCGCTTTCAATTTTCACTTGCGGCATATCGTGAGTATTTAGAAACGAGTTCAAGACTTTGATTTCACTCGTGAACTTCTTTGGCGAGAGATTCAAGTTTTTATAAAGTTGCTCCAATCTAATTTTCGTTATTTTGTTATATAGTAGGAGATAGATGATTTCAGCAGTAATTTTCCTCACAGCACTCCTCCTTAATGAATAGACAAATTCTCTCTTAGAAAATCAACAAGTTTTTCAGGTTCACACTTGCTTAATTGAACAATAAAATTTCGAGATTGGATGCTTAAAATCAATTTTTGAAGAAATTCAATATAGGTATGCTCATCTTTTAGTGCCATGCAAAATACATGTTCGACTGCTAAGTCATCTACTTGCGTATCCATCTGTTTAAAAGTCACAGGCTTTTTTAGTCTTGCGTAACAGACAGAAGATTCTTTCACAGAGAGATCGAAGGTATGCGGAATCGCAACTGGCGGGTCAACTGGCAGACCAGTAGGAAAATGATGTTCGCGTTCGATACAAGACTCGATAAAACTATTCCCGACGAGCCCTTCGTTTAGCAGTTCAAGTCCGCATTGTTTAATCACTTCTATATTGGAGCGCTCATTCAATTCGATTGCTTTAAATTTCATACACTATTTCTCTCCCACTAAGCCATTTATTTTGTCAACAATTCGTTTATTCATTTGGTCAATTACCCAACGATTCGATGAAATAAGCTGATTATAATATTTGCTAAATTGTAGCCCCAGAAACTATCTGTCACAACCCCTTCCACAGGTACACCGGTCGCATTCATCATTTCGGTTGCTTCAGGTGCAAAGGTGTTTGTTCCAATTAGAACGATAACTAAGAAGAAAAAGCCAGTGACAAGCGTTCGAAAAAGATTGCCATTTGATGCTAATGCTAGTAGTGGAATCATATATACGATTACTGTTAAAACACCAACTGGAAAATAATGCATACCAGGGATAATAAATGCTAAGAATATTGCTATCGGAATCAGAATCACTGTCGTTGTGATCGCTGTCGGATCTCCAAGACCAAGAGCAATGTCCATGCCGATATATAATTTTTTCCCTTCGCCAATATGTTTCTTCATAAATTCTTTGGCAGCTTCCCCGATCGCAGTCAAGCCTTCCATCATAACAGAGACCATTTTGGGTATCAGTACTAGCACCGCTGAAACTCCAACCCCCATAGAAATCGCTACCGTAAATTCTTGGCGTGTCAATACGCCTAGAAAAGTTCCAACCAACAAACCGATAACTGCTGGATCTCCAAAAAAACCAATTTTACTTTCGACTTTTTCCAAACTGATATCGATTTTGTTAAGACCAGGAATCAAATCAATCAGTTTATTTACTAATAGTCCAAAAGGATAAGCGAAAGTAATAAATGAAAATGTCGTACAAGTCGTGCCTTCCAGTCCGTAATACGCCTCCCATCTAGGAGCAAACCACTGAGCCACGAATAAAGTGACAATTGATAAGCCAACCGTAACAGTCAAACCTAGCCAAAAACTATCAAACAAGGCATACGCTAATGCTCCAGGAATCAAAAAATGAATATAGTTCCAAATGTCGACATTCATAACCGTTGTCCATTTCAAAAGAATAAACAATACATTTAATCCTACGATCATCAAAATAGCAATCGCTGCAAAAGGTACTGACCACGACGCCGCTCCCACAGCAGCCCAGCCAACATCCATCGTGGTATATCCTGATCCCATTTCCTGATAATAATCGATGGCTGGTTGCAAGGAAGTACCCAGGAGTCCTACAACAAGCCCCAACCCTTGAAAGCCGATGCCGACTAAAAGCCCAGTTTTAAGTGCTTTGCCAATTTTCATCCTAAAGACACAGCTTAAAATAAAAATGACAACGGGTAGCATAACCGATGCCCCCATATCCATGATGTTTTGAATAACTGATAATACAGCTTCCATTTTTATCCCCCTTTAATAATTCGATGGCACTCTTCAACGATTTTCTGCGCGGTCTGCTCTTCGTTGATTCCCGATATCAAACTGAAAACAGGAAGAATCGGTACTTTTACTGGCTTGACATATCGAGTAGTCACCAAGATTAAATCTACTGTTTCTGCTTTTGAGGGAATTTGATTAATATTCCCTTTGGTGATGGAAGCCTGAATGTTGCTCTGAGCTAAGATTTGTTTGACTTTCTCTTGAACAACCGTGGACGTGGCGATCCCACTACCACAAGCAATATAGATCTCAATTTTTTTATTCATTTTCTTTCTCCTCCTTTCCTTACTCTATTTTTGAGATTTCAATAAAGAATGAATTTTATACTCTTCTTCTGGTAGTAAAACGACTTTTAACGCCTTCCCTTCTCTCGTCAATTCGATGGCCTGATTGATGTCAGCTAAAGGCAAAACATGAGAAATAATTTTTTCAGCAGGAAACTGATCAGATAAGGATAAATGGAAAGATTTTTCGACTTGAATACTATTTGCACCATAATGACCATAAATCCAGAGATTGTTATAATGAACTGCATTCGTATCTATAGGCGTTAATTGATTCTTTGCTACACCACCAAAAAAGACGACAATTCCACATTTTTTAGCCATAAAAATACTTTGTTGCTGTGCTTCTATTGATGGATTAGCTGAAATCACTTTATGTGCGCCATGTCCATTCGTATACTCTTTCACCTTTTCTACAGGATCTTCTTTGGAAGAATCGATCCTATGATCTACATTAAACGCTTCCATAAGAGCTAGTCTGTCAGCATTTTTATCAATCACGATTACCTTGCTTGCTCCGCGAATCCTTGCTAGAATCGCTAAAAAGACCCCAATTGGACCTGCACCAATAATGACGACCGAATCGCCTAACGAAACCTGAATATTCTCCATGCATGCATAAGTGGAGGATAAGGGTTCAGCTAATGTTGCCGCGATAGGCTCTCGTCCTTCTGGCACTTCAAAAATCGCTCCTCGTTCTACTCTTGTTGCACTATATGCTATATACTCTGCAAAACCGCCTTGAAGATCGGTGTAACTTTCAGCTTCCGTACAACATTCGTGCTTCCCATTACGACAATTTTCGCAACATAGGCAATGAGCCATAGGGTATACATAAACCATCTGCCCTCTTTGATACTTCGTCACATTTTCATCAATTTCGACGATCTCACCAACGATTTCGTGTCCATAAATATGAGGGTAGCGCCCCGCTTTTGAATCGGTCAGCAAATTGCGAATATCAGAGCCGCACAGACCAACTGCCTTAACCTTCAATAGAAAACCTCCCTCTGGACAGCAGGGTCGCTCTACTTGTTCATAGCGAATATCTCCTGGTCCATACATCAACGCAGCCTTCATTTTTTTCACAAACGTTCAACTCCATTCATTCTTTCTTATTTTACATGTTCATTGTAAGGTGCGTCGGATGTACCTCACAAGTAACACTTTTTGCATTTCAAGTTCTATATTTGTTACTTGAATGAGAAAATGTTTGTGAAAAACCAAGAACGATTTTTCCTTCTTGGAATTATTTTGAAGCCACGTAAAAACAAAAAAACCTCTTAGCAATGAGCCAAGAGGTTTTGGTGAAGCAAACTATTCTATTTATGAGTATTTAAAACTATAGGTAGCTCATCACTTCTTCCATTCGAACGGATGAGTGAACTAAATTGAGCCGTTCCTCGTAGGAAACTTTCCTCGGTCTTGGTTTCAATTATGCGACCTCAGTAAGGAGAAATTCTCAAGTGTTACTCGATGATACTTGCGTTTTCCATTGAAAGCGTACAATTCAAATCATTTCAAATGATAAGACACTTGAATAGGAGTTTTTTAATTGACTGTTCAACTTTTTTTGAAATTGAAAACGAATAAACACATACTATATACATACAAATTTTTACCTATCAAGTGAATTAAACCTTTTTCTTTGATACCTCAATACCCCAGTATCTCCGATGACGTATAATTTGTATTTTCCATACCCTACTTTAAATTCTAATCTTTCGCCACTTGCGATTTCAAATAAAAGATAATAGGTAATGGATTGATTCGTAAAGCCGTTTGCAGCAATATTCGTGCTACTTGTCATTCGTTTGTCAACTAGCGTGGCAAGTATTGACACTTCTGGCGTAGATTGATCCTTTAAGAATTCGACAATATGATATAAGATAACTGCGACGAAAATAAAAGCAAATAAAGTAAACAGAAAATCCACAAAACACACTCCTTTTTGTTTTTATGATCAAGGGAATCAAGCAAATCATTTTTACAACTTAACTATAATTATACATTAATTAAATTAATTAATCTCGAAACTCTAATAAAATATGTTACTTGCTAAATGATTGACCGAAACTGTAACTGGGCTATCGTTTTCATGTATGGATTGTTGCATACAATACATTTGTATATTTGTTAGCCAAGAGTCATTTGAAAGGATGATATCACGTGACCTTTGAAAAAGCATTTCTAGAATCATCCTTTTTCTTTCTACATTGACTCCTTTAGGAAAAACCATCGTATCCCAAAGTCTCTGACTAAATTCAGTTACTTTTATTTAGACATGTTTTCTCGGATGCACCATAAGGTTATCAATGTGGATGAATAAGAATTTAATCTATGCTCTCTTTTTGTCAAAATGATTGAAGGTTTATTGAAAGTATTACTATTTCGGTAAAGTTAAATACTAACTCACTTTCAGTTGTCACATGAATGGAAAATAAGCTGAGCTTTCAGGTTCTAAAATATCTTGTATTCCTTAATGCTTTTAGTAAAAAAGCTTAACTTTTTCACCAAGTAACTGTTTATTTAATAAAGTATTCTAAAAAAAACTCTTCTACCAACTATTTTCAAAGTTAATAAAAGAGTTCTGTGTTTATTTTCTCATTTTGCCAACTGTCCACCACCTAAGAAAACAGCTTGTTCCAACTAGTTAACAAATATGAAACACAATTGTATGATTGAAAATCCTTAACGAATCCCCAAAGCAATCCGTGCATAACGACTCATTTTATCAGTCGTCCATGCGGGATACCAGACTAATTTTACCTCTGGATTTTTGACTTCTGGAATATCGCTTAGTGCTTCGTGTATCGATTCAGTCAATACGTCGGCTAAGGGACAGCCCATTGTTGTTAAGGTCATTTTGATTATGGTATTGCCTGTTTCTGCATCAAATTCGACTTCATAAACTAAGCCTAGATTCACTATATCAATCCCCAACTCAGGGTCAATCACGGTTTCCAAGGCAGCCAAGACACGCTCTTTGATTGCTTCTGCTTCTACTTCAGTATATGCCACGGTTGAAGACCTCCTTTAATTCTTGTTTCAAATAATACCTTCTTTTGCAAGATTTGTAAATGGACGATCCTTGATTATGGACGGCTTTTCTTGTGTATTTTCAGTTCTGGGAAGACCCCCGTCGTTTTAAAGGTCCGTTGTTCATCATCTGTCGCAAAACGACCTGTGATCGATTGGGTCGGCACAAAGTTAATAAACGCATTGCCGTCTGCTTCTAAAACGGCTTGTTCTAAATCGTAGATCTCGTAGCGGGTCACGACCATCATGATCATATTGCCCGGTACGCCTGAATAGCCTCCGACTGAGGGGAACAAAGTCATGCCGCGAAACACATGCTTAGAAATATTTTTCCCAACAGCTTCCGCATTGGTCGTAATAATCATCGCCGTTACCTTTTGATGACTTGTGTGCAGCATGTCCACCACGTAGCTCATTGCGAAAATCGAAATGATCGTGTACAAGGCACTTTCCCAAGAAAAGACGAAACCTGAGACCATGACAATGATGCCGTTTAAAATAAACATATATTTACCGACCGTTTTTCCAGTCGTTTTTGATAATATCAACGAAAGGATATCCATTCCGCCGGTGGTAAAACCCATTTTCAGTGAAAACGCAACGCCGACGCCTAACAGTACGCCACCGAGCAAAGCGTTAACCAAAATATTGTCAGTGATTGCTCCTTGTGGAAGGATTATCGTTAAGACAGAAACGACAACGACATTGATAAAGCTCAATAGTGTCGATGATTTCCCGAGTTTGATGAACCCGAGAACAAAGATAGGCAAGTTTAAGAGGAAAATAAACAGCCCTGTACTAAGGTGAACGCCAAAATGTTCCAAGGCAAGTGCCACGATCAATTGGGCGACCCCGTTCATCCCAGCAGAAAGAACGTTTGCGGGAATCAAAAAGAAATTTAAAGCAATGGCTGCGGTGATACCTGACAGCAAAATAACCCCTATTTTTTTCAATCGTTCTGATTGTTCGTGCTTCGTTAATAACTTACTCACAATGATCTAGCTCCTTCACTAAAAATCTCCTTCCAAAGAATAGCAGTTTGTGTGAAAAAATGAAACAATTATTTGCAAAAATTTACTTTTGATTCCCGCATCGTTCGCCTCCATGTTAAAATCATAGGTAAGAGATGAGAGGAGTGATTGATTTTGGCAAAAGAAGCAAGTTTTGATGTCGTATCTGAGATCAACACGGAAGAAGTGAAAAACGCCATTCAACAGGCGGAAAAAGAATTGAAAAACCGATTTGATTTTAAAGGCTCCACGGTAGAAATCAAGATGACTGAGGGCAAACTGACGATCGTTGGAGATGACGAATTTAAGTTGGAGCAAATCAAAGATGTGCTCTTTGCGAAGCTGATCAAACGGAATGTACCAACGAAAAATATACAATTTGGCGAAACGGAGCATGCCTTGGGAGCAAAAGCTCGTCAAACAGCAGAATTGATCAATGGCATCGATAAAGAAAACGCAAAAAAAATAACGACAGCGATCAAAAACGCCAAGCTAAAAGTTAAAACTCAAATTCAAGACAATCAAATTCGGGTAACCGGCAAAAGTCGTGACGATCTGCAAGAAGTGATCCAATTGTTGCGAAAACTGCCCTTGACGATCGATTTACAGTTTACGAATTACCGCTAATAAAAAAACTAGAACAGAGTCTAACGTGATGGTTAGGCAAAATCGGCTTTACCCGCTGATTTTGCACAACCTCTCCTGAAAGCTCTGCTTCTAGTTTTTTTCTTGCCAAAAATGAGTCAATGCCCTTGATAACTCTTGCGGCCGACGAATGTTTAAGGCATGCTGCCAATGCAGTGGGAAAAGTTCTTGGTAACGCGGTGTCCGAAAACGTTGATCCAGCAATAACACCACGCCGCGATCGCTGACATCCCGGATCACTCGACCGGCTGCTTGCAGGACTTTATTCATCCCGGGCAGCTGATAGGCATACGCAAAGCCAGCTGCCTTTTTCTCATCGTAATATTCCCGAATCAATTCTTGCTCGTGATTGATTTGCGGCAGTCCGACTCCTACCACTGCTGCACCGATCAAGCGATCGCCTTTTAGGTCGATCCCTTCAGAAAAAATTCCTCCAAGGACACAAAATGCCACTAATGTTTTTGGCTGGCTCTCTTGTCCGTCTTGACTTGTTTCTAGCAAGGATGATCGTTGCCGCTCAAGAGATTGAAACTGTGCAAGAAACGCCTCGCGCTCTACTTCGTTCATGGCTGTCCCCTGAATCAAGACCTCCACCTCTGGCGCCTGTTGGGAAAATGCTGCCGCCACATCATCCAAGTAACGATAAGAAGGGAAAAAGACCATATAGTTTCCCGCTTTCGCTGCAGTCATTTGCTGGATTGCATCAACGATTGCAGGAATGCTGGCTTCACGTTGGCGATACGTTGTTTGGATATAGTCTGCAATAAAAATCCCCTGATTTTTCGGATCAAAAGGACTTGGCAGGCGATAGCGCAAAGCTTCATTGCCGCCTCCTAACACCTCTTGATAATAGGACAAAGGAGTAAAGCTCGCAGAAAACAACAGGCTGGCCTTGCCCTTATCTAACACAGATTCCAAAAACGGCGCTGGTTCGATGCAAAATTGCCGTAGTTTGATATCATAGCGGTCGATCTCCACCGTCGTTTCGTAGTGATCATCATAAAATTCACTGATCTTCAAATAATGATTAGCTTCAAAATACACTTGCAGCACTTCTTCTTGCAATTCATGCTCAGGATTTGCCGGCAACCATTCCTTCATCAATTCAGCTACTTTGTAGAGCTGATTGACCATCGTTTCATGGGGAGCTGCTTGATGGTGGTATTCCCACTCTTCCTCTTTTGCTATTTGAGCAATAGCCGCAAATTCTTTGTCAACTTTGTTTAGGGCGCGTTTTAATTTTTGCTGGTCATTGGATAGTTTCTTCTTTAATTCCTTAAATGGCTGCCGGGTAATGGTTGCCGAATACATTTCTTTGGAACGGTTGACTAAGTTATGGGCCTCATCCACTAGAAAGAAATATTCTTCATCCGGCTCCTCAAAAAATCTTCGCAAATAAACGGTGGGATCAAACAAATAATTATAATCACCAATAATGACATCGCAAAAGACACTGACATCCAGTGAAAGCTCGAAGGGACAGACCGTATGTTTCTTTCCGTAGGTCTCGATCACTTCTCGGGTTATTTGGTTCTCGTGATGCAACAGATCCCATAATGCTTCGTTGATTCGATTGTAATAGCCTTGCGCATACGCACAGTGTTCTGGCGTACAGTTTCGTTCATCTAAAAAACAGATTTTGTCTTTGGCGGTAATCGTGACACTTTTGGTTTCACTACCGTTGTCTGCTAACTTGCTCAGTGCATCTTCGGCCACTTGTCTGGTGATCGTCTTCGCCGTCAGATAAAAGACCCGATCAGCCCCTTCTTCCCCTAGCACTTTTAATGCGGGAAACAGCGTTGACATGGTTTTTCCAGTTCCAGTTGGCGCTTCCGCAAAAAGTCGCTTGCCATTTTTTAGTGTTTTATACGCCGCTGCTGCTAACTCTCGCTGCCCTTTGCGAAAGGTTTCAAAGGGAAAAGACAGCAGCTGCAAAGACGTATTGCGGACACGGCGCCAATTCTCTTGAAAAACTAACCATTTATGATATTCCTGAAGTAATTCTTCATAAAAAACAGCTAATTCTGAAAACTGAAATGTTCTTCTCGTACGGGTGGTCAGCTTTTCAGTGGTTTGATAATAAGTCAATTGTACGGCGATTCGATCGATGGGTCTCTTCGGATCATTACCTTCAGCAGTAGGTTCCGCTTCTGGTTTCTCTTGATTTTCACTGTCACTAAGCGCTGCTTGTTCATTTTCTTGTAGTAAAAACAAATAAGCATAAACCATTCCCTGGGCAAAAAACAAATCGATTTGATCTTCAGGGATATCTTCGAACGCTGGTTCTGAAGTTTTGATCTCATCGATCACCCAAGAATTAAGAGTTGCATCAAAAAAGAGACCATCGGCACGTCCTTCGACAGTGATCGAATCTTTCTCAATTTGGCTTTCTCGTTTGAAAAAGACTTCTTTTTGATACGCATCCCCAGCCTCTTTTTGTAGTTGGCGATGGATACGGGCGCCTTCTTGCGCGGTATGATTACTGACTTTGCGGCTATCAATATCGCCTCGGCGCAAAATAAATTCTACGATTTTTCTAACCGCAACTTTTCCTTTATACACGTGTTCACCTTCTCGTTTGCCATTATAGCGGATAGATTACTTTTGGAAAAGCGAACAGAAACAGCTTTTCATCCTCTGCGGAGAGTATCCTATCCAAACAGGTTTTATCACCATGAAAAAACCACTTGCAACAAAACACCTACTCATCAGATAATTGACTTCATTTTTTCTTCCAGAAAATGGGTTTGGCGAAGGATTTACAAAAAAGCCTACTCTACTCACCTAAGCAAGTAAAGCAGGGCTATTTTTTGAAAGATATTTATTGATCGACTTGAATATCATAACTGACACCATTTTGGTCAAAAGCTTGTTGATTATCTAGATCTAAGGTGAACTCAAAGGTCCGTCCATCTGCTTTGATCGTCAAATGCTTCCCTTCAACCGTGTATGATGCATCTTGATAGGTGATCTCATAAATTTGATAAGGGTCGTTGGACAACTGTACCTCTGAATGGGAAAAATGACGCTGAAAATCACTTTCGATTTGTCCTTCATACAAGGCAACATCACTAGAGCTGGCTGAACTATCTTCTAAATCTGCCATCGGCAAATACTGCTTAACGATCGTCAACTCATTCTCATGAAAATCATAAACCCCTTGGCTTTGCGGAAAGATGACACTCTCATCTTGGATCAGCATCAAATCAAGGTCGCCATTTTCAACCGTTTTTGAGGCGGAAGTAACAGTTTCAGAAACTTCTTTCGAATCGTTGATGGTTAGCTCCTCTTGGCCACAGCTCACTAAAGCGAGCGCGGCGAAGCATAGAGTGAAAAAAAATTGCAGGGATTTTTTCATAAAAAACACCTTCTTACAAAAAGTTGAGGTATACCAATCAAAACTAACGCAAGATACAGATCACACACTTTCCTCGAAGTTGGTCACGAAGAATGTTCATGCTTTTGTCAAAAACTAGACCCGTTTCAAACGAATCAACGCTTTCTTATTTTAATTAGTATAACAGCAGTTTTTTGCTAATGCGGTTTCTTAGAAAAATTTTCGAATTCCCACAATAATTCTAAGCTTTTCTCTCATCAAACTATTGGTTATCCTTATCACCTGCCTGCCAAAGGTTGATCACAGCATCTTCACGAAGTAAAGCCTATCCGTGCCAAGCACAGGTGTATCCGTAAGCACAGCAAACGGTTCGAAGCCGACTGCTTGGTAGAATTGCGGCGCTTGGTAGTCTTGGGTGGTAACCGTCACGGAACGACACCCCGCTTTTTTACCGTGATCAAAAAGTGCTTTTATCAATTGTTTCCCGATCCCCTGATTCTGATGGCTTGGATCAACTGCTATCAATTGAATATGGATCGTATTGCCTGTCCGTTTCCCAATCACCCCACCAAGTTGATCCTGATTGTCAAAAAAAGCAAATGAAAGCTGCTCTTGATCGGAAAAGGCACTCACTGCCTCTGTTTTTTTCGTTGAATGATTGAGCCATTGACAGACTGCCTGACGATTGTCTTCTGCGTTTATCGTTTTTATCATTAATTTTTCACTCCTAAAAACCTTTCTTTGTTTCCTCTTATACTTTAAGCTATACTTATAGTCAGACACAAGTATTTGTGATCCTAGGAGGTTTTAGCATGAAAATCATTGGTTTAGTGACAGGACCCGTTCAAGAAAATTGTTACCTAATTTGGAAAGAAGATGTTTTGTTGATTATTGATCCTGGAGCAGAAGCAGCGAGATTGATCGCTGAGATCGAAAAAACAGGCGCAAAACCAGCAGCGATTTTATTGACCCACACTCATTATGACCATATCGGCGCAGTTGACCATTTGCGGGATTATTATCAGATCCCCGTTTACGTGAGTCCGCTTGAGCAAGGATGGCTAAGTGATCCTATGAAAAACCTTTCTGGCCGTCATCCTGAATTAGGAACCATCACCGCACGTCCAGCTGAATTCGAGCTAGAATTGAAAGAGTACGAGATAGCTGGCATGTCCTTTAAGGTTGTTGCAACCCCGGGTCATTCCATTGGCAGCGTCAGTTTTATTTTTGACAATTTTGTCGTTTCCGGAGACGCCTTATTTAAAGGTAGCATTGGTCGGACAGACCTGCCAACCGGAAATTTGGAACAATTGCTGACCAGCATCCAAACGCAACTCTTTGTTTTACCGAATCAAATGGCGGTCTATCCTGGCCACGGAGAACCAACAACGATCGAAATTGAGAAACGGACCAATCCGTTTTTTAACGCATAAACGTATGACGAATCAAAAGGAGGAATAACTAGTTATGGCAAAGACGGAATTGTATGTCGTGCGTCACGGAAAAACAATGTTTAACACATTGCAGCGGGTGCAAGGCTGGTGTGACACCCCATTGACTCGAACCGGTGAACAAGGCATCCACTATTTAGGCCTTGGGTTACGCGATGTGGATTTTGTAGAAGCAGTATCCAGTGACAGCGGTCGCGCAATTGAAACCATGCGTCTGATACTGGGTGAACATGTTAGAGGACCAGAGATCCCTTATCACATCGACAAACGGATTCGTGAATGGTGCTTTGGCTCACTTGAAGGGGCCTATGATGCAGAAATGTGGGGCGTTCTGCCGCGGATTCTTGATTTTCCTGATTATGATGAGATGATTGCTAATCATGTCACGTTTGAGGCGATCGCCAATGCGATCTACCACGCCGATACAGCCAATTGGGCGGAAACCTTTGATGTTTTGACCGAACGTGTCAAAACAGGGTTTGAAGATATCGCCTATCGCGTTGAGAAAAAAGGCGGCGGCAATGCGTTAGTTGTGTCTCACGGCTTAACGATCGCTTTTCTTTTGCATCTGATCAATGATGAGAACAATGTTCGTATGGATATTGAAAATGGTTCGGTCACTCGACTGATCTACGAAGACGGCAGCTTTACCATCGCCGAAGTTGGTAACACAGAATACATCAAAAAAGGCTTAGCGCTCTCTCAAGAGCTTTTGTCCTAAGAGAAACCTCTGACGGCTAATCAATTTCTTCAAGAAAGGAGCAGTTTTTGTTTTAAAAACTGCCCTCTTTTTTTAGGAAAAAGATTGGTATTCGAATCAGGAAACGGTATACTAAGAGTTGTATTTTGTCATAGAAAGGACTGGCTCAATGTTTTTTACAAATTTTATAAAAGCGATTTTATTTGGGATCATTGAAGGGATCACGGAATGGCTGCCAATTAGCAGCACTGGTCACTTGATTCTTGCCGACGAATTTATCGGTTTGAATGTTACCCCCGAATTTATGACGATGTTCAATGTTGTCATTCAATTGGGCGCGATACTAGCGGTCGTCTACTTATATTTCCATAAACTGAACCCTTTTTCCCCACAAAAAAATGAAATAGAGAAAAAAGATACGTGGACGTTATGGTTTAAAGTTATTGTTGCGGTCTTGCCATCGGTTATTATCGGATTGCCGTTAGATGATTGGTTAGATGCGCACTTCTACAACTTTTTCTCCGTTTCGATCGTCTTGATCGTTTATGGGATCGGCTTTATCGTAGTTGAAAAACGAAACAAGAATAAAGCACCGAAATGTACCGATTTGAACAAATTCACCTACAAAGCGGCCTTGATTGTCGGCATGTTCCAGGTATTGGCATTGATCCCAGGAACTTCTCGTTCTGGTGCTACTATCTTAGGTGCTATCATGATCGGCGCTTCTCGTTATGTTGCTGCTGAATTTTCATTTTTCTTAGGTATTCCAACCATGTTTGGTGCCAGTGCCTTGAAAATCTTCAAGTTTTTGAAAGATGGCAATGCCTTTGATTTCCAAGGAACCGTCATCTTATTAACAGGAACCATCGTCTCATTCATCGTTTCGATCATCGCGATCCGTTTCTTGATGAACTACATCAAGCGTAACGATTTTACCGTATTTGGATGGTATCGTATCGTTTTAGGAATCATTTTGATCGGCTATTGGCTGATCCAATTATAAGCAAAAAGAGCAACTCTTGTGGCACTTACCTGCCCAAGAGTTGCTCTTTTTTTGTTTGAAAGGTCTCTAGTTCCTCACGTGTTTTTGATTACCATACCGTCAATAATATCCACCGCACTTTCGGTGTCGTTGATAATTGATTCAAAACGATCATAAACATCTTTCCATTTAATGATTTCAAGAACGTCCGTTTCGTCTGTGAATAACGCTTTTTTCATTTTTGAATACAAACGGTCTGCTTCTGATTCAATCGTATTCACATCATTAATCATTTGACGCAATGTTTTTGAATTTTTGAACTTAGGAAATTCTTTTAAGGCCGTTTCAACGCCTTGTGTCGCTTGAACGATCATTCCAGCAAATAAGTTGGTTTCAGGGCGGATCTTCGTAATGACCAAATTCTCAAATAAATAAGTCAGTCCCATAATGCCATCCAAAATATCATCTAAACGCTCTGAAATGACTAGGATGTCCTCGCGATCGATAGGGGTGATAAATGAATCATATAACTCATTGGTTAGCTCAGCGATCACTTTATCCCCTTCTTTTTCCAAAGCATGAATCTCAGCTGCTGCTTCGGTCAATGCTCGTTCAGAATAATCGTTGATCAAAAGCGAAAAACGTTTGGCAGCTAAATGGCCGTTCGTCGCCAACTGCTCCATTGCTGCAAAATAATCGAATCCTTTTTTTCGTGCCATTACTTTCTCTCCTCACAAAATTAGCAATAAAAATTTGACCATTAGAAACGCAATCAATCCACAGCCAGGAAAGGTTAAAATCCAAGCATAGATCATTTCTTTTACAATGCGCCAATCAACGCTAGAAAAACGCCGAGACGCTCCAACGCCCATGATAGCGGTCGTTTTCGTGTGCGTTGTTGAAACTGGGATACCAAATACGGAAGACAAGAACAAACAGATTGCTGCAGTAACATCTGCAGAAAAGCCTTGGTATTTTTCCAGTTTTACCATATCCATTCCCACTGATTTAATGATCTTCATCCCACCGACCGATGTACCGATCCCCATGGTCAAGGAACAAAGAACCATCACCCACAGTGGGATGGCAAAGCCATTGCCGGTCTTTTCAGCAAGATTGTTGTAAAAAAGGCCTAACATGAACACACCCATGAATTTTTGTCCATCTTGGGCACCATGCAAGAAGGCATTAGCACCAGCCGCGATGGCTTGACCAACCGTAAAAATTTTGTTGGCTTTTCGCCGCTGGGTATCGCGAAAGAGCCATACGATCAGTTTCGTGATCAAAAATCCACCAATAAACCCCATTAACGTAGACACAACGAGACCGATTAAGACTTTCATCCATTCTTCACCGTTGACTGCATGTAACCCACCAAGGGCCATGGCTGCACCAGTCAGTCCTGCGATCAACGCGTGGGATTCACTGGTTGGGATCCCAAAATACCAAGCTGCGACCGTCCAAACAACAATTGAAAACAAGGCAGCGGCTAATGCGATCTGTGAGACCCGAAAACTCCCGCCTGAGTCAAAAGTCACAATATTACTGATGGTTTCTGCAACTTGCGCATTAAAATACGTCATCACCAGCACACCTAAGAAATTCATGACGACTGCCATGCCAATGGCGATATTCGGGCGTAAGACTCTCGTGGAGACAGCGGTTGCAATAGCATTCGGCGCATCCGTCCACCCGTTGACGAAAATCACCCCTAATGACAAGACAATCGTTAGAAACAAAGCGATATTCACATAGATTCCCCCATTTAAAAATTCCGAAGTAATCATAGCATAGAAAGCTCTTTCTGTGTAAACTTTTTATAACTATTCAGTAAAAAATGTGTAAAGAAGCATTTTTCAAAACCATAAAGCAAAAAATAGCACGGCCGAAAAACAAATTTTTGTGTTAAGTAAAATTTCTTTACAACTTTTATTGCAATCACTCTTGGCATTAGGTATAATGACTAGTGTTGATTTATACGTTTTCTAAACGTAATTGAACTTTTTTTTCGGAGGTGAAATACATGCCAAACATTGAATCTGCAATCAAACGTGTTCGCACAAGCGAAGCGGCTAATGCTAAGAATTCATCTCAAGTAAGCACAATGCGTACAGCAATCAAAAAATTTGATCAAGCTGTTGAAGCTGGTGCTGATAACGTAGATGCGTTATATAAAGATGCTGTTAAAGCAATCGATATGGCTGAGACTAAAGGATTGATCCACAAGAACAAAGCTAGTCGCGACAAATCTCGTTTAAGTAAAAAAATTGCAAAATAAGCAAATTAAGAAAGGCGCAGCAATCGATGATTGCTGCGCCTTTCTTTTTGACTTACTGTTTGCCATGTTTTAAAACAAATAGCTGGAACAAATACTCTTTGTCCATCTGACCACTTTTCACTAAGTAATCATTTTCGATCAATTCACTATATAGTGCCGCTAATTGCTTTTCTCCAAACCCCCGAGCTTGCTGCATCGCTAACTTCACTCGGTACGGATGAATCCCCAACGTTTCTGCGATATTGGCTTGCTGGTAGCCAATTTTCATCAAAATCGCTGCCTGTAACAGTAGACGGACTTGGCTGATCAAAATAGCATTGATCTTGATCGTCTCTTCCCCTTGCAATAATAGATCGTCATACAAGCGCAACGCATCCGATACGTTCCCCTTTAAGACATCGCTGGTTAATTCAAAGACATTGTGTTCCAACGTCTTAGGGATCAACTGCAAGACGATCTCTTTCGTAATTTTATTGCCATTTCCTGCATACAGCCGTAGTTTCTGTAACTCCTGCATCGCTTTTGATAGTTGCAGATCCGTTAACCGTAAAAACAAATCAAACGCCTCTCGGCTCATTTCGATGCCATCATTGGCCAACGACTGTTGGAGATACTGACGCACGTCGGCTTCTTTCATAGGTGCGACATCAATCACAACTGCGGCTTTCTTCAATTGCTTAGTAATTTTTTTCCGTTCATCTAATTTATCGACATCTGCAAAAATCACAATTACCGATGATTCCAATGGGTCTTTGATGTAATTCAAAAAATCATCTAGGTCATGCTCAGGTGCATTGCTCTTTTTTTCAGCCGTTAAGAAAAATGGCCGCTCAACAAACAGTAATCGCTGATCGCCAAAAAAAGGCAACGATTGAGCTTCTTGGATCACCATATCAAGGGGATCTTTCTCCATGTCAAAGGAAGCAAAATTCAGATCATCTTTCCCAACGGAAAAACGCTCCAAAAAGGCCGTGCGAACTTGCTCTTGTAAAAACATTTCACTGCCGATGACTAGATAAATCGATTGCAACTCCTTGGTTCGAATTGCTTGCAACGCTTTTTGTAATTCCATCGTTCCCCCCGCTTTCATTCTTATCCTACCATTAGTCAATCGGATAGTCTAGCAGCGTTTTTATCAAAAATGATTGTTGTTTTTCAGACCAAATAAATTGGATCATGCCTTGCTGATCGGTTCGCAAAACGGTCTGATTTACCAACGTTTCAAGCACCTCTTCATGAGGATGCCCGTACCGATTGTTCCGTCCACTTGAAACGATCCCGAATTGGGGATCGATTGCCGCAACAAACTCAGGTGCCGTCGAGGTTCGACTGCCATGATGCCCTAGTTTCAATACATCAACTTTAAGATTCGGATAATCATGAATCAACTTTTTTTCCCCTGCTTGTTCGAGATCGCCAGTAAATAAAAATGTTTTATCCCCTACCTTGGTTTTAATCACCAGCGAATCTTCGTTTTGTCCTGCACCTGATTCTGGTGCCAATACTTGCAACTGAAGGAAATCACCCACTACTTGGCCAACCGTCGTCCAAACAACGTTTGTCTGCTTAGGCAGTTCGTTTAATAGCTTGGCGATGCGGTGATCTTGTTCACTTCCTGGTACGAGATATAACGTTTCAACGGGGATCGCCTTCATCAATGCTAGCGCATCTCCCATATGGTCCGTGTCGCCATGAGTTAGAAACAAACCGGTGATCTTCCTGACTCCCTCCCCTTTCAAAAAAGGAATCAATGTAGATTCCGCAGCAGCTTGTCGTTTGCGCTCTTGCCAGTTTTCTTTCGGAAAAGACAGAGAACCTCCAGTATCGATCACATAAACTTCGCGATTTTTTTCTGCCTGTAAAACGATACTATCGCCTTGACCAACGTCGACATAACTAATGGTGGGTAAAACGCGATTCTTCTGAAAGACGATTGGTACAACAAGCGAAAAACAGATCACCAGCAGCCACCGTTTCTTTTGGTAACAGAGCAAGCTGAGCAAACAACAACTAGCAGCCAATCCTGCAGGAACGGCACCCACCGTTATCGACACGCCTCCTACAGCGCCCACGACAACTTCCATAAGCAGCAAAAGCCCTTCAAAAAGGGCAATCAGCCCACTGATGGTTGGAAAAAGAGTCCCAGTAACGAACATTAAGAAACAGGCTGGCAGCAAAACCAATTGAAAAAATGGTAAAAAGACAAACGTCAAAAAGCCCCCAAATAATGGGAATTCATAAAAGAGCGAGGCAATGACAGGCGCAGCCAGCACCGTGAGGAACTGACTACGCCAAAACCACGTCAGTTTGATCGGTCGCTGCATTACTATCAGGAAGGTCATCAAAAGACTTAGTTGCCCCGATGTTTGAAGCAATACTTTGGGATCAATGAATAAAAGAGTCGTTAAGACGATCCCATAATGATCACTTGCCGATAGCCGTTGTTGATAAAGAGTTGTTACTTCAGTAACCGATAATGCCAAGACAGCACGCCAGACACTAATGCCGCCGCCACAAAGACCAATTACGGCTAAGAAAAAGACCCCCATTGGCAACAGCATTTCTTTTTGCGTAAACCCCAATCGGCAGAAGCATCCGCGAAACCATTTGAAAAATAAGACGACATGCATTCCTGAGATCGTAAAGAAATGCAATAAGCCACTAGCATGATACATTTGACGTACTTCTTGAAAGCCATGGTCTTTAAAACCAAAGAGCAACGCATTGATATAGGCAGCTGAGCGTTCAGGAAAGATTCGTTGAACAGAAGAAATAACATCTGCTCGAACTTTTGCAAGTGAAAAGCCTGCATCTGCTTCTTCCATCCCTACCATTTGCTCGATATGGACTGTGCCAATAATTGATCGACTAGCCAGATAGGCAGAATAGTCAAATCCATGGCGGTTTCGTGGTTTTTCAGGAAGAGAAAAAAATCCTTTCACCAGCAGCTTTCTCCCCCAATCGGATCGATCCTGCCATTGCTGTTTTTCAGTCTCTGAAGAAATTGTGTAACGGCCAATCACTTTACCTGCAGAGGATTTTGCTTCAAATGTAAGTAGATCGCCATTGATTTTGATCGTGTCTGGCAGCACATTGACTACCCCTTGATACTCACCTTCTTGTATGTTCCCAGTCCGAGAAAGAGAAACGCGGACACTTAACAGCAACAGTCCGACAAAACAAATCATGCACAAAAATGCTTGTCGTTTTAAGACAAGCATCCCGAAATAATAAAGTGCAATGAGTCCCAGTAAGATGGACTGCCGGTAGTAAGCAGTCACCGAACAAGCAAAAATAATACTAAGAAATAAAAATGAATCAGTTCTTTTTTGTTGGTTGTGCATCATTCAGCACACCAAACGAAAGTTTTTCAAAATACACCGGATCGAGTTCAACTTGGTGGACGGAAGCACCTACTTGTTGAATCAGTTCCATTGCATACTGATTGTTGCGATAGTCATTCAAATAATGGATCTTTTTGACCCCTGCTTGCAAAATTGCTTTCGTACAGGGAAGACAGGGAAAATGCGTCACATAGATTTCCGCATTGTCTGTTGACACCCCTAATTTTGCACATTGCAATAAGGCATTCATTTCTGCATGAATCGTCCGAATACAATGGTCATCGACAACATAACAGCCATCGTCAATGCAGTGTACATCGCCACTGACGGACCCGTTGTAGCCTCCAGCGATGATTCGGCGATCTTTGACTAATGTAGCGCCGACTTCAAGTCGGGAACACGTACTGCGTAAAGACAGTAATACAGCTTGTGCCATAAAATACTGGTCCCATGGGATTCTCGTATTGCTCATTCGTTTGCTCCTTTGTCATTGATTAGTTCTATTCTAATCGAATTTCTTGAATTTTCAACCGTCATTTCTTAGTATTTCTTACATTTATTTGGTTCAGTCCGCCACTGTAATCATCTCTTTCAAGGACTCAAAGGTCTTCTCTCCGATGCCTGTGATCTTTTTTAGGTCATCAATCTGTTTAAAAAAGCCATATTCTTCTCGGTAAGCGATGATTGCTTCTGCTTTTTTGGCACCCACACCCGGCAGTTCTTGCAGTTGCTGCGCATTGGCTTGATTCAGATTGATTTGTGTCACTGCTGTTTGGCTGCCACCTACTCCTGAAGCATTCATCTCCATAAACGCTTGATCCTCTTTATGAGGGACGATCACCATCTGTTGATCTTGCAGCACTTGTGCTAAGTTTATGGCTGTTTCTAACGCCTCTTCTGTCAGACCACCTGCTTGTTCGATCAATTCATACATCCGCGCACCTGATTTCAAGCGATAAATTCCCGGTTGGTGCACTTCCCCTTTGACATCTATAACGATCTCATACTCTTCATCGTGAAGACTATCTTCTTGAAGGGCTCCACCTTCCCCCATTTCAGACGATTGACCTGCTGCATCTGCCATTGAATGCCAGTTTGTTTCTTTTTTTTGCGAGAACGGTACAAACCAGATGATCAGCAACACCATCAAAACAGCACCACCAACTGCAAATCGCCAATAGTCTTTGAACAGCTTCCATCGATCCATTTTCACCACCTCATAGATGAAATACGCAAAAGATAGTAAACGACAGAAAAAAAGTCAACACTTTCCACGTGTCGACTTTTTCACTAGCTAAGTAGTAATCGTATATAGGCAGGAAACTTTTTTTCGCCCCCCCTCATCTTCTATTTTCTCACTGACTATTCTAAAACCTTTCATCTGACTGATTTCATAGCCACATGTTCGTGGCAACTCCACCGTTAAGCGAACGGTACGATCAGTCTTTTCCCAGCTTAAAGCTACTAATCCAAACGTACTTTGTAAGGAGCCTTTGACATGGGCTATAGGTACATCGAAGGCTGGTTGTATCAGTATCCCAGCGCTTGTCATCTGAATGCCTAATAAATGACGGACAAACCAATACCCATAAGAAGCAAACATGGCATGATTCAACGAACCCTCGTAAGTGGCTGAATGTTGCGGCGTTGGAAAATGTTCCATCAAAGTGCCGTTTCCGCTTGCCAGCATTGCTGCATAACTAGGCGCAGATTTCCTCGTTAACCAATCAAAAATAATATCATTATAGCCAGCTTCAGCCAGCAACTGATAACTCCATGCCATCCCGAAGATGCCGAAAGAGAAAATACCCTCTTGCTGCTTGATCCGTTGTACTAGTTTTGGCAATATTCGTTTTTTCTCACTGAGTCCTGTCTTCATTGCAAAGATCATGCTAGACAAGGTGCCCGCACCGTATTGCTCATTTCCTTTAGAAAACTTCTGTTTGATTTGCAGTGTCGTGTACTGGATCGCTGCTGTCACTCGCTGACAATAGTCCTCGTTACCAATGATCCTCAAGTCGATCAATTCTTGGTAACGCTGTAGTAAAAGCAGATACATGCAGGCAGAGCAAAATGACTGATCTGGCGAAGTAATAACCTCGTTTTGCCGAGTTTCATCAATTGCTCCCCAATCGCCGAGACAGCACTGGGCGATATAATCAAAATCAAAAGCGAGTAAATAGTTGAGATGCCGTTCCAACTGTGGACGCAGCTTGGCAACCGCTGCTTGTTTTCCATAGGTCTTCACCAAGGCCAAAGCAAGCTCTGGAACTACCAATTGCCACCCTAACGCACCACCACCATTTGATGGACCATTTGTCATGATTCCTACAAATGGTGCAGTTGCAGTCATTGCACCATCCGGTCGTTGGTCGTTGGCAAAATCCCACAACACTTTTTCCAACAACGGCTCAATCGCCAGATCTGCCATCTGCGTTGGTAGTAACGCAACGATGTCCCCACCATAACCAAAGCGCTCACGAGTGCAGTCCTCAAAATACGAGTGGATGTTGTTCAACCGCGTGGCTTGTCCAACCGCCCATAACTGATCCAAGAAAGGATCGGAGGTTTCAAGTGTCACCAACGATTTCACATCCGTATGCAAGCGATAGGCTTTGATTGCTCCTACAATCGCTTGAAGGTTGTCAGCAGGTTTCGTCTCGATCAACGCATAGCGAAAGGAATGATACGTGTAACGGTTTTCAAAAACGAACGTCTTCGCTGCCGTTTTCTCAATGATGTCTCGTTGAACGATAGGATCATCTGGCTGCTTCCCTTCATAGGGATCGTAGACGCCATAAGTTCCACTGATCGTAGACGTATAATCAGGGCTGCCTTGCTCGTCTAATGTTTCTGCATAGCTGATTCTGATCCGACCAATGAAATCTTCCTCAAGAGTACAAGTAAATTGACCGCTGATGATTTGACCGAAGTCAATGAGCAGTCCCGCTGCAGTTTCGGTCATTTTTTGGGGAACGATCGATTGTGTGCGCTTGATTTTTGGAATAAAGCTTGGCTTAAAACGTCCCGCGGGTCCAGCAATTTGTACCGTTTTTCCTTCTGGACGAGGATCAGGTACATCGGTAACGATTTCTCCTATATAAAGATTGTTTTGCAAATAAGGCCCAAAACTACTTTGCCACTGATTGTCTGAGTAAATGTAGCGATTCTCTCCTCCATCATTTAACTGAAGCTCCCCCCAGAAACAGGGTTTGCCGATCGCTAGTTGTTTGCGGATGTTATACCGACCTAAAATCTCAATCGGAGCAGGGTTGTACCAGCCATTCGCAAGTTCAACTTCGATCCGATTGTCTCCCTCCTGTAAAAAATCAGTTAACTCATAAGTATCATAGTAGACGACTCGATCATAGTTCGTTACATCACTGTTTAAATAAACATCTGATACCGTTTTTCCATTAACAGACAAGCGATAAAAACCAAGCCCGCAGCAATCAATCACTGCATAGGAAGGACACTTTTCCAGTGTGAAAGAGCGAGACAAGCAGCTATTTTTCTCTTCTGAAAAGTAAAAACGTTCTTTTTTAATAGGATCATCTAAGCGAGTGATCCACTTGCCCATAGTTTCTTTAGGTTTCTCACGCTTTGCTATCGTGAAAAACACACTACTGTAACTGGTGACATCGTTTCCTGCTCCGGCGGTCAATTTGACTTGATATTTTTTTCGCTGCAGATGCTGTGGCAAGTGGACCGCCATTTTATTCTCAGAAGCGGCTATGTTGGAAACGTCATACACTGCTTGCTGCTGTTCATTGAAAATTTGCAATCGGTAGCCTTGGTGATTGGTCATCGACCATTCAATAAGGATCGGATCATTTAAATCCACTGTTAATGGCTTTGTCATTCCGTTGATGGTTATCGTTTCTTTCATAAGCTGCTCCTTTCGTGGGTTATTGTGCTTCTTCAACACAGATCTGCTTATCAGCAACTTTGATAAATGGCAACCAAATCATCGTTGCGATCACGATCAAGACGATTTGTAACAATGCGCCCATGATACTACCAGTGACAAAATAGCCGCTAATGATCGGCGGAGTCGTCCACGGAATTTGCGCAAGCCCAGTTGGGATCGGGACTAGCCCGAAATAAAAAGCAAAGTAAGCGACGATCGTTGTGACGGCATTTGCAAAAACAAAAGGAATGATAAAACTGAAATTCAACATCAACGGTATCCCGAACAACGCTGGTTCACCGATATTGAAAATATAAGGAACACTAGCAATTTTTCCAACCTCTTTGTACTGTTTACTTTTTGCTACGATCAAAATAGCAATGATCGCACCAACGACGCCAATCGAAGCAAAATGATTCCGAAAACTCATACTGATAATATTCGTTGGAATCTCTCCCGCCACTGATGCCACACGATTTTGGTCTTCAAGGACTTGATGGATTGGGTCCATCACTGCTTGAATGATCGAGGTTCCATGAAGGCCAAAAAACCATAGGAATTGCTCGAAAATTTTCACAACGACCATTCCAACTAGGGAGCCACCTAACATAGTTAATGGAATCCCAAGGGTCCCATTGATCAACGTCATGGCATCACTGTTAAATAAGGCTTCGATGATGAGTCGGATGACCCAAATCGTCGTGATGACAAGAAAAGATGGAATCACCGATTCGAATGGACCAGAAACAGCTGGTGGTACCGCTGCTGGCATTTTGATTTTGATTCCTTTACCCTCAATTTTTTTATAAAGAACTGTACTAAAAATACCGACAATAATCGCTAAAAACATCGATTGCGCGCTAACGCGGGTGATATCTAAAAAAGTCCCTGCTTCCATTGCATCCAACGGTGTTAATAGTAAAAAGGAAACAAAAGCAGTTAAGACACATTGCAAAACGTTTGTTTCAAGTTTTTCTGCCAGTGATTTTGCGAGGGAAATGACAACTAGCAAACCACCGATTGCGAGTGTGGCATTGTTGACATAGAGCAATTTCTCTTGCCAGACACTAGCATCTTCTGTTCGCAACACCATAGTAATAAAATCGGTCACTTGTTGGATCGGAAAAAAAGCAATAATTAAAAAGATCGACGCAATAAAGGTGAATGGCATGTAAGCTAACATTGCATCCCTAACTGAAGTAATATAAATATTCCCATTAACTTTACTTGCAAATGGACCAAGGGTACTTTGGATCTTATCCCCTAATGATGGTTTGTCGTGGTTCATGGTGATTCCCCATTTCTTTCGAATTTGCTGGTACTATTGACTATTATTATCATCCGGATTATGATAATTGATAACGCTATCATACAAGTATTATATACTATCTCTACCTGTCTTCAATGACGATACTCTACTATTTCATTGACTATTTTTTACCTAAGGAGAAAGCGATGGATAAACAGAACATTCTGCAGCAGTTACAACAATTGACGACTACCGAAGAAATAGCCCTTAAAAAGACGCAATCTCTTCCATACAATTATGAGGATTTTAAGAAAGTCTACACTGAAAAAAATGAGCCAATCTACCAATATACATTCGAAAAACACCTTTCTCGTCTCATACGAAAACGGCCGCAAGATAGCGGATTTCTTAAGACAAGCCAGCTCTTGATTTTAAAACATGCACGCTTTTCTTCTACGCCACTACATCAGCATGATTTTATCGAAATGAATTATGTTTTTTCTGGAACAGTCACAATTATGATCAATGAGAGAAAAGTGATCCTAAAGGCAGGTGACTTTTGCTTACTAGATACAGGGGTGATCCACCAAATTATCGAAACAAATCAAGACGACATTGTTATTAACTTTTTGATCAGCAAAGAGTACTTTTCCACGCAGATGCTCAGTCGGTTAGCATCCAATAGCATGATCGCCGATTTTGCCATCAATGCGTTATCTGAAAGCCAAAAGCACAATCAATACCTAGTGTTTGAAACGAGTAACAACGACTATTTGATTGATGCGATTTTCGGGGTCTTGGCCCAGTTCTTCATCCCCTCCTTCGGTTCTCATGAGGTCATCCATTCCTATATGATCATTATTTTTTCCGAACTCGTTCGTAACTTCCAGGAAAAGCAACGGATCGAGTCGCAAAACAGCGACCAATTGTACCTCGGAGAAGTGTTGGACTATCTGGAGAAACATTTCGCTACTTGCACACTAGCTTCGGTTGCGGAGGCATTTGGATACAACCCGAGCTATTTGAGTCGCCGTATCAGTCAGCAGCTTGGTCGATCCTTTGTGACGATCCTTCAAGAATTAAAACTCAATCAAGCCAGTTTATTGTTGAGAAACTCTTCCCTACCTGTGGAACAAATCGCACACCAAGTCGGCTATAAAAATGTCTCATTCTTCTATAAGCTGTTTCAAAAGAAGTATCAGTGCTCTCCTCATGCCTACCGTCAAAACTAAACAATACTGCTGCACACCATTTTGTCGACAAAAAAACACTGCTCACTTGATGCTGCTAACGCAGCAATCTCAAATGAGCAGTGTTTTTTAACTAATCAGTTTCAAGCAATTCAGGAATTTACGACGCCGATCCTCGGTGATACAACGTTGTATAATATGGCTGTTCGCTGGTATCGATCGCAATACCGATCCCGAGAAATTGATACTCATCGTTTAGAATCGTTGCCCGATGTCCCTCTGAATTCATTAAACCTTGATGGGCGTAAATACTGCTGGCTTGGCCAAATGCCAAATTCTCCCCTGCAGCAGTGAAGCTGATCCCGTCTTCTTGCATCCGATCAAATGGAGTCGATCCATCTAACCCAATATGGTCAAAATATCGATGTTCTGCCATGTCTTGGCTATGCTTCACGGCAGTCTCACTGGTTGCTTCACTGAATCCAAGGGGCGACAAACCAAATTTCACTCGGGTGGCATTCGTTAATTCAAATAACTGTGTTCGTAAGCCGCTTAAAATGGCGGCTTGATTTTGGCGAAAATCATTCGCATGGCGTGTTTCTAGCGAGCGATTGATGATTTGAATCGCAGTCACTGTATCTTCGGCATGAACATCATAGAAAAAAGTAATCAATTGATCGTCTTGTAAGAACAGATCATAGTCGGCATCGGAATCGATGCGATACCGTCTTGATCCTCGTTGTAGACTTTCTTGGCGCGTACCCATCTGATTACGAACGCTTGCTTTTGAAGACCCGATACCTAGCGTGTCATCGATAAGAATCGTGTCTTGATTCGTATAGATCCCTTGCGCAATATCATGTTCATCGTACATCACCATCATGAAGTTACGAAAATCATCGTGATAGGAAGTCCAGTTCAGTCCATATCGATTCGCTGATTCATTGATCGCTTCTCCAAAGGTTTCTTCGATCACTTGTCGTGATTCATTATATAAATATGTCTGGGCAGGTGTTTCTGCCGATGGCCTGGCTGAAGTGTCTTGTGAAGGAGAAAATTGGGACGAGAGAGATTGAGTGATCTCGTTGAGTCGAGCATCCCAAAATGCTAAGCGCCCGTCTTGCCATGTAATCATCTGGCTTACAAAATAAAGAAGCCCGATGAGAAAAATGCTTTTGATTAAGAATTTTATTTTTTTCATATGACACCTCCGTCAATGAATCATTATGTGTTAGCTGTAGCGCGATCGTTTATCCACTCATTCATCCCTAGATTGGATCGCTGATAACCCGTCCTGCCTTTTCTAAAGACTATCATTCCTTTGGAAAATTGACCAGCTGCAGCATGAAACTTCTTAGATGGTCTATGTCTTTTTAAGCTCCTGTTAAGAAACTTTTTTACTCACGAAAACTTTGCAGCGCCATCGAACGCTCCATCAATGGATTGGCAATTTTAGCTAAGGTATGACGATCGTATTCTTCTGGTCGCTTGATAGTGAGGTAAAGAATAAACTGTGGATCATCCGTTGGATAGATCGAGACCGCCGAATAAATATAATCAAACTCTCCTGTCATGTAACCTTGACCATTCTCATTGGCGATCTGAGCAGTCCCAGTTTTGACAGAAATCTCATGGTTCGTCAGTTGGTATACATCATAAGCGGTGCCATAGCGTTCATCCGTCACTACATCGGTCATGTATTCCAATACAGCATCAGCCGCTGTTTGTGAAATAGGCTGAGAAACGACTTCTGGAAAAACTTGGGTCTCTTCTCCCACTTGCCGAATCAATTGCGGACGAATCATCTCGCCACCATTGGCAAATGCGCTAAATAACTGCATCATCTGCATCTGATTGACCCCAATCGCATGGCCATAAGAACTCATGGCATAATCCACCCGATTTCTTGAAGGTAAGATACCAGGCACCTCACCGGGAAGCTCACTTCCGGTAACTTTCCCTAGTCCAAAATCAGTTAAATACTGCGCCCATGCATCAAAACCGATCCGTTGCTGAAGTCGAACCATCCCAGTGTTGCTTGACCAAGCTAACGCTTGCCGCATCGTCAACTCACCATTTCCTCCTGAGTCGTGGTCGTTGATGACTCGATCTTCAATCTGCATACTCACAGGATTGTAGCGTTCCGTCGGATCAAAAACACCTTCATCAATCGCTGCCGCAACGGTTGCCAGCTTCAAGGTCGAACCTGGTTCATACATCTCTTCCGTAAAAAGATTACGCCAAATAAAGTGCTCATCCGCAATTCCTTCTTGGGTCTCTGGATGAAAACTAGGTCTTTGAGCCATCGTTAAAATCTCCCCAGTTTTCGCATCCATCAATAAAGCCGTCAGATTCTCTGGTCGTGTTTGTTCCATAACCTCATCCATCACTGATTCAGTGAATAACTGCAGATGAGCATCTAATGTCGTCCAAACATCGTTCCCATCTACGCCTTCTTCTACCATTTGATTGGTTGCAGGAACAGGATTCCCTGAAGCATTGACTTGAAAAGACTCTCGCCCATTTTGATTCTTCAAAAAGTCGTTCAGTACATATTCTAATCCAGAAACTCCGACTCGAATTTCATCATCATCTGACGTTGTCCCTATCAAATGTGAAGAAAAGATGCCATTCGGATAGCTGCGACTTGAACGAGCATCGAAATAGATACCATTGATTCCAGCTGCATCAAACGCCGCTTCGATTTGATTTCGAGTGGTCACACTTAGACCACTGCCAACATTACCAAATTCCACTTGAAAGACAGGCGGGTCTATTTGATTCGCACCGTCTGTCAAGATAGACAAAACTTGCTCGTTAGAAATAGGTAAATACTCCGAAAGAATCGTTGCGGTCTCCTCAAAGCGCGCTCTGTCTAAATACATGGGTCGTCCATTATCAATGTAATCCTCAGAAAGAACCGCTCGAACAGTATAGGAAAGAATATCCTGTGCGATCACTGTCCCCTGCCGATCAAAAATTGCCCCTCGACTTGTTTCGATGGATCGTGAACTATAATACAAATTTTCTATTCTTTCAGACAAAGAGACGCCAGCAATCACGCCGACTTGAACAATGTAAATCAAACGTGCAGAAAACCCCATAAAAAGCGCAAGACTGATTATGTATAACCAATGACCGACTAGCTTACGATTTTTCTTCGCTTTTTTCTTTTTGACTATATGATAGTCATACATCGCCAAAGCGCCCCTTTCGATCGAATATACCTCTATAGTATTGGGTATTTGTGATGATCTTGTGAGGGAAAGAACAATTATTTTTCAAAGAGTCATTTTCTTATTAATTCAGCGATTATGCTGTGATATACTTTAAAAAATATAAATTATTTTTAAGGATGTGAATAAAATTGCAAAAAATATTGATTGTCGATGATGACACTCATATGCGTGCCCTAGTGAAAACTTATGCGGAGATCGAAGGGTATCTATGTTTTGAAGCATCAGATGGAAAAGAAACTTTGGAAAAATTAACCAATCATTCATTCGATTTGATTCTCCTAGATGTCATGATGCCGGGAAAAGATGGCTTTCAGACGCTTTCGGAAATCAGAGGTAGCTGTAACACGCCAGTCATCATGATTACCGCTCGAAAGGAAGAGTATGACAAACTCTTTGGCTTCAATCTTGGTGCCGATGATTACATCGCCAAGCCATTTAGCCCTAAAGAGCTGATGGCTCGCATCAAAGCTGTGTTGAAACGAAGTAGTCAATTTCAGTTCGAAAAGATCGTTTATGGCGATCTCGAAGTCAATGTTTTTTCTCATACTGTAACGATCAAAGGGAATCCTCTGCCGCTTACGCCAAAAGAATTCGATCTGCTGGTCTATTTGACAAAAAATAATCATATTGCTTTGAGCCGAGAATCAATTTTAGAAGGTGTCTGGGGCTTCGATTATTTCGGTGATACCAGAACAGTGGATACACACATCAAGTCCTTGCGAGAGCGTCTAGGGGATTACCGAGAGTTGATCCAAACGGTTTGGGGCGTTGGGTATAAATTTGATTATGAAGACTAGTCGGTTAGGTTTTACTTACATCAAAAGTAAATTACTCGTGCGGCTTTGGTCCGCCAATATGCTGCTGGTCGTCATTGGCATTGCTTTTTTATGGACTGTTCAAATTTTGCTCTTTGAACCAAATTATATCAATGTAACAAAAGAATCACTTTTAGAAACAGTTCAGGAAACAGCTGCCGCTGTTGAAGAAATGGCAGTAGATCCAGATGATTTACCAGAAGATCCATTGCTTTTCCTCAGTAAAACGATCGTTGGGACTCTTTTTTTAGTCGACGAGTATGGCGAAATTCTGGCGGCATTTAACAATGGACAACAATTAAACATAGATGGGTTGAGCAACGAATACAGCTGGTTGTTATCTCATGCACCCACTGTCCTTAACGGTGAGAGCCTTAGTGCTGTAGAAGACTTTGAAAAGTCTTCTGCCATTCTTATTGGCGTTCCTACGACTCTTTTCCAACGCCCAGCTGCCCTTTTGCTCTCCAATACGATCACTCAAATCGAAGCGCTTCAAAGCATGAATCGACAGCAACTCTTTCTATTCACCATCATATTAACAATTTTTGCATCAACGATCTCCTTTTTTTTAGCACAGCATTTTATTCGCCCGATCAAAACCATCAAAGAAGCCATCATCCGCTTAACCAACGGAGAGCTTTATTCCGTACCCAAACTAAACCGTGGCGATGAATTAGGTACACTTTCTGAATCTGTTGCGGACTTAAGCACAGAACTTCAGCGAGTAGACGTGTTGCGAAAAGAAGTGATTGCCAATGTTTCTCATGAACTACGATCCCCCCTCGCGTTAATCACGGGTTATGGGGAGATGGTACGTGATGTTTCTGGAAGTGACGAACGCCTTCGAAAAGAACATATGGAACTAATTATCAGCGAAGCCCACCGTATGAGTGCCATGGTTGATGACATCATGGATTTCTCTATCATGCAAGCAGGCTACACACAACTTAAAAATGAAATCTGGAATACATACGAGGTGGTTTCCTCCGTCGTTGCCTACGCAAGAGGGATCGCCAATCAATATGACATCACTGTCGATTTTGAAGCAGATAGTAAGAATGGAATTGCTCTTTTTGATCGCATCAAAATGGAACAGGTTTTGCGTAATTTAATAAACAATGGCATCAACCATACACCTAAAAACGAGCGTCTTTTGATCAAATTAACGAATACATCTACAAGAACAAAAGTTGCTGTCATCAATCCCGGAAAAGATATCCCTCCAGAACAACTCGAACTCATTTGGGAAAGATACCAACGCGTCCAACATCAAGCAGGACATAAAGAAGGAACCGGCATCGGCTTAGCGATCGTGAAAACCATTTTGACTTCTCACGCCTTCGATTATGGCGCTGAGTCGAAAAATGGCGTGACTTCTTTTTGGTTTGTTGTGCCGAGACTAGAAGACCAATGAGAACCACGTTTATACCGTTCATCATAAGTAATGAATGTCTTACTTTCTTTGCACAAAAAAAGCCTTGATTTCTCAAGACTTAATGATTTCTTGTATTTCAGCCATGGATTGGACGGTATGGTCGGCGGATACATCTTTTAAGAGATCTTCTATATCATAAAATATCGTCTTGACACCTGCTCCTTGTCCTGCAAAAACATCCATCGTACGATCGCCGATCATGACGGTCTGATCTTTGTCTAAATGATATTTTTCGACAAGATAAATCAATGAAGTTGGATCAGGTTTACGGGGAAAGTTGTTTTCCGGTCCTACGATCTCAACGATCAGGTCTGCCATCTGTTCTTTTTCTAACAGCTCTTTTGTTGAAACGACATCGCGGTGGGTCAAAATGTAGTTCTTGCCACCAGCAGCAACCACGGCTTCTAATGTTTCTTTGGTTCCTACAAAGGAAAGCGGCAAACGATCATCCAGCGCTTCATTTGCTTTGAATGCTTTAGTGAACTCTTGAAAATCTAAGTTGTATTTTTCAGCAACTTTTTTGGAAGATGAATCTTTCAATATATAATAAATCTCCGCTGGATCTGGATCGAAGCCATACTCCTTCAATGTCTTAATAAAAGCTTTTAACATGATTGGGTAGCTGTCGTAAAGTGTTCCGTCAAAATCCCATATGTAAGATTGGTACATGATATCCCTCGTTTTCTCCCTTTTTCAAATGAATGAAAGTTCCATTCATTTTCTGTAACTCTAAAAAGTTTACCACACTTTGTTTGGTTTGTCTTATTTATCAAGGGATTTCCTCCACAAGAAAAAACGCCATTGACCATACAATCCTTCCGCTTGCACAAACCTACATGCAAGCGAATGTATTGCAGAACAATGAACGTTCCTCCTTACGAAAAAATTACCAGCTCCCAGAAACACCGCCACCGCTGCTGCTTCCTCCGCTAAAACCGCCAAAATCATTCGAAGAACTTTGTGTATCGGCAATGACTTGTTCTTGATGGGACACGTGATTATTCATCATCACAAAGAACAACGCCATATTCATCCCATGCGGGTCATACTCTTGGCGAGCATTATTTAAAACTGCTGCTCGATCAGAAGCATCAAATGAGGATAATTTGTTTGCTAAATCTGGGTGATTTTGATAAACCTGTTTCAAGTCAACTTGGAACAAGGCATCTGTTTTCACTTCCACTATAACATTAGAAACTTCTTTCGGAATGGCTTGTACCATCTCAGGATAGGTCGCTTTTTCCGTCACAAGTTGAGCTAAATAACGCCCCTGCTCATTGCGTCTTCTGATCTCTTCTTTGGCTTGCTTAGCTATTTCTGCTCGATACGCATCTGCTAAAGGCAAATTCTCAGGTAACACCGCATCAGATAAATCATAGTCTGCCATCCGTTCAGACACTTCCCTGTCTAATTGGGCTTCATAGGTTTTTAAGGTGTCATGTTGTGTAAGGATCACCTGACCGAAATGTTTGACCGTGGTTTTTTTCTTCATCAGCAAGTTTGAAAAATAAGAGCCAATTGCTGGATTCGTCAAGGCATGTTGGATAACTAGTTTATCCGCAGTCGACAATCCGGTGATCGAGCTCAATTTCGCTGGCACGTAAGTACTCGTCACATACTGCGTAAATGCTTGTTGACAATCTTTTGCTGTCTGATACTGATGGTAACGCTGATAGTTCTTTCTATTGCTAGCCCATTTCAAGAAATCTTTCTGTTGGAAGTGACTATCTTCTAACAGATGTTTCGGCAACGGCAGGTGCTCTTCAAACCGCCGTTTGGTTTTAAGATGGCGAAAACTGATGAACCCGACAAGGCCTGCAGCTGCTGCCGCTACGACACCACTGACGATTTTTCCAATAGTGAACCACATTTGCTTAGTGGCTTCTGCTTCTTGTGCCTGTTTTTCTGCTAACATTTGATTGCCATCTTGATAAATCGTCCCTAATCCAATCGTTTCATCCGCTTCTTTCATTCGCTGATAGACTTCATTAGAAGCTGCCAATATCGCTGTATCATAATCTTCATCTCGTAATGCGTCTTTGGCATCTTCATCCACTAAATCATCTTCCGATAGCTCACTGAAGACATAGGATAGTCCATCGCCATAACCCAGACGAAACTCACGATCATCAATGGCAAAGAGAAACAATAGTCCATTATTGTCCTCTGGATTTCCTAAACCATATTCATTGAACAGTTCCAAATTACGCTCTTCAATCGATTGCCCATCTAAGGAAGGGATCGTGATCACAGCATATTCTGGCGCGCCAGTCAATGATTGGAACCCCTCTTTATTCAAGGCATCGATCTGTTCGATCGTCTCTTGTGAAAGGACCCCGGCATCATCGCGAACAAATGTCTGTCCAAAGGCAATTGATGGTTGAAGGACAAAAAATCCCATCAAACCAACAAAAACCAACATCCCAAGTTGGAAGATTTTCTTCATTTTACCACCCCTTTTTATCGTGTTATCTTTCATTGTATTCGATTCCAAACAAAAAAACATCCGCCTTAGGAATGAAAAAAATAGTAACAGGACCAAAAAACCTTTAAAAGACAGCATTCTGATTAGTCTTTTAAAGGTCACTTTATCATATTTTCTTACAAAATGAACACGAGCTAGTTTTTAAATGAATGGATCGGTGCGGGAATACGGCCGCCACGCAAAATGAAATCAGTAGACTTCGCAGGATTGGTTTTCATCACTGGCGCCGTCCCTAATAAACCACCAAACTCGATGCGATCGCCGATTTCTTTGCCTTTCGCTGGAATGATTCGGACAGCTGTCGTCTTGTGGTTGATGACACCGATCGCTGCTTCATCCGCGATCATTGCGGCGATCGTCTCAGCCGAAGTATCTCCCGGAATCGCAATCATATCTAAGCCGACAGAGCAGATCGCCGTCATGGCTTCAAGTTTTTCTAAATTCAATAAACCAGCTTCTACTGCTTTAATCATCCCTGCATCTTCAGAAACGGGGATAAAAGCACCCGACAGACCACCAACATGGTTGCAGGCCATTACGCCGCCTTTTTTGACTGCATCATTTAACAATGCCAAAGCAGCTGTCGTTCCGTGGGTACCGACAGATTCTAGGCCCATTTCTTCTAAAATCAATGCCACACTATCGCCAACAGCAGGAGTTGGTGCCAGCGAAAGGTCGACGATCCCAAATGGAACGCTCAAGCGCTCTGAAGCCACGCGCCCGACTAATTGCCCCATCCGCGTGATCTTGAAAGCTGTTTTTTTAACTGTTTCCGCCACGACATCAAAGGACTCGCCTTTGACTTTTTCCAAGGCACGTTTGACGACACCAGGTCCGCTGACACCGACGTTGATTTCCACATCAGCTTCACCGACTCCATGAAAAGCCCCCGCCATAAAGGGATTGTCTTCCACAGCATTGGCAAAAACGACCAGCTTCGCACAGCCCATATCTGATGCTTCGGCAGTCTTCTTGACTGTTTTTCCCATCAGACGCACTGCATCCATGTTGATCCCAGCTTTCGTTGATCCAATATTGACCGACGAACAGACAAAATTGGTTTGTGCCAAGGCTTCTGGAATCGATTCGATCAATGCAAGGTCACCGCCTTGATAGCCTTTTTCTACTAGCGCACTATAGCCGCCGATGAAATTGACCCCGACTTCTTGCGCCGCTCGATCCAATGTCTTCGCAACTTTGATACAGTCTCGAGGTGTCGGCTGGCAAGCTGCTACTACGATCGCTACAGGCGTAACCGAAATCCGCTTGTTTATGATCGGAATACCATACTCACTTTCGATTTCTTCACCAACTTTGACGAGGTCTTTGGCTCTTGTCGTGATTTTTTGAAAAATTTTCTCACAGGTACGATCAATATCGGCGTCGATACAATCCAATAATGAAATCCCCATCGTGATCGTACGAATATCTAAGTTTTCTTCTTCCACCATGCGAATGGTTTCAAGTATTTGATTTGTCTCCATAGTGCCTCCTATAATTTATGCATGGTATCAAAAATCTCTTGATTTTGAATGCTGATTTTCACACCTAATGCCTGACCTATTTGGTGAAGCTCCTCACGAACACCGTCAAAATCCTGATTGGCATCCATGTTTAAAAGCATCATCATCGTGAAGTAATCTTCCATGATCGTTTGGGACACATCTAAAATATTGATTTCTAATTCTGCTAATTTCTGGCTGACACCGGCGATGATCCCAACCTTGTCTTTTCCAATAACGGTTAATACGGCTTTCATATTCTCCCGCCTTTCATTAAATTTTTCTTATTATAGCACAACAAAACCACATTTTCGATGTAACATCAAACGAAAATGTGGTTTATTCTTTAAATGTTCGTTATTACGCCCGTTCAATCAAGTTTGCTTGGCTATCAAACTCATAAATGATCGGCTGTGCGTTAGGAATATCGATCGTATCCATGTCATCTTTGGGCACGTCCTCCAAGTATTTGACTAACGCCCGCAAACTGTTCCCATGACCAGTAATGAGAATATTCTTATGATCTTTAAGTAACGGAACCACCTGATCTTGCCAAAATGGAACCACTCGGGCCACGACCATTCCCAGATTTTCTCCCTTAGGAATCAAGCGAGGATCCAAAGAATCGTAGCGTCGATCGAAATCATTTTCCTCCACATATAAAGGCGGTTCATCATATCCTCGACGCCATTTTTGCACCTGTTCTTTTCCATATTGTGCCACCATCACATCTTTATTGACCCCAACCAGTTGCCCATAATGACGCTCGTTTAAGCGCCATGTTTTGTGTACAGGGACCCAAAGCTGATTGCTAGCTTCCAAAACGGCATCACACGTGATGATCGTTCGTTGAAGCACAGATGCAAAGGCAAAATCAAAAGTAATCCCCATTGCTTTGATCTGTTCCCCTGCTACCCATGCTTGTTGCCGGCCTTTCTCGGTCAGCGAAACATCCAGCCATCCTGTCCAATAATTTTCGAAATTTGCTTCACTTTCTCCGTGTCGAATCAATACGACCTTCATCCTACCGCCTCCTCTTCACTTTTATTATCGCAAGAAATCAAAAAAATGTCTTATGTTTCGTTTTTTTTGGCTTCTTCTGAGACCATTTTCCATTTGTTCATTCAGTGTGGTCACATTTCTTTATTATCGGTTTTTTTCAAAGTGAAAGATCGAATATATATGTTTAGAAAAAAGACGCTGTGCCTTCTTCACATTGCTCTTGGTTGGATTGCAAAAAAATTGAATAAATGGTTTTACGCTCTACAACATTTTTTGACTTTTTTTCTCTGACTTATTGACTTCAACTGATGTTATGCTATGATAGTTTCTATCACTTATATGTATTTTTATACATTTATTAGTTATTATTTGCATTTTTAATAGATGCGCAGAAAAACTTAAAGGGGCGTTTACATGAAAAGGTTTAGTAAGGGTACTGTTTTATTAGGGATCATCACAGCATTGCTGCCGTTTTTCTTTGTCGGACAAGCACATGCAGAAGAAACTGATCCAATCTATGAAAAAGTCAAAGAAAATGGTGTATTAGTCGTGGGTTTATCTGCCGATTATGCACCTTATGAATTCCGTGCCAATGTTGACGGAAAAAATGAAATCGTGGGAATCGATATTTCCATTGCCCAAAAGATTGCAGATGACTTAGGGGTCGATCTGAAAATCGAGGAACTTGGATTTGATGCGTTGTTAGGGGCGTTAAAAACAGGCAAAATTGATGTCGTCATCTCTGGGATGGCTGCTACGGATGAGCGCCGCAAAGAAGTCAATTTCACTGACACCTATATGGAAGTCCAACAAACTGTTCTGGTTCGAGCGGAAGACGCGGATCGTTTCCAATCGACGGCTGATTTTGATGGTGTGGCTGTCGGTGCACAACGACAAACCACCCAAGAAGAGCTGGCAAATACAGAATTGACTGGCGCGACTGTCACCTCTTTGCAAAGGGTGCCTGATTTGATCACCAATCTAAAATCACGCAAGATCGATGCGATCGTGATGGAAGGTCCCGTTGCCGAAGCATATGTGACGGCGAATGATACATTGGCATTAGCCGAAAATGTCACGTTTGAAAACGGTGTGAAGGAGACCGCCATCGCCATCTCGAAAGAAGCGCCAGTTTTACTGGAAAAACTCAATTCCTCCATTGAAACCATCATTAGTAATGATCTTTTAAGCCAATACAAAGAAGATGCCTATCGATTGATGTTTACCGAAGATGGCACGATCGATGAAGAGCAAAGCTTTTGGGAAAAATATCTGCCTTTTTATATCACCGGAACTGGCTATACCATCTTCCTAGCCTTGGTTGGGGTATTATTCGGCTCTATCGGTGGCAGTTTGTTAGCCTTTATGAAGCTTTCTAAATCAAAAGCACTGAAAGTCATTGCCGCTGTCTATATTGAATATGTTCGAGGAACACCTTTGTTAGTACAAATATTTATTGTATACTTTGGAACAGGCGTGTTAGGCTTAGAGCTTTCGAAATTAGCTGCCGGCTGTATTGCCTTAGCACTAAACAGTGCCGCCTATGTGGCAGAAATCATTCGTGCCGGGATCAATGCCGTCAACAAAGGACAGCTGGAAGCCGCTCGTTCATTAGGAATGAATCAGATCCAAGCGATGCGCTTCATCATTTTCCCGCAAGCCATCAAAAACATCTTGCCTGCTCTAGGAAATGAATTTGTCACGGTCATTAAAGAGTCTTCGGTCGTATCGGTGATCGGTGTGTCTGAACTGATTTTCCAAACAGGCGTCGTTCAAGGGGCCAGCTTCAAACCGTTTTTACCATACGTTATCGTATCATTGATCTACTTTGTATTGACCTTCGCCCTCTCACGTCTCTTGGGTGTTGCTGAAAGGAGAATGAAAACTAGTGATTAAAGTTGAAAAATTAGTGAAAACATTTGGCGAGAATACCGTCTTAAAAGAAATCGATCTTGAAGTGACACCTGGTGAAGTCGTTGTGATCATCGGACCATCAGGAAGTGGAAAAAGTACTTTCTTACGCTGCTTGAACCTTCTTGAACAGCCGACCGGCGGGAAAATCACCTTCGAAGGCAATGATTTATTGGCAAAAGGTGTGAAAATCGATCAGATTCGTCAAAAAATGGGAATGGTTTTTCAAAGCTTCAATCTATTCCCTCATAAAACGGTGTTAGAAAATCTGACTATCAGCCCGATCAAAGTCAAACAGCAAGAGCAAGCCGCTGCCGAAGAGACAGCGAAAGGATTGCTGGAGCAAGTTGGCTTAGCTGAAAAAGCGGATAGTTACCCCTCTAGCCTTTCTGGCGGGCAGCAGCAACGGGTCGCTATTGCTAGAGCGTTGGCAATGGATCCTGATGTAATGCTCTTTGACGAACCAACATCGGCTTTGGACCCAGAAATGGTCGGAGAAGTGTTGACGGTCATGCAAGCTTTAGCAGAAAAAGGCATGACGATGGTGGTCGTTACCCACGAAATGGGCTTCGCTAAAGAAGTTGCCGATCGTGTCATCTTTATGGCTGACGGTATCATTCAAGAACAAGGAACACCCGAACAAATCTTTGAGCATCCGCAAAATGCGCGGACACAGGATTTTTTAAGCAAAGTTTTATAGAAATTGGAGATGACAAAATGAACCGTCCGTTGATTGCAGAACGTTTTTTACAACCAGAAGAAAATCTTTTAATGGAGATCGCCACTCTTGCGAAGAAAACCCCAAATTTGATTGATTTGTCGATTGGTGATCCTGATTTGATTACAGATGCGACGATCATTGAAGCAGCTTTTGCTGACGTCAAAGCGGGTCATACAAAATACACCGCTTCAGACGGTAGTGCTGATTTTATCCAAACTGTCGTTGATTTTTATCAAAAGCAATACCAGCTTACTTTTTCTCCTAGCCAAGTACGAGGAACTGTCGGTGCATTGCATGGCATGTACTTAGCTTTGGCTGCCATCATTGATCCTGGTGATGAAGTGATTATTCATGAACCATACTTTTCACCTTATAAACAACAAGTCGAACTAGTCGGTGGTGTGCCGGTCTTTATCCCGACCTTTGAAAAAGATGGCTTTCAAATCGATGTCGAGGTCTTAAAATCCGCCATCACTGAGAAAACTCGGGCGATCATCATCAATTCACCAAACAATCCTACCGGTGCTGTTTTTTCTCCAGAAACTTTTGAAAAAATCGCAGCAGTTGCCATTGACCATGACTTGCTGGTCCTCTCGGATGAAGTCTATGAAGCCTTTTGCTTTGATGATACCTTTGTACCGATGGCAGCCTTCGCACCTGAGAACACCATCACATTCAGCAGTTTCTCAAAAGCCTTTGCCATGACTGGCTGGCGGATCGGCTACATGATCGCACCTGAATCGATCAATCTTACGGCAAAACTGATCAATGAGGCGATCGCCTATTCGGCACCAACCCCTTCACAACGGGCAGGTATTTACGCATTGAATCACTATGATACCCTCGTGCCGCAAGTGGTTGCTGTCTTTAAGGAACGACTGACTTACATTGAACAACGGGTTGCTGAGATCCCATTCCTTTCCTTATCCCCTGTCAAAGGAAGCATGTATGCCTTCATCAACATTGAACAAACAGGGTTGGACTCTGTCAGCTTTGTAGAGAAATTATTAAAAGAAACCAGTGTGCTGATGATCCCTGGGAAAGCCTTTGGAGAAACGACCGGCGATGGCTATGTTCGCTTAGCTGCCACCCAATCGTTGGACTTGTTAAAAGAAGCTTTCGACCGGATTGCCGCGTGCTCATTTGAATAAAGAAAATCCCACTCACTACTAGTGTGTGGGATTTTTATTGTTGATGGACACGACCAACATTTAGCAGCTGTTTCGCTAAATCACAAGTTTCATGTAGAAAAAGGGACAGAAGAATCCGATTTGATTCTTCCATCCCATGACTATCTACTCGTTTTTACTTTTTTGCTTCTTCAAGCAGTTTTGCCATCGCTTCTTTTTGATAAGCTTCTGTCAATTCAGCGATTTTTGCTTTTTGGGCTGCCTCGTCCATAGTTGGATCAGCCATTAATGCAGCTTGCATTTTTTCTTGGACATACGCTTGTCCTTGTGTTTTCATGGTGTCCGCTTGTTCTTTCGCTAAAGAAGCCAGTTTTTTTGCTTGATCCACACTCAAGACTTCCCATGAATCTGGTAATGAGAACGTATTGGTACGGCTGACATATTGGCCATCGTTATCAGCGATTCCGAACAAGAAGCGTGATAGGTCACTTTTATAAACCCAGCGCGTCGTTTTTGTTTCTAATTGAGCTGAATCAGCCCCTGTTTCCACGACATTGGTCACTTTATCAGTACCGGTTTGTTTTGGTTCCTCTTGATCAGTATCCGTTTTATACAGGTAGATTTTTTCCGTACCATCTCCTAATGGCTGATACAATAGTAAATCAAAATTCTCGTTATCGGCACTAGAAACCAGTGCTGTTGTTTTAGCAGTCGTTTCTTTTTCCATTCCAAAATGGTAAGTCAAATTGGCCATCAATGCGACGACACTTGCTACGAAGACTAGACCTAAGACCAATGATAAACCTGTTTGCCGCTTGTTTTTGGCAAAAACATTCAGTACCGCAAACCCTAACACGCTAAGAACGATCAAAAGCAAGATCATTTGTCCGCACCTCCTTCAAGAACCGTCAATCGTGGTTCTTTTTTCTTTAAGGAGAAGGCGATCAAGAATCCTAAGAAGCTAAAGACCGCTGCCACATAAAAAGCGGCATGGTAGCCAGATAAAGTCGCTTCGATTGCTTGTTCTTTGTATGCCAAAGGCGTTGCATCCAGCAAAGAATCACTTGGCAAGTTGCCTTTGGTGACGTTTGTCAAGACACTGATCAAGATAGCCGTACCAATTGAGCTGGCTACTTGACGGAACGTATTGTTTACTGCGGTACCATGACTGATCAGATTACCAGGCAATGCATTCATTCCTGAAGTCGTTACTGGCATCATCACCATTGAGATCCCGAACATCCGAATCCCATAAAGAATGATGATATGCAAAATCGGTGTATCTTTTGTTAAGAAAGCAAATGGTAAGGTTGCGGCGGTCAAGATAAACATCCCGGTGATAGCTAAACGTTTTGCACCATACTTATCAAAGATCGCACCAGTGATCGGCATCATGATCCCCATAATCAACGCACCTGGTAATAACATCAATCCTGAATGGAACGCTGATTCACCACGAATGTTTTGGATATACAATGGGAGAACCATTTCAGCACCGATCATCGCCATATTCGTGACCCCGGAAAGGATCGATGCCAAGGTAAAGGTTGTTGATTTGAACACGCGCAACTCTAAGAAAGGATGCTCGATGTGCAATTGACGCCATGCAAAGAAAGCAATGAAAAAGACACCGGCTGCTAGAAAACCGATTACTTCAATACTGCCCCACCCTTTGTCACCGACACTTGAAAAGCCATAGAGCAATGTACCAAAACCAAGCGTTGATAAAATCGCTGAGAAAAGATCGATTTTCGGATGCGACAATTCAATCACACTCTTCATTAGAAAGAGCGCTAAGACTAAGACTAAAACGACGATAGGAATGACCATTCCGAACAAATAACGCCAGTCATAATGATCAATGATCCAACCAGATAACGTTGGGCCTAAGGCTGGTGCCAACCCAATAACGATTCCAGACATGCCCATAGCTGAACCGCGTTTTTCTGGTGGGAAGATCGACAACATGATATTTTGCAAAAGCGGCATGGAGATCCCTACACCAGCAGCTTGCACTAAGCGGCCAATCAATAATGTAGAAAAGTTCGGTGCTGCAAAACAAGCGATCGTTCCAGCCAGGAAGATGCTCATTGCCGTTAAGTAAAGATTTCTTGAGCTGAACTTGTTGATCAGCCATGCGGTGATCGGGATCATGATCCCATTGACCAGCAAGAAACCGGTGGTTAGCCATTGGACATCAGATGCAGAGATGTCAAAGGCATCCATCAAGGTTGGAAAAGCCGTTGTTAACAATGTTTGGTTCAAAACAGTACAAAACGTACCGATCAGCAAAACCATAACCAGTAAGGAACGATTGTAAGGTTTGCCGTAGATATCTAAAGGACGACTCGTTGACATATTTCACACTCTTTTCAGTATATTTTTCATAAAACCTTCTTTACTTTAAATCTTTCCCTAACATTTGTCAACCTACTTGACATAAAAGTAAAACAAGTTACAATGTTAACAAATACCTTTACAAGAATGGAGTCCGTATGTCTCATCTTTTTCGAAAACTCGTTGATAATGAAAACTTGTTGGTCGGCATCAGCGAACTTAGCCAAATGTGTGATATCTCCCCTCGCCAATTGCGTTATTGGGAACAAAAAGGATTTATTCAATCGGTCCCACAAGAAGAAAATGCCCCACGAAAATACCGACTGCCCACGGTCGTCAAAGTGGAAATGATCAAAACGTTTTTAGATGAAGGCTTTACGTTAGCCAAGGCTGTTGAAAAAGCAGACAAAAAAATCAAGACCGCCCATCATATTCGCAAAGTGTTTTCTGGGGTTTTACAGAATTTAGAAGTCATCAATGAACGGTTTACGATCATCAGTCTGGGACCAGTAGACGAAGACGGAAAAATCCTCCATATCATTCACGATGAAGAAACAGAACGATTGCAATACGAAGTGCTGTCTGCTAATCAAACGATCGATTTTGAGAAGTTCAAGCAATGCACGTCAAAACAAGCGGAATAAAGGATTCCCTATCCTCACCTCCTAATGAAGCAAGCACCCTTGATGACGGTGCTTGCTTCTTTTTTGGTGTTCGCTTTCCTTTTAAAGAAGGTGTCGTTTCATTTACAAGGAAAAAGCCTCATGATATAGTCGAAGGGAGAAACGAACCTTTACAAGAATGGGAAGTGTCATATACATGGAAAAAGAAGTTTTTATCCAACAAATCAAGGACGGAGTGATCGTTTCTTGTCAAGCATTGCCTGGAGAACCCCTATATACCGAAAACGGCGGTGTCATGCCCCTATTGGCAAAAGCAGCTCAAGAAGCTGGTGCTGTTGGCATCCGTGCCAATTCCGTTCGCGATATTCGCGAGATCCAAGCAGCTGTTGATTTGCCGATCATCGGAATCATCAAAAAAGACTATCCACCGGAAGAACCATTTATCACAGCAACCATCAAAGAGGTACACGAATTAGCAGCTTTACATATTGCGGTGATTGCCTTGGACTGCACCTTGCGCAAACGTCATGATGGCTTGACAGTCAATGCCTTTATCAAGCAAATCAAAACTCTTTATCCCCATCAACTACTCATGGCAGATATCGCCACCTATGAGGAAGGCATCAATGCCTTTGAAGCGGGTGTCGATTTTGTTGGTACAACTTTGTCCGGCTACACGGCGAACAGTCCTACCAATGACGAACCGGACTATCAGTTGATCCAGCAATTGGTTGCGGCGAAGGTTCCGGTAATAGCCGAAGGCAAGATCCACACCCCGGAACAAGCAAAAAAAATTCAGGATATGGGTGTGACCGGTATCGTGGTTGGTGGTGCCATCACCCGACCAAAAGAGATCGCCAGTCGATTCGTGCAAGAGCTTCGCAACTGAGTCGTTCATTTCCTAAAATAAGTCTTTCTATGCGCCTTGTGACAGAAGGCGCATTCTTTGTTGTCTTTTTGAGAAACGTTTATACTTAAAAGAGAACGAATGACAACAGAGAAAGCGAGTGAAGAAAATGACAAAAATCAATGCTGGCACAGCAATGATCAAGATTTTTGAAGTGTGGGGCATCGACCATATCTATGGAATCCCCGGTGGATCTTTCAACTCAACGATGGATGCTTTGTACCATGAACGGCAATCGGTCAAGTATATTCAAGTACGTCATGAAGAAGCAGGTGCGCTGGCAGCAGCGGCTGATGCCAAGCTAACGGGAAAAGTCGGTGCGGTTTTTGGTTCTGCTGGTCCGGGTGCCACCCATTTGATCAATGGCTTATATGATGCTCAAATGGATAACGTGCCCGTCGTTGCCTTGTTAGGACAAGTAGCTTCGAGCTCGATGAACTACAATGATTTTCAAGAAATGAATGAAAATCCGATGTTCGCAGATGTCAGTATTTACAATCGCACGGTCATGTCCCCTGAAAGTTTGCCCCACGTGGTGGACGAAGCCATTAAAGCCGCCTATAAATTTAAAGGCGTTGCTGTAGTAACGATCCCGGTCGATTACGGGTTTGCAGAAATCGACGAACACGAGAATGCAACCGCCAAAAATCATAAGACGGGTGTTCTCCAGCCGGATGAAGACAATTTACGAGCTGCCCTTTCTTATTTTGAACAAGCAAAAAAACCTGTCCTTTATATCGGACAAGGTCTCTTTGGTCATTTTGATGCCATCGATGCTTTCTCGAAGCATTTCTCAATGCCTGTAGCGGCTTCTGTCTTAGCCAAAGGCATCGTGCCTGATCTTTATGAAAACTTTCTTGGATTTGCCGGACGGGTTGCGACAAAACCAGCCAATGAAGCTTTGGCAGAAGCTGATCTCATCGTTTTTGTCGGCAGTGACTTCCCTTTTGGCCGCCGCTTTTTCAATCCTGATGCCAACTTTGTCCAAGTTGATATCGACGCCTCGAAATTTGGTCGTCGTCATCAGACGGATGTCTCCGTTTTAGGAGATGGTGCGACCGCTCTTAGAAAATGGACAGAGATGGCAGCCCCTCGTCCTGCAGATGCTTGGTTAAAAGCCAATCAAGAAAACTGTCGCAATTGGCATGCATGGCGCCATAGTTTTGACCATGATTCGCAAGTTCCTTTGCGTCCTGAACCTGTCTATCGAGAAATCAACCGTATCGCAGCTCCTGATGCCCTGTTTGTCACAGATGTTGGTAATGTGACGATCCACAGTATCCGACATTTAGAAATGACGGGTGAACAGCGTTTCACAACGTCTGGCTGGTTTGCGACAATGGGCAATGGTGTACCTGGTGGGATCGCCGCTCAATTGAGCTATCCGAATCGCCAAGTATTTACCTTTAGTGGGGATGGCGGTTTTGCGATGCAAATGCAAGACATCATTACTCAAGTGAAATATGATTTGCCAATCATCAACGTGGTCTTTTCCAATGACTCATTCGGCTTCATCGAAGCGGAGCAAGAAGATACCGAGCAAACCAAGTTCGGTGTGCAACTAGCCGGTGCTGATTTTGGTAAAGTTGGGGAAGCATTAGGTGCGAAAGGCTTCACGGTAACGAAGGCAGAAGAATTAGCATCCGTCTTTACACAAGCTAAGGAAAGCCACGGCCCCGTCGTGATCGATGTCAAGATCGCTAACGAACGACCTCTTCCCGTCGAAGAATTGAAACTGGATCCTAAACGCTTCAGTGCTGAAGAAATCGCAGCGTTTAAAGCAAAATACCAAGTCCATGATCTGCCAGCTTTGAGTGAGTTGTACGTGAATTCTGAGGAATAAAAAAAAAGAGAGAAAGACAGCAACCCTGTCCTTCTCTCTTTTTTTAATCGCTCATTTCGTGTTAATAATCCATCGCCTTACTTATTATAAATTTTCGGGCCTTTACGCATGTTTTTCCGATCATTTTTTGGGGATTCCATCTTTTTTGAACGGCCGCCGCCTTGTTTTTTCTTGATTAGTTCTAACATTTTTTCTTTTTGATCCATCGATTCCACCTCTATTTCTTAGCAATACGATCTGTCGGTTGAAAAGAAGTGTTCCTGACTTCTTTTATGTTTGCGAACAACTACTTTATTTCGATTGGGTTAGAAAACAAACGCTGCCTATTTACGTGTCTAGAGTCAGCAGTTCCTTTTGACATTTTTACTACCCTGATTTAATCTACTTTGATTTTGATTGTTTGTCAATGGCTCTTGAAAAAATCATGTGCTTTTGTTGCCTTCTCCCAAATAATAAACCACCATTTATTATATTATTTGATCATTTTATCTAATTAAATCGAATATTTTTATTATTTATTGGTATAATTATAACAGAATCTCTGTTCCTTTCTTTTGCTTCCTTCGTTCTTCTTCCGATTGTCTCCTAACTTTCGTCGTTCTCACAAATCACGCTATTTGAAAGGAGGTGGATATGTGCTGCACACTTATGCACCTGAGCAAATTTATTTGTATGTTTTGATTGGCTGTGCTATTTTAGCCTTTTTGCTGCTTCTGTTTGGGGATATCTTCGATTTCGACGGACCAGTCGATCCGATGTTAATTATTCCATGGTTTGCCTTTACAAGTCTCTTCGGTTACTTAGGAGAAACTTTTCTGTCTGGCTATTCGCTCCTACTTTTCGTCATTAGCGGCTGCCTTGCTACAGGGCTCGTTTTTCTCTTGAATTTTTACGTGCTGATTCCCATGCGAAATGCGGAAGCGACACTGTCAAGTTCTGAGAAAGATTTTGAAGGTCGCATCGCAACGGTGCTGACGCCGATTCCTTGTGAAGGAATGGGCGAAATTCAACTCACAAGTGTCACTGGTTCAAGCAATCGACCAGCTACGGCTTTCCAACCAATCGATGAACCATTAGCAGCTGGATCGAAGGTTTTGATTATTGAAGTCAAAGAACGAGTTTGCTACGTCGTTCCTTACACAAAAAAATTTTTGGATAACTAAACTAAATCACTAAAGAGGTGTATCTATGGATATTCTATTATCACCAATCGTTTTCCCGATCGCCATCGTGGCATTCATTTTATTAATGCTTTTGATCGTCTTTGTCACGAAATATCAAACAGCCAAGCCCGATGAAGCATTGATCATCAGCGGAAGCTATCTAGGTAGCAAAAATGTACACGCCGATGAAAGCAACAACAAAATCAAAATCGTGCGTGGTGGCGGAGCCTTTGTTTTGCCAGTATTTCAACGATCGAATCGAATCAGTTTGCTCTCCAGCAAGCTGGATGTCTCAACGCCGGAAGTCTACACTGAACAAGGGGTTCCCGTGATGTGTGACGGAACTTCCATTATTAAGATCGGCTCATCCGTGGAAGAAATTGCAACGGCAGCGGAACAATTTCTAGGAAAAACCCGTGAAGAATTAGAAAATGAAGCGCGGGAAGTGCTAGAAGGCCATTTGCGTTCGATCCTTGGTTCGATGACTGTGGAAGAAATTTATCAAAATCGCGACAAATTCAGCCAAAGTGTGCAAGAAGTAGCCTCTGTCGATCTAGCGAAAATGGGCTTGATCATTGTCTCCTTTACGATCAAAGAAGTACGAGACAAAAACGGCTATTTGGATTCTCTTGGAAAGCCTAGAATCGCCCAAGTCAAACGGGATGCTGAAATTGCGGAAGCTGAAGCACTGAAAGAAACCCGCATCAAAAAAGCCCAATCGGAACAAGAATCGCAAACAGCGGAATCAAAACGCATGACCGAAATCGCTGAAGCATTGAAGGAAAAAGAATTGAAGCTGGCGCTTTATAAGAAAGAACAAGACATCGCCAAAGCCGATGCCGATCAAGCCTATCATCTACAAAGTGCCATCATGAAACAAAAAGTCCGAGAACAAGAGATTGAAGTCGAAGTCGTTGAACGACAAAAACAAATCGAATTGGAAGAAAAAGAAATCTTGCGTCGTGAGAAGCAATTTGATTCAGAGATCAAGAAAAAAGCCGATGCGGATCGTTATGCGCTTGAACAAGAAGCGCTAGCCAAAAAAGCATCTGCCTTAGCTACCACTGAAGCCGAGCAATTTCGAACAGAGTCCTTGGCAAAAGCCGAAGCCGATAAGATTCGTTTGATCGGTTTGGCAGAAGCCGAAACCACTTTGGCGAAAGGAACGGCAGAAGCCGAAACGAAAGAAAAAGTCGCTGAAGCCTTCAAGAAATACGATGAAGCAGCCATTCTGAGCATGATCGTCGAGATCCTGCCACAATTAGTCAAAGAAGCAGCCGCACCATTATGCAATATCGATAAAATTTCAGTCGTTGATACAGGATCAGGTGAAGGTGGCGGTGCCAATCGTGTCACCAATTACGCCACCAATCTCTTATCGACCACACAAGAAACGTTGAAAGAAACCCTCGGTCTTGATGTGAAATCGTTGATTGAAAACTTCGCCGGTTCCACTACGAGCGAGCCGCCTCAAGAATAAGAAAACTGCTGTTAGTCTTCATCGCTTTACAAGCGACAAGGCGAACAGCAGTTTTTTTCTTACTCATTGCTATTATGCTTACTCAGTAACCTCTTTGACATATTTTGCAGGTACACCAGCCACGATCGTGCGCTCAGCGACATCTTTGGTCACCACCGACCCAGCAGCAATGATCGCATGGTCACCGATGGTCACACCGGCAACGATCGTTGCATTTGAGCCAATCCAGACATTCTTCCCAATCGTAATGGGGGCTGGATAAAGCGTGCTACGATCTTCAGGGTGAAGGCCATGATTCAAGGTAGCTAGAACAACGTTATGCCCAATTAGGGTATCATCACCGATCGTGATCCCTCCTTGGTCTTGAAAATGACAACCCGCATTGATAAAGACATCTTTGCCAATGCTGATATTCTTGCCATAATCTGTATAAAAGGGTGGAAACAGCGAAAAAGTCGGCTCAACTGGTTTTCCTGTTAATTGGGCAAAAAGTTCTTGTAACTCATCAGACTCATGGTAGACTGTATTGATTTTCATCGTGATTTTTCTCGCCTTAGCACTCAGAGCTACCATTTGTTTGGAAGCTTGCGAACCGGCAAGTAAGGGTTCGCCACTTGCCATGAGTTTGTTTAATTGATCGATCGTCATGTGTTTTTCTCCTATTCATTTGTTATTCACGAGGATTTCTTAACGAAAAAATAACCTCTACGTCTTCCGCCCCAAGTACTTCTTTTAACCCCGTCGGATCTTCAATGACACCGATACGATTATAACCACCATAAGAATTGGTAAAGGTCTGATAAAACAGCACCAACGTATGACTATTCCAGCTCATGATTTCTCCTTCGTGAATGATCTCCGGCCGTTCTGTAGTCATTTCTGGCAAATTCTCAGAAAAACGATGATATTTCTCGTTGTTGTTCAAATCACTCATTGTCACCGTAAAGGGCATTTGATTCATTAGGTGCTCAGACACCTCATTTTCATAAAACTTCGCTAGAAAATCCTGTTGACCAACCGTAATGACGACAGCTGTTGCTGCTGAAAACTGCTGGACATTCTCTTGGCTAGCTTCCGATGAAGTTTCGTTAGCGGATTGCATATTGGTTCTCTCTGTTTCGCTTGTCCCACAGGCACTTAATAAGAACAGCAAAATAGCGGATATCAATTTTATAAGCATCTCTTCGCTCCTTTCTGGTGATGATTCTATGTAGAAGCGGGCAACTGAATGCGTATTTTCAAAAAAACACGACTGCTCAGCAGAGGCAGAGTGACCGAACAGTCGTGAAGATCGTTGTGGCTATTTAGTTCAAATGTTCTTGGAAGAATTGGGTCATTTGATCAAAAGGAATTACGTCTGTTTGATCATATAGATCAACGTGCGAAGCATTAGGAATGACCGTCAACTCTTTGTTATCGCCTTGTAATTGTTCAAAGGCGTCTTGACTGAAGTAAAGAGAGTGGGCTTCTTCCCCATGTAGTAATAAAACGGCGCTTTGGATCTCATCGATATACGACAAGAGCGGCATATTTAAGAACGACAGCGATGATGTCACGTTCCAACCGTCATTAGAATTTAACGAACGTTCATGATAGCCGCGTTCCGTTTTGTAGTAATCGAAATAATCTTGCATAAAGACCGGTGCATCCTCCGGTAGTGTATCTGGCACTCCACCTGCTCTTTCGTAGCTACCGTTAGCAAAATCGACTGTCCGCTGGGCGTTCAGCTGTTGGCGCAATTCATGACGTCCTTCAGCCCCCATCTCATCAAAATACCCCTGAGCATTGACTCTCGACATGTCATACATCGTGGCGGAAACCGTCGCTCTCACACGGGTATCAATGGCTGCGGCATTCAATGCCATCCCGCCCCAACCGCAAATTCCGATCAAGCCGATTCTTTCTTCATCTACATTTTCTTGGACTGACAAAAAATCGACTGCTGCCTGAAAGTCTTCTGTATTGATATCTGGTGATGCCACATAGCGTGGTTCCCCACCGCTTTCGCCTGTGTATGAAGGATCAAAAGCGATCGTAACAAAACCTCGTTCAGCCATCGTTTGGGCATATAGACCAGATGTCTGTTCTTTGACTGCCCCAAAGGGTCCGCTAACCGCGATTGCTGGAAGTGGTCCTTGCGCATCAATTGGTTCATAAAGATCAGCAACTAAAGTGATGCCGTAGCGATTTTCAAAAGTTACTTTTCGGTGATTCACCGTGTCACTTTCTGGGAAAACTTTGTCCCATTCATCTGTAAATGAAACATTTTCTGTCATCGTTTCTCCTCCTGAACTGGCTTGTGTTGCTTCGTTTGCCGCCTCGTTATTGCTGCTGCAAGCACCTAAAATAAGTGGTGCTAGCATCAATAGTGATACAAGTGCCTTTTTTTGCCAATTTTTCATTTCATTCGCCTTCTTTCATGGTCAATCATCCTGTACCTTAGGGCGACATATACAACTCCTTTTCTCTTTTGATCTTTTGTTTGTTACCAGCAACTCATAGATCAAAAGAGTGATTCTCGGATTAAATCTATTGTACTTCGCGGTCTTTTCCATGTAAAATATCAATATCAAATACCTAACTATTCATTATACGAATAACAAGAGGAGCATTTTAAATGGAATTAAAAAATCTGACCACCTTTTTAGCAGTTGCAGAAAAAGAGACAATTTCGGCTGCCGCAAAACATCTGCATCTTTCTCAACCTTCCTTGTCCCGACAATTGATGGAGCTAGAAAAAGAATTAGGCGTGACGTTGTTCACCCGAGGCAATCGCAAAATCACACTAACAGAAGACGGACTGTTGTTTCGTAAACGGGCGGAAGAAATCGTAGAATTATTAGAAAAGACCCGCTCAGAATTTTTGTCGCCTCGAGATACGATCGCCGGCAATGTATCGATCGGAGCTGGAGAAACTTATGTGATTCAGTTGCTAGGAGCAATCATCAAAGAAATCCAAGCTGAATACCCTAACATCAAATTTCACTTTTATAGCGGCAACGCCGATGAGGTCAAAGAACGATTGGATAAAGGATTGTTGGATTTCGGTGTCGTAATCAGTCCAGCAGACGTCAAAAAGTACCATTCCTTACGCTTACCTGCCAAAGATACCTGGGGCGTGTTGATGCGAAAAGACAGTCCTCTAGCTGTCAACGAAGTCATTACCCCAAAAGATCTCTGGGACGTTCCCTTGATTACTTCGCGACAAAGTTTGGTCAGCAGTGAACTTTCTAAATGGTTGAAAAAAGACCTGAAAAAATTGACGGTCGTCGCCACATATAACCTAGTTTACAATGCATCAAAGCTGGTAGAAGAAGGTGTCGGTTACGGATTGACTCTAGATAAATTAGTCAACTTCGCCCCAGATAGCCAATTGTGTTTTAGAAAATTGAGCCCAGCACTGGAATCAAACCTTGACGTCATTTGGAAAAACACTCAAGTTTTTTCAAAAGCTTCTGGACTTTTCTTGGAGCGGATGAAGGAACAGTTTTCGTAGGATAGGTATTGAAAAACAAAAAACGAAGTGTTTCATCTTTCACATGAAACACCTCGTTTTTCTTTATTAAATGAGATGATTTATTGGCTAAAATCAGTTAAGGCATTCCCGTTCTTTAACTTGGACGTCTTTTTCCATCCACTGAAATAGATGAAAAAATAGCCTATCTCCTTTAAATCACGACTCTTTATTACGAGACTTCCTAAAAAGCCATTGCGCATTCCGATAGCTATGGGTAAAAATATACAAATTTCCTTAGCTTTTAAGAACGACAAATATAAGAATTTTATTTTTTCGAAAGAAAATTGCTTAAATAGAATGCTTTCGAAACTCAGCGATTTGGTAAATATCACTCAAAGGAACGTCACTCGCTACATCAAAAATCACAGAAAAAAACTTCATTTTCGTGCCATTGGTCGGCGCCTTATGAATCCTTTCTTTTGTGTCATCACTGATTGGTAGAGACAATAACTGTGTTCGGACTTTCTCGCTAAAGTGAAAGGAGACTTTGAAGAAGCCCTCCCACATCGAAAGCCAAAAAATTGGTTTCACTTTATTCGTCCCACGAGTCGTTGTCCATTTGTATTCACCTTTGGACAACCACGCTTTTCCATCTTGGTAATAGCGCCAATCCATAAGAGAGATGCCCTCGTTTTCAAGCGTTTCGACAAAACGTTGATAAATGGCATATCCCTCACCCAGTGATTCCGCAATCAGTTGCTCTGTTGGTTTCACGTTTTTGTCTCGAAACAATTGCTCTTTGCCTTCCATCCTTTCGCTCAACTCCTTGCGCTTTTTTTAGGTTTTTGCTACGTTACAATTTAATTTTGTTGATATCATCAGTGATGACCCAATCGTCCATATTTTTTTCACGATTGTACTGAAATGGCGTTATTTCTTCTAATTCAGCGATTTCATAGACCGCTAGATACTTTTTCCCTGCCCAACGATCGACTTGCTTTTTCGATAGATTCAACTCTTTTTCATAGCGTTCTACAAAATCTATGGATTCTTCTTTCGTCATCTTTTCAGATTCAGTCACATTGGCAATGATGCCCCGATGAGTGATGGTCAAATCGCCGCCGGTCTCCACAAAATAAACAAGATCGTTGATTTTGGCTCTTCCTCCTAAGGGTGATTTTCTGCCAGCTGCCCCCCGAATGATCATTGTTTTGTCGCCATGAATCAGTTTCTCAAGCTCTTTGGCTTCCTTATTTAAATAGACCAAATGTTCTGCCCGCCCAGCTTTTCCTTGATACCATTCTGCTGTTTTTGTCATAAGAAGTTCCTCTTTTCATATGAATTGTTTTTTAGCGTTGTCCATTCCATACTGAATGGTTATTGGAACATTTTTTCAATCGTGTATAGGTGAGAGCTGCAACTGTTTCGATTGATGAATGAATAAAAACATTTGTGCAAAGGCATCTGGGATACCGCATTGGTCAAATGTTTCCGCATCTTCTTTCGTTTCGAACTTGGTGATGTCAGCCCAAATTTCTCAATCTACTAATCATTAAAAAGAACGGTATCCTCTTTGTTTGAAAATGTATTCACGGTTGAATTGTTCAACGACTGGAACAAATTCTGCTGTTGAAGCACCTTTTATTAATTTGTATAAGTTATGAAATGCAACCTGTCCCATCGTGTGTTCCTCCTTTCCGATTCCCTCAAGAAACAGAGCATTTAAACAACTAATAGTCGTCGATTCAACATTCGAATGACTTTTTAACATCCCGTTGTATTTTTCCCTATAATTTCTAAACAGTTGCAACAAAAAGTCCGTTCATCTGAAGAGCATCCGATACTAAAACGATCACTCAATCACTTCCCCTAAAAGCTTGTCGTGGGGAACGATCAAACATTTCTCGATTGCTTTCCAATAGCTTTCATACAGCCTTTTTTGGGCTTTGCCATAGTTTTCTTCGGTATCAAACTCCCAATTGTGGGCATATTTCACACATTTTATGACTCTTGTCAATGGATCAGGCAGGCGTCCTTCCTTGATGGTGCTCATTTCTTTAATGTAATGGGTTCGTTTCATTAATCGAAAGAACAAAGCCCCCTCCATGGCCTTCATTGCCTCTGTTGCTTCCTGCATGATTGCTTCAAAGGTATCGACTTCACTTGGTTTTACTTGATAAATACTGATTTCTGAAAACACTCCGACCGCTCCTTTCACTTGTGATTTTCTTCTCAATTATAGTATACCAAGTTTACGCCGTTGATAGTTTGGTCATTTTATTCATTTCTCATTTATCTTCCGTTTATTATTGATTTGGCCTCCTATATGCGGGATCAAATTGCTAGATTTTAAATTCATAAAAGACTAGCAGCCAAGCTTTATCCGTAGTCACCTGCTCGCCATAGTCATTAAAAGGATCATAAAGCTTTCGCCTACAAAAAAAGCAATCAACTTTTGACAGTAGACTGCTTTTTCTTAACGCTCATTATTGCAAAAAGAACGGTTTTAGCTCTGTCTCGATAAAGTCGATTCGATCAAAGACAGTTGGCTTAAAATAAGCCGTAATAGCAATGACGCAATCTGATTCGGGATCAATATAAAGGACATTTCCGCTATTACCGATGGCGGCATAGGTGCTTTTCTCAGTATCCAAAATCCACCACAAATATCCATAACTCATGTTTTGAAATTTCTCTATGTTTGTCTCTAGCGGATTGACCATTTCAGTGAGCCATTGTGAGGAAATCACTTGTTTCCCTTGATGGATGCCTTGGTTCAAGCATAGCTCACCGATTTTGGCTAAATCTTTTGCTGAAAGGCATAGCCCGTAACCTGCCGCCCCAATATTTAAAGGATCGCAAAACCAAACTGGTTTTTTTGGTGCCTTGCTCATTGTAAAGTGCTTATGTTCTTGTGCCGTTTTCGCATAATAATTGGTTATTTCGGCTACACCAAGAGGGCGAAATAAATAATGGTTCGCATAATCAACGGTCGTCATTCCAGAAGCTTTCTCTAACAAACCAGTGAGGATCTGCAGACAAACGGTTTGATAATTGAATTCATTTGTCACTCCTTTTCTTCCTCCCAATAAATCAAGGGAGGCGCTGGTCCAGTCGTCACTCGAACAAACTTTTGTCCATGGATCACCTTTGCATTTATACGGGGCTCGCATCGTTAATAGGTGTTTGATGGTAATATCGTGAATCGTTTTTTCGCCCCGTTTTACGGAATAGTCTGGAAAATAATCGAGTACTTTGTCATTGACACTCCTGATGAGGCCTTGATCTATCGCTATTCCGATTAGTAGAGAAACGATACTTTTCGTAGCGGACATAAGGTGGCAAGTATCGTCTGGCTTATACTCATGCCATTCATCCGAGTAAACTTCCTTTCCATTTTGGTAGGCAGAAATTTGGCAAATATTGGGCTGGTTTTTACTGATACATGCATGCAGTTCTTGTCTGTTCATTTGTGAAGCCTCCCTTCAAAGATAAGCATAGTACCATTAAAAATTGTTTTCAATGTTATTTTTAAAATTGTTTTTGAAAGGACTTTTAAAAGACTACTTCAGAGGAACAAACAAAAAAGGCCCTCAATGATAGAGGTACCTTACATAAAACTTTCGAATATCGATTTTTGATTTCTATCCAGTTTTTTTGCGAGTATCTTTATCAGCAATTCTTCTAATGCTGAAATAGTGCCGATGACTCCCAAAATCAAGACAACAATTCTTTCATGGAATATTATGAGCAGCAATGGAAAAATACATAAAAGAAATCCGACTGCTTTGTTGAGCCATGTATGCAGACTGCTAAAAGACTGAAATTTTACATAGCCAATCAGATAACTGACGAAGCGGATGATAGCGATCACCAAGATCCAAACCATGATCGTTTGGGTTTCCAAAAGCTGCGGTAGAAAAGAAAGAAAGACAGCGAGAAAAAAGCTTACATCTGCGAAACTATCTAGTAAGGCACCGACCTCACTCGTGAGGTTCATCCTTCTTGCTAGTAGCCCATCGACAAGGTCACTTAAAAAACAATAGGAATAAAGCAGCCAAAACCAGCCAGACATTGGCTGAAGGAATAGTAAAAGTGGTGCTAGAATCAGTCGAGAAGTAGTAATGATATTGGGTAATTGCTTCATTTGTTCCCCCTGAAATACATTTTCTGAATACCTAAGATTGTTGCAAGTTTTTTAAAGAAGCTCAGAAACGTTAAAATGTTCTTTCTTCTAAGCATTTCGGCGATGCCCCCTATCAAAGTCTCACAGCTAGTCCCTAATGCTCCTATAAAAATCGTATCCGTTCTGTACTATCTGGTATCTGATTCCGAACTTTTATCCATCGTCCTGCTCGGTAAACCTCGTATTCTTCAAAGCGACAAGGCAGCCCTTTTGCATAGGCGATATCGTTACTGTCCATCACTTGAAAATGCAAATGAGGTGAAGTCGAATTGCCGGAATGCCCGACATTGCCAATCACCATCCCTTTGGTGATTTTTTGTCCTACGGAAACTTTGATGGATCCTTTTTGCAAATGGACGAATGCCATATATACGCCCTCAGAAGCTTTTATCACAATGTAGTTGCCAGCTATTTGTTGATACTCATCTTTTTGTTCATTAAAAAACAAGCCATTTTTTAAAGCGATCGAAAAATCGACAACCCAATGAACGACTTTGCGTTCCTGATAGCCCTCTCTTACAACAATCACTTCACCATCACAGGGCGCATAGATTTCTTTGCCCCAACAATAACAGTTCTCAAGGGGAACTCCTAAGAAGAAATAGCGCAGAAAGCTTCGGTCGTGAAAAGCTTTTGTTTTCCCCTCAAAATCGACTTGTAAAAAATCAAACGCATAACGTAACCCCATTCGATCGGTGCCATGACTAGGAATCTTCTTGGCTGGTGTAGTCGGCGCAAGCCACTCACCTCTTAAGGGAAATTCAATGGTTATCGACTGCTCTTTCATAGGACTTTCTCCTTTTTGGATCACATGATCTCTTTTATTTGGAAATGACTATCAGCCTCGCGGCAATCTATACCTGTGCTTTACTCCTTTTCACTATAGGTCACCTAAGCCTTTTTTTCAACTCTAAAAAAGTGGGCTAATAGGAGTAGCTAAAAAAAACACCTCAATCATATAGTGATTCCAAAAAGTTAGATCAAAAATTCTAACTTCTAGAAGTCGCTTCATGGATGAGGCGTTCTCACATTCTATTTTACTGTAGGTCCTGTCGGTGACGACTCGTTCGACTAACTTTTTTTAACGGCTATTGTTTTCGCTCCACAAGTCGGTAGTAGACTCTTGCAGTGATGAAATACACCATTAAATAGATCATTGTAAACAGCAGAACAGAGATCATCGATACCGTAATCAATAAGTTGCGATCTGTCAGACCAAAAAGAAGCAACAACTTCCGAATCATCGGCAAAGCAAATGCGAGATGGATGATCGCTGCCGCCAATGGAAATGAGAAAATCATCAAGACTTGCTGCTGGATCACTTGTTTGACTTCCTTATGGCTTAACCCAACTTTTTGCAAGATCTCGAAGCGTTCTTTGTCCTCCATCCCTTCGGAAACTTGTTTATAATAAATGATCAATGCGGCAGCTAAAATAAAGACCACACCAAAAATCAAGCCTAAGAAGAAGAAGCCGCCGGTAAAGGTTTTGGTCTCACCTTCAAAAAGATCTTTTGACTGAACGCTCGCATGAGCATCTGCTGCCAGAAGTTCGCTGCGAATCTCTTTTGCGATCGCTTCGCGATCGCTTGCTTCTGCTGTTTGAAAATTAAAGACTGTTGTTGTCACTGGTTGCTGGTAAAGTTGAAAATCATTATTTTGATACCAAGAGCTTAGCTTTTCGGCAAGCCATTGATCATCCACCACGAGAACAAGATGCTGAACCGGGTTTTCTGTTTTCGTGAATGTTGGCAGTTCTTTCAATTCCCGCAAGCGAAATTGACGATCATCGATCGTCGTCTTTTCTGGTAATGCTTGTTGGGTCCAAGTTGCGGGAAAAACGAATAGTTCATCGTCAGCGGGTCCTGTTTTCCCGGTGATTTCATGGTATTCAGAACTGGTAAGAAAAATAAGATACACGGCTTTATCTAAACTACCGCTATTTTCTTCAAAAGTGGTTGAGGGAACAAAATTTGGTTCCTCAAAGGTAAAAAGCAACGGTCTTGTTGTAGTGACTTGCTGGCGCTCTTTGATCGTTAGCTTCTCTTCAAGTCCATCAATCACTGTGTTGATTTGCTGGGAATCAGCCGCTGACTCAATTTGAACATCGTAAGGAAAACGGGTTTCGATCACATTCTTTTGTCCAAAATAAAGACTGGCGGTCGTAGCAACTGTCACTAACACCATCGTTGATAAAATACAAATACTTGCTAAACCAGCCGCATTTTGTTTCATCCGATACAGCATGGTAGAGACATTGATAAAATGGGTCGTTTGATAATAATAGGTCGTTCGTTTTCTTAAAAACTGCAACGCTTTGATACTGCCAGAAATAAACAACAGATAGGTGGCTAAAATCACGAGGATCACTGCGACAAAGAACAGGCCTAAGGCACTGATGGGAGACTTGATCGTCACAGAGATCGTATAGCCGGCTACTAAACAAAGGACACCTAATAGTGCTAAAATGCCTTTCGCACGAGGCTCTTTTTCATTACGCTTGCTTCCCTGTAGCAGTTGAAGTGGGTTGGTTTTGCGTACTTGCAACAGGTCAATTAAAAATAGACAACCAAACACGCACATAAAATAGAGGATCACAAATCCAATGCTCTCAAATGAAAGTTTAAAAACAAAGAATTCGCCTACGGCTAAGATTTTCTTCAGGATCAAAAATCCTAATCGTGCAAACAATAAGCCACTGATCAGTCCGGCCGCAAGACTAATAAGAAAACTGTAAAAGAGTTCCCAAAAGACCACGAAGGCTATCTCGCGTTTTCCTAGTCCCAAAACATTGTAGAGCCCAAATTCTTTTTTTCGCTGCTTGATCAAAAAGTTATTGGTGTAAAAGGAAAAGATCGCCGCAAAGATCATCAGGATGATATTTCCTAAATGAAACATGAAAATGGCGCTTTGACTACTAGGAAGTTCCTTCATCCCCGGATTGTTCACGATGATTTGCGTCATCATCAAAACAGCTACCAAGAAACTCATGGATACTAAAAAGGGTGTGTAGGCTTTGGCATTTTTACGTAAATTGGAGAAGGCGATTTTTTGAAAGAACATTCGTTACTCCTCCTTCGCAAAAACAGCAGTCATTGTTTCGGCGATTGCTTCTAGAAAAGCGGTATCACTCCGTTCTCCTCGATACAACTGGTGAAATACATACCCGTCTTTGATAAACAAGACGCGTTGTGCGCGACTGGCTGCGATCGAACTGTGGGTGACCATCACGATCGTCTGTCCGTTTTGATTGATCTGCTGAAATAATGTCAGTAGTTGATCAGAGGTTTTCGAATCCAGCGCTCCGGTTGGCTCATCTGCTAATAGCAGTTCTGGTTTTGTGATGATCGCTCGTGCGACGGCAACACGTTGCTTTTGTCCGCCAGACAATTCATACGGGTAATGCTGCAATAAATCGGCGATCCCTAAAGTTTGTACAATAGGCTGAAGCTGCAATTCCATTTGTTTGACGCAAACTTTCGATAAAACTAATGGCAATAAAATATTGTCCTTTACCGTAAAAGTGTCCAATAAATTAAAGTCTTGAAAGACAAAGCCTAAGTGATCCCGTCGAAAACTTGCTGCATCTTTTTCTTTGATGGTGGTCAAATCGATGCCATTCAGCTGCATCTCACCCGCTGTCGGTTGGTCTAACGTCGCCATCAAGTTCAGTAGCGTACTCTTCCCCGAACCTGATTCCCCCATGATAGCTACATATTCCCCTTCTTCTACCTTAAAGGTGATATTCTTCAACGCTTCGACGGGTTGCCCATTCAGTTGGCTTTGATAGATTTTTTTAACTTGTTGAATGTTTAAAAGTGTCATCTTGTTCCCTCCCTCCTATTTAGAATAAGCTGACGAGCAGAAAAAAGCGACTTACAATAAAAACCGCAAACTTACAGTGTTGAAAGTTTGCGGTTACTCGCTATTTGTGGTGGGAAAATGAAGCGTGACGGTAGTTCCCTGTCCAACTTCAGAATCAATCGATAAACGGCAGCCGATTTTTTCAGCCGCTTGTTGACTCATATATAAGCCTAGCCCGCTCGCTCGTTGCTGAAACCGACCATTGTGTCCCGTATACCCTTTCTCAAAAACCCGCGGCAAGTCTTCCTTACGAATACCAAGGCCGCTATCTTGAATCACCAAGGCATTGTCTTTAGTGAAAACATTAATGCCACCGGTTTCGGTATACTTCAAGCTGTTGAAAAGAACCTGTTCAAAAATAAAAATGAGCCACTTTCGATCAGATGTCACCGTCAAATCCACTGCCATATCCAGTTGCAGATTCTTTTTCGAGAAAAACAAGGCATACTTTTTGATTGTTTGACGAACAAGGGGCGCTAAAGCAATCGACTCAAAGACAAAATCATCATTCGCTAAATTTTGTCGCAAGTAATTCAACATCATTTGCAAGTAATCGTTCACCTTAAATAATTCCGCTTTGACCTCCGTCGGTGACAGGGTATCGCTTTGAACCAAAAGATCTAGCGCCGCTAGAGGTGTTTTGATTTGATGAAGCCACAAACCGAAATCTTCATAAATTTCTTCATTTTTCATGGTTGCTTTGTAATCGGACAGCGTTTTTTCTTTTGCCAGCTGCCTTAGAAGGGCTTGGTATTCGTCTTCTAAACGATTTCGAGTGGCAGGCAAGAACGCCAACGCCGCTTCCGTCATACATTCTTTTCTTAATAAATGCTGTAGCTGCTTTCTTTTTTGTGCGTAACGAAAATAATGAAAAAGGGAAAGACCTCCTAAAATCACCCCTGAAAAAACCGCATAGTCAATGAAGGGTTCTAATGGAAGGCTGTGAAGAAAGAATAACCCTAGTAGACCCGCACTAAATAGCAGGTAAACGAGATAAAACTTTCCATACAACACGAAATATTCTTTCACATTAGTCATAGGCGTGTTCCTTTTCTATCAAATAGCCTTTATTCTTTACCGTTTGGATCAAATCGGATAGTTCGATCTGGCTCAATTTTTTTCGCAAACGAGTCATATTGACTGCTAATGTATTGTTATCGATGAACTCTTCACTATTCCAGAGCATTTCAATGATGGTCTCTTTGGCTACGATCTTCCCTCGATGCTGCAAAAGCAAGGAAAGAATCCGAGCTTCATTTGGAGAAAGCGGCAACTGTTCCCCCTGATTTTTTAATATATTTTCTGTTGGATAAAAGGTTACTTGCCCTATGTCAAAGGTCAGCGCTTGTTGGTGGCTATACTGATAGCTGCGCCGCAGCAACGCTTGGATTTTTGCCAAAACGAAGGCTAAATCAAAGGGTTTTGTTAAATAATCATCCGCCCCCATGTTCATCGCCATGATTTGATTCATCTGCTGATCCATCGACGAAAGAAAAATGATCGGTACTTCTGACGCCTTGCGAATTTCTTGGCACCAATGATACCCATTGTAATAAGGCAAGGAGATATCTAAAAGAACGAGATCAGGTTTGATGTCGTGAAACTCTTGCAAGAGTTCAGCAAAATTCTTGGCCGAATGGCATTCGTATCCCCACTGCTGCAAATAATCGGCTAAAACAGAGACGATCGTCGCATCATCTTCAACCAGATAGATTTTTTGCATGTCTTTCTCCCCTCTGTTGATTATTCGGTCGGTTCTTTAGAGACAGTGTACCAGAAAAGAAAAAGAATCGTCTAGATGGAGGAACATTCCAAAGGACTGTTTTTTCCTTAATCTTCTGCCAAGTGAGCAAGGATTTCTTGGTACCGTCGGGTGGCGAAGGAACTAATTTGTCCTTTTTTACAAAAATTCAGTTTCCCCAGTTTTGGTACAACCCGTTCTACAATAACATTGCCATTTTTAACTTTCGATTCAAACTGCTGCAAAGCCTCCAGAAACCGTGCGTCTTTTCTGGCAGAAGGATAAAAAGACAAGACATACAGATAATAAAAAAGATTGTACCCTCTAAAGGGGTATTCTGTCTGCATAAACAATGTGCCCATTCCGTAATGACAGGGACTGATTGGCTGACGAATCTCCCAATGAGCAAGCAAGCATTCGATTGCTTGATTAAGTGTTTCCATCTGTTCACGATCATGAGTATATCGAAAGGCATCAAGGACCGTTAACGTCGTCATCGGGGTTGAATAGCGGGTCTCCGGGCCGCGACCAAAACTGTATTTATTGCACTTCCAGCCGCCATCTGTTTCCTGAGTAGCAAGAAAATAGTGAAAGGTCTGTTGTAGCCGCGGGTCCCTTGCGTAACCAAGAGCACACAGCGTTCGCAAAGCCAGCGCTGTATGACAGGGATAAATCCCCCCTGTTGGCGAAATTTTAAATCTGCCATCTTCTCTCCATCCTTGAAAGATCAATGCAGCGGTCTCTTTTAATAAGTTCTCCTCAGGCGACATACCAAGTTCAAGCAAATAATGAGGACACTCTAAGGTTGTAAAGGGTGCTCCTTTCAGTAATTTATGGTCTGGCGTCGACCATAAATCGGCGCCATGATCATATTGACGGGAAATGATCGCTTCGATATCTTGCTGAACCGTCTGATCCATATTGTTCCTCCTCCATTTCTTAAGTGCCCTGCAATCAACGCAACAACCCTTATTGACCCACAATGCAACAGCTTCTAGAATGATAAAATCGACGTTTTTCAACACATGAGTTAGATTTTTGTATTCGAATTGTCCAAATAAATTTTAGGAACCAACGAGTTTTTCAGGATGGACGTACTTAAAACAAGAGTGTTCAGATTTTCCTGATGACAGGTTCTAAAAAAGTTTCTCTCTAAACTCGCCTGATTATGCTAGCCCCTTAATGAAAGATCACCTTAATAAGAACGCGCTCACGCAATAATTTAATGCCACACTCTTCTAGTTAAAGGAATCAGGCATAATGAAATAGTTCAAAACGAATGCCTTCTGGGCTTTCAAAGAATAAGGCATAGTAGTTAGGAGCGATGCGCTCTTTGTACTCCATTGGTCGATCGTGAAGGATCTTTACCCCTAAGGCTTTTATTTTGGGAAAGATCGCATCTACTACTTCGCGGCTTTCCGCCTTAAACGCCATGTGCTGAACCGAGCCAGGTTTTCTTGAATCGATTTTCTCCTTCTTCCATTCTTTTCGTGGGGAACAAATACCGAAATCAAATGAATCCCCTATATATTCTACTACTTCCATATCGGCATGTTCTAAATACCCAGAATATTTCTTCTGAAGGTCGAAACCTAATAGTGCAAATAATTGATCATAAAAACCTTCTGCTTTTTTTACATCATTGACTGTGATTTGGATATGGTGAAACTGAATGTTCATAATCGCTCCTTACTGGCTAACAAAATAAGTGTTTCAGGAAGAAAAGCCGCTTGCGGAAGTTTGATTCAATGGGATTAGCCAGGAAGCTCATTTAATGTAGAAATCACATTTCCCATTGCCTTTGCTACCTCTTTAGGCAACTTATTATAGCCATCATTTTCTGTTTCTTGAGCCAAAATAAAGTCCAGCCGTCCTTGCATCCGCTCTCTTAAATGAGCAACATAGGAGGCATCTTGAAAATCGACTTCGAACCCTGTTACTGGCAGGTAACTCATTTCTGTGATTTCACCAAACCTCTTAAAATTGGCCTCGCCTTCCACAATTTTTTCAATCGATGTCAGCGTGACTTCAGGTGTGACCTTCTTGTCTTTGTAAAAGCCTGTATTTAGAATATAACAAGCCGTTTGGTTTTCTTTGAATAAGTTCATGAAATGGGCAAAATCTTCTTTTAAAGGATAGACTCTAAATGGATTGGCATAAGGCTCGATGACCAGTTTATCTATATCCGTGGTCTCGACAACATGTTCAGCTGTCGTGCGCTTCGTAGCTAAGGTCAAACCAAAAACAGCGGCTAAAATCGGATCGTCAATTTTTACTACAGGAGGTAGCGTGTCATCTTTCATGATACAAAATACTGCATCGATCGGCGAATCTAAATGATCCACCCGGTTAGGTGTGACATACCGTGATTTGACGGTTCGACCATTCCCGTTACGAATATCTTGGGTGACGATGACCTTTTTTCCTTCCTCGTCTAAAGTAACCCCAACATTTTGACAGGTGATAAAGTAGCGGACATTTGGGTTGGTTAATGGATAGTCTTGCGTTTTATCAAAATAAGAAGGCTCCAGAGCAGTGGACGCAACATTTGTTTGATTAATCACAAATGCATCGTCATGCAGAACCTTGATATCATATTTGCCATCATGTTCTGCCAATGTAATGGTCGATTTTCCTGATCCTGAAAGACCAAAAGCAGCCATCGTAAATGTTCGATTCGGTAGCTGATATTGCTTCATTCCTCCATGACACGCCACAAAGCCATTGCGATGCGCGGTAGCCCAAGCCAAAGTTAATGTCGCTTTTTTCAATTCACCAAAATAGTTTAAGCCTAAGACTGCCGCAACATTGTGTTCAGGATCAAAGAGAGATAGCCCATAGGGAAAATCAGGATGTGTCCAGTCCGGATCAGCGTACAAGAATATATCTGTCTCTGGATAGTTCTTGGAGTGTTGATACCTTTCCTGCCATGATTTCGTCAGCATTTGAAAATTCAACAAATAAGAATAAAAATTGGTTTCATAGTACTCTGGTAGCAACAGGTGTGCTTTGACCATAAACGCTTCGTCTAACCCTACAACAACTTCACCGCCATAGAATTTTTTACGTGTCCCTTGAAATAAAGCATCTCTTAAAATCCCTTCATACAATTTTCGATCAATCCCGGGATGTCCGATGATGCGTCGAGCTGCCGCTGTCCGTCCAACAACTTTTCCGTCATTAAACACGATGACTTTAGCATCCTCTGGTAGTCCTAACTCCTTGGTGTGTGTGACCCGCATATCCGTAAGAATAGCACCAGAAGATTCTTTTGCTAAGCAATAGGCCGTGGCTAGATCATGAATCCAAGTGACATTGTTCCCATAAAAAGCTGACTCTATCAACACTTTAAAACTCGACAAATGCGTATTCTGCGGTGTAATCTCTTTGTGTGAAAATGCACGAATCGTTGCCATGTGTAATCCCTCCTAACAAAAATTTTCTATTCACTACGTTTATTATAATACTTTCTAATCACCACACGCCATATTTTTATACACATTAACTATAAATTGCCGACAAACCATTTTGTTAAAGGATTTGGCTGTCTGCATATTTGTAGCTTCACTGCTTTTTGCATTGATTTTGTCCCCGCTCATCATTAGTGAGAAAGAACAAAAAAACTGGAACAAAAAAGAATGTCTTTCTGTTCCAGTTTCTGGTTTTATATTTCATCCATTCTAAACGTCACAATCGACGTAACTAGATAGACAGATGGGTTTTAGTTGCTTATTTCTCAATTGACTTGCTTTCTCTAGTAACTTTGCTATCGTAAGATTTTATGACATTTACCATAAAAAGAATTCAAAATCAAAATTGCTGAAAAAAACTTGTTGTTTCTTAACCACGTTCTAACAACACGACACACTCCACATGGGTCGTTTGTGGGAACAAATCTACAGGTTGAACTTCTTTTGTCACATACCCTTCTTCCGCAAACAACGCGAGATCACGAGCCAAGGTTGCTGGATTGCAGGAAATGTAAACGATGCGCTCTGGTTTAACCGCAGCAGTCGTTTCGATAAAGCTAGCATCTAAACCTTTGCGAGGTGGATCAACGAAGACGACTGTCGGTTGAATGCCTTCGCGTAGCCATTGCGGCATGATTTTTTCGGCTTTACCGATAAAGTAATGCACGTTTTCGACACCATTTCTTTTGGCATTGGCTTTGGCATCGTTCACTGCTTCAGGAATGACTTCCATCCCTAACACTTCTTTCACGCGATCAGCCAAACTAATCCCGATCGTTCCGATTCCTGCATAAGCATCCACAACGACATCATTTTCAGACAGTTGCGCCATCTCGAAGGCGGTTTGATACAAGACTTCTGTTTGCGCTGTGTTGACTTGGTAGAAAGATTTCGCTGAGATTTGGAAGGTTTTACCTAATAATTGATCATCGATCGATGACTTGCCATACAACACACGCTCGAATTCCCCCATGATCACATTGGTTTTTTCTTCATTGATGTTTTGAATGACAGAAACAACTTCTGGAATCTCTTCGTGGATCACTTCCGCGATTTCTTCTCCTTTGAAGAATTTCGGTTTACGTGTCACTAATACGACCATCATTTCACCTGAGTGATGCCCACGACGAACGACAATGTGGCGTAAGAACCCTTCATGGGCTTCTTCATTGTAGGCTTTGACATTGAACCGCTGCAAAATATCTCTGACTTTGATGATTGCTTGATCGATGTTTGGATCTTGAATATAAAAGTCTTCGATCGGTACCAGAGTATGGCTGTTTTTTCGGTAAAATCCAGTCGTTAATTCCCCATGGATTTTTTGCACAGGGATTTGCGCTTTGTTGCGGTAACCAAATGGTTTTTCCATTCCGATTGGCGCATTGACTGTGATTTCAGGCAATTTGGCGATTTTAGCCAAAACATTCTCTACTTGCTGCTGTTTGAAGGCTAATTGTTTGTCATAGCTCAAATGACTCAATGGAGCGATCCCGGTGCGCAACAATGCTTCATTCGGCAATTCTTGCCGATCAGGACTTGCTTGCAACAATTTCATCACTTTGGCAAAACCAAATTTGTTGCCGACTTTCAACACTTTGACTAAGGCACGTTCATTTGGCAGGGTGTTTTCAATAAATAATAAGTACCCATCGACTTTGGCGATCCCATTTCCTTCATGGGAAAGATCCAAAATATCAACTTCAAGTTCCTGATTCTTTTTAACAGGATAATTTTTCATAGATTTCTCCTTTGTGCTTGCTTTCTTCATTTTAAAAAGGAATGGCCGAAATTGCAAGCGGTGTTTATTCTAACGGTTCAACTTGACTTCGAGCAAAAAAGAACCGAAGGAGGGAAATCGGCTGATTGCTTTTTCTGGGTCCTGCGGCGAAGAGCCGCTGCAACACAGGAGCAATCCCTTTTCCATCCTTCGGAAAATCGAACAGATCAGAAGTGTTTAAAACTTTTGATCACTGTTTTAGTTATCAGTTATTTTTCTTTTTCTGTGATTTTTCCCGTTCGCTCTTGTTCAAGATTTGTTTTCTTAAACGAATGCTTTCTGGTGTTACTTCACAGTATTCATCATCATTCAAGAATTCCAGTGATTCTTCCAAAGAAAGAATACGAGGTTTCTTGATAACTGAGGTTTGGTCTTTGTTTGCAGAACGGACGTTGGTCATTTGTTTTGCTTTCGTGATATTGACCGTTAAGTCTTTGTCACGAGAGTTTTCACCAATGATCATTCCTTCGTACACTTCGGTACCTGGTTCAACGAAGACCGTTCCACGTTCTTCAATACTCATGATCGAGTAAGTCGTTGCTTTTCCTGTATCGATCGATACAAGTGCGCCTTGATGACGGCCACCAATTTGTCCTTGGATCATTGGCAAATATTGATCGAAGGTGTGGTGCATGATGCCGTAGCCGCGAGTCATTGATAGGAATTCTGTCGTGTAACCGATCAAGCCACGAGCTGGTGCCAAGAAAATGATCCGTACTTGTCCATTCCCTGTATTGATCATATCTTGCATTTCTGCTTTACGCATTCCCAATGATTCGATTACTGATCCCATGTATTCTTCTGGGGTATCTATTTGCACCCGTTCAAATGGTTCGCATTTCACGCCATCGATTTCGCGTTCGATAACTTCTGGACGAGAAACTTGCAATTCAAAGCCTTCACGACGCATATTTTCGATCAAAATTGACAAATGAAGTTCGCCACGTCCAGAAACGATCCATGAGTCAGGTCCGATTGGATCCACACGCAATGAAACGTCTGTTTGCAATTGCGCCATTAAGCGTTCTTCAATTTTACGAGCGGTTACGAATTTTCCTTCGCGACCCGCAAATGGTGAATTGTTCACGATAAAGGTCATTTGCAAAGTTGGTTCATCAATGTGTAAAACAGGTAATGAATCTTGATGATCGATTGGTGTAACAGTTTCACCAACGAAGATATCTTCCATCCCAGAAACGGCAATCAAATCACCGGCTTTGGCTTCTTGGATTTCCAAACGTTTCAAACCGAAGAAACCGAAAAGTTTCGTCACACGGAATTTTTTAACTTCTCCGTTTAATTTCATCAATGCAACTTGGTCGCCGACTTTGATTGATCCGCGGAAGACACGGCCAATACCGATACGTCCAACGTAGTCATTGTAATCAAGCAATGATACTTGGAATTGCAATGGTTCGTCGCTGTTGTCGATTGGCGCTGGAATATGTTCGATGATCGTATCAAACAATGGTGCCATCGTTTTTTGTTGATCAGCAGGATCATCTGATTCACTTGAAGTTCCGTTAATCGCAGAAGCGTAGATCACTGGGAAGTCCAATTGGTCATCGTCGGCACCTAATTCGATAAATAGTTCTAAGACTTCATCGACAACATGCTCAGGACGAGCAGATGGTTTGTCGATTTTGTTGACAACTACGATTGGCACTAAGTGTTGTTCCAACGCTTTTTTCAATACGAAACGTGTTTGAGGCATCGTTCCTTCATAAGCATCAACAACCAAAACAACACCATCGACCATTTTCATGATCCGCTCTACTTCACCACCAAAGTCCGCGTGTCCTGGGGTATCCATGATATTGATTTTTGTACCGTTGTATTCAACCGCTGTATTTTTCGCTAAGATCGTGATGCCACGTTCTTTTTCGATCGCATTTGAATCCATCGCCCGTTCTTGTAATTGGGTATGGCTATCTAACGTTTGGGATTGTTTCAATAATTCATCAACTAATGTAGTTTTTCCGTGGTCAACGTGGGCAATAATAGCGACGTTGCGGATATCATTTCTAATATTCAATTTATAAACTCCTTTTTTGGTGACATTGCACTCGACAAGCCATTATACCAGAATTTCTTTCTGAAATATAGTGCAAAGTTTTCATTTTTACAGAAAAAGCAGACATCTTAGCGATATCTGCTCCAATTTATCCTCGTTTTGGCATAGAATGCCTTACGGGAAACAGCAATTTCAGTTCAAACCAGCCATCTTCTGTTTGGATCACCATCGTTCCTTTGTATTTATTCACCGTTTCGCGGACACTTTTTAATCCATACCCATGAAAATGTTTGTCTTTCTTGGTAGTGATCGGCAAGCCGTTTTCAAACGTTAAGGGTTCTTCGTAGCGATTTTCTAGGCAGATCAAAAGCATCTCCCCTTTACGGCTGATTTTCAATTGAATCAAGCGATTATCTTCTTTGGTGATTTTGCGGACACTTTCAATGGCATTGTCGATAATATTACCAAAAAGCGTACTGATATCCACTGAATTCATAAAAGAAAGGCTTGCCCCATCTGCAATCACGGTGAAGGTGATTTTTTCTTTCTGACAAAAGATTTGTTTTCCTGTCAAAACAATATCTAACACACTATTGCCAGTGTCCATCCTTAAGTCATACGAGTTGATTTCTTTTTCCATGACAGCCAAATAATCCTGTGTCTCCTGTGAGAGAGGATCATTTTTCAAAATATTGATCAAGTGTTTCAGGTCGTGATACTTTTGATTAATGATCTCAATGCTTCTTTCCGAGGTTTGATAATTGATTATTTGATTTTTTAGCAAGCTTTCTAACTTCTGAACCTCAAATTTTTGTTTCATTTCATTCAATTGAACGTGGTAGGCAAACAGCAGCGCCACTCCCCCAAAATCCACCATCGTTCGAATATTAAAAATATCTCTAGCCATGCTGCCACTAAAAGGAGTATTTTGATACACATAGCTGATATTGCTCATGGTGAAAACAACGATCACGATAATCATCACCGAAGTGATTTCTCGATAGGTGATCACTTGTTCGGCACTTTCGATCACAAATCGTTTTTCCAATTTGTACAAAAGGCCTAACAGCATACTGCATCCCAAAAAAATAAACGCATAGGTCCCGATATAATCGAAGGAAACTTTGAAATCCAGTACAAGGAAATAGTAGATTTGATACGTGAGTGATGCAGCAAATTCACCTACGATAAATGCCCGTGCAGTGAAATACAAGGCATTTTTCCACGGAATCTCAGCAGTGGTAAAAAGAAATAGAAACATTATAAGTGCTGAAATGATAATGATCGGAATAAAATAGACTTGTGAGACATCGGCATTGATGATTTCCATATGCAGATACAAGATCAAAAGGAATACAAAGACCCGCCCAATTTTTTTCTTGGTTAGCTTCTCTGTTTTCGTCAGTAATACGAAAAGTAAGGTACTCATCCAATAAGCGATCGCATAAAACATACCTGGAGTTTCTGATAGTTGATACGGGGACAAAATTGCTTCACCTCATCTAATAGTCATTTAGACATGCCATTGTTTCGCCAGTGTATCCATGATCAATTTGCGTTTTCCTCGGCTGATAGGCAACTCTGCTTCTCCAACGATCACAGTCGAATGATTAATACCCGTGATATGCCTCAGATTGACAATAAACCCACGATGGATCCGTAAAAAACGATCTGGTTGTAACTGCTGTTCCAATTCCCGCATGACACCGATCGATTCTAATTCTTGATCCGTTAATTTAAAAATCAATTTATGTCCTTGGCTTTCCACGTACTGAATCGCGTCTTGATTGACGCGATAATAATTCTGTCCGGCTTTAATACGCAGAAAACTGTCTTCTTTCATCTTCAGTCGCTTGATTGTTTTTTTTAAATACTCCGACAACGAATAATAATTAAAGGGTTTAAGGATATAGCCAATTGCATTGACATCATAGCCTTTGACTGCATATTGCGCCGTACTGGTAATAAAAATGACGAAGACATCGGAATCCCGCTTGCGAATTTCCTCGATCGCTGACATTCCATCGATCAATGGTAGATGGATATCCATCAACAGCAAATCAAATTCCGAGTCATAACGCTCTACGAAATCATACCCATCATGAAAGGTTTCTACTTGAAAAACGACTCCTTCTTTTTCTTGAAAAGTTTGTAAATAAGACAAGAGCTGTTGCCGATATTCTTCTTGATCTTCCACGATTCCAACACGGATCATGCGCTCACCAGCCCGCTGCGTTTTTTTATAGTCATAGTATTCAATCTCCCTCCTCATAAAAAGTAAAGCGTTTTTTTTGTCGTTTTTCTTTTTTTATTTTAACATAGTTCGTTATTTGTGAATCGATTGTTTTTACGCAGGAAAAGCATAGAGAACGAACGCTTTCACGTCATCTCTATGCTTTATTTTTTATCGCTTTAACCAGTAACTGTTTTCTTCTGTCCAACATCGAAAAAGGCTGCGATGACAGAGATCAACCAAGTGGCTACGAAGATAACGATGATCATGATGGCTTGTGAGCCCGCATCGAACGCCGCTTCATTGTTCATTTCAAGGTTAGAGCCGAAAATATAGCCAAAGGATTCAAGTCGCATGCTGATGAAGCGCACTCCACCTAAGATAATCAATAAACTAGCTGCGATACGACTGATATCAGCTGCCATTAGCAGAGATTTGGTTTTTGCATAAAAGGATAGCCCAATCGTCAAAAGCAGGAATACTAGCGCTGCTGCTAACAAATACAAAACATTGACTTGCATGTCTTGATAATACGCTTTATTAACGTTGGAGATATACAAGAAGACCAAACTCGTCGTAAGGAGAAAAACCAGTAGATAGATATAGATACTGATTTTTTGTTTTTTTATCATTGCCATTATTTTTCCGCCCCTTTCTTTTTCACTGAAATAAAGACATAACCGCCTAAGCTAATGACTGCTAATGCAAGACCCCCATAGATTCCTACTGTCATAGCGGTCTCCCACCATGGGGTGATGCGGATCGTTTGAACATTTTGGGCAGCACTTTGGGCATAGGCGTATAATTGATACTTCATGTTTTCTCTCGCTTGCTCAACAAATTGGGCATCTTGTGCCGCCAAATCGACGGTCAAGTAAGGCCAGGCCTCTAAAACATTCGCCATGGTCTCATTTGAAGCAAAATCTGCCATCATCGTAACGCCAGCCATAATGATCGACTCTGGACGGAAATAGCCGTTATTGTTGACCATATCAGTCGTCAATAGTCCGTTAAAGCCCCACTCTTCTCGTAAGATGTTGATCAGCATTGAAACAGAATTGTTCCCATTCGTTGCACCGATTCGGCTGAAGGTCACCATTGCGCCTAACGCGCCCGCATCCTCAAATGATCCTTGGAAGGCACGTAAATCGCCTTCACGGGCTTTTTGCTCCGTCATATAAGGCGCGATGCCACTTCGTTGTGTTTCTTGATCATTAAATGCCAGATGTTTTGGACCGATTATGATTCCGTAGTCCAAGGCACCTTTGACTGTATTTGCCGACATATAATTAGACAACATTGGGTCTTCCGAATAGTATTCATGGTTTCTTCCGTTGTAAGGGGTCCGATGAATATTAGCTGCTGTCCCCCAAATCAAGTAATTTCCACTCCATAGACCGTCATTACCAAGTAAGTTGCCCCATTCTTCTGCCAGCTCATGACTAAAGGTGCTGCCGATGATCGTAGCATTTGCCATCGTTCCTAGATGGTAATCAGCATTTTCATCCTCTTCATTTAACCCTCGACCACTTAGCGTTGTGCCGAAACCATTCGGACCGTCATTTTGATAAACGAGTGGCGAATTGATTTCTTCAATGACATCACTCGTACTTCCACCTTTAGCGATTCGCGGTATCAAAATGTCTAAAGGAATCTGATTGACTAGCTGATCCCAACGAATATCATCGATGTCAGTGACCCCTGCCATATCAGAAAACATCAATGGGTCTTCGATTCCATCTACATTGGCTTCCCCATTTTCCGTAAATTGATAGTTTTCATTCGCAAGGTTTTGGACCCATTCTTCCACTTTGTCACCGTCGATCGTCAAATCGTCATAGGTTCGAGGAAAAGTTCCTGCCCAATCTTGTCGAGTAAGATAGGTGGCATAGTCTGGTTTGTAGTAGTTGATGTCGGCATCTTCCAGCTGATTCACGATCGCCGTGCCATTTTCAGAATAAGCAAATGTTTCTTCGTCAACGGTTCCTTCTTCACCGATCGCCACACTCACTACCTGAGCTTCATTTCCATCGGTATCATGCCCTTTAGCTGCCAATACTGCATTGACGGCTTCGTGTGCTCCATCACCAACAGCAAAATAATAATCGCCGCCATCTAAAATATACCCGCCTAATCCGTCTTTCGCTGTCGAATCCCAGCTAGCCATATATTTCATGTCAACTTCGATCGTAACTGTTTGCGATTCAGAAGGCTCTAATAGCTCTGTTTTCTCAAATCCGATGAGATTGACAGCTGCCTTTTCGATGTTTTGCTCACGATTATAGTCCGTGTATGGCGCATTAAAGTATAGCTGACTAGCAAATTTACCGCTTACATTTCCTGTATTGGTAACAGTCACTGTCGCAGTTACTTTATTGTTTTCTTCGTCGATATCGATCGCATCTAAACGCTGGTCAAAGGTCGTATAAGAAAGACCAAACCCAAAATCATAGGTCACTTCATTGGCATAATCCCAAACGTCTGCCCCATCGATCGCACCGACGTTGCTATCGGCTTGTCCAGCACCGACCACTGTATCATAATAGCGGGTTTCATAATATTTATAACCGGTATAAATTCCTTCGGCTTGGATCAAGTAGTGGTCGGCAGCTAATGACGCATCCCCACCAAAGCTTCCTAAAGGAGAAGTTGCTGGCAGTTCCCCCATCAAGGATTCCTCAAAACGAATTTGAGATAGATCATCCAACTCAATTTTACCAAAATTCTGCATTGCAGGGGAATTCGCAGTTGCAACAGCATAGGTGTCCGTCAAGCGTCCTGAAGGATTGACTGCTCCCGTCAAAATATCGGCAACACCTAAGAAGCCATAAGCACCAGGGAACCCAACGTACAAAATAGCATCGATGGCATCGTCTTTTTCCAGCTCGTCGATTTCCATCGTCGAACTGCTGTTGATCATAACGATCACGCGATCGAAGTTTTCATTCGCAAGCTCAATCAAGGCTTTCTCATTTTCAACTAGACCTAGCGGCGTATCCGTCCCATAAACTTCTTGATCGATGCCTTTTTCTCCAGGATAGTAATCACTGCCCTCAGAGCCTGGTCGTGAAATCACCACAATGGCGGCATCATTATACTCAGCAAAGCTTTCTGTAAAGTCGGAATCATCATTTTGTGCCGTCTCATAAAGATCTGTTGCTGGTTCAGATGGTTCATAAGGGGTTGAAAAATTAGCTGGACGATGCCCGTAGATCGGAACGGTATTCCCAAAACGCTCAAAAGAGCCGGTCTGGATCTCCCCCAGACCATTGTAGATCTCCGTCATCGTAGGATTTAATTCAAATCCTCGTTCCTCTAAAGCTTCTTGCAGATTGATTTGGGAATCACCAACAACGGTACTCCCCATTGTCCCACCTAAAAATGGATAAGCACTCCCCATCCCCAACAAGGTGACCCGATTCTCTGTTTCCGCTAGGGGCAACGCTTGATTTTGATTTTTTAATAAAACGGTCCCTTCTGCTGACATTCGTTCACCCAGGTCACGATGTGCTTGGATCAGCTCCGCACTAGTTTCGTAATCAGAAGTGAATTTGTCATCATTGATGATTTTGGTACTTGAAGTCCCAAGGGCACCATCAATGATCGGGCGCCACTGATCTGCAACGCCGGTCAAGCCCATCAAAGCACCTGACATGGACAATGACAGTGCCGTCACCCCTCTGCATAGTCGTGATAAATTTTGATTCATAGAAATTTCCTCCTTTTTTAATCACACAATTTCACAGTTAATACTTTTTACGATTTTTCTCTCTGTGTCCTCCTTTATGTTTTCATCGCTTCTTGTGATTGTTTTGCCCGTTGTTCTTCTAAAATCAATCGTTCTTGCGGATCGATCCATTCTCCTCCTGATTGCAACACTTTTTCCTTCTGACTAGCCAAAATCAATGCCTGGTCTTCTTTCGTGTGCTTTTCTACGGTTAGAAAAAGGAGCAAGATGGCGATACCCGCATAACAAATCAACTCAAATCCTAAAAATGCCCAAACAAGAACGGACGAAACTTGTGCGTTTTGGGTGACAGCAGTCGGGTCATAGCCGCTGAGCGTCAGCAAACTGTTGACTAAGGCATTCCCAACCCCTGTCAGACCTACCATGATCGAACCGTAAACAGACATCGTAAACCCATCGCTACGAAAGCCATTTTTGGCTTCTAAGTGATCCAGCACATCTGAAAGTAGCGCTAGTGTCACAAACATCGCAGGCACAGCACCGATCCCTTTTAAAACCAAACCGATGGCAACCGTTGTGAAATCATGGACATCGATAAAACTGATCAGGCCACCTACCACAGCAAAAACGATCCCTAGCAAAACGGAATTGCGTTTACCCAGTTTGTTTGCCAGCGGCCATGCCACCAACATCCCAATTGCGGTCGGTAAACCAGCGATCAAACCTAGTGAGCCCATTGCGACACCGGCAGAGGCTTCGTCGACCACGGAACTAAACATCCAGCGAGCGTAATACCCCATCGATCCGTTTTTTACGAGCCCACCGAACTGGAACAAGAAGAAGTAAGAGATGATCAACCACCAATACTTATCCGAAATACAGGCGGAGAACTGCTTTTTCAAAGAAATCTTCTCTTCTTTGATCGCTAGTTTGGCGTTTTCTTCAGTGATTCGTTCTCGGGTAAAGTAATACTCTAAGAAAATGGCTAGAAACGTCGTGACACATAAAAAGATCATCATCACGCGCCAGTTGTTATAACTAGCTGCTCGATCGATCACACCCTCCGTCGAAACGAAAAGATAGCTTTGTAACAAGATCGGCACTAAGATACTTCCGCCTAACCCGACAGCCGCTACACCCGAGGCATTAGAAAATGTCGCTAATTTGCCGCGCTGATTACTATCTCGTGTGGATAAGGCGACCATGGAACTATGTGCTGTGTAAAAGAATGGATAGGCTACGGCGTAATAAAAATTATAGGAAAACGCCAGCCAGATCATCTGTAACGTCGGGGATGCGTTCGTTGGTGTAATGAATAGAAATACGATCGCTATCACCAATAACGGTGCAGAAATCAACATATACGGTCGAGCTTTTCCCTGGCTGGTTCGCGTATTATCGATTAATCGACCAACGAATAAGTTACCCAAAATGACAAAGACCACTGAGATTAATGGTAATAAGGCTGAAAAATGCCCGAACTGATTTGTATCTGTCCAACCAATCACATCTGAATAATAACGGTTCAAATAGGCACCGAAGATCGCATTGGAAAGCAGTGCCAAAAAAGGCCCAATAAAATATCCTAGAAAAACTTCTTTCTTTTCGACTTTTGCGGTGGTGATTTTAGTCTTGAAGGCGGGCGCTTCAAAGAGTGTTTTGACTTTCATGCGCTGCTTCCTCCTATTGCTTCTGAAAAATGATACTGTCCGTTGGTCAACTGATGGCGCTGACCACTAGGCATTTGTAAATAAGCGGTCGTCCCGATAGGTACCTGCACTTCAATCGAAAAGTAACCATCAGCGATCTGCCAATTGCTGATAATTTCGCCATAACTACACCTTACTTTCGTCTTGGCAAAGGTCAGATCACCACCAATGATCGGTCGCACAGTGAACGCTTGATAGCCGCCTTTGATCGGTTCGATCCCGGCGATCCGCCGATAGAAAAAGTCGCCGACTGCCCCGCTGGCATAATGATTGAAGGAAACCATTCCATTGGTTCCATCATCGGCACCCGTATTACTAGTACCGTCTTCTCTCAAGGCATCCCAGCGTTCCCAAATCGTTGTGCCGCCAGCTTTTACTTGAAAAAGCCAAGATGGGCAGGTATCTGTTAAAAGCATTCGATAGGCTTCTTCTACATACCCATTATCTGCCAATGCAAACAAAATATACGGGGTACCAGGAAAACCGGTGCCGATATGATATTCGTTTTCTCGTACCAAACGTGCCAGGTTGGCTGCCGCTTTTTTCGCATCTGTCTCTGAAAGCATTTGGTAATAAAGCGGTAAGACATACGCCGTTTGAAATTCTTTTTTCACACGGGCATCTTTGTCCATCAGTAATTGGCGATAAGCAGTGGATGTTTCATGAAAAATTTTCTGATAGTACGTGCTATCTTCAGAATAGCCCAAGATCGTTGCAATCTGTGCTAAAAGATTGCTGGTGTTGGCAAGGCTAGCCGTGCCTGTCCATTTGCCCCGCAGCATCCACGTCCAAAGTTTGCCTTCAGGGGCGACCCAATCGCCATAATGATGCAGCAAACGCCAAATTCGTCGGTGCTTGCCAAAGGAAAACAGTTGTGCCCAAAACAGACACGCTTTGTGGTATTTCTTCATCGCATGGTATGTGGTGCGCAGGATTTCTGGATCACCACTACTTAAGTACTCCGCCCATGGAACCAAAATCACGGCATCTCCCCAGTGATCAACGGCCATTGGGATCATGATCTCCCATTGAAAAGGCACGACCACCAGCGGTACGGTTACTGGAATTCCGCCACTTTTTCTTTGTTCTGAACGGACATCTTGAAGCCACTTCTCATAAAAACGACGCATATCAAAGTTAGTAGAAGCCGTTCGAGCAAACAAAGCAATATCCCCGGTCCAGCCCATTCGTTCATCCCGTTGGGGGCAATCGGTGGGAATATCGACAAAATTAGATTTTGCTCCCCACAAAATGTTGCTTTGCAGCTGATTCAACTGAGGATTAGAACAAGTAAAAGAGCCGGTTTCCCTTACGTCAGAATACAAAGCGATTCCTTCAATGGTGATTGCTTCTGGATCGATTCCTTCGACACTCAGATAGCGAAAGCCCATGTAGGTCAACCGTGGCTGATAGACTTGCTTTCCCTCCTTGCAGGTGTAAATAATTGCTTGCTTCGCAGTCCTGAGCGGTTCGGTAAACAGTTCGCCATCCATCAAAATTTCAGCATGTCTGATCGTTAGTTTCTGACCTTCATTTCCTTGAATGGTCAGCTTGACAATACCGGCAAAATTTTGCCCCATGTCGTAGAGCCATTTTCCACTCGGTGATCGTGTCATTGACGTTGGCTCAAAAACCTCATGCTCTCGCACAGGTACACCAATTTGGGCAATGATCCGCGGCTTGATTTTGACTGTTTCAAGGGAAGCTGGTTGCCACGAGCGTTGCGTTTCATGGAACCGTGCATCGTAAATTTCGCCGTTGTAAAATTCCGCCTCTTTTAACGGACCCTCCATTGCTGTTTGCCAGTTTGTATCAGTAACGATCTTCTCAAAAGACCCATCACTGTATTCAATGTGAACCTCCGCTAAAAAGGCTTGTCTTTTGGCATAGACGCGGTTGCGTCGTGCGTAGGTAAACGCACCAGAAGCCCATCCTCCTGCCACGACAACTTCCATTTCGTTGCTCTTTGCCAACTGTTTTGTGATGTCATACGTTTGATACTGCAACTGATGTTTATAAGAGGTGAAACCTGGAGCAAAATAGTCGCGACCAATTTTTTCTCCATTCAGGGTCATCTCATAGATCCCTAACGCTGTGGCATAAATCCGTGCCTTGACAACTGACTTTTCACAGGAAAAGGTATGTTTGAAGTACATCGGTTTTGGCGATGCTTTCTTCTCCGTAAAACGATAACTTCCATTGGTGATCCATGATGCTAAAAATGAACCGTCCATCTTCCCCGTCTCAAAATCGCAACTGGCTGCTGCTTGATTTCCTTGATCATCTTCTACTGTCAAATGGACGGTATAGGTGGCGAAAGGCTCCAATGGCGGACCATCGTAATAATGATGGTTCCCACTGGTCGCATCGCACGTCCATTCCCCCAGCGTTAAGACTGCTTTTTTGATCGTTGTATTTTGTCTTTGACTGGCAACGGTATAGGAAAAACAAGGATTGGACTTATCAGTGACGCATTCTTTTTCTAAATCTTCAACAGTAAAACGCGTAATCTCTAGCATACATCCTCCTTCATTTCGTGTCATTGCTTTTTTTCACTACTTCGTTTATCTGAATGGCTGTACGCTCAGACCTACTTCCGTCAGCTGCCATCAGTTCGATTTCGTTTGCTTCAGAATCAGCTTGCACGATCGCTAGTGCTTCGCCATAATAGGTTTTCGTTTTCGAACCAGTATAGCCTTCTGGGTTGTAAGGACAAGCATGACCTAACCCTAATAGCTTACCGCCTTTGACAGAAACCGCGACTTCATGGTTTTCCATCGGCTTTAAAATGCCGTTGCGATCGGTATACCGCAAACGAATAAAGGCCAGCCCTCGAGGAGAAACAGTCCTACTTTCAGGTTCAAGCGTTAACTGAGTTTCTTTTTGTGCGGTCACTAAAGAACTACGGCCAATTTCTTGCTCATTTTCGTCATAGGAAACAACGGTCAATTTGCCACTTTGATAAGTGGTCTTGACGACGGTTCGACAATCATTTTTCATTTTTTTCTTAACGACGAGCTGATCATTCAAATAAAGAGCGATTTGAGCCGCTCGAGCATAGACTTCTACTTCGGCTTTCTGACCTTCGCAGCCCGGCCATGTCCAAGAAGGCATCGCATCCGTCAATTTCCATGCGGATGGTGAATGTTTGCCTTTTTGATAAACAGGCTTCACCGCTAAAAGGGGCGTTGTGGTTTTTTCGAATGCCACTTTTGTGTAAAGGGTTTCGCCACCTGCTGCACCGGTGATATCCAAGCGACCGCTTCCAGCGGTCAACCAACCAGCTGGACTGGCATTTTTAGGATAGGCATCTTCATAAACCCACGAACCAATACCGGCTTCACCGATATAGTCCATGCCTGCCCACACGAAATCCCCAATAATACGAGGGTGTTTTTTTGCCAGTTCCAAGAAATAAAAAGCATCCTTACAGAAAGTTTCTGTGCCTAAAATCAGGCGCTTTGGATATTTTTTCAGGTCTTTTTTATAGCGTAAAATGCCGTAATTGTAGCCGGCTATGTCCATATTGGCAAATGATTCATAGGTCGTGCGGTCACTTCCTCTGAGGGTTGCCCCCAACTTCATGGTCTTATCGCCCAACAAACCAGCCAGCTTATTATAAAACTCACTTCCGACAGCTTTTTTCTTTTCTTTTTGGGCTTTTTCATCAGTATAGACCCCAAAGCCTAGTGAGCTTAGATAATTGAAAAAGATGTTGACACCACATGTTACCGGTCGCGTTGGGTCCAACCCATGCAAATGTTCCGTTAACTCTTTCGTCAGCTCGATTCCTCGTGGCTCGGCTGTTTCCGAGACTTCATTCCCCGTCGAATAGAGGATCACGCTAGGATGATTAAAATCTTTGTCCACCATATCAGCAAGATCCTGACGCCACCAATCACTAAAATCATTGGCATAATCGTAACGGGTTTTATGGGTGTACCACATATCGACATATTCATCCATGACCAGCATTCCCAACTCGTCACAAGCATCAAGTAGTGCTTTTGAGCAAGGATTATGAGCTGAACGAATCGCATTATAGCCAGCTTCTTGCAAGAGTTTGACTTTTCGTCTTTCGGCATCTGGAAAAGCAGCGGCGCCTAACAAACCGTTGTCATGATGTATACAGGCACCTTTTAAAATGCGACGAACCCCATTAATCAAAAGCCCCGCTTCCGAATCCCATGTCAGCGTTCGTAAGCCGAATCGAGTTTGATACTGACTGCCTTCATACTCAATTTGACACTGGTATAAGTTCGGCTCTTCTGGTGACCATGCCTTTGCATTGGGCAGCGGTAGGTTGATCTGTGCTGATCCGTCGATCGAGACATTTGACCTTGCGATCACTTCCTCCCCATCGATAATCGAGACCCGCGCTTCGCCTTTACTGTTGGATTTTAAAGTCAATGAAATGACTGGTGGTTTTGTTGATACAGTAGTGATTTTTATGCCATTTAGCAAAAGATGCTTTTTCGGTAAAACGAGTAGATTGACGGGACGGTAAATCCCTGTGCCCGTATACCAGCGACTATTTGGCTGATCGGAATTTCGAGCAATGACCTCTATAGTATTTTCCGCTCCAAAATGCAAAAACGCATCCGCTTCAACATAAAAGTTGGTGTATCCGTATGGACGAAAACCAGCCTTTTTTCCGTTGATGATCACTTCGGCGTTGCGATAGACTCCTTCAAATTCAAAAACGACTTTTTTTTCTTGGTAGTCCTCAGGCACGAAAAATGTTTTCTTATAGAGGTAATCAAGTCCTTCATACCAGCCGATGTTGGCAGCGCCTAAACTCGATTCGCTTCGTGGCTCTTCGCGCATTGCATCATGTGGGATGGAAACAGGTTTCTGATTGTTTATGCCTAAAACACCACAGACCCAACCTTCATTAAAATTTATGATTTCCAAAAGAATCCCTCTTTCTTCCTCAATTCTTTACGAAACCAATTATAGCGTGCACAACAAGCGAAAAAACGCTTTCTCACGAATGGTCGACTTTTTTGCACGAACGGTTATGATTCTAAAAAGAAAAAGGACAAACCTCATTTATCCGTAAGGTTTGTCCATAGTATTGAAACGATCTCATCTAATATAAGTTGCATCAATTAAAGCCATAAAATTTTTGAGCAAGGTGGTAAAAGCCTAAGGAAGCTTTTCGCCCGATGGCTCCTGGAAAATGGACGCCGTGTCCTAAGAGACCGAACCGTAAACGAAAATACAACAGCTGATCTCGAGAGCGAATCAACTTCCAAAGATCCTTTTTCTTTAGCAAACTTTCTTTCGACCCTTCTTTGATCAACAAAATCGTTGAAACAGTTGTGATTGCTTCTAAATATCGTCGCATATAACGAGTGACTTCTTTGCCAGCTTGATCCAGTGAAAGATAGTAATCGATCATTGTCCGATTGACTTTCAATTGCTGGTCGATACGACTGATCATCACTTTTTCATTGACGGACTGATCCGATCGACCAATATAATAGCGATAAAAATCGACATTTAAGTAGACCATTTTTTTGACGTAGGGCAATGGTTCATAGACATACAGATTATCTACATAAAAGGTATGTTTGGGCAACTGCAAGTTTGCTTTTTCTAATACGCTTTTGCGATAGATCACCGAGTGCATTAATAGGTACTTACTGAACGGAAATCGCACGTCCCCCCAGCCGAATGGTTCATTTTCTGGCAAGAAGCGCTGATAATGGATGCAACGCTTATTTTTCTTCCACTGGGTTTCATAGACGTAATTACTAATAACCATATCGACCGAATTTGCTTGTGGATCGCTTGTCAAAAAGGTCAAAATTTGTTGATAGGCCTTTTCATCTACCCAATCGTCGCTATCTACGATTTTGATAAAGTTCCCACTAGCAGCTTGTAAGCCCGTATTGATCGCTTGACCATGACCGCCGTTTTCTTGATGGACTGCTTTGATTTGCCTTGGATAAGATCGCTGATAGCGTTCAGCGATCGCTCCGGTTTGATCATGGGACCCGTCATTTACAATAATAATCTCAACGGTCTCTCCCCCTACTAATAATGAATCAATACAGCGTTCCATATAATCTTGCGAATTGTAGCATGGAACAATTATACTTAAAGTTTTCACACTTGATCCCTTCCCCACATTTAACTTTTCTGCTTCTTTCCCCAAAGTGTTGCAGCAGATTTATTTTTGTCTTTTGAAAAACATGTAACGATCAGTGAAGCTGCGATAGTTGTTTCTTGTACTTTCTTTGAAGCTTTTTGTTACGGATAAATGCCCGACAAAGCCCGAAGCTTCCTTTGAAGAAATGTCCATTACACATAACCAACAGTTGGTCGATCATTGCCATGCTGACCATTCCATTGGTCATCTTGGCGATGCCACGAAACGGCATGTTCCAAATGAACAATAAGTTTAGATCCAATTTTCCTTTTTTTTCGTTGCGCTTCCTCATGGTATTCAAGACAAGAAAAACCAAACGACCTAGAGGACTTTTTGCCTGCTGCAACTCTGCAATGGTACTGTTTTTGGCTAATGGCTGACCGCTTGATTCTTGCGGTAATGGCTGGTTCAAAAACTGTGCAAAATCATGTAACGTTGCTTGTTCGATCCGCTCAGGATAAATAACTTGTTCGCTTACCGTTCTTGGTCGTAAAGTGGCGGCTTTCTGATCGATCAAAAGCGTGCCTTGAAGTTGGCTCTCTTCACAATTCCCACCAATAAACAGGGTATATTCTCCTGCCTCAACTGCCCAGCAATTTTGTTGGCTGTCATAAACACGAAAGGTCTTATCATCAAAAGGCAATCTGATCGTGCGTTTTTCACCACTGGCTAAGGCTACTTTTTTGAATCCTTTTAATTCTTTTTTCGGTCGCATCAGTTGACTGTCTTTCAAACCAACATACAACTGGACCACTTCTTCACCGTCTCGATTCCCAACATTTTCAATTGTAAATTTTACTTGATTTTCTTCAATGATTAAACCACTATAAGCAAATTCCGTATAACTTAGACCGTAGCCAAACGGAAACAAAATTGGTTTTTTAAACGTGTCATAATAGCGATAACCAACAAACAGTCGCTCTTTGTAATAGGCAAAGCGGCTTGTTGCTGGGAATTCTTGACCGAACAAAACATCGTCATAGGAATAGGGATAACTTTCTGCTAGTTTTCCGCTCGGATTATATCGACCGAAGATCACATCCAGCATCGCAGAAGCGCCTGCTTGTCCACCTAAGTAGCCATGAAGCACACCAGCAGCTTTATCCAGCCAGGGCATTTCAACAACCCCTCCCGCAGATAAAACAACAATTACTTTTGCAGTCGTCTTACAAAGTTTTTCAATCAACTGATTTTGATTTGCGGGCATCGCCAACGTCTTACGATCGATCCCTTCACTTTCATAGCTCTCATCAAGTCCGGCAAAGACCAGCACAACCTCACAGTCATCTGCTAAAGAAACAGCTTCTTCGATCAATGCTGCTTGTTCTGTTGCTGTTTTACTACTACTTTTTCGGACATAGCCTTGTGCATAACCTGCCATTTCAGGAGTATAATCGCCAATCTTTTCTAAAATCGACTCGACTTGTTTCGCATTTACCATCGAAGACCCCGCACCTTGGTACCGAGGTGTTTGAGCAAAATCGCCAATAATTCCAACCTTTTGCTTAGGATTTAAAGGCAAGCAGTTGTCATCATTTTTAAGCAGAACCACGCTGCTTCTGGCTGCTTCTCTTGCGACTGTATGATGCTTTGCCCAATCGATCGCATCTGTTCCAGATTGCTTCTTCGTCTCTGAGAAGACCGCTGCTAGTTCAGCAACCCGTACATCAAGCTCCGACTCAGCCAAACGATTCCTTTCAATTGCTTCAATAATTTCTTGTGCGCCAGCGATCCCTTGCCCTGGCATCGCCAAATGACAGCCATTTCTGACCCCTTCAACATGGTCATTATCCCCGCCCCAGTCGGAGACAACAAAGCCAGAAAATCCCCATTCATCTCGGAGAATCTCTTGTAATAAGCGTTTGTTTTCATTGGCGTAAATGCCATTGATCATATTATAGGCGCTCATGATACTTTTCGGTTTTCCTTCAGTGACGGCGATTTCAAAATTTGTTAAATACATTTCTCGTAATGTCCGCTCATCAACGATGGAATCCGATGCCATTCGTCTCGTTTCTTGACTATTGACAGCAAAATGCTTCGGGCAGGCAATCGTCCCGTTTTCTTGAATACCTCTGATATTTGCAGCCGCCATTTTCCCTGCCAAATAAGGGTCCTCACTGAAATACTCAAAATTGCGCCCGCCTTTAGGATTTCGCTTGATGTTCAGACCTGGACCCAAAACGACATCAACCTCTAACGCTTTTGCTTCTGATCCAATACATTCACCAACCTTCGCAGCAAGTTCACAGTCCCAGCTGTTTGCAATTGTTGCCGCCGGCGGAAAACAAGTTGCTGGAACGCTTTCATTCAGCCCCAGGTGATCTGCTTCTCCCATTTGTTTACGAATACCGTGCGGACCATCTGCCATAAAAATCGATGGACAGATCGCTGGTAGCTCATGTGTCTCCCAAGTATTTTTTCCTGAAACAAACAATGCCTTTTGTAAACGTGTTAATTCTGCGATTTTTTCTTGGCTATTCATCTAAACCCAACTTTCTGCTATGTATAAATCATACGTCTATAAATCTACTAGCAGTAGTTTATCATGGAAACGCCAAGCAATGAGCGCCCTTTCATGAACGGTCGCTTTTTGCTCATGAATAACCAGCCAATTATAAAGATTCTTTGACTCTTTTAGAAAACGCTTGCTTTGATCGGTGGCAGCCTTTATCTTAGAATTTGTATATCTTAAACAAAAGCTGAGAGGAGCGAACACATGAAGACTGGCAACTACCAGTACTTGATCGTTGGTGCGGGCTTATTCGGGTCGATCTTTGCCCATGAAGCAGCCAGAAAAGGGCATCGTTGTCTGGTGATCGATAAGCGTGACCACATCGGAGGCAACTTGTATACTTATCAAGAAGACGGCATCACGGTTCATCAATACGGCGCCCATATTTTCCACACGGATAGCAAAGAGATTTGGGCTTATATGAATCGCTTTGCTGACTTCATTCCTTTTACCAATCAAGTCTTGGCGAACTACCAAGACCAACTCTATAACTTGCCTTTTAATATGAATACCTTTTATCAACTGTGGGGCGTGCGAACGCCTGCAGAAGCGCAAGAAGAGATTAAACAGCAAATTGAAAGTGCCGGTATAACAGGAAAGCCTAAAAACCTTGAAGAACAGGCGATCCAATTAGTGGGAACCGATATTTATCGTAAGCTGATTGCCGGCTATACTCAGAAGCAATGGGGAAAGCCCCCTCGCGAGCTGCCGAGCTTTATCATTCGTCGACTGCCGATTCGTTTCACCTATGATAACAATTATTTCAATCATCGGTTTCAAGGGATTCCCGAAGGCGGCTATACGCCGATTTTTCAGAAATTATTAGATGATGATCGGATCGATGTTTGTTTGAAAACGGACTTTGAAGCTGAAAAAGCAGCCTATTTAGCACGTTTTCCTAAAATAATCTATACAGGACCGATCGATGCCTTTTTCGACCAAAGATACGGTCCTCTAGAATATCGTTCGTTACGTTTTGAAACAACCAAACATCCATCACCAAACCTTCAAGGAAATCCCGTGATCAATTACACGGATGAACGGATTCCCTATACGCGCAGCATGGAATGGAAACACTTCGATAAGCAAGGTGATCCTGGCACATCCATTCTGACCAAGGAATATCCAGCGCCATTCACGACGGATGCTGAGCCCTACTATCCAATCAATGACGAAAAAAATAACCAGCTGTATAAAAAATACAAACAGCTGGCAGCGAAACAGTCGCAAGTCTTATTCGGGGGACGTCTCGGCTCCTATCGGTATTTAGATATGGATCAAATCGTCAGTGAAGCATTAAAGCTGGTACAAAAAGAACTTACTGCGAACTAAAAAGGCTGGGCTACCGTTTTCGCTACTTAAGGACAGCGTTGACTCCCACCAGGTCCAACGAGTGGGAAACGGAGTTTCCAGCCTTTTTTTCTATGCGTATCAGTTCATCGATTATCAGATAGTACGCAAGCTTTCTTATTGATTGACGATCGCCAATAATTCTTCAAAAGCTTTCGGTGTACCGCCTACGAACAATTCCCGTCCATTCAAGGATAGCGGCTCTCCTTTGATGTTTGCCATTTTTAATCCAAGGGTTTCTAACAAAACGCCCCCTGGCGCATAATCCCATGGCGCAAGATGAGAAAGATAGCCTGCTCTTTGTCCTTTAGCGAGGGCAATCAGCTCTACCCCAGCACAGCCAGTCATACGAATGCCTAATGCTTTGTCACTGACCTCGGTTTCGTGGTGGCGGTTATGGATCAACATAGGTGAATTCAAGCCAACGAGACCTTCGGATAAGGCAATATCTTTCGGCGGTTCGATCTTCTCGCCATTGTTATAGACACCAATCTCTGGACCCCCCCATAAGAATTCATCTTTCATAACATTATAGACAAAGCCAAAGCGCACTTTGCCCTCTTCGTAAATCGCGATCATGATACAAAAGTTTTCTTTTTCTAACACGAAATTCATCGTTCCATCGATCGGATCAATGATGAAGACCCGCCCACTCATGTCGGCAAGTGTGTCCAGTCCGTTTTCTTCACCTAAAATTTTGGCATCCGGATCATAGGATTGGATCTTACCAATCAGAAAATCTTGCGTGGCTTTATCCAATTCTGTCACTAAGTCTTTCCGTCCTGATTTTGTCTCGACCACTAAGTCTTCTTTATTTAAATTGTCTTTGATCGTTTCACCTGCAGCGATCATCCACTGGCGAACTTCATTAACGATTTCATGCATTCGTTGATCTACCCTTTCATTTTTAGTTTTCCCTCAGTCTTTTTCGCTGCCTGCACAGCATGGTACAGCGAATAGCCTGATAGTTCTTCAAATTCTCTGCCTAAACGGCGTTCCTCGCCAATGCTAGGAACGACTTTCTTAAAGGCTTGATACGCCTCAAGAAACGTACTACTAGGAAGGCCTTTTTCATAGGCTTGTTCTAATCGTTCCCACATCTTCATGACGACGACCATTTCATCTGTCGACCAATCTAAGTCAAGAGGATATTGATAATCCCGCATATTACCACTCCTATTCATCTTATTCAGTGTACCACAAAATTGAAAATAGGTCAGAGCCTCCGCTGCAAAAAAGGTACATCCTAGCAATGAATGTACCTCTTGTATACAAACTATTGAGATTTTTAAAAGCTGAAATCCGTGAATCTCAAATAAGAAGGAAATTCCTTTTTTCTTCCAACGAGATTGCTTAGTAAAAGATGACCGATTTCAAAAAGGTTCGTCTAGAAAAGCCCGCAAAAACAAAAAATTTTTAATGATAGTAATTGATTTCCACCACTGTTTACTTATGAAAAACTCTGGGTAATCCGTTCCCCATTGCCATGGAATGACAAATGATCCATCTTCTTGTTGGTATTTTAAAATTTCTTGGGCTTCTTTTTTACATAATTCTTCACTAAAGATCCCAAGCAGCTGCTCTCTTGTAAAGAAAAAATTTGAAGGTTTACTGACATAAGACGTGAACCACTCTTCTGGCTCGTTTGAGACAGTATGGCGAATTTGCTGGAATAAGATCTCGCGAAAGCGGTCATTTGCTAAAACAGGCTGATACTGGATTTCTTCACAGTCTTGTAATAATTCTAGATAGACGACTAATGTGTGCATTTCACTGGTTGGCTCCTTAAGAAAACTTGCAACTGCTGTTTCGGCGATTTCTTGTGCTTTTTGATAGAGGGTCGTTTCCCCTGTTCTTAAGATCGTACCAGCTAGACTGACCGTTGGGTTGTCTGCTGGCACGCCCACAGGACTCTCCCACCAAATCGCATGCGGATAGGATACCGTTGACGGCACTTGGTTGAGCCATTTCCCTTCAGAAAATTCTTTTCCACTAGCTAAATACCTTAGAATCCCTTGGACTTGTGGATTTGACGAATGAAGGCATTCAAGCTCTCGTAAAATTCGACATGCCTCCCACACTGCAATCGGTGTACTATTGGGATTCCAATAATCAGGTTCCAAACCATGCCCATAACCACCATCTTCATTTTGGTAGACTTGTAACGCCTGTAATACAGCCTCGCGAGATCCATTTTCAAAATGGTACTGCCAACGAGCAAGGTCTAAAGGGCGCGCGTTTTTGTAAATAAATTTTCGTGCTTTTTCGAATGCTTCCATATCTTCGCCTCCTTTGGCTTTCTTTTATTATCGCTTACTCCCCTAATGATTACAACGCTTACATCAATATCATTTCTCTGAACGACCATTCTCAGAATAGCTTCTTGGCATTTTTCAGGAAGCATACTTTTGGTGTTTCCCTTGGCATGATGTTACAGTAAGAATAACAAGAAAAAGGAGGAATTCTCTTGCGTTTAGAAAACAAAAAAATCATTGCCTTAGTCGACAATGATTTCGAAGATTTAGAACTTTGGTATCCGGTCCATCGGTTACGGGAAGAAGGCGCACAAGTCGATTTAGTCGGTGAAGAAGCGCATAAAACGTATATTGGCAAATATGGTGTACCCGCAGAATCAGCCTATGCTTTTTCTGATATTCACGCCGATGACTACGATGCCATCTTAGTTCCGGGTGGTTGGGCACCTGATAAATTACGGCGTTTCCCAGAGGTCATCTCTTTCGTGCGAACGATGGACAAAGACCAAAAAATCATTGGACAAATCTGTCATGCAGGCTGGGTCTTGATTTCTGCGAATATCCTGCAAGGCAAGACGGTTACCAGTACACCAGGCATCAAAGATGATATGACAAATGCTGGAGCCACATGGGTCGATACACCTGTGGTTACGGATGGACATATCGTTTCCAGCCGCCGTCCCCCAGATCTACCAGACTATATGCGGGAATTTATTGCTGTTTTAGAAAAGAAATAGTACCCATTGATCAGATTTAAAAGAGTTGCGACCAAAGCAAATACGGCCGCAACTCTTTTTTCTACCTATCGATCATTCGCTTACGATCGCTAGTTTCTGGTTACTTTTAGGGATTTTTTTCACACCGATAAAGGTCAAAGCAGCACCTAGAACGGCAAACCCAGTCCCAATCAAAAGCATTTCCCAGACACCGAAGCTTTGGATCAACATCCCGCCCAAAAGATTGCCGATCACGCCACCGATCGTGGTAGCGATAATGATGATCGTTTGTCCAAAAACCCGGTCTTCATCTGCCAAACTATGGTTGAACAAATAAGCAGAAGCAGGAATAAACAAGGCAAAACTAACCCCTTGCATCAAATGGCTCATTTCCATCAGGATGATGGAGCTGATCAACAGCATCAGCACCCCACGAATGGCAAAGGCAACACTGGACAGCAACAGCCAAAAACGGCTAGACCGTATCCTCACTAACTGTTCAAAGAAAATCATACCCGGCAATTCGCATAACGCCGCAATCATCAGGGCGATGCCAACTTCCTTACTGCCACCGCCAATATCGGCAAAAATTTGTGCCAAAAAACTGTTGATCATCGTGTGGAAGCTAAAGAGAAAGCTAAACCCGACAAAGAGAAAGAGCAAAAAAGGATATTTTTTCAAAAAGGCACCTGAATGACTTTGTTCTGTAAGCATCACGGGCATTTCTGGCTTCTTGATCGCTGGCAGCAAAAGCAAAATAATGAGAAACAAAACGGCTTGCCCGATAGCGATCATTGGCAAAAGGGCTGCCGAAAACTCCTCTAAGAGCTGCCCCAGTAAAAAGGAGGTACCCGCAAATCCTAGTGACCCACCGGCACGCGAAAAGCCAAAATTGATTTTGTTGCCGCTATTCGTGTATTCAAACGCCAAGGCGTTGAGAAAGGACTGCATGGAAACGAGCAAAACCCCTCCTAAAACATAGGTCAGTATTGATAATGCAGGGACAATCACACCTGCTAAGAGCACCGCGACCACGCCGATTGTCATCGTTTTCAAGACAACGATCAGTGGTACTTTGCTTTTTTTGATAATGACTTGACTGATGAAGGGCTGCAAAATCGTAGACGCAATATTGACTAGGGCTAAAATACCGCCAATTTTTGCTGGATCGACCTTGAAATAAATCAAAAAGAGTGTCGCAAAGCCATAGATTGAGCAAAACATCATCCAATAAAGAAATTGCAAACTTGTGTAGTAAAACCGAATCCTCTTGTCACTTGCATGATTACGCATACATCCCCCACCTTATCCATATTCCTTAGCAACTAAATATAGCATAGAACCGATGGATTTACTATCCTTCTATAAACAGAAACCGCAGTTTTATTTGAAACACTAACCCACAACAAAAAAGCGCAGCATAGTATCCTGCGCTTTTCCTACTGCTTCAACTATTTAGAGCTGTTGGAAGGCTTGCGTGAGATCTTCCAATAGATCGTCGATGTTTTCCAATCCAATGGATAAGCGAATCGTCTCTGGACGAATTTTGGCTGCTGCAAGTTCTTCTACGCTAAGCTGAGAATGGGTCGTCGAAGCTGGATGGATGATCAAGGACTTTGCATCGCCAACGTTCGCCAGTAGCGAGAAGAGCTTAGTTGCGCCACAAAAGGTTTTGCTTGCTTCTGCCCCACCCTTTAATCCGAAGGAAAAGACCGAACTGGTCCCTTTGGAGAAATACTCCTGCGCCCGCTTAAAATAAGGACTGTCCGGCAGGGTTGGGAAATGAACCCAAGAAACTTCCGGGTGCTTGGCTAAAAATTCAGCAACTTGTTGCGCATTTTCTACATGACGTTCCATCCGCAACGAGAGGGTCTCGATTCCTAACAGCAACACCCATGAATTGAAGGGAGAAATCGCAGCACCTGTATCCCGTAAAAGAATCGTTCGGGCCCGAGTGATATAGGCAGCGTTACCAGCGGCTTCTACCCATGAGATTCCATGGTAACTATGATCGGGATTGACCAGCTTGGGAAATTTGCCGTTTGTCCAATCAAAGTTGCCACTATCAATAATAGCCCCTCCTAAAGCAGCCCCGTGACCACCGAGGTATTTTGTCGTGGAATAAACGATGATGTCCGCCCCGTGCTCAAACCCTCGAAACAGATAGGGAGTCGCAAAGGTGTTGTCAATGATGAGGGGAATCCCGGCTTCATGAGCAATCGCTGCAATCTTTTTAAAGTCGGCAATATCAATATCTGGATTGCCTAAAGACTCTAGAAAAACTGCTTTGGTATTTTCTTGGATGGCTGCTTTTAGTGCTGGTAGATCTTCACTATCGACAAAGCTTGTGGTGATGCCAAAATCTGGCAATGTATGGGCGAACAAATTATAGGTACCGCCATAAATTGAAGCAGCAGAAACGATATGATCTCCTGCTTGCGCGAGATTTAAAATTGCATAGGTGATCGCTGCTGAGCCAGAAGCCGTAGCTAACGCACCGATACCACCTTCTAATAGGGCTAATCGCTCTTCTAGAACCGCGGTCGTCGGATTGGTAATACGGGTATAGATATTGCCGCTCTCACTAAGACTAAATCTCGCTGCCGCTTGGTCAGCATCATCAAACACATAGGATGTGGTTTGATAAATGGGTACGGCGCGACTTCCTGTGGTAGGATCTGGTGTTTGTCCTCCGTGTAATTGAATCGTCTCAAATCTTTCTGTCATACTATTCCTCCTTAATAATGCAAATAAAAAAGCCCTCTGATATCGAGATATCAAAGGACGTGTTTACGTGTTACCACCTTTATTCAAGCAAACTTTCCAGCATGCTTCTCAGCAAGTACGCGACAAATAAACGTCGTTATACTCTGACGCGATAGCGGGCGCACCCGGATCTCCTTATCTTTCGTACAAGTTCAGAAGATCACCTTAGAGGCCATTTTCGATTGATTCTACAAGTTCTTCTTGCACCTTACGAAGACTCTCTAGGCTTGCCAAATCAATTTACTTTCCTCATCAACGGTTGAAATATTAAGAGCATCGTATCATTTCCAGAAGATTCTGTCAATAGCATAGGATCGCTTTATTTCTGGTGATAAAAAAACTCGTTCACCAAATGATGAACGAGTTTCACAAAGCTTAAATGTGGATTGGTAATCCTAGAGCTAACTCAGCAGCATCCATTGTGATCTCACCTAGAGATGGATGTGGATGGATCGTTAACGCGATATCTTCTGCGTTCATGCCAGATTCAATAGCAAGAGCAAGTTCTGAAACCATATCGCTTGCTCCTAGACCAGCAATTTGCGCACCGATGATCACATTGTCTTCAACCGTTGTTACTAAGCGGATGAATCCTTCAGTTTTTCCTAGAGATAACGCACGACCGTTACCTGAGAATGGGAATTTGAATGCTTTTGCTTCAATTCCAGCATCTTTGGCATCTTTGATCGTCATACCGACAGAAGCCAATTCTGGGTCAGTAAAGGCAACTGCTGGCATTGCTTTGTAATCAACGGCAACTTTTTTACCAGAGATTGCTTCAGCAGCGATTTTTGCTTCGTAGCTAGCTTTATGTGCTAATGCAGCACCAGGTACGATATCACCAATTGCGTAGATATTTGATACGTTGGTACGGCCTTGTTTGTCAACCGTGATCAATCCGCGTTCGCCTACTTCAACACCTGCTTGTTCTAAGCCCATGTCATCAGTATTTGGACGACGACCAACAGTAACCATCACGTAATCAGCAGTAACTGATTCTTCTTTACCATCTACGGCATATTTGACAGTTACGCTATCGCCATTGTCAATTGCTTCTTTCGCCATTGCGTTGGTAACGACTGTTACACCTTTTTTCGCAAAGTCTTCTTCAACCAATTTGACCATGTCTTTTTCATAGGTTGGCAAGATTTGAGGAGAGCCTTCAAGGATCGTTACTTCTGCCCCTAGGTTTGCATAAGCTGCACCTAGTTCAGAACCAATGACACCGCCACCGATAACAACGAATTTTTTAGGAACTTCTTTTAATGCCAATCCGCCAGTTGAATCAAGAACACGACCGCCGAATTTGAAACCAGGGATTTCAATTGGACGAGAACCTGTTGCGATGATTGCATTGTTGAAAGAGTATGTTTGTGCTGAATCTGGGTGGATGACACGCAATGTGTGATCATCAACGAAGAAAGCTTCTCCTTCAATCGTTTCTACTTTGTGTTTTTTCAATAGGAAACCAACACCTGAAGTTAATGTTTTAACGACTTTGTTGTCTTTCCATTCTTGAGTTTTGGTAAAATCAAGGGAAACATTTTCACTTGTTACACCAAACATTGTTGAATCCAAAGATTCTTGATAATGATGACCTGCAGCGATCAAGGCTTTTGAAGGGATACAACCAACGTTCAAACAAACGCCGCCGATGTATTCTCTTTCAATGATTGCTACTTTTTGTCCCATTTCAGCAGCGCGGATGGCAGCTACATAGCCGCCAGGTCCCGCACCGATTACAACTGTATCTAATTCAACAGCAAAATCTCCAACTACCATTTGTTAATCATCCTTCCATCATTAATAGCTCTGGATCAGCTAATAGACGTTTGATATTATTCATTGCTTGTTGCGCTGTTGCGCCATCAACGATACGGTGGTCGAAGCTTAATGAAAGTTTCATCACACGTCCGACAACGATTTCGCCTTCAGCGTTTACGATTGGTTGTTGCGCGATTGTACCTACACCCAAAATAGCTACTTCAGGGTAGTTGATTACTGGAGTGAACCAGCCGCCACCAACTGAACCGATGTTACTGATTGTGATGGTACCATTACGCATATCATCTGCAGCCAATTTGCCGTCATGAGCAAGTTTTGCTTTTTCGTTGATTTCATCAGCGATAGCAAACATGCCTTTACGATCTGCATCTTTTACGTTTGGTACATACAACCCATGGTCAGTATCTGTTGCGATACCGATGTTGTAATAGTTTTTGTATACAATCTCTTGTTTTGCATCATCGATCGACGCATTCAAGATAGGGAATTTTTTCACTGTTGCAGTCAATGCTTTCACAACATATGGTAAGAAAGTAAGTTTTGTGCCGTTTGCAGCAGCAACTTCTTTGAATTTCTTACGGTTATCCCAAAGGTTTGTTACTTCAACTTCATCATGCAAGGTTACATGAGGTGCTGTTTGTTTGCTGTTTACCATCGCTTTAGCGATTGCTTTACGTGTAGGTGTTAAGGCAACACGTTCTTCTAAATCACCTAAGTTTGATTTGAAGGCTTTTGCTGGAGCTGCTGGTTTGCTTTCAGTTGCTGCAGCTTTTGTTTCTTCTTTCGCAGGAGCTTGAGTTTCAGCTTTTGCAGCTTGTCCGCCACCTGATAGGAAGTTTTCGATGTCTTCTTTTGTTACACGTCCGCCTTTACCTGTTGCAGATACTTGGGAAATATCCACATCTTTTTCGCGAGCGAATTGACGGACAGAAGGCATAGCCAAGACACGTTTGTTAGGATCTGCTGCTTCAACAACACTTGCTGAACCAGAAGTTTCCACTTTTTCTTTTGGTGCTTCTGCAGGTGCGCTTGATGAAGCAGGCGCACTGTTGTGACCAGGTGCGTCGATTTCAACTAAAACATCACCAACATTTGCAACTGTTCCTTCAGCAACAACGATGTTTTTCACTGTTCCTGTTACTGGAGATGGGATTTCTTCGACTGATTTGTCGTTTTGAACTTCAAGCAACGTATCGTCTTCATTGATGGTATCTCCTGCTTTAACGAACCATTTTACGATTTCGCCTTCTGCAATTCCTTCACCGATATCTGGTAATTTGAATTGGAAAACGCCTGCGCCTTCAGAAGAACCAGCTGATGCTTCAGCCGTTTCCGTTGTAGGTTCTGCTGCTGGTTTTGCTGGTGTTTGAGACTCTGCTGCTACACCTGCATCGCCTTCGTTGTCTTCATGTCCTGGTGCATCGATCTCAACAAGGACATCTCCAACGTTTGCGACTGTACCTTCAGGGACAACGATGTTTTTCACTGTTCCTGTTACTGGAGATGGAATTTCTTCCACTGATTTATCATTTTGAACTTCTAGTAAGGTATCATCTTCATTGATGGTATCCCCTGCTTTGACGAACCATTTTACGATTTCGCCTTCTGCAATTCCTTCACCGATATCCGGTAATTTAAATTGAAATGCCATTTTCTATTCTTCCCTTCTTCAACTATTAAAAGTTCACGATTTCTTTCACTTTGTCTTCGATGTCTTTTGCATTTGGCAACCAAATGTTTTCAGCTTGACCGAATGGGAAGATCGTATCTGGTGCAGACACGCGTCCGATTGGAGCTTCTAGTGATAGAACCGCACGTTCAGAAATTTCAGAAACGACTTGAGCGCCAACACCTGCTTGTTTTTGTGCTTCTTGAACGACAACCACACGACCAGTTTTTTCAACTGATTTGATGATCGTTTCAACATCAAGAGGAGCAACTGTACGCAAGTCGATAATTTCAGCGTTGATGTTTTCTTTCGCTAAGTTGTCAGCAGCTTTGATTGCTTCACGAACCATTGCACCATAAGTGATGATTGAAACATCAGAACCTTCACGAGTTACTGCTGCTTTGTCTAAAGGAACTTCGTATGCTTCTTCTGGCACTTCTTCACGGAATGAACGGTAAAGTTTCATGTGCTCTAAGAAAACAACTGGGTCATTGCTGCGGATAGAAGCAATCAATAATCCTTTTGCATCATATGGGTTTGATGGAATAACGACACGGATACCAGGTGATTGAGCGATCAATCCTTCCAAGTTATCTGAGTGCAATTCTGGTGTGTGCACACCGCCACCAAATGGTGAACGAATAGTGATTGGTAAATTACGTGTACCACCCATACGGTAACGAGTACGCGCCATTTGACCAACGATTTCGTCAAATGTTTCAAATACGAAACCAAAGAATTGGATTTCTGGAACTGGACGGAAACCTTCTAATGCTAAACCGAAAGCCAAGCCGCCGATACCAGATTCAGCAAGAGGGGTATCGAAGACACGATCTTCGCCGAATTTTTCTTGTAAACCTTCTGTTGCACGGAAAACCCCGCCGTTTTTACCGACATCTTCACCAAAGACTAAAATCTCTTTGTCATTTTCCATTTCAACAGCTAAGGCATCTGTAATTGCTTGAATCATTGTTTTTTGTGCCATGACTATTTCGACTCCTTCGCTTCGTAAGTTGCAATTTGTTCTTTAATGTTTTGTGGTTGTACTTCAAACATGTTTTTCAAGAAATCTGAAACTTTTTGTTTTGGCACGCGGTCCGCTTCAGCGATCGCTGCTTTGATTTCTTCTTTTGTTTGTTCAATGACTTGTTCTTCTTTTTCTTCAGACCAAAGTCCTTTTTCAGTTAGGTAAGTACGGAAACGTACCAATGGATCTTTTTGTTGCCATTCGCTGTCCATGTCTTTTGAACGGTAACGGGTTGGATCATCACCAGACAATGTATGTGGACCGTAACGGTAAGTCAAGGTTTCAATCAATACAGGACCGTTGCCGTTTGCTGCCCATTCACGAGCTGCTTTAGAAACATAGTACACTGCCAATGGATCCATACCGTCAACTTGGATACCAGGGATCCCAGCTGCTGCAGCTTTTTGTGCCAATGTTGGTGCCGCACTTTGTACTTCACGAGGTGTAGAGATCGCAAAACCATTGTTTTGGATATAGAATACAGCGTTTGCATGGTAAGCCCCTGCAAAGTTGATTGCTTCATAGAAGTCCCCTTGTGAAGAACCGCCATCACCTGTATAAGTGAATACAACATTTTTTTTGTTGCGTTTTTTCAATCCTAAAGCAACGCCGGCTGCTTGGACGTATTGTGCACCAATAATGATTTGTGGTGGCAATGCTTTTAAATCTTCTGGATAAAGGTTCCCAGCAACGTGGCCACGTGACCATAAGAAAGCTTCTTTCAATGGCAGACCGTGTTGGATCAATTGTGGTACATCACGGTAACCAGGTAATAAAACGTCTTCTTTTTCAAAAGCAAATTGACTTGCTAATTGGCTTGCTTCTTGTCCAGCAGTTGGCGCGAAGAAACCTAGACGACCTTGACGGTTTAACGCAGTTGAGCGTTGGTCTAATACACGAGACCATACCATACGAGTCATCAATTCAACTAATTCGTCGTCACTTAAATCTGGTACTAACTCTTGATTTACAATTTTCCCGTCTTTGTCCAAAGCTTGGTAAGTTGGAAAATCCGCATTGACTTGCTCCAAAATCGCTTGGAAATCAAGTGCTTTTTGTTTTTTTGCCATCTTGACACACTTTCCTCTCTGATATAAAAATTCACTTTCGTATGTAACAGGGTTTAAATCTGTACTATCGAAATTTCATTTACTCTTATAAATTATCATTTAACTTCGAAAATGACAAGTGAAAAGGGTATTTTTTTTAATAAAAGAATTCCCACTGTAGCAACTCTTAAGAAAACATTAGTGAAATTAATCACATTAAAGCAATCGCTTTCTTCAATTTTTTCTTTTCAGATTCTTTTTTTTATTTAAGAATAGTACAGCATCCACCATTCCGCTAAACAGATTTATCATTAACCTCCTTTTATCACTTGTGAAGGATTCGACTTGAATCAAAGAGAAATTTCTTAATATGAGAAAAAAATAATACAGAGAACGGATAAAAAGAAACAGATCGGCGATTCTCCCCCTGTTAGGAAGAACGCCGACCTGTTTTTTTAAATCCATTCTCTCGTGACATGAATGTAAATGCGTTTCGCAAACTCAACTGTTACTAAATAAGCTAGATTGATACCGACATACCATGGCCAGTAACTTGATGGCAGTGCTGCAAAATCAAAGACGGTATGCAATGGCGTCAAGATGACCAAGAAGCCAACTGCAATCGCTAGAACACTTGAAATCAAAACTGCAGGTGATGCGATACTTTTGATAAATGGTAATTTTCTCGTTCTGATCATGTGAACGACTAAGGTTTGTGTCGTCAAGCCAATCATAAACCATCCTGCTTGGAACAAGGCTTGCTCTTGGATGGTATTTGCACTAAAGACATGCCACATCATAAAGAAAGTCAAAATATCGAAGATGCTGCTGACAGGTCCAATGCCGACGGTAAACTTCAATAGTCCACCCACTTGCCATTTAACTGGTTTTTCTAACTCTTCTTTATCTACGTTGTCCCATGGGATCGTCAATTGGGCCATATCGTACACCAAGTTTTGAACCAACAGTTGAATGGACAACATTGGTAAGAAAGGTAAAAAGGCACTAGCAACTAAGATCGAGAACACATTCCCGAAATTCGAACTCAAAGTCATTTTGATGTACTTCATCATATTGGTAAATACTTTGCGGCCTTCGATGACCCCTTTATCAAGGACATTCAAACTTTTTTCTAATAAAATGATCGAGCTGGCATCTTTGGTGATATCTGCTGCGGTATCAACCGAGATACCAACATCTGCTGTACGTAAAGCAGGCGCGTCGTTGATGCCATCTCCCATAAAGCCGACCGTATGGCCTGCCGCTTGAATGGTTTCAATGATTCGGGATTTTTGCATTGGATTTAATTTTGCAAACAGATTAGTTTTTGCAGCTTTCTCTGCTAACTCTTCATCTGACAGATGATCTATATCGGTTCCTAACAAGTATTCATCTGCATCAATACCAACATCTCGACAAACTTTTTGCGCAACGATCGCATTATCTCCCGTTAACACTTTGACATTGATGCCATGACCGTGTAAAGAAGCAATCGCTGTTTTTGCTGTTTCTTTTGCTGGATCTAAGAAGCCCATAAAGCCAATCATGATCATATCTTGTTCATCTTCTACAGAATAAACGGCATCTGCGTGGGCATCTCGTTTTACAGCAACAGTCAACACGCGCATTCCTTGTTTATTCAAGCGCAAATTCACTTGACGCAATTGTTTTCTCAATTGAGGAGTCAATTCCATCACTTTGCCATCAACTTCTACGTACTTGCAGACTTGTTCCATTTCCTCGGCGGCACCTTTAGTGACCATCAGTTGATGACCATCTGCATTGACAACAACCGTCAAGCGGCGACGTGAGAAGTCAAACGGAATCTCATCGATTTTTGTCACATCGTTAAATGGCGCTGCCAAGCCTTCTTCTTCATAGTAGTTTAAGACAGCAATATCCATCAGGTTTTTCCACCCTGTTTGATAGTAAGAATTTAAATACGTCATATCAAGGACTTGTTTATCTTCTACGCCAAATGGGTTTAAATGCTGTACCAGTACAACACGATCTTCGGTGATCGTACCCGTTTTATCGGTACATAGTACATCCATTGCACCTAAGTTTTGAATCGAAGGCAATTCTTTGACGATCACTTTTTCTTTTGATAAAGAGATCGCCCCTTTGGCTAAGTTACTGGTGACGATCATTGGTAGCATTTCTGGCGTCAAACCAACTGCTACTGCAATCGCGAAGAACAACGCTTCGCCCCAATCACCCTTGGTCAAACCATTGATCAATAAAACGATTGGGAAAAGAACCATGACCATTCGCAACAATAGCTTGCTGACTTTTGTTAAGCCATCTTCAAAGGTTGTTTTGCCCCGTTTCGTGGTCGCATTTTTGGCAATATCACCGAAGAAAGTACTTTGACCGGTTTTCAAAATAATGGCTTTTCCTTGACCACTTAAGACATCGGTACCCATGAAAACAAGATCTTGCATATCTAGTGCAGAAATTTGTTCATCGCTTTCTTTGATCCCAGCATCGACAAATTTTTCAACTGGCATTGATTCGCCTGTTAATGAAGATTGATTGATAAATAAATCTTTGGTCCAAATCAAGATTGCATCCGCAGGAATCATGTCGCCGGTTGCTAAGGTGACGATGTCTCCTGGAACGACTTCATCCATCGGAATTTCTCTCGTGATTCCATCTCGGGTTACGGAACAAGTATTTTCAATAAGTTCTTTTAACGCTAAGCTTGCTTTTTGGGAACGGTATTCTTGGACGAAAGTAATCATGACACTGGCTAAAATCATGATTCCCATCACGATCACTGCTTCAATATCGCCTGTTACAAAAGAAATAACCATTAATAATGCCAAAACTAACACAAAAGGATCTTTGAAAGCACCTAGGATCATCAACCAAGCAGGTGTTGGTTTTTGCGCATCCACTTTGTTTGGACCGTACTCTGCCAAACGTTCTGCAGCATCTTCTTCCGATAGCCCTTGGAAGGATGTCCGCATTTCCATCAGCAGTTCTCTTTCGGTCAATTTTGCCAGTAATTTTAGTTCTTGATCTTTCGATAGTTTTTTTAACATCTTTTTTTCCTCCTAGCACTTAGGAGTTGCTTACGCCACCCCTAGCGATTCGATAATTACTCCGCTGTTTCATCTGGGGACTGGGGTATTCCATGTGAATCTTCCTTTCTTTTTATTAGGTAAGTCACTGTGGAACATGCGTAAAAGACACAAAAAAACGCACGCTCCCAATAAGCATGCGTAAAAAACTCATGATCATTGTAGAGCTTTAGCACTATAGGGCGTAGATAGCAAATCTGCTATCAGCTACTTTGGGTTTAACCTTCACGATTAGACCTGTCCTACCAACTAAGTATCTCTCGATACTTTTGCGGCAGCAGCTTGTGTCCATATAGGAGCCTCACCTAACAATTATTTGTATAAAATGTCAGTTCGCCGGAAGTCTATCTTCCAACTACCCACATAATAACTGCTATCCTAGCCAATGTCAACCGCAACAATGGAAAATAGCACCCTTTTTTCATAGATTTTCGTTGGTTTTCAAATGAAAGGTCTTACAATAAAATAACAACGTTAAAGAACTGCTGTGATTTTATATGTGACAAAACTTCTTTTACACGAATAGATAGAGAGAAATCCTCTCAGGGCAAAACCCAGAATCCATCAAGTCACTTCGGCTATCTCATTGAAGGAGAGAATGTAATAAATTTCCGAACTCGAATAAAAAATAGACAGCCATTTAAATAAACAGCTGCCTATTTCTCTTTCATATCCGATTCTGAAAAATGATTTTTTCTATATTCTTTCGATCCAGCTCTCACGAAAAATGATCTGCTAAAATTTTCAAGATTCGCCGACTAGCTTTCCCATCGCCATAGGGATTTTCTGCATGTGCCATGGCATTGTAAGCTTCTGGATCCTCTAGTAGTCGCTTCGTTTCTTGATAAACCGCAGCTTCAGACGTACCGATCAGTTTTAACGTACCTGCAGCAATTCCTTCTGGGCGCTCTGTTGTATCTCGCAAGACCAAAACAGGAACGCCTAACGACGGTGCTTCTTCTTGGACACCACCAGAATCCGTCAAAATCAATGTGCTTTGATTGGCAACATTGTGAAAATCAATGACATCTAAAGGCTCAATCAGCGTGACATTTTCTAGTTCCCCAAGTATCTCCATAGCAATCCCTCGGACTTGAGGATTTTTATGCATAGGAAAAACCACTTTGATGGTTGGTTTCTCCTTAGCGATCTTCGCTAAAGCGCGGAAGACTTGCTTCATCGGAACACCTAAGTTCTCGCGACGGTGCATTGTCAGAAGAATCATGGTTTGATCTGCTGCAGAAAGTTCTGGATGCTGATAGTCCTCCGAGATCGTATAACGCATCGCATCAATGGCGGTATTTCCCGTTACAAAAATTGCAGCTTTATTGCGATTTTCCGCTAATAAATTTTCTTTGCTTTGGACAGTTGGCGCAAAATAAAAATCCGCTAATACATCGATCAGCTGACGATTGGCTTCCTCCGGATAAGGAGATTTTTTGTTCCATGTACGCAAACCGGCTTCCACATGCCCCACAGGAATCTGCTGATAGAAAGCTGCCGTAGCGGCTGCATAAGCTGTGGTCGTATCCCCGTGAACGAGTACGATATCAGGGGTTTCTTTTTGCAAGATAGGTTCCAGATCCAGCAAAACTTTGGTAGTGATTCCTGTCAAAGTTTGCCCTAAAGTCATAATATCCAGATCATAATCTGGTATGATTTCAAAAACCGTTAAAACTTGATCCAACATTTCTCGATGCTGCGCCGTCACCACAACGATCGATTCAAAACGCGGGTCGTTTTCCAATTCCTTTACTAGTGGCGCCATTTTGATGGCTTCCGGTCTGGTACCGAACACAGACATCACTTTGATTGTCATTTGGTCACCCGCTCCTCTACTTCTCATTGCTTCTATTATAACGAAGAAAACAGAAAAACAAAATGGTTGTTCCAACAAAAAAAAGAAACGACCGCTAAAAGGCCGTTTCTTCAGTATCCAGCTTAAATAGTATCTCCATTGAAAATCGAATTTTTCACGATTACGTAATCCACTTTACGAATCGATTCTAAATCTTTTCCACCTGCATAAGAGATCGATGACTGCAAGTCTTGCTGCATTTCAACTAATGTATCTTTTAAAGAACCTTTGTATTGAATCCAAATTTTCTTTCCTTCTACGTTTTTCTTTTCACCTTTTTGAAATTCTGATGCAGAACCAAAGTATTCTTTCATTACAACGCCATTTTCTACCTTGGTTTCCCCTGGTGATTCTTCATGACCTGCAAACAATGAACCGATCATGACCATGGTTGCACCAAAGCGGACAGATTTAGCGATATCGCCGTGTGTCCGAATGCCACCATCTGCAATGATTGGTTTGCGAGCAGCTTTGGCACACCAGCGTAATGCTGCCAATTGCCATCCGCCAGTCCCGAAACCAGTTTTGATTTTTGTGATACAAACTTTCCCTGGTCCAATACCGACTTTTGTTGCATCTGCGCCAGCGTTTTCCAATTCACGAACTGCTTCTGGCGTTCCAACATTTCCAGCGATCACAAACGTTGCTGGTAAATGCTTCTTGATGTGTTGAATCATATTGATCACGGCGTTTGAGTGACCATGGGCAATATCGATCGTGATAAAATCAGGAACAAGCTCTTTCTCAGCTAGTTCTTCTACAAAGGCATATTCATTTTCTTTGACACCCACGCTGATAGAAGCAATCAAGCCGCGGCTTTTCATTTTTTTGATGAATGGAATCCGTGCTTCTTCATCAAAGCGGTGCATAATATAAAAATAGCCATTTTCAGCTAAAAATTCTGCGATTGAATCATCAATAATTGTTTGCATATTTGCAGGAACAACAGGCATTTTAAACGAGTGTCCGCCTAATGTCACCGTGGTATCACATTCTGAACGGCTGTTCACGATACACTTGTTAGGAATCAGTTGTATATCTTCGTAATCAAAAACTTTCATGTCAAACATAAAAATATCCTCCAAATCTTACTAAGAGTGAAGCAAGCATCAAATGGCATCAGCCTATTTTTAACGCCCACAACAATTTAAACCACCTGGAAATGAAATACAAGCTTTTTAGAAATACTTTTTGAAAAAAAAGGATGAATGTTCGTCTTTCGCGAACATTCATCCTTATAACAACTGAATAAAACGGAATTTACGTATAAATTAAGGCAAGATGTTCCCTGCTGCTTTATACACTTCATACCATTCATGGCGGGTCAATACGATCGAAGATGCTTGCGCGATTTCTTCGATCCGATGTGGGGTCATCGTTCCAGCAATCACTTGCATGTTTGCAGGGTGACGTAAGATCCACGCAGAAGCAATACCTGTCGGTGTCGTTTGATACTTGTCCGCTAGTTCGGTCAATTTTTCGTTCAACTCTGGGAATTTCTCGTTACCGATAAAGACCCCTTCAAAGAAACCATATTGATACGGAGACCAAGCTTGGATCGTCATCTCATGCAAGCGAGAATATTCAAGAATTTCTCCATCATGATCGACACTACCAGCATCCGTCATGTTGACATGAATTCCTTGATCGATCATTCCTGTATGCATGATCCCGAATTGCAGTTGATTCGCTACTAAAGGTTGGGAAACATATTTTTTCAATAGCTCGATTTGACCAGGTTTTTGATTGCTGACACCGAAGTATTTCACTTTACCGTCTTTTTCTAATTGGTCAAAGGCTGCTGCCACTTCTTCTGGTTCAAACAAAGTGTCAGGGCGATGCAATAATAACGCATCTAAATGATCAGTTTTCAATCGTTGCAAACTACCTTCCACAGAAGAGATAATATGCTCTTTCGAAAAATCAAACATTTCACCTGGAACGATGCCGCATTTTGATTGAATAAACAAATCTTCTCTTTTAGCTGCCGTTTTTGCTAACGCTTCTGCAAAAATCGTTTCACATTCACCGCGACCATAAATATCCGCATGGTCAAAGAAGGTAATGTCATTTTCAATCGCAGTCGTCAAGACCTTCACAGGATCTTTGGCATTGTTGATTCGCATCAATCCTAAAATCACGCTGGATACTTCTAAATCAGTGGGACCGAATTTAATTTTTTTCACGTAAAGTTCCTCCTTATTTAAACTACATTCCTATTTTATCACAACAAGATGAAAACGCTATACCAACGTCAAAAAAAACCTCCCATAAAACGAAAACCACCAGCACAACCGATTGGTTCTAATGGCAGCCCTCCTTTTTTCAGTTTGTGTTATGCACAGAAATGTTCTTTACTTCATCGCCTTTGATGAGTTGCTATATTGCAAGGCTTTATCGCCGATATCGTTTCGGTAATATAAGCCAGATAAAGACAACCTGCTGATTGCTTCATAGACCTTCTTTTGTGCAGCAGCTAAATTCTCTGCTGATGCTTCCACAAGAAAAACGCGCCCACCAGCTGCCGTCAAACCACCTTGGTCGGCAGCTTCATCCACTCCTGCATAAAAGAATTGCGTTCCTTCTCCTTCAGGGCTTGGGACAGGCATTCCTTGCTGATACTTGCCTGGATATCCTTGAGAGGCAATCACGACACCGATCGAAGCCGATTGATTCCATTGGATCGTAGGTACTTGGTCCTGCAAGAGATCATCAATGATCTGGGCTAGACTGCTTTCTAAACGACTTAACACGACTTGTGTTTCTGGATCGCCGAAACGCGCATTGAATTCGATGACTTTCGGTCCATCATTGGTAGCAATCAGACCTGCATAAAGAATCCCCGTAAACGGTGTATTGTTGCGAATCATCCCTTTTGCTGCAGGAAGTAAAACTTCTGCTACCGCTTGATCGACCATTTCTTGCGGAATCTGCGGTACCGGCGTATAAGCCCCCATACCTCCTGTATTCGGACCTAAATCGCCATCGAAGGCACGTTTATGGTCTTGGGCAATGACCATTGGATAGACGGCTTCGCCCTTCACAAATGCCAATAGCGAAAACTCTTCTCCAGCCAAAAACTCTTCGATCACCACTTTTGCACCACTTTCACCGAAAGCATTTTGCTCCAGCATCGCTTCGACTGCTGCGTTTGCTTCTTCAATGGTTTCCGCGACAACCACGCCTTTGCCCGCCGCTAAACCATCTGCTTTGATGACGATTGGCGCACCTTTACGTTGGATATAGGCTTTTGCCTGGGCACTATCTGTAAAGCTTTGATAGTCTGCTGTTGGAATGTGATTGGTTCGCATCAATTCTTTGGCAAACTCTTTTGATCCTTCAATCATCGCTGCTTGGCGATTGGGGCCAAAAATTTCCAAGCCCGCCCCCTGAAAATCATCTACGATGCCATTTAGCAACGGAACTTCCGGACCAACGAAGGTCCAATCAACCTCCTGCTCTTGAGCAAAAGCAATTAGACTTTCATGATCGGACTCTTCAATTGCGACTGTCTTGATCCCGTCTTTTCGCATACCGGGATTGCCCTTCGCACAAAAGACTGTTTCCACTTGAGGATCCTGCAGAAACTTTTTTGCGACGGCATGCTCTCTACCGCCACTACCAATAACAAGTATTTTCATCGTCTTCTCCTATTTCTTAGTGTTTAAAATGACGAACACCAGTAAAGACCATCGCCACACCGTATTTATCTGCCATGTCGATCGACTCTTGATCTTTGATACTGCCACCAGGTTGAATAATCGCTTTGATTCCTTGTTGCGCTGCATATTCAACACTGTCATCCATTGGGAAAAAGGCGTCGCTTGCCAGCACTGAACCAGCCAGTTTATTGTTTTCACGGGCTTGTTCGACGGCGATTTTCACCGAACCCACGCGGTTCATTTGACCAGCGCCGATCCCGACCGTTTGCTGTTGATTGGCTAAAACGATGGCATTAGATTTCACGTGTTTCACCGCTTTCCAAGCAAAAGCCAAAGCTGCGATTTCTTCTGTTGTTGGCTTTCTCTTTGTCACCACGGTCCAATCTTCTGGTGTTTCCATTTGATCATCTGGTTCTTGCACCAATAAGCCCCCAAGGACAGAGACAACTTCTGGCTGTTTGGCTGCTTTTTCGAAATCAACAACCAGCAGGCGCAGATTTTTTTTCTTCGTTAAGATTTCTAGTGCTTCTTCTTCAAATGCAGGTGCAATGATGATCTCAAGAAAAATCCGCTGCAGTTGCTCCGCAGTTGCCACATCAACTGGACGATTCAAAACAATGATCCCGCCAAAAATCGACACTGGGTCTGCTTCGTAAGCTTCTTGGAAAGCTTCAGCAATCGTTTCTCCACTTCCGATTCCACAGGGATTCATGTGCTTGAGGGCTACTGCAGTTGGCTCTGTAAATTCTTCTGCGATCCGCAAGGCAGCGTCAGCATCTTTAATGTTGTTGTAAGACAATTCTTTGCCGTGGATTTGTTTTGCGCTGGCAATCGAATAGGGCACGGGTAAGGCATCTTGATAGAAGGAAGCTTTCTGATGACTATTTTCACCATAACGCAATGTTTGTTTCAAAACATAGGTTTTCGTCAAGGTCTCTGTTTCTGTTTCAGCCACCGCTTTGGTCAAGTATTCACCAATCAAGGCATCGTAAGCGGCGGTATGGCGGAAGACTTTGGCAGCTAATTTCTTTCTTGATGCCAACGTCGTATTGCCTTCCTTCAGCTCAGCTAAAACCCAGTCGTAATCGTTGGGATCAACGACAACAGTTACTGAGGCATGATTTTTCGCCGCAGAACGTAGCATGCTTGGTCCGCCGATGTCGATATTTTCGATTGCGTCGGCTTCTGTGACGTCAAGCTTACTGATGGTTTCTTTAAATGGATAAAGATTGACGACAACAAGGTCGATCGGTAAAATGCCATGCTCAGCCATTGCCTCCATATGAGAAGGCAGATCACGCCGTCCTAACAGACCACCATGCACCCGTGGATGTAGCGTCTTGACCCTACCATCCATCATTTCAGGAAATTCTGTGACCGCTTCGATGCCGATCGGTTGAAGCCCCGCTTGTTCCAAGGCCGTTTTTGTCCCGCCAGTTGAGATAATCTCAAATCCTAAATTGGTCAATTCTTGGACAAATGGTACGAGTCCTTCTTTGTCAGACACACTGATTAATGCACGTTTATTCACGATTCGATAGCCCCTTTTCCACGATTTCAGCTAAAACAGCTGGATAGATTTGATGTTCTACTTGATGAATTTTTTCTGTCACATTTGCTAATGTATCGTCGGTGTCGATCCGAACGATTTCTTGGGCAATGATTGGCCCTGTGTCAATGCCGGCATCGACATAATGAACCGTCACTCCCGTCACTTTCACGCCGTAAGCGAAGGCATCGGCGATCCCAGATTTACCTGGGAAACTCGGCAACAAGGAGGGATGGATATTGATGACTCTGCCTTCATAAGCGGATAATAGAGTGTTGCCGATGATTCGCATATACCCTGCTAAAACAATAAAATCGATGGCATGATCCTGCAATTCTTCGATCAATTTATTTTCAAAGGCTGCTTTTGATGCAAATGCCGCTGGCTCTATGACAAGCGTTTCATAGTCTCTCGCGCGGGCTTTTTCTATTACTGGCGCTGTAGGTTTATCGGAAAAGACCAACCCGATCTGCGCTCCTTTGATTTTATTTGCTTGGATCGCATCGGCGATTGCTGTAAAATTGCTGCCCGTTCCAGAAGCAAAGACGGCGATCCTCATCGGACTGCCTCTTTGAAGCAAACGGCTTCGTTGTTACGTTTGGTCACTTTACCGATCCGGTATGCTTGTTCTTCATTGGCGGATAGAAGTGCCATCACAGCCGCAACATTTTCTGGCGCAACGGCTAAGACCATACCGATACCCATATTGAAAATCTCGAACATTTCTTGATGAGGAATCGCGCCATGAGTAGCGATCATATCAAATATTGGCAACTGCCGCCAAGTGTCTAAGGCGATTTCTGCCGCAAGTCCTTCAGGCAGCATCCGTGGGATATTTTCAACAAAGCCGCCACCAGTGATATGAGAAATTCCAGCTAACAATCCTTCTGTCAATAAAGGTTTCAGTGCATCAACGTAAATTCTCGTTGGCGTCAATAAACTTTCTGCAAGCGTTTGGTTACCAAGTTCCGCAAACGTTTCTGCTCCTGTATAGCCATGCTGTTCAAAAAAGATTTTTCTGACTAAAGAGTACCCATTGGAGTGAATGCCTGAAGAAGGCAAACCAATCAGCTCATCGCCTTCTTTAATGGTTTCTCCAGTGATCAAGCGACTTTTTTCGACGATCCCTACGGCGAAACCAGCAAGATCATATTCTTCTGGCTGATACATCCCCGGCATCTCAGCGGTTTCCCCACCAATCAGGGCAGCCCCCGCTTGCACACAGCCCTCTGCGACACCAGCAATGATTTGTTCGATCTTTGCCGGATCGTTTTTACCAACTGCAACATAGTCAAGGAAGTAGATAGGTTCTGCCCCTTGAGCGACGATATCATTCACGCACATCGCGACGCAATCAATGCCGATCGTTGCGTGCTGTTCTTGTTGGATCGCCAACAAAAGCTTGGTTCCTACACCATCAGTCCCAGAAACAAGTACCGGTTCTTTTAATTGGTACGATGATAAGTCAAAACAGCCACCAAAGCCCCCGATTGCCCCCATCACGCCTAGCCGTTCTGTTCGTTTCACATGCTTTTTGATCCGTTCGACTACTTCATAACCGGCTTCGACATCGACACCGGCTTTTGCATATGCATTTGCCACGTTCGTTCCTCCTCAATCATTCATCCGCTTTTCTTCATTCAGCTCATTCGTCGTTAACGCAAGTAAACCAGCGGTCCTTCACTGCTTCGTTTGAAAAGCCATTTTTGCCTACAATTTATTCAGCTAAAGACGCGAGATAGTTTTCTTCATAATCATACAAAGGGGTTGGATAATCGCCATTGAAATAGGCCATACACAATCCTGAGTAAGGTGCGTCGAAATCTAAACCGATCGCTTCGATCAACCCGTCTTCACTTAAAAAGGCCAAAGAATCTGCTTCGATTTTTTCACAAATCTCAGCTTCCGTATATTTGGCTGCGATCAATTCTTTTCTTGTTTGAATGTCGATCCCGTAAAAACATGGATAGCGCAAAGGCGGCGAACCGATACGCACATGAACTTCTTTGGCACCTGCCTCTTTTAGCAGTTGCACGATACGGCGGCTGGTGGTTCCTCGGACGATCGAATCGTCGACTAGAATCACTCGTTTGCCTTCGACTACGCCACGAACAGCTGAGAGCTTCATTCGCACGCCTTGCTCTCTTAACTCCTGTGTCGGTTGAATAAACGTTCGTGCAATGTATTGATTTTTTACTAAGCCCAATTCATAAGGAATACCTGAAGCTTCTGCGTACCCGCTGGCAGCAGATAAGGATGAATTCGGTACACCAATGACCATATCCGCTTCGATCGGCGCCTCTTTTGCCAAGCGACGGCCCATATTTTTACGGGCACGATGAACATTGACGCCAGCGATGTTGGAATCAGGACGGGCAAAATAAATAAACTCCATCGAACAAATCGCCGGTTGTACTTCTTGGGTATACTGCTCGATTTGAATGCCTGCATCATCAATGATCACGACTTCGCCCGGTCGGACATCACGAATAAATTCCGCACCGATGACTTCCAACGCACAGGTTTCTGAAGCCACCACATAAGCACCATTGACCATTTTCCCGATTGACAATGGCCGAAAGCCATTGGGATCTAGTGCTGCGATCATGGCATTTTCCGTCAGTAAAAGGTACGCAAATCCACCTTTAACTTGATTTAACGCCTCCTTGACCCGATCCATAAAAAGCGGTTCTTCGCTGCGACGGATCAAGTGCATGAGAATCTCTGTATCGGAATTCGAGTGGAAAATCGCACCAGCCTCTTCTAAGGATTTCCGTAGACTTTTCGCATTCGTCAAGTTGCCATTATGAGCTAAGCCAATCTGCTGATCAAAAAATTTGAATAAAAATGGTTGAATATTATCAACGCTACCATTACCAGCAGTTGCGTAACGAACGTGACCAATGGCAGCATCTCCTGTCAGACGCTGGAGGACACGTTCATCCGAAAACACTTCCGCTAGCAACCCTAAATCACGGTGACCATTGAGTTTTCCCGCATCATTCGTGACGATCCCAGCACCTTCTTGGCCGCGATGTTGCAAACTGTGTAGTCCGAAGTAGGTGACACGAGCGGCATCTGGATGACCCCAAACACCAAAAACCCCACATTCCTCGTTGAGGCTCTTTACTTCATTAAACATGGAATGGCTTCCTCCCATTTCAATTTCGCCTCAGTAAGGGGCATCTCGATCGTATCATCTTGTGCTTGCATGCGAATCTGGCCATCAGCAGTCACTTCCCCGATCGCTATTGCAGCAGCACCTACCAGTGCTTCAAAAGCTGCTTGCTTATCAGGTGCGACTGAAAGCACAAAACGGGATTGGGTTTCTGAAAACAATTGTGCTGCTGGCAATGACACGGTCACATTTAGACCAAAGCCCTTGTCAAAAGCGGATTCGGCTAAAGCGATCGCTAAACCACCTTCGGCACAGTCGTGGGCACTTTGAACAAGACCTGCTTGGATCGCTGCGGTAACCAAATGTTGGTTCGTTTTTTCTGTTTCAAGATCAAAGGACATTAAACGCCCAGCGATCTTTCCTGTCTGCAGTTTTTGCAATTCAGACCCATTGAAATCAGCATGGGTTTCCCCTAGGACATAGATCACATCCCCTGCTGCTTGGAAATGCTGCGTCGTGATATGCGCCAGCTCTTCGATCAATCCGACCATCCCAATTACAGGCGTTGGATAGACCGATTGTCCGTCCGTTTCGTTGTATAAGGAGACGTTCCCAGAGATTACTGGTGTCTCTAGTACACGACAAGCTTCTGAGATCCCGTCAGCAGCCGTAGATAACTCCCAGAATCCTTCTGGTTTATCTGGCGAGCCGAAGTTAAGGCAGTCAGTGATCGCCAATGGACGCCCACCGGAAGCGACGATATTTCGAGCAGCTTCTGCAACTGCGATCTGTCCGCCGACTTCAGGATCTAAGTAAAGGTAACGAGCATTACAGTCAGTCGTCATCGCCAAGGCTTTATTGGTTCCCTTGATTCGTAAAACGGCCGCATCACTGCCGGGTCCTACCACGGTATTGGTACGAACTTGCGAATCGTAGGTTTCAAAAATCGAGCGTTTCGAAGCGATCGTCGGCTGCTGCAGCAGATCCGCAAATACAGACGTTGCTGAATGAATCACTGGAACAAAGTCCGGTGTTTCCTTAAACACTTTGATCCGTGCTGGTTCTGCCATCTCTTTGTAGTAAGTCGGTGCATCTTCAGCTAAAGCATCCACTGGTAAATTAGCGACTTCCTGTCCATGATGGAACAAACGATAGTTGCCATCATCCGTCACTTCACCGATCACGACTGCTTCTAGATCGTATTTCTTAAAGAGGGCTTCCACTTCAGCTTCATGCCCTTTTTTGACACAGATCAGCATCCGCTCTTGGGATTCTGACAACATCATTTCATAAGGCGTCATATTGGTTTCTCGTTGTGGAACATCATCTAACGTTAAACGCAACCCTGATCCGGCTTTTGATGCCATCTCGGCACTAGAAGAAACCAATCCAGCAGCACCCATATCTTGAATTCCGACTAAAATGTCCGAATGATCCACGATCAATTCCAAACAAGCTTCCAACAAAAGTTTTTCCATAAAAGGATCACCGACTTGTACGGCGGAACGTTGTTGTTCTTCTCCTTCGACAAATTCTTCCGATGCAAAAGTCGCCCCGTGTATCCCGTCGCGTCCTGTTTTTGCGCCGACATACATGATGGTGTTTCCAACACCTTTGGCTTGCCCTTTTTGAATATCCTTGTGAGCAATGATCCCTACACACATGGCATTGACTAATGGATTGCCTTCATAACAAGGATCAAATGCCACTTCACCACCGACGGTCGGAATCCCAATACAGTTGCCATAGCCACTGATCCCAGCAACGACTTCTTCCAAAAGATATTTCGTTCTTGGATTATCTAACTCACCAAATCGTAAGGAGTCTAAAACAGCAATCGGTCTTGCTCCCATACTGAAGATGTCGCGGATGATTCCACCAACACCAGTTGCTGCTCCTTCATAAGGTTCCACCGCAGAAGGATGATTATGGCTTTCCGCTTTAAATACGACAGCTAGATCATCGCCGATATCCACGATACCCGCACCTTCTCCCGGACCTTGCAGTACTTGCGGCCCATCTGTCGGGAATTTCCGCAAAACAGGTTTGGAATTTTTGTAAGAACAATGTTCACTCCACATCACTGAAAAGAGTCCAGTTTCGGTATAGTTTGGTAAACGTCCCAAAATATCTTCTGAGATCATCCGATATTCTTCTTGGGTCAATCCCCATTGCTCGTATAATTTCGTGTCTTTGATTTCTTGTGGTGTAGGTTCTTTTACGATCATTTTATCCATTTACCGGCACCTTCCCAAAATTTTTCAATAATGAAGCAAAAAACTTCTTGCCATCTTCTGAGCCTAATAAACTTTCCATCGCTCGTTCTGGATGAGGCATCATGCCTAGGACATTGCCTGCTTTGTTGCAGATACCAGCGATATTGTGTAGACTGCCGTTGACGTTATCTTCATAACGGAAAACGATTTGATTGTTGGCAACCAATTCCTGATAAGTCGTTTCATCACAATAATAATTGCCCTCACCATGAGCGACAGGAAGCGTAATGACTTGATCCGTTTCATATTCAGAAGTAAAAGCTGTTCGATTATTCACTTGCAGACGGACCGGCTTGCAAATAAAATGCAATGATTCATTTCTTTGTAAAACCCCTGGTAACAAGCCCGCTTCCGTTAAAATTTGAAACCCATTGCAGGTACCAAAGACAGGTTTGCCTTCATTTGCCAAACGAATGACCTCTGACATGATCGTAGAAAAACGGGCAATCGCTCCGCATCTTAAGTAATCACCATAAGAAAATCCTCCTGGAAGCAAAACACCGTCAAAACCGGCTAAGCTTTCTGCATCATGGCGCACATATTCTGCTTCTGCCCCCATGATATCTTTGATTGCCCACATCAAATCAACATCACAATTTGATCCAGGAAAGACGATCACTGCAAATTTCATAGGGCTGCTTCCTCCATTTGAACTATTTCATAACGGTAGGTTTCCATATTGACGTTTGCTAAAAGTTTGTCACAGATCGCTTCAATCTCCTCTGCTACTGCTGCTTGTGTTTGATTGTTGGAAGGTGTCACTTTGATTTCAAAGTATTTCCCGATGCGAATATCACTGACATCTTGATATCCTAAGCGATGAACAGCTCCTTTGACGGCTTCTCCTTGAGGGTCCAAAACAGATTCCTTATAAGTGACGTAAACTTTGACTAAATACATGTTGAATTCTCCTTTTCTAAACGATTTAAAACTTCTTCATAAACAGGAACGATGTCCCCTAAATCACGACGATAGACATCTTTATCAAGATGTTCATTTGTACCCATATCCCATAAGCGGCAAGTATCTGGTGAGATCTCATCAGCCAGGAGCAACTCGCCCTTCTTGGTTTTGCCGATCTCGATTTTAAAATCGATCAGTTGAATCTGGATACTTGCAAAGATTTCCAGTAACGCAGCGTTGACTTGTAGTGCCAGTTTTTTGATTAGGTCCAGTTCCTCTTTTGTGGCAAGACCCAAATAGAACACATGATCGTCATTGATAAACGGATCATCTAAGCGATCCTCTTTGTAGTAAAACTCCACGATCGGCTTTGGCAGTTTGGTTCCTTCTTCGATGCCCAAGCGCTTTGAAAAACTACCAGCAGCCGTATTGCGAACAACGACTTCTAAAGGAATCATGGTGACAGCTCGAATTAATTGTTCGTGTTTAGACACTAATTGAAGAAAGTGACTTGGGACATTTTTATCAGCTAAACGCTGAAAAAGATGCGCAGTGATCTGATTGTTTAGGGCACCCTTCCCTGCGACTGCATCTTTCTTTAAACCGTTCAGCGCAGTTGCTTGGTCCAGATAAAGGACTCTCAACACATCTTCTTCGTTGGTTTTAAACAATTTCTTGGCTTTTCCTTCATAAAGAAGCACTTCTGATTCCATATTCCACCTCAGTTAAGTATTATTTTTCACATAGCGATGACACACATCTTTATTTGTTTATTATTCTAACAACGCTGAAAAAGCGGGTCAACGATTATCTGTACATTTACACATTAATAAACACGAATGTTCGCCTTTTATCCCGTCAAGCAAGTTTACCTCTCCCGTTTGACTGGCGAAGGGTTTTATAAAGCGTTTACAACATTCTATTTTCATGCTATATTTAGGTCGTATTGTAGCTACATTCAAGGAGGAGTACTATATGTGGTCGCTAAAGAATCGTGCTGAACTTTTTTTAGCTCATTTATCAGACAAAGAAAAACAACAGCTCCATAACGAATTATTGGCCGTGCAGCAAATCCTTTCCATCAACCAACAAACAAGTTTCTATGTATTCAGTCCCTTCAAAAAAGGGGCACGTCCTCACTATGCGGAAGAACAAAAAAGAGTCTTACAATTTCAAAATGGCCGCAATGACGAATTGATCATTCACCAGATTCATCGTCAAAGCTTATTTAAACATACGTATTCTTTCCGTATTTATTTTAACTTAGAAGAAATGGATTTTTCTTTCTTGGATGATCTTCTGCATCTTTTGAAGGAACAAAGCCTTGCCCCTACCTTTAACTTAAGTCCCGCTGCGAATTAGCTAGTGATCACTAAATAAAAAAAAGATAAAAAAAACAAAAGCCCGAAATTTTACGGGCTTTTTTTGTTATACTGTTTTCAGACAAAAGAAAGGACACGATTATGCTATTTACAAAACAGTCATTTGATGTTTTTGCTTTAGAAACATTAGAAGAAAGAATGGAAAAAATCCGTTCAGAGATCCAGCCAATTTTCCAAACCATCGGCGAGGCAGCGATCCCATTATTTGAAGAAAGCTGTCACGAACCTTTTTATTTGCATATTGCTCAGCATCGGCGTAGAACCGTCTACCCTCCTGCCGAAACGTGGGCGGGGATCGGCCCTAACAAGCGTGGTTATAAAATGGATGCCCACTTTCAAATTGGGATCAATCAAGCGTATGTCTTTGTTTGGCTCAGTGTGATCGATCAACCGAAAAATCAAGCAACGATCGCGGAATCTTGGCTGGCTCAAAAAGAATTATTTGATCAATTGCCAGCAGACTTTACGCTATCTCCTGATCATACCAAGTATGACCACTCTCCAATCGCTAAATGGCCAACCTACTTAGAACGATTACAGAAAGTCAAAAAAAGTGAACTTCAGATTGGCAAGATTTTTCCGAAAAAAATGATCGAAGACGTTGAGATGGCGGATATTTTAGCAGTTTATCAAACGCTGTTGCCGCTTTATCACGCCCGTTTGTCGGCACTAAAGGAGGAACAATAATATGTCAGAAAATCGGCGCTCTCGCAACGAAAAACCAGCGAAAAAACCTAAGCGTTTCGTCTGGCTGGCACTCCCTGCCGCCTTATTAGTACTTGGTGGCGGTTATTATGGCTATACAGTCTATCAAAATCGGCAAGAAGAAGCAGCAGCAAAAAAAGTCCTCAATTCCTTTATCGATGCTATATCTGATCAGAAGTACAGCGATTTATCTGCTTTACTGACCGAAGAAAGTTTGGAATCAAACGGCTTTACCGCAGACGAAGTCTCAGCAAAATACGAAGCGATTTTCACTGGTATCGGTGCCGAATCATTTAAAGCTTCAGGAATTGAGGTAACGCCCGATGATAAGGATTCCGATCAATTCAATTTCCAATACAACGGTTCCTTAACCACCTCGTTAGGTGAATTAACAGAGCTGTCTTATAGTGGCACGATTACTCTGACTGATGACCAAGCCAAGATCGATTGGTCGCCTCAATTGATTTTTCCGGGAATGGAAGGACAAGACAAAATCAGTATCTCGGTAGATAATGCCACACGCGGAGAAATCCTCGACCGAAATAATGAACCGCTAGCAGAAAATGGCACGCTCTATCAACTAGGCGTCATTCCGGGGCAGCTGGGTACGGGAGACGAAAAAACCGCCAATATCAAAGCAATCGCGGAACGTTTTGACCTAACAGAAGATGCGATCGATCAAGCATTGGCGCAATCGTGGGTCCAAGATGAGTTGTTCGTTCCCTTAAAGATTATCGAACCAACCGATGAAATGCCAACTGGAACAAGTTTAAAAGAAACGACGGGACGGACTTATCCTCTTGGAGAAGCCGCTGCCCAGTTGATTGGTTATCTAGGGAACGTGACTGCAGAAGATATCGAAAAGGATGAAACGCTAGCAAGCAACGGACAAATTGGTCGTAGTGGTCTGGAAGCTGCCTTTGACAAAGAGTTGCGGGGCGAAAATGGCGGAAAAATCGCCATCACAGATGAAGACGGTGCTGAAAAATCGGTTCTTTTAGAAAAAGAACGGGCAGATGGTAAAGATATCCAACTGACCATTGACGCACAAGCCCAAAAGACAGCTTTTGACGCCTTACAAAATCAGGCGGGGTCCACGGTCGTCACAGAACCAAAAACCGGTGATCTGCTGGTATTAGCCAGCTCACCGAGTTATGATCCCAATAAAATGACCCAAGGGATCTCCCAAGAAGACTACGATGCGTATGAACAAAACGAAGACTTGCCTTTCATCAGCCGCTTTGCTACGGCCTATGCACCAGGTTCGACCTTTAAGACCATCACGGCAGCGATTGGCTTAGAAAATGGTACGATCGACCCTACCCAAAGTATTGCGATCGATGGATTGAAGTGGCAAAAAGACAGCTCGTGGGGGGACTACTTTGTCACCAGAGTCAGCGACGTAGCTTCTATCAATCTAAAAGATGCACTGGTTTACTCTGATAACATCTATATGGCACAACAAACCTTAGCTATGGGTGAAGATGCTTTTCGTAACGGTTTGTCGAAATTGATTTTTGGCGAAACGTTGGATTTACCGATTGCGATGAATCCTGCTCAAATTTCCAATGAAGACTCCTTCAACTCAGAGATTTTACTGGCAGATACCGGCTATGGGCAGGGAGAACTGTTACTGAATCCCATTCAACAAGCTGCTGCTTACTCGGTCTTTACCAATCAAGGAAAACTGGTTTATCCCCGTTTAGTGAAAGAGGCAGAGCAAAAAGACAAAGAAGTCTTTAAACCAGAGACGATTGAGCAAATCAATCAAGATTTGACAGCTGTTGTCTCAGATGCCAACGGAACGGCACACTCTTTGGCAGCGCTGAACATTCCGCTAGCTGCCAAAACAGGAACTGCTGAAATCAAAGAAAAGCAAGATGAAAAAGGCCAAGAAAACAGCTTCTTATTCGCCTTCGATTCGCAAGATCAAGGATTTCTGATGGTTTCCATGTTAGAAGATCGCCAGGAAAACCAATCAGCAACTGGTTTAGCACCTGATCTATTGACCTACTTAGCTGAAAATTATTAAAAAAGCCGCAACCTTAAGACGGAGGTCTCAAGGTTGCAGCTTTTTTTATTCGGCTAAACCGACACGTTCAAAGATCGTGTCAACTTGTTTTAAATGATGGTTGTAATCAAACGCATCATCCAAATCAGCTTTGGTCAAAACATCCGTGATTGCTGGATCAGCTTCTAACAATGGGCGGAAATCCGTTTGTTCATCCCAAGCTTGCGCTGTTTTCGGCTGAACCAAGTCATAGGCTTGCTCTCTGGTCATCCCGTGATCGATCAATTTCAACATCACCCGTTGGCTGTAGATCAATCCAAAGGTCGCATTCATATTGCGCTTCATATTCTCTGGGAAAACGGTCAGATTTTTGACGATATTGCCAAAGCGATTCAGCATGTAATCGATCAAAATCGTCGTATCCGGAATAATGATCCGTTCTGCCGATGAATGTGAGATATCCCGTTCATGCCAAAGGGAGACATTTTCATAAGCCGTCACCATATGACCGCGAACGACTCTTGCAAGTCCGGCCATATTTTCAGAACCGATTGGGTTACGCTTATGGGGCATGGCAGAAGAACCTTTTTGTCCTTTGGCGAAGAATTCTTCAACTTCCCGCGTTTCTGATTTTTGTAGTCCACGGATCTCAGTGGCGAATTTCTCAATGCTCGTTGCGATCAACGCCATTGCTGAGAAATATTCTGCATGTAGGTCACGAGGCAATACTTGCGTGGAAATATCTTGCGCACGAATCCCTAGTTTTTCACAGACATACTCTTCGACAAATGGAGGGATATTTGCAAAGGTTCCAACAGCACCACTGATCTTTCCAGCTTCGACCCCTTTTGCTGCCCGCTCAAAACGTTCAACATTGCGTTTCATTTCTGAATACCACAAGGCTAATTTCAAGCCAAAGGTCGTTGGTTCCGCATGAACACCATGGGTACGTCCCATCATCACGGTATGCTTGTATTCTTTGGCTTTTTCGCCAATGATCGTCACGAAACGGTTCAAATCTTCACGAATCAAATCGTTGGCCTGTTTCATCAAGTAGCCATACGCCGTATCAACAACATCCGTTGACGTCAAGCCGTAGTGGACCCATTTACTTTCATCACCCAAAGATTCAGAGACTGCTCGGGTAAAAGCAACCACATCATGTCGCGTTTGCGCTTCGATCTCTAAGATACGGTCGATATCAAAGGATGCTTTTTCACGAATCAATGCAACATCCTCTTTCGGTATCTCTCCTAATTCCGCCCAAGCTTCGTCAGCTAAAATCTCGACTTCTAGCCACGCTTGGTAGCGATTTTGATCGGTCCAAATAGCACCCATTTCTGGTCTTGTATAACGCTCTAACATGTTTTTATCTCCTTTAATCCCAAATATTGGTTTGATAGATTTCTTCAGTGGTTTCTGCAATGTCTTCCGTCAAAATAGTGATATGTCCCATTTTGCGACCGGTTTTTGCTTCTTCTTTGCCATAGTAATGAAATTGCCAAGCAGGTTTTGTGGCAATCAGATCATAGGTTTCTGTCAATTCATCTCCTAAGACATTGACCATGACTGCTGGTGAAAGCAAAGAAACTTCCGGCAACGGCCAGCCACAGATGCCGCGGATATGAGCGTCAAACTGACTCATGGAGCAAGCTTCGATCGAATAGTGACCCGAATTATGCGGACGTGGCGCCAATTCATTGACATACAAGCCGCCGCTTTTGGTCAGGAACATTTCGATGGCTAAAACGCCTTGCAGATCCAAAGCTTTTGCAATAATGTGAGCGATCCGTTTGGCTTCTTCGGCAACTTCTGGATCAATGCGCGCAGGAGCGATCGTTTGATGCAAAATATTGTTACGGTGGATATTTTCTACCACTGGGAAAGTGGTAAAGGTTTCTCCATTGCCGGCAACTAAAATCGATAATTCTTTTTCAAAAGGAATCCATGCTTCTAATTCGCAAGTTCCTTCGCGAAGTAAATTCATGGAAGGCGCCAAATCAGCCGTACTGTAAAGCACGTGCTGTCCTTTTCCGTCATAGCCGCCTCTGGTGGTTTTTAATACACAAGGGTAACCAATGCTATCGATGGCATCTTGGATGTCTGTCGGGCTGATGATCGTGGCATAAGGTGCAATCACGATATTGTTTGCCTCTAAAAATGACTTCTCTAACAAACGATCTTGAGTGATTGCTAACAGATCGGTGCCTTGAGGGATATGTGAGTAAGGCAAAATAGAGTTCAATGCTTCAACACTGACATTTTCAAATTCATAGGTGATTACATCGGCACGTCGAGCCATTTCTTCTAAAGCAAACACATCATCATAGGCAGCAACAATATGCCAATCAGCGACTTGGGCTGTTGGACAATTGGCAGTAGGGTCTAAAACGCCAACCCGAAAGCCCATTTCTTTGGCACTCATTGCCATCATACGACCTAGCTGTCCTCCGCCAACGATTCCGATCGTTGCGTTGGGCATTAAAGGTTTAATCAAGTTGATCACTACTTTCCAATACGATTTCTTTTAATGTATTTCTTCGTGCGTCTAATTTCTCCGCTATCTCTAAATCATACATGGAAAGCATCTGGGCTGCAAGTAGTCCTGCGTTAGTTGCGCCAGCTTTTCCTATCGCCGTTGTTGCTACTGGTACACCACCCGGCATTTGCACGATCGATAAAAGGGAATCCAAACCGTTTAATGCGCGTGATTGGACGGGAACACCAATGACCGGCAATGTTGTTTTAGCTGCCACCATTCCCGGCAAATGGGCAGCGCCACCCGCTCCTGCAACAATGACTTTAATCCCTTTTTCTCGGGCTGTTTCTGCAAATTCGAACATCAAATCTGGTGTACGATGTGCCGAAACGACTTTTTTCTGATAAGGTATCGCTAACTCATCTAAAATCAAGCAGCACTCCTTCATTGTTTCCCAATCTGATTGACTTCCCATAATCACTGCAACTGCTGGTTTCATTTGATTTTCCCTCCAACGATTTTTTTCTAGTTTCTTCTGAAACAAGCTCAGAAGTATTTTCTCACGAAATTAGTTTGTTAGCAGCAGTTTGTCACTGCGACCCAACGCCCCTTGCATAACACGTTATGACTAACAATCACTTTCACCTTTAAATAGTAACGAGTTGCCGGAGCAATGTCAAAATATTTTCGAACTATTTGCTAGTTTACCTTTGTATCGTTCGTTTTTATGGCTAAGAAAACTATTCAGTCTTTCTGTTTGGTAGGAAAAAGACAAATAAAGGAACAATACAAAAAATCCAGACGAATCCTCGTCTGGATCAAATAAACTTACTGTTGCAAGCGCAATTCCGTCACTTCGTCTGTTTCTTTCGGCAGCCCATTAAAGAACAGATTCAAAACAATGGCAGTCAAACTACTCATGACGATCCCATTGCCTGTAAACATTTGAACGGTTTCAGGCATTTGACTGAATAAAGTGGGCATCATATTGAACCCTAAACCAAAACCGATTGATACTGCAATCACTAACAAGTTCTTGTCATTCATAAAATCAACTTTGCTCAGCATTCTCATCCCTTGAACAGCCACCATGCCAAACATCACTAACATGCCGCCGCCAAGCACTGCCTCTGGAATGATCTGTGCGATGGCACCGACTTTTGGAAACAACCCTAATACGATCAAAAAGATTGCTGAAAAGAAAATCGGACGGCGCGTCTTAATGCCTGAAAGTTGAACCAAACCTACGTTTTGTGAAAATCCAGTATAAGGAAACGTATTGAAGATCCCACCAAGGATCACCGCCAAGCCCTCCGCACGATAGCCGCGCTTTAAGTCATTGCCTGTAATCGGTTTTTCAGTAATGTCTCCCAGTGCAAAATAAACGCCTGTGGATTCTACCAAACTAACGATGGAAATAATGATCATCAAGACGATCGACCACAGATCAAAGGTTGGTAAACCGAAATAAAAAGGCTGTGGCAAATGAAACACAGGTGCATGAGTGATGGCAGAAAGATCAACCAAGCCTAATAATGCTGCTAAAATAGTCCCACCGATCAAACCGATCAGTACGGCAATCGAGCGAATAAAGCCTTTGCAAAACACTTGCACGCCAATGATCAGCGCAATCGTCACAAAGCCTAACAATAAATTCGTTGGATCACCAAAGTTAGCAGCTGCGGCATCCCCTCCACCGATTTTGGTGATGGCGACTGGAATCAAGGTCAAGCCGATGACGGTAATCACCGTTCCTGTCACCAATGGAGGGAACAAAACTTTGATTTTCGAAAAAATGCCGGCGATCAAGACAATGAAAATCCCAGCAGCAATGATCGCTCCGTAAATCGCACTGATTCCTGATTTGGTGCCAATCAAAATCAATGGGGAGACAGCTTGGATGGCACAACCTAAAACGACTGGTAGGCCGATCCCAAAAAAGCGGGTGACGACTAATTGCAAAAGCGTAGCGATTCCGCACATGAAAATATCGATCGAGATCAAATACGTCATCTGCGCTTCATTAAAGCCGAGGCCTGTTCCAATCAACAAAGGGACGGCAACAGCTCCTGCATACATCGCTAGCAAATGCTGCAAGCCTAAAACTGCTGAACGGCTATTCGTCTCTTTCATTAGGCATCTCCTTCTAAAAAGCTAACTTGGCCTTCCGACAATGAGGCGATTCGTGCTAAGGAAACAACGGGGATTCCCATTTCTTCAAGCAATTGTCGACCAGTTTGGAATGATTTTTCAATGACGATCCCAATGCCAACGACTTTTGCGCCTGCTTGCTGACACAATTCGATCAATCCTTTTGCAGCTTGTCCGTTTGCTAAGAAATCATCAATTATTAATACCGTATCATCTGAAGATAAGAATTTCTTAGAAATCGATACTTGGCTGGTCACTTGCTTAGTAAAGGAATAGACCGATGCGGTCAACAACTCTTCATCCATCGTCAGACTCTTTGCTTTTCGAGCAAAGATCATTGGTACCTGCAACTTTTCTGCAGTATAAAGTGCTGGTGCGATCCCTGAAGCTTCGATGGTCACTACTTTGGTGATCCCACTTTCTTGAAATCGTTCTGCAAAAACTTTACCGATTTCTCTCATCAACTCATAATCCACTTGGTGGGTCAAAAACTGGTCCACTTTGAGAACCCCTTCACCCAAGACGTTCCCGTGTGTTTTGATACGCTCAACTAATTTATCCATCCTAGCTCTCCTCGTTCCTTTCTATTCCATCCTGAAAAAAAAGACACTCTTTTTGCCAAAGCAAAAAAAGTGTCTAACAGGCACGATTTTTACTTATAGTCCGATATTTACGGTATCGGGTAGAGACTGTCGACCATATTTCGACGATATACAAGTAATTTTTAAATGATAGATTCGATTATGCCTGTCTTTGATTAAAAACACAAGCATGGAATGCCCTTTATAAATAAAAATATTCTCATTTGTGGATCATTTGCTACTCTGGTTTCTCCATATCACGATAGTGCTCCATCTTTTTACTGAAAAGCTCCCCGTTGGAAGGCGGCGTGTAAGTGATCGCATTCGCACCTGCTTCAATCGTTTCTAAGATGCTCTCCTCAGTTGGACCACCCGTTGCAATGATCGGCAGCTTCGGATATTTTTTACGGAAGAAAGCCACGGTATCCGCTGTGTCCTTGCCGGCACTGATATTGATGACCTTCACACCTGCTTCAAGTTTGGCATCAATTTCAGTATACTTACTCGTTACGGTACTGATAACGGGAATATCCACGACTTTACAGACTTGCTCCACAGTTTTCAATGGCGTGGGTCCGTTTAAGACGACCCCGATCGATCCCTGAGCTTCAGCAAACATGCTCATATAAGAAGAGCGGAATCCTTGGGTCAAGCCGCCGCCGACACCAGAAAACACTGGAATATCTGCTGCTTCGATAATTGCTTTCGTAATTGCTGGGTGCGGTGTAAAAGGATAGACCGCTATCACAGCGTCCGCATTTGTATTACGGATGATCGCAATATCCGTAGTAAAAATAATGGAGCGGATTTGTTTCCCAAATATTTGAATGCCGCTAGCCTCTCGAATAACTTTAGGCACTTTGACGATATCTTTGCGTAAATCAGTGGTGATTTTTGGCATATATTTTTCTTCCATAAGCAGCCAACTCTCTTTTCTTATTGATCAAATCGATTCAATTGGTAGGTTTCAATGACTTGAATGATTTTGCTGGCATAATCTGGATCCGTTGCATACCCTGCATCTTGTAAGGCTTGTGCGGCACTGCGGTAGTCGTTTGCTGTCAAGACATCTACATAAAGCGCAGGATTCCAATCAACACCATTTACAAACAACATCGTATGATCATCCATTGATTCTTCCCAAGTATCATAGACACGAAAATCTCCTTGAATCGTGACCCATTCTCCATTATAAAACTCTTGGGTATCTAATGTCACCTTTTTTGAATGACCAAATGACTTGATGCCAAATAAATTATTGTATTTGCTGGCTAGAGAACTCTGGCCCCAATCTGATTCAAGAATCGCCTGACCTATAATGATACTTGGTAAAATCCCATAGCCTTTTTGCAGTTCTTGCGCGTAAGGAGCAATGCGATCGATAAATTCTTCATGAGAGATCGCTTCAGTATTTGTTTCTTCCTCTTTCGGAAGAGGATCCGCCAAACTATTTAAGGAAAAAATAAAAGCAATCCCAATTAAGAATAACCCTAGAAAGACTAATGGGAAACGAGTCTTCTGTTTTTTTCTTCTTGCGCTCATTTTTTCACTTCCTTTGTCTGACTAAACACGTTCTTAGCGAACAAATCGCCTCCATTCAGCAACACCTCATCTTGTGTAAGCTCACTGCTTTCTTGACTTTTAGCAAGAGAACCCTCATAGATCCAGTCCTCTGACAAAGGATCTTCCCATTCGTGAGAGGACAGTTCTGCTTCTTTTCGAGCGATGTGTTCTTTTGCTTCTTCTAGAAACTCTTCAAAGGTCAACTCCTGCTCCTCAATGTAGGTTGCCACTTCGACTCCTACATATCGTAGATGCCAAGGCTCATAATCGATTTGCGTAATAGCATGTTTTCCTTTCGGGTAACGGATGATAAACCCATACTCCCTTGCATGAGCTTGTAGCCATTTTCCACCCTCAGTATCACCGAACCCCTCATTGAGCAGCTCTCCTGTATGATTTTGATACCAATCCTGATCCACAACATCAACAGCAAGCCCAGTATGGTGTTCGCTATAGCCAGGCTCAGTAAAGGTCAGTTTCGTGATCCGAATTGCTTCTTCTTTTGTATGACCTTGACTCATCAGGGTGTTGACATTGGCATTGAATATCTCCTCTTGATACGCTACTGAACGGTAGGCAGAGACCATCGCCAAAGGATGTCCTGCAGCTTTTGCGGCATCTGCCAGCTTTTCATAAGTTGAAACGATGCGTTGATCGACGAAATAGCCATTCGACAATTTCCCTAAATCTTTTTGGGCAATTTCGCTTTTGATTTTATTGTTTGGGCCTACCAAAACCAATGACCAATCATCCAATGAAACAGTTGGAAAATCCTCTTCGTTCACTTCATCACTAGCACTTGCTTGTTCTTGTGACTCTTGCGTGTTCCCATTTGGCTCTTTTTCATTTGTTTCTGTTGTTTCACCCGTTGATGCTTGATCTGTTGAACGAGCGATACTTGCACTCTTTGTTGGGGTGACTGCGGTCACTCGGTTCACTTGAATGGTTAAAAGAACCAGAAACAAGAAGCCCGTCGCCGCAGCCATTCCATAATACTTTTTCAAAAAATATCCTACCTTTAGTTGTAAGTTTCTTCCAGATTTTCTTTGACCCACTCCAACAGTTCGATTTTTTCATTGCGAATTTGCTGCTGAACAAAAGCGGGCAATCGGAAGTTTAGTATATCATCATAACCCCACTCATCATACGTAATACTGACTCTCAAATCAAGGTATTGGGCTGTTTCTTCAGATTCTGTTAACAATTCGACTTTCGCTAAATCGCTTGCTAACCACGTTCTGGCGATTTGAGTCTTCATTTTTTTGAACTCGACGACCGCTTGATTGCGTTTTTCTGGATAAATGACGGTTTGCCGAATGATTTTTTGGATCAGCATCCATTCATAATCCGAAAACAGCAGTTTCACTTTCTGATTTTCAGCAGGCGATAAACTCATTGTGCCGTTTTTCCAAGCTTCCCATTGCTCCTCAGTGATTCCTAAATGTGTCTCATAAAACTGTTTTTCTGATGTGTATTGCTCGATAATCGTATTTAAAATAATGGCTATTGATACATTATGCATATGTTATCCCTCCTCTTCTATATTTTACTGAAAGTCAGCCGTAATGGAAACTTTTTGCGATTGTTTTTGATTATTTTAAAGAATTCATTTCTTTTGTTATACTAAATATGAAGGAGATGACCAATGATGAAAAAATACCGTTGGGGAATGATTGGACTTGGAGACATCGCGACGCAATTTGCCGCTGGTTTTTCCAATGAAGCAAGTGAACTGTATGGAGTCAGCGCCCGCAGTTTGCCAAAAGTCCAGGCCTTTGCCGAAAAATACGCTATCCCCCATGCTTATGAAAGCACAGATGCTATGCTGGAAGATCCGCAAATTGATATTGTGTACATTGCAGTACCTAATGATCTTCATCACGAATTTATTATGAAAGCTCTAATGGCAGGAAAACATGTCCTCTGCGAAAAAGCCATCACCACCAGTGCCGATGAGCTAGCGGAAGAACTAGCCTTAGCCAAAGAAAAAAACCTAATCTTAGAAGAAGCTATGACGATCTTCAATATGCCGGTTTATGCACGTTTGAAAGAAGAGATCGATGCTGGACGCTTAGGAAAATTAAAAATGATCCAAGCACCATTTGGCAGCTATAAAGATCCTGATCCCACCAATCGTTTCTTCAACCCAGATTTAGGTGGCGGTGCGTTACTGGATATTGGCACGTATGCCGTTTCATTTGCTCGCTTTTTCATGTCGGATACGCCAGAAGTGGCGTTTAGCAGCATGAAGCCCTTCTCTACTGGTGTAGACGAACAATCTGTAACGATCCTCCAAAATCCAGCTGATGAAATGGCTAGTGTCACACTGACTTTCCAAGCGAAAATGCCTAAAACAGGTATCGTCGCTTTCGAAGAAGGATACATTACGGTGGATGAGTATCCTCGTGCGGACAAAGCCGTGATTCATTTTCGAGATGGAACAAATGAAGTGATTGAAGCTGGTGACAGTAATCAAGCCCTTAATTATGAAATTGCCAATATGATCAAAGCCATCAATGGCGATATCGAAGGATCAATCCACTTGACCACCGATGTCATTGACGTTCTTGATCAAATGCAAGCTTTTTGGGAACAACAGTAAAAGCGAAAAGACTCCTTTGCAGGAGTCTTTTTTTTAGCGCTCCATCGTCTGAATCTGTTCAGAAAAGTCGGCTTTGGTTTCAATAAAACTTTTAAAGGTTTGCAGAAACTGAAACAGCTGGGCCCGATTTTCAAATTCTGCTCTTGTTTGCGGCAATGGTTTTTGTCGATAATCTTCGTATAAAGCTGCAATTTTTGCCAAGATCTCTTTTCCATCGTTATTTTCATGAAAGGACTGGGCGGTAAAGGATAGCAGCTCTTGAAACGCATTTGTATAGGCTTCTTCTACCCAAAACAATTGTAATAGATCAACCATTTCCAAGAGTAAGCGCGCTTGACTTTGCCGCATGGTGAAATACTCTTCATAATAAGAGGCTTCTCCTCGCCACTGGTTTTCACTATGAACCATCGCTTGCTGTTTGCCTTGCTTGATTTCTCCTAACAATGCTTGGCAAACATGAGGGAGCGTCGCCTTTTCTTTTTCTGTTAACGCGATCGACATGTCTTTTAAAAGACTTTTAAACGTTTCTTCCACCAACTGCTGTTTTTCTTTCAATGCCCGTTCGCCGTCTGGCATATACAAGTTAAATAAAAGTGCAAAGCCGATGCCAATACTCATTAACAAAAAAGCATTTCCAATCAATGGCCAAGCAAAAGAACGTTCCATCATATAATGGGTCACCAAGACCGAATTGACCACGATCCCATCGGTTAATTTGAAATAGACTGCCGTCGGAATAAATAGGAAGAGAAAAAGAACAAAGCCCAGCGGACCAAAGCCTAAAAGATGAAAGCTGACAAAAGCTAGGAGCGTCGCGATCGCCAAGGAAACCAAGCGACCGATTCCTGTAAAGAGCGAGGTTTTCTTTGTATTCCCAACACTCAAAATTGCGATGATCCCTGCGGCTGGTGCATACAATAGACCGATCTGCTGAGCAAGAAACATGGACAAACCGGCAGCAACTGCTGTCTTCACTGTTCTCAATCCAATTTTCATTTTTGTCACCTCCTTTGAAAAGTATACTAAATTGTGAGGAATAAGACTAGAATTTCTCAACAGCATTGGGTATGATTAAGTAAAGGGGGCATTCTACCATGAAAATGGGGCGTTTTCGCTTAGGTATGCGAACGATAAAAACAGCCATCGCTGTCATGCTTTGTATTCTGCTCTTTCATTTCCTTGATCGCGGCCAGCCTTTGATTGCTGCCTTGTCTGCTGTCTTTTCATTGCGACAAGACCTGACAACAACAATCTCTTTTGGGAAATCACGGGTGTTAGGAAATACGATCGGCGGCGGTACAGCCATTTTTTATTTTTTGACGAAGCAATATTTTCAAAATGATTTTCTGATCGAATTGTTTGTCCTGCCCGCACTGGTCATCTTTGTCATCGTTTTTTCAGATGGCATCAATAACAATTCTGGCATCATCTCTGCCATTGCGACGATGCTGTTGATCACTTCCAGTGTCCCACAAGGTGAATCGATCATCTTTGCATTGGACCGTGTGCTTGATACCTTTATCGGTACCTTAGTTGCCCTGTCAATCAATTTTGTTATTCGACCACCTGAGGAAGAGAAAAAGGATGAGATTCAAGAAGATTTGGTCGTGCTAAGGCAAAAAGAGCTTGAACTAAAAGCCATGCTAGAAGAAGTCCAAGGGGAAATCTCTGAGCAAGAAAAACAAGAAAAATAAAAACAGCCTTTTTCCAGAATGCTTCTGAAAAAAGGCTGTTTTTGTTACTCATTGGCTTTCAAGGCATCGATCATATTGACATGTTTCAACTTGAAATACATCGCGATCCCTACCACGCCTGAAAACAAGCAGGTCAATCCCGCTGCATACACATAGCTCATTGGTTCGACTGTCGGTGAAAACATGGCGATATCAACTTCGATGGTCTGTAAGACAAATTGATGCTGAAGCACCCCTAATAACAAGCCAAAACCAATACCGAAAATCGTTAAAAAGATATTCTCACGAAAGACGTACATCGTCACTTCTCGATCATAAAAGCCTAATACTTTGATAGTCGACAACTCGCGGATCCGTTCCGCTATATTGATATTGTTCAAGTTGTACAACACGATAAAGGCTAATGCCCCTGCTGACGTGATCAAGATCCAAATGACGATGTTCAAGGTTGCTGTCGTGTCATCTAAGGCATCCGCTGAAGCTGAGAGGAAGGAAACATTGATGACATTATCTTGTGCCATCAGGTCAGCTGCGATCGCTTCTTCATCTGTTTTGCTTAAGCGCTGATTGAATTTCAATAACTCACTATTGTAAGCAGGCGTTTCCTGAAAGATCTTTTCGTACGTTTCAGGTGTCAAATAAGCAAAATGGCCCGTGTAGTTTTCTGCGATGGCAGCTACCTTCAGTTGAAATTCCTCGCCGCTTTCATTCGTCAACGTTATCGTATCACCCACCGATAATCCAAACAACTTAGCAAGCTTTTCATTGATGATGGCACCCTCTCCTTCTAGCTCGTAAGCTTCTCCTGAAACCCGATCATTCAAGTGGACAAATCTCGATAAAGCCGCAGGATCTTCTGGCACGGTGACGGTTACTTCTTGCTGCGTGACCCCCGATTGAGCCAACGTCAGACTTTCCGTATGCAAGAATAACCCTGCTTCAAAGCCTTCAATATCTTCTGCGGCGGCTTTTGTTTCACTCATTGCTTCCGAATCCTCGTCATCAAAGGTAATCACCGCCTGATATTGCCAGATTTTCTCAAACTGCAAAGGAATGATATTGCTGATGGAATCTCTCAGGCCAAACCCAGTTAAAATCATCGACGTGCAACCAGCGATTCCTAAGATGGTCATGAGCATTCTTGACTTGTAGCGAAACAGGTTTCGCATTGTAACTTTTTGAATAAAACTTAAGTGCCGCCATAAAAAAGTGATTCTTTCTAAGAGAATTCGTTTCCCTGTTTTTGGGGCCTTTGGTCTCAACAAGGAAGCCGATGACTGTCTTAAATTAAATCGTAAAACCAGCAGCGCAATTCCGATGGTGCAAAGCAAGCTAACACCCACAGCAATCAATGAAAGCCGCAAATACCATGGGGTGTCATACTCCGTGAGATTGTAAAGCGGTCCATAAGCTTGAATGATGATTGCTGGAAAAAAGGAAAAGCCTACTGCTAGGCCCAATACAGCACCTGTGATGCCTGCTGCAGAGGAATAAAGCAAAAATTTCTGTCCAATCTCCCAGTTGCGATAGCCTAGTGCTTTCAACGTTCCGATCTCACTGCGTTTTTCATCGATCATCCGCGTCATAGTGGTTAGACTCACTAAGGCTGCGATCAAAAAGAAAATGACTGGAAAAATCGTCGCTAACGAAGAAACGCGTTCCGCATTGTCTTGGTATTCTGAATAACCAGGATTCGCATCGCGGTTCGCGACACGATAAACTGCCGGTTTTAGCTCCAACAATTCCTGCTCTTTTTCCGCAACTTCTTTTTTGACATCTTCAAGCTTTTCGCGTTCTTTTGGTGCTCTTTCTTTAAATTCGGCTAGCTTTTCTTGAAGGGTTGCTTCGTTTTCTCGGTATTCCAGCCAGCCCTTGTCTAGCAAAGACTGACCATTAGCTTTCTCAGAAGCTAAAGTCTCACGAGCAACACTCAGCTGCGATTCTCCTTGAGTGATCTGGGTCTGAGCCTGTGCCAATTCTTGGCGTCCGGCACTGACCTGGCTCCAGCCAGCGTTGACTTGCTGTTGCGCCCGTTGAAGTTGCACTTCTTGTTCATTGATTGCAGCCAGTTGTCCGCTTAATTGGGCACGTTGTTGCTCACCTTCAGCAATGAGTGGATTCAATGTATCTTCAGCTGCCGTCAGCATAGTAGCAATCATCGTTTCATCGATTTCCTCCAGATCAGGAATCGGACCCAGGACATCTGTCGATAGGTTCAACTGTGCCAGAGCGGCTGTTACTTGTGCATAGACGGTAGGCAGCTGGGCCATTTGCTCCTCTGCAGAAAGTTGACCCACACTTCTGATTTGATCCATGCCTTGGTATGCCAGCGCAAGTTGCTCCTCCACTTGTTGGATGCCACTTTGTAGTTCTGACTTTTGTGCCGAAATGGACGCTAACTGGGCTTGGGCTGATTTTACTTGGGCTTCTTGCTGAAGCAACGCTTGTTCGCTTTGATCCAGCAGTCGTTGGTTTTCCGCCAACGATTGCTTACCCTCAGCTATTTTTTGTGCTTCACTATTCAACTGCTCTTGGGCAGCTTGAATTTCTGTTTGGAATGCTGCTTCTTGTTCCGTCAGTTCCCGGTGCGCCTGCGCTAATTTTTCTTGTGCGTCGTCGAGTTCCCTTTGTGCTTCTTGCAGAGCTGTTTCTCCGTTGCGGATCTGTTCTTTGGCTTCGTCAATGGCTGGTTGTGCTTCATCGATCAGCTCTTGTCTGCGTCCTTGCGCCCGAGGAGCCAACTTTTTCTCAACTTCAGCACTTATTTGATCTCTTTTCGTCTGATACGCCACTGAATAGCTTTCCATTTGAGATAAGTCATCAAAGCGAACTAAAAATCGGGCGTACGCACTTTCTTTAAAATCCTCCTCAGGAATCACCGCAAAGTAATCCACTGTCCCATTACCAACGGTACTGTTCCCCCGATGAAAGTTCTCAATATATTCAGGACTATTGACAAAGCCCACGATCGTGAAGGTATGGGTTTTTAATTGATTTTCGCCACTTTCTGGCAACTCAAAGGATTCATCTAATTCGAAACCACCACTATTTTGTGCCGCTTGATCTAAGGCGATTTCCCCTGATTTTTGCGGTAATCGACCAGAAGTCACCTCATATTGATTGACAGGTCGATCAGTTGAAAGAGAGAAGACACGAATCACAGCACGATGATTTTCGGCATTGATATCAGCGATCTGCTCCGTCTCAACCGCTGTGACGCCAGGCATTTCCTCAATGATTTGCCGATCGGTATCCGACAACCCCAAAGTTGAAGCAATTGTAAGGTCGGCTAATTGTTGGCGAGAAAAGTAATCTTCAGCAGCTTGTTTCATATTAGGGCCGGTGGCGCTGATCCCGACAAAAAAAGCGACTCCTAAAAAGATAATGCCTAAAATGGACAAAAACCGCCCGGGTGCTTGCCTAATTTCACGTAAACTGGAACGTAATAATGTTTTTTTCATAGGCATTTACCAAGAAATAGAGGCAATTGGAATCGGATGAGTATTTTTTTCCATCTTGCGAACCTTTGCATCATTGATATGGATCACACGATCAGCCATGGGAGCCAATGCGCTGTTATGTGTAATGATCAAAACGGTCGTCCCAGTCTCGCGAGCTGTTTTTTCTAAAATAGCCAAAATCTGTTTTCCCGTTTCATAGTCAAGTGCCCCAGTTGGTTCATCACAAAGCAGCAGTTTGGGCTTCTTGGCTATGGCACGAGCAATCGTGACCCTTTGCTGTTCACCGCCAGACAATTGTGCAGGAAAGTGATCCAAGCGATCACCTAATCCAACTTGGGTCAAAATCTCAGCTGCATCAAGTGCTTCGGGTACGATTTGTGCCGACAGTTCCACATTTTCTCTAGCCGTCAAGTTCGGCACCAAATTGTAAAATTGAAAGACAAATCCGACGTCTTTGCGACGATAGGTCGTTAGTTGTTTAGCATCAAAACCAGCAATATCCGTTCCATCGACAATCACTTGGCCGCTGTCACATTGATCCATCCCGCCTAGTATGTTCAAAACGGTGGACTTACCGGCGCCACTAGGACCAAGGATCAGCGCGATCTCGCCTTTCTCTACGGAAAAAGAGACGCCATCATTGGCAGCAATCACCGTATCGCCCATTGTGTATTTCTTCACTTCTTTCACTACTTCAATATAACTCATTTTATTCCTCCAAGAATTCCAGCGCCGCATGCGCTTTCTCGCTTAACAGTGTATCACACTTTTTCCCTTGAAAGAAACCGCAAAAAAGCAGCACAAGGTCGTGCTGCTAAAAAACAAGTCATTTATTCAAAGTGTTCCAGATTGGCAAAAGCAAAACAAATCATTTTGTGTGGTCCGCAATTCTTTGTTGCGTTTCTTGCCATAGTTTCTGTGCTTGTTGCTGCTCCTTCGGGATCTCGGTTAGGACTGCTTGACGATCAACAAAGTAGCGGCCACTGATACCCGCAACGTCTGGACTTAGCGCTAAGTAAATCGCTGTATCTGCCCCTTCTTCGGCTGTTTTAAAAAAAGGCGTCAACATTTTATAAATAGATTGACCAAATCCTGTTTGTCGACTGACCCCTAAGCTGGTCGCCACAGCTCCCGGATGCAAGGAATTAGTAGTAACAGTCGTATTGCGTAGCTGAAACGCAAGCGCATCCGTAAATAAAATCAGGGCTTTTTTTGAGCGGCCATATTCCCGCCAAGGGAAAAAATCCGGTACATCGAAAAAGCGCTGATCCTTTTTCTTTACAAATTTGTAGGCGCCGGATGACACATTGACGATCCTGCCGGCATCGGCACGTTTTATTAGCGGCAATAACTGACGGGTCAGTTCAAAATGCCCCACGTAGTTTACGCCCAGCATTTGTTCAAATCCATCGGCTGTTCGCTCTTTTTTTAAATTGACGATGCCCGCATTATTGATCAGTACATCCAATTTCTCAAAGCGGGCGTTGATTTCAGCGGCTGACTTGCGTACGCTAGCCAACGACCCCAGATCACCAATCACTAGATCGATCGCTGAATTTCCTGTCTCTTCCTTCAATCGTTGTTGTGCTGCTTGTCCTCGTTCAGCAGAACGGCAATACAAAATCACATGTATCCCTGCTTTTGCTAACTGTTTGGCTGTTGCAAAGCCCATACCGGCATTGGCGCCGGTAACTAAAATCGTCTTCAAATCCCCATCATCTCCTTCATAGGATGTCGTTTTCTTTCATCATAACTGAAAACAAAAAAATCTGCTCAAAAAACAGATCAAGAGAAGCTCTCTTCTTGTTTCTTTAAGCAGATTGTTTTATTTTACGCCTGATAGCGGCAGACGCCATCTAAATAGGTGGCTGTCACATTCATTTCTTGATCCAAAACAATAAAGTCAGCTGGGCGACCTTGTTTGATCATGCCGCAAGCATGGTCAATTTTGCAGCTGATTGCTGGAATCAAGCTAGCCATCATGACCGCTTCTTGAGGAGTAGCGATTCCCCAGTCTACTACATTTTTCACAGCTTCTTTTAGTTTCAAAATACTACCAGCAAGATTGCCAGTTTCCATTCGAGCCGTTCCGTCTTTCACCACTACTGGAAATTCACCTAAAATATAATCACCATCTGGCATGCCGCCAGCCATCATACAGTCAGTGATCAAGGCAACATGGTCGTGACCAGCTTTTTCCATCAAAATCTCAGCTGCTTGAGGATGCACATGGTGGCCATCACAAATCAACTCTGAAAAAACTTCTTTTAATGAAAGTAGGGCACCAACCATTCCAGGCTCGCGATGGTTTAATCCGCGCATACCGTTGAATGCATGAACAAAAACGCTAGCACCAGCTTCAACTGCTGTTTGCGCTTCTTGTAATGTACCGTTACTATGGCCTAGAGCAACCACTACGCCTTCTTCCGTCACTTGCGAAACAAACTCACTCACACCTTCTCGCTCAGGAGCCAAGGCGATTTTTTTGATAATTCCACCAGAAGCTTCTTGCCATTCATGGAAGGTATCGATATCAGGATCACCAAAATAAATTGGATTTTGTGCACCTTTATGTTCTTCAGTAAAGAATGGGCCTTCAAAATAGATCCCTTGGATTTTTGCTCCTGTAACTTCGTCTTTGACTTTCCCAACGGTTTCAGCAACATCCCGCAACCGTTCTTTGCTGGATGTTAAGGTTGTTGGCAAGAAGGAAGTCACACCACATGATAAAAGGCCTTCCGACATGGCTTTAATGCCTTCTGCATCGTTGTCCATCACATCATGGTTCATAAATCCGTGGATATGAGTATCCACAAGACCCGGTGCTACCCATTTGCCTGAATAATCTTCTACGTCTGCACCAGAAGGGACTTCATCGACGATCGCTCCGAATTTCCCCTCTTTGACCTCCAGGTAACCAGGGCCATGAACCGCTGATTTTAGAAAGAATTTGTCTGCGTAAATATATTTATTCATCTTGATCGCTCCTCTATTTCTTTTCTTCCTTAAAAGTACTCTTATTTAGGGAAGAAGTCAAGAAAGGTCTACACCACTTTGTCAGATTGGCGAATATCCATGACAGCACGATACAGCTGAAAACTTTTTTCGGCTGCATTTTCTTCTTTCAGTCTATAAAGTAAGTGTCCCTTCAGTTCAAACAATTCTTCTAGAAAATACAAACTGTTCTTTTCTCTGGCTAAGGAAATGCCTTCGTTCGTTACCTTTAGCGCGAGGCAATCTTCTTGTTGCTCCTTTAAAAAGACCGCATAATTGTAGTAAATTTTGGTCAATGATGTGGAGAGACGTTCCGGTGGCAATGCGTGCATGGCATCGTATGCTTTTTCTAAGTAAAAACGAGCTTCACCCAGTTGCAGCAAATCACTATAGACGCGGCCCATGCAGCTCAGGATACGAATTTCCATCACCGACACATTGGTCTTATCCTGTTGATAGGAGTAGGCCAGTCCTTTTTTCAGCGCCTCAAGGGCGGCATCATAGTTTTGATCGAGGAAATAATCACAGCTGCCTAGATAGTAGTAATACATTTGCATATCTGAATCCAGATACAAATAATCCTTGATCGCCTTATCTTCCATTTTTTCCCGCATTTCTTGAAACTGCTTATGGACAAAATGTGATTCGATTTCGGCAAAGATTTGATTGGTTTTGTTGATCTCTTCCGAATGAAGCATCATTACTTGATCTAAGGTGACTCCTAAGCGTTGGCAGATTTGGTACATCACCCAGACATTCGGCAACTCTTCGTTGTTTTCAATACGGCTTAAAACACTTTGCGAACAAATATCTTCCGCTAACATCTTCTGTGTCATCTTTCGTTTCAACCGAATCGAACGGATATTTTGACCAAAAGATTCTTCTTTTTTCTTCATAATCGTCCTCCAGGGGGAATTCTTATAAAAACCGAACGTTTCTTGTCAAAAATGCGAATTCGCATTTTTAATTTTCTTTATTTTAGCACATAATGACAAAAAGGAAAGCAATTTCAAGAATGTCTTGTTATTTTTCCACAATTTCAAATGAGGTGTTAAGATGACGATCGACAGTACGATCTTTTTTACATGGGATGGCAAGAAGTACCAAGGGATCATCGAACGAGAATATGAGAACTCTGTTCTGGTTCAAGTCACCGATCCTAGTGCTGAAATGCTGGATAAATTTACCAATCGAATGATTGTGAGCAAAAAAATTTGTCAACCAGTTGCCGAATAAAAACATAAGCACCACTCCCTCACGGTTGTTGAAGGAGCGGTGCTTTTTTATATTTTTATTTCTGACGATAGGACGCCAAAAATTCTGTCATTTTTTCAGCAGTCGTTTTTAAGTCTTCCATATTAGGAAGATAAACGATTCGGAAATGATCTGGCTGTTGCCAGTTGAACCCACCGCCGTGAACCAGCAAGATGTGGTGCTCGTGTAAAAAGTCTAAAACAAATTGTTCATCATTGGTGATATTAAAGCGTTGAATATCAATTTTAGGGAAAATATAAAAGGCGGCTTTCGGTTTCACCGCTGACAATCCCGGAATGTCATTGATTGCCTTGTGGATAAACGCTCTTTGTTCATAAATACGACCACCTGGTAATAGTAACTCATCAGAACTTTGATAGCCTCCTAATGCGGTCTGAACGATTTGTTGCGATAAGACATTCGAACACAGTCGCATCGAAGATAGCATATTCAAGCCTTCGATATAGTCTTTCACATGGGACTTGTCGCCACTGAGGACCATCCAGCCCACACGGAAACCTGCCACTCGATGAGACTTAGACAAGCCACCTAGCGTCACAACGAATCGATCTGGCGCTAATGTAGCAATCGGCACATGGACATAATCATCCATGACTAACCGGTCATAGATCTCATCAGAGAAAATGATCAAGTCATGCTCACGAGCAACGTCGACGATTTGCTCCAAAATTTCTTTTGGATAAACGGCTCCTGTTGGATTGTTCGGATTAATAATGACGATCGCTTTGGTTTTGCTGGTGACCTTGGCTTTGATGTCCTCGATATCAGGATTCCAATCTGCTTGTTCATCACAAATATAATGGACGGGCTTTCCGCCAGCTAATGAGATCGAAGCAGTCCACAAAGGATAGTCAGGCATCGGCACTAACACTTCATCCCCATTGTTGCACAAACCTTGCATGCACATCGTGATCAGCTCGGAAACACCATTACCTGTGTAAATATCATTGATGGTCACATCAGGAAATTTCTGTAATTGATAATATTGTTCGATCGCTTTACGGGCAGAAAAAATCCCTTTCGAATCAGAATATCCTTCCGATTCTCGCACGTTCATAATCAGGTCTCTAACGATCTCATTTGGGGCTTCGAACCCAAAAGGCGCGGGATTCCCCGTATTTAATTTCAAGATACTGATGCCTTCTTCTTGCATCCGATCGGCTTCTTCTAAAACTGGGCCGCGCACATCATAACTGACCCCTTCAAGTTTTGACGACTTCGAAAATTTCTTCATATTCCATTTCTCCTTTAACCATAGGTCAACGTCAGGTTATTGGTTCTCGTCGTTGATCTCTTTTCAGATTGAACCTATTATAGCAAAAAACTTTTACCTATGGCGAAATTTTTTTGCTTCTCCTTCATCTGTGCTTGTCCCGCTCTCATCTCGTAAATAGTGCGACAGTCAGTAATTTTCAGGAAAATACGTCAAATACAATTCATTTAGTGCCAAGTGCCCCACAGAAAAATCAGTGATCCCTGCAGCGATAAACCGTTGCGGTAGCTGAGGATCGCTGATTTCTATCAGATAGATCCGTCCTTGCAGATCGATGGTCACCGTCGTTAATTCTGGAAAAGCCACCAAAAAATCTGCCGAGTCCGTTTTTAAGTACAACGGTTGATTGACTAACGACTTGCGACCAAAGTATTCGTGAATGATCTTGCCGTCTTTTAAAAACAAGACCCGATCCGCGTAGGAATCCAAATTCGTCAAAATATGCGAAGCAATCACGATCGCTTTCTTTTGCGCTCGCAAGGCTTTTAATACGTTAGAGATCAATTCCACATTGGTCGGATCCAAGCCATTCATGACTTCATCCATCAGCATATAAGGCGTATCCGTCACGATCTGCATCGCAAAACAAAGACGTTGCCGCATGCCCAGCGAATAGGTACCCACAGGACGTTTGATATAGTCACTCATCCGCAAACGATCAATCGTTTCTTCCACTAAGTGTTCCTCTGAACGCCACATTCGCTGATACAGCTTGAGATGCTCGAAACCACTCAAATCATTGTACAAATCATTTTGGTCAGGAAAAAACGAAATTTGTTGATGCGCTGCCACTTCTGATTTTTTGGTCACATATACTTGACTGCCATTCAAAAATACTGCGCCTTCATTCGGCTGGATGAAATTCATCGCCACATTCAATAGCGTGGATTTCCCGGTGCCGTTAGGGGCGACTAACCCGACGATTTCCCCGGGAGAAAAGGCAATGGAAAGCTGATCCAATACTTTTCTCGTATACGTGACCGTCACATTTTTCAGTTCTAACATATCGTTCCTCCTATGCCAAATGAAATTTTTTGCGTTGGATCGTCACGAAGAAACACATTTCGATCAGAAGCCAAACGCCTCCTAATAAAAACAACCCTTTTTCCATCGTAAACCCTGCAGAACCAAAATAAAAACGTGTCCAGCCTGAAAGGACTTGTCCCACATTTTGATACAGATAGACATACAGCGTTTTATCAAGGTAAGCACTGAACCAACGTCTTTGGAAAATATAGGGTGAAAGCAAGCAAAAACCAGCCAAAAGCAAATTAACCAGTTCTGAGCGAAACAGGGCACTGAACAACAAGATGCCGCGACAATAAATAAACTGCAAAAAAAGCGTCGCAAGAAAACATTGGCCTATAAAAAGACCGATGGCTTGTGTTTCAAAAGCGTTGAAATCTGTGATCGGGTAGCGGGCATCAAATGTCGGTGATAAAATCGTGACCGGTAGTTCCAGGGAACCAAAGCCGAATTGAATACCAGAACCCAACCAGAGAAAGAACATGGTCCCAAGCGTTGCAATTGCAGAACCGACCATCAATACTGCCGTTTTGCTCCAAAGGATCTCTTCTGCCGATAATGGCAGTGAAAGAAATAGGGATTTATGTCTTCGTTCTTTTGGTAAGCAATCGATCGCCAAAAATAAAGAAACAGCAAGCAATAGAATCGGTAAATATCCAGTAAAACTTCGCTGCAATGCCTGTATCCCCGTTTTTTGCTCCATGACTGCTTGCGAGAGTTTCTTATTCGGCAACTGGCTGAAGGCTTCCATAAGCTTAGCGGTTGAAGCATAACCAAAGCGACCGTCATAGGCAGCGTAGTAATTTTGAAACGTATAATAATCCGGTGTATAAAAAACATTTCGTTCATCGGTAAACTGCAATGCCAACTGGTACCACGTAGTTGTTCCTCGTGCATAAGCTTGCCAGTTTTCATCAGCTAGTGCATCTAATCGTTGTTTTTCCGCTTCGTTCCATGGGGTAAACATTTCAACTGCTAAGCTTGCCGACCAATGGTCAGAAGGATTGGCTGCTTGTTGATCAAGAAAATCTTGTCGCACAGTATAGCGTTGTTGCATTTCTGTTTTATCTACTCGTTCAATCGGGCGAAAATCTTTTTGCCAAAAACTGTAAACGCCGCTATAGATAAGAAGCAAGCAAAAAAGACCAATAGTTTTCTTGCTCTTTAAGAGTTGTCGTAATTCAAATAAAAAATAGTCTTTCATCCTTTGCCTCCTCTCAACAAGTGATTCTGTTTATCCGCAACGAGCATCAAAGCTATACAAAGGAAGATCCACACCACCGTCAGCAGCCAACTAGCATAGACTCCCCAAGAAGTACCAGAACCCAATGCAAAGGCGCCCGAATAAAATTTATCCATAGCAGCTATATGAACTGGTAACAGTGGGATCTTTTGCAGCATCGGAATCAAGCCGAGCCCATAAAAAAGCACCAGCAAAAAGAAAGAGACGTATCGATTGGCTGCGATCATGTTCATGACAAAACCTAAGCATTCGATCAAACCAATCAGCAAGCCAAAAGAAACCAGGCTATATAAAACGCTCTGCCAAAAAGGTAAGGCTACCCAATCCCCATTGAGATAGACGGCTACTGGATATTGCCAATCCCCGAACTCCCCCAGAAGGCTCATTGAAAGAAAGACGCCTAAGAAGAACACAATCAAAACGCCTAAATTTGTAATCCCTTTAACCACAATTTTACTTAACATCCGAATCGGAAAAATCTGCGGGTACGAGCGAATCAAAGAGAAGTGTTCTCTTTCTTCTATCAAATTGTCACTGGCAAAAAAAGCCCAAAAGAAGAAGCCAAAATTCAGCAAAAACGTTATTGCCAAAGCGACAGCGGTCTGGGCATTGGCAGCAGTGAGGACCGGCTCTTTTTCTTGCTCGACTAAAGCTTGATAGACCTTCTGATCTTGTTCGATTGCCCATAAAGGTGGCAAAAATCCTTTGTCATCAACTTCTGACGCCCAAATCTGCTTTTTTAGTTCTGCAATTTGAATACTCGTTTGATTAAATCGTTCGTATTCTTCCATAATCAAGTTGGATAACTGTCGCGAAGTCAGTGTATTGTTTTCAAGCAAAAGTTGATACACCTCTTGTTCAGCAGGTGAACCCGACTGATTGGCTTGGTAGCGATCAACAAGCCGTGAGGCTTCCGCTTTTTCTGCAGTGATCGTGGCGGGTAAGTTGATAGGTTCCATCAGCTTCAAATAAATGGAAAAACAGCAACCTAAACTAAAGGCACCAATGAGCAGGAAGAGGAACGTTTTCTGTTTGACAGATTTAGCTAACTGGTTTTTAAAGTAGTTCATTTGCTCTCCTCTCAAAAAAATAATTATTCATTCTTTTAGCATACCTTTTATGGAAAAAAATGCAATCTAAAGTCTGAAAATTCTTTCAAATAGCATTAGGAAAAGTTATTGACAAACCTGTTGAAAATCAGGTAAGATATTTTCTAGACGCGGCGTGACAGAACTACCTCAGCCTGCGTTTCCTTCTATAGTATTTGCGGAAATGACGGAATGGCAGACGTGCAAGATTGAGGGTCTTGTGAGCAATCGCTCGTGTGGGTTCAAATCCCATTTTCCGCATCCTTACAGCTTCCCCATTATGGGAAGCTGTTTTTTTGTTTGCTCAAAAGATTCCCCATGGTGATCCTTCGATGAATTCTTTCGATCGCTTTGATCTTGAGCGTCTACTCCTAGAAAGTTGATACGAAGCTTCCTTTCCCAAATGTAAAAATCGATAAAAACTCTTTTATCATTGCATTTCACACTATTTTTCATATAAAATGAATAATATAACAATTATTCTCAAAAGCTGGTTCGATGCTCCGCTTTTTCTTATTGGCGGATCAGAAACAGTTGCCTGAATTTACTGGTGATGAAAAATCTTTTCAGCATTTTTCCCATTCACCTTCTCTCCTCCTTCCCCCAGATAAACAAACCTCTTCCGACCGTTTTCTCAGTTACTTTCGATAGAAAGAAGGAGCCTAATGAAAAAAAGAGTACTGATCACCCTATTGTCATTCGTTATTTTGCTTATCGGTTGCGCAAAGGCAGATGAAGAACTGTCAGAGACCGTTGCACTTGGCATCGACGCACGACTGGAATATACAAACCAATCCGGAACGGGCTGGGCCTATTATCACCCAGCAACCTTAGAGTTGTTGATTGCCGGCAGTCAAGCCGAATTGGCTATTTTGGAAGAGCTTGATTCTTCCGACGAAGATCTTTATCAGTTAATCAGCCACACAATTGATTTGATGGCAACCGCTGAACGAGCGTTAGTGGAGCGTCGGATCAATGTCCCTGCTTGGTTTGCTGCTCGCATTGGTTATAGCCAGGCTCTGGCTGCGATTCATGAACGGAGCCCTATCATTCTCAGTAATCAAGACAACCTCAACCGTCTACTGGAGGTAGCAAACGAAACGATTCCTGAAGCCGATCCACGGGAAAAGCTGGGGCTTTTGGCAGACGATATCGAGCAGCTTCAGCAGCTCACAGAAGATGCGCTTACTCTTCATCGCACAATCAAACTTGACGACGAACTCACCGCCACTGTTTACCACACAAGTGAAATGAATGTTGACGTCTTCGTTTTTTCGAAGCCCGAAGAGGAGTACGCATCTGGATTTACTGTTCTGAATCGGGAAACTGCCGACGAGCAAAAAGCTGCATTCTATGAAACGATTTTACGAGGGCTGGTCGTAAATATTCCTCGTGAATCGTTGATGTTTATGAATCGATTCGATCAATCTTCAGATGAACATCAGCTGGCGGTGATGACCTATGGCTTTGATCATGACATTGATCAAGACATGGTCACTACCGTGTATCAACAGCTTCAAGAAGCAAACGCCAAACAAGAAGCAACTACGGCTTTGCAGCAAGAGCAAAGCCAGCAAAACCAGGACGAACAAACTCAGACCGAGAATGAAGGAGCTTCAGAACAAAGACGAGCGATCGCACGTGCCGAATCCTATACGAACCTCATGGCTTTCTCACGTGCACGATTGATCCAACAATTAGAATTTGAAGGGTTTACCCATAATGATGCGAAATGGGCAGTTGATCAGCTCACGATTGATTGGACCGAGCAGGCGTTGAAGAAAGCAAATAGTTACCATTCCTTGATGAGTCTTCCTCCAGACAACATTCGCCGGTTATTGGCTTCCGAAGACTTTTCAGAAGAACAAATCGACTACGCAATGACAAACATGGGTAACTAAAAACTAGCGAAGAAAAGGACATCGCGATGCCTTTATGATAGCCCTTATATTGTTGCTATTTTTTATACCCAAGAAAGTGCTCGATCTGATGCGTTCATTCGAACAAAATGGCGAAGTCTACCAGAGTCCCCGAGGAGGAGAAAAATGAAAAAACAAGTTTTGTTGCCATTATTACTGATACTATCCCTGATTTCAGGATGTGGGTCGATAAATTTAGCAAGTCCTGAGGAACTTTCTGAGCGCATCGGTGCCGCTTTAGATGCCGGTTGGGAGCATACCTATCATGCAGAAAATCTGACTTATGAGTTAAGTATTGACAATCTCGAACTGATGATTCGAGGCAAAGAAGCAGAATTGGCCTTTCTAGAACAGGTCAATAGCAACTCAAAACACAAGGCGGCATTCATTGAAAACACGGAAAAAATGATTCAACTCGCCCAAGAAGCGATCGAAGCTCGCTATCTGGATATGCCCAGTTGGGTTGCCGCTCGGAATGGACGTATCGAAGCCTTACTTGCCATCCATGAGGAAAGCCCGATCATCGTCAGTAGACGAGCAAAATTGCAAGAATTATTCAAAGAATACGAAGAGGATTTGGCACTAGTGACCGCTGGAGCAAACAATCCTCTTGCCGATGAAGAAGGAATCAATGAAGATACACGAGAAAAGCTTGGTTTGACGCCTGATACACTTGAACGTTTACACCAACAAAGCGACGACCAAGATATCGAGTGGCAGACCACTATTGATTTGGTGAACGGCGTGACCATGAATGTCTTTTCAACAAAACATGAGCCAGTGGAGATTCTCACATTTACGAATGCTGGCGAAAAATACCCTGCCGCAATCACTTTTTTTAATGGGCAAACGACGGAAATCGTTCCCGAGATAATGACTCCTTACGAAGCCGTTTCCGCTTATTTTTACGAAATTGCCGATGCAGTTTATGAAACGATTCCAGTCGGTTATCGATTTCTGGTTGAATCCCTATGGCTTGAACTGGAAAACGACAATCGTTTTCAATTTAGAACCTACGTATTTGATAACGAAGTGACCGAGGAAACGATTTTAGCAGGGTTTCATTTCGCCCCGACTGTAGCAGCACGCTATGAGCGCGAAAACAATGCGACAGAACGAGAACGTGAAGCCTTTTTCCTCGTTAGAGCGCAAGGAAATCGTCGCTTTTATTCAAAACAAGAGATGGCAGAACTGTTAGAAACAGAAGGTTTCACTGCGGAGGAAACACAATGGGCACTAGAGACCCTTGACGTAGATTGGTATCGCCATGCTTTAGGGCGCGCCAATCAATCCCGCCGGGTGTTAGGGATCCGTCAAAGAAATATGGCCGCTCATCTTGAAGGGAACGGCTTCTTACCTGATGAGATCGAATTTGCGATTGAAAACATGGAAAATTAGTATGTAGTGGACGAGACAGATCCCATTCCCCATTTTTTCTTAGCGTAAACAAAAAACCGACCAATCTTCCTGTTTAAGATTGGACGGTTTCTTTATTTTTTGGTTTTGATTGGTACCATGGCTTTGCGCCGATGCTGCTTCATTATTGCTTGAAGACCATAGACACCAACTCCGATAATTCCTGCAAAAGCCGAAAAAGCAATAAAAATCACAGGAGACGCCCCACTTTCTATTAATTGTTTCCCTTGGACAAAGAAAAATAAGCCCATGCTGATCAATAATGCTAGAAATAGTGATTGTCCCGCCCCGTTTTTTTTCATGCTTGCTCTCCTTTTACTTGATTATAGGTTATTCTCTCATTTCATGAATGAAAAAACCTCCATCTTAAGGCTGATTCTTTCTTTCGATGATCAGATTGATCCCATTCGGATCAGTCAAATGCAAGCGGCTGTCTGTTTCTAACTCATAAGAAACGCCACTTGCCTTTAGATGACTTCGTAACGTAGAAAAAGCCAAAGCTGGCAAAACGATCGTAAAGTACGCTAAGCCTAGATCCTTTTCCTCCATAGCTGGAACATTTCTTCCCATCCAAATATTCGATCCGATATGGTGATGATACGAACCAGCAGCAAAAAACTTTGCTTGGCTACCAAAATCTGAAGTCAAACGCATGCCTAAAACTTCGGTGTAGAATTCTTCTGTTTTTGCCAGATCCGCCACTTTCAAATGGACATGCCCCACCGTGGTGCCAACTGGAAAAGTCGTTTGTGATCGGTCAGCGGCTCCCAGCACGCCTTGCGCGTCCATTTCGATAGTAACGCCTACGATCTCGCCGTCTGCTCGAATATCCCATTCACTCTTCGGTTTGTCACGATACACTTCGATCCCGTTTCCTTCTGGATCGGTCAGGTATAACGCTTCACTATACCCATGATCGCTAGCACCATCCAGAGGGGCTTTGGCCTCCAAATAATGAATCAGCATATTTCCTAGGTCTTTACGGCTAGGCAAAAGAAACGCCGTATGGAAAAGTCCTGTTTTCCGTGTCAAAGGCAACGGATCACTTACCTTCTCTAGGACTAAAAGCTCTTGTGTCCCCACGCCCAATCGCGCGTGATCTACACTTTGCTCCAATAAAGTTAGGCCAATCACGTCCGAATAAAACCGGCTCATTTTTTCCATATTCGCTACTTTTAAAACGACTTTGCCAATTGCGGCTGTTGCATCGATTTGATAGGTTGATTGAATCATTGTCATCGCTATTTCCTCTTTTCTAAACAGTTAAGTTCACTTGTACCTTTAAGTATAACACTAACTTTTAGTAAGTAAATAAATCTGCTTGTTGAGGAAAGGATTCCTTGATCTCCCGTGACTCCTTGTAACAAAGCTTTTCCTCATCAGTCACAATCAAAGACAGCTCGCTCACTTTTGCAATGCTTCAATCAGTGAAATGGCCGGCTGCATCGCTTCTTCGGTCGTCCCTTCTAACACAACATAACAAAATGGCTTGTATTCAGCGGTGATGGCCAATAGTTGTTGATAATCAATCCTTCCTTCTCCCAATGGCACTACCTTGATTTTACCATCGATTACTTGATAGTCCTTCAAGTGCAAGCAAACGATGGCATCACCAAAGCGGGAAAAAGCTTCCCTTGTCAAAGCGACTTGCTCTTGATAGTTCTTCGCCGTAATCAGATTGGTTGGATCAAAGATGATCCCTAAATAGTCAGACGGTACTCGTTCCAGCAATTCTTCGATTCGATCGATCGATGATAGTGGATGATTCAAGCCCGCTTCAATCCCTAGCATCACTTGATGTCTCTTAGCCACTTGGACCAAACGCTTGATCACCTGAACCAAATCATCGAAAACGATGTCACTGAAATTTTCCTCGGTATACCCCATATTTGGCAAAACCGAACCAGTTTCACTTGCAACCATAGCTGCATCAAAGTATTTGGCATGTGCGAGATAGGTCTCGAATCTGGATAAAATCGCTTCCCGTTTTTCCAGATCAGGATGGATCAGATTACTATAACAACTCAATAAAGCGACCTGAACATGAGATTGACCAAAAACACGTTTGAAAAAGCGGCCTAAACCAGGGCTTAATTGCTCTGGCTCTGCCCATTGCGGGAAGGATTTATTTAATGCAAATTGAATGTTATGAATGTTTTTGGCGGCAATTTTTTGCGCTAATTCTTCTGGGGACCCATAATTCTTTAAATCATGTCCCCGAACAGTTAGTTGAAACATAGCTTCTCCTTTCTTCACTGCTTTTGAAGCAAAAAGAAGACCAAGCAGCGAATCACTTCAACTGGTCTTGGTCTTCCAATCATTCAGCAGTAGCGGCTCCTCACTTCATCTATTCCTTCTCAACAGATGATCAGAACCTTTTGTGACCTTTATTGTTGTGAACGATAATCTTCCGTGAACTCATCAATGATTTGCTGTCCACCATTTCTTAAGAAGGTTTCGATCGCTGTATCAAACCCATCGATCTCGATTTCCCCAGTCATATATTGGTAGTAAGCGTCTGAGATTCCTTCAATCAAGCTTGACCATGAACGATCATAGGTTTCAGAGGTCAGCGATTGTGCAGGATTGATCACCGCAAACTCTTCATTTTCCCGAATCTTTTCATTGGCTAAGTTGACATATGGGTTGCTTGAAGGGAAAACTGTTACTAATTCTGATGGACGAGACGAAGAAAATGGTTGTACTTCTTGTTGCCACTTCGTATCATCTAAACGGACATAGACACCCTCATCATCAATTTCATAATGGACCCCTTCGATCCCTTGCGTCATCAAGGTAAACGGCTCTTCGTCCATCAAATCGTTGATAAATTTCAAAACAACACGTAAGTCTTCTTCGGTTTCAACATTGTTTTTCGGAATGGCTAACCAACCGCCCATTCCACCATTGGTATCAGAAAGGATACGACGTTCCACATTTTCATGGACGATATCATTGATCAAGACCCATTCCATATGCTCTTCATCAGTACCAGCTGCATCATCAATGTAGTTACGTACTTCTTGCAAACCACTCAATACAATCCCACCACGACCTTGAACGATATAGTTCTTCTGATCATTTTTCGCCATTACCGCAAAATCAGAATTCATCCAGCCGTTATCATAGATATTACGGAACCATTCCATTGCTTCTTTGTATTCTGGTTGCATAAAGGATGGCATCACTTCATCATCATCCGTGATCGTAAACCAATTGTCTGCACCAAAGTAACCTGAAAGTGAACGGAACCCAACATTAAAGGACTCATCACGTTCAACGAATCCGACCGTGTCATCTACCCCATTGCCATCTGGGTCTCCTTCTGTAAAGGCTTGTGCCACAGCTGATAATTCTTCTAAAGTCGATGGCACGTCCAACCCTAAATTGTCTAACCAATCTTTTCTTACGAGGACACCATAACGAGCGATCGGTTTTAGAAACGGTACACCATAGATATGACCATCGATACGAGAAGATTCTAAGCGATCCTCAGAAATTTCTGCCAGATTCGGAAACTCTTCTAAATAGGGTTCCACATCCCAGAACATTCCAGATGCTAGCGAACTACGGACGGTTGTGTTATTGATTTCTGTCAAACTTACGATATCTGCTAAAGAATTTGACGCTAATGCTGCATTCAAGCGTTCTGTTTTTGATGCGTCCGGCACCCATGTAAAGTCGATCTCGACCCCTGTATATTCTTCTAACTTTTGTGTTACATCCCCAGACGGAGGTGAAGCGGTATGCAGCATCGCCATCCAAGAAATACTTGTTTTTTCATCACTTTCTGGTCCATCAGATGAACCTCCGCCATCGCCGCAGCCTGCTAAAAACAGTCCTGCACATAATAATAAACTTGCTACTTTCAACTTTTTCATTCGTTACCCTTCTTTCTCTATTTTTAGGGAATCATCATCGAGCGGATCTTTCCCTTGATACTTAAAGTACGTAAAATCGGCATAGCTTCCAGCAAAGTGATCTAGATCATGGGCACTGATTCCAATGAAATTCCCTGTAAAACCACCAGACAAGAACTGGATGTTTTGCTTTTTAAAGGGATGCCACGTTTGTGATTGCCGATAGAACCATTCTGCTTCTAGATAAGAACCGACTACTTTCAATCCGATCGGCTCACTTGCAGCAGCGAGGGGCAATTTATCTGGGAACAAGTGAAATTCTCCTTCACAACACCGCAGCAACCGAAGGACCTTGTCTTCTTTTTCATCATAGGTTACGTAGAAAAACAAATAGTTTTCTTCATTTAAGAAAAGCGACAATCCAGCCATCTGATTGAACGATTGGGGGTGGTATTCCATCACTGTTTCAGCTTCAAAACAAACGTCTTGTTGACGAATCGCCAATAAGTGCTTATGAAAGTTCGATTGCATCGATTCTCCGCCGATCAATCGCAAATACCCTGGTCGCTCACTCAGATTGCACCACTCTTCATTGGGCAGCAATCGCCTACCGTTCCATGCTTTTTGCAACGATCCTTTAAAGTCATCAATAAAAACAGCAGATGATGCCCTTTGCTTCTGAGCGTCGCTAGCGAGCCTGATGGTTTGATCTGGGATCGTATCGTTATTGCTAAGACGCAGCCATCCTTCGTGATCCCAATAGACAGTTTGGAGTGCTGTCTCTCGTCCAAGGATCGCTGCCCCTTCTACTGGCCGAGTCATCAAATAGCTCATGACCCATTCTCCTGATGGCGCAATCGTCAAACTGCCATGACCTGTACATTGAAAAGGGGAATCTTCGCGCTGATAGGCACGCATCATGGGAAAATGCGGATCTACTTCATAAGGTCCAGTGATGGTTTTACTACGACAAACTGTTACCGCATGACCTGCACCCGTTCCTCCTTCTGCCGTCAGTAAGTAATAACACTCATTGTGGTAATAAAGATGCGGTGCTTCAGTCTTCGCCAGCTGGGTTCCAGAAAAAATTGGCACTCTGTCACCGATCAAGCACCCTTGTGCTTCAGAGTATTCTTGGAGCACGATCCCCACCGATTTATTTGGTGTATCCTTACGATAATCCCAAAGCGCATTCAATAACCAGATACGCCCCTCTTGATCATGAAACAAGGACGGATCAAAGCCACTACCATTTAAGTAAATGGGCTCACACCATGGCCCATGAATCGTAGGAGCCGTGATGAGATAGTTTCGACAGTCTTTGAAGGGGCGTTTCGTGTTGCGAACATTTGTATAGACACAATAGTATTGTCCGTTTGCGTAGCTGATTTGCGGTGCCCAAATGCTGCAATTTGCTGCGTTGCCTAATAAATCCACTTGATTGGTCAGAATATCTGTTTCATGGGACCAATTGACTAGATCTTGAGAACAGTAGACCCGAATTCCTGGCAACCACTCAAAGGAAGAAACCGCTAAATAATAAGTATCCTCGACTTTTAAAATACTCGGATCAGGATGAAACCCTCTTAAAATCGGATTATTGATTATTGCCTTCATGCAACCCCTCCTTGTTTGCTGACTGCGTCCGTTGTTTTTTTCTTGTGTCCGTCATCGCGATGGAGAAAACAAAAACCCGCCGCTAAAAAGAAACAAAAGGCAATCGGAAAAGCGATCATTTGACTACCAATCAATGTCACGACACCAGTCAAAAAATAAATAGCACAAGATTGCTTTCGATAATTACGATAGCGAACCAGCATCGTCGCCACTGAAACCAATATCAGGAGTGCCAACAGCGTGAAGCCAAACCAAGCGCCGAGTGTTTGAAATTGCGCCAATGCTGCTTCTGCCGTCATTTGATTCAGTATAGTGGGAAACGCACGTTGAAAGATCTCTTCGAACTGCTGGACAGTCATTTGATTGATCGCCAAGGAAAAGCCGCCCATCAACACCAGAGCGAGAACCATCCCGATCCAGCCAGACCATTTTGCCTTGCTCATTTTTCTATCACTCCTTCAAGAGTCACCCATTCAGGACGTTGGGGACTTCTTTGGTAACAACACATTCGCTCCGTGAATGTGACCGTTTGGTGGCTTGCTGTTTTTCCCCAATCAGACCATCCGCAAGGGGCGAGCTGTTGATCAAAGCAGCAGGATAAAAAGGTTACTTTGGCTTCATTGCGCCAAGGGCGGCCTAGATAGTAGGCTTTGTCCCCTGTCACCCGACACCGATCGAAGGTTAACCCGCTTGCTTGTTTGCTAGTTGAGGCAGCAGTTACGTAGTTCGTTTGTGGTGTATTTTTACAATGCAGGCGACACTCTTCAAAGGTGACGGAACCACCGCCAAAAATAAAATCGACTGTTCCACTGATCCTGCAATGCAAAAACAAACTCTGTTGTTGGTCAAAGATTGTTTTTCGCCAAGGACTGATCATTGGTTCGCCTTCTTTGGTATATTTTGGCAATGGACCCAGACACAAGGTATCTTGAAAAGCATCGAGATGACAGCGTTCGAAGCGAATGTCATCCCCTTCGATATAGACGGCAACTGCTTGCCCGACTGCTTGCCCATACCCTGCGTCATTGATGATGGTCAGGTTTTTTACAAAGACTTCTCGGCTATTGATAAAGAGCGTCGCTGTTTGAAACGTTCCTCTTTTTTGCCCATTTTCATCGGTTTGCTCGGCAGCCAAGTGGTAGCATAAGAACGTGTTAGGTTCCCCGATCAACGTAAGCTGGTTCTTATAGATTTTCACCTGTTCTTGATACACGCCAGAGGCGATCGTGATTTCACAAGGTGCTTTTAAGGCTTCAGCAGCCAGCACGGCTGCTTGGATACTCGTAAAATCACCCTTTTGCGGCTCTTTACTAACCTTTAGCTTGATAGGAGGTGCTGTTTTAGAAATTCGATCCACTGCGCTCTCATCTCCTTGGTTTCTTCATGACCGCCTGGCAAGCAACACGCCTGCCAATGCTCCTTGTAGCCTATTGCTTCATAATGCTGCCCGACCTGCTGATCCAAACGAGCGACGCCGCTTGAGGGGCAGCCACGATCCTCTTTGCCAACCAAACTCAAACGCGGGCGTGGTGCGATCTGTTTTTGGATCGCCGCAGTCGTAAAGTCTTTCAACACATTAGGAACATAATAGTAAAACCCATGTTTGCTTAGACGGTCCTCTTCGATCAATGTTTGATAGTCCACTTGTGCTGCCATGTCCACCACCACTGATATCCGTTCATCTAGCGCTGCCAACCACCAGCTCATCAAGCCCCCCATAGAAAGTCCCAATGTGGCGATAGCGGAATGTTTCACTTCTTTACGGGAAGCAAGATAGGTTAAAAACTGTTGATTGTCATAGATTCGTTGTCCCCATAATGTTTTGCCTTGCAACAGAAACCGCTTGTAGCTATCATTCTCACCGTTTTTTCGTTCGCCAAAGCCCCACATGTCGATCACCCCAACGGCGACGCCCAGCTTCATAAATGCAGCGAATAGGCTTTCTTTTTGCATATACGGCGGACTTTGTCGCAGTTCTTCTTTCCCCATCGTGAAGTCGCCGCCATGAGAATGATTGAACAAAACGAGTGGAACCGGTTGCTGAGAGCTAGGATAAGCAAAGTATGCAGGGACATCCTCTTCTTGATTTAATCGTAGAAGTAAATGTTCCAAGGTATAATTTTGCACCTGCTCTTTTGTTTGCTGAACCACTTGTGGTGCAACTTTCATATCAGGACCTAGCAGCTGAAGTAACTGAGGATCCCTCACAAAAAATCTCCTTGAAATGCCAGAGGCTGACGATTCTCAAATGACTGTGTGACGGTGATTTCCCGGCTATTCTCGATATGGAACGCTTCAGTTACACCTTCCAAATTGATACGATCAAACTGAATATTCCGTCCACAGCCAATATAAAAACCTTGTTTTGTCATCTCTTCGATACCTGTCATCATCGCAGGCTTTCCTGGAATTGGGTGCTCAGCCATAGAGACGGCAATATCTTGGAAAGTGATATCTGAAATAAATTGTTCAGCCAAGCCATAAACAAACCCAGCGGCCGCATGGACATTCCGAGCCGAAATATTTGCAAAATGAATTCTCCGGAAATGAGGGGTTTCCTCGGTGATCGGGTACGGATTTTTATCCCAAACATACTTTTCTTTGCCTTTCGGTCCACAGAAATAGTAAAGATTTAAAGTGAATGGACAGATGACATTATCCATCACAATGTTATTCACTCGAATATCTTCGATCGTTCCGCCACGTCCCCGACGGGATTTCAACCGAATCCCACGATCGGTATCTTGAAAAATACAATTACTAATAGTGACATTACGAATATCGCCGCTCATCTCACTCCCTAGAACGACGGCCCCATGCCCATGAAGCATATGGCAATTTACGATCGTGATATTCTCACAAGCGACCCGTTCTTTAGTGTCCTCCGTTCCTGATTTGATGGCGATGCAATCATCACCAACATCGATATGACAGTTACTGATGCGGACATTTTTACAAGATTCAGGATCGATCCCATCCGTATTTGGCGAATCTGCTGGATTTTTGATGCGAAGATTATCGATCGTTAGATTTTGACAAAGAATCGGATTGACGGTCCAACTGGGTGAATCGACAAGACGGATATCTTTCAACGTAATTTGCTGGCAAGAGTCAAAACTGATTAATTTTGGTCGTGGATAAGCAAGCTGTTCACGATTTTCCCGAAAGGTCTTCCACCATCTTTGCCCTTGCCCATCAAGCATTCCTAGTCCTGTGACAGCGATATTTTCCGCATTCTCGGCATATAAACAAGAGGCATAAACTTCCCGTTTGACCCCTTCCCAGCGAGACAAAACGACGGGATAGTCTTTGGGATCATCAGAAAATACTAAGGTCGCCCCCAATAGTAGGTGCAGTTCAATGTTACTTTTTAAAAAGAGCGCACCCGTCGGATAGCGTCCTGCGGAAAAAGTGATTCTGCCTCCTCCTTGTTGATGCAATTCATCAATTTTTTCTTGAATCGCTTCTGTCAACAGACCTTCTTTTCCTTGTAAATCAGCTGTAGTCAATTGGATATTCATTTCTTGCTTCCTTCCTCCGTTAATGGTTGCAGCAGTAAACTCGCTTGTAAAAAGGCACCGTATCCTTTGAAATCATTCGTGATAACGGGTTCACTGATATAGTAAACAAACGTACCATCCCGATTATCTGGTCCACCAAGACCAGCAACTTCACAGTTTCTGATCAGATTCAACCAACCTTCTTTTGTTAAAAAGACAAACTCGTCCAGCAATCCTTGATAGGTCTCTTGGGCAAACACTTGCCATTTTTGATCGATGATCCCTGCTTTGACTGCTTTCGCTGTTGCGTAACAAATCATTGAAGAAGCGGATGCTTCTAAATAATTCCCACGCTCCCTGCCTTTATCTAAGACTTGATACCACACTTTTTTCTGGGGATCTCTTACTTTAGCAAGAGCTTCTAGACAGGAGACAAACATGTTTTCTAATGGATTCTTCTGCTCTGATTCCCCTAATAGCACCATCGTATCTGCGAGAGCCATCATGAACCATCCCATTGATCGTCCCCAGAAATTTTTTGAACAACCGGTCTCAGGATCTGCCCACGGCTGGACTTTTTGTTCATCCCACGCGTGATACAAAAGACCCGTTTTTGGATCTAGGGTATGCGTGAAGCATAAGGTGAATTGCTTGATTACATCTGCCAATGCTTCTTCTTTCTCAAATGTCAGTGCGTATTCTGTCAAAAATGGGGCCCCCATATATAAGCCATCTAACCACATTTGATATGGATAGATTTTTTTATGCCAGAACCCGCCTTCGCTTGTTCTTGGCATCTGCTGTAATTGTTGATACAGCGTGTCCAAGGCGATCTTGTATTTTGAAGCACCTGTTTCTTTGTATAGTAAGAATAAACATTTACCATTATTGATGTAATCGATATTCATCGCATCCATCTGATAGTTTTTGATACAACCGTCTTCGTCAATATAAACATCCATCGTGTTTTGGATATAGTCGAAATAGCGTTTATCACCAGTTTGCTCATAGGCTTCTTTCACGCCTTGTAAAACGACCCCGATGTCATAGGACCATTTTCCGTGATAAATTTTTTCTTTGCATAAGTAGTCATAGCGCTCAAATAATGTGTTCAAAGCAATTTCCGAATAGTTCTTCATGTACGATACTTCCTTTTATTGTAGTCTCCTCAATTCATAGAGCTGTTTCAATGAATCCGTTTTACTGGCTGTATTTCATGAGGGTTCAGCTTGTTCTGCTATTTTCCAGGTGTTTTCTAGTGACCGTTTTGTTCACGGACCAGTAAAAGTCTTTGAGCCGTTTTCTTTAGATAATGACCTCATCTCCTTTACTGGCAACGGTTTGCTCCGTAGTCGATGCCGTTTTTGAAACCACCTGATCTGTTTCAATTGGGTGGATATCTTGAAGAATTTTTTTACCAGCAAGGGCAAAAACACCACCAACTAAGCTGCTCCCCATCAAAATGAGGCCGATCAAGAAATAGCTGCCAAGGACTAAATAGCCAACGATCAAAATCGACCAACTAATGATCGAATAATGCAGATAGCCTAAACCTAACAACGCACTCCCTCGCAGGATCTCAAACACGGTCACAAAGTTAGTGGCTGCCATGACGGTATACACGTGCATGAATAGAAAGAGAAACGCAATCAAAAAGAGGACATTCGCTACTTGGATAAACCATGGAAATGGCGCAAATATGTTGGTGATCACGATCGCTGCAATGATGAGAAACAACCAACTGATCAGCACCGATTGTCGGAACCGTTCTTTACTATAGTAGAAAAAACTTTTGATCAAAGGCGGTCGTTCGTGAAGACGAAGCCAGCGATCATAATATTTCATCATGGCATACGAGGCTGGTCCGATTCCCAAAAAGATTCCCCCCAGAAGTGTCACACTTAGCCAAAGAAAATGAAGGGCGATCAGGGTCAAAAACGCGGTTAGCCCATCGTTGATTTTCGTGATTTTCTCAATCGTCATATGATCCCCTCTTTCTTAATAGATACCATCTTCCCCAATTTTTTTCGCCAAACGATTCGCAAAAACAACGAGGATCAAACCTACAAGACCTTTAAACAGCCCAACAGCTGTCGAGTAACTCAATTGACCATTTTGAATCCCGGCGGTATAGACAAAGGTATCAAAGATTTGGGCAACCTCACGGTTCATTGAGTTCATTAATAGGAACATATGCTCAAAGCCCATATCTAAGATCGAACCGATTTTTAAAATCATTAAGGTCACAATCGTCGGACGAATACACGGCAACGTGATGTGCCACATTTTACGTAGTTTGCCAGCCCCATCCATATCCGCAGCTTCATAAAGCTGTTCATCAACATTGGTAATAGCGGCTAGATAGACGATCGTCCCCCAACCGGCACCTTTCCAAAGATCTTGGAAAATGTACATTGGACGTAGCCAAGTACGGCTAGTTAAGAATGGGATACGTTCCCCACCAAGACTTTCGATCATGTTATTGATCACACCGCCTTCAGTCGTCAACAGGACGTAGAAGATTGAAACTACGATCACCCACGACATAAAATGAGGCAAATAAATAATCGTCTGGATACTTTTTTTCAAGCGACGGTTATTTACTTCATTTAACATAAGCGCCAATAAAATAGGAAAAGGGAAGGAAATCGTGATATTTAAGAAAAACATGATCAGCGTGTTGCGCATCAACATCACAAAAGTATCTTCAGTAAAGAGCCGAATAAAATGAGTAAACCCAACAAAGGGACTGCCTAAGATCCCTAAGAATGGCTGGTAGTCTTGAAAAGCGATGACTAAACCGCCCATTGGAATGTAACGAAAGATAATAAAATATAAAATACCTGGCAATACCATAATATAGAGCGCACGATTTTTTCTGATTTGCGCCCATTTTTTCTTTTTCAACCGCAGTCGCTGTTCTTCTTCAGTAAGTGGTGAGAAGTAATTATCAACTTTTGTTTCCATACTTGTTCCTCCGAGTTTTTTTGATTTGATAGTCCCATGGTAGCGTGTAAGAAAGATAACGTATATAATCATTTTCTCAGCATTGGAAAGGCATACATTTTTTAGGATTATTTCTCGGTCGAATTGGAAAACCATTGATTTATCAACGTTTGTCATGATTGTGATTTTTTTAACATGTAAAAGTGATTATATACGTTGTCCCCGCCTCATGATACGTTGGAAATACCTATTTAAGTAAAAAAAGATGGAGGTTTTTCCTATGCAACAAACCCTAAAAAAAACGAACCGCCCGAAGAGTGAACGGGTTGTTCAAGGATTTATTATCGGTTTTCTACTACTCTTTACCTTAATGTGTCTCTTGCCTTTTCTGAACATTCTCGGAAGCTCCTTTGCTTCTTCTTCTGAGATTGCGACACGAACATTTATCATTATCCCACGTGAATTTAGCTTAAATGCTTACCGGTATATTCTCTCGACTCCCACGATTTTTACGAGTATTGGTGTTTCCCTTTTTGTGACCATCGTCGGAACGGTTCTTTCAATGATCTTGACCTCTTTTATGGCCTATGCTCTTTCAAGAAAATATTTGCATGGACGTGGCATCTTCAATTTTATTGTCGTATTTACGATGTTGTTTAGCGGAGGGATGATCCCAAGTTTTATTTTGGTACAAAGCCTCGGCTTGATCGATTCTCTCTGGGCACTGATCTTACCGAGCGCCATCAGTGCATATAATATGATCATTATGAGAAACTTTTTCCAAGGGATTCCTGATAGTTTAGAGGAATCAGCAAAAATGGATGGTTGCTCTGATTGGGGCGTCTTTTTCCGTATCATCTTACCTCTTTCCTTACCATCGATTGCGACGATCTCTTTGTTCTACGCTGTTAGTTATTGGAATACTTATCAATCAGCGATTTTGTACATCAATGATTCAGCGAAATGGCCGATCCAAGTGCTCCTTCGACAAATCGTGATTGTCTCCAGCGGGATGAACGCCGATGCCGCTAGTGTCGATGTTGTCCCCCCAGCACAATCCGTGAAAATGGCCGTGATCGTCGTTGCGACTTTGCCAATGTTGATCGCCTATCCATTTGTCCAGAAGTATTTCGTGAAAGGTGCCATGGTTGGTTCCGTCAAAGGGTAGCCAACAGGCAGCAAAGAAAAAAAGCGTTTTTTGATCGTTGATCAAAAAACGCTTTTTTTCTTTTAATCTTTGGATCGTTTGCGATACTCTCCGGGTGTCATCTGTTCTTTCTTTTTGAAAAAGCGGATGAAGTTTTGAGAGTTGGTATACTGTAGGTTGGCGGCGATTTCTTTGATGGTCAAATCGGTTTCTCTTAACCACTTTTTCGCGACTTGCAATCGATAGTTTTGTAAGTAATCGGCAAAATTGATGGATAATTCCTTTTTAAACACATTACTTAAGTAATTGGCATTATAATGCAACTGTTCAGCAATGCTATCTAAGGAGAGATCTTGGTCGTATTGTTGGTGTACGATCAAGACCATCTTTTCAGACAAGGAACGAATTTCTCGATCTGTTTTGGCTTGTGTCGTTTCAACGATAGGTAAAACTAACTCTTGATAGATGATTTGCTCAACTTTGAACAAACTGGTTTGGTTGAGCACGGATTGATAGACTTTACGACTATTCTGCAAGCTAGTATGATCTGCTCCTAGGAGTTGCCCTAGCTGAACGATACTGTTGATCAACTTAAACAAGGCACTTTCAATCGTCAACGGATTTTTGTTTTCATGAATGATTTCGCGTACGACTTCTGTGTAACTCGTTTTGATGGTCGCTAGATCCCCACTACGCATTGCATCCAAAAAGGTGCTTTCTGCTTCTCTAGGGTACTGAACGATCGCGTTATTGTCTAATTGTGCCGCAATGTCGTCAAAAAAGATAATGACTTCTTCCCCTAAATTCATTCGATAGTGCAAGGCTTCTTTAGCGTTATCAACCGCTAATTTGGTTTCTACGAGGCGGTCGTAGGATTGTGAGACCCCACAACTTATTTTGATTTTCAAGTAATCTTTTGCCGCTTGATGGATCTTTTGACAATAGGTCAATACTTGTTTTTGGTCAACTGATTCAGGAAGCTTTAAAATTGTTCCTTGGGTTTCTTGACTGGAGATGATTGGCTGAAAACGCAAATTCGCCGGAATGATTTCAGAAACGAGATTCTCGATGGCAAGCAAGAATATATCAATAGTCGCTGTTTCTCGTCCACACAAATCATCGATTTGAATCAGTAATACGGCATAGTGTTCCGTTTCGGATACTTCATACCCAAATTGTGACAGTTTTAAGTGACTATCTGCTTCTGAGATACAGCCGCGAAACAAGTTTAATAAAAACAAGGATTCTAACTCGGGCTTTTGGTGTTCAACTTTGACGGCGAGATCGTGGTTTTGATGTAAGACCTGGTCGATATCGGAAATCAACTGATTGACTTCTAATTTCTGACCTTGTTTTTTGGGCTTTAAAAGCTCACCGATCCGATTAATGGGTGAGGTAGCCACGATCGCAATGCGATAGGATACTAATAAAAAGAGGATGATCAAAAGACTGCCAATCACGATCAAACCGCTTCTTAATTCACGGATTGCTTGCGAAACACTGGCAGGTGCCAGACGGATCACATGATACCACTGATTGTAATCCGATTGTGTGACCACATACTTATTGTTTTCTTTGTCAGTGAAGATACCATCGTCGTGGGCAGCTGCGATCATTGTTTCGTGTAAGTCAGAATCGATCACTTCACCATTATCGAAAAGCAGTTGTCCGTCCGCATGAAAAATATTCAAAAAGGAATCGTCATGATCTGCCACCAACTGCGCAATGGTATGGTCTTGGATTTCAGCGATCCCCAAAGCAGTGGTTTCCTGTCGAAAAACAGGCAGCGTCATCACCATTTTTAAATAGCCATCTTCTGGCAACCAATACAAGTAGCGTTGGTTGTCAATCAACGCTTGAAAAGCAGCGAATTCAGTATCATCGATCTGTTTTAAGGAGCCTTCTTCGATTTTCCAATGCTGATTCAAATTCACCAATTGGTAGCTGGCGTTTTCGATTCCCATCACACCAATGTAAGCCAGTTGCGAATTGATCTCGCGCACTTGTCGATAATTCGTCACGGAAAACGGCTGTTCCATCGTATCGGAAAAGCTTTGCGTGCTGCTATATGTAGAAAAGGCATACTCCACCATCTGAATTTTTTGATCCAGATTTTCTTTGACTTGGTTGACCAAATTATGTTGACTTTGCAAAAACGTTTCTTGAATGTTTTGATACGTTCGATGATAAATGACCCCACTAAACCCAATGATTAAAGCGCTACCAATTAGAAAAATCAAAATAAATATTTTATAAAACAAGTTGGATATTTGATGATAGCTTAAAAAGAATTTCATAGACTCCCTCCCATTACCTAACTATCTTCTTTTATACTAGCACATCCCAGAAAAAGTTCCTATGTTATTTTGAAAAATGTTTCACGTGTGCATCCTTGGTGTATTGACATTCTCGTGGGAACAAGCTATGCTTGAATCAAGCAAAAAGGAAGAAGGTTTTCTATGGTCACGATCAAAGATATCGCCAAAGTCGCTGGTGTTTCACATACAACTGTTTCTCGTGCGCTAAACGATAGCCCATTAATCAAGCCAGAAACAAAAAAGAAGATCGCAGCCATCGCTGAATCTTTACACTATGTGCCCAATGTCAATGCCAAAAGTCTGGTGAATCAGAAATCTTATATCATTGGTCTTTATTTTTCTCATCTATCCATTGGTACTTCCGATAGCTTTTTAGTCGAAGTGATCAAAGGAATCAGTGATACCCTACCATCCGAATATACTTTGGCGGTTCATGAATTATTGCAATCCGATACATTTGATGAAGAGCCGAATCGCCTAGATGGAGCGATCGTGATGAGTCAAAGTGATCGTGATGACGGCTTTATCGCTGCTCTTTCAAAGAAAAACATTCCCATCGTCGTTTTGAATCGTCAATTGCAGGATGCAACCTTGATGAATGTCACTAGTAATGATGCCCAAGGGGTCTATCAAATGATCACCTATGTGCTTGAACAAGGCTTTCGAAAGATCGCCATGATCGAAGGGATCGCTTCCTTTGGTTCCGCTAGAGAGCGTTGCAAAGGATTTATGAAAGCGATTCAAGAAAAGCAGCTTGTCTGCCCGAAAGAATACTTCGTTGCTGGCGACTTCTCTTTGGAAAGTGGTCAGCTGGGTGCCCAGCAACTACTCGCTTTACCTGAACCACCTGAAGTGATTTTTTGCGCCAATGATGATATGGCGATCGGTGCGATCAATGCCTGTCATCAAGCAGGACGAAAGATCCCAGAGGAGATCGGTATCATCGGTTTTGATGATAGTTCTTTTTCTCCCTATACGTATCCCCCATTAACAACGATCCGCAAACCAGTCTATGAAATGAGTCAATTGGCAGCAACTCTGCTGTTGCAAGCATTTGCCAATCAAGTAGTTGAGAAACAACATTTCTTTGATACCTCGTTAATCATTCGTCAATCGCTGTAAGCCTCTTGTTTTCAAGAGCGCTTACGCAAAAATGTTAACGTGTGCATAACTATTTTTTAAGGAGGATTCTATGAAAAAAATTACCGAACAACCCCATCAAACCTATCCAGCCCGAGTGATTCAATTCGGGGAAGGCAATTTTATGCGGGGCTTTTTTAACTGGCAGCTGCAGCAAATGAACAAACAAGGGCTTTTTAATGGCAGTGCCGTTGTGGTACAGCCGATTGATCACGGCTTGAAAGAGCTGTTGGCACAACAAGAAAATCTCTACACCGTTATCTTAGAAGGACTTGTCGATGGCGCTTTATCTCAAACATTTGAAGTCGTCTCCACCATTGATCAAGTGCTGAATCCTTATCAGCAATGGGAAGACTATCTTGCTTTAGCCGAAGACGAGCAACTTGAGATCATCGTTTCTAATACGACGGAAGCAGGTATTGCGTTTCACCCAGAGGATACCTTACACGATACCCCTCCCCACAGTTTTCCCGCAAAACTGACCGCTCTTTTGTATCGTCGTTTTCAACTACGAAAAAAGGGATTTTTGATCATTCCTTGTGAATTGATCGATCGGAATGGGGAAAAACTAAAAGAGATCGTCTTACAATATGCCGCATTATGGTCTTTGGAGTCAGACTTCGTCAACTGGTTAGAAAAAGAAAACACCTTCTGCTGCAGCTTAGTCGATCGGATCGTTCCAGGATATCCTCGCGATAAAGTGGCACAATACCAAGAGATTCTTGGCTATGAGGATGCCGTAATGGTCACTGCGGAACCCTTTATGCTCTGGGTGATCGAAGGAAGCGGCGTAGCCGAAAAGCTTCCCTTGCAAGAAGCTGGGTTGAATGTGATCGTGACAGAAGATATGACCCCTTACCGTGAACAAAAAGTACATTTATTAAATGGTCCTCATACGGCGATGGTTCCACTCGGTCTTTTAGCTGGTTTAGAAACCGTTGAAGAAGTAATGAACGACCGTGATTTTGCAGCCTTTTTGGATGGTCTTTTTCTGGAAGAGTTGATTCCAATGCTTGATTTGCCTAAAGCGCAGCTTGCAGCTTATGCGGAACAAATCAAAGAGCGCTTCAGAAATCCTTATGTGAAGCATCAGCTGCAATCGATCGCTTTAAACAGCGTCTCAAAATTCCGTGCGCGTCTTCAACCAGTCTTAACTCGTTATGTCCAACAAAACCAGCAGGTACCAAAACGAATCACTGCCGCACTGGCAGGGTTGCTGACTTTCTATCTCACTCGACCTTTTCAAGAAGATGACCTAGTGACAACCATATTTCAGCAAGTGAAACAATTACCAGCAGAAGAACAGATCGCCACTCTATTAAAAAATGAGCAACTCTGGCATGCAGACCTGAGCTTTATGACAGCGACAATCAATGAAATGTGCGCATGTCTAAAACAAGACGGACCCCGCCAGTTACTTGCGTCGATTGACACCCCTGAGCCAAGTTTGAAATAAAGGAGAATCTTTATGTCCAGCACATTAACAGAAACACCCGCGCAACTATTGAAATTGCACCCTAATGATAATGTCGCAGTCGCATTAAAACCACTAGCTGCTAAAACGACCCTTTCATTTGAAGACCAAACGATCACCCTTTTTGAGGATATTCCGCAAGGACACAAAATCGCCCTCAAAGACCTAGCTCAATCACAAGACGTGATCAAATATGGCTACCCCATTGGACATCTCTTAGCTGACGTGAAAACTGGCCAATGGTTGCATACCCACAATGTCAAAACCAACCTTTCTGGTACCTTAGCATACACCTATGCCCCTGATTTGCATCCCGTCCGTTATCCAAAAAGGGCTGCGACGTTCCAAGGGTACCGGCGGGCAAATGGCAAAGTTGGGATTCGTAATGATTTACTGATCGTGCCAACAGTTGGTTGTATCAATGGTATCGCTGAGATCATTGTTGAAAATTTCAAGAAGAATCATCCAGATCTTGGCACTTTTGATCATATTACGATCCTTAAACATCCCTACGGCTGCTCCCAGTTAGGCCAAGATCATCAAAACACCCGTCAAATTTTAATTGATGCGGTGCATCATCCAAATGCCGGTGGCGTCTTGGTCTTTGGCTTAGGTTGTGAGAACAACACCGTTCCCGAGTTTAAGAAAAACCTGGGTGACTACGATCCAAAGCGCGTCAAATTTATGGTGGCACAGGAAAGCGACGATGAAATTGCGGTCGGCGAAAGCTTATTAGAAGAATTACTGGAAGCAGCAAAAGAGGATCAACGAGAAGCCGTTCCCTTGAGTGATCTAAAGATCGGGTTAAAATGTGGGGGTTCTGACGGGTTTTCTGGGATCACCGCCAACCCTTTGTTGGGGGCATTTTCTGACTTTTTAGTTTCTCAAGGTGGCAGCACGGTCTTGACGGAAGTACCCGAAATGTTTGGCGCTGAACAAGTCTTGATGGCGCGTGCACAAGATGAAGCAACCTTTGAAAAAATTCTCCATCTAATCAACGACTTTAAAGATTATTTCCTTGCTTACGGTGAACCGGTCTATGAAAATCCTTCTCCTGGCAATAAGGCAGGCGGTATCACTACGCTAGAAGATAAGTCATTAGGCTGTACCCAAAAATCTGGGACTTCCGCTGTCGTCGATGTCTTAAAATATGGGGAAAAACTCCGTAAGCCAGGCTTGAGCCTGCTGGAAGGTCCAGGAAACGACCTTGTTGCCGCTTCTGCACTGGCTTCTGCCGATTGCCAACTCGTCTTATTTACTACTGGTCGCGGCACGCCATTTGGTGCCTATGTGCCGACCATGAAAGTTGCCACGAATCAAGAGATTTATCATAAGAAACCCCACTGGATGGATTTCAACGCTGGTCGCTTGTTGGAAGAGCCGATGGAGGTCGTGCTGGAAGACTTTATTCAAGCGATCATCGATACTGCCAGTGGAAAACCGACTCGTAATGAAGCCAACAACGTTCGTGAGATCGCCATCTTTAAAAATGGTGTGACACTATAACCAAAGAAAAGAGGTTCGACATGTTTTTAAATGAAAACTATTTACTGCCAAATGAAATTGCTCAAACCCTTTACCATGACTATGCCAAAGAGCTGCCGATTATTGATTACCACTGCCACCTAGACCCGAAAGAAATCTATGAGGATCGGCCCTTTAAAACTATCACCGAGGCATGGCTAAGTGGCGATCATTACAAGTGGCGATTGATGCGCGCTTGTGGCGTACCCGAAGAAGCGATTACGGGCAATGCCAGTGATTATGAAAAATTTTTGGCATGGTGTCAAACAGTGCCAAAATTGGTGGGAAACCCCCTTTACAGTTGGACCCATTTAGAGTTAAAGCGATTTTTTGCGATCGATCTTCCCGTTACTGAAGAAAATGCCGAAACTTTGTGGAGGCTATGCAACGAAAAATTGCAGCAAAAAGACTTTACCCGAAGAGCTTTGATTGCTCGCAGTAAAGTCGAGATCGTTTGCACCACAGATGATCCAGTCGATGATCTTCACTATCATCACCAATTAAGCCAAACAGAGCAACGTTTTCGGGTCTTGCCGACCTTTCGACCTGACAAAGCGTTACAAATCGACCATCCGAATTTTCTTACCTATGTTACCAAACTCGAAAAGAGTGTCGAAAACGCGATCACTACCTACGATGCTTTCTTGACAGCCTTGCGGGACCGTGTAACCTACTTTCACCAGCATCACTGCCGCTTGTCTGACCATGCGCTGGATACTTTAGTGTATGCTGCGGACGAACAGTTATCTCTTGAAGCAATTTTTGCCAAAGCATTAGCTGGAGAATCTTTGGAGGAAAACGAAGTCTCGTTCTTCAAAACCAATGTTCTAGTTGAACTGATGAAGCTGTATCACGAACATGGTTGGACGATGCAATTGCATGTCCATGCGTACCGTAACTGCAATCAACGAATGTTTGAGCACTTGGGACCAGATACGGGCTACGATGGCATCAATGATCAACCACTGACTCAAAACTTGCAGAAATTATTGAACGCTGCTGATGCGCAGGACCATTTGCCTCAAACGATTCTCTACTCCTTAAATCCCAATGACTATGATGCACTCGTCGCTTTGATGGGGTGCTTCCAGCAAGAAGGCAATAATAAATTGCAGTTAGGATCTGGCTGGTGGTATAACGACACCCGCGCAGGCATGCGTCACCAATTGACGAAATTCGCAGATGGCAGTGTGATCTTTAACTTTGTCGGCATGCTGACGGATTCAAGAAGCTTTTTGTCTTACACCCGTCATGAATATTTCCGACGCGTCTTTTGTGAATGGCTTGCTGAGATCGTTGTACGTGGTGAAGCACCTGCTGATCTTCGTCAGCTAAAACCATTAGTAGAAAATGTCTGTTATCAAAACGCCAACAACTACTTCAAATTTTAGGAGAAAGACAATGGAAAAAATCGTCATCGTCGGTGATTCCACCGCATCGATCAAAGAGCCTAGCGCTCGTCCAGAAACGGGCTGGGGTGAAAAGATCTCACGCTATCTCCCCCAGCATCAAATCGTCAACTTGGCAAAAAATGGGCGTTCCTCCAAAAGCTTCATTGAAGAAGGACGCTTGTTGCAGGCAAAAAAAGAACTATATGCTGGTGATTATCTCTTGATTCAATTTGGACACAACGATCAAAAAACAGATAGTCGTGGTACGACACCTGTAGAATATCAGCATAATTTAGCAACCTTCGTGCAAACGGCACGCCAGCAGCAAGCGACACCGATCCTATTGACCTCGATCACTCGTTTGCATTACGTGGACCAACAGCAACTTGATCCTTTGGCAGTCGGTCCTTACCCAGAAGCAATGCGTGCTTTGGCTACCTCCTTGGATGTGGTCTGTCTGGATCTTTTTGCCGCAACACAACGGTTCTTTTCAGCACTGGAACCACAACAGGCGAAAACCTATTTTCTTCATTTAGAAAAAAACCAGCACCCCAATTATCCAGCCGGCATTACGGATAACACGCATTTGAATAACCAAGGTGCTACAGCCGTCGCCAAATTAGTTGCCAAATGTTTGACAAATGCTCCATTACCGCTTGCACAACAAGTTTTGTTAGATTGAAACTCATTGTTCGTGTTGAATCTTCCCCTAACATAAATACGCTACCTGATTTTAAAAAGAGCAACTCAAGCAAAAAGCTGCGAAGAACATTTTCCTTCACAGCGTTTTGCTTTTCCTTCTTTTTAAAAGATTTGTTTGCAATTGCTTTGCTTCAACCCATTAATCGCCAAGCTACCTTTTAAAAACCTGCATTTCTTGGGTGTTGTACCATAAAAATGGGAACGATTGCAATCGTCCCCATCCTTACTACTGATTGTTTTATTCAGGTTGTTTCCCGATATACGCCAAGATACCGCCATCTACATATAAGACATGGCCATTGACAAAGTTTGATGCCTCAGAAGCTAAGAAAACCGTTGGTCCTGCTAAATCTTCTGGCTCACCCCAACGGGCAGCAGGTGTTTTCGCTACGATAAATTGATCAAAGGGGTGACGAGAACCGTCTGGTTGGATCTCTCGTAATGGTGCAGTTTGCGGTGTTGCAATATAACCAGGTCCGATCCCATTACATTGGATGTTTGCTGAACCAAATTCGGCACAAATGTTTTTCGTCAACATTTTCAAGCCGCCTTTAGCCGCTGCGTAACCAGCCACCGTTTCTCTTCCCAATTCACTCATCATTGAGCAAATGTTAATGATTTTTCCATGTCCTTTTTTGATCATTGACGGTAAGACTGCTTTTGAAACGATAAATGGAGCGTTCAAGTCCACGTCAACGACTTGGCGGAAGTCTTCAGCAGACATCTCCAACATCGGGATTCGTTTGATGATCCCAGCATTATTGACTAAGATATCGATCACGCCAACTTCTTCTTCGATCTGCTTGACCATTTCGTTGACTGCTTTTTCATCCGTTACATCGCAGACATAACCGTGGGCTTCGATCCCTGCTTCACGATAGTTTGCTAATCCTTTATCCACTGATTCTTGATCCAAGTTGTTAAAAACGATCGTTGCTCCTGCTGCTGCTAGTGAACGAGCGATCGTAAAACCGATCCCATAGACAGCTCCTGTCACTAAGGCGATCTTACCATCTAAACGAAATTGATCCATTGAAAAATCCATAATTGATAAACCCTCTTTCTTTTTATTTTAAGTCGTCCATTGCCACCATATCCATGTCGGTATAGGTGATATTTTCGCCACACATTGCCCAGATAAAGGAGTAGTTACTGGTTCCAACACCCGAATGGATCGACCAGCTTGGAGAAATAACGGCTTGTTCTTCACTAACGACTAAATGCTTCGTTTCATCTGGTTTGCCCATCATATGGAACACTTTTGTGTCTTCGTTGGCAAAATCAAAATACACATATGCTTCCATCCGACGTTCATGGGTATGACTTGGCATCGTATTCCAAGCACTGCCTGGTTCTAAGATCGTGTACCCCATTTGTAATTGACAGCTTTCACAAACATTTGGGTGAATGTATTGATAAATTTTCCGTTCATTTAATGTCAAGCCTTCGCCAGTCTCCATTGGTGTGACTTGATCGATACTGATTTTTACATTTGGGTATTTCTTATGTGCTGGCACGCAAGATAGATAGAATTTCGCTGGATTTGCTGGATCATCTGAGTGGAACAAAACTTGTTTGGTTTCCTTGCCGATATAGTAACCGTCTTGTTTTTTCATTGGTTCTTTTTGGCCATCGATCGTGATCGCACCAGGTCCTCCAATATTGATGACGCCTAATTCGCGACGTTCTAAGAAGTATTCCACCCCTAATTCGCTGCTTAATTGCACTTCTAACGCTTCTTCTGTCGGTGTCACTCCGCCAAAGATCATCCGATCATTGTGGGTATAGGTCAGCATGATTTGTCCTGGTGTGAAAATTTTCTCTACCAAAAATTCTCTGCGTAATTCCTCGGTACTATAGTGACGAATATCAAGTGGACTATGGGTATAGCGTGTTTCCATGTGTTGCATGTTTTATTCCTCCTATCGGATAATTTTTCCTGAACCTGTTGCAATAAATTCTTGTATCTCATTGGCGCTAAACTGATTACAGTCGCCATGGATCGTATGTTTCAAAGCAGATGCGGCAGTTGCAAAATCAATGATTTCTTGGTCTTGTTTCTTCGTGACAAGACCATGTAGGATACCAGCTGAAAAGGCATCGCCACCTCCGACGCGATCAACGATTGGATTGATCTCATGGGTAGCAGAAACGACATAATTGCCGTTATGCCATAGGCTTCCTGTCAATTGATTGTGACTTGCTGAGAGCACCTGACGACTAGTTGAGTAAAAGAGCTGGATATTTGGGTATTTCCGATGCATTTCTTGATAATAGTAGTCATCTTCGACTTCCTCTGTTGGAGCTGCTACATCCATAAAGACTTGGGCATCTAACTGTCCTGCCGAGCAATAATCGACATAGGGGAGCACTTCTTGCAAAAAGTCGTGCGCTTCAGCGGTCGTCCACAGCTTTCCACGATAATTGATATCGAAACTGATTTTACAACCAGCTGCTTTCGCTTCTTTGATCAACGTCAGTAAAAGCGTCTGCCAAGTCGATGAAAGAGCGGGCGTGATCCCTGAAAGGTGAACAATGTCAATCCCATCAAAAAGGTCAGATTGCCACTCATTTTCTTTCATTTGAGCAAAGCTAGAGCCTGCGCGATCATAAACCACTCGCGCTGCTCGTTCCCCGATACCGGTTTCAATATAGTAAGTACCTAGTCGGGAACCGCCACGAAGCAAGTGACGACAATCGACGCCATAGCTTCGTAAATGATGAAAAACGGCATCTCCTAAAGCATTTTCCGGCACTTTACTAGCAAAAGAAACGTGATGACCAAAATTTGCCAAGGAAATCGCAACATTGGCTTCCCCGCCACCATAATGGGCAGCAAACGTCGAACTATGGGCGATTCGGTCGCCTAACGTTGTCGATAGACGCAACATGATTTCTCCTAGTGTCAGAATGTTTGCCATCTTACTTTCCTCGAATCTCTTTTAATTTTGCCGCATATTGTTTCGCTACTTCTGTTACTTTGTCAAAATCCCCACTTGCTGCTGGCGCTAACAAATTCCCCCCTACACCAACGGCTACAACACCCGCTGCAAACCATTCTTGCATGTTGTCTAAGCTGACACCACCGGTCGGCATAATGTTTAATTGTGGCAATGGCGCTTTGAAGGCCGAGATGATACTTGGTCCATACGCACTACCCGGGAATAGTTTAATGATATCTGCGCCTGCTTTTAAGGCGTCCTTCATTTCTGAAATGGTCATGCAACCAGGCAGATACGGGATTTGATATAAATTACATAATTCAGCCGTTTCTTGATCAAAGGTTGGGCTGACGACATATTCTGCTCCTGCCATGATCGCTAAGCGGGCGGTCACTGCATCAAGAACGGTCCCCGCACCAACAACTACCTCTGGATTCTCTTTGAAGGTTGCTACTAATTCAGCGATTACATCCGCCGCTTGAGGCACTGTAAAAGTCAACTCAATGCCGGTGATCCCCCCTGCAACGATCGCTTTACTTGCTTGTAGTGCTTCTTCTTTTGAAGCGCCACGTACAACAGCGATCACACCGCTTTCCTTTAGTTTCATTAAATTCGCTACTTTTTTCATTAAGACCCTCCACTTATTTCCTATTTGGAAAATGGTATTTATTATAAAGAAACTTACACGTTCATTATACCGTTCTCGTTTTTATTTGCAAGGGCTTTCCATTAAAAAGTTTATAACGCTTGTTCAATTTGTTGTTTTGTCGCAATAATCGCATCGATCAATGTCGTTTTGTATTCTGGGGTCAAGCGGTATTTCGGTAGGCTGATAGAAAACGCCCCAACGATCTCCTGATCTTTTATCAGTGAGGCGCCGATGCAATAGATTTCTTGTTCCATTTCTTCATCATCAAAGGCTACTTGGTTCGCTTTTGCCTGTTCCAATTCTTTCTTCAACTTCAACTGATTTGTAATGGTATTTTCGGTATAAGCGGTTAAAGGCGTTGCTGCCAAGTACTCCTCTACTTGAGGGGCATCAAACTCCGCTAAAACGGCTTTCCCCATGGCAGAGCTATACAACGGTCTTGTGATTCCTACTTTTGAAGACATGCGGATCGTTTGATTCTGAGGCTCCAATTTATTGACATAAAGAATCTCATTGGCGGTCAAGACCCCTAAGTGGATCGTTTCATCCGCCGTTTTCTGCAATGCTTCCAAGTATGGCAAGCTGATTTCCACTAAATCAAGCTCTTGAATGTTTTGATTCGCATACTTGATCAGCTTAGACCCTAAGCGATAATTCTTCTCTTTGTCGCGTTTGACATAGCCGATCATTTGTAGCGTTTCCAATATTTTCAAAGCTGTGGATGGGGTCAGTTTCGTTGCTTCTGAAATTTCTTGCAATGGTTTACTTGGCGCTTCTGCGAGGTAATCTAAAATGGTTGCTGCTTTTAGTAGTACGGTTCCATATGGTTTTTGTGTCATCATTTCTCCACCTTTATTTTCTATATAAGAAATTATAATATCTTTTTAGGAAATGCACAATCTTTTTTCCTATATATCAGCATGACGCGATTCCTATTTTACTTTCTGTCGTTATTCATTGTATGATGAAGACAAGACAAAGGAGTGCCGAACAATGGACTTAAATGTATTGATCAAAGGAAAAAAATTGACTGACAATGAGCTGCAAATTCTTGATTATTTGCTTGCAAATACCGCTGCGATCGATGGACTGCCCTTAAGAGAAATCGCTAAAACGATCTACACTTCCCCAGCAACCATCGTGCGGCTTGCGCAAAAACTAGGTTTTTCTGGCTATCTAGAGCTGCTTTACTTCTTAAAGAATCGCTTGAAAAATCAGACGATCACTGAAGCCGCCATCGATTACCAAATTGACGCTGCCAGTATTGCAGATACGATCGAAGCGATCAAAGAAATCTATGGACAAAACAAGAACAAGTTTATTACGATTTATGCCACAGGTTTTTCGGGGATCGTGGCAGAATACCTACACAAAAAAATGCTTGTCAACGGCATCAAAACCTTATTAGTCAGTGCTTCTGACTCAGGTGGGATCATTAGTAACAACATCGAGAACATAAGTATGTTGATTACTATCTCTAAATCTGGCGAAACACAAAAAGTGCTGGAAAAGATGGCATTAGCCAATGAACATCACATACCAACTGTTTTGTTTTGTGGGAACGGTGAGCATCGCGCCAATCAACTAGCGACCTTTTCCTTTGAAGTGACAGATGAACGTCCCTACGACACCCAAAACATCCAGTACACCAGTTTCTTTGGCAAACTGCTCTTATTGATGGAATATATCGTCGACGCTTTCACGTGTGTTGAAAAAGAAAACCAGCAACCCTAGTGGATTGCTGGTTTTTGCTTATGCATGAAAATACGTTTTTGCCAGTTCTTGATAAAGCGCGTGGTTCTGCGGATCAGGAACAAATTTTTCATCTGGCTGATCTTGCCGCACAACAGAGCTTTTGTACAAATCATACAAGCCGAATATCGGTTCATTTTCATCGGAAAGATAACAGGTTAGCCCCAACACATCCGCGGTCATTTGACCTAATAGTTTTGTTTGAAAGAAACCACCACTTACAGTGACTGCCCCTTCCAACTGCGCCATTTGCTTTAATAAATCGATGTTCATCAGCATGCCTTCGAGGACTGCCCGCAACATATCTGAGCGATTGTGTTTCAGGGTCAAGCCAGAAAAGCCACCTGTGATTTCATTCGTCCAAAAGGGTGCCCGCTCGCCATTTAAATAGGGGAAAAAACGTAAACCGTTGCTGCCGATCGGTGATTCCTCCATGACTTGCGGCAGATAATGATAAAACCCATCAGGATCTTCTGATAAGGTCTCTTTTGCCCAAGCAAGCACACAACCGCCATTATTCGAAGGTGCCCCTACGACATAGAGGTCTTCTTGCAGATAGTAGCAAAAATTTTGTTTTTGGCGATCAAAGACCGTGGTCTCACTTACTTTACGAACCGCCGCACTGGTTCCGATCGTCAAGCTGTTGCGGATCCCTGTAGAAATATAGCCAGCATATGCTGCCAAACACCCATCGCTAGCCCCACACATCACTTCTACCTCAGGCTTCAAGCCACACCGCTGCGCCATCTCCTTGGTAATCAAAAAACGATCAGTCGGTGCACATAAAGGCGCTAATTGGGCTTTTGAAAGGGATAAATAGTTGAGAATCTTTTGACTCCATTGCTTTTCTCTCAAAGAAAAAAGACCGGTCGCTGATGCGGTACTATAATCGATCCGTGCTTGTCCGGTAAACAACGCCATTGCTAGTTCTTTTAAGCCTAACCATTTCGTCTCTTTGGAATATGAACCACTTGTTTGAAAATAAGCCAGTTTCGCAAAGGGAGACATCGCATGGATCGGTGTCCCTGTCTCTTCATAAAACGTTGCCGCCAGATCCGTTTGACGAAAGGCCGTCATCGTTTGATTCGCTTGATTGTCTGACCAAATGTAAATCTCTTCTGCTGTCTCACCAGCCACTGGCATCAAACTGTGCATAGCGGTACTGAACCCGATCACTGTGATTGCCGCTTTTAATTGAGCGGGAATCGTTGTGATACCACTGATTAATTGGCTACTGATCTGGGTCGCTGATTGGGTCTGTTTTAACCCATGGCTATGGGTTTTGATTGGTAATGACTGTGAGTAAATGATTTTCCGATCTTCAATGACCCCAAATTTTATGGCTGTTGTGCCGATATCAATCCCTAAAAACATCGCATTGCTCCCTCTCATCTGATTCAATTAGCTTTATTCTACCATAGTTAGTGGCATATTCTAGCATACCTGTCTGATCGTTTTGTTGAGAAGACGTTTCGTGGTGATTTTCTTCAGAGAATTATCCTTCCACAGCAAAAATCAAAAAAAAGAAAGATTCTTGGAGAATCTTCCTCTTTCCAGTTAGCCAATCAGCAAATGTTTCGCAAATGTGAAACAAATCAAGACAATCCTGGCCAGTAATCACCATTTTCCGAGACCAAATCATCGAGTAACTCTTTGGCTACTTTTGCGCTAGGAATCGTTTTGGAAAGGCTTAACGCTTGCCACATTTTTTGATAGCTCTTTTCCACATATGCTTCGACCACTAATTTTTCCACAGTCACCTGTTGGAACATGAGCGCTTGTTGGAAGGCAGGAATTTTTCCTTGAGCGAGGGCTTCTGGTCCATCAGAACCGACGATACATGGCACTTCCACCATGGCATCATCCGGGAAGTTCGCAATCGCGCCGTTGTTTTCCACAATCATGACCATTCGCTCATGCGTATTAAAAGCGATGGCGCGTGCCAAATCAACGATAAAGGTTGCATGGGCATCAATCTCAAAAGCGATCCCTTCAGCAGATCCTTGTGCCGTGATCTTTTTGGCATGATCGAACACTCGTCTTTCCCGTCCTTCCATCACTTCATTGGAACGCGTATACTCTGGGTGTTCTTTCATGTGTTCGTAGACGTAATCTGGGTATAAATAATACTTCAAGTACGTATTTGGCAGATATTCTGGCGTGAGAGCCAAGAGGTCTTTGGCTTTTTTGTGGGTGTCTTGCCAACTTGGGTCTGTATGTTGGGTATCCACTTCGATCTGCGTCAAATAGCCATGTTCTGCAACATAGTCACGTATGGTTTGAATGTACTCCGTGCCTTCTTTGTCTTTGACACTAGTCCACCAGCCAAAATGATTCAAGCCAAAGTAGCGAACTTCTAACTCCTCTGGCTGTTTGCCAATGATTTGCGACATGCGACGCAACGTGCCCACGGGCATGTCACAGATATTCAGAACTTTTGATTTAGGACGCAAGACTCGACATGCTTCAGCTACGATTGCAGCCGGATTGGAATAATTCAGCATCCAACAATCGGGGGAATACTTTTCCATGTAATCAATGATCTCCAGCATACCAGTGATGCTGCGCATCCCATAAGCGATCCCTCCTGGACCACAGGTTTCTTGACCAAAGACGCCATGACGCAAGGGGACTTTTTCATCTTTTTCCCGCATATCATACTTTCCTACTCGGATATGCGCCATACAGAAATCGACATCGCTGAAGGCTTCTTCAGGATCCGTCGTAAATGAAAATTCGATTTGCGGTGCTTGTTCTTTTAATAAAATCGCCAGGGCTTCGCCGAGGATCGCTTGGCGTGCTTCATCATTGTCGTATAGTTTCAGCTTTCTTAAAGGAAAGCGTTCTTGATTGTCAAGTAGCATCATAACGATTCCCGGGGTAAAGGTACTGCCGCCCCCTGCGATCACTACTGAAAAATTTTTCATCATTCAATCTCTCCTTCTCTTCCAAGATAATTTTCTAATTCTTCCCGCACTTTCGGCACAGTCAACCCGTAAACGACATGGACATTTTCACCATTTTTGATCACGCCTTTGGCTTGTGTTTCGTCTTTTAGTAGCGCTTCATCCACGAGTTCAGGATCCTTTAGTTTTAAACGTAAGCGGGTATAGCAGTTGTCGATGGTTTTGATATTGTCATCGCCACCTAGCGCTTTGGTGATGATTGCTGAGATACTTGTTTCACCAGTCGGACTAATGGCGGCTTGGTCACTCGCCATGACCCCGACACCTGCTCCAGCAAGTTGTTTTTCTTTGTACTCTTTCTTCGAATACAGTTTGGTCTCTGTCCCATCTTCTTCACGCCCGACCGTTTTCAAATTCAGTTTCGTGATCAAAAAGCGGAACAAGAAGTAATAAAGAAAGAAGAAGACGACTCCGACGATCAAGTACACTGGCCAGCGAGTTTTCTCGATCCCTAAGGGCAAGTTGTACAAAAGAAAGTCGATGAAGCCATTCGGTCCGATGGCGCGAGAACCAAAGAGATTTAACGCCACCATGCTCAAGCCGCTAAGTGCAGAATGAATGACGAACAAAACAGGTGCCACGAACATAAAAGAAAATTCGATTGGTTCAGTCACACCTGCAATAAAGGAAGTGACGACAGCTGGAATCAAAATGGCTTTGACTTTGACTTTATTTTCTGGTTTTGCCGTTTGATACATCGCCAAACAGGCACCGATCAGTCCAAACATTTTTGAGATCCCACGAGCGTCCCAAATGACACTTTGCGATAATACGCGGACTGCTGGGTCAGCAATTTCCGCAAAATAAATGTTTCGTGCCCCTTCAAAGACTTGACCGCCAACTTCTGCGACACCGCCTAATGAGGTATACAAAAACGGCGTGTAGATCAAGTGATGCAAGCCAGTTGGAATCAATAAGCGTTCCAACATACCGTACAAGAAGATGCCAAAGTTGCCCGTTTGTTGAATGATGCCGCCTAAACCGTCGATGCCAGTTTGTATTACTGGCCATATAAACGTGAAAACGATGGCTAATAACACGACGACCGGAATCAAGACAATAAAGACGAAGCGCGCGCCGCCATAAACTTGAAAGGCGTTGTTAAAGGTCGTATCGATAAAACGATTATGGATCAATGCTACGACGATCCCTAAAATGATCCCCAGAAAGACCCCCATATCCAACACTTGGATTCCTAAAACGATCGCTTGTCCTGAACCTTGAAGGGCATCGGCTGGAACCAACATCCCCCGAAGTTCCATGAATTTATTCATGGCATTCAAGAAGACGAAATAACCTAACAACGCGGTAAATCCCGCTTCAGCTTTTTTCTTATTAGCTAACCCTAGAGCAATCCCGACACAAAAAATAATGCCCAAATTGGTTAAAATCGGTAATAAGGAAGCGGACAAGATACTACCAAAACCGGTGGTTATCGGATTATCCAAAAAGGGAAACTGCTCAAGCAAGCGGACATTTGTAAACACATTCCCAACGGCAATCAATATCCCTGCGATCGGCAAAATCAAGACGGGCACAAACATTGCCTTGGAGAATTTCTGCATCGCATCCATCACTTTTTCTTTCATTGAGGAAACTCCTTTGTAATTGATTTGTAGGTTCATTATAGGAAACATTTGTTACTAATAGAATAGCAAACGTTTTCAATTCAATGCGTTTCAAAGATTGGAATGTGTTTCATCCTGTTTACTTCCTTGCTAGTGGCGATTACAAGCAACAAAAAAAGAGTGAATCAAGATTGATCCACTCTGTTTAGATGCAACACTTTTTGATAGAAATACAAGGGCCCAGACAGACAAAACAGATAGAAGATACCTGGTGCTGATCGCCATGTGAAGAAATAGCCGATCGCTGCTAGGACTAAGATTCCGATCCCTTTATGGTAGTGCATCATCGTAAAGAAAAAACTACTACGAAAAAGGTCAAACAGGTTTTGCCGATCTTGCATTTTTGATTGCATCACATACAGGTTAATGTTGTAGGACAACAAAAAAGTAAGAAAAATGATGGTCAAAAAAGAGAAAAACAATGAATTCGTCAAAGTAGCAGAACGCCACAAGCTGAGTCCGCATAAAAATGAGAAGAGATTGAAGACCCCTAGTGGCAGAGTCTTCAATAACGCGCTTTTACTATTTTTCAAAAAGGGTTTTAGCAGTTTTGCTTCAGGATGTTCGTAAGCATCGACCACTGCTCGCAAAGCGGCTGGAAACGTGATGATCGGAAACGATACCACTAAAAACAAGAGATTCAATACCAGCATACGAAAAACGATTTCGCAAAGACGATAAAAACGACTCTCTAAAGCAAACATCACACTCACACACCTTTAGTTTAATTTTTCAATATTTTCAGCGATTTTCTCATTTCGATAATCAACGATTGCTGACCATCCATTGTTTTCTCGTTCTTTTAGGTAGTCTTCCCAAATCTGACGGCCCGCTTCTTCCGAGTCTGCTTGAATAAAGTTGACCAACGCTTGCACTCTTGCTGTGTTGATGGAAGTGAGGTTTCTTGCTTCAGAACCGGTGCGAGGATCAATGTCTTCGATCTCAAAACGCGGCGCCAATTTGTCTTGCGACCATTCCACCATCTGCCGAATCGATGTTGCTGGTTTTTGTCCCATTTGAATGGCGTAATTGTCATTGCCAACAAACCAATAAGAACCTAAACCAATTTCCTTATCAAAGCGAGCAATATCAGAATTTCGTAACGCTTCTGTTTCTTCTGAGTACTCAACCACGCCATCCACAAGATTGTATGTTTCCCCTTCGATACCAAAGGTAGTGACCATCGTGCCATACTCACTTGCTAAATACGTCAAAAGTTCCATGGCTTTTTGGGGTTCTTTTGTCGACGTCGTGATGAAGGTTTGTGTCCATCCACCAATATTTCCGCCAGTAAAAGTGGAATCATCGCCATTCGAATTTTTCGGACCATCGACGGCAATATAGGTTTGCTCAGGATTACGGGCATTATTATCGGACATAAACTCATTGAGTCCCTTCGTATTCGTATGCAGGTAAGCAAAATAACGCCCTTGTCCTAGTTTTTCCTTCATCGTGTTGTCATTGTCTGAAAACTGGTCATTGTTGATGTATCCCTCATTGTACGCTTTTCTAAATGTCTCGATCCAAGTGATGTACTCCTCATCAGCGTCACGATCATTGAATTGACCGTCTACACTTGGTGCGATACTGAGAAAGTCTTGCAAAGTACCACCATAGGCGCCATCCCCACCATTGGAAATATCTAGTGCAGTCGAAGCAAATGGGACTAGAGCTGCACCATCATCTGCTGTCGGAAATGCTTCTTTTGCCCGTTTTAACGCATCTAAAAATCCTTCTGGCGTCGACATATCGGGTTCACCTAACGCTTCGTAAATATCTTTGCGGACAATGAAAACTTGGTCTCCCACTACATTGCCGTCCTCATAATCTTGTGCAGTCGTGGAAAAGCTCGGGTATCCATAAATGTTGCCATCTTCTAAAGTAAACCATTGAACAGATTCCGGTTTCGCTGCATGTTCTAAGAAGTAAGGGTCATATTTTTCTGCCAAAAGATTCAATGGCAAGGCAAATTTTGTCGCTTCATTTGCAGCAGACAGGTTTTTATCGAAGGTCATGATATCTGGAAGATCGCCACCAGCTAGCATCGTATTAAGGTTCTCGTCATTTCCTGAAATAAATTCGACATTGATATTCATGTCTTCTTTGATTTTTCGCGTCACAGTGTCTTTGCCCCACCCCGGCTGAGCATACCAATCAAAATTGACATACCATTTTAAGGTCGCTTCATGGTCGGTGTCTTTTTGCCAGCTTGGTGTATCTTTGTCTGCTTCAAAGCGAGCTTCTGGCAGATCTTCTACCTCAGCAGCTCCTTTTGACTCGCTGCTGGAATTACCACAGGCACCTAATACCATGACTGATGTACATACGAGACCGATCCCTAAAAATAATTTGCTTGCTTTCATTTTTTTCTCTCCTTTTGTCTATTCTTTTACTGATCCAAGAGTCATCCCTTGAATAAAGTACTTTTGTAAAAATGGGTAGATCACGACGACAGGAACCGTCGTTACCACCATGGTTGCTAATTGCAATGACTGTGAAGTTGTATTTCTGACAACATTGGTTCCGGTCGCCACTGCGGGCGATAGATTTTCCGAAACGATCCGAAATAGTAGCATTTGTAAAGGATATAAACTACGATCATCCACATAGATATTGGCGGTCATGTAGTCGTTCCACTGAAAGACGCCGTGGAATAATGCAATGGTTGCCAAAACTGGAAGGGACAATGGCAAAATGATTTTCACGAAAATAATAAAAGGATTGGCGCCATCCATCATGGCAGATTCTTCCAGCGAAAATGGAATGCTCCGGAAAAAATTCATCAAAATCACCATATCGTAAAAAGAAAATAAGACAGGAATGATGTAAACCCAAAAATTATTTAACAATCCTAATTCTTTGAATAAGAGAAAGGTTGGGATCATTCCTCCGGAAACGAAAATCGTTAAAATCCCCATGTTCATGTAGATTTTCCGTCCCATTAAGTTTCTGCGGCTCATCCCATAGGCGACCATCGCCGTTAATGCCGTATGCAAAACAACGCCAATCACTGTTTTTGCAACTGAGATAACAAAAGCTTTATAGATCGCAGAATCTTCAAAAACGGTGTAGTAACTTTCTAGTGAAAATTCCCGTGGCCAGAAATAGATCCCCCCTCTTGCGGCATCGGTTGCATCATTGAACGACAAAGCGACGATATTCCATAATGGCAACGCAATGATGGCTAAAAAGAATACCATGAAAATCACATTGGCGGTATTGAAGATCTTCTCATCTTTTGAAAATGTTTGTTTCATACTTTTCCTCCTCTAAAAGACTGATTCATCACTGATTTTTTTGGTCAAAAGATGACTTCCTACTACGAGGATCAAAGAAACAACCGACACAAACAGGCCAACGGCGGTCGCATAGGAGAAGTCTCCTTGTTGGATCCCCATTTTATAGACAAATGAATTAATGACTTCACTGGACTGATAATTGACAGGGTTTTGTAAGACGAGTGTCTGATCGAGGTTTGAACCCAATAACCCACCCACTGACAAAACAAATGTCAAGGCGATAATATGACGGATCGAAGGAATCGTGATCCGCGTGATCTGCTGGAACTTCGTGGCGCCATCCATTCTAGCTGCTTCATAAAGAGCTGGATTGATCCCCGTCATAGCAGCGATGTATAAAATCGTATTCCATCCAACTTCTTTCCAAATATCGGAAATGACTGCAATCGCCCAATATTTTTCGGGATCGGTCAAGAAGCGGATCGGTTCATCGATCAACCCAAAACCTAACAGTAAATTATTGACCAGACCGGTATCAGACAACCACGTAATAAACATGCCACCTAAGATGACCCAAGAAAGAAAGTGCGGCAAATAAGACACCGTTTGAACGACCTTCTTCAAGCGCACATGAACGATTTCATTGATCAATACCGCTAAACCAATCGCCGCTGTAAAGCCAATCAGTAGTTTAAAAAAGCTGATGCCCAATGTATTACTCATCACCGTCCAAAACATTGAATCACTAAAAAATTCTTGAAAATATTGAGTACCGACCCACTCCGCATTTGCGATCGAATCAAGAACTGAGTAATCTTTAAACGCGATAACGATCCCATATAATGGGATAAAATTAAAAATAATCATCAAGATAATACCCGGCCAAACCATCGCTTGATAAAAGCTTTGGCTTTTTAGTTTTTGCAAAAATGACCTTTTCTGTGGGGTTGCTTTTAGCATGACACCTTTTGATTCCATTTTTCCACCCTTTCTAAAACGCTTACTTTTTCACCCAAAGGAAATACATGCTTTCCTTTATTGGTTCATCAATTGATAGACCGCACCAATCATACCAGCATCATTTTTTAATTTTGCTCGTTGAATCGGTGCAATCGTGCGACCTTCTAAATAACCAATACTTTCATGGCGAGCTTTTAGCTGGCTCATGGTCTCTTCAAGCCTTGTCATGAAACCATCATTTTCACTGACCCCACCACCAACCAAAATCAGCTCGGGATCAAATGTACTGATCAAATTCAGTAAGCCCACTGATAAATCTTGGAAAAATTGAGCAATCACTTGGTTCGCTACTACTTCTCCTTGTTCTCCTCTCTGGAAGATCTCGACTGCATCTTGAGGCAGATCACTTCGCCCTTGTTGCTGAAGTGCCAGTTGATACTGATGGCAAAGACCACCCACAATGGCTGCTCGTTGATTCAAGGAAACTGACTCTAGATTTCCCTGTTCAGGCAATGTGTCGATCAGCATCCACCCAAATTCACCTGCCATGCCATGACTGCCTCGATAGAGCTGATTGTTGACGATGATCCCGCCACCAATACCAGTTCCCACAACAAGACAAAGATAGTTCTCACAAGCCTGTGCATGCCCAAGCCATTTTTCAGCAATCGCTGCAGCATTGGCATCATTTTCAACAAGGACTGGCAGCTTGACACGTTTCTCTAATTCCAACTTTAGGTTGATTCCATAAAGCGGTTTGATTGATCCTGCCGTGATCATCGTGCCATCTTTTTGGATGATGCCCGGTGCGCTAATACCGACACCTTCGATCATTGCGTCTTGCTGCAGCGATTCGATCAATGCTGTGATGGATTGCAAAAATTTTTCTTTTTCATGAATGGTTGGCATCTGTCCTTTCTTCACAATTTCACCCGTTCTCAAAATCACACCATATTTGATAGCCGTTCCTCCAACATCAATTCCAATAAACATTGCTTCACCCTCATTATTCATTTACTTGTTTTGTCGATTGATTAATACTCAATTCTCCTGGTAAAACGTAGGAGACACCACATGCATTTTCCTCAATCATTTCGATCAAGTGGTTTACTGCCGTGACCCCTTGCAATTGGATTGGATTTTTCACAGTCGTCAACCGAGGCATGAAATAGTCCAAAAGATCGATGCCATCAAAACCAATTACGCTGAAATCATCTGGCACCCGCCACTTGGTCTCATGGATCGCCTTGACCGTTCCGATCGCACTAAGATCATTTCCCGCCAGAAACGCTGTGGGTAAATCTTTCTGCTCTAGCAAAAACTGTTGCACGCGGACTCTCGTTCGTTCTTCTTCAAAGAACCCCTGCAATTGATAGTCCGACCGTTTAGAAACCCCTGCCTCGTTTAATGCTTCTAAATACCCTCTTAAACGCTCATCACTATCATAAACACCAGTAATACCACTGATAAAGGCAATTTTTTTGTGGCCAAGTGACAAAAGATACTCGGTGGCTGCTTTCCCTTTTTCGAAAGAATCAAAGACTACACTGCCGAAGTTCTTCTCTTGAATGTTTCGATCGATAAAGACGGCTTTGATTTGTTCTCGTTCCATCGCAGCCAAATCCTGCTTCGTTAAAAAATCTTCAAATCCAATAATGCCATCAACAACACCACCTAAAATACTATTGAGGACAACGCGCTTATCTGCAGATAAAAACACGTTGACTGCATACCCATGTTTTTCTGCCTCTCTGGCAATGGCTTCAACTAGTACGCTAAAGTATGGGCCCTTAATGCTGGTGGTGTAAAAACCAAGCATCTTGGTTTTCGTGTTTTTTAATTGTTTGCCCATCAAATTTGGGACATAATGCAACCGCTGCGCGGCAGCCATCACACGTTCTTTCGTTGCGGGCCGAACAACATCGACACCGTTTAATGCTTTAGACACGGTCGCAATCGACACGTTTGCCTCCTTTGCCACTTCCCGAATCGTGATTCGATTTGTCAAATGATTCTCCCCTCCTGAAGGATTCTTCCCAAAAATAAAAACGTTTTTATTTTGCTGAAAAAATCAACGACCACTCTAAGGTTGGCCATCCGATAAACCAACTATATATAAAAACGTTTTCACCCACAATGGTTCTAGGACTAGTTGGCGCATGTACCAGCACCTTGAAACCTGTGCCACTTTGGTACAAGTTGTACCCGAAAAAAAAAGCCTCGAAAGGCTTTTAAATCGTGAGCGTACCAATCAACTTCGCTGAGGCAGCAGCAAAGCCAAGGTATAAGGAAATCGTACCAGGATCACTTTTTGTCGAGAAATCAGAATGAACGTAAGCAAAATCCTCTGGTGTAACATAGAATGAATGCTGCCTTTCTTCGGCTGCAGCAAGATGGATTTTTTGCCATTGTTTCAATTCCCTCATCGGTCGTGCTACTTCCGTAACATCGTCTCTGCTATAGAGTTGCAATGTCGTTGTATGCGGCACATCGCCCTCATTTTTCAGTGTGCAACTGATCTCAAATGGCGCACCCTTTTCCTGAGGAATAATGATTTGGGTGTGGGTAATCGTGCATTTACTATAGCCTATCCCCGAGCCAAAAGAAAACAACGGCTCATTTTTTTCATCCATATAGCGCGAAATATATTTTTGATCACTATTCTCTTCTGTCAGTGGCCGACCTGTAGAGAGTTGAGCATAAGTCAACGGCAACTGTCCTTCTGCCCTTGGAAAACTCATAGCTAAACGTCCTTGCGGTTCAGATTCGCCCATCAACAAATCTGCCAATGCATTACCGCCTTCTGATCCAGGGAACCAGGCAATCATGATTGCTTGACAAAGAGGCTCGATGGCGGTCAAAACCAGTGGTCTGCCACAGAAAAGAATCGTTGCGATCCTAGGATTGACCTGACTTACTGCTTCAATCAATGCTTCTTGCTTTCTTGATAAAGAAAGTTTGGTCAGACTTGCCGCTTCTCCCGCTTCCTCGCTGGTTTCCCCCAGAGCCAATAAAACGACCTCAGCTCCTTTAGCGACTTTACACGCCTCATCAAGAAAGGCGCTCGTCAACATTTCCCCATCAGGGTACGATAAGACAGTTAAGTCAATTTCTTTTTGAGAAAGACCTTCCGCTAAGGAGACCGCAGCCTCTGGTTTGCCGATCCACGACCAAGCCCCCAAAAGATCCTTTGAATCTGCTTTGGGACCGATCAGCGCGACCTTTTGTTTTTTCTGCAAAGGCAACAGTGCTTGGTTTTTCAGAAGAACCGTTGTTTGCTTTGCTGCTTCTCTTGAAAGAAGACGGGTTTCCTTTAGGAGTCTAGGCGTTAAGTTTTCCGGTGCTAACCCTCTATAAGGGTCTTCAAAAAGGCCTAGCTTGTTCTTTAAATGTAGCACATGAAAAACCGCCTTATTCAACTGCTCTTTCATAGCAGGATCTGCCTGAATGATTTGCTCTAGTGCGTTCAAATAGCAATCACTCATCATATCCATTTCGACACCTGCAGTAAAAGCTTTCTGTGCGGCTTCCTTTCGATCAGCAGCTACACGATGCGCCATCAATTCCGCCACCGCTGCCCAATCTGAGATGATCAAGCCATCAAACCCAAGCTTTTCTCGCAATACTTCCTGCAACAATGGTTGATTGGCTGTGGCCGGCACACCATGGATCGTATTAAAAGAAGTCATGACCAATTCTGCACCAGCTTCAATCGCCGCCTGAAACGCGGGCAGATAATTTTGGTAGAGCTCCAGATCAGACAAATCGACAGTATGGTAATCCCGGCCGCCTTCTGCAGCGCCATAGCCGATAAAGTGTTTGACACAAGCAGCAATTCGCTGTTTATTTTCTGCAAGGGAAGCAGTTCCTTGATACCCTCGTACATAAGCAGCCGTCAACACCGCAGATAAGGTCGGATCTTCCCCATTACTTTCCAAGACCCTCCCCCAGCGCGCGTCTTTAACATGATCCGCCATCGGTGAAAACGTGACATGGACACCAGCTTCTGCCGCTTCTTTTGCTGAAGCTTTAGCAACCTCTTCCACTAACTGCGTATCAAAGGAAGATGCTAATGCCAGTGGAATTGGGAAAATCGTTTCATACCCATGGATAACATCTGCCATAAAAACAAGAGGAATCTTTAAGCGACTTTTCTCAAGATAAGACGTTTGGATGGCATACACTTGTTCCGCAGTATGAGTGCCCAACACAGAACCAATCGAAAATAATTGGTCTTCACTCATGTGCCATTGTTGCATCGGACCGGTGATTTCTCCTCCTTGCGCAAAAAAATCTGGCGTCAATTGGACCAACTGGCCCACTTTTTCAGCTACAGTCATTTGGTCAATCAGTTCTTTTAGTTTTACGGTTTCCACTACTTTTCTCTCCAATCATTAGGCTCTCTTCTTTTGCTTATCGAACTTGCGGCATTTGCTCCTTCTTAGCAGAAGCAACATGTTGCCGATTCCTTTCATTCAGTATAATTAAAAACGTTTTCAAAAAAAGACGATCTTCATACTTTGGTGCAACTCATGGCAAAAAGGAAAAATCTTCATCATGGTACAAGGTGTACCATAAATAATGGATAACACCAAATCCCCTGATACATCCGACATTGTGTCTTCTCCGATTCTAACAAAAAGAAGCTGCAATTCGCTGCAGCTTCTTTTTGTTTATTGTTAAGGAACAAATGAAAGTTCCCAAAGAATGGTTGCTGAATATCTCGTGGCTTGAGGAGTCGCACTAATTGGTACCTCAAGTTTGACACTTTGATCCATTGTTTCTCGATCGCCAAAGCGCTGGACCCAAGTGCCTCTGCCTTGGTTGGCACCTGCTTGTGCGATTATCTCCGCATTTCCAACAGTCAGTGCTGCTTGCTGTTTATGAGTAGGTGGCTCAGACACGTTTTCTCGAGTCGTTACTACATCGATATTGTCTAATAAAATTCTAGCACCAGTCAGTTGATGCCCTTCATCACTTTCAAAAGGCTCTCGTAAGGTTGCACGGAGGGTCCATCCAGAATTTTCCCGCCTCCGATCTGAAACCTGCACATAATTAGGCCGTAGATTATCATTTGGATCAGCCGGCTGAAGGAGTTTTTGCGGCAGGGCATCGTAGGTCGTCGTTTCTGACCGAATGCCAACTGTCCCAAACTGGAATTGGGAAACAAAATCCAAGCTGACAAACCCTTGTTCTGCATCAATCTCAGGCGGATTCTCAGGATTTACTTGCGTATCCGGATCAAGAGGGTCTACTGGTTGCGGAGTACTTTCCAAACCATACACCAGCCAGTATTCTTGTTCATCTCGGGTGACTCTTGTTTCCAGCGGCTGACCGTCCCGCTCGTAAAGATATTGGTAATAAGGAATCTCCTCAGGAAGGATATCGACCGATTCATTTACGAATTCTCCTTGATAGGTTGGTTCCCTCAATGCTATCCCTTCTTCATCTATGTGATTGATCTTGATGTTCGATGGCACGCGATCAAATAAAAAAGTAACATTCTGATGGAAAGGCTGCGGCATAATAGCAAATGTACCTGGGTCAAAGTGTTCTGTGACATACTCAACCCCGTAATAGTCATACCCTAACTGATAGGGTTCATCGCTCTCTCGGTTCTTGGGGTCAAGGGTATGAAGGAAACGTAATGGTAGTTCTAATGTTTCAGTTGGTAGAATATCCTCCCCTGTCTCTCGATCCAGATAGTTTACATGGACGGTTCCAGTACCAATGTGATATTCCATCCAATCAAAAGTAAAGGTATGGCGATCACTCCTTGCACCTGTACTTCCAGTAATAAGAAAAGCCATCGCAGAAACATCCTCAGGTTGCCAATCACTAATATCTCTACGCCATGTCCGATTGTCATAATCGACTTGAAACCATCTCCCATTTTCATCCGGCTGATATTGAATAAGTACATCCAAATCATGTCCCAAGCGATTTCCAGCTCTTTGCGGTAATGCATCATTGCCGGTATAGGTCGCCATCGTTCGCGGACCTGTATGATAGATGAATCCAGCGAATGGCGCACCGCCAACAGACATTGGATCTCTAATCACCTCAAATCGATTCGTGAATTCTTCAAAAACACTAGGTGTAGTGTTATAATTATTGTCCAATTTAAACCCAAAGCCATCGATCAAACCGCCAATACCAAACGCATTTCCTGGATACCCGACTTCATCTGTAGCCGAATTGTGAAAGCCAAAAGCAATGCCATCGGCTCCGTCTAATCTCGTTCCGATATTTGCTTTGCCTTTTAGCGTAAATGGACGATCCAAACTGAGCCTTTCTTTTAAAGTAACATTACCAACGTGATCTGATAGATTGGGCGTTAACAGCACTTCTCCTGTTTGCTCGTTATAAGTAGCATCGATAGGGTGTCCTTGCAAATCAAAATGATCTAAGAAATCTGCTCGCTCAATTCGAATTTTAGCTGTAGTATCACTTCTATCATCTACTTCTGCCTCTCTTCCTACTTCATCCGCAGCCTCATCTGCTTGATCTACTTCCGCAGAGTCATTCTCTTCTTCCGTCGAATCAGTGTCTTCGGCCTCCGTATGATCTAAGATCAGCAGGCGCTGTGTAGCAGTCTCGGCAACGATGATCTCATATTCTCCGATCGTATCCACAAGAATCGGTAAGACAAAAGTCGTTTGTGGGGTCTCGCTGTTCAGCTGCCATACACCTTCGTGGTCTGTTGCTACCACCGTTAGTTCATCGTTCAAAGCTTCCAGATCAATGATTATTTCCTGAGGCAACGCGATGTCCACCGTTTCGAGGGCAACTTCTGAGTAGAAAATAAAATCTATTACGTGCTCGACCTCGCCTTGGATCAGTTCCTCCGCAAAGGAGATTTCTCCACTCACTTCATCGTCGGCCTTCTCCTCGTGTTCTTCCTCTGGTGTCCACGAAAAAATCGTCTCGGCATTCATGATTGTTAATGTTGTAATCAGTGGGAGTAAGGCAAGTAGAACCAGCAACCACTTATTTTTTTTGCGAAAAAATGAGTTCATCGCATTCACTCCTAAATGTCATTTCTCTTATTTTCCCCATGGGATCTAGCCCCACTTAGGGAATGTTGATTTCCCTTTTTTGATAAGTTGTTTTACTACGTATATGTTAAGTGCGGTGATCAGCAAGAGACTTCCAAGAATCACCCAATCCAACCGTTGAATGAAGTTTGTCTGGGGCAGCTGCCCGCCGGGTTTACCCGTGTCTTGCGGTGGACGCGGAACAGGACCGGTTGGTGGAGATGGTTCTGGTTGATCCAAAGGCTCATAAATCCCGGTAAACCCCACTGTCCCCTCCGTTTCCGTTGAACGTCTCTCCTCGCCAAAACTCGTTCTTGTAAATCCGAAAGCGAACAATAAGACCAAACATACTTTCAAAGCCCTTCCTCTAATAGATGCACCGTTGATATCCATTCTCCCTCCTCCTTGTGAGTTGTTCATTTCGAAAACGAT
>NZ_JBMHEO010000001.1:2120000-3563467 GCF_050498885.1 Enterococcus sp. AZ179 | reverse complement strand
AGTCAAACACATGTCTTCATTGACATGTGTTTTTTTGTTATTACAACGATGTATCATTTTACTAAAAACAATCACTTAAAATAACTTTTTATGGAAAAAAATGATACACTAGTAGTGAAGTATTTTTAGGAGGGATCATATGACTGACGATGCCAAAAAAGAACAAAATGTTGTTCAAGATCAAGACGTTGTTTCAGTTTCAACGAATGAAGAAGTATCCTTTGGCGATATTAAACAAGTGGCCTCAAAAAATATAGGTCAGATGCTGCAAGACCTGCAAGATTTTGAAGTCGCGATAGAAAAAGAGGATATTCCTGAAATTTATCGTATATATAATGGTCGATTGCACAAACAGTTAAAAGAAACATCAAATCAAAATCATGAGATTGATGAATTGTTATCAAGGAAGTTCCACGATAACTTTACCCAAGCTTTCCCATTTATGATGCATTGTGCCAAAATATCTCCTACGGTGCATTACTATAAGTTAGGAACCTATTATCATGAGCGAGCGACGATTGGTATCGATGCGAGTATTCCCGAAATTTTTGTTATCCCTGAGATAGATGAAGAATGGGAAAAGTTCCAACGAGGCAATCGTGAGATGCTGACAGCAATCGAACAGCAGATGGACAAGCTGGAAGCCAAACGGATCACTGCGTTATCAGAAGTGAAGGAAATCCAATATCAGATCGATAAACTTACGGAAGCCGAAAATGAATTGACGGAATCAAAGGGCTTTTTCAATCGGACAAAAATCGATGAAGAACTAGAGCGTTTGACTTCTGACCGGAAAGCTCTAGAAGCCAAACGTAGAGAATGCGAAAGATATTCAAATAATAATGAAGAAGTTTTTGCTGAAAAAGAACGCCTGCAGCAGCAATATCAAACATTGCGTTTAAAGAAAGCAATCGTAGAAAAAGAATTCCGACAAATTGATACTTTTTTTGGTTCTTTTGAAGAATTCAATACTAAATTATTGGCTTTCTTAGCTCAGTATACGGGAAAGGAGCTGATTGAAATTGACGAAAGAAACACAGAAAAATCCTCTTGAACCACAACTGATGGATCAGGAAGAGACTCTAGAAGTTCAACCAGAAGAAGTCAATGGGATCGACGAAAATTCAGCAACCAATGCGTCTACCACAGTTGATGATCGCTCTTTAGTAGAAGACAATGTAGAGGATGATTCTTTCAAATTAGTGGAAGAGGAAGAGGAAGCGGAATATGAAGATGATTACTATGCTGTAAAAGCACAAGATCATCAGCGCATCGAGTCCCTTATTGAACAAGCCGAAAATGAGCTAGCTGATTTAAAATTGCGAAAATCAATCATGGAGGCTGATTTCTCCGGGTTGCTCAACCATTATCGTCATTTGATCTTAACAGAACAAGAAATCTCTGTCATTGCAAAAAAAACCTTGCTTGAGTACTATGCCTATGAATTCTTGAAACCATTAAAAGTGATTCATTTAACAGCTACCGACAATTACGATACCTGGAAGACAAAGCACTTCAATGTCCGCTTTCGTTTAACAGAAACAAAAGAACTAGAGTTTAGTTTTAAGTTAAATCCGGTCAATTCAAGTTACCAATCAAACTATTTGCCGCTGTTGACAATCAATTCAAATTCCCAGTCGGTGGTGGTCAACGATGAACAGATTTTACATCTGATCAGTCAATGGCATGCCGATAATATTTTCTCAGTCAATCAACTTTCACTGTTTAATTACGATGTAAATTTGATACTGGCTCATTTAAAAGAATTGGATTTTACTGTCTCGCCAAGTTTGATCGACAATACCCAAACCTTAGCTGTCGATATGGAAACAGATTTTCCTGTTGCAGCGGAAGTCCTTGACCAAATTTTCATCATCACGATGGAGAATCAGTCGTATGATTTTATCACAGAAAACAAAGGCGAGATCCTTGTTCTGCTTGATAAAAATCAGCGTTTGACGATTCATTTGTACACAGAATCAACGTTACTCACGATTGACTCGGATCAATGGAAGCGATCTTTATTGGATTTCTTCACAAGTTATCCGTTTTTGGTTCCGCTTGTCGTTCAAGGTGAAGAATAAATGTTCTAAATTGGTTAAAAGTGCTAGAATGGTTTTTATAACTATTCAGCACTTTTTTTGGAAGGAGCAGTATGATGATAAATAAAGCACTAGGTTTTTATGAAGGACGATCTTTAGATGATCCAGAAGTATTTATTGAAAAGGAATTTCCAATGCCAACTTGTCAGGCAAACGATCTATTGGTGGAAGTGCAAGCTGTTTCTGTGAATCCAATTGACACGAAACGCCGCCAAACAACCACTTTAAGTGAGAAATTCCATATCCAGGGATATGATGCAGTAGGTATAGTACAGGAAATTGGTTCAGCAGTTAATGGCTTTGCCGTTGGTGATCGGGTGTTTTATGCTGGAACCACACAACGACCTGGTGCGAATCAAAGGTTTCAAGTCGTTGATTTTCGAATCGCAGCAAAGGCGCCAGCCGGCTTTTCTGACGGTGATCTTGCAGCTATGCCATTAACGAGTATTACGGCATGGGAATTGCTTTTTGAAAAATTTGGGTATGTGCCTGAAGAGAACGCGAATGAAGGATCAATTTTATTGGTCAATGCCAGCGGTGGTGTTGGCTCGATTGCGGCGCAACTAGCAAAATGGGCAGGATTGACAGTCTATGGCACTGCGAGTCCTAAGAACGATCAGTGGCTTAAAGACAATCAAGTGGATCAGGTACTGAATCACCGCTTGCCGTTAGCTGAACAAATCACTGAACCTTTTTCAGCCGTTGCACTTTTTTATGACGCCTCTGCCTATTTGCCACAATTAACAAAAGCAATCTTGCCATTTGGCAAAGTCGGAATGATCGTGAATACGAAAGAAGCGCTAGATTTAAATCCATTTAAAAACCTCGGCATCGATTTTTATTGGGAGTATATGTTCACAAAAACAGATGCTCAGTTGATGATTGAAACACAAGGGGGCATTTTGCAACGGATCGCCTCGTTGCTCGCTGACAAAAAGATCCATACGACTGCGGTCCAAACGTTTGATGGAGGAATTACCATCGAGACCTTAAAGCACGCTACAAAAGCGGTTGAGCAAGGAACGAAAGGAAAGACAGTGATCACTGGAGGCGTCCGCTAAATGGAAGAAGAGGAAGCGATGCTGTTTTGGGATGAATTCGCGCAAGAATATGCGCAAATTCAAAGAGAATCCCAATTGAAAATCGCCGAAGAGGCAGCAGCTTTTTTGGTGGAGCAGAAAGTGTTTCCGATATCGACCTTCGTTGACTTTGCTGCGGGCACTGGTCGCTACATTTCAGCTTTTTATCCTTATGTAGATGAGTATTACGCAATTGATTTTTCAAAAGAAATGTTAAAAATCATCGAAGAAACGATGGAAGATCCGATGAGCAAGCTCCATCTGGTTCAGCAGAGCCAAAAAGACTTTTTATCTGCAGACCAGCACTGGCCCTGTATTTTTATGGCAATGAATCCAGCAGTCAGAGACAAAGAAACCTTGCTTCAGTTTCAAAGAAAGGCCCATCAATTAATTATTCTAAGAATGATCGCAGAAGAAGAGAACGTGTTTCAGCCTTATGAAAAAAATCATTCAGCGAAGAACGATCTGAACCTAAATACTTGTTACAAGAAGTGGTTTACAGAAGAAGCGATCGATTGGCAGAGTCGGCAATTCGAGTATATTTTGAAGGAAGAGATCGATCAAGAATTATTTCATCTTTATTTTGAGGAGGATTATTCATTGGAACAGCGGCAAGAAATGGTTCAACATGTCTTTGGTGAGGCATTGACTGTCGAAAGCCAAACGAAAATCACCTTTGAGCTTCTCTTAGCCTAGGAGAAATCACACAAAGGACATCAAAAAACGAGATTCTGACATAAGATCAAGAAACAGGACAGCAGGTAAGCTTCTGTTGACTGCTGACTGGAAACATCTTATGCTGGAATCTCGTTTTAAAGAGAGTTTGCTACAATAAAAGGTAGACGATGCTGCCTAATAACAGTAAAAAAATGACATTGACGATAAAAAACAGCTTTTGAAATGTTCCCGCTTCTTTGGGTCTGGCTTGTTTCAATAATTTGTACCCAATCAAATTCGCCAAAGAAGCAATCAATGTACCCAAACCACCCACATTGACGCCCAAAAGAACGGCTTTTTCTAAATCGGTGAAAGGAGCAATCAAAATTGCTGCTGGAACGTTAGATATTCCTTGGGAGAGTAAAATACTACCTAAAAAAGCGCGATGCGTTTCTTGAAAATACGGTCGAATGAGATCGGTGACCAGAGATTGGTCTTGAATATTCCCAACGATCAAGAAGAAGCAGAGGAAGGTAAGTAGTAACCGATAATCAACTTTTGCGAATAATCGTTTGTTGCTAAACCAAACCACGGCTGCGACGACAAGCACGGCGATTGAAATAGGGAGAACACTAAAAATACCAAGAATCATAAGGACAAATAATCCTGCATTGAGCAGCGCTGGCTTTTTTTCAAAGGGCTCTTCTTGCAGGGCGATTTCCAATAGAGTCTTTGGGATGAGCTGGATCGAAACAAGGAGTAATAGCAAAGAAAGTCCCACAAAGGTGCCGGTAGTCCACATGAATTGTGGCAGCGAAATCTGATAGTAAGAAAATAAAAATAGATTTTGCGGATTTCCAAATGGAAACAGGCTGCTTCCTAAATTGGCTGCCACAATCAAATAGACAGCGCCTAATAAGACACTGGTGCGCTGTTGTTCTTTCCTCGTTAAGAGTAAGTAGATGGGCAATAATGTTAAGATAGCCACGTCGTTTGTTAAAAACATCGAACTGAAGAAGCTTAGCAAGACGATTGAACGGATCAAGTCACGCAGATTGCGACTTTTTTCCACTAATTTTTGTCCAAATGCTCGTAAAAGACCAGCTTCTTCTAACCCATTGATTACTAACATCAACCCAAACAGTGATAAAATCACTTTAAAGTCAATAAATGACAAACGGAAGGTGCCGAAAAAACACGCAATGAGTGCTAGTAACAGGGAAATCGAAAATAATCGATCCGTTCGAAAAAATGCTAACATTCGTTTTCCCATAGTTCACCACCTTTCTTCTCAAGAATTTTACCATTCCCGCGCTTTAGGAACAATAAATAACGCTTTTTCCATATAACTCAAAGGCATTCAGGCAATTTTTATAGTTGACAAACGACCCATTAATTGGGAAATTAGTATGTGAAAGGTGAAGGAGGTTCAAAAATGAATGTTATGCAGCTGCTTGAAAAAAATCAGCAGGTTCATTTTCAAATTTTAGCTGTTTTTTTTCAGAACGGCTCAGAAATCTCTTACAAGAAACTTGCAAAAACATTATCCATTTCCGCACCCACTTTGCAAAAAGAACTTCAAAATCTTCATCAAAATTTAGTCGCTTTCCATGAGGATGCGGCATTGACTTATTTAGAAAATGATCAAGTACAGTTAACACTTCCGCTTGATTTCTCACTAAAAAAATTCTTTTATGCGTATCTTTCAGAAGCAATCGATTTTCAGATATTGTCGTATTTGTTTTTTCATCGAGATGAGTCAACGACGAAAATGATGTTAGAACTGATGTTGAGTGAAGCTTCATTGTTTCGTCGATTCAAAGCCATCAATCAGTTATTGAAAGAATTCGACATCCAATTAAAAAATAAAAAATTGCTTGGGGATGAAAAACAGATTCGCTTTTTCTATTATCAGTTTTTTTCACAAAGTTATCCCAATGAAGAATTGATCGCTCGCTTGAATGCACCAGCCATCAACAATTTGATTCGAGTAATCGAAAAACAGCTACAGACAACGTTTAGTCAATCCGAACGCTGGAAAGTCGGGCTGTGGTTAGGTATTATGGAAGCCCGTTTTGATTATCGTGGCTCGCAGCAGCATGAAGCATCGTATCCATTGTTGAAGTCATTGGAAAATGAAGCGATGTTCCAGCTTTTGCGGAATATATTAGGACGCTATCTCAGTCGTTTTGCCGTATCCTGGAGCGATTATGAAACGGTTTATTTCTATTTATTTTTATTAGCTGAAGGCTTGATTCGCCCTTCACTGGATGACTCCTTGCAAAAATCACTTTTCTTCCAAGAGATCGATGCGTTAAATGGGGAGCTGCTGCAGGCAATTGGTGATAGTGAGAGAAAGACTACAGAAACTTCTACGGAATTATGCGTCTTCTTGACGAGTGTGACGATCCAAGCGTTGTATATTCATGGCGGCATTATTGCCTTTGCTGAATTTCAGCCGCAAAGTGTTGCGAATGAGAGCTTGATTGAAGTGGCACAGCAAGCAATCGAACAGTTGGAGAAAAACGTAAACCAGTCCTTTTCTCTTGAGAAAAAGCAGCATTTGACCAATGAATTGCTTTTGATCCGTCAATGGATTCAAGTAAAACAGGAAAAAGCATTTACGGTCGGCATTTTGTTGACTCAATCACGATTACGCAGTGGCTTTTTGCGGCGTTTTTTGATCAAAGAATTGGCTGGCTATCCGAATATTCATTTTGAGGGGACGAAGGAGAAGGATTATGATTTATTGATCGTTGATCATTCTGAGATCTCGGAAGGCTATCGTTATAAAAAACGATTGATTTTAACAGGTGGGGCAACCCCATTTGAAGAAGAGCGGCTTCATCAAATCGTGGATGAAATACGCAATGAGAACCTTGAAAGCGAGTTGGAAAAGATATGAGAATAGTGATTATTGGAGGCTCTCATGCAGGAATTGCTGCTGCCCGTCATTTAAAAAAAGTTGACCCAAAAGTCGATGTGATAATTATTGAAAAATCAAGCGTTCTGGGTTATGTTGCTAGCAGTTTGAATTTAGTGCTGGAAGGCTACATTCAACGATTGGAAGATTCCCGAACGGCAACTGCGAGTGAGCTTCTTTCTGAAGGAATCAATGTGATGTTAAACAGTGAAGTCACAAAAATCTTTCCGCAAGAACAAACGGTTCATTTTGTCACATCAACGGAATCTTATCAGCAAGAAGACGAAGTGAGTTATGATGGCTTGATTTTGGCGATGGGATCGAGTACTTTCCGTTCGGAGTTTGCCTCAGATGTCGAAGCACATATAACGACCTACAAAACCATTGGTCAATCAAAGCAAGCGTTAGAAAAAATCGAAAGTGCGCAAACCGTGGCGATCGTTGGCGCGGGTCTGATTGGGTTTGAATTGGCGGAATCTTTAAGTGGCCAGCAAAAAGCCGTTCATTTGATTGATCGAATGGATACCCTTTTGTTCCGTTATTTTGATCAAGAAATTGCTGAAATTTTGATGGCGCGCTTTCCAGAGAACTTACAAATCTATCTTAACAGCAATGTCGCCCATACGATCAAAGACGAGAAGGGTGAATATCAAGGAATTGAGCTGTCAAATGGAACGAAGATTCAAGCTGACGTGGTCGTTTATGCTGTCAATCCACGTCCAAATGTCGCATTGGTTGAAGACTTTTTAAAACTAAATCTCGATGGCACGGTATTTACAAATGAATATTTACAAACGTCTGACCCAGCGATTTATGCAATTGGTGACCTGGTTTCGATTCCTTTCAATCATTCGGATAGCTCTTTGTATATCCCTTTAGTGACTAATGCTTATCGGACGGGGATCGTAGCTGCCACCAATTTATTGGCAAATGAACGGGGAACGACGAAAATTCCTTTTCCAAAAATGCAACGGACCGTCGTTAGTAAACTGTTTGGCTATTTCGTCAGCAGTTCAGGTATTAATGAGACCGAGGCACCGTATTACGGCTTTGAAGTAGATTCAGTGACGCAGACATTTCATTCTCGGACATTTTTCGCGACAGATGAGGATTTTGAAGTAACGTTAAAACTGATTTTTGATCAGCAAACGAAAGTGATTATGGGGGGACAAATCATTACGAGTGATCGTGGAAGTTTGGAGATCATCAATACGATCTCAACCTTGATCAATAGCAAGACGACCTTGCACCAACTAGCGACAATGGATTACTTTTTCAATCCAACCATTTCTTTCCCTTTGCACTTTTTGAATCAATTAGCCCTTGATGGCTTGTTAAAGTAAAATAATAACTCTTGATAAACCTGCGATGATCGTAGGTTTATTTTTTTTAATTACAGATAATCGGGAAAGACTATCGATTACAATCAGTGACTGGTATCGCGTATTGAAAACAGGTAGGCTTTTGTCGGAGATTGAATTCAACTGGTATCATGATTTTTTGGAAGAAGAAACTCAAAACGAAAACTATAAAACTCGTTCCACGACTAAACTGTTTTTACTCACAATTTCTTATCGATAGACGAATGGTGTTTAGGTGGAGGAGACGGCGCGTCATTTGCTTTTATCTGAAAAGTTACATCACCATTGCATCAGTAAGTGCTGGCTTTACAAGGGTTTCAATAGATGAAAATAATTGCAAATCTAAGTGATCTGTTATTGAATGATCCTCATAAAATGAATATAGTATGAGCGAGCATTTTATAATTAAAGCAATAAAATAGACAATATTGAGATAAAAATAAGTTTTCTCGCAAGGATATAAGAGAAAAACATCACATAATCCTTTTCTTTACACACTCATTTTTTCGAAATTGCGATAGGAAAGGGATTTTTTAAAAAAATTCTTGTGATTTTAAGTGAAATACGTTACCCTATTAAAGAGAGTGAGAATCATTCTCAATAAGGAGGGCGGGGCATGTTTAAAAAAATCGGATTACTGCTGATCTTTGTTCTTCTAGTGGGTTGCTCCTTGTTGGCAGGCACCCATGAATTGTCTTTATCAGGTTTACAGCAGGGTGATCCGAATCATTGGCTTGTTTTGGTAAAAGTTAGGCTTCCACGGACGATCAGTTTGATCATTGCAGGTGGGATCATTAGTATCTGTGGAAAAATTATGCAACACATGATGCAAAATAAATTTGTGGCCTCGGAGTCGATTGGACTGACGGATAGCGCCCGTTTAGGAATTTTGCTGGTTATGCTCTTTCTACCAAATGCCTCAAATTTGATTCGCACTACAGCAGCATTTGTGTTTGCCTACGCAGGTGTGTTGTTCTTTTTATTTTTAAGCCAATTTCTACCAAAGAAAGATCCAATGATGCTGCCTTTAACAGGGGTGATGTTCGGTAATATCATCGGGGCTATCAGTAGCTTCTTAGCCTATCGCTTCCAATTGGTTCAAAACGTTTCTTCTTGGCTGCAAGGAAATTTTGCCACCATTATGGTTGGACAGTATGAACTTTTGTATTTGACGATTCCCGTTTTCGGTCTATTGTATTTCTTGGCTTATGAGATCACGATCGCCGGTTTAGGAGAAAGTGCGGCTAAGAGTCTGGGAATCAATTACTTGTTCTTGCGTTTTGCTGTATTTGCGCTGGTGGCGTTTGCTAGCAGTATCGTTTTATTGACTGTGGGGCAAATTCCTTTTTTAGGGATCGTTATCCCAAATATGATCGGCATGGTTTTTGGGGATCATTTGAAAAACAATCTGCTTTTGATCAGCTTTGCCGGAAGCTCGTTCTTGCTATTGTGTGATGTATTGGCGAGAATCGTCATCGCACCTTATGAAATGCCGGTCAGTGTTGTTGCCGGCGTACTGGGTGGCTGCTGTTTCTTGATTTTGCTTCTGGGGAGGAAATTTCGATGAAGAAAAAACTCTTTCTTTTGTTGTTTCTGATCCTTTGTGCATGTGGTGCCTATCTGACCTATAACACCTATGGAAACTGGTCATTTGCTTTTGCATTAAGGGGACGCCGAATCTTGGCTTTTGCCTTAGTTGCAATCGCCATCTCCTTTAGTACCATCACCTTACAGACACTGACAAGCAATCGCTATCTGACCCCTGGAATTTTAGGCTTGGACCAACTGTATGTTCTTGTTCAAACCCTTTGTTTCTTTTTTATCGGCGGAATTCAGATGCTGAGCCAAGAAACAGCAACGATGTTTTTGTTTTCTGTCGGCTTAACTGCCGTTCTAGGTAGCTTCTTAATTGGCTTTTTCTATCAAAAAGCAGTCGCTGGGTTGTTTTTGTTATTGATGGCAGGGATGGTCTGTGGCACGATGTTCGGTAGTCTCAGCACCTTTCTGCAAGTGTTGATGGATCCAAATGAATATGATTTACTACAAGGTCGTTTGTTTGCCAGCTTTGGCAATATCAATACCCAGCATCTACTGATTGCTGCCGCGATCATTTTGCTAGGGAGTATCTGTCTGGTTCTGCTGATTCCAGAATTGAATTTGCTCCATTTAGGAAGTGGGCAAGCCAAAAGTTTAGGTGTATCTGTTCAATGGCTTCATAAAGGTGTTTTATTTTTGATTGCTTTACTGACAGGCACCGCCACTGCTTTAGTTGGTCCAGCAGTTTTTCTAGGCTTTGTGGTGGCAACGATCACCTATCAGCTTTTCCCAACTTATCGTCACGGCTGGTTGTTTTTCGGTGGGAGTTTGATTGGTTTTCTCCTGTTGGTAGGAGGTCAATTCCTAGTGGAACAGGTCTTTCAATGGCAAACGACCATCGGCACCGTGATCCAATTATTAGGCGGTATCTTCTTTATAAGCAAATTGCTGCTGGAAAGGAAAAAATCATGATCGAAACCAAAAATGTATCCAAGAATTATGCAAAAACACAAGTTTTGACGGAATGTTCCATAGCGTTGCCGGAACAGAAAATGATTGCCTTCATCGGGCCCAATGGTGCCGGAAAAAGTACCTTGCTTTCTTTAGTCAGTCGGATGTTGGATCAACGCACCGGTGATATTTATCTGGATGGAACGGAGATTCGTCAATGGAAGTCCAAAGAGCTAGCAAAAAAAATGGCTTTTTTGCAGCAAAGCAATCGCTATGCCGTCAATCTGACTGTAAGAGAGCTGGTGGCATTTGGTCGCTATCCGTATAACCGGGGGCGACAATCGGCAGCAGATGATGGGATCATTGATGACGCTTTGTCTAAGTTATCTCTAACCGAATATAGTGATCAATCGATTCATGAACTTTCTGGTGGTCAGTTACAACGAGTTTACTTGGCGATGATTTTAGCCCAAGATACAGATTATCTACTCTTGGACGAACCGTTAAACAATTTAGATTTAAAACACGCCAACCAGCTGATGAAGCTATTGACAACCTTGGTGGAAGACTATCAGAAAACTGTTGTGATCGTTTTGCACGACATTAATTTTGCAGCACGGTATGCCGATCACATCGTCGCGATGAAAGATGGTCAGATTTTTAAAGCGGCTGACACAGAGGCAGTGATTCAAGAACAACTATTAGAATCATTGTATGAGATTCCAATCAAACTGGTACAAGTGGATGGGCGGCAATTTTGCTACACCTTCCAATAAAAAATATGTTTCAAAGGAGGAAAAAATGAAAAAAATAGCAGTAAGTTTTATGAGTATTTTCGTATTAGCGGGGTTGACCGCTTGCGGCTCGAATAATACAGGGACAACAGATTCAACGGGTGCAGCTCAAACCCAAGTAGAAGAAAGTACACAAACGCCGACAGAAGTCGAGATTACGGACAGCAATGGGACTGTCACTGTTCCTTATGCGCCGGAAAAAGTTGTTGTCTTTGACAACAGTGCATTAGATACGATGGATGCACTTGGCCTTGGGGATCGAATCGTTGCTGCCGCAACAAGCAATTTGCCAGATTATTTATCAGCGTATGCGGATGTTGAATCAGCAGGGGGAATCAAAGAGCCTGATTTAGAAAAAATCAATCAACTGCAGCCAGACCTAATCATTATTTCTGGTCGACAACGTGATTTCCAAGAGGAATTGTCTGCAATCGCGCCAACCGTTTTCTTAAGCGTTGACAATAGTGATACTTGGGCATCGATCGAAGCCAACATTACGACCATTGGTCAAATTTTTGGTAAGGAAGAGGAAGCGCAAGAACAACTAGCATCGTTACAAGGTCAGATTGATACCTTGAAGGAGAAAGCGCAAAATGCTGACGAGAAAGCCTTGGTTGTTATGGTAAATGAAGGCAATCTTTCTGCTTTTGGTCCAGGTTCTCGTTACAGTATCTTGTATGACACGTTTGGTTTCCCAGCAGTAGATGAGGAATTAGAGGCGTCGACACATGGACAAAGTATTTCTTATGAGTACTTGCTTGAAAAAAATCCTGATGTCATTTTCGTGATCGACCGGACAAAAGCGATCGGTGGCAATGAAAGCGAAAGTGAATTTGTTGCAAATGAAATTGTTCAAGAAACAAATGCAGGGCAAAACGATCAAGTGATTGAATTGGATGCTGCGGTTTGGTATTTAGCTGGTTCCGGATTGGAGTCGATCCAATTGATGATGGATGATGTCAAGCCAGCCGTTGAATAAATAGGTGAAAAAAATTAAGTAATAAGGGACACGCTTATCAGTTTACTGAGAAAGCGTGTCTTTTTATTCAAACTGTTTCTAGGACCTGCGACTGATTTTTGACAAGTTATCCAGCTTTACTTTACCTGTCGTAGTAATTGATTTATAATTAGTACGACAGATGAAGTAATTTAGGAGGCGATTGCGTGATCTCGAGTGACGGAATTCGCGGCTATAACGACGCAATCATTTTATCCATTCTTTCGAAAGAAGACTCTTATGGATATGAAATATCCAAGCGTATTCGTGAAGGAACAGATGCTTTATATGTGATCAAAGAAACGACGTTGTATTCCGCTTTTACTCGGTTAGAAAAACAAGGATTGATCCGTTCGTATCCCGGAGAAGTGACACATGGCAAAAAGCGGACCTATTACCAGATAACTGCAGACGGAAAAGCAAGCCTTTCGGAGAAACTATTGGAGTGGCAGCAGACGAAGATCGTCGTTGACCAGTTCTTACAAGGAGGAGACAAATGAAAACCATTCATGACTATCTAGACAGCTTATTTTTATCAGTACCCATCACACCGGAAACGAAGAAGGCAAAAGAAGATCTTTTAGCGATTATGGAAGACCATTACTTGGAACTGATTCACCAAGGGAAAAGTGAGCATGAAGCCATCGGTGCGGTGATCAGCGAGTTTGGTTCGGTGGATGAACTGCTGCAAGAGTTAGATGTTTCAAAAGAAGAAGAGCCGATTGATGATTGGTCCGATGCCATCACAGAAGACGATGCGTTTGATTATTGGGGAACTGTGCGGCACTTTGCTTTTTCGTTGTCGATAGGAATCGGCTTTTGTATCGCCTCCCTAGCAGCCCTAATGCTCTTTGTTAGTGTTTATGCTGAGACCTTTGGAATAATGGTGATGTTTCTTTTCATCGCCATCGGGGTTGGTTTTATCATCTCTAGCAGTTTGCACTTTTCCGGTGCTCGTAAGCAGTTAGATGATCGACCAATCAAAAGGGATGCCAAACGAGAAGCCGCTCAGCAACTAGCAAATTATGAAAAAAGTTTTCGTATTGGTCTTGTTTTAGGAATTGGTGCCTGTATTTTATCAATTGCGCCTGTACTTTTAAGTGAATTGTTTTATTATTCTGTTGAGTTTGGTATTTCCTTGTTTTTCTTGACAGTTGCAGTGGGTGTGTTCTTTATTATTTATGTAAGTATTATTCGTACAGGCTTTGCGAAGCTGGCAACTGAGACGTATTTTATTCGTGACGAAGAGAATCTTGGTGATCGAGCAACACGTCATAAATATGGCGAATCCGCTGGTAGAGTTACCTTTTTTCGAACAGTCTACTGGCCAGTGATTTTGGTCGTTTATATGCTTTGGTCCTTCATGTTTCATGCATGGGCATACTCTTGGGTCATTTTTGTGATTGGTGGTGTCTTAGAGGACTACTTTATCGGTCAGACAAAAGCCAAAAAATAAGAGATGTTTCAACCGAGAGTGGTTTCTTTACTTTTAAAAAAAGGAAGACTATAATACGGCTTGTAACTGAACCAAGCAAAAAGAACAGCGAGAAATAAGATCCTCTCAATGCTTTTTCAAAAGTTCAGAATACAAGAAAAGAGGCAATGGATATGTTAGAAATTCATTATCTGAAAAATGGTAGCAAAGAAATAACAACAATTGAATCCCCAGAGCGCTTTCTCGCAAGTCAATACTTGGAAGTTCCACCTTTTCAAGATCATTACCCAGTCGAAGAAGTTTTTCTAGACGGCAAGCGGATTACATTGAAGGAGCGAACGATCGGTGGATTGTTCAACTATTTCAATACTAAATAAAAAAATTGTCTTTTTTTATGACTCACTTTCCATTGTGAGGAATCATAGGAAGAGGCAATCTTTTTTTGTTTAATTGAGAATAAGAGATGTAATTGAGAATCTAACAGGTAGGAACTTTGCTTAGAAATGATTAGCCAAACTTATTACTATACTCCATTTGCTTTCGATAAAAAATAAATATGCTCATTTCTGAGGATGATAACATTTTTTTTGACTATTTCTGAATAAACTATTGCATTTTGTAGTTAGATATACTAATAATTAATAGAGATTATTCTCAAATAATTATTCTAATTGGAGGAAATGATATGTCATTAATTGGAAAAGAGATTGGTTCATTCGAAGCGAAAGCTTACCACAATGGAAAATTTATCGATGTTTCATCAGAAGATTTTAAAGGAAAATGGAACGTTGTTTGTTTTTATCCTGCAGATTTCTCATTTGTTTGTCCGACAGAACTTGAGGATTTGCAAGACCAATATGCATCATTAAAAGAATTAGGCGCAGAAGTTTATTCTGTATCAACTGACACCCACTACACACATAAAGCGTGGCATGACCACTCTGATGCCATCAATAAAATCGAATATATCATGATTGCTGATCCTTCTCATGTGATCTCAGAAATCTTTGATGTATTAGACGAAGCATCAGGTTTGTCTCAACGTGGTACATTTATCATCGATCCGGATGGTGTGGTACAAACGGTTGAAATCAATGCGGATGGTATCGGTCGTGATGCTAGTGGTTTGATCGATAAAATCCGTGCCGCACAATATGTCCGTACCCATCCAGGTGAAGTATGTCCTGCAAAATGGAAAGAAGGCGAAGAAACTTTAACGCCAAGCTTAGACCTTGTAGGCAAGATTTAGGAGGCTCTCATGGCATTAGATAAGGCAATCAAAGACCAACTGACGCAATATCTAGCGATGCTAGAATCAGAGGTTGTTTTTGCGGCGACTTTAGGTGAGGATGATTCTTCAACGAAAGTACGTGAATTCTTAGAAGAAATCGCAGAAATGTCGTCAAAAATCACGATTCAAGCTGTAGCAAGTGAACGGACACCAAGCTTTTCGATCAATCGTCCCGGTGAAGAAAGCGGCATCGCTTTTGCTGGTTTACCGTTAGGACATGAGTTCACTTCATTTATTTTAGCGTTGCTTCAAGTAAGCGGTCGTCCGCCGAAAATTGATGAAGCACTACAAAAGCGTATCAAAGCGATCGATAAGCCATTACATTTTGAAACCTATGTCAGTTTGACCTGCCATAACTGTCCTGATGTTGTTCAAGCGATAAATATCATGGCAGTGCTAAATCCTTCCATCAGCCACACCATGATTGAAGGTGGGATGTTCAAAGAAGAAATTGACAAGAAAAAAATTATGGCTGTGCCAACCGTCTTTTTAGACGGTGAAGAATTTGCAAGCGGCCGACAAACGATCGAGCAGTTGTTGGAAAAAGCAGCTGGTCCGACGAGTAAAGATGACTTTGCTGAAAAAGAGCTTTTCGATGTATTAGTTGTCGGTGGCGGACCTGCAGGCGGAAGCGCAGCGATTTATGCAGCGCGTAAAGGTATCAATACTGGGATGGTCGTCGAAACAATGGGTGGACAAGTAATGGAAACCCTGGGGATCGAAAATATGATCGGTACCCCTTATACCGAAGGTCCAAAATTAATGCGTCAGGTAGAAGAGCATATCAACGAATACAATGTAGACGTGATGAAAGGTCAGCGTGCGAAAGATATTCGCCGCAATGACGTCATCGAAGTTGAATTAGAAAATGGTGCAGTATTAAAAACCAAAACGGCCATTTTAGCAACTGGCGCTCGCTGGCGCAACATCAATGTTCCGGGAGAAAAAGAATTCAAAAATAAAGGTGTTGCCTATTGTCCGCATTGTGACGGTCCGTTATTTGCTGGGAAAGAAGTTGCCGTCATTGGTGGCGGAAACTCTGGGATCGAAGCAGCAATCGATTTAGCTGGCATGGCGAAACATGTCTATGTTCTTGAATTTTTACCAGAACTAAAAGCGGACCTTGTGCTACAAAACCGTTTGAACACGTTAGATAATGTGACTGTTATTACGAATGCGGCAACGAAGGAAATTGTTGGATCCGATCATGTCGAACAATTGACCTACGTTGATCGTGAAACGAATGGTGAATTCACTTTAGCTGTGGAGGGTGTCTTCATTTTGATTGGCTTGATGCCGAATACTGAATGGTTAAAAGATCGTGTCGTCTTAAATGAACGCAATGAGATCGTGGTGGACAAACATGGCGCAACCAACATTGAAGGGGTCTTTGCAGCGGGAGATTGTACCGATAGTGTATACAAACAGATCATCACTTCAATGGGTTCAGGTGCCACTGCTGCATTAGGTGCGTTTGATTACCTGATTCGCTCGTAAGTAGGTAAGTAGCTTATTATTTGATCTAGATCAGAAACGTCTCAGGAGCTTCTAGCAGCTTCTGAGACGTTTTTTCTTTGAGGGGAAGGAGATTTGAAGGAAGTTGACAGAAGGACAGTTTCTATATTACAATGAAAAAAACTCGTTCAAAAAAGAAAGAGGTATATTAATGAGTGTCGTAGGTATCTAATCAGCTAATTAAAACAAATAAGCAAAAACAGACTGTTTATTTGTTGTGCCTGTAGATACCGATAAAAATCGTTATTGATGAATCAGGTGATGGGAGACTATCGCTTTTTTTGTACACTTTTTTGGACGGGGATGTTACCGGGATCCTCAGGCACAAGAAAGGATCACTCATGAAGATACCTCAAGCAACTGAATTTGAACAAATTAAAGAACAAGTAAGTAAAAAAATAATCAGCGATTATGGTAAAGCACGTTTTGCCAATGAAAAACCAGCAGCTACGATCCATTCCGCCCAAAAACGAGTGTCTGAGACAACTGAAGCGATGGCGCTATTAGACGCCGGACGTCAAGTCCCTTTCATGGGGCTGCAGCATGTCTTACATCATACGGAGAAGATTGAAAAAGGCTTTGTATTGGAGCCGCAGGAATTGATTGAATACGGAGACTTTTTACGGTCTTTTCGAATCATCCGTCAATTGTTTGAAAAAAATCAATCAATTGCCCCAAGATTGCATCACTATGCTCAGGGGTTGGCCGACTTTTCTGAAATCGCCGAAATGATTTTCCAAAAAATTCGCAATGGTCAGGTAGATAGTAACGCCAGCCGAGAATTACGGAAAATTCGTGGCACAATCGAGAAATATGAGGCCGATTTAAAAAAAGTTTTTGCAAAGTTTTTTAAAGAAAGTCGCTATCTGCAAGAAAACCGTGTGATCAAAAAGAACGACCGTTATACGCTGCCGGTACGTGCTGAATTTCAACAGCAAATTAAAGGGACGATCATCGAACGTTCTAATAAACGCGCGACTGTTTTTATTGAACCAGAGGCAGCTGCCCGTCTGAATGATCGATTGATTTTGGCACAGGCGGAAGAAACGGCCGCCCAATACCAAGTTTTATCAGAATTGACCGGGGCAATCGCCGAACAAATGAATGCAGTATTTGCCTGTCTTGATATTTTAGTGGTACTAGATATTATTTTTGCTCGTGGAAAGTATTGTCGGGAAATCAATGGTCAACCGATAGCAATTATTGAAGAAGAAGTTTTGCTTCTTGATCAAGTCCGGCATCCTTTACTGGGCACTGATGCTGTTCCTCTATCTTTAAAACTAGGAGAAGAGAACCGATGTATGGTCATCACAGGTCCGAATGCTGGTGGTAAGACGGTTGTCTTAAAAACCGTCGGACTCGTTTGTGCGATGGCACATTACGGCTTGTTTCCAGCGCATAATGGCAACAGCAGCGTGCCGTTTTTAAAAAGTCTTTGGATGGATATCGGGGATCAGCAAAGTCTAGAAAATTCTTTAAGTACCTTTTCTGGACACATGTCGAATATTGCACAGATCATGACGAATGCCAGCCGGAACAGTATCGTTTTGTTAGATGAAATTGGCAGCGGGACTGAACCAAATGAAGGGGCAGCTTTAGCGATCGCCATTATGGAATCGATCTATCGATCGGGGGCGTTAATGATCGCCACGACTCATTATGGTGAAATCAAGCAGTTTGCTCTTGATCACCAAGATTTTGAAACAGCGGCGATGGCTTTTGATGCCAAGACCCTGACGCCGAAATACCGCTTGTTGACCAATGCGGTCGGTGAAAGTAATGCGTTTTGGATCGCCGAAAAAATGGCGATTCCTGCTGAGGTCGTGCAAACGGCAAAGGACTATTTAAAGAATAAATCTTATTCTTTTGAGAAGCAGCCTTTTGAGACATCCAGAAAACGAACCGATCCTCAGGAAACAAAGTCTGAGCACATTTTTCAAAAGGGAGACCAGGTCTTTTCAGCAGAGCATGAAAAACGGGGAGTTTTTTATGAATACTTGGAACAGGGACAAGCGAAGATTTATATTGAGAAACAATGTTTCGTTGTTGCTGCTCGGCGATTGCAACTGCTCACCAAACGAGAAGCACTCTATCCAGCCGGCTATGATCTAGATCAATTATTTTCCGATTTTGACCAACGTAAATTTACCCGAGATATTGAACGTGGGTCTAAAAAAGCGCAAAAGCAGTTACGAAAAGCAGCGCAAGAGCGTCAGGCCAAACGATCATTGGATTGATCGGCACAGATATATTTAGAGCGGGAGTATAAAATCAAGAAAGCAGCTCTTTTTCGAGTTTTAGAAAAAGAGCTGTCTTTTTTTGAAAATGACCGTTTTTTAATAACGTGTATGATCGAAGGGAATCCAGTGATGGTCGAATGATTTCCATTGATTTTTCTTTAAATATCGGAAATTACTCGAAATATCTAAATTCTTTAAGAAAAGTTAAAGAAAAATAAAAATAACAAAGAATGGGTTGTATCTTTATACGAGGAAGGGTACCATTCATAGTGGATTGAAAATAACATATAACCTTGTTAGGTGAGGCTCCTATACAAACATAAGCTATTGCGCAGAAACGTCGAAAGACGCCAATGTGTAAAACAGGAATTGTCGGATTAAGGCTTTTCATAAAATAGCTAAGAAAGGGAACAACTTTCTTTACGTTGTATAGTGCTAAAACTCGGACGATGAGATTGCTAGCAAAGTCTGACGTCCTAAGAGAAGTGAGACTTTTTTGCTTTTCTCTTTGATGGATGACTAAGCTCAAAGGGCATAATAACTGGTACCGTCTGAACACCTACTCCAAGGCAAGAGGAGTGGAAGCAATGATAGAAAAAAAGAAGATCGATTGGCTGCTGATCATAGCTTATTTGCTATTGAGCCTTATCGGTCTTTTAATGATTTATAGTGCAAGTTCTTATCGTTTATTAACGAGAGATCAGCCGCCAGCAAGCTTATTTATGCGTCAGCTTGTCTTTCTGTTACTCAGCTGGGTGCTCCTTTTCATTATTCAGCGAACACGGCGTGAGATTCTGCTCAGTAAATATTTAGCGATCGGTCTGTTGGCATTTGGCGTCTTTACTTTACTATTGGCACGTTTGCCGTTTTTCGGTGTTTCTGTCAATGGAGCGCAACGATGGGTCTCGATTGTAGGGATACAATTTCAGCCCTCAGAGATCGTGAATGTGGGCATGGTCTTATACCTTGCTCATTACTTTCAATCAGCAAAAACTACCTTGCAGGAAATGAAACGTCCGCTTTTCGTTTTATTTTTGTGCTGTGTGTTGATCCTCATTCAACCAAAAGTAGCCGGCGTGATGATTTTACTTTTCTTGGCTTTTATCATGATTACCACGGTTCAGGTACCCGTTAAACTCACGGCTCTTTTGTTTGGCGGGTTATTAATCAGTCTGTTCTTGGTTGCTATGTTGATCCTCTTTTTAGGAAACAATGATTTATTGCCCCACATGTTTATGCATGTGTATAACCGAATTCGATTAGTGGGAGATCCATTTTCCGACCCATATAATCAAGGATTCCAAATGATCCATTCCTACTATGCTTTGTTCAATGGTGGTCTTACGGGCCTTGGTTTAGGAAATAGCATCACCAAGAAAGGCTTTTTACCAGTAGCAGAGACTGATTTTATTTTCTCCGTTTTAGTAGAGGAATTAGGGTTGATTTTCGGCATTTTTGTCATCGCTTTATTATTCGTAATCATTTTACGTCTGTTTATACGATCAGCGGCAATCGCAAATCCTCAGATTGGCTTAATATTATTGGGAACCAGCACGTTGCTGTTATTACAAACAAGTATCAATATTGCCAGTATTTTAGGGTTGATGCCGATGACGGGGGTACCTTTGCCATTCATTAGTTATGGTGGCTCCAGTTACTTTATTCTTTCATTTGCCTTCAGTTTATGCCTGAAACTAGAACGAGAGGAGGGTATACTTAATGAAGTTCCTCAAACGACATGAAGCAAACTATGCTTTATTGCTGCCGATTTTCCTGCTGTTTTTGTTAAGTATCTGGGTACAACATCAGGCTTCTGTGATGGATGGCAATGATCCTTCAGGGATTGTTTTTCGGCAGATCCTCTTTTGTATCCTTTCGGCGATTGCTCTTTTTGTAACGAGTTTGATTCCTACGAATTTACTCCTCCGCTTTTCTGGTCTTTTGTACTTACTATCACTTGGTTTGATGGCCTCTCTTCATTGGTTTTACGATCAAACGATGTTTGAACAAACGCACACCAAACGGTGGATCAGATTTGGTGCGTTTACGATTCAGCCTTCTGAGTTTATGAAAGTGGCCTTTATGCTCTTTATGGTCTATCTCACTTTAGTCTATGAGAAACGTAAAGCAGAACGAACAATCAAATCCGATTTGATCTATGTTACTAAGATCCTGCTATACAGCTTACCCACATTTTTATTGATGTTTATGCAGCGGGACTTTGGAACGAGTTTGGTGTTTATCGTGATGTTAGGTGCCTTATTCATCATTTCCGGTGTTCATTGGAAAATACTGACCGTCGTGATCGGTTTGATTGCCGCTCTTGGTGCTATTTTGTTGCTACTCGTATTCACGGAATGGGGCAATCGTGTGTTGTTTCGCCTTCACTTTTCACAATATCAATTGGATCGGGTGAGAGCCTGGGCAGATCCACTCGCGTACCAAGATTCCATCGCTTTCCAACAAGTCCGCAGTATGTGGGCGATTGGTTCTGGCGGCTTATTGGGGGCACCTGATACCCATACAACGGTGTATGTGCCGGTTCGGGAGTCAGATATGATCTTTACAGTCATTGGAGAAACGTATGGCTTTTTAGGAAGTACTTTAGTCATCTTCCTTTATTTCTATCTGATCTATCAAATCATTTTTGCTGCTTTAAAAACAAATAACAAAGCATCGGTCTATATTGCGATTACCTATGTGTTTGGTTTGGTTTTTCAAATTTTTGAAAACATCGGAGCGGCGATCGGTTTGCTGCCTTTAACCGGCATTCCCTTACCATTCTTAAGTCAAGGAGGAACCTCTCTGATTGCGATCAGCATTGCTATGGGAATTATCTTTGGGTTAGACAAATTTCCGATAAAAGCCAAAAATAGGTCGTATACATTAAAAGAAAGTAGGGGCTTAACATGAGTAAAACAGCAAAAAAAGGAGTGATAGGCGGAATACTCTGCAGCTGTTTTGCATGGCTGTTTTTCCTCGTTGCATTAGAACCACGCTGGTTCCAAAGTATCGACAACCTTTTTTCCCAGTTGCCTCAATGGCGGACACCTGCTGTGGAATCGCTTTTTCTCCCACTTGCCAGTACGGCCACGATCATTCCCATAGCTTTCGTTCATTTCCTGTTAGCAAGTTTTTTATTTATGCGCAAGCAGCGGTTAGAAAGTCTTTGGTTGATGGGGAATATGATTGTGATCAGTGGTGTTGGTCAAGTGATCAAGAAAGTAGTTGATCGACCGAGACCGGATTTTGCTGACAGTATGGAACGGGCATCAGCAAGTTTTCCGAGTGGACATACATTATTAGCGACCACTTTGATTATTTCTCTTCTCTTTTTCTTAGGGCAAACAGTTCCTGCCAAAAGAGGCAAGCGTCACTTTATCCAAAACATGGCACTATTTCTAGGATTGATCTATTTGTTGCTGATTATGATGAGTCGGTTGCTATTCGGGGTTCACTATCCCAGCGACTTGCTAGCAAGTATTTTATTGGCAAGTGGGATCAGTTATATCACCTATGCTTCCGTCTTTTCAATCAAAAAACATGTACTTAGGGGGAGATAAATTGGGTACAGCAAAAAAACTAATAATCATTTTTATGGTATTGCTGACGGGAATTATCTCAGCAGGAACCGTTTATGCGGTTAGGGTGTATTTTCAAGTAGAGGATGTTGCTCACTCGATCCATCGTCCAATCGAAGGACGAGAAGAGGCGGAAGTCATCGAAAATGCCGAGCCACTAAGCCTTCTTTTGTTAGGGATCGCCAATGACTCCCGCCGCAAAACCGATTTTCGCGCCAACACCATCATGGTGGCAACGTTGAACCCTGCCACAAGAAAAACCACCCTCACGAGTATTCCTAGAGATGCTTATGTGGAGATCGTGGGACAAGGGTACCACGATAAAATCAATCATGCCCATTCTTTTGGTGGAGCAAAGATGATGATTGAAACCGTCGAACAATATCTTGATATACCGATCCATCATTATTTCTCCTTAAACATGGATGGGATGGCAGATCTTGTTGATGCAATTGGTGGCATCACGGTTGAAAATGAATTTGCTTTTACTGCTGAGAAAATCGATTACCCAGAGGGGGTCCTCGATTTAGATGGCTGGGAGGCGCTTCAGTATACTCGTATGCGAAAGGATGATCCAGAAGGTGACTATGGCCGTCAGCGCCGTCAGAGAGAAGTGACTGAGATTCTGGCAAAAGAGTTAGTTTCACTTTCCAGCGTGATGCGGATTCAGGATCTGCTAACGATCATTGGAGAAAATGGCGAAACCGATCTAACTTTTTCGCAAATGAGTCAATTATTTATCCAATATCAATCAGCATTAGGGACTGTCGAGTCTTACCAAATGGCTGGCAGTGGGTTCACCGGCGATGGCTTCAGAGGAGAATATGGAATTTCCTATCAAGAAGTAACGCCTGAAGAGCAACAGACGACGAGCCAACGTTTAAAAAATGAGTTGTTGATTGATTAACGTCCTGGCTTAGAAACAGAACCAGTTCAATTTTGTTCTTCAAGTATTTCGTAATTAGAGTTGACAGTCGCTTTTCCTCAGGATACTCTTTAGTCAAGCAATGCATTACGGCTTAATAACAAGAGTTTGTTTGGAAAAGAGCTGTCATCTCTATTTCTATTGTTCCACCCTGTCGCTAAGTTATTACAAGGAGGAAAAGTATGAAGATCGTCTTTAAAGACCAATTACCATCTGATTCAAATCAAGTACTCGCTTTGTATGAGGGAGTTGGCTGGAGCGCCTATACTAAAGATCCCGAGCGTCTTTTAAAAGCGTTAGCCCACTCAGAGGTGATCACGGCCTATGTTGAAGAGCAGCTAGTGGGGCTTATCCGTTGCATAACCGATGGACAAACCATTCTTTATATTCAAGATCTATTAGTAGCATCCGAGTTCCAAGGTCAAAAAATTGGTCAGCGATTACTCAAAAAAATGCTGGCGAATCATCCATCAATACGGCAAAAGGTTTTGATTACGGACAACACAGAAAAAACGCGTCATTTTTATGAGGCGTGTGGCTTTTCCTCTGTGGAAGAGCAGCAAATTGCCGCATTCATCTATTCAGCAAAAAGCGAATAAGGAATAAGAAAATCGATGTGTCACTGAGAATATTTTTTTAGTTGCGTTGGGTTTGATGAAGGAGTGGAGAAAAATGAAGATGCGCTTTGCGTTACTTTTTTTGTGTCTCTTTATTGGTGTTGGCGCTTGTGGAGGAAGTCTATTGGCGTTTAAAAGCATTGAGCCGTTAAGCAAAGGGGAGACATTTGCTGGTTTGGAAGCGGCCATGCTGCAAGGAACACCCTTCACGACCTTCTTAATTCCCGGCTTGTTTTTGTTCGCTATCTTAGGTTTGGGTAATCTGATTGTTGTTTTCCTCTTGCGGCTTAACAAAGGGTACCACGGGGTAATGCTTTTAGGCATGAGTTTAGTTGTCTGGATCATCGTGCAGGTCATCTTATTACGAGAATGGAATGTCTTGCATGTGATTTTCTTTTTGCTAGGGTTGCTCCAGTTTGCTTCAGCAGTCTACTTTGTCAGACGGTTGCATATTCCATTGCCGTTTTCAGCTCATCAAAATTGATTAGATTCGAGATATAGAGATGAAAAAAATTAAATTAATTGAAAGTTTGCTATGAAAAACATGGATTTTTGAAAAATTCTTCTTGAAATCATCCTTCGTTTTTAAAATTATGCTAAACTGAAAGAAGTTGAATTACTTTCTAGAATCAGGAGGATTTATTATTGGAGTTTCTTAAAAAATCAAAAATTTTTGCAGGTCTAGTGATCGTCTGTCTCTTAGGGATCGCGGTCTGGATCTATTCAAATATACTGTTTGTCTTTCGACCACTGGAAGCCATCTTTTCTAGTGTCTTTTTACCAGTATTGATTTCAATTTTTATTTTTTACATCTTTTTACCTTTCTTTAATTGGGTAAAAAAAAGAACGAAAAAGAAAAGCATTGCGCTATATTCGACATTGCTGCTGATCGTTTTTGCAGCGTATTTGATCGTTCAGGTGATTGGACCAGCATTAGCCTATGAGATGGGGCGTTTTATCAATCAAATTCCCATCATCATCAATTTGGTGATCGATACTATTGATCATTCTTATTTAGAAGAATTATTTGGTCCTTTTATTGATTCGATTGATATTTCCCAAGCTAGCAACTTTGCCTTACAGTTTATTACCGGGGCAACCAATAGTCTGACGAGTTTGATCTCCATCGTTTCTCATTCAGCGATCGTCTTGTTTACGATCCCACTGTTATTAGTGTATATGTTTAAAGACGGTGAGAAAGTTCCTGATTTTTTGGCAAGTAAGACACCGAAAAACTATCAAGGCTTAATGCGACAACTTTGTAGTGATTTTCATCAAGCAGCGTCAGCGTACATCGGTGGGAAATTGCTGGTTTGTTCTTATGTTGCGGTTTCAAGCTATTTCATTTTTTCTTTGCTAGGCTTACAAAATGCCTTACTATTAGGATTAATTTGCGGCGTTCTGGACATTATTCCTTATTTCGGCCCCTTTATCGGAGCAGCACCAGCCTTTTTATTTGCGTTAAGTCAAGACATTCGAACAGCTATTTTTCTGATTGTCGGAATCACGATCATTCAGTTAGGTGAATCGTATCTTGTTTCACCATTAGTGATGAAAAAAGTATTGCATATCCATCCAATCATTGCGGTTTTCTTTTTATTGATTGCCGGCAACTTGCTTGGATTTGTAGGCATGATCGTGGCACTGCCAGTGTATTCGATCGTGATGGCAATGTCTGGTACATTGTTGCGTTTTTTTCAAGAACGAAAATTAGAACGATCTGTAATTGATAAAGATTCATTATAACGAAAATGTTCTACCTTGCTGTTGGAGCGGTCTCCATCAGCAGGTTTTTTTGTTTTTAAGCACTACGTAGCAAGGCCTCAAGACAAATGCTATACTTATTGAAACGAGAAGGACGATAGGAGTGAGGAAATGAAGGTTTTATGGAACGATCAAATCGTTGATCGAGAAGCGGTGAAAATTGACATTGAAGATCGCGGTTATCAGTATGGTGACGGAATCTATGAAGTGATTCGAATCTATAATGGTCGCTGCTTTATGTTAGGGGAGCATATGACTCGCTTAGAAAGTAGTGCGCAAAAAATTAAACTGACGTTGCCTTATACAATTCCCCAATTAACTGAAAACCTTAAGTTACTGGTTAAAACCGAAGGAATCACAGAAGGAGAGATCTATCTTCAAATCACCAGAGGAATCGCCTCTCCCCGCAATCACGAGTTTCCGTCTGCTGGAGCAGTCAAAGGAGTCGTGACCGCAAATGTGATCCCCTTTGAACGAACTCTGGAAATGCAGCATGCAGGGCTATCTGCGACCGTTCTTCCAGATGAGCGTTGGTTGCATTGTGATATCAAATCATTGAGCTTGTTAGGAAATCTGTTAGCGCTAGATCAAGCGATCGAAGCGGGGTTCGATGATGCACTCCTGCAACGAGATGGATGTTTCACGGAAGCTTCGGCATCAAATCTCTGGTTTGTCATTGATGGTATCGTCTATACACATCCGGATGGACGCTTGGTATTACCAGGTATCACGAAAATGAAGGTGCTACAGTTGTGTCAGCAATTAGAAATTCCTTATCGAGAAGAACCTGTCCCTGTTGAGGTACTAAACAACGCGCAAGAATGTTTTTTGACCAATTCTGTCTGGGAAATTGTGCCTATCGTCAAAGTAGATGGGAAATCAGTTGGCAATGGTACATTGGGTTCGATCACGAAACGTTTGCAAGCAGCCTATATCGCTGCTACAAAGAGTATGTGCGAATCCTAGTTAACAAGCAAAAGAAACGATTCAAAAAAACTTTGGCCCACCCAGCATGTTTTATAGCTAGGTGGACCAAAGTTTTTTCTTGGATACAAGTGCAGATTTTACCATTCACTAGGATTCCACAATTTTCCGTCAAGTTCTCCTTGTTTCAATTCGATTCGAATTTCTTGCTGATGAAGCAACTTCTCTAGTTCTTGCAAAAATGCTTTTTCGTGATAGTCAGCTGTTTCTTTTATTGACTGCTCTATCAGTGGCTTCAGCCATTCGTGATCCATCACAGCACCTCCAACTCAGTTAAAGCGTCATCTAATTCGATCAACGTTTCATGGTTTTCCTGCAACAAGGATAGCAAAGGAGCAAGCTGCGGTTTTTCAGAAACCAAACGCGCCAGCTTTTCGCTAAACCATTGTTGCTTTTGATCAAATGTAAAGGGAGCCGGCATTGATAAAAGTTGCTGATAGGCAATGACAAAGGCTCGTTTCTCTTGTTCTGATTTATACATCAGTTGATCGAGGACAACGATGGGGAGTACCGTCATTTGGTGTTTTTTTGCCATGAGTACCAGTGGGTGCAAAATTTCATTGAAGGTCGTATTTTCTCGGCCGCCTAGCTGAAATTCTTTGGCGGCAACGCCGGTAGAAACGGCGAAACTGATTTCCTTGCCCACCAATGCAGGGGCACATTTTTCCCAAACCGTATCGATCCAAGCTTTCATTTTTGCTGGAACGCTGTACCAATATAGGGGGAATTGTAGAATCAAACGATCGCATGTTTGCAACAGCATCCGTTCATTGGCGAGAGAAAAATCAGAAAGATCATCAAGGAAATGCATGGTGACGTTAGGAAGCTTGGCACTTTCACTAAAGAATCGTTGGGAAAGCGAATTGTGGAAATCCGGATGGCTGGCTACCACTAAAGTTTTTATCATGAGACTGATCATCCTTTCCTATTACATTTACCATATTTTACCAAAAAGAGAAACTAGTCTGCTTTTCTTTTTGTCGAAGTTCTTCTCTTTTAGTTTCGTTTAAGGTACTTCTTTTATACTTGTTATAAGAAAAAGCCAGTAGCGGCTTAAGCGTGATAGAAATGGGGGAATAGAGGATGGAATCAAATGATCCCTTGATGAAAGGTCTAGCAACTATAATAAGGATCGTTGCAAATACAGTGAACTATGTCGAAAATGGACTTGCCAGTTGCAAACAACGAATTGATGGAAAGCGTCAAACGAAAGAAAATGATTACGGCAACGGGCAAGAGTTTACTGAAGTGACTGTCTACAGATGACCGATGCAAAGAAAATAACAAAGATGGCTCACTCCTCAAAGGGTGAGTCCTTTTTTTATTTCAAGCCATTCATCATCAGTTTGTACTTTTGTTGAGGGAAGGTATAATGAGTAAATGAAGCATAGTGGAGACGGAAGAATGAAGCAATAGTAGGGAGGAGAAGCAGGTGATGAATCATTTATATAAACGAATCCAATACAAAATTCCAGAGCTGAACCGAGTAGAAAGAACGGTCCTTAACTATTGTTTAAGGGCGCCCGAGAAAGTTTCAGAAATGACGGCCGATGAGTTAGCTTCCCAAACGTACACCAGTCAAGCGACGATCAGCAGAATGGCAAAAAAGCTTGGCTTTACCGGTTTTCAAGAATTCAAATTTTCACTGAAGAATTATCAAACTCTTGAAAGAAAATCATCTACTCAAGCTTCTCTTGGCTTATCCCCACTGATCAAGCAAATGATTGACCAGCTGACGACATCCTTATCAATGATTGAAGAGGCTGACTTTCAGCGTGCCGTGGAAATGTTGCAGCAAGCACAACGAATCGAATTTTTTGCTTTAGGGCAAAGTGCGCCGGTTGCATTATCTGCGAGTCGAAAGTTGCGGTTCTTAGGAAAAACGGTTGGCGCTTCAACGGATTGGGATGAATTGACAACCATCGCTAATCAACTATCAAAAAAAGATATGGCTATTTTTATTAGTCATAGTGGGGAAACAATCGGGATGCTAAATTATGCTAACCGGTTGAAACAAAGAGGTGTGCCGATTTTAGCCTGTATTGGTCAATCAACAAGCACGTTGGAAAAGCTTGCCACCTTCTCTTTTTCTGTTGAAATGACAACGATTTATCATCATGAAGTCGATTTGAGCCCACGGATCTCTTTAGCAGCGTTACTGGATATTTTAATTATTCAATACGCCAATCAAATCGAACCAGGACTTGATCCTGAATGACCATTCCATTTTGTGAATGGTCATTCTTGTTTTGGTAACTGTATTGTAAGCCTTCTTGATATCGTTTACATTTTAAGAGATAAAAGTGTTAGGAGGAAATGATATGCAAAAAGGAAAGAAAGCAAGCTGGATGGAAATTTTTCAAGGACTTGGGAAAACATTTATGTTGCCAGTCGCTTTACTCGCATTCATGGGTTTATTTTTAGGGATTGGTAGTTCATTTTCATCTTCTTCAACGATCGACGTTTTCCCATTTTTAGGTGCCTCTTGGCTTCAAGTGGTTTTTCGTTTCATGTCAACGATCGGTGGGTTTGCCTTTAGTTACTTACCCGTCATGTTTGCGATGGCGATTCCTTTAGGTCTAGCACGAAAAGAGAAGGGAGTTGCGGCATTTTCAGGCTTTGTGGGCTATGTCGTGATGCATTTATCCATCAATTTTTATTTACAAGAAACGAATCAATTAGCTACTGCAGATCAACTTCGAGAAGCAGGACAAGAGATCGTTTTTGGCATTCAAACATTATCAATGGGTGTTCTAGGTGGTATTATCGCAGGATTGATCGTTTATAAATTGCATACGCGCTTCTACCATTTTCAATTGCCAGATAGTTTTGCCTTCTTTTCAGGAGCCCGGTTTGTTCCAATCATCACCTCGCTTACTTTAGCTGTGGTCGGGGTGATCATTCCGATGATTTGGCCATTGTTTGCTATGATCATCACAGGAATCGGACATTTGATCCAACAAGCTGGTCCTTTCGGTCCGTTCTTATTTGGTTCAGGTGAGCGCTTATTACTGCCATTTGGGTTACACCATATTTTGGTTTCCATGATTCGCTTTACCGAAGCAGGGGGAAGTAAGCTGATCGATGGTCAGCAAGTCTTTGGGGCGTTAAATATTTTTTATGCGGAATTACAAAACGGTTTAAGCATCTCACCAAGTGCAACGGCGTTCTTGTCTCAAGGGAAAATGCCAACCTTTATGTTTGGCTTACCGGCAGCAGCATTAGCTATGTACCAGACAGCAAAACCTGAGAATCGTTCAAAGATAAAAGGCTTGTTGATTTCAGGCGTCATTGCAACTTTTGTGACAGGAATTACTGAACCAATCGAATTTTTATTCTTATTCATCAGCCCTTTATTATGGATTTTTCATGTCATCATGACAGGTGCTGGATTTATGGTAATGAGTCTATTGGGTGTCACGATTGGAAATACCGATGGGGGCGTGCTTGATTTTCTTATCTTTGGCGTGATGCAAGGCGCATATACAAAATGGTGGCTCGTTCTGATCGTAGGAGCTTGCTGGTTTGCCCTGTATTACTTTGTTTTTAAAACAGTGATCCTTCGCAAGAACTTGAAGACACCTGGTAGAGAAGAGAACAACGATCAAACGAATGAGTTGGAAGAGGAAATGACCTATTCTGGAAAGAGTGGCTACGATGCCCATGGTATTTTGGCAGCTTTAGGGGGAGCAAGCAATATTGATTCTTTAGACAATTGCATTACACGGCTACGCCTCGTTCTAAACGATGGTACATTGGTTGATGATGAACGGCTAAAAAAACTAGGTGCGCTTGGGGTCGTTCACTTAGATGATACGAACGTTCAAGTAATCATTGGAACGAAAGTAACAACAGTCAGAAATCAACTTGATGCGATTCTTTAGCAAAATTGTCAAGTAGTAGGAGTGAAGAAAATGTTTTTTGATGAGCCAATCAATCGTAAAGGAACCCATTGTACCCAGTGGGATTATGTGGAAGACCGTTTTGGTGAAAAAAACTTGTTGCCATTTACGATTTCCGATACGGATTTCAAGGTGCCAGCTGCAGTTGAAGCGGCACTTATCAAGCGGATGCAGCACCCGGTATTTGGGTATACACGTTGGAATCATAATGAATTCAAGCAAGCGGTCTGCAAATGGTATTCTGAACGCTTTAAAAGTAGGATCGACAGCGATTGGCTGGTCTACAGTCCTTCCGTCATGTATAGCATCAAACTACTCGTCACCTTACTCAGCAATCCAGGAGATGGGATCATTATTCAGACGCCAGCGTATGATGCGTTTTATAAAATGATCAAAGAGAACAAAAGAAAAATCGTACCTAATGCACTCATCTATGATGCCAACTCGTATCGCATTGATTTTGAAGAGCTAACAAGATTGATGGCACAGCCTGAAAACAAAGTTCTTCTCTTATGTAGTCCTCATAACCCAACTGGGAGAGTCTGGCAAAAAGATGAGTTGCAACGAATGATCGAATTGGCGAAAACCCATGATGTATTTATCATCTCTGATGAGATTCATATGGATATTGTAAGAAAAGGACAAAGGCATCAACCAATCATTGATTTGTTGCAAAAAAAAGTAGCCCTTGTTACTTCGGGTAGCAAAACGTTTAATTTCCCAGGGTTGATTTATTCTTATGGAATTATTCCTGATTCCAAGTTGCGTGATCGCTTCTTAACTCAGTTGAAAGAAGCCGATGGGTTGAGCTCCACCAGTATTTTTGGCATGACCGCAACGATTGCTGCCTACGATAGTGAAAGTAAGTGGGTGGATCAGCTCAATGACTATCTGGATGATAACATTGCTTATGTGATTGCTTATTTACAGGAATATCATCCAGAACTCGTGGTCACGAAAAGCGAAGCCACGTATCTTATGTGGATTGATTGTACAGCACTGGATTTAACGATGGTGGAATTGCAGCAACGAATGATTCGTAAGGGAAAAGTCGCGATTATGTCAGGGGAAATCTATGGGAATGAAGGGAGAAATTTTTTACGCCTAAACGTTGGCTGTTCGCGAGAAAAACTCATTGATGGATTGAACCGATTCACATTGAGTTTGACATAACAAAAAAGAACCCACTGAGCAATCAGAAAGATCCTGTATTCTTTCTGATCGCCAGTGGATTTTTTAGTCTTTGGTCCTGTGGGGAGTTGATGTAGTAGTAGCGGGGATTGGTTCAACGACATGGAAATAGCCTTTTTTGTCTTGAATGATCAGCATATCTTGCTGACTCTGGCTCTTGATGATTTCACCTTTAACAATTTCGTTGGTGACAGTCCGATAAATACTTGCAGTCATGCTCATTCCTCCCAACGTTTTTTCCCAACTGGTCTTCAATAGGGGGACCAGTACAAATCAATTGCTTGATTTGTACCAGCAAGGAAAAAGAAAACGAATTGGTATCTTTAGTATAGGAGAGCAATGTTTAGATTGCTGCAATTCCATGTAAAGTTTTTGTTAATCCTTTTATTTTCAACGATTGACTAATCGGCTAAAGAAAAACGCAAGGCCATTTTATTACTGCCAGACTCCACCATTTTTCCTAGTAACGTTGTTGCATTTTTTAAATACAGTTCGGCCATCTCAGCGTTGGCTTCTTCAAGCAGACGAGTAGGCTCCTTTTCAGCGGAAGATTTACGATCAGTTTCTTGTTGGATGCGGCGACAAGCCGCCATCGTTTCCATTTCAAAACGGTTGGCAAGATCACTATAGCGATCGTAGTCGCTGTCTCCAATCAACGCCAAGGTGCGTCCTAACCAATAGCTATTTGTTGGATCGTAGGTCTTTGTCGTATCACAATAGCCAAGTGGGGTCTTAGTGATAGCTGCATAAAAGGGCACAACGCCGTTGAAGGTATTGGGGCCAAAGGCGAGCCAATGAATGCCAGCGATTGCTGCAGGCACGTGGTTGCGGATCTGCAAAATATGGACTTGCTGGTTGCGATTGAGAGCAATCGATCGAAATTGTGTTTTTTGTGTCTCGGTCCCTGTACCGTAAGGGTCAAAAGGCGTATTTTGGAAGTGGGAGCTTAATGCCCATTTTACATCTTCCACGGATAGCTTTTGTTTTGGGTAGCATACAAACGGGAGCTCTTGATCGATCGGTTCAGCAACTGTTCCGCTAAAGTGTTTTTGAATGTACCATGCCCGCGGGTTGTTGTAACGGGTATCTTTTTCTGAGGAGCTGCCAAAAATATGGCGTAGATTAATGCCTTCAAAATCAGGATTTAATTGATAGTCTTCAATCAACTGTTCGAGATCCTGCGAACACAACGTCATTTCTGAGGCGAAATCGAAGTGATCAATGTTTAAGCGATTGGGTGCCACGACATAGGCATCATCTGGTATGCGAACAGCTGCCCAGTGATGTCCACCGATGGTTTCCATATACCAAATTTCCTCGGCATCAGAAAACGCGATCCCGTTGGCTTCGTAGGTCCCATAGATTTCTAAGAGTTCCCCTAGGCGAAGAACACCTTCTTTAGCGGAATGAATGTAAGGCAGTACAATGCTGACAAAATCAGCTTCCCCGATACCATCTTCCACATATGGATCAATGGCCAAAACGCGTGAATTGGTCGTAATCGTTTCTGTCGCAGTCATGGCGATATTTACTTCATTGATTCCTGAAGCTGCCCAGACTCCTTGGGATTCATCTGCTTCAGGTGTCGAAGTATAACGTAAGGGATCCTTAGGTAAACGGATTCGACAGCCGCTTAAAACGGCGTTAAATTCATTTCCTTGCTGTTCTGGGGTGATGACGACGAATTTTTGCGGTTCCGAACCGCTCCCCGAATCTTCATTACGGGCAATCATGGTCGAGCCGTCAATCGATGCTTTTTTTCCTACTAGTAAAGTGGTACAGGACGCTTTTTTTCTATCCATCTTTCCAACACTCCTTCATTTCTTCTTACGAATGATTGAAGCTAGTATACCCATAGTCACATGGATTTACAATGCTTTCTATAGAGGGGAACAAAAAAATTTCGCCTTTTTTATTTATTTTTAGTACAATAAGGTGTTGTAAAAAAATCAAAGGAGCCATTATTATGAAGAAAACAGTAATTTTTAGTTATATTTTTTTACTAAGTCTGGTTTTTGCCGGATGTGCCAAACCATCGATGGATGCGGGTGACTACTCTAGTGACTCTTCGTCAGTCCAACAAAATGCCGAAGAGCGCACTGCCCAAATCAGCTTCAATAATAAAAGTGAAGAGCAAGACCAGGAGATCGAAACCAAAACGGTCACTTTTAAAGAAGGGGTTTCTTTGATGACTATCATGAAAGAGAACTTTGACTTGGAAGAAAATCAAGGGATGATCACCAGCATCGACGGTTTAGCCCAAGATGAAAAAGCTGGCTATTATTGGACATATACGATCAATGATGAAATGATTACGACTGGGGCAGATGATACCTTTTTAGGAAACAACGATAAAGTGGTTTTCACCTATGAAAAATTCGAATAAACCACTTGTATTTGCTGGAAAAGAAATTGCTTATTTAGGGTTGCTTGTAGCAGCAGCCGTCGTCGGCAGGACACTTTTTCAACCTTTACCCAATGTTCAACCAATGACGGTGATCTTTTTATTAGTAACCATCCATTTAGGTCTTAGTCGTGGATTGATCGTTTGTCTGCTCTCGATGCTGATTACCAATTTTTACATGGGAATGGGGGTATGGACGATTGCCCAATTGATTAGCTATGCCGTCGTAATTTTTGGAATGTATCTATTATCAAAAAGCAAACTGTTTATGAAAAAGTTGTATTTACAAGTCATTTATAGTGTATTTGCAGGTTTTGCGTATGGCTTTGTGATATCTTGGATCAGTGTCAAGCTTTATGGGTTTCCTAGCTTTTGGGCTTACTATTTTCAAGGAGTGAGCTTTGATGCGTTGCATGCAGCGGGGAATGGCATCTTTTATTTGATGCTGGCACCGATTTTTCTGCGACTTTTCCAACACTACTATCCAAATAAAGACAGCGAAGGGCACTAAGCGCCTCGCTGTCTTTTTGCTTGACTCAGCAGTCGTGGTGACAAAAACGTCTATGTCTAGAGGAAAAGTCTTTGATGATCAAACGTGTTGAATGGGGCTATGTGAGGAAACAAGCAGGCATATTGTTGTGCAAAAGCGTTTTCTGCAGGTATCCTTAAGGTATCTAAGGAAGGATGTGGCTTTTGATGAAATGGATCGTGAAAAAAGATGATTTAGAAAGCTACCGTGCGAAGTTCCATGGAAAACTGGCTGGTTATGCCGAGGAAGCCAAAATGATTGCCCTGCCAACACCAAAGTATTTTATCGTGGTGGTTGACGAAGAAAAAATCCACTTGATTCAGTTAGATCTGCAATTTCATGAAAAAGGGATGCAGACAATTATGATCCATGAGATCACAAAATTACAACTAGGCGGTGTGGTAAATAAAAAAGTTCAGATTCAGACACCTTCGTCCACTGTCAAATTAATGATCAAACCGTTGGCGATCGGTATCAAAGAGGAGCAAAAAGCCTTGATCGATCGGTTTACCAGAATGTCGCGATAAACATCGGAGGAACACGCGGGAAAATTAGTTGGATTTTTTCAGAAAAAAAGCAAGGGCAGTTGTCTGCACTTGCTTTTCGTGAGTCCTGTTATTCTGGCGTACCGACGATTTTAATAAATTCATCGATATTCTTGATCTTCATATGTTTGATCACTAACTGTTCCCGCTTGTTCCATTTTCCTTCAACTTCTAATTGGTATTTATTTAATGGAAGGCGTAAGACATAGCTGGCTAAGTAGCGATCCTTAATAATGCAATTTACGATTTTGTGGTCTTCTAAAAGTTGGATACCTGTCAGCATCATTGGCGTTTCTTGAAAAACGCGGCTATTGACTAACAATCCAGTGTGGGTTTCGTTCATGGGATCTTCCTTTCTGATAAACCTGGGATAAATCATCTTTCTGTCTGTTATGTTACCTGATTTGCATCAGAAAGGCAATTCCTATAATAAATCCTCGTTATTATAGGTCAAGCACAAAGAAAGGAGGGAAACGACATGGTTGGGTATAATCGTTTCTCAAATGAGTTTCAAAAGGCTTCGAAAGAACTCCGTGAAGGGAAGAAGTCCAAAAATGCCAATAAGGGGCTGCGAACCCGACAAAAAATCGCTGCTGAAAAAGAGCAAAAAGCACAAAATGCTTTTTCGACTGGTTTTTTGATCGGTTCCTTCAGAGAGTTATTCCGCAAAAAATAAGCAAGTTCCGCTGCCAAAGCGGGACTTGCTTTTTGTTTAGAATAAATAATTGAAGAAGACACCATTGAGAAAGGAAAAGCTTAGATAGAATAGAAAAAGTGTTACGATATCCAGTGGTAAACCTTTTAGAATTGGCGGAATCGTGGCAATTTGATTCCGTGTATGAACCCCTGACAAAGCACAAGAAAAGAGGAAATACATGCCTACAGCAACAAATAAATTGGTTAAATAATCGGTATAGGGAAATTGGGTCACGGTGGCGATCGTCAGCAAGAAGACACTGACTAGGGTCGTCTTTTTTAGATCATTCGTCAAGAAACGTTTTTTTGCAGGAACGATCAGTAAACACAAGCCCCCCGCAATCAAGGCAATGATGGCAGCACTTACCAAGTTGGTGACCACTTGATTGCCATAGACGAAACGATTTTGAAGTAAAAGATAAAAGCTTAACCCACTGAACAAGTAAGCGACCGCAATGATCCCTGAGAGGAAAACCACCCGTGTCGTCACGTTCGGTTTTTTCTCTTTGACGGTTGGTGCCAAATTTTGACAGGCGTAATTTGTGAGTAGAATGACTAGAAAGACCACTAGCCGATTGGCGATCATCATAAGGAACCCTCCTTTTTTACGATTTAGCTCATGATTTTAAGGTTGAACGGGGTCTTTTTTCCTTCCCCTAATATGCGAAGGCGTAAGAAGCGATCAATAAGTGGGGTGAAACAATTCATGATCAAGATGGCATAGCTCATGCCTTCATTTGTAAAACCAAAGAAACGGAAGAGCACAACGAGGAGGCCAACGCCTAAGGCAAAAAGATTTTCTCCTGCTTTTGTTCCTGGTGTCGAAGAATAATCAGTCGCCATATAAATCGCACCCAACATGGCACCACCACTGATGATATGCCCGATCACCGTTTGCCAACTGCCAGTAAAAAGTCCTTCTGGACCAAGGATAAAAGCAAAGAGCCCGATCGTCGCAAAGATAATCAGTGGGATACGAGGGGAGATGATTTTCTTGTAAACGAGAAAAATCCCACCCAACAGTAAAAGTAAGGCACTGGTTTCACCGATTCGTCCTCCGGTAAATCCTAAAAAGGCATCCACTAGTTCAGAGCCACTCAACGTTTCTCCTGCTTTCATGACAGCTAATGGTGTGGCACCAGAAACAACATCGTTCGCTGTAGCCTGCGAAACGACATCAGGTGCGATGCTGCCAAAAGGTGGATCAGGCCAACTGATTAGAAACATTTGGTTATAAAACAAGCCAATCAACAGGGCTCGACCGCCGAGGGCTGGATTTAGAAAATTATAACCAATACCGCCAAAAAATTCTTTGACGATGATTACGGCAAACGCCACCCCAATCACGGGAAAATACCAAGGTGCGGTTGGTGGGAGGTTCATCGTTAAAAGCAAGGCCGTCACGACGATGCTTAAATCGAAGCGAAACGGCCGTTTGACAAGATAGGACCAAAGTCCGTCGGCAGAAAACGCCGTGGCTAGTGCAATGAAAAACAAGCCATAAACTTTCAATCCAAAAAGATAGCCAGAGAATAAAACTGCTGGCAGCAAGGCTAATACCACACACCCCATGATTTTAATGGTCTCGTCATTGCTGCAAATATGGGGGCTTGGGGGTGTTTCTTGATTTTTCCTTTGCTGAAAGAGACGTTCGCTATCGGAATCCTTGTAATAATCAGGCACTTTCCTTCGCCTCCTTTTGCAACTGGGCAACTTTGCCTTTTGCGGCAGTGATATTGGCAGCTAAGGAACGTTTAGCTGGGCAGACGAAGGTACAGGCACCACAATTGATACATGCTTCTGCCAATAATTCTTCACACTTTTGATAATCCCCCGCTCGATAAAACTGATCGATCTCCATTGGCATGAGGCGCATTGGACAAGCTTCGACACATTTGTTGCAGCGAATACAGGGGTTTTCGGCATAGAGCCAATCGGTTTCTTCATTAAAAACAACGATGCCGTTGCTGCCTTTGGTGACCGGAACTTTCAAGGTTTTGACGGATTTTCCCATCATTGGTCCACCAAGAATCAATTTGCTGGGGGCTCCTTGAAATCCGCCGGCAAAGTCGATCAATTCTCCTGCGAGTGTTCCTAACGGATTTTTGACGATGCAGGGATTTTGAACATCGCCGGTAACGGTTGTATAGCGTTCAATCAACGGTTTGTCATAACAGACCGCTTCGGCGATGGCAAAGCTGGTGGCAACATTGATCAAGACGATACCGATATCGGCAGTCAAACCACCTAACGGCACCTCTTGATCGGTCAATAACTCTACTAACTGCTTTTCACCACCGGTTGGATAAACAGTTGGGACAGTAACGACTTCTATCGTGTCATCCTCTGCACTTGCGGCTTGCATGGCTGAAATGGCTCTTGGTTTGTCATCTTCGATGCCTATTATGATTTTTGGACCATCCAGTAACTTTTGGGCAATCTTTGCACCGTGAATGATTTTCTGGGCTTCTTTTTGCATTAAGAAAGCATCACTGCGTAAGAACGGTTCACATTCAGAACCATTTAAGATCAAAGTATGGATTTTTTTGGTTTCATCAATACTGAATTTGACATGGGTGGGAAACGTTGCACCGCCTTTGCCGGCGACGCCGCCTTGACGGATTTTGTTGAGGATGGTTTCGTTAGCAGCAGATTGCCAGTCGAAGGGGGCTGACAAAAAATCATTTTGATAAGCATAATCATTTTCAATGATGATGGTTTTTCCTTCTTCATTGTTTTGATTCGGCCAATCGACCATGTCGACGATTTTACCCGAAACAGATGCATGAATTTTGGCAGATACAAACGCATCAGACTCAGCGATCACTTGCCCTTGCTTGACGTAATCACCAACGGAAACAATCGGTTCCACCGGAGCACCAATATGTTGTGCTAAAGGGATAAAGACCATCGTGGGTGAAAAGGTAAGAATTTCATCTTGTTCGATCATTAATTTTTCTTTTAACATTTTTAATGGGGGACTTAGTGAAATACCGCCAGTAAATGTTCTCATAACCAACACTCCTTTCTCTCCTAAGTTTATTCTAGCATGCCATAAGGAATCACAAAACCCAAAACGCTTACATTTCACAAGAAAAACTTCTTTCAGTTGACATATGATTGTTTATTCATATATAATAAGTCTATAAATATGATTGATCGTTCATATGAAAGATGGACTAGAGGAGGTTTTAATGATGGCTGAACATACTTGTCAACATGATCACACAAAAACGGAGGGGCATTCTCATACTCACGATCATGGGACTCTCCCACGTAACATTTATTTTGTAGGCTTACTGCTCTTTATACTGACACTTTTTGTTCCGAACCAATGGGTGAAAGATGGGTTTTATTTTGCTGCGGTTTTATTAGCAGGTTATCACATTTCGTGGGAAGGAATCGAGGATACCATAAAGAGTACCAGAGCCAATCGGCGATTCACACCGAATGTACATCTTTTGATGTTGTTGGCAGCGATTGGTTCCATGGTCATAGGAAATTTTAATGAAGCAGCTTTGTTGATTTTGATTTTTGCAGGCGCTCACTTCTTAGAAGAATACGCCGAGGGACAAAGTCGAAGAGAAATCACCAATCTTCTCAAATTGAATCCCACGGAAGCCCGTTTGATGGGTCCGGATGGGAAAACCAAAAAAATTGCCGCTTCTGAGATAAAAAAAGGAGATATTTTGCAAGTGCTACCTGGTGATCAGTTAGCAACAGATGGCGTAATCCTTTCTGGAACGAGTGCCATCAATGAAGCTTCGATCAATGGGGAAAGTATTCCTCGAGAAAAGACTACAGGAGACGAAGTCTATGGGAGTACGATTAATGGAAACGGCACATTTTTGATGGAAGTCACGAAAGACAGCTCTGAAACAGTCTTCGCAAAAATTCTTTCAGTGGTGGAAGCGGCGCAATCAAATCAATCACCGACCGAAACACGAATCAAAAAAATCGAACCAATCTATGTAACAGTTGTTTTCGTTGCAGTCCCTTTGTTCATTTTGACTGCACCGTTTCTCTTTGGTTGGGATTGGTATACAAGTTTTTATCGTGGGATCGTAATGATGATTGCGGCTTCTCCTTGTGCTTTAGCGGCAAGCGCCGTCCCTGCTAGTTTATCGGCGATCTCGAATCTAGCGAAAAAAGGGATTCTTTTTAAAGGGAGCAATTACTTGACCAATTTCGCTCAGATCAAAGCGGTGGCTTTTGACAAAACGGGAACTTTGACCGTCGGAAAACCTACAGTCACGGAAGCCGTTTTCGCTGATACGATCGATCGAGCAGAGGCAGCAGCGGTCATCGTTTCGATGGAAAAGCAAGCCAACCACCCATTAGCAGATGCGATCGTTTCTTATTTCGAGAAGACAGAGAAAATACGAGAAATCGAACAGTTGACTGTCACAAACGAGATTGGTTCCGGTTTAGGTGCCGTCGCAGGAACAAAAACCTATCGATTAGGAAAAAGAACCGAAAACACCCAGTTAACAGGTTTGATGGAGCAACAGTACCGTCAATTGGAAGCGCAAGGAAAAACAATGGTCGTGTTTTCCATCAACGAAAAGGTTACGGCGATCATCGCATTGATGGATGAGCCGAACGAACAGGCAGCTTCTGTGATTCATTATTTGAAAAATGAAGGTATCCATACTGTTATGATCACCGGAGACAGTGCTTCTGCTGGTGAAGCAATCGGTCAGCGCTTAAAGGTTGACCAAGTGGCTGCCAATGTTTTGCCTGAGAACAAAGCGGAAGCGGTACGAGCACTCCAAGAAGCATACGGACAAACCGCCATGGTGGGTGATGGTATCAATGATGCCCCTGCACTTGTTCAAGCAGACATCGGCTTTGCGATGGGGGAAGGGTCAGATGTTGCGATTGAAGTAGGAGACGCAGTGATCATGAAGAATGATCTTTCGCGTTTTGCATATGCCTATCGCTTAGCGAAGAAGATGGATCGGATCATTTGGCAAAATATTTTTTTCTCCATGTTTATCGTCGCGTTATTAGTCGGCTTGAATCTATTCGGCATGATGAACATTGGGTTGGGGGTATTTGCCCATGAAGGCAGTACATTGATCGTATTGTTTAACGGGTTACGTCTTTTGCGTAAACTGCCAGAAGCATAAAAAAAGCGGCTATCGAAAGATAGCTGCTTTTTTAATGACTGAATTGTGTCGAAGTTGGAAAATCAAAGGCATCGATTTTTTGTAATCGATTTTCGATCCTTCTTAGAATTCCTTCAGAGGATTCTAACGGTTTGATTGCATGATAAGCAGTCAGCAATAGGACTTTTTCTTTAGCAGGACGATTTTCGATGCGATAGATATTGGCTAATCGTTCAACATATTCGTAATGACTATAGTCCGTTTTATTGATCAAGAAGTGCAAGAGATCTTTTGCTTTCGCATAGTCTTCTTGAAGATAGAAACTGATCGCTTCACGATACAATTTGATATCGAGTTCTTCGATTTGTTCTGGATTCGCTTTTAACGCACGCCACTCATTGATCGAGATTTTTCGTACGACTTTGCCAGTTGCATCGGTCAAAAAAATTACCGGCACATCATTTGGATGTTTTGCTTCTTGCTTAATTTTCTTCATGTCGCACCTCCCGCCTCTCAATGGACTGACTGTTTGATATCTCCTATTTTAAAAGGAATAGCGGGAAAAGTCTACATGTAGATGTTAGATTCGTAGAAAATTTTAAAACATTCTCATTTATTAGGCTCTTTTTCGTTGAAAATGATTAATAGCGTCGGATGCCCCCATGAAAATCAAGATACCGCCAAAAATTTGGAAGAACAGTAGCCAAGTGGCGAATGGATTCAATACGAGAACGAGTCCAGCAGCAATAATCAAAAGACTGATGATTAAGCTCGTGATGTAAGGTAAACCAATGCGTTTTTGGTTAAAGCTTGCCATTAAGCGGGTGCATCCGCTGATGGTGATCATAATCCCTAAGAAAAATGGCACGATGGCAAGTAATCCTTTAGCAAAAACTAAAATCGCAGCTGCAGCAATCAACAGTAAGATACCGGAGACCGACTGCACATTGCGATAGCCCTTTTGTTTTTCTTTGTAGCTCGTATACAAGCTGATAATCCCTAGACATGCGATGTATCCGGCAACGAGATAAACGATCGTGTTGAAAACAGATCGTGGTGCAATCAAGATAATGAAGCCGAAGACGATATATACGACGGCACGAAGCAAGTCATAGCGTTGTAATTTATCAAAAAATGCATTCATGATAATTCCTCCTTTTTTTCTTATTGTACCGAATTCTGGTGAAAATAGATATCAAAAAACCTAGGAAATAGGCTAAGTCTTTTGTAACAGATCATTTTTTGGTAAAATAGGGAAAAGAAAACAGAACGGAGAGTTTTATGAGTGGGTTAACGCTATTGATGTGTGCCTTTACGATCGTTTTGTACCTCTATTTATTGGTGGTACGCAAAGAGATTCACTTTATTGCTGTTGAGCGCAAACTAAGCAAAATCGCTATTACGATCTTTTCAGTAATGATTATCCTATCCATGTTGATGATGGATGACCAATTGGATAATCAGGTGCGAGGAATCGTTTCAGGTTTTGTCTTTTTAAGCTTTGTGCTAGACAGCCGCGGGTTAGCCCTAGATCGAATTATTGTCCATCCAATGAGTATTAAAGGGGTACTGTACCAAGACATTGATCGGGTCGTATTATTTCAAGAAAAGGAAGGGCAGCCCATCAAGATGAACTATTTTCGAAAAGGGATGCGGGGACCATTAATGAAATTCAAACAACCGTTAGCTGAATTGGTAGTTTTTTTGTCGGAGCACTTGAATGAAGGAACACCGATCGATATTCTGGTCGATCATGATCAAGGAAAAAATGACTAAAAGACCCTTGATTGCTGCCGTATGTGGCCGTAATCAAGGGTCTTTTTTTTAAAATCGGGAATCGTTTTTAATGGAAAACGCGGAAACGTTCGTCATCATTTAAAAATTCTTTTTCATTTGGTTCGCTTTGTTTTGAACCAAAAACTAATTGGGCCCGCAGCTGCCAATTTTCAGGAATTGACCATTCAGCTACAACAGCATCATCAATTACTGGATTATAATGTTGTAAGTTGGCGCCTAATCCGGCTTCTTCTAAAGCTACCCAAACATTCGCTTGGGCAATCCCATTCGATTGTTCTGCCCAGACCGGGAAGTTATCTGCATAAAGGGCAAATTGGTCTTGCAAGTTCTTAACGGTATCTGTGTGAATAAAGAATAGAACGGTCCCATAACCTGCTTTAAAGCCAGCAAGTTTTTGTTTCGTTGCTTCAAACGCCTCCGGTGGTGTCAATGGTTCTAAAGCAACCTCCGTTAACGTCCATAATTTTTCGTGGGCATCGCCAAATAAAATCACGGCACGTGGCGATTGTGCGTTAAAAGCAGTTGGGCTGTTTTTTACTGCTTCTTTCACGATGGCTTCGATTTCTGTATCTGAGAGTGAAACATCTTTGCCTAATCCATAGATTGAACGGCGCTGTTTGATCGTATCAAGAAATTTTGTCATAGTATTCCCACCTTTTCTATTGTCATAGAATGAAGTATACATTCTTACTTAATGTTAGTAAAACAAAATGCTTTGTAAGAAAAAAGTCAGGCAAACGCGCCTGACTTTTTTTCTTACTGGGCATCAATGGCGATAAATTTGACAGTCACGTATTCTTCAGGACCATATTTGCCGTTTTCACGACCAAAACCGGAATGTTTGACGCCGCCGAAGGGAGCCGCTGGGTTTGAAATCGCAATGTCATTGACCCCAACCATCCCATATTGGAGGTTTTGGGCTACATCCGAGATTGTTTGCAGATTCGTTGAAAAGAAGTAAGAGGCTAATCCAAATTCCGTATCATTTGCCGCAGCGATGACTGCTTGTCGATCCGTAAATGAGATCAATGGAATCACGGGTCCAAAGGTTTCTTCATAGTAAATAGTCATGTCAGGAGTGATGCCGTCGATGACCGTTGGTGCAAAGAAGTTGCCTTTTTCGTATTCACCTTCAGTAAGCTTCTTCCCACCGAATAAGACTTTAGCCCCTTTATTTACCGCATCTTCCAGCTGGTCGATGATTTTTTTAACGCCTGCTTGATTGATCAAAGGACCAACGGTGGGGTTCTCTAAACCATTACCAACAGTTACGGCTTCCATTTGCCCTAATAGCTTTTTAGTAAAGGCTTCTTTGATGGATTCTTCGACAAAAATTCGATTGGGGGATGTACAGACCTGACCGTTGTTGCGGAATTTTGCTGCAATTAATTTTTCAGCAGCTAAATCTAAATCAGCATCAGCAAAAACAAGAAACGGGGCATGGCCGCCTAACTCCAATGAAACTTTTTTCAGAGTTGGTGCAGCTTGTTCGTATAATTTCATCCCAACTTTCGTGGAGCCGGTAAAGGTGATTTTTTTAACTTGTTTGTTCTCAGTCAACTCTTTCCCGATTTCAGAAGAATCCCCTAAGACGATATTGACGACTCCGTCAGGAAGGCCCGCTTGTTGAAAAAGTTCACCTAAAGCCAATGCTGATAGGGGTGTTTCTTTAGATGGTTTCATAACAAGGGTACAGCCAACTGCCATGGCAGGAGCGATTTTTCGAGCAATCATATTGGAAGGAAAGTTCCAAGGCGTGATCGCACCAACAACACCGATGGCTTCTTTTCGCACCAGCCAATGATTGTGTGCAGGAGCTGGAATCACTTCGCCGTAGACCCGTTGTGCTTCGGCGGCATTCCAACGGAAATTGTCTACGTTGGATTGGATTTCTGCCTCTGCCTCCTTTAATGGTTTTCCTTGTTCCATGCTCATAATTTTTGCCAAACGGTCGCTTTCTTGTTCCATTAAATCAGCAATCTTGTTCATCAAATCGGCTCGTTCTCGAGGCGAACGTTTTGACCAATCTGTGAAGGCTTTCGCGGCGGCATCGATCGCTTGCTTTGTTTCATCGATGCCTCCTTGGCTGACTTTTACCAGTTCTTCATTAGTGGCAGGATTGGTAACCGAAACCGACTCTTTTGTTCCTTCAAGCCATTTTCCGTCAATCAATAACTTCGTGGGCACTTGTGGTAACTGTTGGTTCATTTTGGCACTTCCTTTCAATAATGGGTTCTATTTCAACCGTAGCACGGATTAGATAAGATGACAATTCATACGCAAGTCCAATGATTCCCCAAATTTTCATAAAGAACCAGAGAGGAGATGTCCTGCTCCTTTCATTTTATGGTAGAATAGAAAAATAAGAATGTTTGTTCGATTCTTGGAAAATATAGTTAAAACATTCAAGGAGTGAGGGACGCGTGCAACAAGTAAAAGAGCTTTTAAAAACAGTAGGATTTGTCGTGATCTTTACTTTATTCCTCTTGTTATTAAGACAGTATGTCTTTACCCCTGTGATCGTAAAAGGAGATTCGATGGACCCCACATTACATGATGGTGAGCGGGTGATTGCTTTGAAAAATACCGAGATCGAACGTTTCGATATCATAACGTTTGAAGCACCGGATGAAGCAGGCAAAAACTATATCAAACGCGTAATCGGATTACCTGGCGACCAGGTTTCCTATCAAAACGATACCCTTTATATCAATGGACAAGCATATGATGAACCCTACTTGGATGAATTCAAAGCAGCTGTCGCAGATGGCTTTCCGTTGACTAGTGATTTTGATATGGGGTTATTTGGTGTTGAAGTCATTCCTGAAGGTCAAATTTTAGTGTTAGGGGATAACCGTCGAATTTCCAAAGATAGTCGTCAATTAGGTCTGATCGATGAATCAACAATTTTGGGGGATGTAAAATTTGTTTTCTGGCCAATTGCCGATTTTGGTATGGTAGGCAAAGAATGAAATTCTGCGATTGTTATTTTGTTTTTAAGGAGAGTCTCTTAAAAATAAAGACGCATTCGAAAAAGCGTGTCGCTGATTTTTTAGTGGATTTTTTTAAAAGACGATGGAGAAAAGGAGTCCTTTCATGAGTTTACGATTTATTCTTGGCGATGGCCGTTGTCGTCATGATCAAGCAGTGATAGAAAATGCAAAAAGCTGGTTAGAAAAAGACCATCAAGAAGTATTTTTCCTGGTACCTAACTACAACAAATTTGAACGAGAGCGCGAGATCCTTCAATTACTGAAAGAGGATCGCGTAGAAGATTTTGCTTCTATTCGCGCGCAAGTGTATAGTTTTCACCGTTTGGCTTGGTTTTATCTGCAGCAAACCGGCTTGCTTTCTCAAAATGCCATCACTGAAAATGGTGCCTCCATGATCATGCGTAAGCTGCTTTTGGAACTAGAAGAAGAACTCGTCTTATACCGTGGTGAGATCAACAAAGCGGGTTTTATCCAACAATTGTTGGCTTTCTATCAAGAAATGCATACAAGTCGATTGGGGATCGAAGATTTATTAGCAGGTGGTGCTGCACCAAGCGCAACCCAAGACGAAGAAAAAAAATACAGTGAATTAGCGATAATTTTTCAACGATTTGAACAAGAACTTCTAGAGCGTGCCTTGCAAGTCGAACAACCGATCACCTTACTGACACGCTTTCTGGAAGGTTCCTTGCTGGGCGATTCCTCGGTGGATCATGCAATGCCAACCACTGTTTCTTTGAACAAAGCGCCAGATCTTTCCCACGCCTTATTTATTATCAGCGGTTTCTCCGCTTTTTCAACACAAGAGCAACAGTTGATTCAAGTACTGATGATGAGAAGTCATGTAGTGATTGATCTTATTTTGGATCGCGGGTACCCACAAGAGATGCCCACGCCATTGAATTTATTTTACGAAGCAGGACGGACCTATTATCAGTTGATCAGTTCTGCTCGTGACAATCAAGTGAACATTTACTTAGATCAGAAACTTTCCGTCAACCAAGAGGTGGACAAAGAAGACGAGGGATCGATCCCGCAGGCATACAAGGAAGTAGAAACTTTTTGGCGGCAGACCCAATCACAAGCCAATTATCATCAGCAAACGTCCGTCAAAGACTTCTTGGCTGTCTGGAAAGTTGGGAATCCCGAAGAAGAGATTCGTCAAATCGCAGCGTCGATCCGCGGGATGATGAGTGATAAGAAACGGTACCCAACATTACGGTATCGTGATATCCAATTACTGATCGCCGAACCAGAAGTCTATCATCAGTATATTCCTAAAATTTTTACTGAGTTTGAGATTCCTTTTTATATCGATGAAGAGCAGATGATGGCGCAACATCCATTGGTTGAGTTTTTGAATGCTTTTTTTGCTTGTCAATCCTATGGCTTTCGCTTAAATGATATTTTACGGTTGCTTAGAACGGAACTTTACTTACCGGCAGCCTATCGCTCCGAAGCAGATTGGCTTGTTGGGCGTGACCAGTTTCGTAAGTTGGTGGATATTACCGAGAACAAAGCGCTGGCTCATGATTTCCAAGGAGCGAGTTGGACGAGAAACGAAGATTGGGAACTGATCGAGTATTTACAATCGGAAGAAGAAGCAGTGGACAAAGTGGATTTGACGGCGTACACCAATCAGCTTCGCAGGGCTTTCAAGCAAGATGTCGTGGATACACTCGATTGGCTGACAGCAGCTAGAACAAATCGAGATGCCGTAGAACTGCTGTATCGCTTTTTACTGAATGCGGGTGTCGAGCAACAGCTGAGGCATTGGCGAGACCAGGCAATCCAACAAGGAAAATTAGATCAAGCCCGCAATCATGAACAAGCATGGCAAGCTTTAATGGATCTGCTGGATGAGTATGCCACGATCTATGGAGATGAGCCCTTTGATTTTGCGCTCTTTGAAGATGTCTTATTGACTGGCTTAGAAAATGTCACATTCGGAAAGATCCCAACAGCGATCGACCAAGTCAACATCAACCGCCTTGATTTGGCACGTCCGAAACAAGCGAAGATCACATTTGCACCGGGATTGAATGAAACGGCTTTGCCAAGAAAAATGGAAAATAAAACATTGTTGACGAATGAAGAACGTCAGCATTTCAATCAGTTATTTAATGGTGAAAAATACCTTAGAGATACAGTGGTGGAAGGCAGTGTCAAAGAACCATTTGCCTTTTATTCTGTCTTGCTTTCAGCGACAGAGCACTTATCACTGTCCTATGCCGTTAATTTTGATACACAGCAAAACATCAAGATGTCGCCTTATTTAGACCGCGTGGTCAAGCATTTGGATGTACCACTGCAAGAGCGGGGGATCTTGACGCTAGTCAGTGACCCGAGAGACTATGTTGGCAGTTATCGTGGCCTGATCTACCAAATCAATAATCTCAGTCAGCAAGCGCAAAAAAACAAAGAGAATTTGCCTCGAGTGTGGGAGCAACTGAAACAAGCGCTGTTACGTTCGGAATGGACAGATTTAGCTGCCCAAGTATTTGAAAGCCAAACCCATCAAAATATTCCGATTCCTTTGTCTCAAGCACAAGCTGCGGCGCTATATGGCCCGTCGATCTACAGCTCCATTTCTCAGATGGAGACGTTCTATCAGTGTGAATACAAGTATTTCGTCAGCTACGGATTACGGTTAAAAGAACGGGAAGTTTATGGCTTAAATCCAGCAATGACCGGTGAGTTTTTCCATGATGCGTTGGACCGCTTTGTCAAAGTCCTAATTGCTGAAAATATTTCCTTGACCCAGTTAACTGCTGACCAACGCGTGCAATTTGTGGAAGTCGTTTTGCAGGAAATTTTTGGCGAAAGCCGTTATCGCTTACTGACGAGTTCTGCTCGGATGAATTTTATTCGGTATCAATTAGGCAAGACGATTCAGCGAGTAGCGTGGGCATTAGCGAAACAAGGACAAAAAATGCATTTTAGTCCTGAAAAGACGGAGGTGCTGTTCGGCCAGATCGCTGGCTCAAATGGGATTAACGGGATCGAATTACCATTAAGTTCTGGCGGGAAACTACATGTGCGGGGGAAGATTGATCGTGTCGATACGGCGAAAACGGAAGAAGAACAATGGCTTTCCGTTGTTGACTATAAATCTAGCAGCCGAGATTTTGACCTTTCTGAAGCCTACTACGGACTTGCGATGCAGTTGATCACGTATCTCGACGTCGCATTGACGGATGCTGTCCAACTGGTTGGTTCGCCAAAGGTTCGACCAGCGGGGGCATATTATCTGCATGTGCATAATCCGCTTTTGGACGGACAAGAAGCCAGTGAAGAAGAACGTTTAAAACGTTTCAAGTATGACGGGTTGTTTATTGACGAACCGGCTGTTTTCCCGTTACTCGATGAGGAAGTTGAAGCCAGCAAAAATTCGCCGGTATTTCCTGTTCGGAAAGACAAAAACGGCAATTATCAAAAAACAACACAGGCGAAAAACAAGTTTTATACAGAAAAAGAGCTTGAACTATTAAGAAAACACAATCGGAAAAATATGCAACAAAGTGGTGAGAAGCTGTTGAGCGGTGAAATCGCCTTAAACCCGTCTTATAAATTAAAAGACAAAAAAAGGGCGTGTGAGTTTTGTCCGTTTCGCAGCATCTGTGACTTTGATGTATTGTTGAAAGAAAATGAGTACCACCGTTTAGAAAACTTATCTAAAGATGAGATTATCCATCGCTTAAGGGAGGAAGAAGATGAGTAAGATCCCTTTAAAACCGCAAAATGAAACCTTTACGGATACCCAATGGCAAGCCATTTTTGATAAAGGGGATAATATCCTCGTTTCCGCTTCAGCGGGTTCAGGCAAAACCACCGTTTTGGTTCGGCGAGTGATTGAAAAGCTAAAAGCAGGAACGACGATCGATTCTTTACTGATCGTGACCTTTACCGAAGCAGCTGCTCGAGAAATGAAAGAACGGATTCAAGCGGCATTGCAGCAGGCCATCAATCAAGAAAGTGACGAGCAAAAGCGTCAGCACTTCGTCCGTCAGTTGCAGCTATTGCCGACAGCTAACATTTCTACCTTGCATGCGTTTTGTTTAACTGTGATTCGGCGTTTTTATTATTTGATCGATTTAGATCCAAATTTCCGCATGATGACTGATGAAACCGAAATTTTATTGATGAAAGAAGAAATCTGGACACAGCTGAGAGATCAACAATATGAAGCCAATGATGAAGCCTTCTTTCGTTTGACAGAAAATTTTTCTAGTGATCGTTCTGATGAAGGCGTCGGGGATCTGATCCTGTCTCTTTATGACTTTGCCCGAGCAAATCCGGATCCAGTAAACTGGTTAGCTCATCTAAGTGATCACTATATCGGCAAAGAAACCTTTGCTGAAAATACCCTGTACCAATCGCAAATCAAGCCGACTTTGCAAGAAAACTTGAAGACAGCGGCGCATTTGCTGCAGGCGGCGCAAGACTATGCCCGCTCTGATGAAGCGATGGAAAAAGCGGCACTATTGATCGATACCGAATTAGGAATGGTGGAAACCTTAAAGGCTCTGCTTGATTCAGACGATGTTGATGGCTTCTATGAGCAAATCCAAGTGTTGCGTTTTGCTCGCTACCCAGCTTTTCGCAAACCAGAACAAAAGGAACTCTCTCAAGAAATTAAACCTTTGCGAGATGATGCGAAAAAATTGGTTGAGCAATTGAAAGCGGCCTTTCCATACCCACCGGCTGAAATGATGGAGCTGCTTCATCGGTCCGCACCTGTCGTTGAAAAAATGGCAGCTATGACCGAAGCGTTTATGAAAGCATTCCAAGAAAGGAAACTTTCAAAAGGCCGTTTAGACTTTAATGATTTGGAACATTTCACCTTGCAGATTTTACAAGGAGACGGTAGTGGAAGTGAAGCGTCGACCTATTATCGTGATCGCTTTGAAGAAGTTTTAGTCGATGAATATCAAGACGTCAATCGGCTGCAAGAGGCAATTTTATATTGGGTGAGACAAGTCGATCATAACCCCGGCAACATGTTTATGGTGGGGGATGTAAAGCAGTCGATCTATTCGTTTCGACTAGCAGATCCGACGCTATTTATCGAAAAATACTTGGCATTTGAAACGGAGAATGGTGGGCGGAGAATCGTCTTAGCAGAAAATTTCCGTTCTCGCTCCGACGTATTGGATTTTACGAATCTAGTTTTTCAACAGCTGATGGATGAACGGGTTGGACAAATCCCTTATGATGAGGCGGCAGCCTTGATTACCGGTTTTCCTCATTTTCCAGAAAGCGACGCCTTTGCCACAGAGCTCTTGTTATATGAAAAAGAGCATGAATCCGAAGAACAATTGATCGATGACAAAACAGAGGGTGAAATGCAGATTACTGCATTGAAGATTCGAGAGTTGATTGAATCAAAATTCATGATCTATGACAAAAAAGCCAAAGCAAATCGACCAATCACTTACAACGATATCGTCTTATTGACCCCTACACGTAAAAACAATCTTGTCATTTTAGATGTCTTTAAGCAGTTTGGGATTCCGATGGCGGTGAATGATGCTCAAAACTATTTTCAGGCAACGGAAATCCAAACCGTCGTTTCTTTGCTGCAAATCATTGACAATCCGTACCAAGATATCCCTCTTGTGGCGGTCTTGCGTTCGCCAATCGTCGGCCTAACAGAAGATCAATTGGCTGAGATCCGTTTAGCAAATCGTTCCAGCGACTACTATGATGCAGTATTGGATTATCATGTTCAACAAGAAGAGTCACCCTTGTGGCAAACGGTGGATGGGTTTTTAGCCAAACTAAATCAATGGCGCGAAGAAGCACGCAGATTACCGATCCCGACCTTATTATGGCAAATCTATGAAGATACTGCTTACTTGGATTATGTTGTGGGACTTCCTGCAGGACAGCAGCGTTATGCAAATTTAGTGGCATTGATCCACAGAGCCGAAAAATACGAAAAGAGCAGTTTCCGTGGTTTGTACCAATTCATTCGCTTCATCGAAAAAATGCAAGAAAAAAACAAAGATTTGGCGGAGCCTGTGGCTACTCCTGTAGAAGATGCCGTTCGAGTGATGACCGTCCATGCAAGTAAAGGCTTGGAATTCCCTGTTGTGTTCTTACTGGATACAACAAAATTCTTTAACTACCAAGATTTTCAAAAACGCTATATCTTTGAAGAACAGCTGGGGGCTGGGATCCAATATGTGAATCCAGCAGAAAACCTTAAATTTGAGACACTGCCGTTTCAAGCCATCAAGCAAGTTCGTTTGAAAAAAGCCTTGTCAGAAGAAATGCGAAAATTATACGTAGCATTGACACGAGCAGAGCAGAAGCTTTTCTTAGTGGGCTCCTATAAAAATCAAGCGGATGCCTTTAAGACTTGGCAATCTGGCCTGACACAAGCCGAGATGGTTCTTGATCCTGCATTACGGCTTGTTGCCCGGGGGAGCTTGATGGATTGGGTCGGACGGACCCTGATGCGCCATCCAGATATGGAAGCAGTATTCTCTGAAGCGTCAGAGCGCAAGCGGACGATCGATCATCCTGCTCATTTTCGTCTGTCATGGTGGAATCAAGAAACGATCACGCAACAAGTCCAAGAGACCCTTGCGCCAGTCGAGGAGTCTAAACGATTGCTTGCGCCAGATAGCAATATCGATGATCTTTTGAAACGCCTAGCATATCGCTATCCTTATCAAAAAGCGACCCAAACGACTAGTTATCAATCTGTATCAGAATTGAAAAGACTCTATAACGATCCCGATGATCAACAGACCACTTTGTTGGAATGGCGGTCGGTTTCCGAGAAGACGAATCCTCAGCAGTATCGCTACGTACAGGATGAATTGGCGAAACCAAAATTTCTGCAAGAAACGAAGCCTCTCGCCAGCAGTATCGGGACAGCAACACATACGGTTTTGCAAATGATCCCATTAGGAATGACGCCAACACAAGATACTTTGGAGCTCCTGATTGCTGAACTCGTGAAAAAGCAATTTTTTTCTGAAGAAATCGCCAAAAAAATTGACCGATCGAGCATTTTGTGGTTTTATCAAACTGAACTAGGTGAACTGCTGAACCGATCCTCTGATGTGGTGAAGCGGGAGCAGCCGTTTTCGATGCTAAAAGAGGCTGATACGATCTTTGAAGGGTTTGACGAACCAGATGCGCCGCTTTTGATCCATGGTATTATCGACGGCTATATTGAATTGGCGGATGAAATCATTTTATATGACTTTAAAACAGATGATGTTTTCGGCAGTCAGGCTCAGATTGAAAAGAAAATGCGCGAACGATATTATGGTCAATTGAAACTCTACTGCCAAGCATTGGAGAAAGCATTGAGCAAACAAGTGAAACAGACCTATTTAGTGCTGTTAAAACCTAAAATGATCGTGGCATTCTAGCTGATCGATCCTAGTTTCTTACAATTCGTAAGTCATATGCTATAATAGGTAAAAGAGGTGATGGAGAATGATAAAAGTAGAATCGGATTATGCCCTTTGTCCTAAATTTGAAAAAGCTTTTTCTATTTTAGGCAAAAAGTGGAACGGCTTGATCATTGATGTCCTTCTTGAAGACGGCAAACAAAGATTTGTTGAGTTAGCAAACAAGATTCCTCAAGTGAGTGATCGGGTGTTAGTCGAACGCTTGAAAGAATTAGAGCGGGAAGAAATTGTCTGCAAAGAAAACAATCTTTACTGCTTGACGCCAAGAGGTATTGCTCTTGAAAAGAGTATGATGAGTGTGAAGCGTTGGGCAGAAACCTGGGTGCGTGAGGAAGAATGCAGTTGATTTCTCACCGGAAATTAGGTAAACTAAGCTTAAATGAATAGATAAAAAGCGTTGATAGAAACTAGTAATTTGGCTGAATCAGAAAAAGGGAGACTTGTCACAGACTGAAAGCAAGTCCTGTATTCGAAAAATGAATTTCACTTCTGGAGCTTGCTGATTACAGTCAGTCGGCAGTTTTGCTGTCGTTAGCCGAAGTGAGTGCGCGGTTTTTTTCGCGAATGAGGATGGTAACACGAGACGTCGTTCCTTTTTAAGGGATGATGTCTTTTTTTGTCTTTATACGAATGATACTCACTTTATTCAGTCAATCCAGTCTTTTTATTCTTACACTATTCACAGCATAGAAGGAGGAAATACATGTCTTTACAAGAGAAATTAGAAGCATTGAAGGAAACGACATTGCTTAAAATCAAAGAAAGTCCAACCATGAATGACTTAAATCAGATTCGAGTGGAAGTGCTTGGAAAAAAAGGTCCCATAACAGAAGTTCTGCGGGGAATGAAAGATCTTTCTGCGGAAGAACGGCCGAAGGTGGGGAGCTATGCCAACGAGATTCGTGATATCTTGACAGAAGCGATCGAAGAAGCCAAGACGTCTATCGAAGCAGCAAACTTGGAAAAAGCTCTTGCTGAAGAATCCATCGACGTGACGTTGCCTGGTAAAAAGATGGACCGAGGAACACGCCATGTGCTAACGCAAATCATGGAAGAAATCGAAGATATCTTTGTTGGTATGGGCTACCAAGTAGTCGAAGGTTACGAAGTGGAAAAAGATCATTACAACTTCGAACGGATGAATCTGCCAAAGGATCATCCAGCCAGAGACATGCAAGATACTTTTTATATTTCAGAGGAAGTGCTGATTCGAACCCATACGTCACCAGTGCAAGCGAGAACAATGGAGACTCATGATTTTTCTAAAGGGCCGCTGCGGATGATCTCACCCGGGAAAGTTTTCCGTCGTGACACAGATGATGCGACCCATAGCCACCAATTCCATCAAATTGAAGGTTTGGTAATCGATAAGAATATTACGATGGGTGACTTAAAAGGAACCTTAGAAGTCATGATGCAAAAAATGTTTGGGGAAGATCGCCAAATTCGCTTGCGACCAAGCTATTTCCCTTTCACAGAACCATCGGTCGAAGTCGATGTCAGCTGCTTCAAGTGCGGTGGTGCCGGTTGTAATGTTTGTAAACAAACTGGCTGGATCGAGATCCTCGGTGCTGGAATGGTGCATCCTAACGTCTTAGAAATGTCAGGGATCGATCCAACCCAATATTCAGGATTTGCTTTTGGTTTAGGTCCTGATCGAGTGGCAATGCTGCGCTACGGCGTGAACGACATTCGCCAATTCTATCAAAATGATGTGCGTTTCATTCGCCAGTTCAAGGGGGAACAATAAATGTTAGTATCATACAAATGGTTAAATGAATACCTTGATCTGTCTGAGATCACACCCAAAGAGCTGGCGGATAAAATGTCAGTGACGGGGATCGAAGTCGAAGGTATTGACGTGCCTGAAGAGGGTTTAAAAAAAATCGTTGTCGGAGAAGTGACCGACTGCCGACCACATCCAGATTCTGATCATCTATCAATTTGCCAAGTAAATATTGGCGAGGATGAAGACTCACAGATCGTTTGTGGTGCGCCGAATGTCAAAAGCGGCATCAAAGTCATCGTGGCATTACCAGGCTCTCGAATCGCGGGCAACGTAAAAATCAAAAAGGGCAAGATGCGGGGAGAAGTTTCCAACGGCATGATTTGTTCGTTGCAAGAGTTGGGATATGCCGATAGCGTGATTCCCAAAGAATACGCAGAAGGAATTTATTATTTACCAGCAGAAGCAGAACCAGGATCACCGGTTTTTCCTTATCTTGATATGGATGATCACATTATCGAATTATCGATCACTCCGAATCGTGCGGATGCGTTGAGCATGCGGGGGGTTGCTTATGAAGTTGGTGCAATCTATCGGCAAACACCGAAGTTTCCTGAAATTGCGCTTACCGAAAGTGAAGTAGCTGCTGCCGATAAAATTCAGGTGAAGGTCACTGAAGCAACGGATGCACCCGCCTACCAAATTCGAATCATTGATGGCGTAACGATCGCCCCAAGTCCACAATGGCTGCAAAATCGCTTGATGAATGAAGGCATTCGTCCAATCAATAATGTCGTGGACGTGACGAATTATATCTTACTATTATTTGGTCAACCATTGCATGCTTTTGATTATCAAAAGCTAGACAGCAAGGAAATACTGGTACGTCGCGGCAAAGAAAATGAAAGCCTGGTTACCTTAGATGGAGAAACTCGTCAGCTTTCCCCAGAAGACATCGTTATCACCAACGGAACGACACCAGTTGCGCTCGCAGGCGTCATGGGAGGTCTTGATTCTGAAATCACGGAAACGACGACCACAGTCGCTTTAGAAGCGGCCTTATTCGATCCATTAGCGATTCGTTTGACTTCGAAAAAATTCAATTTAAGAAGCGAATCATCCGCTCGTTTTGAAAAAGGGATCAACCAAGCAACGGTTGCAAAAGCTTGTGATGCAGCAGCAGCACTGATTGCGGAATTTGCTGGCGGAACGGTCTTGAAAGAGGCAGTAATAGGTTCCCAAGTAGCAGTAGAACCTGTGGAGGTTGCGATTACTTTAGCACGGATCAATAGCTATTTAGGCACAGAAATCACTAATGAAGAAGTGCAAGAAATCTTTGATGCATTAGGCTTTGGTCATCGTCAAGAAGCAGACAGCTATATTGTTTCAGTCCCACCTCGTCGTTGGGATATTACGATCGAAGCAGATATCATTGAAGAAGTGGCGCGTATTTACGGTTATGATCGTTTGCCATCGACTTTACCGCAAGGAGAAACGGTTGCCGGTCATTTAACCAAAGCGCAACGTCTGACTAGAGAAGTTCGGACTCTTTTGGAAGGCAACGGGGTCAGTGAAGCCATCAGCTATGCTTTGACAACGGAAGAGAAGGCGCAACAATTTACGGATAAATCGAGCCAAGTGACTCGATTGGATTGGCCAATGACCGAAGAGCGTGCCGTCTTGCGCTTGAATCTGATTTCAGGTTTGTTAGACGACGTTGCGTACAATTTGGCACGTAAAAACAATCGTGTTGCTTTATATGAAATTGGTCGCGTCTTCTATCAAACGGGCGACAGTAAACACGAACTGCCAACAGAAGTCAATCACTTAGGGCTAGCATTGACAGGAAATATCCATGAGAAAGATTGGCAAACTCAAGCTCAAAAAGTTGATTTCTTCCATTTGAAAGGCATTTTAGAAAATCTTTTTGATTCGTTGGCATTAACCGACCGTATTCGTTATCAAAAAACGGCAGATATCAAAGAGATGCATCCTGGGCGTACGGCAATGATCTTGCTAGATGACCTAGAAATCGGCTTCTTGGGACAAGTCCACCCATCGATCGCCAAAGCCTACGAAGTGAGTGAAACCTATGTTGCTGAATTGAACTTAGATCAGTTGTTAGCAGCTAAAACAGAACAATTGGTCTATCAACCAGTTTCTAAGTTCCCATCAGTGACCCGAGATATGGCACTCTTGCTCGATGAAACGATCGATAACCAATCCGTGATGGAAATCATTCGTGAAAGTGCAGGTCGCTTCTTAAGTGATATTCGTTTATTCGATGTTTATCAAGGGAAAAACATTGAAGTAGGTAAAAAATCTCTAGGGTACAGTCTGACCTTTAGCAATCCGGAAGCTACCCTGACGGATGAAGAGATCAATCAAGCAATAGCGAAAATTACTCGTAACTTAGAAGAAAACGTTCAAGCAGAAATCCGCTAATCAAATAAGTAGAAAAACGTTCTCCACCATACAAAGAAGTTGGGTGGGGAACGTTTTCTACTATTATAATAGATGCTCAGATGACACAAGAATGTTAGGAGTTGAGTGAAAGCCGTAAAAGATTTCTCTATAGAAGGCAATCCAGTTTTTTTGGTACAACCTTTTTTAAACACTGGCTAGGCTGAAAAAATACATTTTCTAATCAGCGTTTTATGAAGTTATTTTTTAGGACAGCTCTCTTGGTTTTTGCGCAAGAAACAGCATCAAATCAAAATACACAAAGTGTCAGTCTGGGGAGGAAGTGTTCTCGTGAAATCTAACACAGAGTTTGTACATAGGTTTTGCATGAAAGAATTCATTCCGATTTGTAAACAAAAAAACAAGCCGTAAAGGCTTGTTTTTTTAAGCAAAGTAATTGATGCCCATTGCATTTTTGACTTCAGCTAACGTCTGAGCGGCAACTTGTTCAGCTTTTTCACTACCAAGTTTTAGTAAGTTCATCACTTCACCGGGATCTTTGGCAAAAGCTTCACGGCGCTCACGAATCGGTGCAAATTCGGCTTCTAGAACATCGATCAAATAGCGTTTGATTTTGACATCGCCTAATCCACCACGGGTGTAATGTTCTTTTAATTCAGCAATTTTTTCTTTTTCGGTACCAAATACATCAAGATAAGTGAAGACCATATTGCCTTCAACTTGTCCGGGGTCGTTGACATGAATGTGATTTGGGTCCGTGTACATGCTCATCACTTTCTTTTGTAATACATCGGCTGGATCAGCTAAGTAAATGCCGTTGTTCAATGATTTGCTCATTTTCCCGTTCCCATCGATCCCCGCTAAACGTCCCATGCCTTTTGGCGGTAAAACCGCTTTTGGTTCGACTAATACTTCACTATACGTAGAATTAAAACTATGCACGATTTCTTGCGTTTGTTCCAGCATTGGTTTTTGATCTTCGCCGACTGGGACTAAATTTGCTTTAAAAGCGGTGATATCCGCTGCTTGAGAGACAGGATAGATGAAGAAACCAGAAGGAACGCCTTCACCAAATTTTTTTTGTTCAATTTCGGCTTTAACGGTTGGATTGCGTCGTACTCGAGCAACACTGACTAGATTGAGATAATACATCGTCAATTCAGAGAGCTGAGGGATTTGCGATTGAATAAACATCGTTGTTTTTGCTGGATCCAATCCAACGGCTAAATAATCCAAAGCAACTTCTAAAATATTCGCTGAGACCTTCTCAGGTGTTTTCGCATTATCTGTTAGTGCCTGCATGTCAGCGACCATGATATAAAGCTGATTTTCAGGGTCAGCTTGCATTTCGACCCGTTTTTTTAAAGACCCCACATAATGGCCAAGATGCAATTTGCCAGTTGGGCGGTCGCCAGTTAAAATCGTATTCACTTTTTTTCCACCTTTTCCTTTGTTATATGGTTTATCTTACCTTTTTTTAGCAAAAGAAACAACCGGTTCTCCTTGTGATCTGATGGGGTGAGAAAAATTTTCATGGACAAAAACCTCACATCAAAGTAAAATAGCACTTGTCTTTTCAGAAATAAGGGGGGAACATTGGAAAAGAACCTTTACAAATGAAAAAAGATTGAGCTATAATATGAATCAAATCTTTCCAATTACTCATTTAATTTTAAAAAAAGCTAGGAGTGTGAATCAATGGCAATGATCGAATTTAAGAACGTAGAGAAATATTACGGAAAGTTCCATGCATTAAAAAACATCAACCTTGAATTTGAAAAAGGTGAGGTCGTTGTTGTTATCGGGCCTTCTGGATCTGGTAAAAGTACAATGCTCCGTACGATTAATGGTCTAGAAACCATTTCAGGTGGTCAATTATTGGTCAATGGTAAGAACTTGTTTGACAAAGATGTCAAAATGACAGAAATTAGAAAAAACATCGGCATGGTGTTTCAACATTTCAACTTGTATCCAAATAAAACCGTGTTAGAAAATATTACGTTGGCACCGATTAAAGTATTAAAACAAAATGAGCAAGAAGCCATCAATTTGGCGGAAAAACTTCTTGATCGGGTAGGGATGTTAGATAAAAAAGATTCCTATCCTTCCATGTTATCCGGCGGACAACAGCAGCGGGTCGCAATTGCCAGAGGGCTTGCGATGAAACCAGAGATGCTGCTTTTTGATGAGCCAACGTCAGCATTGGATCCAGAAATGATTGGTGATGTATTGGATGTCATGAAAAAAATTGCCAGTGAAGGTATGTCCATGATCGTTGTTACCCATGAAATGAGCTTTGCCCGTGAAGTAGCAGATCGAATCGTCTTTATGGCGGAAGGACAAGTCTTAGAAGACCGGCGCGATGTCGATGGATTCTTTGATGCACCAAGAGACGAACGTGCAAAGCAATTCTTGAGTAAAGTCACAAATCATTAAGCAATAGGAGGAACCCTTATGAGAAAGAAAATATTTTCCTTTCTAGTCTTAGCCTTTGCCCTTGTGACTTTCTCAGGTTGTAAAGGACAAAGTGCCGCAGATATCGATATTTTAGAAAACAGCAAAGAGACGAATCAGATCGTTTGGGGCGTAAAAAACGATACCCGTCTTTTTGGATTGATGGATATCGCGACTAGAGAAGTACGGGGATTCGATATTGATATCGCTCGTGCAATCACTGAGAAAATTTTAGGTCGTGATGGCAATGCCATCTTTGTTGAAGTTACCTCAAAAACCCGGATTCCTCTTTTGAAAAACGGCAACATCGATGCAATCATCGCCACGATGACTATCACAGAAGAACGTAAAAAACAGGTCGATTTTTCCGATGTCTACTTTGATGCAGGTCAATCTTTATTAGTTGCCAAAGACAGTCCTATTCAAGGGATCGAAGATTTGACCGCAGACACCACTGTATTGGTCGTGAAAGGCTCTACCTCAGCTGTGAACATCCGTGAAGCAGCACCAGAAGCGCAAATTTTAGAACTTGAGAATTATGCGGAAGCCTTTACTGCTTTACAATCTGGTCAAGGGGATGCTATGACCACGGATAATGCGATCTTATTAGGGATGGCGAGTGAAAATCCCAATTACCATTTAGTTGGCGAAACTTTTACAGAAGAACCTTATGGGATTGCCATCAATAAAGGACAAAAGCCGTTTCTTGATGCAGTGAATCAAGCCTTGCGGGAAATGCGTGAAGATGGAACCTATGATGAGATATACAACAAGTGGTTCCCTGAAGACGAATCAGGAAAAGTAGAGTAGGAGGAAACTGAATGGTTGAATTATTTCAAACGTATACCGGTCAGTTTATTGAAGGCTTTAAATACACAGTCATGGCGAGTTTGATCGCACTGTTTTTTAGTCTTTTGATCGGAACCTTAATGGCAATTTTTCAGTTGTCAGACAATCGCCTCATCAAAGGGATTGCCAAAGCGTATGTTGAGTTTTTTAGAAATATTCCCTTATTGATCATCGTGATGTTCTTTTATGTCGTTGTGCCAATGTATTGGGTTTCTTTTGACGGTTTTCAAGCGGGAACGATCGGCTTAACGATCTATACATCGGCATTTATCGCTGAGACGATCCGGTCAGGGATTCAAACGGTTCCTAAAGGCCAGATGGAAGCTTCCTTGTCTTCTGGTTTTACGTACAGCCAAGCGATGCGTTACATTATTTTGCCTCAGGCTTTTAAGATCGTCGTACCGCCGTTAGGCAATCAATTTATCAATCTTGTTAAAAACTCATCAATTTTGGCGATGGTCGCAGGATTAGATATTATGTATCAAGGGGATTTGATCGCAAGTGAGACCTTCAATACATTCGATACGTATATCATTGTTGGTCTTTTCTATTTGATCATTACCCTACCATTGTCTTATTTGATGGTTTACTTGGAACGGCGTTGGGCTGTCCGCTCATAGAAAGGAGCTAACGAACTATGGATTTTTTTGAAGCTTTTTCAGCGATTAACATTCGCTTCTTGATCGATGGCTTGCGGGTAACAGTTGAAGTGTCGATCCTATCGATTTTATTTAGCTTTATTATCGGAGGGATCGCCGGCATTTTGCGCTTCAGCTCGATCCCGGTCTTTTCGAAAGTATTAGGTGTCGTGATCGATGTTATTCGTAACTTGCCTTTGCTCTTGATCATCTTTTTCACTTACTTTGCATTGCCGCAGATCGGTATCCGCTTTAATATTTTTTGGTCAGCGGTTGTGGCGTTGACGATTTTTGAATCAGCGATGCTCTCTGAAATCTTTCGTGCTGGTTTGAATGCTGTGCCAAAAGGGCAGATGGAAGCTGGTTTGTCAACAGGGCTAAGCTATGTCGAAGTATTGCGGAGTATCGTCGTGCCACAGGCATTTAAAGCGATGTTGCCAGCGATCGTCAGTCAGTTGATCTCTTTGATCAAAGATACGTCATTAGCCGTGATTATTTCTTTACCAGAGCTGACTCATCATGCTCGAATCATTTATGGTCAAAATACAAACTATGTTTTGCCTATGTTTTTGGCAATGACTGTTTTATACTTTTTGGTTTGTTATGCATTATCATTGCTTTCTGGCTTTTTGGAAAAACGTCAGTACGATTACTAAAAAGAATAATCGACAAAATCATCCCCACGATCGGTCTTTTACCCATGCAAGTGCAACTTGTGGGTTGTGAGCCAATCGTTGGGGCTTTTTTTCTTTTTGACCGTTTCGTGTTTTTTGGGAAAGCTTTTTTAGCAAACGAAAGGAATACTTGAAAAATAGACAAAAAAAGTCCAAAATGAATAAGAGAGAAAAACGCACCAAACTCTTTTTTTCATGTAAAGGATGGAAACTATGACAAACAACAGACCAATTGGTTTTATCGATTCTGGTGTTGGTGGGTTGACGGTCGTCAAAGAAGCAATCAAGCAATTACCCAACGAATCGATTCTTTATCTGGGAGATACAGCCAGATGCCCGTATGGTCCGAGACCTGCTGAGCAAGTTATCGCGTATACGTGGCAAATGACCCGTTTTTTATTAGAAAAAAACATTAAAATGTTGGTGATCGCTTGTAATACAGCGACAGCGGTCGCCCTTGAAGAAATCAAAGAAAAACTAGCGATCCCGGTGATTGGCGTGATCCTGCCCGGTAGTCGAGCAGCAGTCAAAGCAAGCAAAAACCAGCGAATCGGTGTCATCGGAACAAATGGAACGATCAAAAGCGACTCTTACAAGCGCGCTCTTCATGGCAAAGCGCCCCATGCGTCAGTCGTCAGTTTGGCTTGCCCAAAGTTTGTGCCGATCGTAGAAAGCAAACAATACCATAGCTCGGTCGCCAAGAAAATCGTGGCAGAAACGTTGCGTCCATTGAAAAACAAGCGGTTAGATACAGTGATTCTGGGCTGTACTCATTATCCTTTATTGCGCCCTTTGATCCAAAATGAATTAGGCGCCCATATCCAACTGATTGATTCAGGGGCAGAAACGGTGGGGGAAGTCAGTACCTTGTTGGACTATTTTTCCATTGCAGCAACGAGTCAGGACGATCCGCATCCGCAACATGCATTTTTTACTACTGGTTCACCGAAAATATTTGATGAGATTGCCAATGATTGGCTTGATTTAGACACGATCTCATCGATTCACACTGATTTAGGAGGCTTTTAAATGCGACATGATGGCAGAAAAGAAACAATGTTAAGACCAGTCAACATTCAAACCAACGTCTACAAACACCCCGAAGGATCGGTTGTGATCTCTTTTGGTGACACAACCGTGATTTGTTCGGCAACGATTGAAGATCGGGTCCCTCCGTTTTTACGAGATACGGGAAAAGGCTGGGTCACAGCCGAATACAGTATGCTCCCACGAGCGACCAACACTCGTAATCGTCGAGAAAGTGCCAAAGGCAAGCTTTCTGGTCGTACGATGGAGATCCAACGGCTGATCGCTCGTTCCTTACGAGCCGTAGTCGATTTAGAAAAATTAGGGGAACGTAGTATCGTCGTCGATTGTGATGTCGTCCAAGCGGATGGCGGTACCAGAACAGCCAGTATTACCGGCGCTTTTGTCGCGTTGCGTTTAGCTATCGATACCTTGTTGCGTGACAAAGCATTGACGGAAGATCCAATCAAGGAGCATTTGGCAGCAATTAGTGTCGGGATCTTACCAGATGGTACCTGTGTGACTGATCTCGATTATCAAGAAGATTCTTCAGCTGCTGTTGACATGAATTTGGTGATGACGGAATCTAGTCGATTTGTCGAATTGCAAGGAACTGGGGAAGAAGCGACCTTTGATGGTCAGCAGTTGAATGAGATGCTGATCTACGGAAAAACGGCTATCGAAGAATTGATCGCCTATCAAAAAGAGGCACTGTTTTTACCAGATGAACCCCCTTATGAGATTCCCGAAAAAACGATCGTCCTTGCTACAGGCAATCCAGGAAAAGCCAAGGAATTTAAAGCCGTATTTGGCGCGGCAGGTTACGATGTCCGTACCTTAAAAGACTATCCTTCCTTGCCAGATGTTGAAGAAACCGGCACCACCTTTGAAGAAAATGCCCGCCTTAAAGCCGAAACCATCGCCAGAATTTTGGGAAGACCGGTGTTAGCTGATGACTCAGGACTGAAAGTCGATGCATTAGGGGGACGACCAGGGGTGTACTCTGCTCGATTTGCTGGTGAGCAAAAAAGTGACGCTGCCAATAATGCAAAATTGCTCTATGAATTGACGGATGTCGAAGATGACAAACGCAGTGCCCAATTTCACTGTACGTTAGTTTTCGCAGCGCCAGGAAAAGAGAGTTTGGTGGTTGAAGCTCAATGGCCGGGGAGAATCGGCCGCATCCCTCGTGGAGAAAATGGGTTCGGCTACGATCCATTGTTTATTCCTGATGGTTCAGAGCAAAGCGCAGCCCAAATGAGTCAAGAAGAAAAAAACCGAGTGAGCCACCGTGGTCTAGCAATCAAAAAACTGCAGGAACAGTGGCGGGAGTGGTTAGAAGGAGAAAATGTATGAAATACTTAGTTGTCAGTGACAATCATTCAGATCGTGAGATTCTTGTTGATCTTAAAAATGAATTCGAAAATCAAGTCGATTTATTCCTGCACTGTGGGGACTCCGAACTACCTGACACAGACCCTTTGTGGGATACTTTTCAAGTCGTTTGCGGCAATTGCGATTATGGCGGTGGTTTTCCCAATGAGCGTATCATCAAAACGCCGCTGGACACCATCTATATGACTCATGGCCACTTAGCAGATGTCCGTTTTGGTGTAACGAAATTAGGGCTGCAAGCGCAACAAGCCGATGCCTCGATCGCACTGTTTGGTCACACGCATCAAATTGCTTGTGAGAAAGTTGGGAATCGGCTTTTCTTGAATCCCGGCAGTATTTCCCAACCGCGAGGGCAAATTCAAATCAAAAGCTTTGCGATTATCGAAAGTACGCCAGAACAATGGGCAATCCAATACTATGATCGTTCCTTTCATAAAGTCCCTGAGCTAGCTTTTGTTTTCACACGCTAAGTAAGCGGAATCAAAAAGTAAAAATTTCATTATAATTTTGCAGGTTTATACTTTCTATTCTCATTTTCAAGTAAAATAGAAGAGTAGCTGTGAAATGGAGGCAATTAGATTGATAGGACAGACCGTAGAAAAAATATTACTCGAGAATCAAGAAAATTTCTTGGTGCCGGCAGAGAATGTGGCATCGGTATTTTATAACCACCCTTTGAGTCACGCATTGCTTGTTTTATCAAAAGTGGGCTATTCAAAGATCCCAGTACTAGATAGTGAGGACCATTTAGTCGGCTTAATCAGCCTCTCAAACATCGTAGAACGCATGATGGATCTCACTGGCTTCAGTATGGAAAATATTGAAGGGCTGACTGTGGCAGATGTCATGGAAGTCAATGTGAATTGCATCAAAGAAAACGATGAGTTGGAAAGTATGCTGCATTTGTTAGTAGATCAAGCATTCTTGCCGATCGTTGATGATGACAATGTCTTTGTTGGGATTATCACCCGCAAAGAGATTTTAAAATCCGTCAATCATTTGGCGCACGAAATTGAAAGACGCTATTTGCTGATTTCTAAAGAAGATGCCCCAAAGGTGACAGATGAACTGCATGTGGTATAGAAAAAAGGTTATCCCAGCTTCGGGATAACCTTTTTTAAATACCGACGATCGGCGCATTGGGGATCGTATAGCCTTTGGCAGTTAAAGCATCGATCGATGCGGCCAAAAATTCCTCTTTGATTTTCCATTGCGTACCGTTGGTCACATACATGGTCGTACGAATTGCAAAGTTGTTGTTCCCTAGATCCACTAAACCGAAGACCGTAGGGGCCGTTTGAATCTCTTCTTCATGCTGCTGAGCAATCTGTTCATTGACTTCTTCAATGATGGCACGTATTTCATCTAAGCCTTCAGATGGTAAGATACGTACGTCGACCACGACTTGCATATTGGCTCTTGATGTATTACTGATGGTCGTGATGTTACGATTTGGGATATAATGAACGGTTCCATCGACGGATTTTAATTGAACAGTCCGAATACCGACTGCCGTCACCGTACCTTCAAGCGTCAGATTGGTCAAGCGGACGTAATCACCAACATTGATTTGTTGCTCGGTAATAATAAAGAAACCAGTAATCAAGTCGTTCATAAAACCTTGGGCGCCTAAACCAAGTGCGACACCGACGACTCCAGCACCTGCTAATAGAGAGCCTACAGGTACGCCGATGGTTGAAAGGAGTGCATAGACAAAAAAGAAGCCTAATGTGTAATGAACCGTATTGCGGATCAAGGTATGGATCGTGTTGATTCGACTCACATTGAAACTGGCTTTTTTTTCATAGGAACGATAGATCCGATCGATGATCATATTGCTTATTTTCAATAAAATACCGAATAGGATACATAAAAAAAGCAACATCAATGCTTTTTGAATCAGTAGACCAATGATCGATTCCCAGTCGATGGACGCCCACCATTTTTGCAACGCATTGAGCTGAGCAGCTGCTGGTTCGGTAATGCTGGAACCACTTGAATCGGTCGTGCTAGCTGCGAGTAGCAGTTGTTTCATAAAATCCCTCCAAGTCTTACTGCATCTATTTTAACGAAGATAAAATAGAAATGCAAAGGAGGTTTTCTGAAATACCTGTTTTTTTCAGAAAAAGCCTGCTCAGCCAACGGGTAGGCAAACAGCAGACTTTCTATGACAATCATTGATTAAGATAAATGAACGCCTTTATCAACAAAAATCACTTCGCCGATAATCCCGCTTGATAAAGGACTGATCAAGAAGGCACAAGCATTGCCGACTTCTTCAATCGTCACTCCAATATGATCTGGTGTTCGATCCTCTGACAATTGGATCAGTTTTTGATAGTCTTTTACACCAGTTACTGCCAGCGTCTTGATGGCGCCAGCTGAAATCGCATTGACACGGATCTTTTGCGGTGAAAGTTCGGCAGCTAAATAGCGAACACTTGATTCCAAAGCAGCTTTCGCAATACCCATCATGTTGTAGTTTGGTACTGCCCGTTCGGCACCTAAGTAGGAAAGGGTAACGATTCCAGCATTTTCAGCTAAGATTGGTTTGGCATATTTAGTGACGGCAATCAATGAATAACTGCTGATGTCTTGCGCCAAAGCATAACCGTCACGAGAAATATTCAAAATATCGCCAGAGAGATCTTCTTTATTAGCATAAGCGACGGCATGGACGACACCATGGATCTCTCCAGCATATTCTTTGATTGTATCAAAAGCGGCAGCAATGCTTTCGTCATTAGCGACGTCACATTCCACTACAAATTCATCAGATTCCAATAAGCGCTCTAATGGCTTCTTCATGCGGTCGTTTTGATACGTGTAGATCACTTCGGCTCCTTGTGCTTTTAATGCTTGTGCACAGCCCCAAGCGATACTGCGTTTGTTGGCAACGCCCATGACGACAACTTTTTTACCGGTTAAAAAACTCATAATTCCACTCCTTAATAAATTCAACAATAATAAAATACGTATAATGACAAATAGTAAATCAAACTATCTTGATTTCTAATTATTAAGCATAATTGTTTGATTGTCAAACTATTTTTTTCTTAATAAATATTTAGTTGCGAATTCCGTTGAACTATGATACTTTGATAATCAAACTATAATAAATTCTTAAGCAAGGAAGGGAAACCATGAAAAAACTATTGACTGAAACAGAAGTCATGGATTTGATTCCAAATCGCTACCCAATTATATATATTGATTATGTCGATGAAATCGAGTCTGGCAAAAAGATTATCGCAACGAAAAATGTTACCATCAACGAAGACTTTTTCCAAGGTCATTTTCCGGGAAATCCAGTAATGCCGGGTGCCTTGATTTTAGAAACATTGGCACAAGCAGGATCGATCCTGATCTTGAAATCCGAGGAATTCCAAGGTAGAACGGCGTATATCGGCGGCATCAACAAAGCCAAATTCCGTCAAAAAGTTGTTCCGGGAGATACTATGAAACTTGTTTTTGAGATCACCAAAATCAAAGGCTCCGTTGGAACTGCTGATGCGGTAGCGACAGTGGATGGCAAAAAAGCTGCTGAGTGCGAATTTACCTTTATCGTAGGCGACCAAAAGTAAAAGAAAACCGCTGAAATTCCCGAGTATCGGAGACTTCAGCGGTTTTTTTTATTTATTCTTTGGCTTCTTGTAAGACCTTGATCGTTTCGATCTTCACTGGCTCAACCGGTTGAGAATTCTCACCATTGCCAGAGTCTTGGGTTTCTGCTTGCGCAATTTTATCTACGACATCCATGCCTTCGATCACTTGACCAAATACGGTATAGCTACCGTCCAATCGTGGTGTTCCACCATTTTTGTAGGCTTCGATGATTTTTTCAGGATAGTGTTGGATCGCTAGACCGTCGGATACATCTTGATCATTTTGAACGATGTAGAATTGACTGCCTTGGCTGTTTGGCGCACTTGATTTTGCCATTGCCAATGCGCCTCGCAAGTGATAAAGCTGGTTCGAGTATTCTTCGCCGAATCCTTCACCCCAAATGCTTTCTCCGCCAGTCCCATCACCATTAGGGTCGCCCCCTTGGATCATAAACTCTTCTACGACACGATGGAAAGTCAAGCCGTCATAATAACCATCTTTGGCATGGGTCAAAAAGTTTTCGACTGCTTTGGGCGCGATCTCTGGGAAAAGTTTGATTTTGATCGAGCCTTCTTCCGTCACCATTTCAACTAAGGCTTCATTCTCTTGCACATCCGTTGATAATTGCGGCAATTCCAGGGCATTCAAGTCAACGGATTCTGAGTTTGACGTGCTTTCTGCCGAATTGCTTGATGAGGGATCGGTGGTACTTGAACCTGTACAAGCAGCTAATAATAAAAGGCTAGCAGCTGCTGTCAGTGTGAATAGGATTTTTTTCATTCTTTCATTCCTTCCAGTTTTCTTAATGATAATCATAACAAAAAAGAGACATAGAAGAAAGCGCAGATTTTGTGGAATGAGAAAGAAACAGGTGGAAAGGTGTAGACCACTTTTTAGATGTTTGCTATAATGAAAGAGGATTCATTATAATAAACGGATAGAATTTACAGGAGGTTTTTTTGATGGGAAAATTAGGGATATCGATTTATCCAGAGCGCTCAACGTTTGAAAAGGACAAAGCGTATTTAGACTTGGCACACAAATACGGCTTTAAACGGGTATTTACCAGTTTGCTGCAAATCAACGATGACAAAGAAAAAGTCTTGGCAGACTTTAAACAAGTCGTGGATTATGCCAATCAGTTAGAAATGGAAGTCATGGTAGATATCAATCCTGGTTTATTCGAACAGCTAGGTATTTCTTATGATGATTTATCCTTCTTTGATGAGATGGGGGCTTACGGTGTTCGGTTAGATATTGGTTTTACTGGTTCAGAAGAAGCCAAAATGACGCGTAATCCTTACGGGATCAAAATCGAAATCAATATGAGCAGTGGTACGAGCTACGTGGATAACATCATGAGTTATTCACCTAATACTGAAAATTTACTAGGCTCGCATAACTTCTATCCTCATCGCTATTCCGGGTTAGGCTACGACCATTTCGTTTTTTGTTCGGAAAAATTCCGCAAATACAATTTAAATACGATGGCTTTCGTGAATTCTCACGAAGCTGATTTCGGTCCATGGCCAACACAAGATGGTTTATGCTCTTTGGAAGATCATCGTGATCTGCCACTAGCTACGCAAGTCAAACATTTAGTGTTGACGGGTTTGATCGATGATATCTCTGTTGGAAATGCCTATGCTTCAGAAGCAGAATTGGCAGCAATGGCTGAAGCGTTTCACGCGGATTATCCGACATTAAGAGTCGATGTCGTTGACGGAATCACTGAAGATGAACGAATTTGTCTCTTCGATAATCTGCACAGCTATCGAGGAGATCGTTCGGAATACATCTTGCGTTCAACGATGACGCGGATCTATTATAAAGACAAGGAATTTCCACCTCATGATACCCGTGATATGGTAAGAGGGGATGTCTTGATCGATAATGCTGGCTATGGACAATACAAAGGGGAGACGCAAATCGCCTTGAAAGCAATGAAAAATGATGGTCGAGTCAATGTCGTTGGTAAGATCGCTGATGAGGAACTATTCTTATTAGAATTTTTGAAACCTTGGTCAAGTTTTAAATTGGTCGAAAATAACTAATTACCACGAAAATCAACCATTGCCAACAAAGATTGTTGGCAATGGTTTTCTTTTTGGGCGCTTGCGATTGACAAACATGAGCAAAAAACGGTAATTTATGTAGTGGGTTCTTTCCTTGAGGAATGATGAAACCATAATAATATTATGTAAACTATATAACAAGAGGACGTGACAAGTGTGAAATTGCGCTGGAAGATTGCCATCGGAGTGGCTGTATTAGCAATTGCGGGGTTAGGGTATGCAGGAAACTATTTTTATGATTATGCGGTGGTTCCTTCAGAAAAAGATTTTTTGGAAGGAGATACCCCTGGTACGGATGAAAATCAGACGGGAAATGAATCGCAAAATTGGTTTACAGATCCAGCAAATCGTGAGATGTGGCAGCTAACTTCTGAAGATGATTTAAAATTATCCGCCATTTATCTACCGGCGGAGGAGAAGAATCGTGGGAAAACGGCGATCATCGCGCATGGCTATATGGGGAACGCAGAAACGATGGCGGACTACGCTAAGATGTATCATGATTTAGGCTATAATGTCTTGGTTCCAGACGCTCGAGGGCATGGTCAAAGCGAAGGAGATTATATTGGTTTTGGGTGGCACGAACGTAAGGATTATCTGCAATGGATCGATGAAGTACTCGCAAAAAATGGTCCTGAAGAAACGATCACTTTGTATGGCATCAGTATGGGGGCTGCCACGGTAATGATGACCAGTGGGGAAGACTTGCCGAAAAATGTCACTTCTATCATTGAAGATTGTGGGTATACCAACGTCAATGAAGAATTGGGTTATCAACTCGATCAATTGTTTGGTCTACCGGCCTTTCCATTGATGAATGTCACTAGTCTTGTCACAAAAATCCGAGCGGGGTATTTCTTCGGTGAAGCAGATGCAGTCAAACAACTGCAAAAGAATACGCGTCCGATCTTTTTTATCCATGGCGATGCGGATACGTTTGTTCCTTATTCGATGCTGGATATTTTGTATAACGCGACCGATGCACCAAAAGAAAAGTGGGTTGTTTCAGGTGCCGAGCATGCGAAAAGCTACAAAACAGATCCAGACCTTTATAAAGAAAACATTGCAGCTTTTTTGGACAAATACGATCATCCAGCAAGTGAATAAAAAAGTGCCGGTTCTAAAAAAGAACCGGCACTTTTTGCTTGACCTTTAGCTTATAAACGAGCAAATTCTTCTAGCAAGCGAATCATTTGGCAAGTAAAGCCGTATTCATTATCATACCAAGCGACGGTTTTCACCAGTTGGAAATCGCCAGTAGTGGTTACTTCTGTTTGTGTCGGATCAAAGATAGACCCTTGAGTGGTACCAATCACATCTCCAGAGACGATTTCACGGTCATCGTAACCGAATGACGGATTATCGACGGTGTGTTTTCTGATCGCTTCATTGACTTCATCGGCGGTTACTTTGGTTTTCAAAATTGAGACTAACTCTGTTAAAGAACCATCGACGACCGGAACCCGTTGGGCGTGGCCTTGTAATTTGCCATTTAATTCTGGAATAACTAGACCGATTGCTTTGGCGGCACCCGTTGAGTGAGGGATCGTGTTATCAGCAGCGGAACGAGCGGCTCTTAAGTTTCCGCCTTTTACAGGACCATCCAATAGCATTTGAGTAGAAGTATACGCATGAACCGTCGTCATCGTACCAACTTCGATCCCGAATTCCTCATTTAAAAAGTAGGCCATTGGAGCTAAGCAGTTGGTCGTACAAGAACCTGCGGATATGATAGTATCATCCGGTGTTAACGTGTCTGAGTTGACATTGTAAACGATCGTTTTCATATTACCAGCTGGTGCGGAGATAACGACTCGTTTGACACCTGCATCAAGATGGGCCTGGGCTTTTTCTGCGGAAGTGTAAAAACCCGTACATTCTAATACGATATCGACGCCATTTTCTTTTGCCCAGGGGATTTTGCTTGCGTCTGGTTCAGCGTACACTCTGGTCTCTTTGCCATCGACAACGATAGCATTATCCGTTGCAGTAACAGTTCCAGGGTACGTGCCGTGGGTCGAGTCAAATTGCAATAGATGTGCTAACATTACGGGGCTTGTTAAATCATTGATTGCCACAACTTCAATATCGGCAGAAACTTCTCTGATCCTACGAAAAGCTAAACGTCCAATTCGTCCAAAACCATTGATTCCAACTTTTACTGTCATTTCTTGTTTCCTCCTTTGATTGTGTACTGGTACACTTAAAAGTTTGCTACGATTTCCTGTGACTGTCAAAGAATAACCCTTAAGAATTCGCGATTTCTTACGGAAACCCATGAGAAAAGATAGACAAAAGGCGTTTCGGTCGTTACAATAAAATAGACTTTCTTATTAGAGAAATAGTAACCACTTAAAGTGAGATAACTGATAATCAAAAAGTATAGAAGGTAGTAAAAAAAGAATGGAGGACAAATAATGTCCATGTTTTTAGATCAAGTGACAATCGATGTCAAAGCAGGAAAAGGCGGCGACGGAATGGTTGCTTTTCGCCGAGAGAAATATGTCCCAGACGGCGGACCCGCAGGTGGGGACGGGGGACGTGGCGGTGATGTCATTTTAGTCGTAGACGAAGGTTTGCGTACATTAATGGATTTCCGCTTTAATCGTCATTTTAAAGCGCAACCCGGGGAAAATGGCATGAGTAAAGGAATGCACGGCCGTGGCTCAGATGATACTTACATCAAAGTACCTCAAGGCACCACCGTTCGTGATGCTGAAACAGGTGCCTTATTAGGTGATTTGATTGAGCAAGGTCAAACATTAGTAATCGCAAAAGGCGGGCGGGGCGGCCGTGGGAACATTCGGTTTGCTTCTCCAAAAAATCCAGCCCCAGAATTAGCTGAGAACGGTGAACCCGGTCAAGAAAGAAAAATCGAGCTCGAATTAAAAGTCTTAGCAGATGTTGGTTTAGTTGGTTTCCCTTCGGTTGGGAAGTCCACATTACTCTCTGTGATTTCCTCTGCTCGGCCAAAAATCGGCGCGTATCATTTTACAACACTGGTGCCAAATTTAGGCATGGTAACGACCACTGATGGTCGTAGTTTTGCAGTAGCCGATCTGCCTGGCTTGATCGAAGGTGCTTCGCAAGGTGTTGGTTTAGGGACTCAGTTTTTACGTCATATCGAACGGACGCGGGTCATTTTACATGTGATCGATATGAGCGGCATGGAAGGGCGCGATCCATATGAAGACTATTTATCCATCAACAATGAATTGTCGACCCATAACTTGCGCTTACTAGAGCGCCCACAGATCATCGTTGCCAATAAGATGGATATGCCGGATGCTGAAGAAAACCTAGCCCTTTTCAAAGAGCAGCTGGCAAAAGAAAAAACGGATGAGTTCGCGGATGAACCAATGATTTTCCCAATCTCTGGTGTCACTCGTAAGGGAATCGATGCCTTGCTGAATGCGACAGCGGATCTATTGGAAGTCACTCCTGAGTTCCTCTTGTACGATGAAGAAATCGAAGAAGATGTGGTTCATTACGGCTTCCAATCGGATGAACCGGAGTTTGCAATCGATCGCGATCCTGATGCAACTTGGATCTTGAGCGGTGAGAAAATCGAAAAACTATTCCAAATGACGAACTTTGATCACGATGAGACTGTGATGCGTTTTGCTCGTCAATTACGTGGATTGGGTGTCGATGAAGCATTGCGTGCGAGAGGTGCCAAAGACGGTGATATTGTGCGTATCGGTAATTTTGAATTTGAGTTTGTCGAATAAGCGTTTAAAAGAACATCATTTTTTTTAAAAAATCCTTCATAGTTGAATTGGTTTTGACTGCCGATCATTGATTTTCTCTAAGAAATCAATGATCAGCAGTCTTTTTGGTTTCTTTTTTCATTTAAATGATTTACTGTTAAAATAAAGAAAAGAACAAATAAACCAAAGGGAGCGATTTTTATGTCAAAACGAGTCATTGTAATGAACTTTGATGCTAGTGCCAAAGCGTATCAAGCCTTTTCTGAAGTGAAACGGATGCATATGGAACGAAAGATCAAAGGAGAGCAAATGGCGGTTCTTACCCACACCAATGAAGGCGTGCATCAATTTAAAGTCGAGGATTTTCTTGATTTTACTGGAAACAATAAGACATCAACTGGTGGTTTGATTGGGATGCTCGTTGGTGTGTTAGGTGGGCCTTTGGGAATCATGCTGGGCTGGTTTGGCGGTAGTATGATCGGTGCTACTCGTGACGCAAAAGAGATCCAAAATGCGCAAATGCTCTTCGAACACGTCGGAAACCAAATTGGTGTAGGCGATACGGGGTTATTATTGATTGCCGATGAAGAGGACAATCGTCCTTTGAACCAACTGATCATGAATGAATTAGGCGGTGACATCACTCGTTTTGACTACGATGATGTTGAGGCAGAGATCGAGACGGCCAAAAAAGTCGAAGAATCCACCAAGGCACGTGTTCAAGAGGATTGGAAAAATTCCCATAACGATGAATCCGATAGCTAATCCGAGAAATAAAAACCGCAAGCTTCAATTGCAACTTGATTTCTTTTCCGCTAAAATTGGAAAGAGATGAAAGGAAAGAAGCTTATGGAATTAGAATTTTTAGGAACAGGTGCTGGAGTGCCTGCGAAACATCGAAACGTGACCAGCACTGCGTTACGATTATTAGATGAACGCAATGCCGTTTGGCTTTTTGATTGTGGCGAAGGGACACAAATGCAGATCTTGCATTCTACGATTAGACCGAGAAAGATTGAAAAAATCTTTATTACCCATCTTCATGGTGATCATATTTATGGATTGCCAGGATTGATCAGCAGCCGCTCCTTTCAAGGCGGAGACACACCTCTAGAGATTTATGGACCCAAGGGGATCAAAGCATACATTCAAACCGTTTTGCGGATTTCTCAGACGAAAGTCAGCTATCCATTGCATTTTTTTGAGATTGAAGAAGAAGGGGTTCTTTTTAAAGATCAGCAATTTGAAGTATCTTGTCTGCGCCTTGATCACGGGATTGATAGTTTTGGCTATCGTATTGTCGAAGCAAGCCATCAAGGGGAGTTGCAAGTGCAAGCATTGCTTGAACTTGGGCTGAAACCTGGTCCTGTCTTCGGACGTTTGAAAAAAGGTGAAGTAGTTACCCTCGATGATGGTCGTCAAATCAATGGAGCTGATTTTTTAGGTCAAGCCAAAAAAGGACGGATCGTGACAATATTAGGTGACACCCGTAAATGTCAAAACGCCGTGCTTTTAGCGAAAGATGCGGATGTTTTGGTACATGAAAGTACCTTCAACAAAGAAGAAGCCAAGTTGGCTCGCGCTTATTTTCATTCGACGACGCGACAAGCTGCTGAAGTTGCCCAAGAAGCTCACGCCAAGCGTTTGCTATTGACCCATATCAGCGCGCGCTATGTTGGCAAAGATATTACAAATTTAGTAAATGAAGCAAAAGAAGTATTTCCGAATACGTTGATCGTCAAAGATTTTGATATTGTCGAGATCCCTTTTGCCGGAGAGGAAGAATCAGATGAACTTGGAGAATAAAGTTGTCGTTGTAACAGGTGGTTCTGCCGGACTTGGAGAACAAATCTGTTATGAAGCCGCAAAACGTGGTGCGATCGTCGTGACTTGTGCCCGGAGGACGAATTTGATCGGAAAAGTCAAAGAACAATGTATGGAATTAAGCGGCAAAGAAGCGTATGCGTTTCAATTGGACGTAGCAAATCCTGAAAGCGTGGAGCGCTTATTAGAAAAAATCAGTGAGAAAGTCGGAAAGATCGATGTCTTTGTCAATAATGCTGGCTACGGGATCTTTCAAGAGTTTACAGAGATGGATCCTGCGGTCATCCGTAATATGTTTGAAGTCAATGTACTTGGGATGATGGTTTTGACTCAGCAAGTTGCGATTCAAATGGCTGAACAAAAGCATGGTCATATCATAAACGTTGCTTCAATTGCGGGTAAGATAGCTACGCCGAAGACCGCAGTTTACTCTGCAACGAAATTTGCTGTACTTGGTTTTTCTAACGCCTTACGTTTAGAACTAAAACCACTGGGGATTAACGTAACAACGGTCAACCCAGGGCCGATCGAAACGGCATTCTTTGACCAAGCAGATCCTAGCGGTAGTTACTTATCATCGGTGGGCAGCCTTGTCCTTGAACCAAACAAATTGGCACAAACGATCGTCAAAGCCATGATTCATCCAAAACGAGAAATCAATCGCCCACATATTTTAGGGGCGGCAGCAAAACTGTATACACTGTTTCCTGCAATCGGGGATTATATGGCAGGAACGATGTTCAACAAAAAATAGGAGTTGAAACCCATGAAAAATCAATGGCGTGTTATCGTTGGTATTTTACTGATTTTAGTGATCGTTTTATTTGCGGTTGCAAACAATATGACTGTTCCGATCAATTTTGGCTTCACAACGATTCAATCGCCACTGATCTTAGTCATTATTGGTTCTGCTTTGTTAGGCGCATTGATTTTGTTGCTGGTTTCCACAAGTGCAATGTTCCGTCAAAAAAAAGAACTAAAACAATTGAGAAAAGAGCTCTCGGATTATCGCACGAATAACGAGAAAGTTCTGCAAGATGAACGAGAAGCCTTGGAAAGAGAATATATCAACAAGCAGGCGGAGTTAGCAGCTAGGCAGCAACAACTCGACGATCAAGAAGCGGAACTTTCGTCACGTGCTGCAGGCGCCTCAACGCCGCCAACGATTGATGAAGAAATGAAGTCTTTTGAATCGCAAGCCTAGAATACATGAGAGCAATTAAGAAAAGAGTTTGCCGGCGCATCGTTCGCTGCAAGCTCTTTTTTGTGACATGAAAAAATAAATTGTTTCTTTCGTTGTTTTTCCTTTTTACATAAACTTTGCTATAATAACCTAGTTAGGAGTGATTTGGTGAAACGTGCAAATTTTCATTGGGTGCGACCGCAAGATAGCGAAGCTACCCCTGTATTTAAAGAATTGATCCAAGCAAGAAAGATTCCTGAGCGCATCGGCGCGTTGCTATGGCAAAGAAATATTCGAACAGCAGAAGCGCTAGACGCTTTTTTATCAACGGATCTGCAATACCTTCATGATCCGTTTCTCTTTCATGATATGGATAAGGCCGTGGAACGGATCCATGAAGCCATTTTAAATGGTGAGCGGATCTTGATTTATGGCGACTATGACGCAGATGGGATTACGAGCACCACCGTATTAAAAGAAACACTGGAGTTGCTAGGGGCTGAAGCTGAATATTATCTGCCCAATCGCTTTTCAGATGGGTATGGTCCCAACATAACTGTCTATAAAGATAAAATTGCGGCAGGGACGCAATTGATCATCACCGTTGATAATGGGGTATCTGGACATGAGGCAATTGCTTATGCTCAAGGGCAAGGGGTCGATGTGATCGTGACGGATCACCATGAACTTCCCGCAGAACTCCCAGAAGCCTTTGCCATCGTTCATCCCCGTCACCCTGAAGGAAACTATCCGTTTGGTGATTTAGCGGGAGTCGGTGTCGCATTTAAAGTGGCTTGTGCCCTATTAGAAGAAGTGCCCGTCGAACTGCTGGACCTTGTTGCAATTGGGACGATTGCTGATATGGTTTCTTTGACAGATGAGAATCGACTACTAGTCAGCAATGGCCTGAAAATGATCCAACAAACTGATCGGCTTGGTTTGAATGAGTTGTTGACGGTCAGTGGGTTGAAAAAACGAACAGTCAACGAAACCGATATTGGTTTTGCTGTTGGCCCCCGCCTCAATGCAATTGGTCGGTTGGAAGATCCTAATCCTGCTGTTCGTTTGTTAACCACATTTGATGAAGAAGAAGCAGTAACCTTAGCCAAGACATTAGATACGATCAATCAGCAGCGAAAAACTTTCGTTGAAGAAATCATGAAAGAAGCGCAAGAAAAAATCGACCCTGCCAATCATGTTCATCTGGTCGTAGGTGATAACTGGCACGAAGGGGTTTTAGGAATCGTAGCTGGACGTATCATGCAAAGTACCGGACAGCCCGTGATCGTTTTGACCAAAAAAGAAAATGGGTTAGCAAAAGGGTCAGGTAGAAGTGTCGCTGCGTTGAATCTATTTGAAATGTTGGCTACGATGAAAGACATGTTTACCAGTTTTGGTGGTCATCATGCGGCGGTCGGCTTAAGTATCCCGATTGATCATTTGGACATGCTACAAGCTCAGATGAATCGCTATGTGGAAGAAAATGGAATTGATCTTAGTCAGGGAATCCCCTTAGCGATCGATGAGGAACTGCCATTGGCGGAAGTATCGATCAACTTTATTGAGTCTTTAAACGTTTTAGCGCCTTTCGGAACGGACAATCCGTTACCGAAATTTCTGTTTTCCAATTTATCGACTCAAAATGCCCGCCAGATTGGTACCGAAAACCAGCACTTGAAGTTAGTGATGACAGATGAGTCCAATCTACAGCTAGATGTGATTGGCTTTGGTTTTGGAAAAGACTCAGTAGAGTTTGAAAATGATCGACTATCGATCGTCGGTCAGCTTTCAATCAATGAATGGAATGGCAACAAAAAACCGCAGCTGATGTTGGATGACTTTGCAGTGGAAGGGCTGCAGTTGTTTGATTATCGTTCGAAAAGGAGTCGGCAAGGTGTCTCTCTGGGAAATGAAACATTAGGGGTCGTTTTCAATAAGAAACTGCCTCGAGAGCTGCAAGGATTTTGTGGACAAACGATCTTATTCGACTCGGTGGCTGCTGTGAAAGATACATTTTGTGCTGGTCCGTTCCAAGAGATCGCGTTTTTAGATTGTCCTGCTGATTCTGCTGTGATCAAAGAGGTCGTTCAAGCGCTTCATGCTTCAAGAATTGCGTTTGTGTTTTACTCGACGGAAGATGCCTATTTAGACGGGGTAGGCACCAGAGAGCAATATGGTCGGCTTTTTCAATTGATCAAGCAGCAGCCTCGTTTGGATATTCGCTACAAATTAAAGATGGTCGCTAACTATCTAAAAATTCCAGAAAAATTACTTATTTTTATGATTCAGGTGTTTTCTGAGCTGGAATTTGTTACAATACAAGATGGTGTTTTGAATAAAACGGCTGATCCTGTTTCTCGTCCGCTGACAGAGAGTCATTTGTATCAGCAACGACAAAAAATGATCAAAACAGAAGAATTTTTATTAATGAGTGATTTATCAACCCTACGTCAGTGGTTGACAGTCTAGGAGGAAAAAAAATGGATTTAAAAGAGTATATTGCTAGTATTCCGGATTATCCCCAAGAGGGAATTATTTTTCGGGACATCTCGCCGTTAATGGCTGATGGAGAAGCGTATCGTTATGCGACACAGCAGATCGTTGAGTATGCACAAGAAAAGGGCATCGATATGGTGGTAGGACCAGAAGCCCGCGGATTTATCGTTGGTTGTCCAGTTGCGTACCAGTTAGGTGTCGGCTTTGCCCCAGTACGTAAAAAAGGCAAATTGCCACGGGAAACCATTGAAGCAGAGTATGAAAAAGAGTATGGCGTGGATGTTTTGACGGTGCATGCCGATGCTATCAAACCAGGACAACGTGTCTTGATTTGTGACGATCTACTAGCAACTGGTGGAACGATCAAAGCAACGATTGAACTCGTAGAAAAACTAGGCGGTATCGTTGTGGGCTGTGCCTTTTTGATCGAACTAATGGATTTACATGGAAGAGACAAAATCCAAGGTGTTGAAATCAAGACGTTAATGGAATACTAAAAAAGAAGAAACAAAAAAGGACTCGCAGGAGTCCTTTTTTGTTTCTTCTGCCTTATGGCGTATGTAGGGGAAGGATCATGGTTCGTAACGATAAAAATCATGATCGTGATAATAATGGCGGTTACGTTTGCGCTCTGCTTGGCGGAATTTCTTTTCATCCCAAAGCATGAACCAAAGCATCATTAGAGGGCAAAAAATCAGAACAGCACTTAAAACGCCAAAATAGCCAATAACAATTCCCATCAATAATACCCACAACATAAAACCAAATCGACGAACTGCTTTCATCTCATTCACTCCTTAAATAATACGAACTTATGTTTGTATACTTATTATACGAATGTTTGTTCGCTTTGTAAAGAGGAAAGAAAAAAATCTTCGTAAAAACGAAGATTTCCTAGTCAGCTCGTTGAGCATCAAAGCAGATGTCGATACAACCCAACAACCAATCCTAAAATCGTTACGTCAGGCAAAATGATTGGTTCTAAGTAATCATTTTCCGGTTGTAAACGAATGTAATTCTTTTCTTTATAGAATCGTTTGCAAGTAGCTTCATCTTCATCTGTCATAGCGATCACAATATCACCATTTTGCGCACTTTGTTGTTTGCGAACGATCACTTGATCGCCGTCAAGGATGCCAGCATTGATCATACTTTCTCCTCGGATCGTCAACATAAACAAACTACCGGTACTATTTGCTAAATCTGGCGGAATCGGAAAGAAATCGGATGCATCTTCCACTGCTAAAATCGGTTCTCCCGCAGTTACGACACCAAGCATCGGAATGGATGCTGGCTGAACATCGATTTTTTCAAGACCGGAAGCAGTTAATTCAATGGCTCTGGGTTTTGTAGGATCTCGTAAGATCAACCCCTTTTTTTCAAGTCGGGACAAATGGCCATGAACAGTTGAGGTAGAAGATAACTGAACGGCTTCGCCAATTTCGCGAACAGTCGGCGGATAGCCTTTTTCAGTGACACGGGTATGAATGAACTTAAGAATTTCGATTTGTCGATTTTCTGTTCGTTTTGCCAAAACTGACACCTTCTTTCATTTGATAACATTAGTGTACCATAGGTATATCGAATATTCAAACAAATGTTCGCTTTTTACACTATTGTTTTTATTCGCTAGTTTGTAGTAAAATCAAGAGGGAAAAGGAGGAACGAATATGCTATCTCAAGAAAAATTAGCTCGAATCAATGAACTTGCCAACAAGAAAAAAACAGAGGGATTGACTGAGGCAGAAACGAACGAACAAAAAGTTCTACGTGACGAGTATTTAACCGCCTTTCGTGGAGGAATGCGTCACCATATCGAAGGAATGAAGATCGTTGATCCTGAAGGTGCTGATGTGACACCAGAGAAATTAAAAGAGATTCAAAAGAAAAAAGGTCTCCACGGCAGATAATTGTGAATTCCTTTTCATTGCTATTGAAATAAGCATCTGGATCACGTATAATAAAAGATGTAATAAAGGTAAAAAAAACCTAAATTAGGAGGAACTACCATTGTTTGATAAAATCGATCAATTAGGAGTGAACACCCTTCGTACATTAAGTATCGAAGCCGTACAAAAAGCCAATTCAGGACATCCAGGATTACCGATGGGGGCAGCACCCATGGCCTATGCCTTGTGGACCAAACACTTGAAAGTCAATCCAACGACTTCTCGCAACTGGGTGGATCGTGACCGCTTTGTTTTGTCTGCTGGACACGGTTCGGCGCTATTGTACAGCTTGTTGCATGTGTCTGGTTACGATGTGACCATTGAGGATCTAAAAAACTTCCGTCAATGGGATAGCCGCACGCCAGGACATCCAGAAGTCGATCACACAGACGGCGTGGAAGCAACCACTGGACCTTTAGGACAAGGGATCGCCATGGCAGTCGGTATGGCAATGGCCGAAGCCCACTTGGCTGCAACCTACAATCGCGACAAGTATCAAGTCATCGATCACTATACCTATGCCTTATGTGGCGATGGGGATTTGATGGAAGGTGTTTCGCAAGAAGCTGCATCCATGGCGGGTCACATGAAATTAGACAAACTGATCGTCTTGTACGATTCAAACGACATTTCCCTAGATGGTCCGACCTCAAAAGCTTTTACAGAAAATGTCGGTGCGCGTTTTGAGGCGTATGGCTGGCAACACATTCTCGTTGAAGACGGCAATGATTTAGAAGCGATCTCAAAAGCGATCGACGAAGCAAAAGCTGAAAGCGACAAACCAACCTTGATCGAAATCAAGACTGTGATCGGATACGGTGCGCCAAATCAAGGCACCTCTGCTGTTCATGGTGCGCCGATCGGTGCCGAAGGCATTTCTGCAGCTAAAGCGATTTATGGTTGGGAATACCCAGAATTTACCGTACCTGAAGAAGTTGCCGCGCGCTTCAAAGAAACCATGATCGATGAAGGGCAAAAAGCTGAAGCAGCTTGGAACGAAACCTTCCGTGCCTATGAAGCAACCTACCCAGAACTTGCGGCGCAATTCAAACAAGCCTTTGCGGGTGAATTGCCAGCAGATTGGGATGCAACATTACCAAGCTACGAAGTTGGCAGCTCACAAGCTAGCCGGGTTTCTAGCAAAGAGATGATCCAAGCCTTATCCAAAGCCGTCCCTAGTCTCTGGGGTGGATCGGCTGACCTTTCTGGCTCCAACAACACGATGGTGGCAGCAGAAAAAGACTTTGAACCTGGCCAATACGAAGGCCGCAACATTTGGTTTGGTGTCCGAGAATTTGCGATGGCGGCAGCGATGAACGGCATCCAATTGCATGGCGGTACACGAATCTATGGCGGAACCTTCTTCGTCTTCGTTGATTACTTGCGTCCAGCGGTGCGCTTGTCTGCGATCCAGCATGCACCTGTGATCTATGTCTTGACGCATGACTCCGTGGCGGTGGGAGAAGATGGACCGACGCATGAGCCAATCGAGCAATTAGCTAGCGTCCGTTGCATGCCAAATGTCCAAGTGATTCGTCCAGCAGACGGCAATGAAACCCGTGCTGCTTGGAAACTGGCTATGACAACAACGGATAAACCAACGGTCTTAGTCTTAAGCCGACAAAACCTACCAGTGATCGAAGGCACGCAAACTGGTGCGGATGAAAATGTCGCAAAAGGTGGCTATGTGATTTCAAAACAAGCCGGTGAAACACCAGCGGGGATTTTGATCGCCACAGGTTCTGAAGTGAATCTTGCGGTTCAAGCACAAGCTAAATTGGCAGAAGAAGGCATCGATGTATCGGTGGTCTCCTTACCAAGCTTTGATTTGTTTGAAGCACAAAGTTCAGAATACAAAGAAAGCGTCTTGCCAAAAGCAGTGAAGAAACGGGTAGCGATTGAAGCGGCTTCCCCATTTGGTTGGGAACGTTACACCGGTTGTCATGGAAAAGTGATCGCGATCGATCACTTCGGTGCATCAGCACCTGGCGACAAAGTATTAGCAGAATTCGGCTTTAGTGTTGAAAATGTTGTGAATACTTTTAAATCAATCGATTAATTGATCGACAATCAATCAAAGCTAGCACGTTCGAGAATCTTTTCGATTTTCGAGCGTGTTTTTTTCGAGTACTGCTCACTCTGAAAGTGCCAGAGTGACTTATTTAAGGTAGTAGTGGCTAAGATTTCTGAAAAATGGTTTCACCACAAGATATAGACTCTTTTAAATAGTAAGAGAGAAGCAATACAATCCCATTCTAATAGTTTTTTTAAAAACTTCTCAGTAATTAACAAACTGAGAGGGATGTCCAGAAAGTTTTTTAAAAGTCTTTTGTCGGGTCAAAAGTGAACATTGTTTGCACTGCTAGGCATTTTTCCGTATAATAGCTGTATTGATTTATTTGAAAAAACGTACAGTTACTGGAGGAAAAAGATGGGAAGTTATCAAACAAGAAGTGAAAGACATCATCAACCAAAGAAGACGATGAAAAGACCTAGTAAAAAGGCGGTGGTCTCTTTGATGGGTGCAGGAATGATGTTAGCGCCAATGACGGTCACTTTCGTTCCTCAACAGGTACAAGCTGCTGAGAATCAATATGCGACGCAGGACATCTCAGGGTTCATCGAACAAATTGGCTGGTCAGCACAAGATGTTGCTGCCAACAATGATCTATATGCTTCTGTGATGATCGCTCAAGCGATTTTGGAAAGCGGCTATGGTTCTTCCGCATTATCCAATGCCCCCTATTACAATTTATTTGGGGTCAAAGGCAGTTACAACGGACAAAGTGTGTATATGCCTACCCAAGAGTATTTGAATGGTCAGTGGGTAGAGATGAATGAACCGTTTCGTCAATATAACTCTTATTGGGAATCGTTTCAGGATCATGCGAACGTCTTGCGAAGTACAAGTTTCGCGACAGGGACTGCTCATTACAGTGGTGTCTGGAAAAGCCAAACAACCTCATTTTATGATGCAACGAATTACTTGACGGGACGTTATGCTACCGATCCAGGTTACGCACAAAAACTGAACTGGTTGATCGAAACCTATCAGCTTACACGGTTCGATACAGGAACGACACAAAATACAGCCTGGACAAACACAACTAGCACAACGACCAGCGAAACAACGACGACCACGTATTCAGGTAGTACATCTTCAGCACAGAGCTATCAAGTTGCTTCTGGGGATACGCTTTGGGATATCGCCAACCGATTTGGCACAACCGTTGATGCGTTGATGGCATCGAATGGATTATCCAGTGAGATCATCGTTATCGGACAAGAGTTGATCGTATAAGTAAGTTAAAAACCTTAAGATGGATTGCTACAATTGCAGCCAATCTTAAGGTTTTTTTGACGTGGCAATCAAACTCTGGTCAGTGGAAATAGAACAAAGTATAAAACTATATGAAAAAAAATTTGAAATTGCTTACTTTTTATTCGCAACTCCGAGGTATTTTAGGTAGAATGGAAGAATAAGAACGGGAGGGATTTTCAATGACAAAAATCTATCAATCGGTCAATGAATTAGTTGGTCATACGCCAATCGTCAAATTAAATCATATCGTAGAAGAAGGTTCTGCTGATGTGTATGTGAAATTAGAGTTTTTCAATCCTGGGGGTAGCGTAAAGGACAGAATTGCTTTAGCCATGATTGAAAAAGCCGAAAAAAGCGGCTTATTGAAAGCCGGCGATACGATTATCGAGCCAACCTCAGGAAATACGGGGATCGGTTTAGCCATGATCGGTACGGCAAAAGGCTATCGGGTTGTGTTGGTTATGCCAGAAACGATGAGTATCGAAAGACGGAAAATCGTACAAGCTTATGGTGCAGAGTTGATTTTGACGCCTGGGTCTGAAGGGATCACAGGATCCATTAACAAAGCAAAAGAATTAGCGGAGCAAGACGGCTACTATATGCCATTACAATTTGAAAATCCAGCTAACCCAGAAATTCATGAAAAAACGACAGGAAAAGAAATTGAGGATGCATTTGAATCAAAAGGTTTAGATGCTTTTGTCGCTGGAATCGGCACTGGTGGAACGATCACTGGAGCGGGCAAAGAACTGAAGCGCGTCTATCCTAATTTGAAAATAGTTGGTGTTGAGCCTGCTGAATCTGCGATTTTAGAAGGTGGTAAGCCAGGACCGCATAAGATTCAAGGGATCGGTACTGGATTTGTCCCTAAAGTATTAGATACCGAAATTTATGATCAAGTCATTGCAATTGCCAGTGACGATGCGATGAAAACTGCACGGCAAGTTGGGATGAAAGAAGGGATTTTAGTTGGAATCTCTTCAGGGGCTGCGATCCAAGCTGCTTTACAGGTAGCAAAAGAACTAGGCAAAGGCAAAAAAGTTTTAGCAATCGTGCCTGACAATGGCGAACGTTATTTGTCCACAGCACTGTATCAGTTTGAAGACTAACAATCGAGAGAAAGCAGGCATTGAAATGTCTGCTTTTCTTTCTCGAAAAAAGGGGACGGAAGCGGGCTGAAAAAAGCGTTTTGCCTTTGAAAAAATAAGGAAAGCTGTTTGAATTTTTAGGTTTTACATAGTATGATAGGTGAGATAAGAGAAATGGAGGAACTCCTGTGAGTACGATCTACGATGAAGCGATCAAACGATTAAAACATGAAAATATTCGTATTACACCGCAGCGAGTAGCGATATTAGAGTTTTTAGCCAGTCACGATGCCCATCCGACCGCTGAAGAGATTTATCGAGCGATTGAAGTTCATTTTCCTGGTATTAGTGTCGCAACGGTATACAATAACTTACGTTTATTCACAGAAATTGGCTTTGTAAAAGAAATGAATTATGGAGATGCCTCCAGTCGTTTTGATTTTACAACGGAGCCTCATTATCATGCTATCTGCCAAAAGTGTGGAAAGATCGCTGATTTTTACTATCCAGGATTGGAAGATGTCGAAATGGCGGCTTCGAAATTAACTGGGTATCAAATAAATAACCATCGACTAGAAGTTTATGGTCTATGTCCCGAATGCCAAGTGAAAGAGGAGGAAACAAAATGAAGATAATTTCTACAGATCAAGCACCACAAGCAATCGGTCCTTATGTTCAAGCAAAAATCGCAAACGGCTTTTTGTTTGCTTCTGGTCAAGTGCCATTAGATCCTGTTTCGGGGGAAGTTGTCGGTACGACGATTGAAGTACAGACTCAGCAAGTATTGAAAAATATCAACGCGATTCTTGAAGCGGCGGAACTTACGCCAGATGACATCGTTAAGACGACATGTTTTTTAAAAAATATGAATGATTTCGTTCCTTTCAATAATACCTATAGCACATTGTTCAATGAAGAGTTACCTGCACGTTCTGCTGTAGAAGTTGCCCGCTTGCCAAAAGATGTTTTGGTTGAAGTTGAGATCATCGCAGCAGTCAAAGAAAAAGCGTAACCAAGAATGAATCGTGGGACGTCCGCCTTTGCGTCGTCCCCTTTTTATTGGATCGATCTTGGACCAAAGGATCATAGAGTTTCAGGTGAATCAAGGAGAAGAGGATACAGTATGGTTTCGTTAAAGGACTATTTAGCAAAAGGGCAAACAACGATATCAAATTTGCTTTTAGAAAATTACCATCATCTTGGATTGACAAATGACGAATTTTTGTTATGGCTGCAGTTGTATCGCAGTCATGAGCAAGGAAATGATTTCCCCGATTTACGTGAGATTGCCTCTGTGATGGGGAGTGATCAAAAAGAAATTTACCATTGGTTAAATCAATTACTTAAAAAAGATGTATTGCGAATGGAATCAAAAAAAGATGCTGCCGGAAAAATGGTTGATTATTATGATTTCACAGGAATCTATGACCGTTTAGAATTTCTCTTGACACAGCAATCGAAAAATGAGGCAGTAGAATCAAATGAAGAAAAAATCCGTGGGTTATATCGCTTGTTTGAAGGCGAGTTTGGTCGGCCATTGTCAGCAATCGAATACCAGCGGATCGGGCAGTGGTTGGATGAGGACCATTACGATCCGGAACTGATTCAGTTTGCTTTGCGAGAAGCGGTTTTGAATCAGGCTTATAGCTTAAATTACATCGATCGTATCTTACTTTCTTGGGAACGTAAGAATATCACGTCGAAAGCGCAAGTTGAGGAAGAACAAAAAAGAAGAAAAAAACAATTTCTTCAAAATGAGAGTATTTCACAGGAAGAAGGGCCAATGCCTAAAATCCCTATGCATAATTGGTTAGAAGGAGAGTAATAGACAAGGAGTTCAAATAGTCCTATGATCAGCAAAGAAAAAACTATGATCGCCATCGAAACAATGTACGAGATGTTTCCCGAAGCGCATGGTGAATTAGTATCCAAAAATGCGTTTGAATTATTGATCGCAGTCATTTTAAGTGCGCAAGCAACAGATGTCTCGGTAAATAAAGTCACCCCGGCACTTTTTGAGGCTTATCCTACACCGCAAGCTTTGAGCGAAGCACCTTTAGAAGATGTGATTGCAAAAATCAAGTCGATCGGTCTGTATCGAAACAAGGCAAAAAATATCAAAGCTTGTGCTTCGGAACTATTGCTACGTTTTGGTGGTGAAGTGCCGAAAACAAGAGAAGATTTGGTTTCTTTGCCAGGTGTCGGCAGAAAAACTGCGAATGTGGTACTTGGTGATGCCTATGGGATACCGGCAATCGCTGTCGATACCCACGTCGAACGGGTGTCAAAAAGATTGCGCATTTGTAAATTAGATGCCAATGTACTAGAAGTTGAACAAACGTTGATGAAAAAGATTCCCGAACCATTATGGGTCAAAACCCACCATACGATGATTTTCTTTGGCCGTTATCATTGTACCGCGAGGGCGCCAAAGTGTGAGATTTGCCCGTTGTTGGCGATGTGCCAAGAAGGAAAGCTTCGCATGAAGGGGAAGAAAACCATTTAATGGTGAACATAGACCAAAAGTATCTAGGATCAAGACGCTAAGCGAAATCGCTTAGCGTTTTTTTTTGCACAAATTGATAAAAAAACAGGTAATTAACGTAATACCCTTTATTAAAGCCCTTTCAAGTAACTGGAAAAACATAAGCTTACTGAATTTTTTTGATTACACCACTCAAAATCAGGTGTTTTTTCACAAATAGATCGTGTGAGGGGTGATGCTCGATGCGAAATGAACCTTCCAATACGCCTTTTTTTTGAAACTATTTGTAAGCTTAGTATGATGGGCTTCTTTCGCAAAATTTTTACCCTTTCTTTTTATAAAAATGCTTATTTTTGGTCAATAAAAAGGAATATTAATAAGAAAATTCACCCATTGGTGAAAAATAATATTTCAAATCTGTGAAAATCATCAGTATAGTGAACTTTGTCAAAAGTTATAAGTCTTTCTCTGCTATTTTACGAATGACAGAAAAAGCGTTGCACAGTTCAAATGATTCTAAAACGATCTCAAAATCATTTTTGTTAACGGGTCTTTGGCAAACGCTGTTTTGAAAAGATCACTTATAAGACGTGGCAAGTATAGAGGAGGAGGGAGAATGAAAGGAGAAAAGGTATGGAAATTAGTTCGTATGGTTCTGTTTTGCACTCTTTTTTATGGGATAACTATTTCTACGGCAGCGGTGAATGCTCAGGAAGTGCAGTCGGTTGAAAAAGAAAGCTCTGTGCTCTTTACCGGTGTTTATGAGCCTATTGGGCAACCCGAACCAGCACCGCCAGCAGGCCCTACAGAGAATATATCGCCACCAAACAAGGTAGCAAAACCAGGTGGTATTTTACCAAAGACCAACGAGACAAGAACTTACGGCGTAATCTATCTTGGATTACTGCTTGTACTGGTTGTATTGTATGTGCAATATACCAAACATCGATCAAAATTTGTGATGGTTAAAAAGAAAAGACAAATAATTTGAAAGCAGGGATGAATTTGAAATTCGTACGATTTGCATCGGCAGCTGTTTTAGCTGCAACTTTATTTACTATTAGCGCGGAAGCCTTCGCTACTGAGAGTGTAACAAACCATGATACAGAAGGGAAAGTTCTCTTTGTACCAAACGATAGCGAAGCGACAGTAGTTCAACCACCAAATCCTGGTCCTAATGGTCCAGATGTAGAGATCAATCCAGTCGGCCCGGAAGGACAAACGGGACCATTGACCATTGCTTACGCACCTACGCTTAATTTCGGTGAGCAAGTGATTTCTAATACCGATCAAGAATATAAGCTAGTGGCTGAATTACACAAGCTAAAAGACGCGGAAGATAGTGAAGAAAGAGTTCCTTATGTTTCATTTGCCCAAGTCCAAGATACGCGTGGGACAAATGCTGGTTGGGATTTAAAAGTTTCCTTAAGTGCTTTTGAATCAGGAACACAGAATAATGAACTGACTGGAGCAAGAATTCGTTTTAATTCGCCAAAATTGGAATATAACGGAAGCAACCAAGAAAATGAGCCACAAATTCATGCGGATGGATTGATTTTAGATGCTACAAATAGTGAACGTTCGGTTCTGACCGCTGCTCAAACAAAAGGTGCTGGCGTATCGTCAGTCGTTTGGGGCGATCAGGAAGAAATCAATCGACAAGTAGAAGCAGGTGCAGAGGTTGTTGAAAATGCTGGAATTGAGTTACTTGTTCCTGGATCAACAGCAAAAGACGCTGCTCTTTATGAAGCAACTCTTACTTGGACTTTGGCTGCAACAGCTGGACCGGACGGAGAAACGGTTCAGTAACTTGGTTTTGTACTGAATAAAAAAAGAAAGAAGGAACTAGAAATGAAAAAGATTCGTTTAGCTACGGTCGCTGTATTATCCACCACTTTACTAGCAGGAGGCGTTCAAGCCTTTGCCCAATCTTCATTAGAAACGATTACCGATAACGTTGTAGGGTTTACCTCAGACGGAAGCGATCTAACAGTGGTACAACCGCCAGTCGTGCACCCAGAAGTAGAAACAATCGAACCAACACCGCCAGGACAAACGGGCCCATTTACCATTGCTTATGCACCACAAACATTCGATTTTGGTCAGAATGCTATTTCTACCAGTGATCGTTGGTATTCAATCGTTGCTGATGAGCGTAATTTGGCTGATCAATCAGGGACGACACCGTACGTATCGTTTGCCCAAGTGCAAGATACCCGAGGAACGCATGCTGGTTGGACATTAAATGTTAGTCTAACTGATTTTACTTCTGAATCAGGAGATGTCTTGACTGGGGCAAAAATCAAGTTGGCAAACCCTGAAATCGTGTTCAACAAAGGCGAGGGTGATCGAGACTTACAGCCAAGTGCCGTTATCAATAATGAAGAACAAAATGCGTTGATCCTAGATGTCAACGATCAAGACATTCCTGTCATGCGTGCTTCGGTCGGTCAAGGCGCGGGCGCTTCATCGATTTACTGGGGAGATCAGGAAAAATTGACGGAACAAAATCTTAATAAACAAGAAGGCGAAATTATCAGAAATGATGATATTCAACTATTTGTACCAGGCTCTACCACGCAGCTAGCAACTAACTATACTGCTGAAATGACATGGACGCTAACTGCTTCTGTTGATAGTGGCGGCGAAACAGTAAATCCGTAAGAAGGATCATAGCTTGCAACAAGAAACAACTGGCAGGAATAGTAAATTATTCCTGCCTTTTTTGGAAGGAGAACCACTTTTGACTGAACAACGTATGAGAATGAAATGGATAAAAACGGTTACCTGTGCGGTCATCCTACTATCATTCTTTTTTTCACCAAGAATGAGCTATGCTCAGACAGAATCAGAATTAAACTTTTATGTGACGCCTATCTTACCGGAAAGTCAGCTGGAAGGAGGGGCGTTGGGGTATTTCGATTTAAATCTTGGGGCAGGAGAACGTGATGAATTGGCTTTAGAGATCGAAAATGGTTCTGATCAAGCGATCGAAATAGAAATTTCTGCCCATACGGCATTTACGAATGTGAATGGTGTTGTGGAATATGGCAGGGATGCAGAATCCCCTGATCCGACTTTACCTGCATCAATTGATGAACTGGTAGAGGTGCCTGAAACCGTATTGTTCGATCCATTAGAAAAACGAATCATTTCTTTACCGATTACGATGCCAGAAGAGGAATTCAAAGGGGTTTTGGCAGGTGGCATTCGAATCAAAGAGGTTATTTCGGAAGAGGAGCAAACACAATCTGCTGAAGAAGGATTAGGCATTCGGAATGCATTTTCCTATGTCATTGGTGTGGTAGTAAGCAACAATCGGTCCGCAACGGATCCGGGATTGGAACTGCTTGATGTTTTTGCCGATCAAGTAAACTACCGAAACGTATATAGTGCTGTTATCCAAAATTATACAGCAACATTTGTCAATCAATTGGAAGTAACAGCTGAAATTCGTTCTGTTGGTGGTGAGACGATCTTATATGAAACAAGTCAATCATCTATGCAAATGGCTCCTAATTCACATATGCATTTCCCAATTCCCTTGGATGGCGATCGTTTTCGTAATGGGGAGTATGTATTGAATCTTACTGCGCGGTCAGGAGAGGAAGAGTGGTCTTGGGAACAGATATTTAGCGTAGAGGCAGAAGATGCTCGCCGCTTAAATGAACTCGATGTCACTGTAGATACGTCACTCAATTGGTGGATGATCGCCACGGCTGGTCTAATCAGCTTGCTTCTAATTATTGCGATCATCCTAATTGTTCATAAGAAAAAAAATGCAAAGGAAGGTGGGAAAAGTTGAAATGAAGAATACCCCGCACAAGGTAATAATTGCGATCATTATTGGATTACTAAGTGTGCAAACTTTTTTTCCAAGTCTGAGCAGTATCCTATTGCCGGAAATCCACGCCATCGATCACACGATTGAACCGTTGGACGAAACGCAGAATATGTCCTTGCTTGATAAAGCAACACAACCGATCCAAACAAAAGAATTTGACATCCATCAACCTTTTTTTCAGTTTCCAGTTAGTGTGATTGAAGGTGTCGTGGATCAACCGATCGACGTTTTCGTCGTATCAAGCCAACCTTTAAATGAGATTACGCTAGTTGTAGCGAAAGAAGCAGCGATCGTGGAAGAAGAATTTGCTGCAGAAGTGAAGAATAAGAAGCTGTCTGAAGAAGAACAGGAATGGACGCTCACCTTTGATGAAGAGCTAATGGAGTTCGAGATTCCTATCGTCTTTAATAAAATAGGCGATTATCGACTTTTTATAGGTGAAGCGGAACTAACGATCGAAGTACAGGCAGAAGATGACGGGGAAGAGGACTTGGATGATGATGCAGATAATGAAACGATCGAGACAGAGGTCTCACCATCAGACACGCCGCAGGAAGGGAAACGAACCACGCAACCTTCTAATGACGCGAAACTAAATGAGAATCAGCAAGACACAGAAGCTGACCAAGCAGAAGCAATTGCCCAATTGACAGAACCGGTCACACCGTTAGACGAAATCAGTCATCGGGATGTTTCCAACTGGCAAGAGTTTATGGCGGCAATCGTGAATAGAGAAGTAAATTATATCAATATCGTAAATGACTTTGAATCATCAAACAATCCTACTCAAGGAGTTTCCGGAGTGGCTGCGGGAAGTGCAACTTCCAACCCGTCGAATGGGGTAGCCTATATTTGGACCAATGCTTCTGGAATTTCGAGAACGCTTGTGATCGAAGGCAATGGGTATCAAATCGACTTTAGAGCTGTTGCTGTCGGATTTTATGATAGTACCGTCAATAGTGCATCGCCGTGGGATATCACGTACCAAAATATCGATATCGTTCATGGCAACTATTATGGCTTCATGAATTTTACAAATATGAGTATTCCGCAACAAAATCTATCCAGAATGCGTTACCACAATTTAACCAACGCGGGCAATCAGTTGATCCACTCGTTAGCGACACCTGTTATTATGTCTGGCGAAGTAATATCGCATCAAACTCCGACATATACTTCCAGATCTGGACGTGTGCAAACGATCAATGCAACCAACCAAGCAAATATGGAAGTAACACAATTGGAAATTCTTGATAACGCAACAGTTGACATGTCGACAATAAATTCCGGCAATATCTATTTATATTATGCAACGGGGCGTATGACTATTGGCAATGATGCAAAGATGTCTCTGCGTGCAGCTGGAACAGCCGGTGAGGCTTTTGGAGCAAATATTTATATTGTGAATGGACGGATCAATATCGGTAATCGATCAGAGCTTCATTTGACTGCCCGAGCCAACTCCCCCGCAATCAGTATGTATGCTAGCGGCGCCCACTTTGAAATGTCTGAGGATAGCAAAGTGGTAATCAAAGCTGACGGACGTACCACAAGCCTCAATGGATGGGGCTATAACATTATCTACATGGGTGCTGGAAGCACGATGCTTATTGGAAATAAAAGCAGTGTCGAAATTGATGCAGTGAATCAAGGGACCACCACCTCCGGAGTGATCCATGTAGCCGGTGCCGCCACATTTATTGTTGCTAAAGAAGGAGTCTTGGATATTAAGTCGGACGGAACCAATCCCTCTCATTCCTTGATGACATTTTTGAGCTCGGCCTCAACCTTCACTTTTGCGGATGCACAACGCATCAATTTAGAGAAAACAAGGGCGGTTACCGGAAATGCAGCAAATAGTAGCCTTATTTCGATTTCCGGCAGCGGCGGGCTATTAGATGTGGATATTCAAGCTGCGAAGCAATGGCGGCATGGAAACTTGACGGAGGAACCAGACTTCAGTTGGAGTCCAATCTTCAATTTAAAAGTGAATTTTGCCTCTACCTTGTCATCGATTTCGAATGTTTCTTCCATCTCACAAGAGATCGTTGATCATTTTCGCGCGAATTTTACCACAAGAGCACAACGTATTCTATTTGAATATATTCCAGATGTCGAGGTTCATTTAGAACCATTAACGGAAGATCCGGCACTGGAAGGCTCAAGAATCATTAGGGGAAAAGCCACACCATATAGTGTGATTCGTTTTGACGGAGATCCAGCGATTCCCGCACCGCAACTGCAATCACCCTCTTTTGATGATAACAGCTTGTTTCATCTTCAAGCAGATGCCAATGGTGATTTCAGCTTGACCTTAGCCGAGGGGGAGCGGTTTACAAAACATAATACGGTGACGGCTTACGCTTTCTTAAATGGAAAATTTGATACAGCTGAAACAGTTGTTCAAGAGATTGCCACAATGAATCCACGAGATCCGATCGCGCCAGATATTGAAGTGAATCCAGAAAATAAACCGGATATACCAGAACATTTAGGGTTTATCAGTATCGATTTCATCTCCCAGTATAGCTTTGGAGATGTATCAATAAGTGCAGATACCAAACAGTACAAGGCATTGCCACAACGTCTTAGCAGTGCTGATGGCTCAGTAACTGAGGAACGGCCAAATTACGTGCAGATTTCTGACCGGCGCGCTCAATTTACCGGCTGGGAATTAAACGCGACATTATCCGCTGCAGGATTTCGTAATGATCGAGGAGAAGAACTTCGGGGTGCACGAATTATTTTAGAAAATGCAGTTATGCTGACGAATGCCGCCAATTCAGCAATTCCTCCCACTTATAGTGAATCAATGATCCTTGATCCTGGGGTACCCGCTTTGATCGCTGAAGCGGATGCAAATGAAGGAAGCGGTACCTGGATTCAGCGCTACGGGGATATGGGGACGATGGGGGATAGTGTCAAACTTGAAGTACCCATTGGATCAAATCCGCGTAACATGACCTATCAAGCAACGATTGAATGGGAGTTAAGTTTTGTCCCATCTACCGAATGATCGATGCTCAATCTTATCAAATGGAAGCTGTTGACGCCTATGACAGCTTCCATTCTTGATAGGAAGACAGTGAATAAATCGGTTGAAAAGCAGTGGATTTTAACGCTTTTTTATGGTAGATCACGCTGCTGAGCAAAATCTGCTTAAGCTGGCTAAATCAATCGTTTGCTTCAAAAATAATCGCGAAGATACAGAGTTCACCTAAACTCGTGCAAAAACTATTCAAGCAACTTTGAATCAGTTCGTCAGGTTTTGATCAAAACCAATGATGCCGGCTGAAACAAGAGAAAGGAAACTGTATGAAGAGTAGAAAAAAGAAGTCATATTTAACATTATTCAGTGCTGGGATTTTAGCAAGCCAACTTTTTGTTTCTCCCGTATTACTGGCGAAAGAAAGCCCTCAGCCTGATAACTATTCAGAAAATACAAATGTCGAACAGCAACTTGATGACCAAGATTCATCGGCAGCAGAAGCCCAAGAGAGTCAAGAAGACGTCAGCAAAGAGCAAACGGAGGGCTCGACCGAGTTATCCTCCGAATCAAATGAGCCGCTTATGGATTCAGAAACAGCAGATACCGTTGTAGAATCTCTTGATTCGTCTGAAGAAGCAGACTCAACGCAAACGACCGAGTCATCGGAAACGACCGAACTAGAGGAATCAGAGTCCGCGGAACCTTCCGAGGAAGAGGAAAAAATAGATGCTGAAACGGACGATCTAGAAGTAGAAACAGAGAACAAGCCAAAAGAGACCGACTTGATTGATGAGTCATTGGCACCAAAAGAAAATGAAATTTCAACTGAGAGCAACGAAAATACTGAAAATGCAAAAAAAGAGGAGCCGAAAACACCTCCGATTATTGCACCTGAGCAAGTAATAAACCCTGTCGTTCAATCACCAGATGCTACTTCTCACTTGAAAAATTCTTTTTATGATGGACGTACCATTGATTTACCAGAGAGTTTTCGGGCAGCAAAGATCGCAGATTCGAATCTGTTAGATTTCACCTTGCCGATATTAGCTGATTATGATGCGCAATGGCAAGCGGCATTCGTCTACGAGATCATCGGGCAAATTGGTGAACTAGAAGAACCATTGACGATGGACGAATGGATCAATGAACGGATCAAAGCGGTTATAAAAGGAGAAGCTAGCTGGATAGAAAAAGAACAGCAGGTTGAACAATTACAACCGGGGGATCTTTTATATGACGCAAATAAGTTAATCGGTATCTACCTCGCAGATGGTTACCAAGCAAGTTTAGTGACAAATCAAGAAGAGCCAACGAAAACTGCCATCGAAGTTCAGCGGGTTTCTATCGAAGAGCTGCTATCGATCAGACGGCTATCAAATCCTGAATTGGCTACATATGGCGAAAAGCTAGTTACTGAATATCCAGCCCCTTACGAATTTACAGTGAATCAAAAGACCCAGACGTTTATTGAAAAATTGGCACAAGAAGCCCAAAGCTTAGGGCAAGAATACGATGTCTTTGCTTCTGTATTGATCGCGCAAGCGATCCTTGAAAGCGGCAGTGGAGACAGCGGGCTTTCCAGCAGTCCCCATTATAACCTTTTTGGGATCAAAGGCAGTTATCAAGGAAACAGCGTGACTTTACCAACAATGGAAGATAAAGGCAACGGAGAACTATTCCAAATTCAAGCCGCCTTTCGTTCCTATTCAAGTTATCGAGATTCCATGGCTGATTATGTCAAATTGATTCGCGGAGGAATCACTGGAAATCCAACCTTTTATCAAGACGTGTGGCGCTCTGAATCAAAAAACTATCTTCGGGCAGCAGATGCTTTGACGGGCACTTATGCGACCGATGTTAATTATAGTAAAAAAATCAATTCGCTGATTGCGGTCTATGGATTGACGCAATATGACCAAGTGATCGCAACAGAAACAGGCTTGTTTATCCAAGGAAAAGAACAAATTCCAGAAGAGTATCGCTCCCTCATGACATTTCGAGAATACAACGGTCGTGACTACAATCTTTCTGGTTCGTATCCTGTTGGACAATGTACTTGGTATGTGTTCAATCGCGTGAGTCAATTAGGCGGTCAAGTAGATGACTACATGGGAAATGGTGGTCAATGGGGCAATACCGGACGACGTTTAGGTTACAACGTCAGTCAAACACCTAAAGCAGGCAGTATGATCTCTTTTGCACCTGGAACAGCTGGATCTGATTCTCGTTATGGTCATGTCGCTTTTGTTGAAGCCGTTGGTCCAAATGGTATTTTGGTTTCAGAAGGAAATGTCTATGGTGGAACCACAATCTCTTATCGCGTGATCAGCAATGAATTGGCGCACTCATCAAGTGTTTCATATATTATGCCAAAATAAGGATGGAGGGCTGGCAATATGAGTAAAAGGCATAGACAAATAGGTCTTCCTATCAGCGGTATCTTTTTGATGGTCCTTTTGCTTATTGCGTTTCTTCAGCCGTATCGACTGGCGTTAGTCAGAGGAGCGTCCATGCTGCCGACGATCGAGGATCGACAAGTTGTGCTGATCCATAAAAAGCGCCAGCCAAATCGCTATCAGCTGATCGCTTTCGAACAGGAAGGGAAATTTTTGATCAAGAGAGTGATTGGTGTGCCGGGAGATTCCTTCGTTCGTACACAGGAGCGTTTATTGATTGGGGCGGAGGATACTGACTTTGATTTTTCATTTATGATCACTGTGAAGGATGAAGCCTTTGAGGCGTTGCCGATTCGGGGGTACCTCAAAGAAGATGAGTACTTTGTCGTTGGCGATGCACTGCTCACTTCAAGTGATAGTAGAGAATTTGGAATCATTTCAAGTAAAACCTTTTATGGTGTGGTAATCACGTTCTTCTGACACATCAGCTTCTTGAAAGGAAGCTTGCGATGATTCATTTCTTGCAACATATCAACGAGACTAAGTTTGTATCAAAAGGGATGAATAAAACGAATTTTAGTTTTGATGGAAGGAAGAGACTGTGATTTTTATTTATATTGGGATGATACTGCTTGCCATTGGAGCAGGTAGTATCATCGGTTGGCGATTGTATCGAGAATATTTATTAAGAAAAGTTGAAAAGCAGCTGTCGTCAGATGCTTTAGCCAAAAGGAAACTTCGTTTATTTAAGCACAACCTGCGTAGTGGGCACTTGCTAATTGTATTGGGCTGCAGTAGTGCCATAATCGTAAGTGTCTTACTATTAACAGTTTTTCAACTGACAGGCGGCATTCATTTGCAAAGGCTGCAAGAAGAAACTAGTCAATTGAAAGAGGAAGTCTTCGCGCTAAGAACTGAGCAAACGGAATGGATGCGTATGCCGATTTTTGCTTATCCTGAGAACGGCTTTGCTTTTGAAGCGATTGATTGGGAGCATTTACTCGTATCCAATGATCGTGAAGCACAGTTTGCAGCTGAATATGAGTTGGCCTATCAGTTATCACCATATCTAGGTCGCACCGTAGCGATGATTTTTGTTGATCAGCCCTTGCAAGAAATCTCGATTGTTCTATCTAGCAAATTACCATCAATTGATGACTTAAACGGATGGGAAGAAAATTTTTCTCGTCTACTACATGATATGCAGAACGTTCCTTTGATCACCCAAGGAACCTTCTCTGTTCAATTTTCCAAGGATTCTGATCAGTCCTTTGAGCAGACGATCATTCGTGATGAGAATGGAGTTTGGACCCTTTTAGAACGCAGCTTTCCAAACACTGACGCTCAAGAAGTAGCTAATAACGAGGGGAGCGAAAGCATATCCTCTACTCCTCAAACGGATCAAAGTGAAACGATCAATACAAATGAACAAAAAGGCAGTGTGAAAAATTAATGATGAAAAAGAAAAACAAAGGTTTGTTTTCTGTCCAAAAGCTAATGGATGAAGTAAATCAATTATCCATAGGAGAGCTGAATGAATTTGAGGAGACAAATCAAGAAGAGGGAATCATTGAGGATCAAGGGTCCGCAAAGGCTAAGCCTGAAAAAAAAGAGAAAGGAACCAATCGACAAGCGGACAATGAACCCCCTAAAACCCAGAAAGAAACAGCGAAACCTGTCGCACAGACTTTAGCAAAACCGATTTCTCACCAAAGAGTGTCTGTTGATCAACAGACAGATCAAAGTGTCAAAAAGATAGCAGTGCAGCAAAAATCCTCTGGGAACCGTGATAACCACGCCAAAGATAGTCAACTCGTTGAAGACAAAGGAGAACGTATGGAGAAAGAATTGAGTATAAACCAGACACATAAGCAAGAGTCAGAAGAACAAGAAAAGGATCATATGATTGAAAATTTATCTTTTGAAATTAAAGAATTGATTTTAGAAAATGAGCAACTACAGGAAGAAAAAAAACAGTTAAAAAAACAGCAGAAGGTAGTGGCTCAACAAGAAGCAGAGGCAAAAGAATTAAAAGCTTCGCTAGTAGAAGCGAATAAGAAAGTCAAAGACCTAGAAGAACAGCTTACAAAAGTAGATACAGAAAAACTTGAAGCAAAGATCCAGCAATTAGAAGCTAAGTTAGCTGTTCAGCAAGAAAAAGAGCAAAAAGAGAAACAAAATTACGAAAAGGAACGCGCTGAATGGACGTTGAAGCGGCAAGAAATCCAGCAGTTGCAAGAAGTAATTGCTGATTTGAAACAGCAATTGGCAGAAAAAGAAGAGCTTGCAGCAAAAGTTTCAGCTAGCGAATCAAATGAAGAAGTCGCAGAGCTTCAGGCGAAGATCGAAGCACTAAGGGAAGAAAATGCAACCCTACAAATCGAAAACGAGCAGTTCCAAACAGAAATCAGTGAGGTTTTAGTCTTTGCTAGAAGAAAAGCAAATCGCACGATTCAAGAAGCGAAGATCGAATCTGAACGAATGATCCGTACGACAGAAATGCGAATCGATGGCATTCATGATCGTGCCAAGGAGATTCTTTTTGAAGTGAACGAGACAAAAGAAAATGTGATTCATTTGTTTGACGATCTGCATAATCAAGTTTATCAGCTTTCAGATAAAAAATTGCTTTTTGAAGAGCTTGAAAAGTAAGCTTCTACATTTATATGGTCGTTAGTAAAAAAAACAGTAGATCAAAATCTGATCTACTGTTTTTCACTATTCTCAGTTATTCGGAGTTACCATCATTTGGTTCTGGTGGATCCGGCGGTGAGGAAGGATTTTCTTCACTGCTGGAAGGCGTTGTTGAGCCAGGATCCTGACTAGAAGCAGGAGGTGTAACGACCGAAGATGAATCATCCTCATCAGGTGTTGTCACTGGGGGTGTCACTTCGCTTGATGATTCTGTTGTACTTGATGGTGTTGCTTCACTACTTTCTGTAGAAGGTGTCGTCGGTTCAACGTACGAACTACTGCTGGACGAACTTGGTGCTGAATAGCTTGGCTGCGTGTATGTCCCTTCAAGATAAAGCTCTCTTCCGATCCGTGTCAGTCCATCTGGCATTGTCCAGTCCGTGTTTTCTACAGAAGCAGAAACATAGCGCATCAATTCACGATAGACATCTGAAGCCACATGGGTACTGCTATCAGTGATCGGTGTCATTTTGTCGTTGTATCCGGTCCATACCGCCAATGAATAGGAGGGAGTATAGCCGGCAAAAGTAATATCCGGATAAGCACCGTTTGATGTATCCAGTTGTGCTAGCTGGTCATCGGTGTAATTGGAAGTTCCCGTTTTCCCTGCTTGGTATAACCCATCGATTTGCGCATTGGTTCCAGTACCGACAGAAATAACATCTTTCAAAATATCGGTCACCATATAAGCCGTCGTATCATCCATTGCTTCTTGACCATCAACTTTAAAGGATTCTTCATCTTCGGTCCCATCTTGCATGACGATTTTGTTGACGTACTGAGGTTCATAATAGGTTCCACCGTTTGAAAACGCAGCATAAGCAGCGGCCATTTTCAGGCTGGAGATCCCATATTTTGTGCCATCTAATTTATCCGTATTGCTAGAAATCGCATTAGATTGAGTAATCGTGTGGTATTCGATACCCAACCCGCTAAGAAAGTCGGCGATATTATCCGCTCCAACTTCATCAAACAATTTCACTGCTGGTACATTTCTGGATTCTGCTAAAGCAGTTCGAAGCGTGATATTGCCCATATATTGGCGATCCCAGTTGTACACAGGAATATCGGTTCCTTTATAAGTATAAGGTTCATCTAAAATCATTCTACCGGTAGAGTCTTGTAGAAATTGGAAGGCAGGGCCGTAGTCTGTGATCGGTTTAACGGTCGATCCAAAGTCCCGAGCGACGTTGACAGCCAGGTTGTTTGCTAGAACGTCATCAACGTTGCGGGCACCAATTTGAGCCGTGACTTTGCCCGTATTGACATCAACTAAAGTAGCGGCAACCTGCATCTTATCGTCTGGATAATTAACATAATCATCGCTGTTGACGATGTCATATAACCGTTTTTGCGCATCGATATCGACATTGGTGTAAATATCTAAGCCATCGGTATAAACATCTTTGCCGGTTTTTTCTTTAACTTCTGCGATCACTTCGTTGAAGTAATTATCAAAGTATTTCCACTCTTGGTTTTCTCGCGGGTTTTCTTGCAATCCTTCTTGAATATCTTCGGCAACGGCCGCATCATATTCCGCTTGCGTGATTTTCTCGTTTTCAAGCATTGCGCCTAAAACCACATCTCGACGACTTTTCGCATTATCAGGATGAGCGAAAGGATCAAACGCAGAAGGGGCATTTGGTAAACCAGCAATCAAAGCGGTTTGCGCTAGGTCTAGTTCAGCCAAAGGTTTGCCGTAAAACTTCATAGCAGCTGTTTGCATTCCATAAACCCCGTTGGACATATATACCTTATTAATATAGTAAGTCAAAATTTCCTGCTTTGATTTGGTTTGTTCAAGCCGAACCGCCATCCAAGCTTCTTGTGCTTTTCTTCGTAACGTTTGATCTTCGGCGCTGGTAGAAAAGAAGGACAGCTTGATCAATTGCTGAGTCAACGTACTTCCGCCTTGCATACCGCCGGTTGTGGCATTGGATAATGCAGAACCAACGATTCGGATCGGATCGACCCCGATATGCTGATAGAACCGACGATCTTCGACAGAGACGATCGCATCTTCCAGCAGTTGGGGAATCTCACTTGCGGTGATTTTTTCTCTCGTTTCACTTCCGAATTCAGTGATCAATTCACCGTTGGAGGCATAAAAGCGCGAAGAAACAGTCGAATCCAAACGTGTTTCATCAAGTGCTGGTGCATCTTTGGCGTACCACCAAAACAGCCCCATTCCTGATAAAATCCCGATACAGCCTAAGAAAAATAGGCCCATAAACACTTTTAAAATAATACTCCCAATACTTCGTTTGCCTTTGGCTTTAGGGGGCTTTGGTGCTTTTTTAGCAGTGCCTTTCTTAGAATCATGCCGAGAGGTCCTCGATTGTGATTCATTTGCCATACTCATCATTCTCCTTCATCGTTAAAAATTGATCAACTGCTTTTAAATAGGGAATACGCGGCGCAATTGAAGGGATAATTTCAATCCCATTCGTTTCAATATAGGCCAGTGTCATTGATTTTTTTCCCGTTTCCTTTTGCAGGTGCCACTGAGAAACTAAGCACTTGCTATCTAGAAAAAAGCAGCGTTGTAGACTAGAAAACCATAAAAGAACAAAACATAATCCCGCTTGTTCCAAACAGTCTTCCATATGCTTGATTTGGTGTGGATGAAAATTTTTAAAGGGAAATGACGTTTTGTTTTGAGTCTCTTTCGCTTCAAAGTCGATATATTGCCCTTGATAAACCCCATTGTAATCGGTGGTAGAGGCCTCTCGAAAGTAGGCTTCTTTAATTACTGCGGCGCTTCTTCTCGGATAATCTACCTTGACGATTTGAACTGGTGTCGGTTTCTTATGAATGACCGCAAGTTTGCGATTTAAATAATAAAGGTTGCTTTCATTGATCGCTTCTTCAAAACGCATCCCACGATTGGCATACGTTTTTGGCTTTATTAGTTTTTCTTGCATTTTTTGTTTTTTGCCGTCATCATAGGTAGTAGATTGTCCATTCGGGTAACGAATAACCATGTTGTTCACACTCCTAGGCAACATTATACCAAAAAGTCGTTTGGAAAGAAAAGAGATGACCAGAGAAACAATGAAAACCTTATACTTTACTGGCTATCGTAATTATGAATTAGGTGTCTTTCAAGCAAAAGATCCCAAGATTGCAGTTATTAAGAAAGTAATAATGTCGGCATTGACCAATTATGTCGAAGAAGGGCTAGAATGGCTCTTGATCAGCGGGAATCTTGGAGCAGAGCTGTGGTGTGCCGAAGTCATTGAACAATTAAAACAAACATACCCGGAACTGAAACTAGGAATTATTTTTCCTTTTGAAGGGTTTGGTGAAAATTGGAACGAAACAAATCAGCAGGCACTGCAAACAGCGAAGTCATTTGCCGATTATGTCAATGCCACCAGCCATAAGCCTTACCAAGACCCCAGTCAATTAAGAAATCATACAGCGTTTTTACTGGAGCATACTGAAGGCGCACTTGTGTTATATGATGACGAATTTCCAGGAAAACCTAATTATTTCTTAAGAGATGCGAAAGCCTATAGTGAGCAAAATCCCTACTTTATTCATCAAATAACAATGGATGATTTACAAAACGCAACATTTGATAGTAATTTACTTTGATTTTCGTATATTTTTTGATAGAATGGTCTAGAAAGTGAAAACCATTTGGAATAAACAATGAGGTGTAAATAATGGCAAATTTAATTTATAGTCCAAAAGATATTCTGCAACAAGAATTCAAAACAAAAATGCGTGGATATGATCCAGTGGAAGTGGACGAGTTTTTAGATAATATCATTAAAGACTACGAAAGCTACAATAAAGAGATCTTAGCCCTGCAAGAAGAAAACGATCGTCTGACAGCGAAAATCGATCAATTGTCGAAAAACCAAGCAATCGCTTCTCGTGTTCAACAAGAAGCACCGAAAAGCCAAACAGTCACAAATTTTGATATTTTAAAACGTTTGTCTAATCTTGAAAAAGAAGTTTTTGGCAAAAAGCTTGATCGTGAATCAGAACCTGTCACTCGTTCTTCTTCATACAACAGCAACTATACAAATGCTGATTTTGAAGATGACAATGAAAAAACCCGTCAATTCTAATGTAGAAAAGATAGTTGTGGTTTTCGGGTAATTGCGGCATAACTCGATTATGCTGAGGAAAGTCCATGCTCGCACAAGCTGAGACGCTTGTAGTGTTCGTGCCTAGCGAAACCATAAGCTAGGGTACTTGAGAAAGTAACGGCAGGAAAAATGGCTAAGGTGCAAGCTATGCTAAAGTATCCTTGAAAGTGCCACAGTGACGAAGCAAGCCGGGAAACCGTCTTGGTGGAACGCGGTAAACCCCTCGAGCGAGCAACCCAAACAATGGTAGGGGCACTTTTTGCACGGAAATGAACGGAGCAAGAAGGCAAGTAATTGCAGATAGATAATTACCCAGTGTTTTCTTCTCCCTGAGGAAAATACGGACAAAACATGGCTTATAGAAAATCACAACCTATCAGGGAATCCTTCCAGCAACGGAAGGTTTTTTTATACCAAGAAGGAGAGCGTTATGACTGAAAAAACATTTAATTGTATTGCCACCGCTGCGAGCGGTTTAGAAGCACTAGTGGGCAAAGAATTACGGGATTTAGGGATCGAGTGTGAGGTTGAAAACGGCCGAGCGCGCTTTAAAGGGACAATGGAGACCATTGCTACCGCGAACTTGTGGCTCCGTACAGCCGACCGTATCAAAATCGTCGTTGGGGAATTTGACGTATTGACTTTCGATCAGCTGTTTGAAGAAGTTAAAGCGTTACCGTGGGAAGACTTTTTACCGTTAGACGCTGAATTTCCAGTAGCCGGAAAATCAATCAAATCAAAATTGTATAGTGTACCTGACTGCCAAGCGATTACCAAAAAAGCAATCGTCAATCGCTTAAGAGAAGTATATCATCGTCCGGCAAGTGTGCCGCTGACTGAAACTGGCGCTTTTTTCCAATTAGAAGTCGCTTTATTGAAAGACCATGCGATGATCACATTGGATACGACTGGCCCTAGTTTGTTTAAACGCGGCTATCGTTTAGAAAAAGGGGGCGCACCTCTGAAAGAAAACATGGCTGCGGCTTTAGTGATGCTGACAAATTGGTACAAAGACAAGCCTTTTGTCGATCCCGTTTGTGGATCAGGCACATTGTGTATTGAAGCAGCTTTGATCGGCCATAATATCGCCCCTGGATTTAATCGGGAATTTGTTTGCGAAACGTGGGATTGGTTCCCAGCAGAAGTATTTGAAAAAGTACGGAAAGAAGCAGATGAAGCAGCAGATTATGATGTCGAATTAGATATTACCGGTTCGGATATCAATGGTCGAATGATTGAGATCGCCCGCCGGAATGCGGAAGAAATAGGTCTTGGAGACTCGATCACCTTCAAACAACAAGCTGTTAAAGACTTTAAAACAGAAAAAGAGTATGGTGTCGTTGTGGCTAACCCTCCTTATGGCGAACGCTTAGGAGAAGAAGAGTCTGTTCAGCGACTGTATCAAGAAATGGGCCAAGTGTTTCGACCGCTTAAAACCTGGAGTAAATACTTTTTGACCAGTGACTTGACTTTTGAGACCCATTACGGCGAAAAAGCGACAAAAAAACGCAAATTATACAACGGTGCGATTCGTACCGATCTCTTCCAATACTGGGGACAACGTCCGCCACGCAAAAAGGAGTTTGCTGAATGAAAGAACAAGAATTTCTGAAAGAATTAAAAGAAATCGATCTATTACAACAAGCAATGGGGATCTTAGGCTGGGACAATCAAACGGGGATGCCAGAAAAAGCCAGTGATTACCGGGCGGAAGTTGACAGCTATTTATATGGCCTCTATTTTGACAAAAAGATTGGAGAGCCGATCCAAGAAGCAATCAGCTATTTTGGGAAACACCCAGAAGAATTATCAGAGGTTGGGAAAGCGGCTTATCAGCTAGTCAAAGAAGAGTATGAATTGCAAAAAGATGTACCAAATGAGTTGGCGATGGCGGCTTCCGCAGCAACGTCAAAAGCACATACTGCTTGGCTCAAAGCCCGTAAAGAAAAAGATTTTTCTTTATTTAAAGACGCACTTTCTGAAAATATTCGCTTGACGAAAGAATTGATTCCTTATTGGAAGAAGAATGAGCTGACAAACTATGATGTGTTGTTAAACCAATACGAACCAAATATGACGGTTGAGATCTTGGATAATGTTTTCTCACAAGTGAGAGATGGTATCATGGATATTCGTCGTCAATTGGCTGAAAAAGGAACAGCACCAGATACTTCGATCCTGTCACGTAAGATGACCGAAGCGCAGCAACGTAAATTTATCTCAAAAGTGATTGCCGACTTAGGCTATGACTTTTCTCGCGGCCGCTTGGATAATACGGTCCACCCATTTGCTACGGGGATCAATCACAACGATGTGCGTTTGACTACTCGTTGGAGCGAAAACGATTTTTCAATGGGACTATTCGGTGTAATTCATGAAGCCGGACATGGAATGTACGAGCAAAATATTGACGAAAAATACGAAGGAACACCGGTTCATGAAGGAGCGTCTATGGGGATCCACGAATCTCAATCGCTGTTTAATGAGATCATTATCGGCAGTAATCGCAATTTCTGGGCCAAGCAATACCCATTTTTCCAAGAATGTGCGGAAGGCTCATTTGATGATGTGTCTTTTGACACCTTCTATGATTCTTTGAAGCATTCTAAAGCCAGCTTGATCCGTATTGAAGCTGACAGTTTGACTTACGTAATCCATATCATTATTCGTTACGAGATCGAAAAAATGATCTTTAACGAAACCGTATCGATCGATGAACTGCCGAAAATCTGGAATGACAAATACGAGGAATATTTAGGGATCCGTCCAGAGAATGACCTTGAAGGAATCTTACAAGATGTTCATTGGTCAGGTTCCAGCTTTGGTTACTTCCCATCCTATGCGTTAGGGTATATGTATGCCGCGCAATTACTGCATGCGATGGAAAAAGAAATCAATGTCGATGAAGTGTTGGCTTCAGATGATTATTCACCGATTCGTAAATGGCTGACTGAAAATATCCATCAATATGGCGCATCAAAGAAACCAAATGAATTGATTTTAGATGCAACGGATGAATTATTGAATCCTCAATATCTATTAGACTATTTACGCAAGATCTATTTTAGTGTCTATAAAATCAGCGAGACGCAAGATTTCGCTTAAAAATAACGAGTGGAAAGAAGCTTCGCAAGACGTTGCCGCCCTAACTGTTTCGTGGGATGCTCGTTTTGTTGAACTTCTTTTCCTTTTGTATCGATAACCACTGAAAAAAGGAAGGCTTGCTACTTTCGTATCGAAAGAAGGAAAAAAATGAAGGAAGAAAACAATGTTACCGATCTTAGCAAAGTAATTGCCTATGCCGAAAGTATTTTGGGGAATGATTACACAGGACATGGGTTTGATCATGTCAAACGGGTGGCGGGCTTAAGTCAAGCTATCATCGATGCCGACGAATTGGCGGTTGATCGTTTTGTCGTACAGGCGGCAGCTTACTTGCATGATACGGTGGATGACAAAGTTGTGGCGGATGTCACAGCGGCTTATGCCGAAGTGCGAGTTTGTTTGACCGCAGCAGGGGCAAGTGAAGCACAAACGAAAGAAATTTTTTCTATTATCGAAAATCTGTCTTTTTCAAAAGAACTTTTGCAAGGCGCACAAGTTGTCTCAGTAGAAGGCCGCGTCGTTCGTGATGCAGATCGTCTCGATGCTTTAGGTGCGATCGGTATTTTACGGACGAGCTATTTTGGTGGCAGTCATCAACACCCGATCCATGTCAGTGACTTAGCCCCAAAGACGTTTCAAAATCATGAGGATTACCGAAAAGGGACGACGGTGATCAATCATTTTTATGAAAAACTATTTTTGCTTCCTGAAAAGATGACCACGGATTATGGCAAAAAAGAAGCTCAGCGACGTGTGGTTTTCATGAAGGATTTTTTAGAAGAATTCTATGCAGAATGGGATGTCTAACTTTGTTTAGAGTTTTTTAAACTGAAATTCGATTATTTCCTTTTTCCTTTATTGTTCTTTATAATAGTAAGTACAAAGGAGGGATGGAAATGTACTACCAACAGGCATTACAACCGAGTGAACTATTGCCAGCGATTTCCAATTCAGGGGAATGCTTTTTTGTCATTCGGGCTGAGCTACCCATCCGGCAATATCAAATCGCAGTCTATCTTTACGACGATCAATTCTTTTTGTTGCAAGATGATCGCTTGTTTGATCAAATCGAACAAATCTCTAGTGAGACATTAGGGGACGAGGAAGAGATTTTACCATTTATCGAAGAAGCGTTGGAAGAAAACCATTATTTATTAGTGGAAAAAGCGTTTATTCGTTTAGATCTATCTACTTTACAAAAGATGACCGATCTTACTAGTTTCGATATCTTGTTTTATGAATTTTTTGATTCATGGGGGGAAGAAGAATGAAACGGACTGAATACGTAACACTCCAAGACAAAACATTGATTGACCTTTTCCAGCAGTTAGGAGAGGATGTTTCGAATCTCGAGCTGATCGATGAAGAAAAGAATATCGATGTGGTGGTTGTGTCGAATAGTGACTGGCAATATTTATTGGAACAAGTCAATGATGATGTAAAAGAATCTTTTGCTGATACGTCAGAGACAGACCTGGATGAAGAACTAGCCGACGAATAAACGCTTTTTGTGGTTGATAAACTGTTTTACTACGGGAGTGGTGGTTGGATCTTTTGAAGGGGTTTAGCAATCTAGGCAGCTTACCAAAAAAAATACGAAGCGATCTCATTTCCCATTAAGAGGAACAGGATCATTTCGTATTTCTAGGTAGGTTGCTTTTATTTTGTCCGCAGACGAACGTTTTTGACTTTTAGATAGCCGCGAATCAAGTTGAGAATAAGTAAAAGAATGCCCACAATCAATGGAATCGCTAATAAGTAGGGCGAGTAAAGGTGTGTTTCTTGCACGTGTTCAAGAGAAGTTTTCTCCACTTCATTGATGGCTTGTTGAATGACTTGTAAACTAAATCCAGTCAGAAAACCAGCAATGATGAATAGGGCAAATCCTAAGTAGGGTATATCGGAAGACCGACGAAAAAGAGCAAAAGCTACATATAAAACCAAAAGGAATGCCGGTACGCCAAAGGCAAAATAGGGATTTAACATGGTTTTTTAACCTCCTTTTCTTTTATGATACTCCAAAATTTACGTTTTGGGAAATAGCGTGTAAGATAAAAAGAAAACGTGAAGGAGTTCTTTATGTCCGCTTATATTACCCCAATAAAGGTTGCTCTGCTAGTTTTTCCATTTCTAGCATTGGCGATATCAATGATTTTTTTTGTTATCCAATATCGAAAATACGGTCGTTTTATCTTTTCTCGTGCACTGGTTCTTTATTCGTTTGTCTTCTATTTATTATGCGCCTATTTTTTAGTTATTTTGCCATTGCCCTCGATTGAAGAGGTAGCTCATATGACTGGTCCTAAGATGGAATTGCAGCTAGGAGCATCCTGGCACCATTTTGTCCAACAGACGGTCTTAAATATCCACGACCCGCAAACCTATCTTCCTGCCATGAAGCAGGGGGTCTTTCTCGAACCACTCTTTAATTTATTGTTGCCCTTGCCTTTCGGCGTTTACTTACGTTATTACTTCAAATGTTCTTTTCTGAAAACGCTGGCGATTACGTTTTGTCTGACATTGTTTTTTGAATTGACTCAGCTGACAGGACTTTATTTTATTTATCCCCGTCCTTATCGCTTATTTGATGTTAATGATCTCTTTGTCAATACACTAGGAGGATTGTTGGGGTGGAGCATTGCCCCGCTATTTACGTTCTTATTGCCATCAAGAGAAGAGATGGATGCCGATTCATACGCCAAAGGTACTCGGGTAACCGTAACACGAAGGATATTTGCTTGGTTGATCGATTGGGGAATACTGAATGTGGTCAGTTTCATTGTGGTGATCGCTGTTCGTTTGCTTACTCAACAGACGGTAAGGGACTTTAGTGGGGACTATTGGTACTTTGCTCTTGAAGTATTACTGTACTTTGTGTTGTTTGCTTATCTTGCCAAAGGACAAACGATTGGAAAAAAACTCGTACGAATCAAAATCATGCAAGAAGCCCGTCAGAGGGTCAGCTTGGCTGCGTTATTGAAACGTTATGGTTTGTTTTATCTGATTTATGCCAGCATCAGTCGGGTCAACATCTTTTTTGCACCGTTTCTTGATTCGGATAATACGCTGCTTCTGGTCGTCAGTTTATTGATGGTGGTCATTTTTGGCTTGATCCAGTTTGGCTTTTACATGAATCTCTTTTGGGCTGCAATAAAAAAAGAAAGCCGCTTTTTCTATGAACGCCGCAGTGCAACGTATACAATTAGCACGATTGATCCAAAACCCGTGACAAAAGAAAGTTAGGAAATCAAGGCAACATATGCTATAATCCAAAGGATGCTAAAAGAAAGAAGGTGTTTGAATGTCTTTTGAGTCATTTAAATTTCAACCATTTATTTATGAAGCACTTGCTGATAAAAAGTTCTCTAATCCAACAGAAGTGCAAGAAAAATTGATACCTGTTATCCAAAAAGGCCGTAGTGTTGTTGGACAATCTCAGACTGGGAGTGGTAAGACCCATACATTTTTACTGCCATTGATGGATAAAATTGATGCCGAAAAAGATGAAGTGCAAGTCGTGATTACTGCACCGAGTCGTGAATTAGCCACACAAATTTATCAAGCCGCAAAACAGATCGGCGGGTTTCATGATCCGGAGATTCGTGTGTCAAATTTTGTTGGAGGAACGGATAAACAGCGCCAATTGAGCCGTCTGCAAAATCAACAGCCCCATGTCGTGATTGGGACACCTGGTCGTATCTTGGATATGATCAACGAACAAGCCTTAGGGGTTCACACTGCCAATGTATTTGTCGTGGATGAAGCAGACATGACCTTGGATATGGGCTTTTTGGAAGAAGTCGATCAAATTGCGGGGCGTTTGCCTGAGAAACTACAAATGCTGGTTTTCTCCGCAACGATTCCAGAGAAATTGCGCCCATTCTTGAAAAAATACATGGCCAATCCATTGATCGAAGAAATCAAATCGAAAGCAGTCATCTCTGATACGATCGAGAATTGGTTGATTTCTACCAAAGGGAAAAATACCAATAAATTGATCTATCAATTATTGACTACAGGCCATCCCTATCTTGCCATCGTTTTTGCCAACACGAAGAGCCGTGTGGATGAAATTACGGATTACTTAAAGGAACAAGGCTTAAAAGTAGCGAAGATCCACGGCGACATCAGTCCTCGTGAAAGAAAACGGATCATGCGCCAAGTGCAAAATTTGGACTACCAATATGTTGTCGCAACAGATTTAGCTGCGCGAGGAATTGATATTGAAGGGGTTTCTCATGTCATCAATGCCGAGATTCCAGCTGATTTGGATTTCTTTATCCACCGTGTTGGTCGGACCGGTCGAAATCAAATGGATGGGACCGCGATCACTTTATATGATCCAAGCGATGAAGGGGCAATCCAAGCCATCGAAGATCTAGGGGTTGTTTTCCAACCGAAGGAAATCAAAAATGGCGAGATCGTTGCGACTTACGATCGGAATCGTCGGCAAAAGCGGGAAAAATCTCGTGACGAATTAGACCCAACCTTGATTGGCTTAGTCAAGAAAAAGAAGAAAAAAATCAAGCCTGGCTACAAGAAAAAAATTCAATGGGCCGTTGATAAGAAGAACAAAGAAAAACGGAAGATCGAACGTCGTCAAACGACTCGAACCGCCCGCAAAAACAAGAAAAATTCGAATAGCTAATGCTTACCAAAACAGCAGTCAAGGAAGAGAACTACTCTTCCTTGACTGCTGTTTTTAATTGTTTGGTCATTTCTACACACAATACGCCATCTTCAGCATAGGGTTCAGATGTTTTTTGATACCCACAGGATTCATAAAACGCACAAGCGTCGATCTCTGCGGATAACACTGATTGGAGGGCACCCTCTTGGACACCACGCATTTCGAGATAATGCAATAATTTGGTGCCGTATTCTTGGTGCCGAAAGGCCTTAGCTACGCAAAAGCGATCAGGTTGCAGAGTGTTCGGTGTAGAGAATTGATAGCGAATGGTAGCGATCGGTGTGTTTCCATCAAGCCAAAGAAAGTATGGACAGGTTTGGTCTTTTTCATCAAATTCCCATTCTGCCGGAATGTGCTGTTCTTCTACAAAAACGGCTTGCCGCAAGGCGAAAACCGCTTGTAGCATCCACGGACTGCGTCCAAAATAAAGCATCAGTCGTTTTCCTCCTTTTTCGTGGTATACTCGTTATATAGTAATTGTAGCAGATGAGAGGAGAAATGACGTGGATTTTTTTGAGGCGTTACAATGGTCAAATTGGAAGACACTGTCCTTTGAAATCAAAGAACAGCTGATCCAGCAAATTTTAATGTATTTTGTCAGTCCTTTAAAGGAGATCACCGATGTCCATTTTAGTCAGTTGACGTATGCAGGATTGAAATGTGCTACCTTTGAATTAACGATCGATGGCGAAGACTTTGTCTTTATACCAGGGAATTCTGAGGCGATCTTAGGTTGGGATCTCGGTGTGCAAGGATTACCGGCTACTTGCTGGAGTAAAAATTGGCAGTCACCACCCAATGAGATCATTCGCCAACTGGAAACAATCTATGAGTTAGAAACCAGCCAGGATTGGGGGATTTTTGTCAATGAGTCGACGAGCCCTTTGCGTAAAGCTGTGATTGATCCCATGCTAGTCCAAAAAAGTTCTCTGCCTGCTGGCGCAAGGTATATCGGGCAGTTAAATACGATCACTGGGGAGTTTCACGGGTTAGTCGATCAATTCAGTGTTTTCGAAAAAGAGCTAAAGGCACAATTCACAGCACCAGCGTCCTTTGAGGAAAGCTTGCGTTGGGAATTACCCGCTTTTTATCACGAAGAGAATCGCTATTTTGCTGCACTAGAGCCGTTATCGGAAACCTATCAGTTATTTACCCACGAATCCGTCAGTCAAACAGAATTGAAACAGCAGTTAGATAAACAAGGCTTTCAGCTGCTTTCAGAGGATCAATGGGAATATGTCTGCGGTGCTGCTACTCGGCGACTTTTTCGCTGGGGCAATGAAAAGTCTTGCGACGATGGTGTCTCTTTGCCAACCGCTGAATTGCTTGAACCGAATTTATTTGGCTGCACCTATGGGCTTGCGGATGCGTGGGAGCTGACAGATGGCTTGTCTTTAAAAATGGAGAACTGGCAAATTTGTGGGCATCCCTTATTCGATGCATTGCCTTATGCCAGTTATTACCGTTCACGGAAAATGCTACAGCCAGATCAAAAGCTTTCTCCGCAGAGCTATCGTTACCGCAAAGCGATTCTGATCAATAAAGACCGGATTTGAGGATTGACTTTTTCGACACATTTCCTTATACTTTGAATGACGAAGGATATGGTCGGTTTGATGATTCATTACAGAAAGTTTTTCACTGCTGAGAGAAAAACATGAATTCAGACGGATTGCTCCCTTTGGTGCTCAACTGCAGCAGAAATGTTGCCGTCCACTCCGCGTTAACGAGTCTAAGAGGTAATGAGTCACATCATTGCAAGCAAGGTGGTACCGCGTATCGACGTCCTTGCTCTGCAATGGTGTTTTTTTATCGTCAAAACGACTCTACAGGCATAAGAGCGCCTTACCAGCAATTTTGTCAGCCCCTGTATCTTAAGCGAACACAGAAGAAAGTAGGAGAATAACGTGAAACAATTATCCAGTGCAGAAGTACGCCAAATGTTTTTGGACTTCTTTCAATCAAAAGGTCATTCAATTGAACCAAGTGCGTCCCTTGTCCCAGTCAACGATCCAACCCTATTATGGATCAATTCAGGGGTGGCAACGCTAAAAAAATATTTTGACGGCAGTGTTGTTCCTGAAAACCCAAGAATGACCAATGCGCAAAAATCAATTCGGACCAACGACATCGAAAACGTTGGGAAAACAGCAAGACACCATACGATGTTTGAAATGCTAGGAAACTTTTCGATCGGCGATTATTTCAAGAATGAAGCGATTCATTGGGCATGGGAGTTTTTGACTTCCCCAGAATGGATGGCTTTTGATCCAGAAAAGTTATATGTCACGGTTTATCCAAAAGACACAGAAGCAAAACGGATCTGGGCAGAAGAAGTCGGCTTGACACCAGAGCATATCGTTGAGATTGAAGACAACTTTTGGGACATCGGTGCAGGACCATGTGGACCGGATTCGGAGATTTTCTATGACCGTGGTCCTGAGTTTAATGACGTAGCGGAAGATGATCCCGAAAACTATCCTGGTGGCGAAAACGAGCGCTATTTGGAAATCTGGAATCTGGTCTTTTCAGAATTCAATCATCAACCAGATGGCTCCTATGAACCACTACCACATAAAAACATTGATACGGGGATGGGGCTGGAACGAATGGTTTCCATCGTTCAAAATGCACCAACCAATTTTGAAACAGACTTGTTTCTGCCGATCATCAATGCAGTGGCAGATTTAAGCGGTCGTGTGAACTACGGCGACAGCAAAACGACAGATATCTCCTTTAAAGTGATTGCAGACCATATCCGCGCGCTTTCTTTTGCGATCGGCGATGGGGCACTTCCTTCAAATGAAGGCCGTGGCTATGTTTTACGTCGTTTATTACGTCGTGCAGTCATGCATGGGAAAAAATTAGGGATCGATGCTGCCTTCTTATACAAATTAGTACCGATCGTTGGCGAGATCATGGAAAGCTACTATCCTGAAGTACTAGAGCAGCAAGAATTTATTGAAAAAGTGATCCGCAACGAGGAAGAACGTTTCCATGAAACCATCAATGAAGGGTTAGATATTTTAAATCAAGTGATCGCCCAAGTAAAAGCAGACAACCAAGATACGTTAGCTGGTCAAGATATTTTCAAATTGTATGATACTTACGGCTTCCCAGTTGAATTGACAGAAGAAGTGGCGGAAGACGAAGGGTTGAAAGTGGACCATCAAGGGTTTGAACAAGAAATGGATGCACAACGTGCCCGCGCTCGTGCGGCTCGACAAACGGAGCTTTCAATGGGCGTACAATCCGCTTTATTGACGGATATCAAAGTAGACAGCCGTTTCGTTGGCTATGATTCACTTGAAGCTAACAGTGAATTATTAGTGATCATCCAAGACGAAGCGTTACACGATTCTGTTTCGACAGGTGAAGCAAAACTGATTTTTGCTGAAACACCATTTTACGCAGAAATGGGTGGACAAGTTGCGGATACAGGCACGATCGTAGCAGAAGATGGTACGATCGTAGCGGAAGTGACGGATGTCAAAAAAGCACCGAACGGTCAGTTCTTGCATACTGCTACAGTCAAAGCGCCACTACAAGAAGGCGTGAACTATTTCTTACAAGTGGATCAGCATCGTCGCAATAAGATTATCAAAAATCATACGGCGACTCACTTATTGCATAAAGCGTTAAAAGAAGTATTAGGTAGCCATGCGAACCAAGCAGGTTCATTAGTTGCTCCAGGACATTTGCGCTTTGACTTTAGTCATTTCGGGCAAGTGACCAGCGAAGAACTGAGCCAAATGGAACAAATCGTCAACCAAAAAATTTGGGAAGCCCTCCCTGTTGTGACGATCGAAACGGATATCGATACCGCAAAAGGCATGGGAGCGATGGCACTCTTTGGTGAAAAATATGGGCATGACGTTCGCGTCGTCAATGTTGCCGATTGGTCGATCGAATTATGTGGGGGAACCCATGTGGCAAATACGGAGGATATCGGTATTTTCAAAATCGTTTCTGAATCAGGGATCGGTGCTGGTGTTCGTCGGATCGAAGCCGTGACTAGTCAAGAGGCCTATACGTTATTGCATGAAGAAGAAACGCAATTAAAAGCAATCGCAGGAATCGTTAAATCTGCCCAATTAAAAGAAGTCGTTGCCAAAACAGAACAACTGCAAGCGCAGCTACGTGAATTGCAAAAAGAAAACGAAGCTCTTGCCAGCAAGTTAGCAAATCAGCAAGCAGGGGATGTTTTCAAAGATGTCAAAGAAGTAAATGGTCTGCGTCTAATCACAGCGAAAGTGACTGTTAAGGACATGAACCAATTACGTCAACTAGCCGATCAATGGAAACAAAAAGACCATTCTGATATTTTAGTGTTAGCTACCGCGAATGATGGCAAAGTGAATCTTTTAGCTGCTATGAACAAAGTAGCCAATGAAAAAGGATTGAAAGCGGGCGATTTGATCAAAGAGATCGCACCTAAAGTTGGTGGCGGCGGTGGCGGCCGTCCTGATATGGCACAAGCCGGCGGGAAGAATCCTGAAGGAATCACAGCAGCACTTGAGACCGCAGCAGCGTGGTTAGCTGCCAAGTAAGCACACTATGGTTGAATCTGTACCCGCGAGTTCCTTTCCTTCTAAGAAGATAGGTGAAAGAGGAGCGTAGGTCTTTAACACATTCCTTTTTTGAACGAAGATGACGGAGGGGGAGACCCTTCCGTTATCTTTTTCCTTTTTTCCTACGTGTTATCTGAAAATGCGTTTGATAATTGAAGGGAATTCGCTTTTTTTTCGAAAAAACGATACGAATAGTTGTTTAATTGAATTCCTTCGGGGTAAAATAAGAAAGATGGTTTTTTGAGAGGGTGATGATTTGCTAAACTTTTTTTTAAATCGTAGCAAAAAAAATGGTGTCTACGAACGCACAGCCATTGGGAAGTTAGCAGGTAGCCTCGGGTTGCTTTCCAACCTCCTATTATTTGCCGGAAAATTTATCATTGGTTTATCTGCACAATCTGTTTCGATTATGGCCGATGCCATCAACAGTCTTTCAGATACAGCCTCGTCTATTTTAACATTGATCGGTTTTCGGATCTCGGCGAAACCAGCCGACAGTGAACATCCATATGGACATGAGCGATTTGAAGCCATCAGTGGGTTTGTGGTATCTTTGATCATCACGTTTGTTGGCGGTCAATTTCTCATCAGCTCTGTGCAACGAATCATGGAACCGACGAGTATCCGTCTTTCACCACTATTGTTTATCGTTTTGGTTTTATCGATTTTGATCAAAATCTGGCAGGGAGCGATGTACCGAAAATTGGCGAACATGATTGGCTCTCAAACACTTAAAGCCAGTGGGCAAGACAGTCTCAACGATGTGTATACAACGGGTGCGGTTTTGTTTTCAGCGACGATCGAGTGGTTGACTGGCCTACGTATCGATGGCTTTGTCGGCTGTCTGATTGCCTTGTATATTTTGATTAGCGGAATCAAAATGATTCGTTCCTTTATCAACGAATTATTAGGGGCACGCCCAACGCAAGAAGAAGTAGCTGCCATGGAGCAGCGCTTGGATCACTATCCGACGATTCTCGGTTACCATGATTTACTGGTTCATAATTATGGACCGAAAAATCGCTTTGCCAGTGTGCATATCGAAGTGGATGAAACGTGGTCTTTACGAGAAGCGCATGAGGTGATTGATGCTATTGAACAAGATTTTCGCCAATCTTTAAAGGTCGACCTTGTCTGTCATCTTGATCCAGTACCAATTCAAGATCAGCAGTATCGGTATTTAAAAAAAGAAGTGTCAAAGATCATTCGCTTCGTTGATCCGCAGTTACGGATGCATGATTTTCAGGTCAAAGGAGATCTGTTGGCGTTTGATTTAGTGATTCCCGCAAAATCGGCGTATAGTGATCAAGAAATCGAAGAAATGCTGAAACAAAAAATCAAAGAAACACTAGGGGACTATGAATTGAAGCTTGCTTTCGATCATAGTTACCTATTATAGGGTTACAGGATATAGGAGGAAACTATGATAAAAATGGATATGAGCATGATTTCCACGGTATTATTGGCACTTTTGTTTATTAATACGATTGCTGCCTTTATTACTGTTTTTCGGAAACCACGCTCGATTGCAAGTGTCTTTGCTTGGATGATGACGTTGGTATTCATCCCCGGCATCGGGTTTTTGTTGTACTTGTTTTGTGGTCGGGGGATCGACGGAGAAATTATTTATAAATTTAGTGAGCACCACCAAAGTAGGATCAATGAGTTGAATCAAATCATCAAAGTGCACAATTATTCTTTTCCTGAACATCCTTACTCAGATGACAATCATCTATTAGAGCGCTATTTTAAGAACCTTGATGAATCGCCCTTGACTAAAGGAAACAAAGTAGAATTTTATACAGATGGAAAAGAAAAATTTGCAGCATTGTTTGAAGACATGAAGCAAGCAGAAGATAATCTGCATGTGGAATATTATTCGTTTTTTAATGATGAGATCGGTGGCCAATTTCTGTCTATCTTGATCGATAAAGCCCGTGAAGGTGTTGAAGTGCGTTTGGTCTATGATCCATGGGGGTCACCGAAAGCCAATCGGAAATTCTTTCAACCGTTGATTGATGCCGGTGGAAAAGTCGTGCCTTTCATCACTTCGAAGAACCTGATCCGTAACACACGATTGAACTATCATCTACATCGAAAAATCGTTGTGATCGATGGTCAAATTGGTTGGACTGGCGGCTTTAATGTCGGCGATCAATATTTAGGGAAAAAGGCCAAATTTGGCTATTGGCGAGACACCCATGCGAGAATCGTAGGTACTGCCAGTTTTACACTACAAGAGATTTTTATTCGTGACTGGAACGCATCTGTAAAAAAAGAAGAGGATCAACTGGAATACGAGGATCGCTACTTTATTCTACCGCCGAAAGAGCTCTCTGGAAATGTTGATTTGCAGATTGTCGCTGATGGTCCTGAAAGTGAGACCCAAATTCTCAAAGGCGGTTTTGTAAAAATGATCTTAGCTGCCAAAGAATCGATTTGGATCCAAACGCCTTATTTGATTCCTGATGACAGTATGATGAACGCATTGGAAATTGCCATCCACTCAGGTGTAGACGTCCGAATCATGATCCCATGTATGCCTGACCACCCATTCATTTACCGGGCAACACAGCATTATGCCAATTATTTGCATCGTCGTGGTGCAAAAATCTACATCTATAACAATGGTTTCCTCCATGCGAAGACGGTCATGATGGATGATACCATTAGTTCCTTTGGGACGACAAATCAAGACATTCGGAGTTATGCCTTGAATTTTGAAGTCAATGCTTTTGCCTACGATCACGATGTCACGCAAACGTTGAAAGGCTTCTTTGAAGAGGATATGGCGCAATCCACATTACTGACGGATGAAATTTTAGCTAAGCAGTCTTACTGGTTGCGCTTCAAACAAAACTTCTCTCGGTTATTGTCTCCGATCCTTTAATTTCAACGCCTTTGCTAATCCTTGGCGTGCCAAATGGTCGGCACCTTTGTTTTGGCTCTCAGGGATCCATTGGATGATCGCTAAAGGGAACTGTTTCAACAAGCATTGAATTTCCGTTAAATAATCAGAAAAAGCAGGGTTTTTGGTATAATTCTTGTCGATAGTCTGCGCAACGACTTTGCTGTCGGTATAGAGCATAATCGTCTGTTCCTGTAACCCTTTGTCAATCAGCAGCTGCAACGCGTTTACCATCACAGCGAACTCTGCTTGGTGGTTGGTTGAATCAGGTAGCGGAAACGCAATTTGCTCATGCAGATCAGTACCGACAATGACGATTCCACCGCCACTAGGGCCGGGGTTGCCTTTCGTGGAAGCATCAAGATAAACTTTTAACATTGTCTCACCCTTTTTTGATATGATAAAGATAGTATACTAGAAATTTTATGTTGTGAGGAACTTTTATGAAGCGTAAATTGTATTGGCAACCGGAAGCTGCTACAGCGATCATTTATTGGTCGTTTACTATGATGATATTATTTATCAGTTTGATTCTTTCGTTAGAAAATACCAGACCTTATTGGAAAAGCAACCTCGTTTTAGCCGTCTTTTTCTTTTTTGTATGGTTAGGTATTCATCGAAGCATACTCATCAGGAATGATTTGCTCCTTATTCGCTATGCCCGCTTATGGAAGAAACGCCTTGTTTCTTTACCTGAGATAGAAAAATGGCAAATTGAAAACCATTTAATCAGCATTACCGATCATCAAAAAACGTATACCTTCACGTTACGTAAAAAAGATGTGGTATGGTTAGAAACTTTTTTTCAAGAAAAAATCCCTGAAAAAAGGGTGCAGGTCGAAACCAACGAGTAATTCATAGAAATCTAGAAAACAGCGATCACTCCTTTTGGCGGCACAGCCTTAGGAAGGACGTTGTTTTTGTTTACATAGAGGATTCGGCAAACTTCTTGTAAAAGTGTGGAAAATCTCTCTTTCTTTCTGAATAAAATCAAGTATAATAAGAGCATAGCAAACAAAATACATTTTAAAGTGCTAAATAGTTCGTGAATTGAGGGTAAAAATGAAATCAGATATCGAAATTGCACAAGAATCAATGCCTAAACCGATTATTGAAATTGCTGAACCACTTGGTTTAACAGGGGATGACCTAGAACTTTATGGCAAATATAAAGCAAAAATCGAATGGTCAGCAATCAACGAAAAAGCAAACAATCCGCTGGGTAAACTCATTTTAGTCACAGCGATCAGCCCAACGCCAGCAGGGGAAGGTAAATCAACCGTGACCATTGGACTTGCAGATGCGTTAAATCAAATCGGCAAGCAAACCGTCATCGCCTTACGTGAGCCATCATTGGGCCCAGTAATGGGCATCAAAGGCGGCGCCACCGGCGGCGGCAAAGCACAAGTTCTACCGATGGAAGACATCAACTTACATTTCACAGGTGATATGCATGCGATCACGGCTGCCAATAACGCCTTGTCTGCGTTGATCGACAATCATATCCAACAAGGCAACGAATTAGGGATCGACGGACGTCGGGTCACATGGAAACGCGTTGTCGATTTGAATGATCGAGCGTTACGACAAGTGATTGTCGGTCTAGGGGGACCGTTACAAGGCGTTCCCCGAGAAGACGGTTTTGACATCACCGTTGCTAGTGAAATCATGGCGATTTTGTGCTTGGCAACAAGCATTGATAATTTAAAAGAGCGATTAGGAAAGATTTTAATTGGTTATTCTTTTGAGAAACAACCAATTTACGTAAAAGATTTGGCGGTCCAAGGTGCTTTAGCCTTACTTTTAAAAGATGCCCTCAAACCGAATCTCGTTCAAACGATTGAAGGAACCCCTGCGCTGATCCATGGCGGACCTTTTGCGAATATCGCCCATGGGTGTAACAGTGTCATCGCAACCGAGACGGCTTTGCACTTAGGCAAATACACGGTGACCGAAGCTGGGTTTGGTGCTGACTTAGGCGCAGAGAAATTTCTTGATATCAAAACACCGAATTTATCAAAGGCACCAGATGCGATCGTAGTGGTAGCAACGATCAGAGCACTGAAGATGCATGGTGGGGTCGCTGTCGCTGATTTAGGGACAGAAAACTTAAAAGCATTAGAGCGAGGCTTCAGTAATTTAAAGCGTCATGTTGAAAACATGCGTAAATATGGTATTCCAGTTGTCGTTGCGCTTAATGAGTTCTCACAAGACACAGAAGCGGAGCGAACATTAGTCGAAACCTTGTGCCAGCAAATCGACGTCACCATCGCACGGACAGCCGTTTGGGCAGAAGGTGGCGCCGGTGGAACGGATCTAGCAAAAGCAGTGGTTCAACTAATCGAGGAAAAACCCGCCAACTATCATCGCTTGTATACCGACGATTTGCCTTTAGCGGATAAAGCTTCTTTGATCGTGCGGGAAATCTATGGAGGAGCTGAGGTTGAGTTTGCACCAAAAGCCAAAGCGCAGTTACAAAGCTTCAAAGAGCAAGGCTGGGATCAGCTGCCGATTTGTATGGCAAAAACCCAGTATTCCTTCAGTGATGATCCAAAGCGATTGGGCGCACCAGATGACTTTACAGTAACGATTCGCGAATTCGTGCCAAAATTAGGTGCTGGCTTTATCGTTGCCTTGACTGGTGCCGTGATGACAATGCCTGGATTACCGAAGAAACCTGCGGCTATCAATATGGACGTGACTTCTGATGGCCAAGCGATCGGTCTTTTCTAAAAGAGTGATCACAAGCAAAGAAGACATTCGCTGCATTTGAAACGAAAAAACGGAAAGAGATGATTTGAAAGGACGGATGCAAGCGGCATTCGTCTTTTTCTCGTTCATTAGACGTGATGGAAGATAAAAGTAGGGATTCTTGTTATAATAATCAAGGAAGCAAGCAAAAGTCTATTTTCTTTCTTTTGATAATCAAGTATACTTAACCAATTGAGGTGATCTTTGTCAATGGAGCTACAACTAACTAGGAGGACTGGTTTTTATGGAATGGGCAGTCCCTTAGAGGTCATGCAAGGGAAAAAAAGAATCGCTGCCATCAATCATCAGCAAACGATTTTTTTAGAGTTAGCTGAGCAGACACCGATTCGTGTGCGCATGTTTTTTTTAGAAAGTCAGCCTTTTCAGCTACCACAAGGCCAATCAGCGCTCAAGCTGGAGATCGTGATGAATCCTACGCTTAAAAGATTATATATCGGCTTTTATTTAAGCCTTTTTCTCATGATGGGGGTATTGGGCTTATTCTCTATCTCCCTTTACTCGTTGCTTTTTGTCGGGGTGTATTTGGTGGCATATTTTGTCTTTGTTTTGATTTATTTGAAAAAAGCGTATCTTATCAAGGAGGTTCCTCATGGCTAGTGGTGCAGATCAATTTTTGAGTAGTTTTAATCGAATCGAAAAGCGGCTTCGTGACGAATTGGATAATCCACGGAATATGGGTTTTTCTGAAATGGTTCGTCGCTTGTCAAAAAGCAAAAATATCAATGTCAGAAGAGCAGAAGATGATCTATTACAAATGGCTCAGCTGCGCAATGCCATCGTACATGAAAAAATCGGAGAAAACTTTGTCATTGCTGAACCGAATGAATGGGTCGTCAATCGCATTCAAGAAATTGAACGCTCTTTACTGGCACCTGAAAAAGTCATGCCGCGTTTTGCGAAACGAGTGACTGGTTTTGAAAAGCACCTGCCATTACCAGAGTTATTGAAAATCGTTGCCCAAAAGCGCTATTCACAATTTCCGATCTATGATAATGGTCGATTTTTGGGCTTGATCACTTTGCGGATGCTGGGATACTGGTTAGCGAAAGAAAGCCTCCATGGTGAAATCAAGTTGACAGGCAGAACGGCAGATGAATTATTAGCAGGAGATGGGAAACGATCAAATTATTGTTTCGTGTCGGCTGAAACGACCATCGTAGAAGTGGAAGAATTGTTTCAAAAAAATGCCCTGCTTGAGGCGGTTTTGATCACCAAGGATAAAAATCCGAATGGAAATCTCTTGGGCATCATCCGTCCACGAGATATTTTTAAAGAAGAAAGAGTGGAAAATTTATGATCGCGTTGTTTTTTTTGTTAAGTGCTGTTGTCATTGGCTTGGATCAATGGCTGAAAATTTGGATCGTTGCCAATTATCAACTAGGTGAAACACATTCTCTGATCGACAATGTGTTGTCCCTGACCTATCTTCAGAATACCGGTGCAGCTTGGAGTATTCTAGAAGGAAAAATCACTTTTTTTGCGATCATCACCGTTATCGCGGTTGCCGTCGTTGTTTACCTATTGTTTCGTTACCAAAAAAGCAGTTTGTGGTTTCGCTTTGGATTGGCATTTGTTCTAGGTGGCGCTATCGGAAACTTCATCGATCGCTTGCAGCATGGCTTTGTGGTGGACATGTTCCAGCTTGATTTTATCAATTTCCCAATTTTCAATATCGCTGATATGTCATTAGTGTTTGGGGTAATCTTGATTTTTATTTATGCACTGGTAGATGACGAAGCAAAAGGGAAACAAGGAGAATCAAATGGAAAAGCAAATTGAAGTAATCATTAAAGAAGAAAAAGGGCGGGTCGACAAAGTGTTGGCTGAACGCTTGCCTGACCATAGCCGTTCACAAGTTCAACAATGGCTGAAAGAAGATGCCGTTACTTTAGAAGGTGAAACGGTTCGGGCTAATTATAAAGTAAAAGCAGGCGATCACTTGGTCATCCAAGTGCCAGAGCCGGAAGTAGTAGGTTTAGAGCCAGAAAATATTCCTTTGACGATCGTCTATCAAGATGCTGATGTGGCAGTCATCAACAAGCCGCAAGGGATGGTGGTTCATCCATCCGCTGGGCATCCAAATGGCACCTTGGTCAATGCGTTATTGTACCATATGGATGATTTATCCACGATCAATGATGTTGTTCGGCCAGGAATCGTTCATCGAATCGACAAAGATACGTCGGGTCTGTTAATGATTGCCAAAAATGATCAGGCGCATGAGTCGTTAGCGAAACAATTGAAAGACAAAACCTCGTTACGCAAGTATGTGGCATTGGTCCATGGCAATATCAGCCACGAAAAAGGCACGATCAATGCACCGATCGGCCGCTCGAAAGTCAATCGGAAAATGCAGGCGGTGATTGAGAATGGCAAACCCGCAGTGACTCATTTCACCGTGTTGGAACGCTTTGATCAATTTACCTTGGTGGAATTGCAATTGGAAACTGGAAGAACCCACCAAATTAGAGTGCATATGCAATATATCGGGTTCCCGTTAGCCGGTGACCCAATCTACGGACCAAAGCGTACCTTAAAAGGCAACGGCCAGTTTTTACACGCCAAGCTTTTAGGTTTCGCACATCCCGCTACGGGTGAGTCAATGGTCTTTGAAGCCCCATTACCAGAGCTGTTCGCGGACACGTTAAAAAAATTGCGGAAAAATGATTGATTTTTTTGTGTGAGAACTGTATAGTAATTGTAACAACTAAATAGCTCCTTTAAATGTAGTCCCGTGAGGCTAAGAAGGAATGAGTAAGCAGACGACTCCCGCGTTGGAGATTCGAACCCTTACTAGATGATAACGTGTACCCAAAATTCACAGAATGGGATTTTAGGCAACGATCGGAAAACATGACTCCTACCTCAAGCAGGTAGGAGTTTTTTTATGTTCAAAATTAGGAGGGAATAACATATGGCAGCGAAAGAAGTAGTAGATGCAGTAACAATGAAACGAGCGTTAACGCGGATCACCTATGAAATTATTGAAAGAAATCGCGGCATTGATAACTTGGTGCTGGTAGGAATCAAGACAAGAGGCATCTATATCGCTCAACGAATAGCAGAACGTTTAAAACAACTAGAAGGCGTAGAAGTACCTGTCGGTGAATTGGACATCACCTTGTACCGAGATGACAAAAAGACAGAAGATGATCCAGAGATCCATTCATCAGACATCCCGACTGCCATTGATGGCAAAGAAGTCATCTTGATCGATGATGTCTTGTTTACAGGACGGACGATTCGGGCAGCTTTGGATGCCATCATGGATATTGGTCGACCAAAAAGAATCTCACTCGCCGTTTTAGTTGACCGCGGTCATCGTGAACTGCCGATTCGGGCAGATTTTGTTGGAAAAAATATTCCAACTGCTTTAAGTGAAGAAATTATCGTGGAGATGGAAGAATCCGATGGTTCTGACCGGATCATGATCAATAAAGAAAACGACTAGGAAGAAGAGTGACAGCAACATGCAGAAGCAAGAATTTCGTAATCCAGACGCAGTTTTAGACATCAAAGATCGGCCCAAAGCACTGCCTTGGTTAGGTCTAAGCTTACAACATCTTTTCACGATGTTTGGGGCAACCGTTTTAGTTCCGATCCTCGTTGGGATCAACCCAAGCATCGCTTTAGTTAGTTCAGGTATTGGAACATTGGTTTACTTGGTCACGACGAAAGGGAAGATTCCAGCGTATCTAGGCAGCAGCTTTGCGTTTATCGCAGCGATGCAGATGCTGATGAAATCTGATGGCTACCCAGCTATCGCACAAGGCGCCATCACGACTGGGTTGGTTTACGTGATCGTTTCGATGATCATTAAACGTGCCGGTGCAGCTTGGTTGGTTAAAATTTTACCACCGATCATTGTCGGTCCTGTGATTATGGTGATTGGATTAGGGTTAGCCGCTAACGCCGCCCAGAATGCAATGTACAATGACTCAGTCTACGATTTCAAGTACATTCTGGTAGCTTTGGCTACCTTAGGATTAACGATTTTCTTCAATATGTTTCTGCGAGGGTTTTTAGGATTGATCCCGATCCTTCTGGGGATCGTGGGCGGCTACTTGATCGCCTTAGCAGCGGGGATCGTCGATGTGCAGCCCATCATTGACGCCAACTGGTTTGGCATGCCAAGCTTCGAGATTCCCTTCATTAACTATGAACCAGAACTGTATCTGAATGCAATCACTACGATGGCGCCGATCGCTTTTGTTACCATGACCGAACACATCGGTCATCTGATGGTCTTGAACAAATTAACCAAGCGGAACTTTTTTGAAGAGCCAGGCTTGAACCGAACACTATTGGGAGATGGGTTTGCTCAAATTGCAGCCGGTCTCGTTGGGGGCCCCCCAGTGACAAGTTACGGAGAAAACATTGGGGTTTTAGCAATTACACGGGTCCACAGTGTGTTCGTCATCGGTGGAGCAGCAGTTCTAGCCATCGTACTAGGCTTCGTTGGAAAACTAAGCGCATTGATCTTAAGTATTCCTGGTCCAGTCATCTCAGGGATCAGCTTCCTGCTCTTTGGCGTCATCGCTGCCAGCGGGTTGAAAATTTTGATCGACAACAAAATCGATTTTGATCGTAAGAAGAATTTGATCATTGCGTCAGTGATCCTTGTGGTAGGAATCGGCGGTCTTGTATTCACGGTCGGTACCTTCACATTATCCGCAATGGCGTTAGCAACTGTCCTAGGAATCTTCTTGAATCTTATTTTACCTGACAGCTCTCGCAGCGAAGAAAAATAACTTGTGCCAACTCATCGTTTAAACAGAATCAAAGGAGGAATTCATTCATGATTATTCAATCCGAAAGAATCAGCTTAAAGCATCTTTTGACGGTAGAAGCATTGACGGACCGTGAAGTGATGGGACTCATCCGCAGAGGACAAGAATTCAAAAGAGGGGCGAAATGGATGCCCCAAAAAGAACAATATTTCGCAACAAATCTCTTTTTTGAGAACAGTACCAGAACCCACAAAAGCTTCGATGTTGCTGAGAAAAAACTAGGGATCGAAGTCATCGAATTTGAAGCCTCCACCAGCTCTGTTCAAAAAGGCGAGACCTTGTATGACACGGTCTTGACGATGTCAGCTTTAGGTGTAGACGTTGCGGTCATTCGCCACGGCGATGAAAACTACTACGACGCTTTGATCCAAAGCAAAACGATCCAGTGCAGTATCATCAATGGCGGGGACGGCAGCGGCCAACACCCAACGCAATGCTTGCTAGATTTGATGACGATCTATGAAGAGTTTGGGCATTTTGACGACTTGAAAGTCGCAATCGTAGGTGACATCACCCACTCACGGGTCGCAAAATCAAACATGCAAATGTTGAAGCGTCTCGGAGCGAAAGTCTTCTTCTCAGGTCCAAAGGAATGGTATGACGAAGAATTTGAAGTATACGGTCATTGGCTACCATTAGACGAATTGGTTGCAGAAGTCGATGTTATGATGATGCTTCGTGTCCAGCACGAGCGCCATGATGGAACGGAAAGCTTTTCCAAAGAAGAATACTTAAAAAATCACGGGTTGACCGTCGAACGGGCCGCAAGAATGAAAGAGCATGCGATCATAATGCACCCAGCGCCGGTCAATCGCGATGTGGAATTGGCTGATGCGCTAGTTGAAAGCTTACGCTCACGAATCATCACACAGATGTCCAATGGCGTCTTTGTTCGAATGGCGATTCTTGAAGCGGTGTTGAACGGTAAGGCCTAACAGGCAAAAAGGAAAGAATTAGAGGAGGAAGTTTACATGAAAACACTCATTAAAAACGGTAAAATCATCAAAAAAGACAATCACTGTGTTCCTGCAGCAATTTGGATCGAAGAAGGAATCATTCGTGGGATCGGTACAGCATTTCCCGAAACAGATTTTGACGAAGTCATCGATGCCAAAGAGCAATTGATCACGCCAGGTTTAGTGGATGTTCATGTACACTTCAGAGAACCAGGCTTTGAATACAAAGAAACAATTGAAACGGGCAGCATCGCAGCAGCTCGCGGTGGGTTCACGACAGTTTGCGCAATGCCAAACCTTGACCCAGTTCCCGATACACCGGAAAAATTAACAGCTGTTTACGAAAAAATCAACGCAGATGCGTCAATCAATGTCTTACAATACGCCCCGATCACAGAAAACTTACGCAGTGAAACGTTGACGGATGCAGCTGGAATGAAAGCTGCTGGCGCTTTCGCCTTGACGAACGATGGCGTGGGTGTTCAGACTGCTGGCACAATGTATCTGGCCATGAAGCAAGCAGCCGAAAATGACTTGGCCTTGGTTGCCCATACAGAAGATGACTCCTTACTCTTTGGCGGCGTGATGCATGCTGGTAAAAAAGCAGAAGAACTTGGACTACCGGGGATCTTGAGTGTAACGGAAGCTTCTCAAATCGCTCGTGATGTACTTTTGGCGGAAGCAACAGGTGCTCATTACCATGTCTGCCATGTCTCGACCAAAGAAAGTGTTCGAGTGATCCGAGATGCCAAAAAAGCTGGTATCCATGTGACAGCTGAAGTTTCTCCTCATCATTTGCTTCTAATCGATGAAGATATTCCTGCCGATGAAGGCTTTTGGAAAATGAACCCACCGTTACGTGGGCAAGAAGACCGTGAAGCGTTGATCAAAGGTCTGCTGGATGGCACGATCGATTGTATTGCGACGGATCATGCACCACATGGCTATGAAGAAAAAATGCAAAGCTTTTTAAAAGCACCATTTGGCATCGTCGGATCAGAATATGCCTTCCAATTGTTGTACACTCATTTTGTCAAAACAGGACGCTTTACCTTGCAGCAACTAGTGGATTGGATGACCGTGAAACCAGCATCAATCTTTGGTCTAAGCGCCGGAACGATGATGGTCGGAGACAAAGCCGATCTCGCGATTTTTGACTTAGAATCAGCTTATAACGTGGATCCTAAGCAATTTCTATCAAAAGGAGTCAATACGCCTTTCGGTGGATGGACGTTATATGGGGATACAAGTTATACATTTGTAAATGGAAAATTAGTATGGCAAAAAGGTGGGCAATAATATGAAACGTTGGCTTATTTTAGAAGATGGAACATACTTTGAAGGCGAAGGCTTTGGTGCCAGTATCAATGTTTTTGGTGAGATTGTTTTTACCACCAGCATGACGGGCTATCAAGAAGCCATTACGGATCAAAGCTTTAACGGACAAATCATTACGTTTACGTATCCGATGGTTGGAAATTACGGCGTCAACCGAGACGACTACGAATCAATTTCACCGACTTGTAAAGGGGTTGTTGTGAAAGAACACGCGCGTCTAGCGAGCAATTGGCGGAAACAGCTGACGTTAGATGAATTTTTAAAACGCAAAAATATTCCAGGGATCGCAGGAATCGATACACGCGCGCTGACAAGAAAGATCCGTCAACATGGGACCATGAAAGCGAGTATCGTTGATGCAGGAGATGTCTTTGACCATGCCTTTGATCAATTAAAAGCGGCGGTTTTACCAACCAATCAAGTGGCACAAGTTTCTACCTCAAAACCTTATCCAAGTCCTGGAACGGGTCGCAATATCGTGGTCATCGACTTCGGCTTGAAGCACAGTATTTTACGGGAGTTGTCACGCCGTAATTGCAATCTAACGATTTTGCCATACAATACGACAGCGCAAGAAATTTTAGACCTCGCACCAGATGGTGTAATGCTGACAAATGGACCGGGTGATCCTAAAAGCTTGCCAGAAGCAATTAAAATGATACAAGGGATTCAAGGCAAGGTACCGATCTTCGGGATTTGTTTAGGCCATCAGCTCTTCTCATTAGCGAATGGGGCAGATACCTATAAAATGAAGTTCGGTCACCGCGGATTGAACCATCCGGTAAGAGAGATCGCCACTGGTCGGATCGATTTTACCTCACAAAACCATGGCTTTGCTGTGGATGAAGCATCCATCGATCCTGAAAAACTAATGGTGACACACGTCGAAGTGAACGATGGCACAATCGAAGGGGTTCGTCATCGCCGCTACCCAGCATTCAGTGTCCAATACCACCCAGATGCGGCACCGGGCCCGCATGATGCGGTCCACTTATTTGACGAATTTTTAGAGATGATCGATGCATGGAAGGAGCAGAACTAATATGCCAAAACGTACAGATATCAAGAAAATCATGGTAATCGGTTCTGGACCGATTATTATAGGACAAGCGGCAGAATTTGATTATGCCGGTACACAAGCTTGTTTAGCTTTACGAGAAGAAGGCTACGAAGTGGTGTTAGTCAATTCGAATCCCGCAACGATCATGACGGACAAAGAAATTGCTGACAAAGTCTACATTGAACCAATCACATTTGAGTTTGTCTCACGGATTTTACGTAAAGAACAGCCTGATGCAATTTTACCGACATTAGGCGGACAAACGGGCTTGAATATGGCGATGGAATTAGCCAACTCAGGTATTTTGGATGAATTAGGAATTGAGTTGCTAGGAACCAAATTAGCGGCAATCGATCAGGCAGAAGATCGAGATTTATTCAAACAATTAATGGAAGAATTGGATCAACCGATCCCAGAATCCGAAATCGTATCAACGGTGGAAGCAGCAGTTGAATTTGCGAAAAAAATCGGCTTTCCAATCATTGTTCGTCCAGCATTTACGCTAGGAGGAACGGGCGGTGGCATGTGTAACAATGAAGAAGAATTACGCCAAATCGCTGAAAACGGCTTGAAGCTCTCGCCCGTGACCCAATGCTTGATTGAACGTAGTATTGCTGGGTTTAAAGAGATCGAATATGAAGTGATGCGGGATTCTGCAGACAACGCGATCGTTGTTTGTAATATGGAAAACTTCGATCCAGTCGGCATCCACACCGGCGATTCCATCGTCTTTGCCCCTAGTCAAACACTGTCAGACCATGAATACCAAATGTTGCGAGATGCGTCATTAAAAATTATTCGCGCATTAAAAATAGAAGGTGGTTGTAACGTTCAGTTGGCACTTGATCCACATAGCTTTAATTACTATGTGATTGAAGTAAATCCAAGGGTTTCTCGTTCGTCTGCACTAGCAAGTAAAGCAACAGGTTATCCAATTGCCAAACTGGCAGCGAAAATTGCCGTCGGTTTAACATTGGATGAAATGAAAAATCCAGTCACAGAAACCACCTATGCAGAATTTGAACCCGCCCTTGACTATGTTGTGGCAAAAATTCCTCGCTGGCCGTTTGACAAGTTTGAAACGGGGGAACGTCGATTAGGAACACAAATGAAAGCAACTGGAGAAGTGATGGCCATTGGTCGTAATATTGAAGAGTCATTACTGAAAGCTGTTCGTTCATTGGAAATCGGCACACATCATATCGAAATGAAAGAACTAGAAGCTCTTTCTGACAATGATCTGATGGAGAAGGTCATCAAGGCCCAAGATGATCGCCTGTTCTACGTCATGGAAGCCATCCGAAGAGGGTATACTATCGAAGATTTGAATGAAATGACGAAAATCGATTTATTCTTCTTAGATAAAATGCTTCACATCTTTGAGATCGAACAAGCATTAGCAAACGAACCACATTCCCTTGATGTGTTGAAAAAAGCCAAGCAAAACGGCTTTACGGATAAAAAGATCGCTGAGCTGTGGGAAACCACGGAAGCTGAGATCCGCACGCTGCGTCATGAGCAAAAGATTTTGCCCGTCTACAAAATGGTAGATACATGTGCCGCAGAATTTGAATCAGCAACACCTTATTTCTATAGCACCTATGAGTTTGAGAATGAAAGCAAGCGCAGTGAAAAAGAATCTGTTCTTGTCCTAGGTTCTGGACCGATCCGAATCGGACAAGGGGTGGAGTTCGACTATGCAACAGTGCACTCGGTGAAAGCGATCCAAGCTGCTGGCTATGAAGCGATCATCATGAACAGTAATCCTGAAACGGTTTCGACTGATTTTTCTATCTCCGACAAGCTGTATTTTGAACCGTTGACCTTAGAAGATGTCTTGCATGTGATCGATTTGGAACAGCCAATTGGGGTCATCGTCCAATTTGGCGGGCAAACGGCGATCAATTTAGCCGAACCTTTGGTGAAAGCCGGAGTCAAAATCCTAGGCACCAGCATTAAAGATCTTGATCGTGCCGAAAACCGCGATCTCTTTGAGCAAGCATTACAAGCACTAGATATTCCGCAACCACCAGGCGACACGGCGACGAACGAACAAGAAGCGATCGCCATCGCACAAAAAATCGGCTATCCTGTTTTAGTCCGCCCAAGTTATGTCTTAGGGGGACGTGCGATGGAAATCGTGGAAAACCAAGCCGATTTAGAAGATTATATGCGTCATGCAGTGAAAGCATCACCAGAACATCCTGTCTTGGTCGATCGTTACTTGGTTGGTAAAGAATGTGAAGTCGATGCTATCTGTGACGGCAAAACTGTTTTGATTCCTGGAATCATGGAACATATCGAGCGTGCAGGGGTCCATTCAGGAGATTCAATGGCGGTCTATCCACCGCAAAATCTTTCGGATGAACTAATTGCTACGATCGAAGAATATACCAAACGCTTGGCATTAGGTTTAAATTGTATCGGTATGATGAATATCCAATTTGTCATCCATGAGAACAAAGTGTATGTCATTGAAGTAAATCCTCGTGCTAGCCGAACCGTGCCATTTTTAAGCAAGGTAACAGAGATCCCAATGGCACAAATTGCCACGAAGGCGATTCTCGGGGAAGAGATCACAGCGTTAGGTTATCAAGACGGACTTGCTCCAACACCAAATGAAGTACACATCAAAGCACCTGTCTTCTCCTTTACAAAACTTTTAAAAGTCGATACTTACTTAGGCCCTGAAATGAAATCAACGGGTGAAGTAATGGGATCAGACAAAGATTTGGCAAAAGCACTTTATAAAGCTTTTGAGGCATCAGGCCTGCATATTCCTGAATTTGGAAAAGCACTTTTCACCGTTGCAGACGAAAGCAAAGAAGAGGCAGCAGCACTGGCGGCGCGTTTCGTAGAGGTCGGCTTCACCTTAATGGCTACCAATGGAACCGCTGATTACTTTGAAGAAAAAGGCCTGCAAGTGACACGAGTTGCTAAAATCTCTGATCAACAAGCAGAAGAAACGGTTGTTGATTTGATCCGTAAAGGAACGACCCAAGTAGTAGTCAATACCATGGACAAAGATCGCCAAAATGCAACGGAAGACGGATTTATCATTCGCCGAGAAGCAGTGGAGCATGGTGTACCGACCTTTACTTCTCTTGATACAGCGGATGCAATTCTAAAAGTGATGGAATCCCGCAGTTTTTCAACAAAAGCAATTTAACGCAGATAAAGGAGTTTTTTGATGAAGCAAGAAATCATGACCATCAGCAAACAGCGTCAACTGGCACCACGGATTTTTGAAATGACATTGACTGGTGAATTAGTCAATGAGATGAGGACCCCAGGGCAGTTTCTGCACCTGCGGGTTCCTCAAAATGCCTTTCTTCTTCGCCGACCGATCAGTATCAATCATATCGATGCTGAGAAAAAAGAATGCCGAATCATTTACCGGGTCGAAGGAGATGGCACACGAATTTTTTCAGAAATGACCGTTGGTGATCCAATCGATGTGATGGGGCCGTTAGGAAATGGGTTTCGCTATCATCATTTAAACCAAGGGGACACTGCATTTATCGTAGGTGGCGGTATCGGTGTACCGCCGCTCTACGAACTATCGAAACGTCTGACGCAACAAGGGATCCACGTCATTCACTTTTTGGGCTTTGCCAGCAAAGGCGTCATGTATTATGAAGAGGAATTTCGCGCACTGGGAGATACGAGGATCGCTACCGATGATGGCAGCGCTGGTTTACAAGGAAATGTTGGCAACCTGTTATTAGCTGCAGAGCAAACACCTGCGGCAGTCTTTGCCTGCGGAAATAACGGTCTTTTAAAAACCACCGCCCAGCTTTTCGAAGACCTTTCAGATGTTCAATTATCCATGGAAGCGCGAATGGCTTGCGGGATGGGTGCCTGTTATGCCTGTGTTTGCCATACGAAAGATGACGAACAAGGTACAAAAAGTGTCAAAGTTTGTGACGAAGGGCCTGTATTTCAGGCGAGAAAGGTGGTCATTTAATGTCGATCAACGTCGAGCTACCCGGATTGAGTCTAAAAAATCCGATCATGCCTGCCAGCGGCTGTTTTGGGTTTGGTGCAGAATATGATAAATATTATGACATCAGTCAATTAGGTGCGGTGATGATCAAAGCGACCACACCTGAACCACGTTTCGGCAATCCAACCCCAAGGGTAGCGGAAACGCCTAGTGGTATGTTAAATGCCATCGGGTTGCAAAATCCTGGGTTAGAAACGGTCATGAATCAAATATTGCCGGACTTAGCTCAAAAACATCCAGAGTTACCGATCATTGCAAACGTTGCTGGTTCGACCGTCGAAGATTACGTTCTTGTGTGTCAGGAAATCAGTCAGGCAGAAAATGTCAAAGCGATCGAACTGAATATCTCTTGCCCTAACGTCAAACATGGCGGTATCACTTTCGGAACCGATCCTGCGGTTGCTGGTGCATTGACTGAATCGGTCAAAAAAGTCTCGCAAGTGCCGATCTATGTCAAACTTTCGCCGAATGTGACGGATATTGTCCCAATTGCAAAAGCGATCGAAGCAGGCGGCGCCGACGGGTTTACGATGATCAATACGCTTTTGGGCATGCGGATCGATTTAAAAACACGAAAACCGATTTTAGCCAACCAAACCGGGGGCTTGTCTGGTCCATCAATCAAACCAGTGGCGATCCGCCTAATCAAACAAGTGGCGCAAGTTTCTCAATTACCAATTATTGGCATGGGGGGCGTGATGTCAGTGGATGATGTACTTGAAATGTATCTGGCAGGTGCAAGTGCAGTTGCAGTAGGAACTGCAAACTTTACCGATCCTTACATTTGCCCAAAATTGATTGAAGAATTGCCTATCCGAATGGCAGAATTAGGGATCACTTCTTTGGAACAGTTGATAAAAGAAGTGAGAGAGGAGCACGTGTGATGAGTGAACGACCAATTATTGCCTTAGATTTCCCCAACAAACAGGCTATTGAAACATTTTTAGCGCAATTTCCTGCGGGAGAAAAATTATTTGTAAAAGTTGGAATGGAGATTTTCTACCAAGAAGGACCAGCGATCGTCACTTGGTTGAAATCCTTTGGCCATGACATTTTTTTAGATTTAAAACTACATGATATCCCTAATACTGTTGGACGAGCAATGGAGCGCTTAGCTTCTTTAGGTGTTGCTTTGACGAATGTTCATGCAGCCGGCGGGATCGAAATGATGACTGCTGCTAAAAAAGGTCTGCAACAAGGAACCCCCGCAGGAGACAAAGTCCCTGATTTGATTGCAGTTACCCAATTGACCTCCACTAGTGAGGCACAAATGCATCATGATCAGCAGATCATGACGTCACTGCAAGAAAGTGTTATCCATTACGCCACTTGTGCCCAAAAAGCTGGATTAGACGGTGTTGTTTGCTCCGCACACGAAGCAAAACAGATCAAGCAAAGAACAACCGATGCCTTCATACGCTTGACGCCTGGTATCCGACCAGCTGGCAGTGAAGTTGGCGATCAAAAACGGATCATGACACCTGCACAAGCTCGCAATGCGGGGGCTACCATGATCGTTGTGGGACGTCCAATCACCCAGTCTAAGACACCGTATGAAAGTTATCTGCAAATAAAACAAGAATGGAAGGAAGCTAGCCAATGAAAGAACAATCCAATCAAATTGCCAAAGATCTTTTAGACATCGAGGCGATTTTTTTACGACCGAATGAACCATTTACTTGGGCAAGCGGCATCAAAAGCCCTATTTACTGCGACAATCGAATCACTATGAGTTATCCTCATGTACGTCGCGCCATTGCGAAAGGCTTAGCTGCAGTCATCAAAAAGACTTATCCCGAAGCAGAAGTGATTGCAGGGACCGCAACAGCCGGGATTCCCCATGCTGCTTGGGTCGCTGAATTGTTAGATTTGCCAATGGTTTATATTCGCAGCAAAGCAAAAGAACATGGCAAAGGCAATCAAATTGAAGGTCGTATTCAGCCAAATCAAAAAATGGTCGTCATTGAAGATTTATTGTCAACAGGTGGCAGTGTCTTAGAAGCTTGTGAAGCAGCCAAAAGAGAAGGAGCCGACGTATTAGGCGTCGCTGCGATCTTTACTTACGAGCTGCCTCAAGTCCAAGAGAATTTTGACCAAGCAGGTCTATCCTATGTGACTTTGACAAACTATACAGCGTTGATCGAGTCGGCTTTAGAAACGGGTGCTATTCAAGAGTCTGATGTTGCCCTGTTACAAGAGTGGCGAAAAGATCCTGCTGCTTGGTTGAGTGAATAAGGAATTGAAATAAGAAACGGATATGTGAGGGAATGACCAAGCATATTCGTTTTATTTTTACCTATTTTCTGATAGCATTGGGAGAAAGTTTTTTTGATAGGAAGGGCTATTCCTTGCTGTCAACTTGAATTAGGAGGCTGTTTTTTTGAAAAGAAATATGGATGTTCCCTGGAGTTATTCCGGAGACAATGGACCTGAACATTGGCACACTTTGTGCGATTGGTATGCACAAGGCGCCGAATTTCCTTACCAATCCCCAATTGCTTTAGTTCACGATGAAACCGAAGAACCTATCGATCAGGACTTGGCTTTTCACTATAAACGAGAGCGGTTCACGGAAAAAGAATTCAAAAATACGATTCACTTCGTTCCATATAACAAAGAAAGTTATGTCACATTTAAAGGGATCAACTACTATTTGACGGATATTCATTTCCACATGCCGTCTGAACATATTATCGATGATGAACAGCAAGAATTAGAGTTTCATCTCGTCCATATGAATGAGGACGGAGAAAACTTGGTTGTGGGTATCTTATTCAAATTGACGGATAAGCTCAACTGGATCTGCAATCAGCAAGACGACAGCATCTGGGACTTTGAAAACCATACGCAATGGTTTGATCCGACTATGTTCTTACCAGAACGCACCCACCATTTCCATTATGTGGGTTCGTTGACGACACCGCCAACCAAAGGGCCAATCAATTGGTTCGTCTTTGACTGGATCGGGGAGATGAGCCGCCGCTTCATTTTGGAATTCCGGGAAGAAGTGTTAGAAAACAATAATCGCCCATTACAAGACCGCAAAGATCGGCCTATTTATTTCTATTAATTTATAAAAATAGATCCTTTTACGTAGTGTTTATCACTGACTTCATTTGATGGGCAGTATAGAAACCACTTCGTAAGGGTAATCTATAAAAATGATGTTAGAATTTTTAGAATCTCATTGACTAGAAAAAGACGAAAACTCTTCGTCTTTTTTTATTTTTATATTCTAGGACCATGAAGGCTATGCTAAAATATTAAATAAGCTGATTCTCGGCGGTTAATGCATTGTGAAAATAAATACAAATATAGTTTTTTTTGGAAAAAGAGCAGACACGGTAAAGCTTTTTTGGCTGAGTATTTTATAGTGAAAGAAAGGAAATCCATATGCATGCATGGGAAGCAATCCAAAAATCCATCGATTTTATCGAAGACAATCTTGCTGAGTCGCTAGAGATCGAAACGTTAGCACAAGTCGCATCACTTTCTGTATTTTATTATCAACGCTTATTTACTCGCTTAGTTAAAATTTCTGTTAGGGAATATATAAAACTGCGTCGTCTGGCCAGAGCCGCTGTTTTATTAAAAGACAGAAAAAGTCGAGTCATTGAGGTCGCTTTTGAGGTTGGTTTTAGCAGCCATGCAGTATTTTCAAGAACCTTTAAGACCGTTTATGGACTTTCACCTTCTCTTTACCAAAAAGCGCCGATCGGCTTGCAAAATTTTGATAAGCCGGATCTATCTTTAGGGTATATTGTCACAGAAGAAGGCAATCCATTGATCAGCGAAGGAGTCGTTTTGGAGATTCAGAAGAAGCGAAATCAGCAACCGCTGGTTTTTTGTGGCGTTGTTGGTTACTATCCATTTAAGTATGGAAAAATGCTGGGCCAACGAACAGGGATTGATCCGATTGATGATATTTGGCATGATTTTTATCAAAAGACTGCCAATCAGCCTCGCACCGATCATTGCCTGATCGGTGTTTCATTTCCGGGAGATGCGCCTGAAGGCTATTCAAGTTATTTTGTTGGTCAAATATCTGATGGTTCGCAATTTCTCAACTGCACTGAATGGACTTTACCAGAACGTGAGTATATTGTTTGCAGTTTTGATACGGTCTCAGAGCAACTGATCATCAATATGGGAAAGGCGATGCGTTATACCCGTTTTTGGCTCAAGAAAAATGGCTGGATTGCTGAGAATTTTTTTCCTGAGCTTTATCGAAAAGGGGAAAATCATGTGGTTCATGTCGAATTATGGATTCCTTTTAAAAAAAGAATTAAGATGCAAGGAGGAACAGAATAATGACCCACCAGTATGAAGAAGGAATAAAGCTGCTTGAAGAAAAATTCGGACATTTTAAAGACAATGTGATTGCCCTTGCGACGACAGCTTGTGACAAAACTGTAGAGGGACACAAACAACCAGTCGTTCGAGAAGTTGATGCTTTTTATGAAGAGGGCGTTTTTTACGTGTCGACACACGAGCAATCCAATAAAATCAAGCAAATCAAAAAGAACCCAGCAGTTTCCATTGCTGTTAGCGGTGAATGGTATACTGCGGTCGGTCAAGGGGAGAATTTAGGTTGGGTGCTAGACCCTAAAAATGCAGAATTAAGATGCAAAATTCGCAAAGCCTTTGTCTGGTACGACGAAGTCAACAATGAGAATGATAAAGGCTGTTGCTTTCTAGCAATCCATTTGACCAAAGGAACGTTGAATATCAATCACTGGGAAAAGCTGTATCATTTTGATTTCGAGAAGAAAGTCACTATGGAGGATGGTGGAATTTATTAGCTAGCAGAAGCTACTTTCTCACGGTGATTTTCGAATGCCATTCTATCGGATCTAGCAGATACGTCGATGGCTAAATTCTGAGAAGGCTTGCCTTTTGTGTTTCAAGCTAAGCAAAATTGTCGCTGAAAGAGCAGTAGATAGAAGGAAAAGCATAAAAACCGATCACAAGCGCGTGTAGTTTCGCAGCGCTTTTGTGGTCGGTTCTTTTATTGATTACACTATGATTTTTTGATCCGAATAGACTGAGGAGCAGCTAGGACTGTTTTAATCTCAAAATTCCCTCATCAGGTGTCACAAAAAGCGTTTTTTGATTCTCATAAATGACGAATCCAGGTTTGGCACCATTCGGTTTCCGAATATGTTTGACTTGCACATAGTCCACCGGTACTTGGGCAGATTGACGATATTTTGAGAAATATGCGGCAAGCTCTGCAGCTTCCATTAAGGTTGTCTCACTAGGATCATCCGAACGAATGATGACATGAGAGCCAGGAATATTTTTGGTATGCAGCCAGATATCACTCTTACGAGCTGTTTTTAAGGTCAGTTGGTCATTTTGTAAATTGTTTTTTCCAACGAAAATTTCTGTTGCGTCTGAAGAAAGAAATCGTTCTGGTTGCGAAGGAGCGGCTTTTTTACGCTGTTTCGTCCGATTTTTGACATAGCCTTGTGCAATCAGTTCTTCCCGAATAACCGCCAGATCCATTGGAGAGGCGATTTCTAATTGGGCTAACACGGATTCGAGATACGCGATTTCTTCTTTCGTTTCGGCAATCTGCTGATGGACCAATTTGACTGCATTTTTTAATTTCTGATAACGTTGAAAATATTTCTGAGCATTTTGATTGGGAGAAAGAGCGGGATCTAATTTGATCGTCAAAAGCCGATTCTCATCATAGTAATTTTCCAAATCAACTGAAGCAGCACCACGGGGGACTTGATTCATAAAGGTCGTCAAAAGCTCACCTTTTTGACGAAATTCTTCGGCGTTTTCTGAATCGATTAACGTTTGTTGGCGTTTCTTTAACTTCAATTGGTTCCGTTTCAGTTCATTCTCAATCTTCTTTAGTAATTCGCCACCTTGTTGTTTGACCCGATCTCTTTCCGCCTTGTCGTGATAAAACGCATCTAAAAGCTCGCTCAGACTCTGATAAGAGGTGACAGTGGTGGTCGCATCGATCAATGATGGATAGGGAATTGGTGTAAAATATTCCTTTTTCTCTGACTGGAGATAACTTGGTGCTAGCTCCTGGGTAAGCTCTGTAAAGAAAGCTTCCCACTGACGCAGTTTTTCATTGGGATTGGCATTGATTCGAGCGATTAATTCTTCTGCTGTATCGCGGCCTAAGCCTTGGAATCGTTGTTGAAGTTCTTTTGCCGTCAAGGGATCGATGGTCGATAATTCTTCAAAAATTTTGGTGCGAGAGGCTGTAAAAGGATTAAGTGTTGTTTGCTTTGGTGGTGCAATATAAGTAGCACCCGGTAATAAAGTACGATACGTATTTTGTGAATGACCAATGTGTTTGATTGTATCGACAATTTTTCCGCTCATCTTATTCATTAATAAAATCGTGCTGTGACGGCCCATCAATTCGACAATCAAGACGAGGGATTGTAAATCACCTAGTTCATCTCGTCGAGTAAAATGAAAATGGATCACACGGTCATTGTCGATTTGTTCGATTGATTCTAAGATCGCCCCTTCTAAATATTTCCGCAGCATCATCAAGAAATTCGGTGGGGTTTCTGGATTGCTATAGGCGATCGTTGTGCATTGCACACGAGCATAGGTGGGATGTGCGGATAGCAAAAGTTTATGATTTTTCCCTTGGGCACGGATCACAAATACGACCTCATTTTCATAAGGTTGATGAATTTTGTTCACACGTCCACTGGTTAATTGATTTTGTAATTCTTTGACCATTAAATGGGTAAAAACACCATCAAAAGACATATTGTTTCCCTCTTTTCTTATAAGGATAGTTTGACTGAGGGATTGATCCTTCCAATGTCAAATATTCCTATCTATTATACCGAAGAATCCAAAGAAAAGCCATGGCAGCTAGCTTTCCTTTTTCTTGTTAGGTTGGTGATCGGTGGTTTGCAGTGCACGCTCAATTTCTTTGTTCAAGAAATAAGAGATGACTGTTCTAATAATAACGACTGCAGCTAGACGTACGATGTCTTCGAAAGTAGGGTGGATGATCGTCTCAATAATATCTGCTGCAATCAAGATCTCAAGACCTAATAAGACATAACTCCCTAAATAATTGCGGATAAAATTATTCTCTCTGGCTGCCACCAAACGGTCCTTTTCTGTTAATTCGTAGCGCACGAAATCAATGCCTGCGATCAATACACCCCAAACGATGACGAAAATGGAGAGAAAGTTTAAACAGACAACAATGAAATCGAAGATTGGGTTGGCTCCAGTCATCAAAGAACTAGCTAGATTATGCATAATGACTCCTTTACCGTTTTCTTTTATCTTACCGAATTATCGAAGAAATGTGAAGTTTCTTGACGTTCTAGAAGGGAATTGATAGTATGAATTAATAGTAGGATTTTTAAAAAAGGTGGGCAAATTATGGAACAAGTTAGGAACTTTGTTCATTACACGAAAGAAAAAACAGTGGAAAGCTGGCAGGCTTTGTTAGATGATCTATACCGAGATCAGAAAAAAACGATTTTCACGCTGATCGGAGGCATTCTTTTCGCGCTGGTTTTTGCAGGCTTGATCGTTTTTTCTCAAAATCGCATCAACGCCTCTTTAGTGGATCGAATCGCTTTCGACAAGTTACCTTCGGAAAAAGTACAGCCATTACCATATTTGACAGCTGATAAGACGATTCGCGAAACAAGAGCGATTTCTGTGATGTACAGTAAACCAAATGGCCCACAGCTGGATCAAGTGTTTGATCTGATCCAAGCACAGGAAGACGAAATGAATCGAACATTTTTTTATTATCCGATCGTCTATGACGTGGCATTTTTCTCCAATGAATATGACATTGATCCTGATAAAGTGACCTTTGTCTTCTATGAAGAAGGAGTCGAGAAAAATCGCTTTACTTTTGATTCATTTGAGCAGCCAACGACGGAATTCATCCCAGAATTGAATCGTTTACCCATGTGGACGATTCGTTCTTCTGCCAATGATTGATAAAAAAATCTGACAATTTGACAGAAAATTGTTGACGTTTTTTTATCAATAGGCTAAACTGAATTCAATCAAGAAAGAAAACAAGTTGAGAAGGAGGAACAATCATGAAACTATTTATTCCATTGCAAGTGAAATCATGGCAAAACTGGCGTAGATAGTTGTATTGATGGGACCTCATTCCATAGATACAACTTTTTAGAGAACCTTCTAAAGTGCTGTATCTATGCTGGTAGTTGAATTTATCGCCGCATAGGACAACCTTCTATGCGGCTTTTGCTTACTTGCAATTGCCGTCACATAGGCAGTTGCTTTTTTTGTTCTCAAAAACCGTAAAAACGAAAACACGAAAAACGTAAGCAGAAAAAGGAGAATGAAAAATGAAAAACAAGGGATTAATTGCATCGGTTGCCGTTATTTTATTATTTTTAGGAGCGACCTTTGTCTATCAGTTAGGAATGAGAAGTGGGACCAATCAAGCCAGTGAGACTTCGGAACCAGTAGAAAAAGCTGAAAAAACAGTTGGGATCCTGCAGTTTGTCAGTCATGAAGCGTTAGATGCGATCACCGAGGGGATCAAAGAAGGCCTTAAAGAATCAGGCTATACCGAAGGGGACAACTTGACGATCGAATTCCAAAACGGCCAAGCGGATCAAAGTAAATTGGCAACGATGAGTCAGCAGCTGCTAAATAAAGATGCCGACGTTTTGGTTGGGGTAGCAACACCCGCAGCACAAGCGTTGGCGAATGTCACTCAGGATGTACCAATCGTTTTAGGAGCGGTCACTGATCCAGTTGGGGCAAATCTCGTGGCAGATATGGATCAACCCGGCGGAAATATCACTGGTGTTTCAGATAAAGCACCCGTCGCTGCGCAAATCAAACTAGCAAAAGATTTGCTACCGGAGGCAAAAACAGTCGGCATTTTGTATTCTTCGACCGAAGACAATTCGAAATACCAAGTGGCAGAAGCAGAAGCTGCTGCCGAAGAAAATGGCTTGACCAGCAAATCGTATGCCGTTCCTTCAAGTAACGAAATTGCTCAAATGGTGCAAGTGATGGCACGAGAAGTCGACTTTATCTATATTCCGTTAGATAATACGATTGCAAACGCAATGCAGACGGTAGTACAAGAAGCCAATAAATCAAAAACGCCCATCATCACGTCTGTTGATACGATGGTGGAACAAGGCGGCTTAGCAACGGTTGGGCAAGATCAATTTACGATTGGGGTCGAAACTGGGAAGATGGTGGCAGCAATTCTTGACGGGACGGCCGAACCTGCGACAACGCCGATCTATACATTCAGCGATGGCGAAACGATCATTAATGAAACACAAGCGCAGTTATTGGGAATCACTATCCCAGAAAACCTCAAAGACGAGGCAAAATTGATTACAACGACACCGGAAAGTGAAGCAAGTGATGAGTAACAATTAGGAACAGCAATCACCTGCGATCACCGAGAGAGTCTTGAAAGAGAAAACTTGTAAGAATATGGAGGAAGAATGATGATTGTTTCAGCAATAGGGCAAGGGCTACTTTGGGGAATCCTGGGATTAGGGATTTTTATGACCTATCGTATTTTGAATTTCCCGGATATGACGACGGAAGGGTCCTTTCCGTTAGGCGGTGCTGTCTGTGTGACAGCGATCACCCATGGGGTGTCGCCCGTCTTAGCGACTTTGTTAGGAGTATTGGCTGGGATGTGTGCGGGCTGTGTGACAGGACTTCTTTATACAAAAGGCAAAATTCCCGTGATTTTAGCAGGTATTTTGGTGATGTCTTCATTGAACTCGGTCATGCTGTTTGTGATGCGCTCACCAAACCTCTCTTTATTAAACCAACCGAAAATTCAAGATTTTTTTACTAGAATGAATTTACCGAATTATTATGATACGGTGATTATCGGATTGATCATGGTCTTGTTGATTGGGGGCGTCTTGGTTTACTTTTTCCATACCAACTTGGGTCAAGCTTATATTGCTACCGGGGATAATGAACACATGGCCAAGTCAATGGGGATCAATACGGATCGAATGAAAATCATTGGACTGATCGTCTCCAATGGCGTGATCGCACTCTCAGGCGCATTGATCGCTCAAAACGACGGCTACGCCGACATAAGCAAGGGAATCGGTGTGATCGTTATCGGACTGGCGTCAATCATCATTGGTGAGGTATTATATGGTGAATTGACCTTGCTGGAACGTCTGATCGCTATCGTGATCGGCAGCATTATCTACCAATTATTGATCCTATTTGTGATCAAAGCTGGATTTGATACGACTTACTTGAAGATCTTCTCTGCAATCGTCTTGACGATCTGCCTGTTGATCCCTCAATTTAAACAAGCCTTGCATCTACGCACTGGTTTTGAAACGGAGGATGAATAATGTTAGCCTTAAAAAAAGCCTTTAAAGTTGTCGGCAACGGACCGAATGAGAAAAAAGTGCTCTTGAATAAAATCGATCTTTCTTTAAAACCAGGAGAATTTGTCACGGTCGTCGGAGGAAATGGCGCCGGCAAAAGTACGTTATTCAACTGCATCTCAGGCACCATGCCCTTGACGAGTGGGCAAGTGATGATCGATGATCAAAACGTGACCGCACTTTCGGAAGAAAAACGCGCCCGCTTTTTGGCACGTGTCTTCCAAGACCCGAAAATGGGGACGGCTCCACGTATGACAGTGGCAGAAAATCTGCTGTTAGCACAAAAAAGAGGGCAAAAACGGTCACTTGGTCTTCGACAACTCCAAGGACAAAGGGAAATGTTCTTTGCGCTTTGTAAAGAAATCGGCAACGGGTTGGAAAATCATTTGGATACGCCAACGGGCAGTTTATCTGGTGGTCAACGACAGGCACTAAGTTTATTGATGGCAACGATTCAAACACCAAAACTGTTGTTGCTAGATGAACATACGGCTGCGTTAGACCCAAAGACCTCCAAACAGCTGATGCAAATCACTGCAAGACGCGTGGAAGAACAAAACCTAACTTGTCTCATGATCACCCATCGGATGGAAGATGCATTAAAATACGGAGACCGCCTGATCCTGCTCAGAAAAGGGGAAATCGTCAAGGATCTTTCAGCAGATGAAAAAGCTCGCTTAAGTTTACCAGAACTGTTACTGTTCTTTGAAGACGACTTATAAACCCTTGATAGAACAGTGTTTTCGAAAAATATAATCAAATAAATGAAAAAAATAAGAAAAAATCATTGACATCTTTCAAAGTTAAACCTATACTTAGGTCAATCTTACATCAGTTTGGAGCGAAGGACTATGCAAAAATTATTGCTAACGAACCCCACACAACTGAATAAATATTACTTTAGCTATTTTAGATAGGTTTGTATTCATGAAGGCATGGATACAAACGCTAAGTTTGTATCTATGATGGCTAGAGCATTTCGTAATGAATTCGCAGCCACGTAGATCGTAAAATCTATAGTGGCTATTTTTTATATTCACATATCGGCGCTGTCGCTATGTAATGTTTGAAGGTGTTCACTGTAGATTCTTAAATTTACGGTGGACATCTTTTTTTGTTGAAAGGAATGAACCAGATGAAACAAATGATAACCGGTCACACACGGTTGGCGGCACTATTTGCCAAACCAGCCAAACACAGCATCTCTCCAGCGATGCACAATCTTTCTTTTGAAGAACAAGGGATCGACGCCGTGTATCTGGCCTTTGATGTTGAGCCGGATGATTTAGCCGCTAGTATCCAAAGCATCCGTCAGTTGGATCTCTTAGGTGTCAATCTATCAATGCCCCATAAAATGGCAGCAGTACCGTTGATGGATGAATGCTCACCAGCAGCCGAGCTGATCGGCGCAATCAATACAATCGTCAATCAAGAGGGGCGATTGATTGGGCACAATACAGATGGTATCGGCTTTATGCGCGCACTTGAAGACATTCAAGTGTCGATCATTGGAAAAACGATGACTGTGATCGGTGCAGGTGGAGCAGCGACAGCAATCATTAGTCAAGCTGCACTAGATGGTGTCAAAACAATCCGTGTCTTTAACCGCAAGGATGAGTTTTATCCAATCATCCAGGAAAAATTGACACAGATTGCAGAAAAGACCGCCTCTGAGATCACATTAACGGATTTAGAAGATCAGACGGCTCTAAAAACAGCCATCGATCAAAGCAGTCTTTTAGTTAATGCTACTGGCGTGGGGATGAAGCCGAATGATACGGTAAGTCCTCTAAAAGACAAAACACTCTTGCGGGAATCATTAGCTGTCTATGATGTCATCTATAATCCAAGAGAAACGCAGCTTTTGAAAGATGCGAAAGCAGTTGGTGCCAAAACTGCAAACGGCTTAAGCATGTTGCTGTATCAAGGTGCAGCTGCATTTAAACTTTGGACAGGCCAAGAAATGCCTGTTGAAAAAGTAAAAGCACTTATTGAATCCATGTAAAAAATAAAAAAATTAGAAAAAACGAAAGTAGGAAGAAAAAATGATCGTAATTATGAAACCAGGCGCTACGCCAGAACAAGTTGAAGTTGTTGTAACTAGAATCAAAAAAGAAGGCTTAGATGTTCAAGTCAACCAAGGAAAAGAACAGGTCGTTATCGGGTTAAAAGGGGATACACGCCGCATCCAAGATGTTGCTTTTCGCAGCTACGAAGGTGTCGAAGATGCCATTCGGATCTCAAATACTTACAAATTGACCTCTCGTGAGTTCCATCCGCAAGATACGGTTGTGGATGTAGATGGTGTGAAAATCGGTGACGGCAACTTTGTTACGATGGCTGGTCCATGTTCGATTGAAGGCTTAGACCAAATTCGTGAATGTGCCCGAATCGCCAAAGCTGGTGGTGCACAAATCTTACGTGGTGGTGCCTTCAAACCCCGCACGTCGCCTTACGCATTCCAAGGGCTTGAAGAAGAAGGGCTAAAATACATTCGCCAAGCTGCTGATGAAACTGGCATGAAAGTCATCACAGAAGTCATGGACGAAGGACATATCGATATGGTGGCGGAATACAGTGATATTTTGCAGATTGGTGCTCGGAACATGCAAAACTTCAAATTGCTAGCTGCCGTTGGAAAAACTGGGAAACCAATTGGCCTTAAACGAGGCATCTCAGGCACGATCGACGAATGGTTGAATGCAGCGGAATACATCGCTGTTCAAGATAAAAGTGAAGTGATTTTCATTGAACGTGGGATCCGAACTTACGAAACAGCAACCCGTAATACCTTTGATCTAAGTGCAGTACCAATCATCAAAAAACTGAGCCACTTCCCAATCATCGTCGATCCTAGTCATGGAACAGGTATCTGGGATCTCGTACCACCAATGGCAAGAGCGGGTGTTGCTGCCGGCGCCGATGGGATGATCGTAGAGATCCATCCAGATCCAGCCAATGCTTGGTCTGATGGTCCTCAATCACTTAACGAAAAAACGTACATGAACATGATGAAAGAAGTCCATATCATGGAAAAAGCGATGAAAGAAATCAAAGCGTTGCAAGACTAAGCGTGAAGACAACCAATAAAAGAGGTGCAAAAATCAATGTTACACATTCACTTAGAAGACCATTCCTATGATATCCTCATTAAACGAGGGGCGTTTCAAAAAGTCGGAACCTGGGTGCAACAGTTGTGGGACAAACAGCGCATTGCCGTCATTACAGACAGCAATGTCGCACCCCTGTATGGCGGACAAATCGTCGATTCCTTAATCACTGCAGGGTTTGAGGCAACACTGTTAGTCGTACCAGCCGGCGAAAAAAGCAAATCACTAGAGCAAGCAGCTAGTTTATATGATGGTCTTGCCCAATTCGGAATGACCAGAAGCGATGGGATCATTGCCCTTGGTGGCGGTGTGATCGGTGATCTCGGAGGATTTGTTGCTTCTACTTATATGCGCGGCATTGATTTCTTGCAGATTCCGACGACGTTATTGGCACAGGTCGATTCAAGTATCGGCGGAAAAACAGCTGTAAATACTGGCAGTGCCAAGAATCTCGTTGGCACGTTTGCCCAACCAGCCGGTGTGATGATCGATCCAGATTTACTTGAAAGTTTGCCCCTTAAACGCGTCCAAGAAGGCATTGCTGAAATCATCAAGTCAGCCGCTATTGCAGATCCTGAACTTTGGCAAACGTTAGCAGGTTTGAAAGATGAAGCCGATTTGTTGGCCCACGCTGAAAATGTGATCACAGCTTCTTTAAAGGTTAAACAAAAAGTAGTGGAAGAAGACCCCTTTGATCATGGTAGTCGTCTGACACTGAACTTCGGTCATACGATCGGTCATGGCTTAGAAAGAACGGCTGCTTTTGAGACAAGTCACGGAGAAGGCGTTGCGATGGGGATGATTATGATCACCCGACATGCAGAAGTCACCGGATTAACACCAAAAGGTACGACCCAGCAACTTACAGAAATGGTTGAGAAGTTTCACTTGCCGATTACACCAAGGGAAATAGATAAAGAGCAATTATACCAAGCAATCACTCATGATAAAAAAGCCCGCGGGCAACAATTGAAGATTATTCTATTAGAAGCGATCGGTCAGGCGAAAATCGTGACGATCCCGACTGAAAAAATCAAAGACTACCTAGTATAAGAAAGGAAGGTAACGGATCATGCGTTATATTACAGCAGGCGAATCACATGGACCAGAGTTGACCGCCATTATCGAAGGGTTACCGGCAGGATTGCCATTAACAGCAGAAGACATCAATTTTGAATTAGCGAGACGACAAACCGGCTATGGTCGTGGGGGACGGATGTTGATTGAAAAAGACCAAGTCCGTATCACTTCCGGTATCCGTCATGGAAAAACATTAGGCTCTCCTGTGACTTTAGTGGTCGAGAACAAAGATTGGAAAAATTGGACCAAGGTCATGGCAATCGAAGAGGTACCAGAAAAAGACCGCAAACTACGACGAGTGGCACGACCAAGACCTGGTCATGCTGACTTGGTCGGCGGCATGAAATACCACCATCAAGATCTACGAAACGTCCTGGAACGTTCATCTGCCCGGGAAACGACTATGCGGGTAGCCATCGGCGCAATCGCGAAGAAAATTTTGAAGGAGCTTGGCATCGATGTGGCAGGTCATGTAACGATGTTAGGCGGCATCAAAGCAGAAATTCCAGAAGGCTTGACTGTCAAAGAAATCGCACAACGCTCTGAAGCCTCGGAAGTAAGAGTCTTAGATCCATCTGTCGAGGAAGAAATTAAACAGTTGATCGATCAAACGAAGAAAAATGGTGATACGATCGGTGGCGTAGTGGAAGTGCTTGTTGGCGGCGTTCCTGCTGGTCTTGGCAGTTACGTGCAATGGGACAAAAAACTTGATGCGAAGATTGCCCAAGCCGTGGTCAGTATCAACGCCTTTAAAGGTGCTGAGTTCGGTGTTGGCTTTGAGGCAGGTGTTTTACCGGGTTCTAAAGTCATGGATGAGATTTTATGGGACGAACAACGGGGCTACACCCGTCGCAGCAACAACCTAGGTGGTTTTGAAGGCGGCATGACGAACGGGGAACCAATTGTGGTTCGCGGGGTTATGAAGCCGATCCCGACCTTGTACAAGCCGTTGCAAAGTGTTGATATCGACAGCAAAGAACCGTATAAAGCAAGCGTCGAACGCTCAGATAGCACCGCTGTACCAGCAGCTAGTGTTGTTTGTGAGAGTGTGGTGGCAACAGTGGTGGCCAATGAACTATTAGAAAAGTTTCCAAGTGATTCTTTCGAAGAATTGACCGCATCTGTTCAGGCGTATCGAGAATACTTGTTAACCTACTGATTAAAGAAACAGCAAAAAATTCCAGTAGAAATGAGGATTCTTTTCATGAGCCAAAATATCTTCGTCGCCGGTCTAGGATTGATCGGCGCTTCCTTAGCAACATGTATCAAAAAGGCACATCCGCAAGTGCATTTGATGGGGTGGGATTGTCAGGAAACCAATGAGATCGCATTAGCAACAAATTTAGTAGACGAAGTGCCCCCTTCATTTTCTGAAGGTGCTGTCCGTGCCGACGTGATTTTGTTGGCATTGCCGGTAGAGATCACCAAAAACTATCTTGCCGAACTGGGGGCACTTTCATTAAAGCCTTCGGTGCTAGTAACAGACACCGGCAGTACCAAAGCGGAAATCACGCAATTTGCCGAGTCCTTTTCCTTTGATTTTATTGGGGGCCATCCGATGGCTGGCTCTCATAAATCAGGGATCACAGCAGCCGATGAGAACCTTTTCGAGAATGCTTACTATATCTTCACACCGACGAAAAGTCAGCGGGTGGAAGAACTACAAGAGCTTTTTCGCGGCACTAGAGCCAAATATGTGGCACTTGCTCCCCAAGAGCATGATCAAATCACAGGGATGTTGAGCCATCTGCCTCATATTATTGCTTCGGGATTAGTCAATCAGGCAGATGCCTTCAACCACGAACACCCTAGAGCACAGCAACTTGCAGCAGGCGGTTTTCGCGATATCACTCGCATTGCTTCTTCAGATCCTCGTATGTGGACCGATATCTTATTGAGTAATCGACAGGAGCTGCTGCAGCTGATCGATGAGTGGCAAAAACAAATGACGACCATGGCTCACTGGTTGCAGAAAAAAGACGAACGGGCGATCTTTCGGTTTTTTGAATCCGCGAAGGAAACACGGGATCAATTGCCGGTTCATCAAAATGGGGCGATCCCAGCATTCTATGATCTATTCATCGATGTACCGGATCATCCCGGCGTTGTCGCTGAAGTGACGGGGCTATTGAGCGAACATCAGCTCTCTTTGATCAACTTGAAAATTCTTGAAACTCGAGAAGATATTATTGGTGTTTTACAGATTTCATTCAAAACGCAAAATGATTTGCTGCAAGCAGAGCAGCTGATTCAAAAAAAGACGACCTATTCATGTCGAAAAAAATAGGAGGCCGTTATGAAACTAAAAAAAGCAACACATCTAAAAGGGACGATAGCAGTCCCTGCTGACAAATCAATCTCGCATCGTAGTATCATGTTCGGGGCGTTAGCCGAAGGGACAACGATTGTCCGTAATTTCTTGCGTGGAGAAGACTGCTATAGCACCCTTCATGCATTTCAATCATTAGGCGTTCCAATCCATGATGACGGTCAGACGATCACGATTGAAGGGCAGGGCTTTAATGGCCTTAAGCCTGCCCAAGACCCCATTGATATCGGCAATTCTGGTACAACGATTCGCTTAATGATGGGGATTTTGGCTGGACAGCCATTTACAACCACCTTATTCGGCGATAACTCTTTGAATAAACGTCCGATGAACCGAGTGATGCTGCCATTAAGAGAAATGGGTGCCAATGTGAGAGGGCATGAGCAGACGGAGTTCCCACCGATCACCGTTAATGGTACTGCTTCTTTACAGCCCATCAATTATCAGATGCCCGTAGCAAGTGCCCAAGTAAAATCGGCGCTGATTTTTGCAGCATTGCAAGCACAAGGTACCTCGACGATTATTGAAAAAGAGGCGAGCCGTAACCATACTGAAGAAATGATCCGTCAATTCGGTGGCGTCATCACAACACAAGGCAAAACGATCACTGTGACGGGACCTCAAACACTCCAAGGACAAGAAGTAATTGTTCCTGGTGATATTTCCTCCGCTGCTTTTTTCCTAACAGCCGGCGCGATTATGCCAGAAAGTGAGATCGTTTTAAAAAATGTCGGGATCAACCCCACTCGTACAGGAATTCTTGACGTGCTAGAGGAGATGGGTGCTTCGATTGCTTGTTCCAATCAAGACGATCAGAATCAATCAGCTGACCTTACCGTTCGAAGTTCTACCTTGCAGGCAGTAACCATCGCTGGCGATATTATCCCACGCTTGATCGATGAATTGCCGATCATTGCGTTGTTAGCCACGCAGGCTCATGGCAAAACGGTGATCAAAGATGCGGAAGAACTGAAAGTAAAAGAAACCAACCGAATTGATGCAACTGCCGAAGAGTTGACAAAACTTGGGGCGGACATCACTCCCACCGAGGACGGGTTGATCATCAACGGTCCAACCCTTTTGCATGGCGGACGTGTGTCAAGTCGGGGGGACCATCGCATCGGCATGATGCTGCAAATTGCCGCCTTATTGACAGATGAAGAGGTAGAATTAGAAAAAGCCGAAGCCGTAGCAGTTTCTTATCCTGATTTTTTTGAGGATGTCGCACGTTTGGCTAAAGGAGGAAACAGCGAGTGAAAAAAGTGATATTAATTGGATTTATGGGTGCTGGAAAAACCACGATTGGTCGTCTTTTGGCTGAAGAAACGAAACAGTCTCATGTGGATTTTGATGACTTGATCGTTGCTGAGATCGGCATGACCATTCAAGAATTTTTCGACCAACACGGTGAGGAAGCCTTTCGCAAAATCGAAACGGATATTTTAGCTAAAACTTTGGCAAAGGAACAAATTATTTCCACTGGTGGGGGCATCGTATTAAAAGAAGAAAATCGTCAACTTTTAAAAGAGATGCCGCTCGTCGTGTATTTAAAAACAGATCCCGAGGAGCTGATTCATCGCTTAAAGGCGGATAATGGCAGCATTCGTCCCTTAGTCGTCTCAAAATCACCAGAAGAAATATTGGCTGTTTACCGTCCTCGGATCCCTCTTTATGAAGAAACTGCTTCATTGATCGTTGAAACGACGAACAAAGCACCAGAAGAAATCGTACAGGAAATTTTGATCAAAGCGGGTGCATAAAATGAAGATTGGTTATTTAGGACCGAAAAGTTCCTTTACGCATTTAGCTGCGCAAGAAGCTTATCCGGAAAATACCTGTATCCCCTATGGATCGATTCCGCTTTGTATTCAAGCGCTAGCTAACGGCGTGATCGATCGCGCGGTCGTTCCGAACGAGAACTCATTAGAAGGATCTGTTCATGCCACGATTGATACGCTCTTTCGTCAAAATCAGTTGAGCATCGAACAGGAAGTTATTTTACCGATCAATCATCAATTGTTAGTTTCTCAGCAATCAGCAAAAGACAACCGTCCCATCACTAAGATAATTTCTCATCCGCAAGCCTTAGCGCAATGTGCCGACTTCATCGAAGCCCGATTTGCTGGAGCTACTGTTGAGGCGGTTGCTTCCACAACGACTGCAGCAGCCTACGTAGCAAAACATCCAGAAGAAGCAGTTGCGGCGATTGCTTCCAAAGAAGCGGCATTGGCCTATCAATTAACGATCAAAAAAACCAATATTCAAGATGTTGCCTTTAATCAAACCCGTTTTTGGGTTTTGACGAAGAAAGCAGCAAACACCCAATTACCAGAGCAGACTGCTGAGAAAGCAACGATTTTTGTGACGCTCCCGGCAAATCGACCGGGGATCTTGCACAAAATCTTAGCAACCTTTGGCTGGCGAGAAATTGATTTAAGCAAAATTGAATCGCGGCCTTCAAAAACCACCTTAGGGGAATACTTTTTCGTGATCGATCTGGTGATGGACAAGCCGTGGCAACTGATTGTAAATGCCTTTGAAGAGATTCAGTTGTTGGGTGGTCAAGTCCATCTTCTCGGCGTGTATTCCGTAAATGTTGTTGAGGAAGTGACAAAAAATGACTCAAGTCAAAATAAAATTTAGCCATGATGAAACCCTTTTAGCAACGTTTCATAAAGAGATCCAAACACAGCACCATCAATGGTACCCAACGATTTTTAAGCCCTTTGATCAGTCAAGATTTGAACAAGCAATCACACAGCAGCTGCAAGAGCCAAGCCACCACTTTTTTATCGCTTGGTTGGCGGACCAGCCTTGTGGCTTTGTGCATCTTCAAGAGGTCTGTTTGCCCCAAAATGCGATGATGCATGAACGAAAGTGGCTGGAAATTGCAGCGATCGCTGTTGACCCTCGGTACCAAGGGATGCATATTGGAAAACAATTGTTGGCATTTGCTGAAAACGTTGCGCTGGAAAAAGGCTTCGATGATCTCTCACTAAACTTTTGGTCGGCAAACCAAGTGAAATCATTTTATGAGCAAGCAGGATTTGTGAGCATACGACAAGGTGCATCAAAGCATCTAAGGTAAAATATGAAGAAATTTCCTAGAAAAAGGTTAAAATTTCAGAAAATAGCTTTCTTTCTATAAGGTCTAGGGTATCCTTATAGACAGAGAGCTATTTTTTAGTTGGAGGATCAGAAGCAATGAGCAGGATGGAAAAAAATAAAAAACTGCATGAACGGCTAGAAAAGGAATCCAGTCAGGCAGCCAAAGAAAGTATCTTTGCCCGTCGAGAAACCAAAAGAAGAAACCAGCGCGTCAGACCGAGTGATTCTACTTCTTCTGCTGATGAGCGAGTAGGAGACATTCCTTATCAAAACACCGAGCATCCTAGGGCAAGCGACTCTCGTGCGGCTCAAAGTTCTCGAGAACAGTCACAAGTAGGAGCAATAAAATCTGAGGGACGAAAAAGCGCGATCCCTCCGCTATCTGCTCAGAGGCCTGCGATGCATCAAAGCCAGGAACAAAGCAAACAAAAACCGTCAAAGCTTAAGAAGACCAAGCAACCCAAACAAAAGAAAAAGCGGAAGCACCCAGTTCTGCGTATTGTGGTTCGGGTACTATTGGTGCTTTTTGCCTATTCATTGATTGCGTTTCTTGTCGGTCAGCAAGTCGCAAGAAGTGACGCTGCTTTTGCTACGACTGATGAAGAGATCTTTAATGGTACGGCCGCTGCAAATGGTGCTCGGAATATATTGCTCATTGGTAGTGATAGTCGTGAAGGAGAAGCTGGACGAGCAGACACTATTATGGTTTTGCAATTAGATGGTCCCAGTAAGCAACCGAAGCTACTTTCCTTTATGCGGGATACTTTAGTTACGATTCCCGGTTATGGCGAAAACAAGATCAATGCGGCTTATGCCTTTGGTGGTGCTGATTTGGTTAGACAAACGTTAGCGGAGAACTTCGGGCTAGAAACCAACTATTATGCAAAAGTTGACTTTCGTTCCTTTGAAAAAGTGATCGACACATTGTTTCCCTCAGGCGTTGCTATCAACGCGGAAAAAGATATGAGTAAAAATCTTGAAGTTGCCATCAAGCAAGGGCAACAACAAATGAATGGGCTTGAGCTGTTGCAATACGCACGCTTTCGGATGGACGAAGAAGGTGACTTCGGTCGTGTAAGACGACAGCAGCAAGTAATGGATGCGATCTTTAGCGAAATGAAAAATCCTTTAGCTATTTTAAAATTGCCTTATGCAGCTGGAAAAGTCTTAGGCTATGCTTCCACCAACCTGCCAATGTCTTTCCTATTAAAAAATACCTTCTCGATTGCTCGAGGGGCGGGAGGAGTCGACAGCTTGACTGTCCCAGTCGCTGACTCTTGGCAATACGGTTCAAGTGCGAGTGCCGGAAGTGTGTTAGTCGTCAATCTTGAAACCAATCAACAAGCGATCAGGAATTTTCTTAATGAGTAAGCAGAATGAAAAGTTCTGAAAACCATTTGAAAGTAAGTAAATTTATGCTATATTATTAATGACGTTTGAAATTTGTTGAAACGAGGAAAAAGAATGAAATTAGCCGTTGTTACTGACAGTACAGCTTATCTGCCGGAACGGATCAAAAACCATGAAGATTTGTTTATCATACCGATCCCTGTTATTTTAGATGGAAAAGTCTACAATGAGGGCATCGACATTGAAGCTGATGAGTATTACGCTTTGTTGAAAAACAGCAAAGAATTCCCCACCACTTCTCAACCGGTATTAGGAGAAGTGTTAGCCTTATATGAGTCATTGAAAGATCGCGGTTACGACACGATCATTAGTATCCACTTATCAAGCGGTATCTCTGGATTTATCGGAACGCTTTATGGAATTACCGATGAAATCGAAGGCGTTCAAATCATTCCTTACGATTCGAAAATCACAAGTATGCCGATGGGCCACATGGTAGAAACCGCTCTTGATCTGTCAAGTCAAGGCAAAACCGTAGAAGAGATCATTTCCCATCTGGACACTATCAGAGACAATACCTATGCCTATTTGATCGTTGACGACTTGAATAACTTGGTTCGTGGCGGTCGCTTAACCAATGGAGCAGCCTTGATTGGCGGATTATTAAAAATCAAACCGATTTTGACCTTTGATCAAGGAAAAATTGTGCTTTACGAGCGCATTCGTTCCAGCAAAAAAGCATTCAATCGCGCGGAAGATATCATTGGTCAACGGGAGCAAGAAATCGCATTGCCTGTTAAATTTTATGTAATCCACGCCAATAATTTAGAAGTAGCGAAAGAAGAAAAAGCGAAGCTTCAAGCGAAATACCCAAATGCAGAAATTGAGATTGGTCACTTCGGACCAGTTATCGGCACGCATTTAGGGGAAAAAGCCATTGGCATCGCTATTTCAGCGCAATAATTTTTATTTTTTCTATGTTTATTCACGCCATTATCTCCTCAAGACAATGTATGTAAGAATCAGTTAGACGTTCGTCTAGCTGGTTCTTTTTTCTGCTTTTTTGAGATTCGCTTGTAAAAAATCACACAAACTCGTACAATAGGATCAAAATGAAGGACTGACAAAGGAGGAATTGCTATGAAGTGTTCCTTAAGAAGGTGGCAAATGAGCGATGCGCAAGATTTAGCCCATGCATTAAATAATCAATCCATCCACGATTATTTAATGCATGGGTTGCCATTCCCGTATACGGTCGCAGATGCACAAGCCTATATTCGATCTGTGGAAGAAGCAGAATTTGCCTTTGCAATCACTGTGGATGACCGAGCAGTCGGCAGTATCCGTGCTGTTCGCAAAGAAAATATCCATTATAGAACGGCTGAGATTGGCTACTCTATTGCACAAGAGTACTGGGGAAAAGGTTTGATGACACAAGCCGTTCAACAACTATGTGACTATATATTTACTACTTCAACTATCGTTCGTATTTCTGCTGAATCTTTTGCGAAGAATCATTCCTCTTGTCGTGTGTTGGAAAAGGCAGGTTTTACATTAGAAGGCGTTTTGCGAAAGCATGCGGAGAAAAACCATCAGCTGTTAGATATGAAACTCTATGCGTTGATTCGTCAAGAGGAAGACGGGCAGGATGACAACAATCAAAAAGGAGAAACCTATGAATGAACTGCAAAAGTTACCAAATGTAGGTCAAGTTTTAGCGGATCACCTGGTTCGTATCGGCATCAACACCCCTGAACAACTACGCACAAAAACGGCCGAAGAGGTTTTTCTAGCTATCCGCCAACAATGCGATACGGGCGCTTGCTTGCATATGCTCTACGGCATTGAAGGGGCGATCCAAGGCATTCCCAAAGCGCAGCTTGCAAGTGAGAGAAAGCAAGAATTGCGCCTTTTTTTCAATCAATTGAGTTAGTGAAGTTGAAGTAATGCGTCATAAAAAAGCACTTTTTAAGAGCGTTTGTTTTTAGATACTTCTTATCAAGTGCTTTTTCTATAGACATCTGTCCCTAGCTACTAGAAAAGACCTTTTGCTTGTCCCAAACTAGCTTCCTCATTATACTTACTCTATCTAGTAAATTAGTAATTTACTAAACAAGGAGTGAGAACAATGAAAATACCAGAAAACTTGAAACATAAGCCCGTCATTAAAGTGGAAGACTATGATACTGTTGACGGAAAAAATGCGTTACATACGGATGCAAAAGGCCTTTCCCTCGGATTGGCACAATGGAACGACCGGGGAAAAGTCGATATCTCAGGCAAGGTTTGGCGCCACACAGGTGAAAAATGGTCTCGTCAGTCAGAAGAACTACCGCTCACTAGAATCTTAGATCTAGCAATCTTAGTGGCGCAATCCAGTTTGTATTTTCAAGAGGCTTATCGCCATGAAAAGTTTTACGATCCTGAAAATCCGTTGATCGAGATCATTGGCTTACAAGGAAATCGTATGACCGTTGAAGTAGACACCGAAAATCCTAAGATCGATGAAGACATTCTACTTTTTTATGATTCCTTGCAAAAAGATGGCGAACTTTATGGTGAACGCTTCAAAATCCTAAAACGGCTTTTGGATGAGCTAGGTTATTAAGAAAAGGAGCAGATTGCCATGACACAAATTCAACCGTCTTTTGTCGTAACGAAAGGACGCGCTTTTAGCAAATTAGAACAAACAATGATTTGGAAGAAACCACAAAGTCATCAGACCAGTGCCGAAGAACTGCGAATCGCTTCAGAGATCGCGTTGAACTGGACGGATCCAGAAATGAAGATCTTCAATGTGTTGTTGGAAGGCGATGCTGGTTCCGGCAAGACCCAGTTGGCAAAGGCACTTTCTGCCGACCTGCAACTGCCCTACACCAAAATCACCTGCTTTGCGGATATGGATAAGTCAGATGTGTTTGGTGCTTTATTACCAGTGATCAACACCGACCAAGAAGAGGACAAGGACTTGCTGGATGCGATTTATCGAAGTGATTGTTTTGAAGATGTTTTGGGGTTGATCCAGCGGCATTTTTCCCTGACTCGTGAGCGGGCACGGGCGAAATTTGCAGAACTGATCGAACGAATCGAAACCAGTGATCAACAACCTACGATTCAATACAAATTTTATCCCTCCGAAATCGTACGGGCGCTGGAAAAAGGCTACTTGCTTGAGATTCAAGAGCCAACGGTCATTCGTGATGCTTCGGTACTAGTGGCACTAAACTCGGCCCTTGAACAAAATGGAATGCTGAATATCCCGACTGGCTTCGTCCGACGACACCCTGACTGTGTGGTGATCATCACAACGAATCGGAATTACCAAGGCAACCGCCCCTTGAACGAATCCTTGCGAGACCGGATGCAGCATGCTGAAAAAATGGATTTACCTGAGCTGGCAGTCATGGTGCAGCGAGGCATTGCCAAAACCAATTATCCAGACAAAACGACTGCGGAGAAAATGGCTGAGATCATACGCTTGCTAGACGTGACCGCCAAAGCCAATGCCATCAAAGGGGTGGCGGGCATGCGTTCCTATTTTTATTGGCTAAATGCAGTCAAACAAGGACAAGATCCTTTTACTGCAATTGATAGCAAAGTGCTATACAAAATCACCACCGATCCAAATGAGCTTTCTCTGTTACAACAGGCACTAGAAGCTTCAGGGTTATTGGCGCAACTGCGACTTTTGTTTTCTGGACAACCACTAAATGCCTTTAAACAACAAATCAAAGGGCGTCGAATCAGCAGCGAAGAGGCGGACCAGCGCAATGTAGTGGAAGAAGGTACGCCCGTCCTAAAAAATGAACAAGTCCTTGAGACGCCCAATCAAGAAACTGAGGCGGAAACGATGGAAACCAGTGATTCTGACAAACAAGAAGCGAAAAGCGCAGCAACTGAGGCGACGTTTTCAGAAGAACTGGAACGCAATAGTCACGATGGCCAAGCAAAAGCTGGGAGTGAGGCACAAGAGGCAGCTCCTGCTGCTCATTCTTTGTCGATCGAAGCGTATGAAACCCAGGAGAAAGAAAAGAAAACCACGGCATCAAAGACAGCACGACAAGCATTGAAAGAATCAATCCATGCCAAAGAAGGGCTGATCGTTCATCGACCACCCGTCGATTTAGAAAAAGCGACTGAAGCCCAACAGCGTTTGCAGCCGTTGCTGCCGATCGTAGAGTCATTGATCAAGCAAACCCAAGAAGTATTGGAAAATGAACAAGCTTCGGCATACAGTAAAGGTAAGTACAGCGGCACACGCTTTGATGCCAGCAAGGTTGCGTATCAAGATTTCCGGACCTTTGACAAGAAGAATCCACCTCATGAACAGCCTTCCTTAGCTCTTGCTTTGCGCATCGATGAATCGGGTTCGATGATTCGAGAAGATCGGATATTGTATGCGCAACAGGCGGTCTTAGCGGTGAATGCTTTTGCCGAACGTTTATCTTTGCCATTGATGATCTATGGCGATACAGCAGACGTGACCGCTCGTGAAAAAACCTCGCTTTTTGCATACAAAGAATTTAATGAAGGCTTTGAATTTGTGCCAGAGAAACTCATGACAATGAAGCCTCGGCAAAATAACCGTGATGGGGCTGTCTTGCGCGTGCTAGCTGAAAAGCTCGCTCATCAGCCGGCAACCACTAAATTACTCTTGAATATCAGTGATGGCCAGCCAAAAGCTCTTCCTGATTATACAGGGGTAAAAGCCAAAGAAGATATTCAGCAGGTGATCGCTGACTATGAACGACAAGGGGTGCTGTTTCTGGCAGCTGCCATTGGCCAAGACAAAGAGGTGATCAAAGCGATTTATGGGGAAGAACGCTTTATTGATCTTTCCAATCTAACAGAATTTCCGCAGCGCTTGTTGCAGCTGCTGACAAGGTATTTGTAAACGTCGATAGCTAAAGGGAAAAGAGTGTGGGCTACGTGCCGCACTCTTTTTTGATCATAATTATATTATGTAAACAAGAAGATGTTTGTCTAAATTTGAAAAGTTCTGTAAAATAGACGCCAAAAGGAGGGATATCATGAACAAATGGCGGTACTTCTACTATCCTTGCCAATTCGGCTGGCACGCAGCACTTCGTAGGCGCAGTTTGCTGATGAGTGGTGTATTGGCGATTCTTCTACTGATCATCGCCATCTTTGCAGAGCATTGGCTAGTGTTTTTTCATCAATGGCTACAATATGAAACAAATAGCAGTGAGAATCAGATGGATCTCACATATGCCAGTTGGCTTTTCTTTTTGCAATTGCTGCGCTTCGTACTTAGCATTCTAGCTATAGGCTTGATCGCCACCTTTTTATGGCACTGCAATCACATGTATCGTTTTCATTTGATGGGGGAGGAGCAGCAATCCCTGAGTATTCGGTTGTTGTTAGGACAGTCTCCGTTGGTGGTCACCTTAGAAGAGCTTTTCTTTGTAGGCATTCAAAGCATTGTTATTGGTTTGATAGGGCTTGTCAGCGGTTTGTGGCTTAGTCAAAAAGCACTGCAGGATTTTTTCCATTTCTTTCATCTTCCCGCAGGATTTACTTTTGAATTTCCCTTTAAAGGTCTATTAATCACGCAACTTGGTGTGCTCTTGCTGCTTTTTTTGTTACGATTCCGCGGTACAAAGAGGACGGTTGAAGAGATTCTCGGTAACGGATGCCCGAATGAGTGAGGGGATGATAGGTTGCTTTTATTTCCCTCTTTTAAAATGCGAACATATGTTTTATAATAGGTGAAACAAGATAAAGGTCGTGAATTTGTGAAGACATCCTTAACTTTAGAAATGGAAGAGGCACTTTATTATTATTGTCGTGAAAACAGTGATATTGTTGTAGAAGAGGTAGTCATGCCAGATGATCACGGCATCGTGGATACTTTGAGTTGTCGCTTGACGACTGAAAATACATTTGAATGGCGTTGCTACGAACTCAAAGTTAGTTTGGCAGATTTTCGCTCAAAAGCAAAACTATCCTTTATTGGGAATTATAATTATTTTGTCTTACCCAAGTCATTGTATGAAAAAGTCAAAGATCAGATTGCACCTACAATTGGTGTTTTGGTCTATCATGCATTTCTTGAAAAAGAAACGGGCAGCAAAGGGTATTTCAGTGTCGAAAAGAAACCCCAACGGCAAGAGCTGCAGGTTCCAGAAAATGGCTTATTGTTTCGGTTGATTTCGGCACAAGCGAGAGAAGTCGGCAAAGCAAAACAGACTGCTCGAGGATTGCGGGTATTTTCAACAGAACGTTTGTACCAAGAACTGAAGAAACGTCAGCCTGAGTATGACTTGTTCGGTGGTGGAGTCAATTACTATGATCGATTTATTGAAGATACTCAGCTGCAAGCGATCGAAGCCTTGAAAGAAGAATTGGCCGCTACGAGAGCAGCCTATGAAGCGCTGGAAAAACGTTTTTTATCAGGCGAGTAAGAAGGAGAGAAGAAGATGTACTTCCCTTATATTCGTGGAAAACAATTTGATTTATTGGCATTGAAAGCACTGTTGGAACAAGATCGCTTGTCAGAAGCGATCCAGCCGATCATTGAACCGGTCAAGCAATCAAAAACGTTTTGGACGACCATTGACCTGTTTCAAAGGAAGCAGCATCCTTTTTATCTTGTTCGCAATCCACAGGCTGGGGCTTTTCTGACTGCAGAGGGGTTAGCAGAGTTGCAAAATGTTGCTGCCCCTAAAGCAATGATCGTAGATCGACCCATTGAAACAGTGGAAGAAACGCCTGATCTTTGGATCGTTCATCAAGCGGACCCAGCACTCGCTAGTGATTGGCGGGAAAATACACTGCCGGTGCTGGTAGGCAAAGAGTTTCGTTTGTTAAATAAAATCAACGGCCCGAAACTACTGATGGAAGATCCGTTTACACGTTTACCTAAAAATAGTTTTTATACAGAATGTCCGGACGAAGGGTTTTCAAAAACCCATCATCTTTATCAAAAATTGGGTTATGCTGGCTTTAGTGATTTTTCTGTCGATAGCAAAATTTATTATGAGCACAGTTATCCCTCAAAGCGGTTGGTTTTGCATTGGATCTATCCGACAACTGAGCAAGATTTGCGAATCGTTCACTTATTTTCTGAGGAAGAATTACCAAATCAGAAAGAAAAATTTTTCGAAGTCATGGAAGCTTTGTTACAGCATGAAGAAGAGTATCCTACACAAACAGCTGGGCTGCAGCTATTAATTGCTGCCTATCAGCAAAGGTCGTTTCCAGGTATGGGCGTTATTCGGAAAGCTGCGGTTATGAATCACTTGGAACTCGTCAGTCGTCTTATTTAGTCTCTATACGTATACGATGGTAAGCTCTAACAAAATACTGCCATTTATTGTACAAAACACCTTGATTGCACCCATTGTTTTCAGGATAGTGATAAAATCAGGGAAAAGGAGTTGGCGCTCGTGGGAACAAAAGATAGAGAATATTATCGAAATGAAGGAAAAGAATTTGAAAAAAATAAGAAAAACCTGCTTATTCGACGTTTAAATCAACTAATCATTGTTTTGGTCGTTTTGATCATTGTCTTTTCGGCGATCCTGTATTACATAGTTTGAAACTTTCCGTAGCTGTCATTGCTTTATTAGCAGCAACAAAAAGAAAATTGTACTTAGATGACTGTGATCCCTTGATTAGGACTCGCTATGGGAATTGGATCCGTTTAGGTGAAAACTGAACGCAACTCAACTTTTCTTGTTTATCGTTGCTGGTTTGCCTGTGATCAAGATTCCCATTAGGCTATTTAGTTAGCACAAATTTGGCTGGGTTATGTACGAATCACTACTGATAAAATCGTGAACAGCGATTCATTAAGCGCTGAGTGATTCATTGAGATTGGCTAGCAGTTGCAAGCAATGTTTGAATTCAAAGATTAAAGGATCAACAAGATCAAATACAGACAAAGGTACAGATATAATTTGTCAATTGATTTTCTTGTCAGTCGTAAAATAAACAAAAATCTTAAACTATCGCTTAAATAACCGTTTTTTTGGATTATGCTGCTGCTGCTATTTAGGTTAATTTGAAGGAAATAATCATGAATAAGAGAGAGGAGAGTCGCACAATTACTAGCTAAATACGGTGTTTAAAAAATTTTTTATTTTAGTTTACATAATATATATTATACAAAGTTAATAGTTAAAATATAAAGGCTAATAAGCTTATTTTTTTTAGCTTTTTTTAGCCCTATTTTGTTATTTAATATAATTGTAACATTTAAAACCCGATTTTTTCTTAAAAACTATAAGTCGATCCACTAATCATACCTTTATAAATTAGTACCATTGTAACCATCATTAGCAATACAGCCAACCATAAAGTTAATTTACTTTTGCCACGTTTGCTAAACACATCTTTTCTAATAGCTCCGCTTGTAAAAATAAAGTAAAGTATTAACCATATGCTTGCAACTAATAAAACCTCAATCCCAATTCCTAACCAAATTCTATCCGAATTCATAATAGTCATTTTATCACCTCAATTAATATTACCATTTTACGTTAAAATTGTTTAGTTGTTTAAGGTTTTTTGGTTGTTTTTTCACTGTTATATTGAATTATAGAATTCGCTGTTTGAAGCCATTGATTAGTCGCTTGCTGTTTACTAAAAGTCTTCTTATCCTGAATGTATAAAGCCATATCAGACTTAAGTTGATTTCTAAAATCATCCTTTTTAGCAAACTCTAGAGCCATTTGCAACTGGTGGTCACTCATTTGTGATTTGCCTTTCTCGATGATATAATCATTAAAGAGTTTATCATCTGAACCGAGCGAGATATACAGAGTTGCTAATGAGGCAAGCACTTGTTTGTCAATCCAGTCCTTTGTGCGAAGAACGCTTTTATCGGGAGCTTGTAGAGAGAGCTTAATTTTGCCAATTTTATTGAGAAATTTATCCCACCATCTTGTGTTTTTCCATCTCGCTCTGTTCGTATCATTCCCCTTTACCTTAAATGCAATATAGCGATTTAACAACCCTCTAAGAAAATCACCCAAATCCATATCATTATTTACAATCACATCTAACGCTGCTTTCGCACGATCACCACGAAGCTGAACCTCAGAACGAACCCATGTTTTAATATCCTCATGAAAATATTTCCCTCTTTGCAACCTTTCGAAATATTTATCATAGAACCTGAAAATGACTTCTGATTGCCCAAAATACAATGTTTGCCCCTCTGTCTTACCCGTATCAAGATTTATCTTTTCAAAATTTCTGCCATGTTTAAATCGACTTGCTACACACCCGTTTCTCATACATAATTCTAACTGGTGTATCGTAAATATGTTGTTAAAATCATCAATCGCAATATCTAATCGAGTTACATTTGCTTTTTCTTCAAGTACAAACTCAAAAACTTCTATCCATGTCCATTTGGTGTGTTCAAACAATTCCTCGAATTGACGACAACCTTGTCCCCCTAAGTTTAACCAAATACCCATAGAATCGTTATGACCTTCAAAATAAAATTCAATATTATCCCATATTGCTGATTTTAAATAACCATTTATGCCCTTATCTTTTACCGTAAATTTCTCTAAAGGAAGCCGAAAAAGTGCTGCAAGTTCTTGCCAACTTCTTGCAGAAAAAAAAGTGCAACTAAACCAGTCCACGCAAGCGATTGGAGATTTTGGGCATGTATCGACAACCCCCCTGTTAGAAACGGGGGTTGAATTTTCTTTTCCATCAAACATAAGAAGATACCTCATCTTTTAAAATAACACGTTCGATAGATTTCACAAAATAATGAGGAACATTTGAAGCGCCTTTGCAGCTGACACCCAGTTTTACTCGAACTTTGTCATATTTTTTTAATTTATCCAAGTTTATCTTGCAATTCACAAGATAATGCAATTCTATGCTTGATTCGGGAACACCCAAAACTAACAACTGTACTTTTCGTTTGTACATTTCTATAACAGATACTTTCTTGATTATCATAAAATCATGTTCTACAAACATACGACCACTCCTAAGTTTTTATATCAATTGCTTCTCTTACTTTTTTATCTGAGATAGCCAGTTCTTCCAAAACCGTACTACAAGTAATTTGTCCCCTGTTATTCCACCAGTCTCTCTTTTTGGCAGAAACTCTTCGTTCAAGGTATTCCCAGGTTTCATCTGACAAAGTAATAAATTTTCTCGTTTTTCCTTTTTTGATAACCATTATTTTTCCCTCCTGGATTCAAGTGAACCACCTTTGTCCTGAATAGTGTTTCACCTTTTGCACGTGTGAACCGTGTAACACCTTTTACTGAAGGTGTTGGTGTTACACTTCTACTACAGTAAAAAAAATCAACTCCCCACCCCCTCGTTCTCGAGGGGCACCCCTCGGCGGGAGCCAGCTTCTCCGGTATGGTAATACCGAAGAAGGCACTCTAGGGTTTGGGGTGCTGTTTATAGCTGTCAAGGCATAAATTCCCTGCGGTCATACATTTATACTTGACAGCACCTCGTATAAGCTTCTTTTGTTTGTATAAGTTGATAGCTGTAAACAGATGAAAATTGCTAAAACTAATTAAGAGCTGCTAAAATTCTTCAAGATTGCTGCTACCGTTTTTTGCGTGCGTCGGCCGGGCTTGCGCTCCGTCCTCCGTTCCGCAAAGAAACAGTAGCGAAAATCATCATTTTTATTTTGGAGCCTTTACTTACTCGTTTTATCAAGCTTTTTCAATCTATCTATGACTGCATAGCTATCATACATACTTCGCAGCTTGTCCGACTGAACGAAATTCCTACGCCATTTCCTAGGCAGTTTTCGCAGCTTCAAAGGATTTTCCACTAGAGCATCATATTCTTGAGCATCAAAGCAACGTTGGAACGTCCAACGTCCCAGAAACGTTTTACACTCAACCACTTCAAAGGTTTGTTGCCTAAGCGGTTTAGTTACTCGTGTAAAGTGTTGCGACGTACCGTAGATTTTCACCCCGCTTTTCCGTTGTTGCGTGATCTTATGCAAGAGATCCATATTAAAATTCCTAGTCTCATACACACTAAATTCATTCTGGATCTCGTCGATCGCAATGACTATGCCGTTTGGATATTCTTCTTTAAAATCTGTTTCAGTGATAAAATTCCAATCGTCAAGGGGAAACGTCTCTTTTTCATAACCAAAATTTGTACAAATAGGAACATCAGGAAAACGAGAACGAATATATTCTAATTGTTCAACCAATGAAACAGTTTTCCCTTCCCCCTGCATGCCTGCATACATAGTCAATCCATAAAGATTCATTTTTCTCCTATCCCTCTTAAAGTGTGTTTTAAGGTCTTTTAAAACATTAACTATAAATAACCCTACCTTCACAATAAAAAATTTCTCACGCAAAACCTCGTATCTTTTAGAAGGCATCTGCTTCTTTTTCTTTTCTTTTTTCTTCAAAATAATCACCCTAACATAAATTTATTAAGCACAAATTTTAAAACTCGAGTAAACAAGCTAAAATTTTGTACAGTCACGATCGCAGCGATACAAGATAAAACTAGAGGGAAGCTAACTACAGTCCCAAAATACCCCATAACATCAGTAAAATATGGTATATCCGTAGCAACAGAATCAGGAAGACTAATCGTTGGAAACAAACCGATAAAAAACTCAAGTATGGAAAACAAACCATCAAAGAGTAGTTTAAGTAGCAATTGCGTCACCTTCTCCAGTAATTTTTTTGTAAATATGAATAGCAGTTAACATAAAGATTAAAACGTTGACAGCTCGCTTTAAATTGACAAAAAATTCTTCGGTATACTCTCTAGGAAAAATAGCATATTCCTTTTCGTCTAGCCAAACTACCGTTAGATCATGCAAACTTTTCTCTGACACAAAGAAACCAGATAACAAATCCATTATTTCTAGGACTCCTGAAAATTTATTCGTTAATAAATCAACAAACTCATGAAATCGATCAGCAATACCAGAAAAGTCAGGAATAAAAAAATCCTTGATCCAATCGAAAAATGCCAACAGCGGTTTAAGAAGAAAGTCATTTAAGAACTCTTTGATCCACTCGAAGAACGCAAGCAGCGGTGCTAATAATTTTTCAAGCAACCAGTCTGTAAGACCACCAACAACACCACCAACAACGCCGTCCCACCAGCTACCGCCCCCGCTATCATCTTCACCACTGCCACTACCATCTGTCACAAGAGGCTCATCAGGATCGACAGTAACAATTTTATCAATTTCCAAATCAGATTTTATATTACCGGTACCGTAAACAGTCCTTGTCATATCGCCGATTGTGATAGTCATGCTCATCTGTGTTAATAATCGCAATTCAGAAAGCGAACCTGAAACATCAGCATCAACTCTAAAAAACGAATAATCTTGCGCCATACCTGCAGCGGTGTACTGATAGTTATACGCATTTTGTAGCGATCCAACAAAAGGCAGATAACGTCCGGAAGAATTGTTTTCACCAGAAACAACTTCAAAATCTAAAATCTTTTGAGTAAGCGACAAATCAGAATTGATCAGCTGCATTTCAATGCCGTTGATCAACAACTGATTATTAGAGTATTCGTAACCATTTTCTAGTGGTCTTGTCGTCGTCAAAATAGCACTTGCACCAAATAAGTTAGCTACATCGACAAACGCGCCACCTCGAACTAAAACATTTTGTGCATTAAGCGGTATATAAGAACCTGATAAATCAAAGTATTCTTTGTTTTGCACAGCAAATTCTGAATGCAAACTTTCCGATAAAAGCTGATAAAACGTCATAGTCAGCTTATACTCATACGTATTAACAAAAATAAATTCTGCTATCGATTGAGCAGATAGCCCTTGGAGCATTTTCGTCCCTTGCTCTTCAAGTTCATCCCAATCTCTCGCAGTAGCGCCGAAATGGAGCCTAGCAACAGCACCAAGTACATATACAAGCTTAGATTCCCCTCTACTCTCAATATAATCTGATAACGTTGGGGCATCAGAAAAGCTTAAAGCGTCCCCTTCAGTTGGATTACAAAAAAGAAACAAGAAAGAAGACAAAAGCAATACGAACCATTTAATACATTTCATATATCCACCCACATTCTAAAAAAAAAGCGGAGAGACCTTAGTCTCTCCACCTTAGACCATTTGAGATCTCAAGTACCCTGTTGCTATCCGGCTTTATTCACAATACGTTTGCCCATCTTAATTACAAACATCCCAACCGCAACAACCCCGATAATCGAAAGTAATGCAGGTACCGCCAGAATAATAATCTCTTGAGAAGCCACAAGCATTTCTGCGAGCATATCCGCAATAGCACTAGTAGCAATTCTTGACGTTTCATTCATTTTCTTTTTCCTCCAAAATTATGTTTTTTTATATTTTTCTTCCATCTGTAATTTTACACGTTGTACAATAACCACATTCACACGAAACAACAACGACTAAAAAGTTGTATGTGTCGATTTCTCGATAAAAATGAAACTCAATATTGCTCGAATTACATTCATTACATTTGAGTGTATTCTTACTAACCTCATATTTACCAGTAAATTCTTCTATCATTTTCTACCTGCTTTCTAAAATACAGATAAGATCACATTCTTATAAAAGAACCAAATTGTTCTTGCTGTGAGTATCACTGGAACAGCAAACACTATAACAAGGATAATCGCAAGTAGTGCATACATTTCTATTGCTTCTTTTTCTTCTGATACATAAGTATTCTCACGAATGCTTATTATTCCTTCGCCTAAACGTTCATTGAAATCGTGCGTTTTAGCCATTTCATTTTGAAATGAAGCTTCAAAATCGCTTATTTTGTCGGCGCTCGAGACCAACGAGCCATTGATATCAAGTAGCAAGTCATTTAATTGATCACCTCGCAATTCATTTTTTTCTAAGTGATCACTATTATTTTTCAAGTGATCTATAATTTCTGTTTGTTTTTGATCGATTTTATCAAACGAACTAGCTAGCTGATTTTGAGTAGCAAGAATTGCCATAAAACTTTGTTGCCCACGAAATTCGACCATGTCAACGATCGCATATTGACTTATATAGACTTCTCGCTGCGCTTCTATCAAGGCTTTCGTATCGTCTGAAACATCACGATCAAGCAATTCATCAAAAACAGAAGTATCAACAGTCCTTGCTTGATAAGTCATATTTTCAATGATTTTCATTTCTGCAGTATAATCAAACATATTATGCTGCAGTGATAGATAAACAATTTAAGTTAGTGCTAAATCCACGACGCTCAGCTTTTAATACAGCTTTGCATTTTGCACCTTCACCACAACTGATAGTAAGATTTTCATCTGCAAAGAACTCTAAACGCTGATAATTTTTCGTATCGATCAAGTGAATAACAGTATAAGGATTACCTGCCTTTGAAACCTTTTCCTCTTTTTTCTCGAAAATAAAATCTGAATTACTGACAAACATTTGACATCCTCCTCAATTTATATAAAGTTGAACTGAATTAAGTTCACAAGTTAAGTATACCTTAATATTTATTTTAATAAACTTTTTTAAGTTCACCTTGAGTGTTATACTATTATAAATTAAAAGGGGGTTAAGGCGTGGACCATTCTTTACAGAACAGATTAATCGCAGATAGAATTAAACAACTAGCATTTGAGAATAATATAACAATTCGAAAACTGGCTTTGCTAGGAGGTTTACGGCAATCCACTATAAACAATATTATTAATAACGGTTCAATACCAACAGTATCAACAGTATTATCTATTTGCACAGCTTTGAATATCACTCTTTCTGAATTTTTCGATTTTTACCCATATAACAAAAAAGAAGCCTCAAGAGAGACTTCGATTAAGTGACAAGTTATATATTATACAAAGTTACATTCAAAAAAGGGTTCGTGCCATTCTAAATAGTTCAAGACAATTTTGTATCATTTTACCTCCCTCCGAATGACTTTTATCAGTAGATTGTCGCTAATGCACCTAAAATTCAATTAAAACTAAGAATTTCTTGTTTTACATGTTCTTCAGATTCTTTTTTTGATTTGCTGATTAACAGATTGATAACTGTCTGGTAGCAAGTACTTGCGGATTCGTCGTCCTACTTTATCTCAGCAAATACAGATTCAAGCTATCAGCCTTAGCCTTGATTTACGAACCAATCGGTTTGATTGTATGCTATAATCATTTTGGAAATCTTTGAGCTTTTACCTAGAACTTTATTCATTTACAGCCAATCCATTTCAAAGTTCTAACACTAGTGCTTAGATGTTGCAAATGCTAACAAATACCCGTTACATGATTCTATAAAAAAGAACCCTAAAATCAGGTAGATAACTTAGGATATTTCGTTGGCAAGTAAAATCAAACCAGCAGCTATCCAGAAGCTTATTTTTCCATTTCGTTGACTGGTGAACGGACTTTGCTTCAAATTGCCACTAGTCAGGATGAAATACATAATCATGCTGAATGATATAAGCAAAATAATTTCTACCCCTAAGCCTAACCATAATCGCTCATTGTTTATTATTGTCATTTTATCACCTCAACTCATTTTACCATTAATGAGGTGCAGACCACTGATTTGCCTGGTTTGCAACTTTTTTTCCATTTGTATAATTAATATCCGATAAAAGCAATTTCATAAGTATGGCTGACAATTCCTAAAAAGGAGAATAAAAATGAAAAAGAAGAAGCAATTAAAGCTAGCCCTTTTACCAAAACTATGGGCGTCACTCCTCTACTTGCTTTTTGTGTTCACAGCCCTTTTCCTCTATTTATCAAAGTACTTGGACATTTCTTTCTTTACTTCGAGGTATGCTGACTTTTATCTTCATATCTCCAATTTTTCGATTAGTTTGATTATTGGCTTACTGGGGTATTTTTGGCTTCTTATAGGTGCGCCATTTAAAGCCGTCACGCTATTGACCCTGCTTTTGCTCATTGCCAATCTATTGAGTGAGACTGTCTTTGGCTTTATGAACACCCCTGATCGAATCGATTTACTTTTTGGTATTGCAGGAACGCTCATCGCATATTTTACTTTGGCAATGATCAAAAGATACGGATTAGTCAAGAATCAATCGTTTTGATTTAAACAGTCGTGATTTCTCCTTGCATGATCCCCTCGTTACTTAGGCCCAACCCATTTTTTTAGGAAAAGAAACACCTTGCTGCAGTTATTTAGCCGAAAAAAGCACTCAATAAAGGGAGTGCTTTTTTTGCGTTTCCATTGGCGATACTTTCGTATGGCTAGTCACTTGGTAGCCAATACAATGGACTTAGCTGTAGATTTTCCCAATACGGATTGTGAAACCCTATCAAATAGTGCATGGCTAAATACCCGAAAATCATAAAGCCAAATGACAAAGTCACGATCCGTCCCCACCGTGGTATTTCTTTGATAAATAGACCTAGCATACATATCAATAAGGGGAACGAATAATTAAACAGTAAATCACTTCTAATATTTTGGTTCAGAGGATCCTTCATTATTTTGTCATTTAAGCCCCAACTTATGCCGACGATCATAAACATAAGCGCCAGAATAGTCAATCGTTTGCGATCAAAAAGCCACTGTTCTTTATCTTTCCTACTTGCAAAGTAGATCGTAAGCAGGACCACGATTAATCCAGACATACTATTCTCCTTTTTCGCCAGCTATTTTCTAAAACGTTCATGATTACTTCAGGATAAATTATAACATATATAGTATAAAAAAACGATACCCGCCACTATCCCCTTGTTTGATGCACTTTTTAGATGTTTCATAGAAGAATCAGAAATTTAAAAATCTGTTCGCTTTACAAAAGAGAACGTATGTTTGTATTATATAGATAAGAGGTGATTGCTATGGGTATGCTGCAACCATATGAAGATCGGAAAAAGCTAAAGTGGCAAGGATTCTTTTTATCTGAGCATACAACTGAAATTGAAGAGGAACCGACACGTAAGTTTGATTGTCCACCTAAGCCGTCACTCACAACGGAAGAAATCAATCAGTGCTTATTTGAAGCCATGAAAAAGAACCTAACTGTGGCGATCCAACGAGAAGAAGTTAATGAAGAAGGCGGCTATCCTCCAGATATTATCGGGAAAATCAACGGTTATGACCCATTAGGTATTTATTTGACGGGAGAAAGAACGGAAAAAATCCATTATGATGAGATTCGTCACGTTGCTTTCTACGAAGAAAGAAAATGGTTTGATCTCAGCGAATAATACAACTGTTTACACTACTTAAACTAAAGGAGGAAGAAATGATGGAAACACAAAAAGGATCTGTCTCAAAAATAAGAATCGTCTCCTTTGCCCCCTCCCCTTTGGTCCGCTTTACACTAGGTACCACCAACTGTTTGATTGCGAAACACAGTTTGAATTTTTTAGGGGATGTTGATGACGGCATGTTTCTAACCGTGGGCGGCTATTGGAATAAGCGCCGTCAATTCGTGGTGCAAAAGTATACGGTGTACGGCAAAACGAAAATCATGTTGGATATCGATGCCTATCGACAAAAAACAGTAAAGGCGGGTTCATTATGAGAGCAAGAGACCTCTTGACAGCACTGACAACGTCGTCGAGTGCAGCAGATTACCAAGGAATTTATTTAACTTACAAAGAAAACCTGATTCCTTTTACGACGATCGCCCAAGATAGCCATAACCAATTGATTTTATTTTTTGAACCAAAAAAACCCGCTCTGACGCTGAAAGAATTATATACACAGCTAATGCTGCATAAGAATTTGGACTTACTCTATTGGGATGGCGAGTCACGTCAAAAAGTTCTAGGGTTTCGTGAACAAGAAGAAAAGATCATTCTTTAGTCCCCTCGCCTATTTTTGGCACACAACAAGTGTCGAAAATCTCGGCAAAACGAAGAAAATAAAGTATACTTTGTGTAAAGACTAAAGGAGTATATCATGAAAAATCAAAAGATCACCCAAATGAGTTTCGCGAAAGTCTATCCCCTATATATTGCCAAAGCAGAGCGGAAAAATCGAACAAAAGAAGAAGTGGATCAGATTATTACCTGGCTGACCGGTTATGACCAAGAAACGCTGCAACAGATGAATGAAGAGCTTTCTTTTGAACGTTTTTTTAGTCAAGCCCCTCAGCTCAATCCCGCACGAAAGCAGATCACTGGTGTCATTTGCGGCATTCGGGTAGAAGAGATCGAAGAGCCAATGGTCCAAGAAATTCGTTATCTAGATAAACTGATCGATGAACTGGCGAAAGGAAAAGCCATGACGAAAATTCTGCGCTCTGCTGAATGAGGCGATTTTTTTCGAGTTGCTATTTAAGAATCAACGCTTTATACTTGAAATACCTTGGCAGGGGCAAATCATTGCTCAAAACACAGTGGGAAAACACCCCACTGTGTTTTTTTATACTGACTTTCTTGACGGTAGCTTTCAACGAGACAGGCGTTCTTAGCTTAGTTCAACCATTTAGCATGTAGTGCCCAGTGGAATTGGCCGACTTTTCGTGAAAACACAAGGACATTGTCTACGTCCCTCTTCTTTACTCAACAAGACTCTCTTAACACGTACAAAAAAGCACTCCTCTTAAAGAAAGGAGTGCTAACTTTTACTTTTTCAATTCTTTGATCTGTTCTTTTCGCTTCAAATACGCCAGTTCTTTTTCCATTTTACGATAGCGGGCGAAAGCTTCTTCTGAAAGTTCACCGGCAGCAATGGCCGCTTTGACCGCGCATTTCGGTTCTGTTTCATGACGACAGTCTCTGAAAAAACAACCTTCAGCATACTGGCTGATCGCTTCAAAGGATTGGTCGATCGAAGCTGACCGGACGGTACTGATGCCAACTTCCCGCATGCCAGGAGTATCAATGATCATTGCGCCAGAGGACAGAGTGAACAACTGGCGACTCGTCGTCGTGTGTCGTCCTCGACTATCCTCTCGTATGTCATTGGTTTTTTGAACGTCTTGCGCCATAAGCTGATTTAATAAGCTGGACTTTCCGACCCCAGATGAACCGATAAATGCGCTGATCTGTCCGTCAGAAAAATACGTTTCCATCAGCAATTCGTTTGGTTCAAAAATGGACGTAGCAAATGTTTTCACACCAAATGCATCGTTTAATGCTTGCAGCAGCTCTGCTTTTTTATCAGCAGTAACTTGATCGGCTTTGGTCAAGAGAATCACCGGATTAGCCCCACTGTCCCAAGCGATCGTTACAAAGCGCTCTAACCGAGCCAAATTGAATTCTTCATTGGCACTAGTTGCAATAAAAACTGTGTCGATGTTCGCCGCAATGCCTTGCTCGTCCGTGCGATTTCCAGCTACTTTTCGTTGTAAAAAACTTTTTCGTGGCAGCAAAGCATCAATCAAGAAATGATCTTGATCGTACACCTGTCCTTGTACAAAATCACCAACGATCGGATAATCCTTTGGCGCTAGTGCCTGTTGGCGAAATTTTCCTGAAACCGTTGCTAAACATTCTTCTCCTGTGGTCAAGCGGACTTTTGCAATATCTTTGGCCTGAAAGACCACAATTCCTTGTTTTTCCATGATTTCCCTCCAGTTAGTTAGGAGGCCGCACTTAAAAAGAGAAACCTCCGAGTTGATGTTGCTTCATTTGATTTGTCATAAGACATTTCCCCTTTCTATGTTGTGCTCATCATGTGATGTCGCTTTATTATACCACCGGAACGGACAGTATGCTAAAGCAAATGACCCAAAAGAACATTTACTGAAACGAAGTAGATAAACAAGCCGGCGATATCTTTGATCGATGTGATGATCGGTGCCGAACCGGCTGCTTGGTCGATGTTTAGTTTAATCAGTACAAACGGGACTAAGAAGCCAAGTGCTGCGGCTAAGGTCATGGCAAAAACTAACGAAATACCAACAGCCACACCTAACATCGGGATTCCTTGCCAAAGTGATGCAGCAGCCCCAGAGATGACCCCTACGATCAAACCTAGACTTAAGCCGATCCAAACTTCTTTAAAGAAATGGCGAGTGAAGGTCGAAAGATCAATATGCCCTAATGACATCCCGCGAACAAAAACAGTTGAGGACTGTGTACCAACGTTTCCACCCATATCCATGATCAAAGGGATAAAAATCGCAACGGCTGCCACCGATTCCAATGTTTGTTCAAATTCATCAATGACTACCCCAGCTAAAAGACCGGCAACCAAAGTGATCACTAGGAACGGCAATCGGACTTTCCAAATTTGCCAAAGGGTGCCGTTGATCAGAACGTTACTACGGTCTGCTTCATTAGAAGCAACATCGACTAAACCAGCGGCATTAAACATGTCTTCTGTCGTTTCTTGCTCGATGACATCGATGGCGTCATCGACAGTGATGATCCCAACGATTCGCGATTCCTTGTCTACGACTGGTAGCGCAATGATATCTAGTTCATTTAGCAAACGTGCCGCTTCTTCCTGGTCCGTGTCCGTGGTAACATAAATAACTTTTTGGGACATGATTTCACTGATGAGTTGATCCCCTTGCGCCATTAAGAGATCTTTCAGCGACAAAACACCTTCTAATGTTTTCGTTTGATCAGTAACATAAAGCGTATAAATCGTTTCTTTTTCTTTGGCTTGCATTCGCACTTTTTCTAACGCTTGATTGACCGTCATATTTTTTTTCAATGTGATGAATTCCGGTGTCATCAAACGTCCAGCAGTCTCAGCCTCATACCCTAATAAGAGGTTTGTTGCAGCACGTTCATCCGGTGCCATTGATTGTAAAAGTTTTTGTGTTACGGTCGCTGGCAACTCATCCAAGAGTCTTACTCGGACATCTGGTGCCATTTCGTTCACAAACTCGGTTGCCCGTTCATCGGTGAAAGAGCGTAATAAGTGTTGTTGTGTAGCTGGTGTCAAATCTTCAAACAGGATAAGTGCTTTATCTTTTGGTAATAGTCGGAAAACGATCACTTTTTCATCCGCGGATAAATTGCTGAACAATTGTAACAGCGGCAGCTCTTCCATTCCTGATACGAGTTCTTTTAATTTTTCAGAGTCTTTCTGATTTAAATAATGTAAGATGGTTTCTTGCTGGTTCATGGGATACACTCCTTCTCCTGTAATTTTGCTCAAAGAAAGAAAGGAAATCGTTCAGAAAATTGTCCAGATTTCTTTCGTTTGAAGGTTGCGTGCTATACAGCTGAAATTTCGTTCCGCAGCTGGAGATGCCTGTTATTAAAACAAGCATCAAAGGGAAATAGCAACAACTTTATTCATTATATCACATAGTTTTTTTAAAACATGAAAAATTTGACTTGCAAATAAAAAAAACCATTCAGGCATGTTCCCTTGGTAAAGAAAGTGGGTTAAGAACATTTGAGATCAAAAAGCAAAAGAAACCTGAAAGTTCTGTAAAACGCTCCATGCAAATGGTATGATGAATGGGTTGCAGTTTTTTTACTCCCCGTTTATGCTAACTATACATCAATGAAAAGAGAGGCAAAAAAAGATGGCAAAGAAAAAAACATTTATCGGATCGGTCACTGCGCTTCTCGCACTCGCAGCAGTCGGATTTAGTCTCCTACACAGTAATGATCTATTCCCAAATCACAAAACACCATCATCAGAAGTGGCAATCACTTCTGCTAAGGATATTCGTGCAGATGAGCTGGCACAGTTAACTTACCAAGGCACCCAAACGATTGAAGTCAATCAGAACATTCCTGAGTTTTCAGAAGATGATCTTTCCCTTGAAAATGGCGCCTGGGAAGCATACGGCGACCTCGATCACCTCAATCGTGCGACCTCTGCTGAAGCAATGTTGAATCAATCCTTGATGCCCACGGAAAAGCGTGGCGATATTTCCAGTGTAAAACCGACAGGTTGGCGTAATAAACAGCTCCCTAATGGGAAATATTTATATAATCGAACCCACTTGATTGGCTTTGCTTTAGCTGGCGAAAATGCAAACTGGAAGAATCTGATCACAGGGACAAGTCAGTTGAACAATCCCGAGATGTTGCGCTTAGAAATGGATATCAACTATTATCTCAAGCAAGATAAAAATCATTATGTCCGATATTCCGTCACCCCGATCTATCGCGATGACGAGCTGGTTGCCCGTGGGGTACAGATGCAAGCCCAATCTATTGGCGAGGATACGATCCAATTCAACTATTATATCTTCAACATCCAAGATGGTGTCACAATCAACTATGCGGATGGTAGCAGCGAGATTTCCAACGAAGATATGACGCAGCCGGAGAATGCTACAAGTAGTGAAAACAACACGACAACAGCCACTTCTCAAAGCAGTGAAACAGAGGAAAAACAGAAAGAATATGTCGATCAACAAGGAAACGGTTTGATCAAAGGATCAAGAAGCGGCATCTATCATTTGCCCGGATCTAAATACTACGAGGATACTACCAACCCGAAAGAATGGTTCAAAACCATCGCTGAAGCGGAAGCTGCCGGCTACCGTGCACCAAAATAAAAAAGCCTTAGGCTTTTTTATTTTGGTTTTATTTATTCTTCGTTGGCTTGTGCTTGTCGCAACACTTTGACATAGGCCTTCCCTTCGTCTGTAAAACGAACCGAACGTGACTTAAAGCGATAAGCTCGGTAAATCAGGCCTCTTTTTTCAAGACGCAATAAATGACGATAAACCAAAGAAGTTGTTTTTATCTCTTCATTGGCACAGATTTCTCGTATGGTAGGTGCGCAACCTTGAGCTTGCATATATTCGTCAATAAAAAGTAAGATTCGATCTTTTCTCGGCATAATTCCTCCTTTCCGCAAAACAGTCTTCACTGCTGCAAATTCGTAAAAACCGATAAGCTACTGCCTCGTCAGCTTTTTGTCCAATTAATACACTGAAAATCTATTGTTCCTCTCTCTTTTCCCATTCTTCCAACGAGTTAAAGTTCCTTTTAAACGCTGGAATTTTCCCCTTAACGAGAAAAACATCGGCAAGCAGCGCTCTTTGTTATTGATTTTATCAAATTTAACAGCAAAAAATAGTAAATTTGAAAATTATTTTCCTTTTTATTGACATAAAAATAAATAAAGGTATTATTTTTTCTTGGAATTTGTTATTCTAAATTTAAGTAAAGGAGGATTTTATGTTAGGGATCGGCTTATTTTTTGTAGGAATTACTTTGATAATCAACGGCTGGGGAAGTTTACTTCACATTGACTATCGTTCACTTGCTTTAATTAATCTTTTTACAGGTTCGTTATCTTTCATTATCAATCTAATCTATATGCTCCAAGGTGCTTATTATGAAGCAGGCACAGGCTTTCTCTTTGCCTTCACGTATTTACTAGTAGGAATTATTTATCTCTTTGGTTTGGATCTACGGATTTATGGAATTTTTGCGCTATTCGTAGCCATCAATACCTTGCCTTTTGCCTGGGTCTCTTGGCAATGGGAGCAAGATCCCCTTTTTGCACTGATTTGGTTAACATGGGGAGCATTATGGTTTTGCGGCTTTTTGGATACGATCGTGAAGGTAAACTTTGGTCGTAAGATTCATTATTTTGCGATCGCTTGCGGTATCTTCACTACGTGGGTCCCAGGTTTGCTGATGCTATTAGATCTCTATTAAACAATAGTGATTATCTCAATGATAATCACTATTGTTTATTTCTAAAAAGTGCTCAATCTCCTGCATCGCCTTCTGAGGACCATTTGTCGGGAAATGATTCTTTAGCTGGCAGGCTTGTTGGCAAATCTTCAGATCTCCAACCTCTGTCAGAGCAGTTTCCAGCTTTTTCTCAGTTACTGGTTTTGTCAGTGCAATTGCATTGCCATACGCCACGCAGTACTGAATATTGCAGCTTTGCTCATAGTGCATCCCGATTCCGATAAACGGCTTCCCAGAGGCACAAGCTGTTTGAACAGTCCCTTCCCCACCATGGATAAAAGAAAAATCGATATGCTCATGCAATAGATGACTTGGCAGATATTCGGTCAGGAACAAATTCTTTGAGACGTTGTGTTTCCCCTTGAGTAGATGAGTAACCGGAGCAATGATCGCTAGTTCCGAACGGTTTTGTAAGAAAGCTAAGATTTTTCGCACCATGCGCGGATTCCCCGAACTGCCCATTGCAAAATAAACGATTCGTTTTCTTTCCCGCCGCTTTTGTTCAATAAAAGTCAACACTTCTTCTGGCAAGGACGCCCCCATCTTGGCAAAAATCGGCCCCACGATTCGATAATTATCTGGCAGCAGCTCTTTTGTTATAAAGCGTTCAGGAGTGGTGATGAGATTTAAATCAGCGTCCATCATTCGTAAGCTCGTTTCAGGCATAGAAAGTTTTTCTGTTTGGGCAGCGTGTTTGAATGCTCGGGGCATCCAGCGGGATTTTACCAATTGTTTTCTTGTCCAATACCAAAGTGGTTTCCTTAACGGTCCGAAGAAACGCAAACTAGAAGGGATAAACGCGCTATCTGATCGAAAAAAGGGATCACTCATCGCATAGGGTTTTACGTAGACTAAGGGAATCTGTTTGCTGCGAGCAGATAGAAAGATCGTGACATTCGATCCAGTTACAATCACCTGAGGAGCAAGCTTGTCGACCAGTTTTTTTTCGCTCAGGATACGCGCAGCAACCATCTCTTTGGTGAAGGGATTTTTGAATGAGCGCAGTTGATCTAATTTTATGATCTGTTCCTCTTGTTTTTCTGTCAGAGTCGGCGTCAATAAATGGTACGTAAAACCACTTTCAATGATAAGTGAAGCAAAGGTCTTTGAAAAACCAAAGAACTCACAGTGGTGATTTCCTTGCATTTGTTTAGCGACTTCGATCATCCGTGTCGTTTCAGCCAAGTTGAATACCGCAGGTGCAAAAAGAATCATTGGCATGCAATCCTCCTCATGTATCGAGTCCATCCACTCGTTTCTTTCAAGTATACTAAAAGAGCGCATACTTAGGAGAAGTTTTTTGCAGACCTTCTCGTTCATCTTTTTACATTGTTTAACTAAAAATTTGCTATAATAAAGAAAACCTTTCAAGGAGTAAACCAATGCGAAAAAAAATATCTTCCTTGCGGCTTAGTATATTCTCACGCGGGCTCATTCTCTTTGCTTTCTTTTTCTTGATTCAACAATTGAGGGAAATGGTTGTTTCTGACTTTGCACTTTTTCCTTCTCTGGCATTCATCCAAATTCTCTTGATGATCCTTTCAACCTTTCTCATTAGCAAGTTTGTTAAAAAACGCTCGTGGCGGCAAGTGCTTTTTGGCAGCTACCTATTCATCATCGGCTCGCTGTTTTCTTTCCGGCTAGCAAATAATCCATTGGAGCTGCAAGCAGCCACTCTTTATATGATAGGCGCTTTTTTTGGTGGCATTCTTTGGGAGTATTTGGCACAGCGCTTAGCAACAGATCTTATGGCCAAAGAACATGAACCTCGTTAACAGAGGTTTTTTTCTTTTTCTGATAGAAAAGACAAAAATTCTTCGTATATAGTGTGAAGGGGTGAAAAAGGTGCAGGATGAAGAAATCATTAAACGAATCAAAAAGAAAGACTATGCCGGCTTAGAAGAACTGTTAGCTGTTTATGGTGATAGCATGCTGAGGACGATTCATAGTGTCCTCTCCCAACCGCATGAAGTGAGCGAGCGCCAAGATGTAGCGAACGAAGTTTTTTACGAGGTTTGGCAAAAGATTGCTGCGTATCAACCTGACAGAAGCCGCTTGATTACTTGGCTGCTTGTGATCAGTCGTAGTCGTGCGATTGACCAAAAGCGAAAGTTGAACAAGCGCTCATTGGAAGAAAAACCTGTTGATGAGCAGGAACTAGCTATTGAAGAATCACCTTTAACAAAGGAAAACTTTTTGGGCTTTATTGAAGACCTTGAAGCCCTTGATCAAAGGATCTTTCTGCTCTACTATTTTTATCAGGAATCACCCGAAACCATCGCAGAGCAGACGGACTTAAATGTCTCAGCAATCTACAATCGTCTTTCCCGTGGCCGCAAACGCTTAAAAGAAAGGATGACTATCGATGGATTTTAAACAGTTAGTCTTAAATGAAAATAAATCACTGATAAAAGTAACTGAACAAGAAAAAGCAACAACCTTCGAGCTGTCCAAACAATATGTTTTCTTGCAAGATCTATTAGAGGAGCTTCGGACGCTTTTAGCAAAAGACGAAACGATTCTTGGCTATCTGCCTTTGACGCCAGATGGAAACCTCGCCTTCGCCAACCAAGGGCTTGGCGCCTATGCGTATGCAACAACTGAGAAAGCAAAAGCATACCGTGACATCTTTCATGATACCCGCGGCAATCGTTTGTTGGTTTTCACAGAAACCCGAATGCTTTTTCTGGTCATCATCGACTATTTAGAAAGTAACACCTATTTCAGTTACCCCTATGAGAACATCAAGGCGTTCACCATCAAGCCAAGAAAGCTGATGAAGCACGAATCACCAGAGGATAAAGAACAATTCCATTGGGGCTATTTCGACTTTCAAGCGGGGACGCACATTTTCTCAGAAGTGCTGACGAAAAAAGACTACGAATTATTTACGTCCTATCATGAATCGATCCCTGCACTCAAGAAAATTCCAATTCAAAACAAAATTTACAGAGCAGCCAAATATCAGTATTTCTTGAGTAATTGGCATTTCAGTTTTCGCTTGATGACCATTTTCAACCTGCTCTTCCTGCTGCTGTTTGTATTACTGATTCTCGGATTTTTCTTACACTTTGGTCCACTGAAAGGATTTTATTATAAGGATCTATTGGATATAGGTATGATCATTTCCCTTTTGTATAGTAAGAATATCTTGCCATAAAAAAAGACTGCCGTTCCTTCCTAATCATTTCTTTGATATCAATTGAATAAAGCACCAGATTTTCTACGGAAGAGCACCTCTTGCAGGATTCAAGTGAAAACGAATGCTGCAACAGGTGCTTTCTTGTCTCGGACTATTGGGACATTCCTAATTGCTCGATTTTCATTTCCTTTTGAAATTCTCAGATTTCTTGTGAACTTTTCAGAAGACTCCACTCATAATTTCATACGTGCCTAATGGGATTATTTTTTCATTCACGCTTGCTTTTTAGGAAGAAACGTTATGATGATTTTACTTGCTAGGAGGTGTGAAAAATCGAACTTATCGGACATCTGATCTTCTGGGTCCCATTTTGTCTTTTTCTAGTGATTGGATCGTTTTTCATACAATGGCGGAAACGTTTCGTTTCAACCCTTATTGCAGCGATCCCGTTTCTCTTTTTTATGATAAAAATATTCAATTATCGGCATTATGAGCCGGATTTTATTTTCATCATCTATTTGATCGGACTCTTCTTGTCATCGATCGTACTGATTGTTGCTGTCCGTCGGCTTTCAAAAAAAGCCTAAACCTAGGGTTACTAGAAAACAAAGACATTGCTTAAATGAAACCCAGCCTAACTTTAAGGTTCATTTAAGGTTGGCAGACTATAGTCAATACGGACATAATAATTTAGAGCCTGTGCTAGCGGAAACTAGCGCAGGCTTGTTTGTTTATTTATAGAAAATAGGACAAATCGCTAGCAGGTGTGGGGTAGGCAAAAATCATTTGTGCCAGTGCTTCTTTCGATAGCTGATTTTCCAACACAAAAACGAAGTGGTTGATCAACTCATCCGCCAATGCAGAAAAAATCGTGACAGCAACGATTGTATCAGATGTGTCATAAACCAATTTGATTTTTGCCTCTTGATCATTGATTCGTCGATAGGTGTACCAAGAAGAAAGATCCATCACCTCGCTATGATATTCTGAGGCATGATCGGCAATCTCTTGCTCACTGATTCCGATTCTTGCCAGTTTTTCCGCACCAAAAACCAGCGTAGGGATTAGCGGATAGCGGATGGGCGTTTTCTGGTCATCTATATGCTCGACAAGATAGGCGGCTTCAAAGCTAGCAACAGGCGTCAGTTTTGGCTGCTTTTTCGCTAGCACATCTCCGATTGCGTAGATGTGTGTTTGACTAGTCTGCAAAAACTCATTTACAACGATCCCTTGTTTTGACGTTTCTACCCCTGCCTTTTCCAGTTGCAGCTGATCGCTATTGGGTCTGCGTCCCGTGGCACCAATCACTGCTTCTACGGTGAGAGACAACGCTTGTGTCTGAATTGTATAGTGGTTTTGTTCTTTCATGATTCGCTGTGTGTTCTGGTTAAAGTGAAACGAAACACCTTGGTCCTGCATTGAACGAACCATTTCTGCGGTCAATTCAGCTTCAAATCCTTTTAGTGGCTGGTCATTATGATGAATCACATGAACTTCAGCACCTGCTGCTTGAGCGATCATCGCCAATTCGAAGGTAATATATCCAGCACCTATGAAAGCAATCGTTGCTGGCATCTTTTCAAAGGAAAGAAAATCACTACTGTTTTGTAAATGCTCCTTGCCGACGATTGGTAGTACGGCTGGACGCTGTCCTGTCGCAATGATTATTTTTTCTGCTTGAATCTCTTCGGCGTCCACGACGACCGTATGGGCATCACGAAAAGCGGCTTGTCCGTAGTAAGTAGTGATTCCTTCTGCTAGTAACCCTTGTTTGGTTGACTCCGGCACACGATCAGTATACGAGCGCTTAAACGCCATCAGTGCCGGCCAATCAATGGCTACCTGCCCTTGAACGCCATTGCCTTGCATACGTTTCGCCTCTGTTTTGACTTCTACGCCTCGCATCAGTAGTTTTTTCGGATCGCACCCGCGATTGGGGCACGTGCCACCCCATAAATCAGCTTCGACGATCGCCACTGTCTTTCCTTTGGCTTTTAACCCGTAGGCAGCAGCCGTACCAGCTGGACCCGCTCCGATAATCAGTACATCCACCTTTTTCATCTGTCTCCTCCTTCTCTTAAAAAAATCCTGCTCTTTCTCTTCCCTTCAAGTATAGCGAATCACGGTCAGCCCACAAAACAATTCGCCTTTAACGGCTCCTGCGAATGATCACAATCATCCCTTAAAATTGCGTTTGATATGGTATACTTTTCTTGTCAGTTTAACGACAAAGGAGAATGAATGACTGTGAGTTTTAAACGTTTTTTTCAGCTCTTTCTTTTTTATTTCCTCTCGATTCTGGTGGCCTATGGCCTGATTGCGTTTCTAGCAGTAGATAACTTTTGGCTGGTCGTCTGTTTGATGACAATTGTCGGCTATCTCACCTTGGGTATCCCACTAACCTTATTGAGTTTAAAGAAGAAAAAATAAGACAACAGACAAAGACACCAGCAACTTCTCTAAGAAGCTGGTGTCTTTCCACATTGATGCGATTATCCTAATACGATCTGGGCATCTGCCAATGCTTTTTCCACTACTTCCATCACCAGCTTGCTATGTGCAAGGCGTTCCTTGACAAAGACATGATCATTTTCGTGAATGGCTTGTGCAAAACGGGCGAATTCTTCAAACATACGATGTCCGTGAACGCTTTGATCCTGATGGATTTTTTCCCCATTGACCGGTTCAACGTCATAGCTGGCAAGCATATTCGTCGGCCCATTGACGATGATCGATCCTTTCGTCCCTTGGATCGTTGAGCGAATCGTCGCTGTCGAATCTTTGGCGCCAATACAAACGACTTTTGTTTGTTCATAGTCTAAAAACAGCATGCCAGAAGTATCGATCCCCTCTTCGACATTAGCAAAATAGCGGACACTTTTAGGTTTTCCTAAAAGCCCGACCACAAAATGAATATTATAGATATTGATATCCATCAATGCCCCACCACCCATTTTTGGGTTAAATGCAGGTAAAACGGTTCCCTCTTTGAATGAATCATAACGAGAAGAATATTGCGAATAGTTGCATTCAATCACTTTCAGCTCTCCCAATGTTTCAAGCTGCGCTTTTATTCCTTGGTAGTTGGCTAAGTACTGATTCGTGATGGCTTCCATCAAAAGCACCCCATGGGCAGCAGCCAATTCTGTTAATTCTACTAATTCTCGTGCCTGCAACGTAAATGGCTTTTCACAAATGACGTGTTTGCCAGCGAGGATCGCTTCTTTGGCAAAGGAATAATGCAAATGATTGGGCAATGCGACATACACGGTGTCAACGGAGGGATCCGCCAAACATGCCCCTAACTCTGTATAGACGGTTTGAATCCCGTATTGCTGTTTTAAGTGATTCATTTTCTCTAAATCATTTTCTGTCCCAAAAATAGCGGACAGTTCAAGCTGCGGGACATCCCCTGCCACCGTCAAAAAATCATGGACGATCATGCCTGCCCCTAAAATCGCTAAGTTCATCTTGCTTCCCCTTTTCTATCTTCTTAGATCATTTGTTTCAATACCTCGGTGATCACTTTATGATCCTCTAAATGGGCCAAACCTGACACACAGATAGCACCAGTGACTTCTCTATCTTCGATAATTGGAAAACCACCACCACAAACTGCATAATGTTCGTCTTGTGCCCATTTAGCAAATTGTATATCTCTATCTTTTTGCGCATAGACGTATAGTGAACTATGCCCGCTTTCTAGTACCGTTCGTTCTTTTCTTTCAAGCCAAGGGCTTTCTTTTCGCCCTGCCATTAAAAATCGAATGATCGGCAAGCCATGATGAACAACTTTGATCCCTACAGGCTTCGGGTAGTTCCTTTTAACGTACTGATCAATGGCAATTACCAATCGCAATGCGAGGTCATTGTCAAAATGAGCAAACTGCAGCTGCTGTTCTTCTTGCAGGATTTCTGAAGATTCGATTCGTATCTACTCCTTTACGTTGAGTCAGTTGATGCCTTCAGGCGCTTTGTTTGTCAAAAGCCTCGTAATCACTCTGCCTTATGACTCAGTGATCATTTGATTGATGCCTGTTTCTAGCATTTCGATTTGTAAAATCGTTTCTTCGTCTTTCACGATTTTCTCTTTGCCATGGATGATCGTTTCATAGACGCCCTCGTACACACGGCTATAATCACCAATTTCAGAGATGACTTTTTCTTCATGGTAGTCACCGTTAGCATCCATATAAGTTAGTGTGCCATAGTGCTCTGGCAAATCAATCCCAAAATCGGCATGATCTGGGAGATAAAACTGTTTTAGATGCTCTTCTTGTCGATCCTTCGTTTGTTTTACAAAAACGCCGTTTTCGCCATAAACGACAAAACTAGGCCGCTCTTTTAATCGGAAGTAACTAGATTTGACAGAGACTTTCATTCGACCATAAAACAGATCCAAATCGAAGTAATCATTCATGCGATTTTTTCCAAGCAATTGCCGAACCTCATAATGGACATCGTCTGGTTGTCCAAAATAGGAGATCACTTGGTCCAGTGTATGACAAGCGTGTCCGTACAAGTAGCTAGTATTCAATGAAAATTCGGTCACTGACCGTGGAATCTCTGGACGAAAATAATCATAATGCATCTCTACTTCTAAGAGATCTCCGAGCACGCCGCTTTCGATCACTTTTTGCGTAGTCAAAAAATCGGAATCAAAGCGGCGATTTTGATAGCATTGCACAAATAAGCCTTTCTCTTGCGCCAGTGCGAACAATTCCTTTGCTTGTGCCGAAGTTTCCGTAAAAGGTTTTTCGATCAAGACATTTTTCCCATGGAGCAAGACATCCTTGCCTAATTCATAATGCAAATGACTGGGGGTCGTGACCACAACTAATTGAATTTCAGGATCACGGTAGATATCCTCTAAGTCAGAGGTGTAATGAACGCCTTCTAGTGTTGGCCAGGTCAGCTTGCCGCTTGGTGAATAGATCGTCTTTACTTTGATCTTATCCTGCAGCTTGGTTGAAAAAGGCAGATGGTAGCGATTGGTGCTTTTTCCGTTTCCGAGATATGCGATAGTTAACATTGTAACGCCTCCTATGAATTGATAGCTTGATTATTGATGAAATCCTTCGAAATGGGAAGTCTTTTGCCAAAAACAGGTTCTTTTGACCAGACTTTTTCGCAAACTGTTGAGTGGTTCTGAACATTTTTACCAAATTGCCAAAAAGGCACAGTTTTTGCTTTTGGTTTTCTTTGTCCTAGGCTATGATTAGAAAGAGGTGGTTTGATGTTATTAGGAGATAAATTACGGCTTCAAGAAGGATTGACCAATACGGAGAAGCGGATTGCCGATTATATTTTGCAAAATATCAATGATGTGCCTTCGTTGACGATTGAAGTCATCGCTAAGCATACATACACATCCCACTCTTCCGTCATTCGTCTAGCCAAAAAGATGGGGTATGAAGGATTTAAAAGTTTTCGCTTAGGTCTGGCTGAAATTGCCCATAATCAGATGTTCAACCCAACCTTTGTTGACGCGAATTTTCCCTTTTCGCCCAAGGATCAAACACCTGATATTATGAAAAAAATGGCCGATCTAACGATCAACTCGATCCACAAAACCCACGCTCAGGTCGCTCCAGAAACGATGGAAGCAGTGGTGCAATCGTTGGAAGCTGCGCAGCGGATTTTCTTATTTGCTCGCGGTGATTCTCAGATCCGGGCAAGAAGTTTTCAAAATAAGTTGGTCAAAATCAATAAGTATCTGATCATTGCGGATGAATATGGGGATGATGCGTGGAATGCATCGAACGTCACGCAAAATGATTGTGCCGTGTTTATTACCTATCGTGGGAAAAATACACAATACGAAAAAATCATGCAACACTTTCGTGATGTTGGGGTACCAGTGATCGTAATCTCTGGCAACGCCCATGCGAAAATCATCCCATTAGCGACCCATGCGATCATCGCTTCTCATGATGAACGTGATTTTCTCAAAGTCGGTACCTTTTCTTCACAGGTCGCCTTTGAGTATATTTTAGATTCACTGTTTGCCTTGCTGTATGCCAAAGAATATCAAAAAAATATTGTCGAGTTAAGAAAAAAACAATCTGTTTTGGAATCAGGGATTCTCTCAGAATACCCGTCAACTGAAGAAAAGAGGGAAATGAAATGATCAATTGGGGAATTATTGGTGCCGGAAATATCGCCAATCGCTTTGCTGCAAGTTTAGAAAATTTTCAAGATGCCCAGCTTTATGGGGTTGCTTGTCGTACGATGGAAAAAGCGCAAGCGTTTCAAGCAAAATTTCCGTGTGATGCCGTCTTTGATAACTACCAAAACCTATTAGATGATCCAGCTATCGATGTCGTTTATATTGCTTTGCCGCATTTGTATCACTATGAATGGATCATCAAAGCCTTTCAAGCAAAAAAAGCTGTTTTATGTGAAAAACCAGCAACCTTGACTGCACAAGAAATGCGCGATGTACAAAAACAAGCCCAAGCACACGAAGTCTTCTTTATGGAAGCCATGAAGCCACGCTTCACCCCAGCGTATCGCAAACTAAAAGAACTTGTGGATGGTGGTCATATCGGTGAGCTAACAAGTGTCACGACTACTTTTCGCCGCCATTTACCAGTCGAAGGCAGTTCTTACCATTATCTGCCAAAACAAGGGGGTGCTTTACTGGATATGGGGATCTATAACTTAGCCTTTATCCAAGATTTTTCACCAGAAAATTTAACTGCCGAAATGATCGATTACAGCCTTTATGAAACTGGGGTTGATACCTATGTTGAAGCACGCTTTGTCAGTGAAGACTTTGTTGCAGTGATTGAGACTGGATTTGACCAAACAAAAGAGACGGTGGCGGAATTACAAGGAACAAAAGGGAAAATCACGATCCCCAACTTCCATCGCCCCGCTTCTTTTACCGTGACGATTGACCAAGAAGACACGGTCTATGATATTGGGTACGAGATCGATGATTTCCATTCAGAGATTCAAGCAGTTCACACCGCTCTTGCACAAGGACAACTCGAAAATTCCCTGATGTCCTTAACGGATAGTATTGCCTGTATCGCTTTAGCAGATGAACTAAGAAGCTTGCTAGATGCGGAAAAAAAAGACAATTAAGATCATGCCCCATCGTTTTTGAATAGAACTGACCAGTGGCTACCACTCGGTCAGTTTTTTGTATCAAAAATTGAGCGCTTTCTTTGACGGTATCGAAATGGTTATATTATATTTATTGAGTATATTTTTATACAAATAGAAAAAGAAAGGAAAACGCCCATGACACCAGAAATTATTACTTATCTTATTTGTTTATTGACCTTCGCTTATCTAGCTGTGACGATTTTTACTTTTGTAAAAAATCGCCGGACAGGTGTCGGTTATCGCCTCCGAATTTTTTACGTGCTGGCAGCAGCCCTCGTCTTTTTGCTTTCCGTTTATGCAATCGCTACCGGTCAAACCTATGACGACTTGGTTACATCGATAAATGATCTTTTTCAATAAAACACCGTTGGCACGAAGCCCTGCGGATCTCTTCGTTTTTGAACCTCTGGTTGAGGGAAGGATCAAAACGGAAACGAGCCAATGAAAGACTGCTCTTCGATGGCTTTTTCATCAGGACCTTCTATACCGAATCAATGTCTTTCAACAAATGATGTCTGACTTTTTATGGAGGTGTGCATGCTCATTCAGCTTAAAGAAGCGAAGCTTTCCGATTTACTTTCTATCTACTTGATACAAAAAGCTGCCTTCAAATCTCTCTTTCTCCGTTATCAAGATGGAGAAACTTCTCCCTATTTACAAAGTTTTGAGAAGCTAAACGCAAAGTTTTCTGCGTCGAATACCACTTATTATTTAATCATGACCGCTCAGAAAACCGTGGGCTTCCTAAAACTGACGGTTGAGCAGGAGCATACGACGAAGCTATCTTCCATCGCCCTTCTTCCCTCCTACGAGAACCGCGGGATCGGTAGACAAGCAATGACCTTGATTGAAAGGAACGTACAAACAGATACGATACATTTGAATACGATCCTGCAAGAACCCAAGCTGGTTCACTTTTATCATTCTTTGGGGTATTCCCAAACAGGCAGGTTTCAAAGCACCTCTTCAGCAATCTGCTTTGTCTCCTTTACGAAAAAAATTGCTGCGAAATAAAAAAGCCATCTCGCCTTTCATCGGCAGAGATGGTTTTTCTATCAATTGCCATCCTTTACAGCAATCATTTTATTGGTCCTGCAAGGTGTCATCGGTTTTTTTACGCAATCGCGGAATCTCTTTCACATTCATTAAATCTAAAAAGAAAGTAAACAATGGGATCCCAATGATCAAGCCCCACAAACCAAAGAGATGTTCGCTAAGATACAGGAGAATAAACGTGTAAAACATCGGAATCTCTGTTTTATTGGCCATCAAGCGGGGATTTAAGATATAGGATTCCAACGCATGAACAAATACTATGATCAAAAGAATATAGATCACGTCATTAAATCCGCCGATGGAATAGGCAATAAACGTCAATGGAATACACGAGATGATCACACCAGCAACAGGAATCAAGCTGAGAAAGAAAATCATCAACGCCAAACTCAACAGCTGCGGAAAGCCCATCACCGCTAAGGCGAAGACAGTGATTGCTGTATTAACTAAGGCGATCACCAACTGCGTCTCAATCACATTTCCGAAAGCACGCGTAAACTTAGCTCCTAAATAGTAAACATCTTCAAAGAACCACGCCCCTCGCCCTTGCAAAAACAGCCGAGAAAACGCAACGGTCTTTTTGTTATCGATCATAAAGAAGAAACTAAGCAGAAATGAGATCAGCACCGTCAATGCCAACTCACCGAAATTATACAGATAATTGATCACGACTAGAACGCCGCTTTGTAATTTCTGAATATATTCACTGGTTTGCAATAAATTCAAGACATATTCGATCAATTCATTATTGGAGTCTGTCCGTTGGTAGAAATCAGCAACGGAATTGACTAATTGGACGGATTGTTTGATGATGATTGGTACATAATTTGTTGCTACTAAATAAAGAATAAAAACAATCAAGCTGTAAGTCAGGATGCTCGTAAGCTTGATGGGCAGATGACTTTTTCGATGGAGCAAAAGAACCAGCCGATAAATCAAATACGTAAAGATAAAGGTCAGCAAAAGAATGGTCATCATACTGCGAAACAAAAAAAGAATGCCCGCAAGCATAAACAAGACCGTCCAGCGCCGCAACACAAGATTTTGAAGAAAAGCATTATAGTATTTCATCTGTAACTCCTTTTTTCGTTGAAATGAAGCAATGAAGCATTTCAGTAGTGCCTAAGAATTATCTAATCATTAAACTATGTAAATAGCAAGAGATTTTATTTTTCTTAAACGAGCGAAAAAATGAAACAAAAAATCCTTAGAAGAATCGTTGGCTTTCTTCTAAGGAAAAGAGTTATTGGTAAACGGTCTTTCCTTCGTTTACGGGTAAAACCGAGTTAATGGACAATAAAAAGAAGCTGGCAGCCAACAGATCAGCACTGCCGCCTGGAGACACATTTTCTGACTGGCAGAAGGCTGCTAGTGCATGAAATGCTGGGTTCGGCAACGCTTGCTGATTGGCTTTTTGTGCGAGTTGCTGAACCAGTGCCAGTACCTCTTGATTGCTGCGGTATAAAATACACGTATCGTCCAGTGTAGCGATGATCGCCAACAGCATGTGGAGCCTTTTTTCAGTCTCATTGGAACAATCCCGAGAAAAATAATCCGCTAGAGCGATTTGAACATGGGGGAACCCAGCAGCAGCTTCCCCATACGCACCGAGATGTCCATATTTGGTTTGAACAGTTTTGCCATGACTTTCCGTTTGTTGAGTCAGCGCACGATCAGGAAATGCAGTGAGAAGCTGGATGTCAGAAAAGACTTCTGGCAAAAAAATCCGCTGTTTGCGACTAAGTTGGCTACTGACGGCGCTGATGAGCAAGCCTAATGCCCAAATGGCTCCTTTATGAGTGTTGATGCCACCAGTGGCTGCCAACATCCCCTGTTCTGCCTTCCGACCGATTGCAGCGATTGCTTCCCGCAACTCTTGAGACATGCTGCTTCCCCAAGACACCAAGGCCATTTCTTCAAAGTATGGCGTCAATGCTCGAGCTGATCGCAGAAAGAGTGCTTGATCCATATCGTGATGGGCACCTGAATCAATGGCATCCACTAACCCAGGTTTTGGGGACAATGTCACTTCTGCAATCAAGGCTTCTTCTACCAATTGGGCGAGTCGTCGACAATTTTCTTCTACAGCAAATGCAAACATCCAACTCCTCCTCTATTTTTTGATTTGACCTTTGATCGTTACCCATAAAACATGCAAAACATAGCTTGTTAAAAAACCACAGCTGGCAGTTGCCAAATAAGCGACGATGATCATGATGCCCATTGGCAGTTGCAGCAACAAATCTTTGAAGCATAGCAACAAAACTTGAAAGACAAAAACATTGGCAAGATAGGTTCGATACGCATAAGTAGATAGCCACTTAAATGTCCCTAACTGAGGGGCATTGTTCTTGATCATAGTTGACCCAAACATAAAGACTGCAAAAATCAATACTAAGCTATATAAGCTTTGCAATGTATTTAAATACGGTGCATGAGCGAAACTTAGATCACCTGCATAATGTAGCAGATGATTGGCAGATAATAGCCCCAATGCTAAACCCACTGGCAAGAAAGCATAGCGAATCTTGTATAGGAAGCGATAGACGGTTTCGTGATAAATCAAAGCGGCTTCGCCATAGATCCCATAGATCACAAAGCTAAAGACAAACCGATCCAATAAATACCAGCTTTCATGATGCGGTCCTTCAAAAACTTGGCGATCATAAAACACATACCAAGCGACATACAAAGCAGTTGCGACGATCAATACTGGCCAAACAGCTTTTTTCTTCGTCAACACTTTGTAGCCTAACCAGACAAAAAACGGCATCAACAATTGGATCTGCAGCATCATGATCGTATACCACAAGTGTGGCGCCGCATCCCCCGTCACATATTTCAGTAAAAACGTTGCTGTATCAGTATAAGGTTTTCCTTGTTGGACAGCGGGAAAGAGCCATAAATAAGCCGTCGTCCAAAGCACATATGGCACGACAAGTTCAAAAAACTTTTCTTTCAAAAATTCTAGATAAGACAGATGTTGACTTGTCTTAACCATGTTATAAACAATAGCAAAAATAAACAGGGGTGCGGTAAATTTCACCAAGACATAAAAGGTACCGATGAATGCTGCAGTCTTTTCATCTTGGGTATTGGATAAGGCAAAAGTCAAAATCGTTTGCATCATTACTGCTGTCACGGCAAATACTTTTTGGAAATCACTGATGTTGATTTTTAAATCGTTGTTCTCAAACATGTTTTTCGCTCACTTTTCTAATAATTACCAAATCTCAGTGGTGAGTTTTGGCCCTTCGTCTGTTTTTACTAAGATTTTTTTTGATGGATGTTCCAAATACTCCTTTAAGGCAAACCCGCCTTGTTTTGTGATAACTTGAACATCGATCTGTTGAAAAAAGGCTGCCTGCTTTTCCAATAGTTCCAATGGCAGCTTTTCTTTCGTGTCGGCATAAAGCAACAGATCTAAATCACTTGTCGGCTTGATTGCTGCCTGTTTTGCAGCTAATTCAAAACCCAAACTGCCACCAATTCCCCAAGAATAGTACTTCAATAAAAGCCGTGCTTTTTGATAGCTGCGGTAAACTGGATAATTGGCTACTTCATTGAATCGGAAGCTCTCACGACTGGTCAATTCCCAAGGATGGATCGTTCGTTTGATCATGTTACAGGGTGCCTCAAAGGCAAACCGTTCTTGCCGCTTTTCCCCGCGCAACCCCACGGGTAAATAGCTAGGGTTGCTGGGTTTCCCACGACGGACGGTCGCAAAAAGCTGTTCTTTTTCAGAAAACCATTTCGGAATATCAATCATATCAAGAACTTCTTTATCTAATTGAACGATATCGTGGGCACGGTTCATTCGTTACTCATTCCATTCTGCATTCATTTTTTCAAATACGTTATTCGTTTCCAGCCGGCCGCTCTTTTTAGCGATCGGATTGGTGTAGCGACTGGTCAACATCGTGTCATTCGTTTTACGCACATCATCAATCGCCTCATTGATCGCTTCAATTACAGTCGCTTTGCTTTCAGAGGTGACAGACTGATCCGTAATGGAGGATAAGAAAGTGAAGATTGCCCCAAGTTTCGTATAATTTTTGATATCATAAGCAATACTTGGTACTTTTTCCGCAGCGGCTTCAATCGCGGCAATCGACCGTTTGGTGACCCGACTTGCACTTTCTTTTGACATTGCCTGAACAGTGATTTTTTCACTATTTAGTGCGATCAGACGACTTGATTGCAAGCCATGCGCTAAGAAAGCCCCAGAGATCGCATTACCAGCGATAAAACCGATCACTGGATGACCCGCTTGGCGTAGTTTGGCATAAGCTGCCGCACTATTTGCTAAAGCTGCATGAATACCAATCAATTCTTCATTATAGCCATACGCTTGGCTAGGGACATCGATGACCGCAACGATTGGCCGTTTGATTGCTTTATCTTTGTCTTCGTGATAAACAGTTTCTAACAGATGGCCCATCTCGTACCCTTCGACTAAACCAACTTCTCCATTGCGTACCCGATACATCGGATTATTTGCGTTTGGCACGATCGCTGTAACAACGACTTCTTCAGTAAAAAGGTCAGATGCAGCTGCATAGACTGTTGCACTAGTTGAGGTTGGTAACTGCAGATTCGTCAATGCTGAAAACCAATGATAACCGATACTGTCAGCAGCAGCTTCTTGGCCTTCTGTTACAGTAATAGGTGCCACTTCAGTTGCTTTATGCGTTGCAAGAGCCTTATTGTATGCCTCGATAGTCAGCGGCTTTGATAGATCAAGTTCGTTTAAAAGAGAAAGATAAAAACCACTTTTTTCGCTGCGATGACTGTCTTTCTTTTCAACCATCGCCGCAATCACAGCTTCTTGGATCGATTCGACACTGTCAGTCACTAGTTCATCAATCATTTGTGCTTCCAAACGTTGTTTGGCGCCAATGGTGTTCCAAATCAAATCTTTATCACTGGAATCAAATTCTCTCACGCCAGCTTCTTGTTCGATGACTTCAGGACCGTTCAAACCGATACGGGCTTTCTTCGTCGCTATCAAGTAGCTCATAAGTGCTGAGGTAATCGACATACCGCCAAAAGAACCCACCCGACCTGGCACTAATCCAATCACTGGCACATACGATTTTATTGCAACGATCAAATTGCCGATTTCTGCAATCGACAATAAGCCGTAATTCGCTTCTTGGAGGCGTACGCCACCAGTATCGAGGATGATGATCGGTGTGATCGGATTGCCCTTTTGGTTTTCTTCCAACACATGAGTCAATGCCGCGATGATTTTAGCACCAGAAACTTCACCGATCCCGCCACCTTGGAATTTTCCTTCCATAGCGATCACGACCACGTTTTCTCCAGAAATCGTTCCACGGCAAACAACGATCCCATCATCGCTTTGTGGCACGATGTCTTGAGCCACCAGATTGGGTGCGATCATTTGGTCGAATGGATCGATCAATTCACGACCGCTCTTGGCATCCAATAAGGCGTGCACCCGTTCTCGGGCATTTAATTCTACAAAACTATTCTTCATCTGCTAGTTCCTCCATTGCTTGGGTTAATCGTAGGTAAACCACACCGGGAGTGGCGCCAAAGTCGTTGATCACTATTTGCGCACTGATTGGATAGCGCTCAAAAAAACGTGTCAAGACATTTTGCCACACATCGCCAAAGCCATCACTTCCTGTACAAACTGAAACGGTGGTTTCTTGTTTGTCCGTTGGAAAAAGCAGAATTTCCAAGTCACCAGAACCAACCACGCCAACATGGACTTTTTTGGTGACTGGTTTCGTTGTTTGATACGTATAAGCTAATTTTTCCATCTCTTCTTCTCTCCTCTTGCTCTTATTAAGACCACGTTCTGAATTTCATTGGCGGTTCATACAACCCATCGGACCATTCGATCAAATCATCAACGGTTTGAGCTGCTAGCAATGATCGTTTGGCATCACTGCGTTTGATCCCTAAGTCTTCTGGTAATTTCACGATTCCCGCTTTGCGCAAGGCATCCAGAGAAGCTTTTGTGCTGGTCATTCCTAGTGGGGTTACACCACCGATGGCTGCGATTGCTGCTTGTTTTTCCTCTTTTGAGTTTGCTTTATAAAGATAAGCGATGCCTTCTTCTGTCACGATATGCGTCGTATCTTCGCTATAGATCATAATTGGGGCATTGGCTAAACCAGCTTGCTTTTGGACAGCCAACGCATCTAACGTTTCTACAAAAACAGGTTTTTTATTGGAACCATACGTTTCAACCATTTGAACGACTAATTTTTGTCCTTTTGCTAAAGGATCTGTTTCATCCCGCAAGGATTGCCAAGCTGGAGTCGAATGCCGACGGCCCCCCGGATTATGCCCCATATTTGGTGCACCACCAAATCCAGATAAGCGGCCTTTCGTCACTGTAGAAGAATTTCCTTGATAATCCAGTTGTAAGGTCGAACCGATAAACATATCGATGGCATATTGACCTGCAGTTTGGGATAATGCTCGATTGCTGCGCATCGTGCCGTCTTTTCCGACAAAGAATACATCTGGACGAGCGGCAATGTATTTTTCCATACCAACTTCCCCACCAAAACTGTGGATGCTTTCGACCCAACCAGATTCGATAGCTGGAATCATCGTTGGATGAGGATTCAAGACCCAGTTTTTCGCTACTTTTCCTTTGATTCCAAGGGTTTCTCCATAGGTTGGTAAAAGTAACTCGATCGCAGCGGTATTAAAACCGATCCCATGATTCAACGATTGTACTTCATGTTCTGCATAGATTCCTTTTAATGCCATCATCGCCATCAAAATTTGTAATTCCGTAATGTTTTGCGGATCTCTCGTAAAGAGCGCTTCTAATTGATACGGTTGGTCTGCTACCACGACGACATCGATCCAATCGCTGGGAATGTCGACCCGCGGCAAACGATCGACCACTTCATTAACTTGGACGATCACAATCCCATCTTTAAAGGCTGCTGCTTCGACGATCGTTGGCGTTTCTTCCGTATTGTAACCTGTATAAAGATTTCCTTGGCGATCGGCTTTGTCCGCCGCCACAAGGACCACATTCGGAATCAAGTCGATAAATAAGCGACCATATAATTCCAAATACGTATGAATGTCCCCTAATTTCATGGTTTTGTCTTCAATCATTTGGGCAACGCGCGTACTTTGTGCGCCTGCATAAGAAAAATCGATTTTCGCTGCAATGCCTTTTTCAAATATCGTCAAATGTTCTGGCCGGGAGATGCTTGACATGATCATATGCAAATTGTTGACTTTTTGAGCATCGACTTGTTCTAAGCTTTCTGATAGAAAGCTTGCTTGTTTTTGATTGTCGCCTTCAAGGACCACTTTGTCTCCCGGACGGATCAACTGTTCTAAGACTTCAATGATTGCTTCCGTTGGGACATATTTTCCATCGAGAAGATGCTCGATTTTTTTCATGGTTTGGGCTTTCTTTTCACGTTTACTTGCCCAGTTTCTTGCAGGTTTTTCCATTGTATTCATCTCCATTTTTGATATAGGAATAAAGCATCATCCATGCCATGTTGATCCAAATTGATCACACGAATCCCTTTGTTTTCAACAAATTTTGCTTGGATCAGTTTTGTTAAGGTATTGCCCGGAGGAAATTCAAGAGCCAAATCAAGTCCTGCTTCGTAGGCAACATCCATGATCTTGTTCCACTGCACCGGAAAAGCAATATTTTGCAGCAAATCACGACGGATCTCTTCAGGATTCATGGTCATCCGACCATCCGTGTTTTTGAGGTACGGACAGATAGGCACATCAAGGGATACCGTGTTCATAAATGGCGCAAACCGTTTCACGGGTTCTGTCATCAACACACAATGGGACGGCACAGGCACTGCTAAAAGTTTGGCGGTTTGTGCATGATAGTCTTTCGCTTGAGCCAGCGTCTTGTGCAAGCCTGTGAGATGACCAGAGATCGTATGCTGCATGAGGCAATTTTCATTTGATAAATAGACGGGAGCAGCAGGATCAAATGTATTTGCCACGAGCGCTTCTGCTTCACTTCTCGTTACACCAACCAGTACCCCCATGGCATAATCAGTCGGATAGGCTTCTTTCATCAGTGTCGCCCGATGATAGACCAAGCTAGCGGCGTTTTCGAAACTTAAGCTTTCACAAGCTAACGCAGCGGAAAAAGCGCCAATCGAATGCCCCGCCACAAGCTGAGGTTGCACACCAGATGCTTTCATCTGGTCCGTGTAAAAAGCCGCTTTTACTAAAAGGGCCAACTGAATATAGACGGTATCTTGTTCGAGATTCTCCGATACAGGGTGTAAATCAAAGCCTGTCGCCTGTTCTAGCCGATGGAAATAACTGGCAGGCACGTCCTCAAGCATCTTGCTGGTCTGACTGCCTTGTCCTGGGTATAAGAAACCTGTACTCATGAAACACCTCCTAAACAATTTCTCTTTCCTGTGTCATAATAACGGAAGTTTGTTATAATAAAAAATACCAGTTTCGTGAATATCCATAACCAAAAGGTATGGAAAGAGGAGTATCTGATGAACCTTGATCATTTACGCTACTTTAAAAAAGTAGCCGAATCGAAAAATATTACCCAATCTGCACAAGAATTATACATCTCACAACCTGCCTTGAGCCGTGCCATGAAACACCTAGAAAGTGAACTAGGCGTTCCTTTGTTCTATCATGCCGGTCGGCATATCGAGTTGACGATGTATGCTGAAGAATTTTATCCCTATGTCGTTGAGACGTTAGCACGTTTCGACGAAGGAATGAGTGCGATCCAAGCCTTAAATGGAGAAATGGTCCCGGCAGTGACGATCTACTCTGAAGTCGCTTCTGTTTCCTTGCCCAACTTGGTGGCGACATTCGTTGAAAAGCACCCTGAGATCCAACTTTCGATCAAGCAGCACGGCAGTAAGGAGACCAACAAAGAACAAGCCTTCTACATTACCTCAGAGCCAAAGAACGGCTTGACTAATCTGCCGATATTCACGGAACCCATCTTATTGGCGATCCCCAAAAAGCACCCCATGGCAGAAAAAAAAGACTTGCAAGTTGCCGATATCCAACACGTGCCTCTGCTGATGCTGGTTGAAAACAGCCCGCTGCGTAGAACCATCGACGAAGCTTTTGAAGCAAAAAAAATCAGTTTGACTATCGGCTCAACGACGGACGATCCAGCGACGCTGCGCTCCCTTATCAATCAAGGACTAGGAATCACCTTCTTTCCTAAAATTACTTGGGGTTATGAAGATGAGGCACCTTTCGTTTTACGTGAACTAGCAGATTTTCCCTTATCAAGGACGATCTATTTGGCATCAAGCTTTACGAAAGGTCATCCTATGACAAAATTGATTGCAAAAACCTTGATTGAATTTTATCTTGGCTAAACAAAAAGAAGCGTCCACTCGCACGTTAGTTGTGCAAGTGGACGCTTCTTTTTTCTTTCCTATTTACCCCGGTTGAATCATCGAATCGACCGTACATTCATTCACATTGATCTCTTCGATCTCTTTTGACTAGCCACAGTATTGGCTGCCAGTCAGGTGAGACCTCATAAGATTTGTTACACGCCTTCAAGTACGGCTGCCTTACCATCACTTATGCGTCAGGCAATTGATCGTATTCTTCATCACTGACTGCTTCTAACCATTCTGAAGCACCAGCAGTAATCGCTACATGGGCAAACCAACTATTTTTTGCTGCACCATGCCAATGTTTGACCCCTTCCTTGATGACTACGACATCCCCAACAGTAAGTTTTTGCGGTTTCTTACCTGCTTCTTGGTACCAGCCTTTTCCTGCGGTCACCAACAACAATTGATACCCACCATTGATATGCCGATGCCAATTGTTGCGACAACCCGGTTCAAAGGTCACATTGCCAACGTTGACTGGAATCGCTGGATCAGCTACTAACGGATTCAAGTAACTCTGACCGCTAAAATATTGCGCATAGGCATCATTTGTGTTGCCCAATAAAAAGATTCCTGCTTCTTTTGCTGCATCGAGTTCTGACATTTATTTATCCTCCAGTTCTGCTAACTCTTCTTGATAAACCGTTTTGGCGATGTTAAAAGCAGACCAAGCTTTAGGCCAGCCAACATAGAAAGCCAGATGAGTGATTACTTCTGCAATTTCTTCTGCAGTGATCCCGTTTTCCTTGCCAATCGTCAGATGGGCAGTCAATTGTTCGAAATTGCCACCGGAAATCAAGGCCGATATCGTTAATAAACTTCTCGTATGAGGAGCCAACTCTGCCTCACGTGACCAAACTTCACCAAATAACACATCATCATTTAGTTGCGCGAATTTCGGCGCAAAGTTGCCTAAGTTATCTCTTCCTGCTGTTTGTTTCTTGACCATATCGAACGACTCCTTCATCTATTTTAATGAAATGCTGATTTAACCAATTTCGAATAGCTGTATCCGCTTTCTCTATTCTTGAACCACGAACAGCTAATCCAGGATAAACAACTGCATCAGGACAAGTCTTTTTAAAGTCTTCAATGCTATTGCCGAATCCTGAGCCTTCATGAGTACAAAACGGAAAAATAATCTTCCCTTCCAATCGGTGATCTTTTAAAAAACTCGCTAGGATCATCGGGTATGTGCCCCACCAATTGGGAAAACCGATAAACAAGACCCGTTCTTTAAAAAACGCTGTCGATACCTCTTGATAGAGGGGGAAATCATTAGCCGCCTTTTCTTTTTTTGCTAGCTCGACCATTGCTTGATAGCTTTCAGGGTAAGGATAAGTCGGTTCAAGAGAATAAAGCGGGCATTGTAATTTCTCTGCTATTTTCTCTGCTAGAACCCGCGTATTTCCCACTATCAGCTTTTTTCGCTGCCCTTCAATAAGATTCTCCCCTGCTCGTGAATACACAAGTATTGCCGGCATTTTGTCACCTCCTTGGTTTCTCTTCTTGGTATATTTAATAGTAAGGCAAAGCGGAGCCGTTGAATAATGCTTTCTATAAAAAGTCCCTATGCTTACGAAGCATAGGGAGAGGTGGAAGCCAAAAGAAGCGGATCACTCCACTTCTTTTGGCTTTTAGGATGCAATTATTCAAAAGCGTCACGAAAGCGGGCAATGAACGCCGTCACAACCGGCGACATCACACGATTTCTTTTCCACACCAAGACACAGCTGGTTTCGATTTGAGGGACTAAAGGCAAAAATTTGATCGTTTCATCCCTCCGTTCTCCGACAGCTCCGCTGATGGTCAACGCCGAACCAACATGGTTTTCTACTAAGGAAAAGACATTGAAAATCAAGTTATATGTTCCAACGATCGGTAATTCTTCTATTGGTATTTTTGACCATTGACTGAACATTTGCTGCACTTCCGGACGCCTTGACACTAGCAATGGCACCCCTTTGATATCCTCTGGTGTAATCTCTTCTTTATGGGAGAGAAAAGAATCAGCCGATGTCAACATGCCCCAAGTTTCTTTTCTTGGTAGAACGACTTTTTCGTATTTCTCGATTTCGATGGGTTCGATCAAAATCGCCAAATCCAATAAGCCTTTCTCTAAACGCTCGTTGATATCATCTCCTGTGCCACTGTGAATATGAAAGCGGACATCTGGATAGTCACTGATAAATTCTTCCAACATCAAGGAAAGCGTGTCGGAATTATCTGCTTCCACACAGCCAATTGTGAAATGACCACTAAACAACTGTTTCTTACGATCTTCAAACTCTTGCATGGTTTGATCCGTTAGACTCAATATCTCCTCGGCACGGCTTTTTAAAAAACGACCTGCTTCCGTTAAGAGCATTGTACGATTATCACGAATGAAAAGAGCCGTTCCTAATTCATCTTCTAATTCTTTTAATTGACGGCTCAATGTCGGTTGGGTGATGTGGAGCACTTCTGCAGCTTGAGAAATTGTCCCTTCCTCTGCAATCGTGAAGAAATATTTTAATAAACGAAATTCCACTAAATCGCCTCCTCTTTTTTGCAACATTTTAACTCTTAGCAATGAAAAGAATCACCCTACTTCTTGGTCTATTCATTTTTAATAATAACAAAGAATCGCTAATTCAGCGAATCATGCTAAAAAAGCGGAGAAGACTGTAGAATTTTAAGAAGATCGTTTTATGGAATGACATGTAAAACCTGTTCGCACAAACGAACAGGTTTTTCAACTATATACTTTTGCGACATTTGGTATAGGTTATATGAGTATCTGGGTATGACTCTCCTTACAATGATTTGGAGGAATAATATTTTATCGGTATCTTAGGATTCATTTTTGAGTGCGCGTATACTGAATAGACCTATCCGGTGTTGCCTTTCTCGGTCATTGATGTGATGCTCCCGATCGTCTCTTTGGTCAAGATTTACCTTTTCTACCTTGAATAATACAGTGGTAGTCAACAGAGAGCGAATAGACTTGAGAGAACTGAAAATTATCAGGAATAACGGAAAATTAAGTTTCTAATCCATCCGCTCTTCCTTAAGGATTCATGAGTCAAACGCACTGGTTCACCATAATATCATTATGTTCCTTTTGATTTTGAAAACATAATGAACTTTTAGCTGATCGAGAAATATATACTAAACCGGAATGTTCCTAATATCCAAGTTCACCGAGCCAATTCAGCAGATCCGGTTCAGCATCTTCAACACTTCCCGCTCTAGCTGCAAACCCTTCGAGAAACTTGTAATCTGGATACAATGTTCGAAGTTCGTTTCGACTATTGGTCAATCCACTTCCACCGTGGGTTGCAAAGGGAATGATTTGTTTATCAGCAAGATCATAGGCTTCAAGAAATGTTAAAACAGCTCGCGGTGCACGGTTCCACCAAACAGGAAAGCCGATAAAAATAACATCAAAATCAGACATCTGTGCAACGTCAGCCATCAACATTGGTCGAGCATCTTCTTCCACCTCTCTAGTAGCAAAAGCTGTATGTTCATCGTAAACGTTAGGGTAACCTACTTCTGTTTGAATCGAAAATAACTCACCTCCTGTCTGTTCAGCGATCATCTCTGCTATGACTTGGACATCTCCTATTAAAGTGTTATCGATCACATTAAAACTACTTCCAGAAACTGCTTCGACTGTGGGCTCTTGCTCCAAGTTTTCAGGTCGTGTAAAGTAGGCAATTAAAATGTCATCCGTGCTATCAATCAAAGAGATTTCTTCATTTTCTTGTGCTACTAAGTCACGATTGCTTGTTTCACCTGAATTAGTGTCTAATTCTTCATTCGTTGGATCACTGCTGCATCCTGCAAGAAAGATCATAGCCAGATAAAGTCCTTTTCTCCATTTTCTCATCGTATTGCTCCTTTCATCTTCCATAAGTAATGGTAGTTTCAGTATATTTCTTGAAGTGGACTTTAAGGCAAGACACTCAGATAAAACTTGTCTTAATTTTTACACCTTTCTCACAACTCCCTCACAAAAAGTCATTCCTGCAAAAGCACTCAAAAAGACGTAAACAATAATTTGTTGACGACTTTTCCATTTATCTTTCGATTTTCCTCAAATATGTGGCGAAAAAGTCAACGCATTTATGTTAAAAAACGTTAGACAAGCAAAAATAAAATAGAAGCGCGTAAGATGGATTTTAAAAGGATCATTATATGATAAACTATTCCTAAATAGTATAGGAGTGATTGAATGAACGTTTTTTTCAGACCACCAAAAGAAGATGATATTGATCAAATCATGCAGATTGAAAATGCAGGATTTACAGCGGATGAAGCAGCATCCAAAACAGCAATGATGGATCGAATACGTACACTAAGTGACAGTTTTATTGTTGCTATAAATGAGACGGATTGTCCGATCGGCTACGTTGTGGGGCCCATTATTTCTAAACGTTATCTCTCTGACGATCTTTTTGAAAGTACTCGTCCTAATCAGCCTTTTGGTGGCTACCAAAGTATTCTTAGCTTGACTGTCGCTCCTGGTTATAGAAACTGCCAGATTGGTAGTAAACTACTGTCAGTTCTTGAACAACAATGTCGTCTTCAAAATAGAAAAGGAATCACATTAACTTGTTTAGAATCATTGATTCCATATTACAAAAAGCACGGCTATCAACTAGAAGGACTGTCAGAATCACAACATGCAGGTGTTGCTTGGTATAATATGGTGCTAGAGTTGGACGATACGCCTAATGAATTCTAATAAAAACTGCATACTAGATAACCACCATCAAAAACACTAACACAAATAAGCCCACACTCATAAGAGCATGGGCTTATTAATATTATCTTCAATTACATATACTTCTCAACTTCATCAATTTCTTTTTGTAGTGCTTTTTCATCGTACTTTTCATACTTACCGGCTTCGTGTGCGATCTTTTTGATTTCGTGAATCGCTTTTTTCTCAACGATCCATTTCTTCATACTATGTTTTTTTGCGTCAGCGACTAGTGTGTCTAATTCAGCTAAATTCTTATCTAACTTATCAAGAACCTCTGCAATCTTTACCAATGCTTTTGCTTCCTTTTCTTCATAGTTTGTCATAGATATCACTCCTTAAGTATTTGATATATTTATCTTACTGCTGTAATTAAATATTTTCAAATTAAATGTACTGTTTATCACAAAGTTTTATCTGATTCTCACTTAAGAAATAGAAAACATTAGATTTTTGCAATATTCTACTCATTTTATACTTATTTTTATCCTTAATGATTTATCATAAGAAAAGTATCGATTATATAAAAAGATAATTTAGTGAATTAGCAAACATTCGGTGTATCTTTTATGATAAAGTCATTTAGCTTTTTTACTTTCTTATGGTTGCAGCAAAATTTTTCCGACACTTTTTCCAGATTCTAAATAATCATGGGCAGCTTTTCCGTCAGCTAAGGAAAAAATGGTTGGTTGACTGATTTTCATTTGATCCTTGCTAAAGTAAGTAAACAGTCGGGTGCTTCTTCTCTCCCGCTCTTGAAAACTTGTCAAGTAATCCCACAGATCCCCTGTCAAAATACTTTTTGATTTTGATAACAAGGGAATAAAGTCGATCGCTGGCGGATTTCCGCCGGCCATGCCAAAAAAGATAACCTTCCCTCTATTTTTGAGCAAGTCGACACTTTCGGCTAATGTATGCCCAATGCCATCATAAACGGTATCAAAGAAAGAAGTATAGGTTTCTTGCCATTCTGTATTTCTTAAAAAGACTTGTTTTGCTCCTTGGTCTAAAGCCAGTTGTCGCTTTTCTTCCGTGGAAGTGACGCCATAAACTTCTAGACCATCTGCGGTTAATAGTTGCGATAAAATTTGTCCAACACCACCACTTATCCCATGGACGAAGACCTTACTATTATTCACATTATTGCCAAGATCATGAGCTAAAAAATCAGCTGTCAACCCTTGCAGACCAATACTGGCTGCTAATTTAGATGGTATACCTGATGGAATATGGATGGCATTTTCCTCAGGAACAGCCACCAATTCTGCATTAGCAAAAGGAACATCCACAAAAGAATCGTTTCCCCTAGCTGAAACTTAGAGACTGATCTTCCTTTTTTAACAATCCTCCCTACACCTTCATAGCCATTAATAAGAGGGTCTCGGGATTCAATATGATAGCTGCCCTTTCTTCGATAAATATCTGCATAATTTAACCCAATATACATCATTTCTATCATTAGCTCATTTTCTTGAATGACTGGATCAGGCAATTCACCATAAGTTAACACATCTGAATCGCCAAATTCTTTAAAGTACAATGCCTTCATGCACAAAACATCTCCTATCTTTTGCCAATCAAAATCGTGTGATTTTCTTTATGAAACCAAAGCTCTATCACTTAGCCAACTATCATTAGATTGAAATCATAAAAAAAATAGATTAAGTTCTTTTGGTCATTTTTTACTATAAAAAAAGCACCTTCTCACGAAGGTACTTTCATTCTATTCTTCTAGATGAGATTCGTCAAAGTAGATTATTCGTTCAGATCCTCCTTATCAATTCCAGTTATGTCTAACCCACCTTATTCCTAGATAAATCAACTACTTTTGTGTAAAACAGGATTATAACAAAGCTGACTATTACTAAGAGAAAGAAGTGAGGATTTGAAGCCATCATCTTTTAAGTCTGACAAATCCTCAGAAGTAGTTCATTACATCGGAACCAAACTGACTATCCATGGTTTTTAGAGGATATCAGGAAAGAGATGGCAAAAGTCGCCCGGCGATCAATCAATTGTATCATATAAATAATTATCCCCACTCGAAAAAAATTAAGCCACATCGCTTCTACTTGTTAAAGGCCTCTTTGCCTTAATTCGTCGTTCAACCACTTAAATCCATCATGGATGATTTGCGCATGATCAAAAGTAAAAAGAGATTCCCAGTTCTCCGTAGAGGATCGTTCTTTTGACGTAACATATTGATAGAGTACTTTATCCTTATCAACCCTATACCAAAAAGCCTCAGAAGCATCATCTCCTGCATAAAGAGTCTTCATCTGCTGTAGAACAGTTATATAGACAGCAGAAATAGTCCATCCACGGGGATCCCGATTTTTATCTCCATATACACCTAATAAAGAAACTTCCTGCACTTCCACGCCCGTTTCTTCCTTTAACTCTCTGATGGCGGCTTTAATGATATTTTCTCCTTCGTTAACGAAGCCACCTGGCAAAGCGAACCTTCCTTTGAAAGGATGATTTTTTCTTTTGACAAGTAAAATGTATACTGCATCCGACGTGACATTGAATATCAAATTGTCAACAGTAAATGCTGGCTTTGGATATTGTGGTAATTCCTGCTTCTTATACCAGTTTAACCACTCTTCTTCGTTCATTTCCTCTTCTGATACTTTATTTGCCATGTGATTGTCTCCTTTTGCTTTGAGTTATCCGCAAGATTTAACGTTTTGATAGATAGGCTTTTTGCTTAAATCAAAGATTGACATAATGCCTTTATAAATTTCAAAGACTCGTAAAACATTTCGGTCTTCTACAGAGGGGTATATTTTTGCCATGTAAGGATTTTTCTCGAAAATTTCATCTAAATAGGTAGAGCCTATTTCATTTACTCTCCCTTGTAAGGTAATAGAAAACGATTCCATTGATGTTTCTCCTTCTATACCTGTGATGGAAACGACCGGGTTCATTTTGAGCTGTTTATAAAACGGCTTGGATATTGCAGTCAAAAAATACAGCTTCGTTTCTTTCACCAACATAATATCGATTACTCTGGTGACCGGATTTCCGTTTTCGTCTAATGTGGCGAACACAGTAGAATGAATCTCATTTTTTAAATAATTCAAATAATCTTCTGTCTTCATTTTTGAATGGTCCATGAATGCGCTCCTATCTAAAATGATCGATTTCTCTGATCGCTTCAACTATATTTCCTTGCAGAATAATCGTTTTATCCATGAGTTCATCTGGTATGCGTTGTGCTTGTTGGTTACAGACGATATAGGTCGACTGATTCGTTGCCCTCGTCATTTCTTGGAATGGATATTTTATAATGGAAGGCGTGTTGTTACCAATGCCGATCTCCCAAAAAACGATTTTAGTACCTAAATAATTTTCTAGAAATTCTTTGTATCGGTTAGCTGCGCTTTCCCAACCATCATCTTGTACAAAAAATTGATCTATCCGTAAATTGACCCGCATCGGTTGTCCACATTTGGGGCAATATGGTATGAGGTGCTTGGGAATTTTGAACTGACTCTGCTGATGGACCATTTGCATAATCAATGATTCATTCTCGTACGTCTTGTTATGGCAGGCACGTGAACATTGAAATAACCCATAATCACCTTGTGTATAAAATAATCGTCTCTTATCAAAGCCCGTCTTTTGGAACTGATGATCTACATTAGTAGTAATGACAAAGTAATTTGTTTCTTCTACCAAAGATAGAAGCTCTTTATATAGCGGCAAAGCCTCAGGCTGATATCGATTATGAAAAACATGTTTACTCCAATAACCCCAATACGTCTCTAATGAATCGAAGGGATAAAATCCGGCAGAATACATATCGGTTAAATAATAATGATCAATATAGTCTCTGAAATATTTTTTGAACCGTTCACCAGAATAGGTTAACCCGGCAGCAGCAGAAAGGCCTGATCTAGCACCGATAACGATTGCCTCTGCTTCAGTTATCTTTTGATAAACTTTCTGATAATTGTTGTAGTTTTTCATGGTACAACTCCTTATCAATGTCTTTAAACACATTGAAAATAATTTTTATAGGTGAATGAACACGCGTTACATATTCTTGCGTTGTTTTGATAGCGATCTCTGCAGCTAACTCATTGGGAAAACGAAATTCTCCTGTTGAGATACAACAAAAAGCGACGCTCTTCAATTGATACTCTTCGCAAAGCAACAAGACGCGACGATAACAGTCAGCCAATAAGGATACGTGTTCTTTAGCTACGGTATCTTTTATGATTGGCCCAACAGTATGTATCACTTTTTTTGCAGGCAAGTTATAGCCGTCGGTGATTTTTGCATAGCCGGTTTCTTCCAAATGCCCTTGTGCGTCCATGATTTCTTTGCATGCTAGTCTTAATTGAATACCTGCTGCAGAGTGGATCGCATTGTCGATGCACCTGTGTAATGGAACAAAACATCCTAGTAGCTGTGCGTTTGCAGCGTTTACGATGGCGTCCACTTCCAACCTCGTGATATCTCCTTGCCAGAGATAAAGGTTTTTTGTATACTGTTGCGCATCGTTTAGTGAAAAAATCTGATTTTCAGCTCTTTCTTCTAAAAGAAATTGATTTTGAATGTCAATAAAGTCCTTATGAATAGGTCGCGCTTCTCTTATATTTAATAAGCATCGCAATAAATCATTTTGTTCTTTCGGATCATCCGAGCTAGCATCTACTATTTTACTTAAGTGACTGTTTTCCTCTAATAAATAGTTAATCAGCCATTTCCTCTTTTCGCTATGGTTCATCGTCAACACCTTCTTTATAAAAATTTCCCGATTATTTTCGATAATCGGGAAATAGCAAGACTAATTTAACAACTCTTTGATTGCTTCTACGCGACTCGTCAAAGGCTTACCCAAAGCTTGTTCAAAGTCACTAGATGTCACATCTAATTGATTATTTTTAATATCATGTTGGAAAGACAAGAATATTTCTGCAACAGGTTGTGGTAAACCGCCTGCTGTCAAACTATCTACAAAGGTTTGATCATCAGATGAAACTACTTCGATTTCCTTCCTTGTTGCTTCTTTTAAAGCTGCTGCTAATTCAGCATAAGTAATAGGGCTGCCCGATAATTCAAGGATTTCAGGGTATTCTGTTCCTGCTAGTGCTTTTGCAGCAACCTCAGCATATTCGCGCTTCAAAGCCCAGCCGGTTTTGCCTTCTTTAGCTGCGTAAACGAATTTCCCACTAGCTAACGCACCGCCAATAATCGGCATTTCATTTTCTAAATACCAGTTATTACGTAAAAATGTATGCGCAATTCCCGCTTCTTTGATTTGTTTTTCAGTAAAGATGTGATCAGCAGCTAATGCACTTGTTGAGTGATCTGCATCAGCAAAACTTGTATAAGCAATATACTGAACACCAGCGTCTTTGGCTGCCTTAACCACATTAGCATGTTCTTCTTGACGATTGCCTGGTGCGCCAGACACAAAAAGCAAGCGGTCAATGCCGTCAAAAGCGTTACTCAACGAATTGATGTCAGAATAATCCCCTACTCTTACATTGTAGCCTTTCTCTTTTAGTGTAGCTGCTTTTTCTTCAGATCGTACCAAAGCATAGATCTGATCTTTAGAAACTAAATCTTTCAAGAATTCAAGTGCATATCCTCCAAAACCACCAGTAGCTCCTGTTACTAAATATGTCATATAAAACACTCCTTTTTAGTTCGCACATTCTGCTGTACAATTATAAGATACACCTATATAATAAATAGTATGTTAAGATAAGTCAAGAAGAAAATCTAAAAAGGACTGAATTCACTTGAAATATTCTATTCAACTCAGTGATGCAATTCATATTATGTGTTATATCGTCATCTATAAAGATACTAATATGCTCTCAAGTGAGATGATTGCTCAAAGTGTAGAAACTAATGCTGCAAATGTCAGAAAAATAATGGCAAACTTAAAAAAATCTGGACTGATTCGAACAACTACTGGGAAACCAAAGCCCTATTTAGCAAAGGACCCCAAAGATATTAGTCTACTTGATATATATAAAAGTATTCATGGAAACACAAATCTCATTCAAGTCGATCCTAAAACGAATCCAGACTGCATTGTTGGTGCAAATATACAAGAAGTACTGGATGGTGCGTATAATGAATTGCAAGTAACTGTCGAAGAAAAAATGGCGAAAATCAATCTGTTCTCTCTATTAACAAGTATTGCAAGTTTAGAGGAAAGCAAACGACCGGAAAACAAATCTTTTCTTGAGCCATTTTTATAAAACCAAAAAACCCATTGAGATACTGACATCTCAGTGGGCTTTTTCGTTACAAATGAAATTGATTTACGTCTTCACATCTTTCGACACCACTCATAAGAAATAGCGTTGTCATTCACTTGCTTTTTCTGCAGCTCTGACTATTGCTCATAGAGACAGTGTATGCACAAGAGCAAATATTTCTTTCTTATCGACCAAACGACTAAATTCTTTCACTACTCGACTGCCTAAATTCACTGTGGCACCAGTAACTGCCTACTTCATTTCCGTTCCTCTTTTCTTTTACTCGTGGATGTAAAACAGCTTGATCTATCGGCCTGCTACTTAGATCAACTACAGAAACATTTCATTCTTAAAGTTCAAATACCCGTAAAACATGTTTGTTTCCCTCTGATGATCGATGTCATTTCAATACGGATTTTGCATCCAAAAAATTAGTTACTCTCTGAATTTTCCATTGACGATATTTGAGTGAGCTGGCGTCGATTGCTCACCCTTCATTTAATTATCGAATCATACGGAGGGCTATCAATTTGATAGTAGAACGGTTTGGTGATCGCCGTCAAGAAATAAAGCTTCTTCTCTTTTTCTAGCGTGCTTTCTTGATGATCATTTAAAAGTGGCATCTCAATTTAGTTTTTTGATAGTGTTTCAGGAGAGAAGTAATTAATACGCTGCTATTTCTTTATCTCTGTTAATAGCCGAGACTTTTTTTTGAGCTACTTCTCTTATACATTTGTATCATACTCAAAACTTTATCACACTGCTAAGATAGGTCACTCAACCCATTTTCTTTTTTCAATAGCAGCTTGAAAAGAATTTTCTTCATCGCTAAATATTCCAGAGTTGAACGATTGGATAATCTGCTTTTCTTTAAATGCTTTCCTCTATGGATTCATTCATTTTTATGTAATGGTATGAAAAAAGCACCTCCTTATGAGATGCTCTTTCATACGCTGACAACTAAAAATTCTCAAGCAAGAGATTTTTTTCTTGTCCTTTTATTCAACAGTGACAATCCGTATAACTGTTTAAATTTTATAAACGGTTAAATCACTTTTTTCTAACACAAGAAAAGATTGCTTTATTAGACTTTTCAAATTGAAACGAGTTACTTCTTCGGTTCATCCTCATCCATCTTAAGAACTGCCATGAAGGCTTCTTGCGGTACTTCGACAGAGCCGATTTGTTTCATCCGCTTCTTCCCTTCTTTTTGTTTCTCCAGAAGTTTGCGTTTCCGAGAAACGTCACCGCCATAACATTTCGCCAATACGTTTTTACGCAAGGCTTTGATGTCTGAACGCGCAACGATTTTTTGTCCGATGGCTGCTTGGATTGGCACTTCGAATTGTTGTCGTGGAATCAGTTTCTTCAGTTTTTCAACGATGGCTTTACCGCGTTCATAAGCAAAGTCACGGTGAACGATAAAGCTTAACGCATCGACTTTTTCAGTATTCAGCAAGATGTCCATCTTCACTAGCTTGCTAGTTCGGTAACCAGACATTTCGTAATCGAGTGATGCGTACCCTTTGGTGCTGGATTTCAATTTATCAAAGAAATCAAAGACGATTTCCGATAGTGGGATCTCATAAACGACGTTTACTCGATAATCATCCAAGTAATCCATCGTGACAAAGTCTCCCCGTTTGCGTTGGGACAATTCCATTACAGCACCGACGTAATCATTAGGGACCATGATTTGTGCTTTGACGTAAGGTTCTTGTACATTGTCGATCGTGACTGGTTCAGGAAATTCTGCTGGGTTATCAACGACGACCATTGAGCCATCTGTCTTGTTGACGTGATAGATTACGGATGGTGCAGTCGTAATCAGCTCAAGGTTAAATTCACGTTCTAGCCGTTCTTGCACGACATCCATGTGTAATAGGCCTAAGAAGCCGCATCGGAACCCAAATCCTAACGCTTGAGAGGTTTCTGGCTCAAATTGCAATGCTGCATCATTCAGTTGTAATTTTTCCAATGCTTCTCGAAGGTCGTTGTAGCGTGAGGTATCGATTGGGTACAATCCGCAATAAACCATTGGATTCATTTGGCGGTAGCCTTCCAATGCTTCGGCTGCTGGATTGTTGGCTAAAGTCACCGTATCTCCGACTTGCGTATCTTTAACAGTCTTGATGGCAGCAGTGATATACCCAACATCGCCCACCATCAACGCATCTCGTTGAATAGCTTTGGGTGAAAAGACACCGACTTCCGTGACGTCAAAGGTCTTGCCATTGCTCATCATTTTGATTTTATCTCCAGGTTTGACCATCCCGTCCATAATGCGGACGTTTAAGACCACCCCACGATAGGAATCGTACACGGAGTCAAAGATCAACGCTTTTAACGGTGCTTCAATATCACCTGCTGGAGCTGGGACATACTCAACGATTTGTTCCAAAATGTCTTCGATCCCAATACCTGCTTTGGCACTAGCTAAAACAGCTTCACTGGCATCGATACCTATAACATCTTCGATCTCTGTTCGTACTCGCTCAGGATCGGCAGCTGGCAAGTCTATTTTGTTAATAACTGGTAGGATCTCTAAATCATTGTCTAACGCCAAGTAGACGTTTGCCAATGTCTGTGCTTCGATCCCTTGAGCCGCATCAACGACGAGTACGGCGCCTTCACAAGCGGCCAAACTGCGGGAAACTTCATAGGTGAAATCGACGTGCCCTGGGGTGTCGATCAAATGGAAGATGTAGGTTTCTCCATCTTTGGCGGTATAGTTAAGTTCCACAGCATTTAATTTGATCGTGATTCCTCGTTCACGTTCAAGATCCATGGAGTCTAATAATTGGTTTTGCATTTCCCGAGACGTCACCGTATGGGTTTGTTCCAAAATACGGTCCGCCAGTGTTGATTTCCCATGGTCGATATGGGCGATAATGGAGAAATTACGAATCTTCTCCTGTCGTTTTTTCATTTCTTCTATGTTCATGGATACGTTCCTCATTTCTTTTAGTCAGCTTTTCTATTATACCAACGAAACGCCAATAGTTAAAGTATTTTTCTTAACCGTTATTTAGACATATTCATTCAGGTTTTGCTATACTAGAGCTAGCAAATAAATTGGAGTTGAAAGAATGGACAATAATTTTCATCAAAATCTACATATTCGAGCAGTGGATGAAAAAGACGTTGATCAGTTCAATGAACTGTTAAGCTACGTTTTTCAGATCACTGAATCGGATATTGAAGAAAGCGGCTATGAGAGCAAACGGGAAATGATTAAATCTAAGCGCCCGATCTTAGAGCTTTCCAAGGTCTTTGGCTGGTTCAATGAAGACAAGTTGATCTCGCAAATCGCCGTTTATCCTTGTGAAGTCAATATACACGGCAAATTGATCAAAATGGGCGGAGTGACCGGTGTTGGGACCTACCCTGAATATGCCGGACATGGCCTGATGAAAGACTTGATCAAGCTTGCCTTAGAAACCATGCGGGAAGATCAGCAATGGATCTCCTACCTTTATCCATACAATGTGCCTTACTATCGTCGCAAAGGCTGGGAGATTATGTCCGACAAGCTGACCTTCAAAATTCGTGATACCCAGCTTCCGAAAACCAAAGAAGTCCCTGGGATCGTAGAGCGCAAAGAAGTGGATGACCCTGATGTCTTTACTGTCTATAACCAATTCTCCCGGGAAAACCATGGCGCCTTGCAGCGGACCTCTTTTCACTGGGAAGAGTATTGGCGCTATGAAAATGAAGAAGAGCGCACCGCGGCTGTCTATTACAATGCCAGTGGTCATCCGACTGGTGTACTTTTTTATTGGGTAGCCGAAGAAGTCTTCCATGTAAAGGAAATGTTCTACTTAAATCAAGAAGCCCGCAATGGTCTTTGGAATTTTATCTCTGCTCATTTCTCAATGGTCTATTGGGTCAAAGGAGACATTTATTCAAATGAACCCCTGTCCTTCTACCTGGATGATAGCCAAATCAAAGAAACCATTGAGCCTTATTACATGGCGCGGATCGTCGATGTTGAACAGTTTTTGAAAAACTTCCCATTTGAAGCCTTTCAAACACCCTTTCACTTTGTTGTTTCTGACCCAGTTGCCGATTGGAACAACGGAATCTTCGGTGTCCAATACAATCACGGGGAGATCGTGGTTTCAAGAGAAGCCATCGGAAAAGCGGTCCAGTTGGATATTCAGACATTGTCGTGTCTGTTGATGAATTACCGCCGTCCAGCTTACTTAGAGCGTGTGGAACGGCTAAATACCGATTCAGAAACACTGGCATTACTAGAATCGATCATCCCTGATATGGAAGCCTATTTCAGTGATTATTTCTAAACAACGAATCAACAAAACGTACAACTATGAATGATTAAGGAGTGTTTTTGAATGAAACTATATTTTGCTGCTCCCCTGTTTGCTGCTAGTGACCTTCGCTACAACGCCGAACTTGTTGCGTCGATTCGCCAGCAGTATCCGCAGCTGGAGATTTATTTACCTCAAGAAAATGCCGCGATCAATGATAAGTCCGCCTACGCGGATAGCAAAATGATTGCGTTGGCAGATACCGAAAAAGTACTGGAAAGCGATTTGATGATCGCTTTGCTGGATGGTTTGACCATCGATGCTGGGGTTGCCTCTGAGATTGGCGTCGCCTATGCAAAAGGCATTCCTGTTTTAGGGCTTTATACGGATAGTCGCCAACAAGGTTCCGATAATCAGCAAAAGCTGGCAGCATTACAAACCGTTGCGGAAAATCAGTTCCACTATGTCAATCTTTATACGGTGGGTTTGATCAAGCTAAACGGTGAGATTTATTCCTCTGAAGCAGCACTTGTAGCTGGCTTAGCAGACTATCTTTCGGAGGACAACTAAATGGGGCAAAATTATCAGCGACTGCAAAAGGTATTCACTATTTTCGGTATTCTCGTGTTTTGTTTTTCTTTGTGGGAATTTTTCCGTGGCGTCTATCCGCAAACACAAGGACTGATTTTCTTGGGTCAAGCCTTACTTGGGATTTTATTGATCTTTGTCCCAGAAATGAGTAAAAAGTTCTTAAAAATCCAGCTACCAAATGCCACCGTCTACTTTTATTGGTTTTTCTTGCTGATCTCCGTATTCATGGGGACGATCTTACATTTGATCGAAACCATTGCTTTCTGGGATAAAATTCTGCATGCGGTAAGCCCAATGGTCTTGACGGCTGTAGGCTATGGATTGATCTGTCTCTTACTAAAAGAAGTGCCCGTTTCAAAAGTTTCGCCTTGGTTATTTTTACTGATGGGCTTTGCTTTTGCTGGCTCGTGTGGTGTTTTCTGGGAGTTTTGGGAATTCATCTGCGACTCTGTTGGTGGAATGAATCTCCAACGTTATGCAACCTTAGATGGCACCCCGTTTATTGGTCGTGAAGCATTGATGGATACGATGGGCGATTTACTAACCAACACGATTGGTGCTGCTTTGATGGGCGTGATCGCGTATGTTCAAGGACGAGGCAAACCTGATTACTTTGAAAGTTATCGGATTAAAAAATTATCATAACCAACCTTTAAAAGCTTGTTGAAACCATCGTTTTTCAACAAGCTTTTTTCTTTTGTTCTTTTATTGATAAAGAAAAATTTATAAAAACACTTAAATAACACGGCTTATTTTTATAATTTCGCTGTCTAACAAGGTTCGACCTTTCTTACACTTCCCTATAAAACGGTTACAACTACAAGAAAATTCCCTCGTTTAATCATTTTTATTTCCCCAAAAAACCATGGTCTGTTATAATTACATTATTCATTTGACATTGCGTCAGTAAAGGAGAGGCTTATGGTTCTAACAGTGTTTTTTATTTTATGCTGCTTGATTTTTTCATCGATCACCTATGCGTTCTCTAAAGATGCCCGAAAATTTGTCCAACCTTTATCAATCAAAATTATTTTTATCGCATCAGCTATTATTGCGGTTTGGACAATGTTCTTTTCAATGGTTGCATTTGTCGCTTGGGTCATCTAAAAAAACATTCTTGCCAGTTGCGGCGTTTTCGCTGCATTGGCAAGAATGTTTTTTTGTGGTTAGAAAAGTTTGATTTGATTCAAAGGCCAAAAACGCAGCAGCACTTTCCCCTCCATTTGATCTTCTGTTACGACCCCGAAACTACGACTGTCCCGAGAGATCAAACGATTGTCTCCCATCACAAAATAGCTGCCTTCAGGAACAGTTACCGTAAAATCGTCGGTAAAGTGTTCTGCACCAGCGGCGATCTGCTGAAACATTTCGCGATAAGAATATTCGTCTTGTAATTGATCGTCCGCAAATTTCTCTTTAAACTCATCTAAATAGGGTTCTTCGTATACTTCTCCATTGATTGTTAGGACATCATCTTTCATCTCAATCGTATCACCGGGTAAACCAATCAGCCGCTTGACAGCAATTTTGCTTGGATCATCTGGTTCAACACATATCACGATGTCTTGGCGGTCATATGAAGAAATTTTTGATGCAATCAAACGCTGCTTATCGGCCAAAGTTGGATCCATAGAATGGCCACTGACTTGAACTGGCGTCAGGACAAACAAACGGATGAGAACCACGGCGACGATAAAGAAAAGCAGTAACCAATTCTCTTTTAGGATTTTTACCATAGCTGCTCTTTCGCTCCTTTACTGCATCTTTTGTCATTATCAAAGCTCGTTTCTGGCATTCTGACAAAAGATATCTTCCTCAATCTTACGTGGAATTTTTACATTGAGCAAGAGAAATCATCGATTTTTAAAAAAATATGACATTTCTAGTGGCCATAAAGAACCTTTTACGTTCGATCACGACTCAAGAAAGCAAACACATCTTTTCGACTTAGACTCCCTACGAGTTTCTGCTCTTCTTCAATCACTACCGTGTCATGAGTTGCAAATAAGGTATACAACTCATTTAAAGTAGTAGATGCAGCGATTTGAGGAGCCACTGGGTTGACTTCATCGCTGAAAAAGTTCATCCGCATCAAATCCCCTGCAGTGACCAGTTTTGCTTCGTCTTCACCGGTCTCTTCAAAAAAACTTTTCACAAAAGCAGTTTTTGGTTGCGAGACAATCACTTCCGGTGTATCACATTGGACGATCTTCCCTTGATTCATGACAGCAATGCGCGTACCTAGTTTTACCGCTTCTTTCATGTTATGCGTGACAAAAATAATCGTCGTCCCAAGCTCTTGGTGCAAATCGAGGACTAACTCCTGTAAGGAATTTCGAGAAATTGGATCAAGAGCACTAAAGGGCTCGTCCATCAGAATAATTTCTGGGTTAGCAGCTAACGCTCTTAAAATCCCGATCCGCTGCTGTTCTCCTCCTGACAACTCTTTAGGCATTCGATGGCGGTATTGCTCTGGGTCAAGTTTGACCTGTGTCAGCAAACGATCCACGGCTTCTGAGCGATCTTTTTTCGACCACCCTAACATCTCTGGGATCACTTCAATATTTTGCTTCACATCCATTGTCGGAAACAGGGCGATTTGTTGGAGAACATACCCCATTTGCCAACGCATTTTTTGGATATTGTATTCTTTGATTCGTTTTTCTTTGAAGTAAATATCGCCATCCGTTGGTTCTGACAACGCGTTGATCATCTTCAAAGTCGTCGTTTTCCCACTCCCAGAAGGACCGACCAAAACAAAGATTTCCCCTTTATTGATGCTCAGATCTAATTGATCGATCACTATTTTTTGATCAAACTTTTTACTGACGTTTTTAAATTCAATAATTCGTGTCATTCTTGTCCCTCCTTAATTAATCCTTCATCTATCAGGAAGGTACGCGCGACTTCTGCTGGATTTTTTCCTTCGACATTGACCTGATAATTCATTTCACTCATTTGTTCTTCGGTGATTTTACCTGCCAACTTTTCCAATGCACGGACGACTTCTGGATGTTCCTTGGCAAAGGCTTCTTTCATCAAAGGCGCTCCTTGATAAGGTGGAAATAGTTCTTGATCGTCTTCTAGAATAACTAAGCCATATTGACGCAATTCACTGTCCGTGGAATAGGCATCCAGTAGATTGATATCGCCATTATTGATGGCTTGATAACGCAATGCTGGTTCCATACTTTGGACACTTGGAAAATCTAGCCCATAGAGTTCTTGGATGCCCGCATAACCGTCCGTCCGATCAATGAATTCGAGGGTAAAGCCGGCTTTGATTTTATTTTCGATTTTCTTCAAATCAGAGATCGTGGTTAGTCCATTTTCCTCAGCAAATTCTTTTTTCACAGCCAACGCATAGGTATTTTGATACGCCATCGGCTGAAGCAAGGTCATCTCAAACTGATCCTTTAACAGATTGACTGCTTCGGTATAGGTTTCGTCAGAGTCAAGTTTTTGACTAGCGGTTTTTTCCGGTACATCCACTAAACTCTCCAACACAGTTCCAGTAAACTCTGGATAAATGTCGACTTGGTCATTGTCTAAAGCACTGAATAAGAAAGAAGTTTTCCCAAAGTTAGGTTCCAATTCAACCTGTGCACCAGGATCTTCTTGTTCAATTAATTCTTTGTACATGTTGATCAAGATATCAGGTTCAGACCCTAACTTCCCAGCTATGGTAATGGTTTTCGGCGCGAAAAATCCGCTCTGTGAAAAAGAAACGCCGCCAATCAGCAAGATGATCGCTGCCAGCGTAATCAAGGTATAGCGCGGTTTCAGGTGTTGTAGATAACGGATCAACGTACTGAAAATAATAGCCAGTAAAGCAGACCCGATCGCGCCGATCAAGGTTAATTCAGGGGCATTTCGATCGATCCCCAGTAAAATAAAGGAACCTAGTCCACCAGCGCCAATCAAAGAGGCCAAGGTTGCTGTTCCGATGATCAAGACCAGCGCTGTGCGAATCCCAGAAATTATGACAGGCAAGGCAATCGGCAATTCGACTTTGATCAATCGTCGCATCCGAGACATGCCAAATGCCGCCGCAGCTTCTTCGATTGATGGATCGATCTCCGAAAGGCCAATATAGGTATTTTGAAAGATCGGCAATAACGCATAAATAACTAGTGCAATCAACGCAGGCGGCGTTCCGATCCCCACAAATGGAATCAATAAACCTAACAGTGCCAGTGATGGAATCGTTTGTAATACACTCGTTATTTGTAGGCCGACTTCCGCTGCCCGTTTATGATTAACCAGCCAAATGGCTAACGGGACAGCAATAACGATCGCCACCAGCAGCGCAATGATTGACAATGACAAATGCTCAAAGACAGCTGTCAGCAATTCCCCTTTTCGCTCATTCAACGTTTCAAAAAAAGTATTCATCTTTTCATTCCTCTCCTACTCCATAAGAACAGTATAATCGAAGTGCGAATTTCCTCCAAACAACAAGCAAGGGGAACTATTTTGTCTTATGTTGAGCGGCAAAAAAACGACGGCTGCCAATGAAACGGCAACCATCGTTTTGCATTTATCCATTTTTTATCTTTTTATTACTCGGTAATTGGCGTATTTTCAAAAACCAGCTGTTCGTTCAATAATTCGATCGTGACTTGAGTCTTTGGTAAGACTCTGCCGGCAACGATTTCTTTTGCCAATGGGGTTTCGACTTCTCTCGTAATAAACCGACGGAGAGGTCGCGCACCATATGCTGGCTCATAAGCATTTTCAGCAATCCAACATTTGGCTTCTTCAGTGATCGTCAGCAGAATATCTTGGACTTCCAGTCGTTGTGAAAGCTGTGCGACGATCTTGTCGACGATGCCTGTCACATCGTTTAGACTAAGCGGTGTGAACAAAATCGTGTCGTCGATCCGATTTAAAAATTCTGGTTTAAAATGCCCTCTCAAGAGATTACGGACATTTTCAGCAACGTTTTCTGGGATCGTCCCTTCTGCGGTCACGCCATCTAGCAAGACTTGAGAGCCGATATTGCTAGTCATGATCAAGACTGTATTTTTGAAATCAACGACTCGCCCTTTTGAATCTGTCAAACGGCCATCATCAAGCACTTGTAATAAGATATTGAAAACATCAGGATGGGCTTTTTCGATCTCATCCAATAAGACGATCGTGTATGGATTGCGTCGAACAGCTTCAGTCAATTGTCCACCTTCTTCAAACCCTACATAGCCTGGAGGGGCACCGACTAAGCGAGACACCGAATGTTTTTCCATGTATTCGCTCATATCGATCCGAACCATATGCTCTTCTGAATCAAAGAGGTTGACCGCCAACGCTTTCGCTAATTCGGTCTTACCGACGCCGGTCGGACCTAAGAACAAGAAGGAACCTAATGGTCGATTTGGATCTTGCAGGCCAGCTCGTGAACGAATGACGGCATCACTGACGGCATCGACGGCTTCGTCTTGTCCGATCACTCGTTGATGCAAGGTCTCATTTAATTTCAACAGTTTTTCCCGTTCGCCTTCCACTAATTTCGCAACAGGAATCCCTGTCAAACGTCCAACGACTAGGGCAATCTCATTTTCGGTCACTGATTCTTGGACCATCCGAATGCCTTCATCTTGATTTTTTTCTTCCAGTTCAGCTAGTTCTTTTTCCAGTTGTGGAATCGTCCCATGACGAAGAACAGCTGCCCGTTCCAAATCATAGTTATTTTCAGCATCTTCCAACTCATGCTTGGCTTTATCGATCTCTGCCCGTTTGTTGGAAACTGCATTGACTTCTTCTTTTTCCGTTTCCCACTGCATTTTCATGGTATTGACTTCTTCACGCAATTCCGCCAATTCTTCTTGTAAAATGCCTAAGCGTTTTTTCGATGCATCATCGGATTCCTTTTTCAATGCGGCTTCTTCGATCTCAAGTTGCATCAAACGACGGGTAACTTGGTCGAGCTCAGTAGGCATCGAATTCATTTCCACCCGAATTGTGGCACTCGCCTCATCGATCAAGTCAATGGCTTTATCTGGTAAAAAGCGGTCCGTGATATACCGATCAGATAAGGTCGCCGCAGCAACAAGCGCGTTGTCATGGATGTTGACGCCATGATGGATCTCGAACCGTTCTTTCAAGCCACGTAAAATCGAAATCGTGTCTTGAACGGTTGGTTCCTGTACCAGCACTTTTTGGAAACGACGTTCCAAAGCTTTATCCTTTTCCATGTATTGACGGTATTCATCAAGGGTGGTTGCGCCAATCGTATGCAATTCTCCCCGTGCCAGCATTGGTTTTAGTAAGTTTCCAGCATCCATGCTGCCTTCCGTCTTACCAGCACCTACAATATTGTGGATCTCATCAATAAAGAGAATGATCCGTCCATCGGCTTTTTTCACTTCTTGTAAGACAGCTTTCAAACGCTCTTCAAATTCACCTCTGAATTTAGCACCTGCGATCAAGGCACCCATATCCAGAGAAAAGATCGTTTTGTCTTTTAGGTTTTCTGGGACGTCTTTTCGCACGATCCGTTGTGCCAATCCTTCAACGATGGCTGTTTTACCAACCCCTGGTTCACCAATCAAAACGGGATTGTTTTTTGTCTTCCGAGAAAGGATGCGAATCACATCGCGAATTTCTTCGTCTCGTCCGATAATTGGGTCCATTTTTCCGCTGCGGACTTGTTGCACCAGGTCAACGCCGTATTTTTCTAAAGCTTTGTATTGTTCTTCTTGATTTTGTGAGGTCACACGATCCCCTCCTCTTAATGTTTCGATCGTTTGCTTGATTTCTTTCGCGCTGATTCCTTGTTTCTTTAAATACACCGTCAATGGATGATTTTTCAATTTCATCAACGCATAAAGGACGATTTCTGTGGAAAGATACTCGTCTTGAAATTCATTTTTTAATTGATCTGCCTCAGACAAAAGATGAAACAGATTTTGACTCATAGATTGACCATAACGAACATTTCCTCCTTCAACCGAAGGCAGTTCATCTAATAGTCGGTCAACTTCTTTTTCAAAAGCATCGACATCGAGACCTGTGTCCGTGTAAAAATTGCGGCCGAATTGATTGGCTTGCAATAAAATCTTCCATAAATGTGGAATATCAATTTCTTGATGGTGACGGGTCATGGCAATCTGCTGGGCTTCAGCGATAGCACTTTGTAATGTAGTCGTCATTTTTTCTGGGTTCATACTTTTCCCTCCCAAAATGGTAGTCAGAAAATAAGTACACTGCAAGCAGTATGCTTTTTTCTACTCTTTTATTATACAACGTTGGTCAGTAATGGTCAAAAGATTTCCCTCGAACATCAAGATTTTTTTCAGTATTCTTTCATGAAAATTGACAGATGGGAAGCAGCAATGGTATGCTAGGTCATGATTGGTCAGGAACAATCGATTTTCCTGATCGTTTTGATCGCTCTTTGGCGATTTTTATTCAGTAAGATTATCTACTTAGCTGTAACGTCTACTGTTTACAGCTTTTTTATATGGAGGAAATGATGTTAACATTAACGAATATTAGCCAACAATTTGGCGACAAATTGCTTTACGAAGACGTTTCCGTTCAAATCAACCGTGGTGAAAAAGTCGGTTTGATTGGACGGAACGGCGCTGGCAAAAGTACTTTAATCAAAATCATTACAGGAGAAATTCTCCCCGATGATGGCTTCGTCCAATTTCCGAAAAATTTGAAAATGGGCTATTTGGATCAATACGTCAATGTTGATGAAACGCAATCGATCCGTGATTTTTTGCGCTCTGCCTTTGCAGAAGACTTCGAAAAAGAACAACAGATTGCCGATCTTTATACTGCATATGGCGAAAGCCTCGACGATAAGCTTTTAGAAAAAGCGGGCGAATTGCAAAATCAATTGGATCAAGGAAATTTCTACCAAATGGATACATTGATCGATGATTTAGCAGAAGGATTAGGTATTTCGGTTCTCGGAATGGATACCCCCCTCGCTTCCTTAAGTGGTGGTCAACGCTCAAAACTAATCTTAGCAAAAATGCTGCTAGAAAAACCCGACATGCTGATTTTAGATGAACCGACCAACCACTTAGATGATGAGCATATCAAATGGCTGGTTGAGTTTTTACAGGACTTTACCGGTACCTATTTAGTCGTTTCTCATGATCGTCAATTCCTTAACGAAATCACGACCCATATCATTGATATCGAATTTGGCAAGCTTTCTAAGTATACGGGGAATTTGGACAAAGCATTAAAACTAAAAACGCTGCAAAATGAAAGCTATATGAAGCAATACGAAGCACAACAAGAGCATATCAAGAAAACCGAAAGCTATATTCGTAAATACAAAGCTGGTTCTCGTTCAACGATGGCAAAGAGTCGTGAAAAACAGTTGGCAAAAATTGATCGTTTGACCCCACCGCAAGATGTCCCTAAACCCCATTTAGGATTTGATTTGGCACCAATCGTTACCACCTTGGCCTTGGAAACCACCAATCTAGTCATTGGATACGACCAAAAGCCATTACTCTCCCCGATCAACCTAACGATCCGCTATGGCGAAAAAATTGCTATACGGGGATTTAATGGGATCGGTAAATCAACATTGATCAAAACGATTCTTGGTGTGATCCCAGCAATTGAGGGATCCGTTTCTTACCCACAGCATACAAAATTCAATTACTTTTCTCAAGACCTTGACTGGGAATATCCATTGCAGACCCCTCTTCAATACCTTGAGGATCTTTTTCCGAAGGCCACCAACAAAGAATTGCGACGGCAACTTTCTCGGGCAGGTTTACCTAGCCAATTAGCCCAGGAAGAATTGAAGCTATTAAGTGGTGGTGAACAGACAAAAGTCAAACTAGCCGAAATGATGTTGATCAAAAGTAACTTCTTGATTCTTGATGAACCGACCAACCATATCGATCAAGATACGAAAAACAATTTGGAAGAAACCCTAGCGGCCTTTCCTGGAACAGTTTTGATTGTTTCCCATGAAGGCGAGTTTTATGAATCCTTTGTTGATCGGATCATTGATTTGAAAGACTAAAAAAAACACGCTTATCCTCTATTCGAAGATAAGCGTGTTTTTAACTTTCCACTTTTTCTTTTCTTAATTCAGTCAACTCTTGGCTAATATCTTTGCGTTTTTCTTTCATTACATAAGCAAAACCAATTATGAAGGGCCAAATGAATGTTGCTAAACGGTACAGTAGCATGGAAGACGCAGCATCGACCGTGCCAACTAATGGACCAAAAAGCAGCATATAAATAAATTCAAATGATCCGATCCCTGCCGGTGTTGGAATCACCCCGGACAAGACGACGGCAAAACTGATGAAGGATAACGTCAACAAGAAATCGATCTCTGGATGCTGCACAACAAGAATCACATAAGGAATCACATACCAAGGCAGCATCTTCAAAAGATTCCACAAATAGATGCGCAAGAAAGCGGTGCGGTCGGTAATAATCGCATTGACTGTTTCTCGTAAAGAATAAATTTGGGTGTTGCATTTGTCAACCAATCCTCTTAATGTCGCACTTTTGAACAGCTTATTGCTGACGATCACGAAAAAGACTTGGATGTTGATGCTGACCGAAAGTGCTAACAAAGCGGCAATGATCAAAAAAACGAGTACGATCCCCGCTAAAATTACCCAAATCATATTGGGTGCATTGTCATAGAATAGCGAAAATTGAATGATCAACCCAGCGATTGCATAAGTCAATATGGCGAACTTATACATCACCATGTGTAAGGTGGTGACCCCAACGCCCTGTGACAACTGCAAGCCATTTTTACGGTAAAAATTCACCTCTGAGATTAAGGTGCCTGCCCCAAACGTCACAATCCGATAAAAACCACTGTAACAGACGGTCAGAAACCCCGCCTTGGTTGTGAATTCCGGTTGGAAAGTCACGGCAATCTCTTTGACTGTTCGTCCTTCAATCACTAGGTACAATGTGCCAAGCCCCATAACCAGTAAGACGACGAGAAAGCTGGTCTCTCTTAGCCCCGCCAAAATATCCATCATCGAGTTACGGACAAAAAAATACATCACACCCAGAATCCCTACTAGTAAAAGTAAATTAAGGGCGAACTTCACTTTAGTTTTCATATTAACTCCTTGCTTGTTATACCGAATTTATGCAAAAAAGACCATCAGCAGGATAGCAAAAACGGTGCCAAAAGCAAAAAAGAGGTGAAACTTCTTCTTTCTTGTTTTGTGGCGAAATACGCGTTGCGCAATTAAACCGCCTAATCCTCCGCCAATCGCCCCCATAAAAAGGAGATTTGCTTCGGGAACCCGCCAACCTTGTTTCACTGCCTGATATTTATCATACCCCATCAGACAGAAAAGATAAAGATTGACTGCAATTAAATAAAACCACAATGGATTGTAAATCAGTGCATTCATCCATTTCCTCCATATGATTGATCGTAGGGATCATTATTTTGATTCTTGTGCTTCTTCAGGTACCAGCATCGTCAAACCATGTTTGATAACTTTCATCTCAATCGGTAGATCATCCGTTGGGTCGCCATCGGTTCGAGTATGAACCGTTTTTTCTTTGGCCTTTATTGAGACCTTTGCGGCAGTGAAATATTCAACACTTGGTACTTTGGCAATTCTACCACGAATAATTCTTGGTAAATACAAAATAAATCGTAAAATATTCAGTTTTGGCAAAAGAATGATATGAAACAATCCGTCATCAGGCTTTGCTTCTTCATCGAAGTTCTTAAACCCACCTGCTGAATTCGACATGACGATCGTCAGTAATTGAGTTTTCCCCTGCCATTTCCGTTCGTCAGCAATGACTTCTAATTTGTATTGTTTCTTTTTGATCAACAGATGAATGAACCGTTTCATAAACGCTAACGGCCCATATTGCTGTTTTTCTTCTTGGGAAGTAGCTGCGGCGGTATCTGCCAGAAGACCAATGGTCATGGTCGAGATCATGACTTGATCATTGACCGTCCCGTAGTCGATCGATCGCTCAACCCCCGTTAAGATCGTCTCGAAGGCCTCTTCGGGCTTCACCGGTATCCCCAACATTCTGGCAAAATTATTTACGGTTCCACCAGGAATGATGCCGACCTTCAACACATCTAACTTTTCTTTAAAGGTTTGCAATCCATGATGGATCGTCCCATCTCCACCAATGATCACAATCGTATCGACTGCGTGTTTTTCGGCAGCCTCTCGAACGTCTTTGGGATCCACGTCTGGATTTGAGGCCTGCAAGAACGCTTGATGCTCTTCGCCTTGTTCTTTCACATAGGCTTGGAATTTTTCTGCTGTTTCTTTTGCTTCACTTTTCCCCGCTGTATCATTGTATAAAACGAGAATTTTCATCCTATTCACATCCTAAAAAGGCCGGGTCTTACGCAAGACCTGCGTGAAGAGTTCCCAGCCCAAGAGTTTTTCATTTATTCCAACAAATCAAAAATCAACGTTTATGCTTGAGCATTCAGTTCGGCGATTTTCACAATCACATCGGTCGCTTTCATCATTGATTGTAGTGAGACGAACTCATAACGTCCGTGCATATTTTCTCCACCAGCAAAGATATTCGGTGTTGGAATCCCTAAATAGGAGATTTTCGAGCCATCGGTTCCACCACGAACAGGTTCTGTTATCGGAGTGATTCCCACTGCTTCCATCGCATCTTTTGCTAGATCAATGATACTCATATCTTTTTCGATGATTTCTTTCATGTTGTAGTATTGATCATATAGATGAACGTGTACTCTTGGTTCATCAAAGCGGGCATTCAAGCTTTCTTGAACCGCTAATAATTGTGCTTTTCTTTCTTCAAAACGGGTCCGGTCATGGTCTCGAATAATGTATGCCATTTTCGCTTCTTCTACTGAGCCGCTGAGACTCATCAAATGGAAGAACCCTTCTGTCCCTTCGGTTTTCTCAGGAACTTCATCAGCCGGTAGCGCATTTTGAAAATCGACTGCTAGTTGCAAAGCGTTGATCATGGTGTCTTTAGCAGTTCCTGGGTGGACATTTTTTCCTTGGATCGTAATTTCAGCTTGCGCCGCATTAAAGGTCTCGTATTGCAATTCTCCTACTGGACCGCCATCCATTGTATACGCAAAATCAACATTGAAATCTTCAACATCGAATTTATCTGCACCAACCCCAATTTCTTCATCAGGGCCAAATGCGACTTTGATTTCCCCATGTTTGATCGTTGGGTTTTTAAGTAAAATTTCCATGGCTGTCATGATTTCTGCAATACCTGACTTATCATCAGAACCTAATAAAGTAGTACCATCAGTAGTGATCAAGGTTTCCCCAGCATAATTTTTTAAATTCGGAAAATCTTTTGTGTTTAATGTGTATTTTCCTTCTTTATCTAATTTAATGGTTGATTCGCCATCGTAATTTTCGATGATCTGCGGATCAACATTCTCTGCATTAAAATCGGCGGTATCCATATGGGCGATAAAACCGATGGAGCGTACGTCATGATCCACGTTACTTGGTAATGTTGCGATCACAAAACCATTTGATTCATTGTAATGAACATCGCTTAATCCTAATTCTTCAAGTTCTTTTTGCAGTTCTTTGGCAAACGCGACCTGTGTTTGGGTAGAAGGTGTTGTCGTGCTTGTCGCATCAGAGCGAGTTTCTGTTTTTACATAATTCAAAAAGCGAGGCAATAAATTTTCGTACATAAAAGATTCTCCTATCTATAGTCAAATGGATTTGTTGAAGTGGTGGAAGGAACAAAGGTCACAGCCCAGTTCTCTTCTGCTTTCCACTGGTTGAATTTCTCAATAAACCGAGGAATACATTCCTTTTCGATGTTGTGCCCTGGATCGATCCCAATCAACCCATTGGCTTGCATGTCATGGGCGAAATGGTAACTGATATCGCCAGTGATGTACACATCCGCTTGATGGCGTAAGGCATCCGAATAAAACGATTGGCCACTGCCGCCGCAAATGGCGATTCGCTGAATTTTTTCAGGTGCACCAGGAAAGCTGACGAGGCGTAAAGCAGTCAAACCAAAGCGCTCTTTGACACGTTCGACAAACTGATCAAGGGAAAGAGGCTCAGCGAGGTTGCCAACCCGTCCGATTCCATAGGTTTTCGGCAAATTGTCTAAGGCATACAGATCATAAGCTGGCTCTTCGTAAGGATGAGCAGCGATCATTGCCGAAAGCACTTTATTCTCGATCGTTTCTGGAAAAATGACTTCGATCTTCGCTTCTTGCACCTGTTCTTCTTTTCCAATCTCACCAATGGCAGGATGTGCCGCTTGCTGTGGCGTAAAGCGACCGGTGCCAATCAAGGAATAGCTGGTATTTTGGTAATTGCCTTGCTGACCAGCACCTGCTTTACCTAATGCCTTTCGTAACGCTGGTGCCGATTCAACAGGGGTAAAAACAGCTAGCTTCTTCATTTTTACTTGATGGGTTTGCTTCAAATACGTGTCGGGTTCAACTTCTAATAGTTCACAAAACCAATCGTTCAAACCATCTTCAATAATATCCATATTGGTGTGGGCGGCGTAAACGGCAATATCATGCTTGACGAGATCCATTAGCATCTTTTGTTGTGGATCATCTGTCAGTAAGCGGTTCAAAGGCCGAAATATCGGTGGGTGTTTGGCGATGATCAAGTCGATCTTTTTCTCGATGGCTTCTGCAACCACTTCTGGACGTACATCAAGAGTCATCATGACTCGCTCGAGCGGTTTGTTTAATGTGCCAACATGTAGACCAACAGGATCGCCTTCTTCTGCCAACCATAAAGGGCAGTATGCTTCAAAGCGTTTGATAAATTCTTGACCAGAAATCATGCCAACACCTCCTTGATCCATTCGATCTGATCCTTTAATTCATTGATTTTTTCAGCAGGTGGTTCTTTGGCTTTCTCTAACTCTTTGATGACGCGTTGTCGTTGCTTTAATTCATGTTGCCATTTTTTAAGGAAAACTGGATTTTTTTCTTTTAATAAAAAAGGACCAAAAAATAATTGCTGGGACGTATACGTCGTTTTTCCAGTTTCGGCAACGATAATTTCATAGTTTTTGTCGTTTTCTTCTAAAAGTACTTCATGAATGATTATAAAGTTGTTGCTAACGAGCCATTCTCGCAAAGTCCGTTCCCCAACATTCGGTTGTAAGACCAAGCGTTTGACTCCCGCTAAGCGATTTTTCCGGCTACCTTCTTCTAAAATCGAACGTATCAGTGTGCCGCCCATTCCAGCAATGACAACGGTGTCGATGTTGTCTTCAGGTTGAATCGCGTCCAGTCCATCTGCCAAGCGAACCACGATTTTATCAGCTAACCCGTTCTTACGCACTTGTTTGCTGGCAGAATCATAAGGTCCTTGAACAACTTCTCCAGCTACAGCATAAGAGATTTTGTTCTGCAGCATCAATGCAACAGGCAAGTAAGCATGGTCGGAACCGATGTCGGCGAAACGTGCTTGGTCGGGAATTTGTTCGCCCACGCAAGCCAAACGATCCGATAATGCATGTTCGTTCATATTGTCACTCCTTCTTTTGTAGTATAACACGCTTTCCATAAATAGAAAAAAATGTGCGTCTTGACTGTGGTGCCATTGCCAAGGCGCACATTGCATTAATCGTTCACTAATTCAACCTTTTGAATCGAGTTACCGGGAATTTGCGGTGGGATCGACATCGTCATGATCGGTATGCCTTGCAACGTCACCTGGACGGTAGCACCTTCCGTCAATTCCTCCAGATCTCCTGAATAAGCCTCGACTGGGACATGTAGGATGACCCCATCATTTTGAAAACTTTGGACGACTTGATCGTCATCTTCCACTGCCGCCACCTCTTTCAAAAAGAGTGAAAAGGTATCATCCGATCCTGCTATCGCATCTTCTTGGATAACACCAGTAAAAATTGCGGCTGTTTCCGTTTCTGATGTACTATTTGATACGGAACTGGTCTGCTCGCTAGTTTCAGAAGTTCCAGTCTCCCCATTTGCAGCGCTGTTTCCCTGATTGCCGCAAGCTGTTAAAAGCAGCATTGCTGCAAAGGATAATCCTATTATTACCTGTTTTGTCATCATCTTCTTCCTCCAGTAATAGTCAGTTATTGGCCATCATTTCGTCGGTTTTTACCAGTCATTTGAATTTCTTGTGTCAAATAACGGATACGTTCCATAATGCGCTTGGCTTTTAATGGTTCGGATTCACCTCGTTGCGTCACCGAAAGATGCTGTTCCAACTCATGCATAGTAAAATTCGAAGTAAAGAAGGTCGGCAGTTGTTCTTGCATGCGGTATTGCAATATGACACCGAAGACTTCGTCGCGAATCCAGCTGCTCATCGCATCAGCACCGATATCGTCCATCATTAAGATTGGGGCTTTTTTCACTGCGTTCAGCTTATCCCCCACCTGATCTTTGCCGATTGCTTGCTTCATCTCTACTGCAAATGTCGGGAAGTGAACCAATGTCGTCGTGTAGCCTGCCTCCGCTAAATCTCTGGCGATCGCGCCAAGCAGATAGGTTTTTCCGATCCCAAAACTTCCCACAAAGTAAAGTCCTTTATGAAACTCCTGTGGATTGGCTGTCAACTCACTAATAAAATCAACGGCAGCTGCGATGGCCTCCATTCGGCCAGGCGTTTGCTGATAATCTGCAAAACTTGCTTCTTGTATATCTTTAGGCATATCCATCGCTTTGATGCGACTGCGAATTTCTTCTTGTTTTTGATATGCCAGTAGTTCTTTCGTTGGTACATAGGTGACGTCAATAAAATGAAAATTTAATGCTAAGCGCGGCTCATAGCCCGGTGCGATCATGGATGGATCATTGATGCGGAATTTCCGCTTTTCTTGGACGAACTCATACAGTTTCGCATAGCTTTTTTGAATATCTGCTTCGGTCAATACCTCTTCATTTTCGGCAATAAACGCTTTGACATCAGGATCTTGTAAAACCTCTGCCATCATTGCTGAAAACTGATCACGGTAATTGCGTTTATCCAATAGTTTTCCTAAGTTTTTCCCTACATCTTCCATTACTTGTCACCAGCTTTCTTATGCAAGTAGTTTTGCAGTTTTTTATCTAATTCTGCTTGTCGCTCTGGTGTTAAGGCTGTCTCTTCCACTGGTTTTTCAGCCCAAGAAGGCAGCTTTTCTTCGCGAATGATTTTTTTGCCGCTAGTTTGTGGTCGGCTGCGTTTTTCCTTGGCACTTCGAACAAGGCTCCGAACATGTTTGATGGCATCTTCTGCCGTGCCGATTTTTAATTCTGACCATTGGGCGGCGATATTGTTCACATAATTCCCTGACAAAGCGGCATTGTTTTGGACCACCAAGACATAATGAACCAGAACATTGATCACACTATTAGTCAATGGTGACCGTTCGACAAGGCTCTTGATCAGCCATTGTTCTGAATCCGTCATGAAACTGTTTTTCTCCGCTTTGATCGCCTTTAGAAAAGCGATCGGTGCATTGTTCTCACTTTCTTGAATCAATAATACATCATTTTCTGAAAAACCATTCTGTTTTAAGGTATTGAAGCGGCGCAACTGACTTTCCGCTTGGGGATCTTCTCTTTTTGATGTTTTCGTGAATGTTTGTCGTGATTTCTTCATGATGGCTTGTTCCAGCTTTTTCTGGTCGACCTCGCCTGTTGTCAAAGAAACATTGTCCGCCATCAAATCCAACAATTCCAACACATCATAGCCATATAAGGAATAATATAGAACTAACTTTTGTCGAAAACTTGGCGTGAAATTAGCGGCACGGATATACCGACGCTGCGCTTCATATAAAAGAAAGTCCCAATCCAACTGCTTTTCGTCAAGCACCAAGTTCGCATTGGTTTCTTGAAAAGAATCACTGACTGCCTGTAACGTTTCTTCATGGGAAGCAAAACGTGCGGTATTTAACCCATAGGCGGCTGAGAAGGATTGAGTCACTTCCTGATAATCGGTCAAGGAACACTGCTTTGGCTGATACAGCTTGACCAGCTGATTAAATTTACGCTCTCCGACTCTTTCCAACAACAGATAGGCATACAATTCATCTTGAAAAAACGCTGCTGGATGGACCGGTTCTTGCAACCAATACAGATAGGAGGATCCGTTTTGCAAATCTGCTTTTTCATATGATTTCAGCAAGCCGATACCTTCTAGGTTTTGCTTGGCTTTTATGAAGCGAGGCATTCCGACATTCATGGCATTCAAGATATCTAGATGCACGGTCGTCATCGACTCCTCGCCAGAAATGCTTTGGGCTTGGACATCGCTTGCTAGTGTCAAATACAACGCTAAAGCATCACTTTCAATAATTGGTTGATACAAATAAATGAGGGCGTCTTTCCCTTCCGTTGTAAGTGGACGGCTTTTGAACACTTTGTACGATTGATTCGGTAAACTATTGCCCACTTGTTGTCCCCCTCTATTCTTGTGGTTCTTTCGCTTTTTCGACGATGTCTTGTAGTTCTTTTAAGAAAACTGACATGTCTTTAAACTGGCGGTATACACTGGCAAAACGGATATAAGCGATCTCGTCTAAATCAACTAGATCTTCCATCACATACTCACCAATTTGTGTCGTAGATATTTCATTTTCACCAAGAGCACGGACACGACTTTCCACATGATCGACGATTGTTTCCATCTGATCCATTGTCACTGGTCGTTTTTCAGCAGAACGAATCAAGCCCCGTAAAATTTTTTCTCGGTTGAATTCTTCACGGGCACCATTTTTCTTGATCACAAGCAAGGGTGCCTCTTCAATACGTTCAAATGTTGTAAAGCGATAGCCGCAATTTTCGCACTCACGACGACGGCGAATCACACGTCCATCATCGGCTTGTCGACTATCAACTACCCTCGAATTGTTATGATGACATTTTGGACATTGCATAGTTCCACCTCATTTTCTCTCTTATGCGCTTACGTTTTCACGTAAAGTCATCGGTTTCTATGATTAATTATAACATGAAATCCATTGGTACAATAGCCAAAGTGGTTTATTCTGTTCATTTAATACAAAATTTAAATAATGCTATAACTGTTGTTTTTTTCAATGAGAAAAAACGGCAGAAAGATTTCTGCCGTTTCATTTCGTTATTTATCTTTCATTTGCAGCAAAGAAACAAAATCATGCAAATTTGCTGGCTGTTCCAACTGCTGATTGCACCTTTTGCTATCACGGCAAATATAATTCCCGCGTTTCGTATATGTTCCATCGCCGTTGCTCTTGGTCAAAGAAAGAAACATCGACACATTTCCTTCATGCTGGCACAAGGGACAGATCCCTTTTTTGACCTCGGTTGACACATGACCGTGAAGTCCTGTAAATCCCTGCTCAGTGGCTATGATCATAAACTTGCTTTGACTACCGATATCATCCCAAGCAAGATAAGTGGTCTCTTTTAAATCAACGGAAGCAAAATCAGGTATTTTCAGTTTTTTTACTTTCCGAAACATTTTTTCAATTTGTTTTGTTGTCGGCACCTGAAAGGGTCGGACGTACTCTTTGAGTTCTGTTAACAGCTCATTGCTGCGACTGATCGTCATCCCCTGTTGAAAGAAAGCAGTTAAAATTTCACGTGGTGCTGTTTCTTCTTCAGGAAAAAAATGTTCTATGGCGTCTTTGGTCATCGTTTCAACCGTTTTGATCGTTCGAGGATCATTCACCGATTGATAGGTTCGAACTAATTGGTATACTTGATGTTTAATTGAATGAAATTGGTAAGGTTCGATCATAAAAAAGCCTTCTTTCTAATTTTCCGTTTCCTATTGCGGCTGTTCTACTTTCTTGACAGTCGTACACAATGCATAAATAAGCATTTGATGACCACCTCCCAATTTCTTTGCTTCTCTCTATGCGATCTTAATGGATTATAATGAGATGTTGAGCAATTGTCAACTGAGCAGTAGTCTCTTGACTCTTCATCCACTCTGGTTAACAAAAAAATGCCTCGTCTAGAAGACGAAGGCATCCGTGTTCAGTTATAATTTATCTTCAATTCCAGTATAATGCTTCAGCTGGTCTGCATCTCGACGATCGGCAGAAGAAATTTTATTGGCATCAGGATTTTCAGCTCGCAACAATTCTTCACTGCTGACATTTTCTGGGGTAGTTCGATCATTGCGGGCATCGCGCTCGTCATTTTGATCTTCTAATTCATTGACTCTTTTTTGATCGTGCTCTTTCTTGATCTGACCTTCGTGTGCTTGTTCTTTCCCAGAATGGGCAAGTTCTTCATTATTGGTCCACTCACCGATTTTTTCTTTAGCCTTGCCAACGATCACATCTTTTTCGTCTTTAAAAGTACCCATAGTTATCATCCCTCCTGTATAGTTTCATCATAACAAGCATTCTGAATTCTGACAAAAGATATGAATGCGATACCAACCAACCAGCGAAATTTGGACTGATGTGTTATAATAGTAGGTATTATTTTCTGAATATTCTTATAAATGGAGGTGAAGAACCTGATTAGGTTCGATTATCGATGACAGTCCTTGATTTTCAACAGGTTTCAATCATTCGCAACCAAAAATTTTTATTAGAAACCATCAATTGGCAAGTGGAAAAAAATGAGCATTGGGCGGTTTTAGGCCTGAATGGCGCGGGGAAAAGTTTACTTTTGCAGCTGATTACAGGAACTTTATGGCCTTCTTCTGGTCACCGAACAGTCCTAGGTGAACGATACGGCAAAACGTCTGTCCCGGATCTTCAACGGCGCATCGGTTGGGTTAGTTCCGCTTTACAAAATAAGTTTTATGGACGAGACCGGGCTGAAGAGATCGTTCTATCCGGGCTTTATTCCAGTATTGGTCTTTATGAATCTTATGATGAAAACCAACTGGACCAAGCAAAAGCACTTTTGGCTGACTTGAGGCTGACTCATCTGATCCATCGTTCCTATCACGTCCTTTCTCAAGGAGAAAAACAATTTGTCATGATCGCACGGGCCATGATGGCACAACCAGAGATCCTGATTTTGGACGAACCTTGTACGGGCCTTGATCTATTTGCGCGAGAAGAACTGCTAACCCGTCTGGAGGCTTTTTCACAACTGCCGAATACGCCGACTCTTCTTTACGTTACCCATCATACAGAAGAGCTACTACCGATTTTCACTCATTTGCTGATGTTAAAAAACGGCAAAGTCCACGCCGCTGGTCAACGAGAGACGATTTTTACTGAGGAGGTTCTCACCTCTTTTTATGATCAGCCGATCGTTCTTCACCCCTTTTCCAGCAATCGCGTGATCGTGACCCCAAAATAAATCAGGGCTGGTACTTTGATATTTAACCATTCATAAACGATCGTCTTACTTTCCAAACCAAACAGTTTCCGACATGTTTCAGCGCCAGTTGTTTTTGGAAATGATAGGGCTAGGTTTGCTATTGAAAGATAAAATAGCAGGTTCCCTTTAGTGAAAGGGAACCTGCTGCTTTACCTATTTATTTATAGATGCGAGCCAATCATCGATCTGCTGATTGAGTTGGGCGATCGTTCCTTGATTATCAAAGACAATATCGGCCCGTTGTTTCTTTTTCTCAATTGAAAGCTGACTGTCGATTCGTTGTTGCGCGTCTTGCTCATTCAATTGATTACGTGCCATCAACCGCTCTTTTTGAATCGCTTCTGGCACATAAACGACTGCGGTTTGATCCATGTATTGGTCGTAGTCGGCTTCATAAAGCAAAGGAATGTCAACGATCAACAAGGGCACTTCCTGTTTTTTTTCTTCGATCTGAGACAAAATCTCTTGTCGAATAAAAGGAGATAACGTCTGATTCAGCATGCGGCGTTTTTCTGGATCGTTAAAAATCAAAGCACCGAGGGTTTGTCGATCTAGGTGCCCATCATCGGTCAAAATCTGCGGACCAAAGGCTTGCGTCACCGCCTGCAAGCCCTCCGTATTCGGTTCAACGACTTCTCTTGCGATGATATCGGCATCAATAATCGGTAAACCCAGTGAACGAAAATGCGCGACTGCAGTACTTTTTCCAGTGGCAATTCCCCCAGTGACGCCTAAAACAAAACTCATTTGTTGGACCTCACATGCAGTTTTTGACACTGAGGACAAAAATGCGTCCCCCGTTGGGCAACTTTGATCTTGACGATTGGTGTGCCACATCGGCCACAAGGATTGCCTGTCTGGCCATAGACATTTAATGACATTTGGAATTTCCCGGCTTCTCCTAGTGCATTGAGATAGGTCCGAATGGTAGTTCCGCCTGCTTCAACAGCTCGCTCTAAGACATCGATGATTGCTTCATGCAGCACATCTACTTCAGTTGGCATTAATGAATCCGCTGGTTGCTCTGGATGGATTTTTGCTTGCCACAGCGCCTCATCTACATAAATATTGCCCAAACCAGTAACGAGCTTTTGGTCAAGCAATAACGGTTTGATGGCTTTTTTCGAACGCTTCAATCCTTGTTCAAATGCTTCTAATAAAAACAATTCAGGCTTAGGTTCAGGACCTAATTGCATGATCCCTTTATAGGCTGCGCTTTGGTCTTTATCCACTAAGGTCATACGACCAAATTTTCTTACATCATGGTAATTTAACTGACTGCCATCTGTAAAATGGAAAATGACATGTGTATGTTTATCGACAATCGGGTCTGACTCAAAATACTCGTACTTGCCTTCCATTCGTAGATGAGAGATCAGATCATAATCTGTCAATTTAAAAATCAAAAATTTTCCACGTCGTTCAAATTTTTCAAAACGTTGCCCTTTCAACAGTGCCGAAAAGATCGGCACTTCAGGACTTTCGATGATTCGCGGCCAAAGGATCTCGACCGATTCGATCGTTTTATTTAAAACAAGTTTTTCAAGTCCTTTGCGGACCGTTTCAACTTCTGGTAATTCCGGCACCTCTGTTCACCTCATTTATTTTGCATCGTACCATGTTTTGCCCCAATTGCTGTCTGTCAGTAAAGGGACATGCAATGCAACGGCTTGCTCCATCACTTCTTTCACCAAAGCGTCAAGACGAGGCAATTCAGATTCAGGTACTTCAAAGACTAGTTCATCGTGTACTTGCAGCAGCATCGTTGCTGCTAATTTTTCTTCTTTCAAACGTTTCGCCAGATCGATCATGGCAATTTTTAAGATATCCGCCGCACTGCCTTGAATCGGTGTATTGATGGCGGTTCTTTCAGCAAAAGTCCGAATATTGAAATTGCGAGAATTGATATCAGGTAGGTAACGACGGCGATGATACAAGGTTTCAACGTACCCTTTGTCCTTCGCCTCACGAACCACATCCTCCATATACGTTTTCACACCAGGATATTTTTCAAAATACGTATCGATGTATTGTTGGGCGGCTTTTCTGGTGATTCCTAGATTCTGTGATAAGCCATAATCAGAAATCCCATAAACGATACCGAAGTTGACCGCTTTGGCTTGACGACGCATATTTGGTGTCACATCTTCTGCTTTTTCGATACCAAAGACTCGCATCGCTGTACTTGAGTGGATATCCTGACCTTCGATAAAGGCTTCTTTCAAATGGGTATCATCTGAAATATGTGCCAACACCCGTAGTTCGATTTGAGAGTAGTCAGAGGAATAGATCACCCAATCAGTTTCTCGTGGCACAAAGGCTTCGCGGATCTTTCGACCTTCTTCTAAACGAATCGGAATGTTTTGTAAGTTTGGATCGACAGAACTTAAACGACCAGTTTGGGTCAAGGTTTGTACATATCGCGTATGGACTTTGCCATCTCCTTGGATCACTTTTAATAAGCCTTCTACATAGGTTGATTGGATCTTAGCGATTTGACGATAAGTCAAAATGTCTTCAACGATTGGTGCTTGCTCTTTTAGTTGTTCTAACACATCAACTGCTGTCGAATAGCCAGTTTTGGTTTTTTTGATAACTGGTAAGCCCATTTTTTCAAATAAGATCACACCCAGTTGTTTCGGCGAGTTTAAGTTGAAGGTTTCTCCAGCTTCGGCGTAGATTTTTTCTTCAATTTCATGCAACCGTTGTGCAAATTCGCCCTTCATCTGATGCAAGCGAGACGCATCAACTTTGATACCGGTAATCTCCATCTCAGCTAAAATCATTGATAAAGGCAATTCCATTTCTTCAAAGAGCGCTGTTTGATTCTTCGCTGCCAATTCTTCCGTAAGTTTTGGGGTTAGGTTTGTAATCGCCGCTACTTTACGGGCTAAATGAGCAAAGAAGTCTTCCTCATCCGCCGGCAGCCCTTTTTTCGCTCCTTTTCCATAAATCGCTTCATCCGATTGGATCGCATCATAGCCATAGTGAGCGGCAACACCTGCGATGTCATTATTCGTATCATTCGTGTCTAAAAGATAAGCTGCCAATAAAACATCAAAAGCGATTCCTTTTGGTGCTGTCGTGTACCGGTTTAACGCCACGTACGTGCGTTTGGCATCATAGACGAATTTTTTACGTTTCTCGTCTTTTAACCAATCGGTAAAGGCTGGACTTTCAAACAATTCTTCACGATTGCTGACATAAATTTTTTCTTGATTGCCCCAAGCAACACCGACAATGTCTTCCAAATGATAGTTATCCCCCATCATCTCGACATACAATGCTGTGTCTCCCTGGAACATATCTTCCGTTACTTCTTCAACGACCGAAAACAAAATGTCTTCCATCTCAACTGGTTCAGCTGTAATTTGCAGCTTATCTAAGAAGCTATTAAAGTTCATTTCTTGGTAGAATGGCACCAATTTCTCTAAATCTTTGCCTTCATATTTCAGTTTGTCGACATCGACCTCAATGGGCGCATCCACATCGATGGTTGCTAATTGTTTTGAAAGAAAGGCGATCTCACGGTCATTGATCAAGTTTTCTTTCATCTTGCTTTTTTTCATTTCATCGATGTGTTCATAGATTCCCTCAACGGAGCCATATTCCTTTAAAAGCTTAATGGCTGTCTTCTCACCAATTTTGGTGACGCCGGGAATATTATCGGAAGCATCGCCAGCTAGTCCTTTCATGTCGATGATTTGTAAGGGCGTTAGGCCGTCATATTTTTCAGCCACATGAGCGGGCGTATAACTTTCAATTTCGCTAACGCCTTTGACCGTAATGTCAACTTTCACGTGCTCCGTTGCCAGCTGGGTCAAATCGCGATCGCCAGATAAAACGACGACATCAAATAGCTCTTTATCGACTTTATTTGCCAATGTGCCAATGATATCATCGGCTTCATAGTTATCTAATTCGTAGTATTGAACACCTAACGCGTTGATCAATTCGCGAATGTAAGGCATTTGTTCTTTAAATTCCCCAGGGGTTTTTGAACGCCCACCTTTATAATCTTCATACATCGCTGTCCTGAAGGTGGTTTTTCCAGCATCAAAAGCCACTAAAACATGTGTTGGCTGTTCTTTTGCCATCACATTTTCAAACATAGTATGAAACGCATAGATGGCATTTGTGTGCAGCCCGTTGGCATTTTTAAACCGTTCTAATGAATTATGCAACGCAAAAAACGCGCGAAAAGCCACACTATTCCCATCAACGAGTAGTAATTTATTTTTTGGCATTTGATTACTCCTTTTCTCAAAAAGTTCCTCTTTATTCTATCAAAGAACGGGCACAAAAGCGATGAATTGCTTTGTTTTCTCTCTCATTTTATACAAAAAAAAAGGCGAGTTTCCTCGCACTTTTTTTAGTTGTTTTTGCCAAAGATTCGCAATAACGCTAGGAATAAGTTGATGAAGTCTAAATACAGTTGTAATGCCATGAAAACGGCCACTCCAGTATTTGCGCCACCATTCGTTGCGAAGTATACATTGCGGATTTGCTGATTGTCATAAGCGGTGATTCCCATAAAGACAAAGACGGTCACGATCGATAAGAAAAAGTCAACCGGTTGACTGCGTAAAATAAATACATTCAAGAGCGTTGAGATGATGATCCCGATCAACAGACCATAGCCGATACGACCAACCACACTTAGATCACGTTTGGTCATGATCCCAAATGCTGACATGACACCAAAAGTGACGGCTGCTGAAACAAATGCTCCCACGATCGATCCAAAGTCATAGATCATCAATGTCACAGACAAGGTCAATCCATTCAAGAGCGAATAGACTAAAAAGCCAGCAACGGTCAAGGACGGATTTTTCTGCGCCTTCACACCTAATACAATGACTAAAATGATCTGTAAGATCCAAAGACCGGTAAATCCTAGCGGAAAATTGTTGATAAATTGCAGGGTTTGCGCTTTGAAGACTTCCCCAAAAATATAGGCCGAGATCGCACTGATCGCAAGCCCAACGCCGAAGAATAAATACACTTTTGAATAAAAGCGATTTAAGCCTTGAGCTTGGACGGTTTCATTGTTTAAATTATTCATCTTGTTGTTCCTCCTCATTTACTGCTACTGCTTTTGGCGGCTGGACCATGACCACAGCATCTAAAATACGATGATCTTCTGTGTTGATCGCTTCAACCGAAATAGTTACCACGTCTTTCATTTTATCCACTTTGATCACTTCGAATTCAAAGGTCAATGTTTCATAATGATATACAGGTTCAATAAAGTTCACCGAAAAATTGACTACATGAGAGCCAGGACCAGGCAAATGCTTCGATACGGCACTGGTGATGATCCCCATCAACATGATGGATGGGACGATTGGACGCTGATACTCAGTATTTTGCGTGTAGTCATGTTGAATATACAAAGGGTTTGCATCATTAGTAAGCCCTAAATATAACAACAGTTGATTGTCTTCGATCGATTCTGTTAAGGATAACGAATCGCCTTCCTCGATATCTTCAATACTTTTCCCTATTTTTCGCGGTTTTCCTATATTCAAAATTTAATTCCTCCAAAAAGAATAGTTTCATCTTAGTATATTCTATCAGATGCCGACAAAAGTGCAAGTTCGCGGTGCTGCTTTTGCAAAAACTTCAGATGTAAAAAACTCTTGCAGCAAACACGCCACAAGAGTCTTTGATTACAATACGTTACGAGTTGTATTGCTTAGTAGTTTTTCATAGGCTGTTTCAAATTTTTGCACATCTCCTGCTCCCATGAAAATCACGACAGCATTTTGATGATCTAGTAGCGGAGAAACGTTCTCTTCTTTGATCACAGTTCCGCCTCTTTGAATTTTATTGCCCAGATCTTCAATCTTAACATCCCCTCGAGATTCACGGGCAGATCCAAAAATGTCACATAGATACACATGGTCTGCAAGATCTAACGCTTCCGCAAATTCATCCATTAAAGCGATCGTACGGGTAAAGGTATGAGGTTGGAAGACAGCAATAATCTCTTTATCCGGATATTTTTGACGAGCGCCATCAATCGTTGCTTTGATTTCTGCAGGATGATGGGCGTAGTCGTCTACGATCGTCATATCCGCTACGATTTTTTCGCTGAAGCGACGTTTCACTCCAGGGAATGAGAGCATCTCAGCGGCAACTTCTTTCATGTCCAATCCTTCTTTGTAAGCCACAGCGATCACACTGAGTGCGTTGTTGATGTTGTGTTGACCAAACGCTGGCAAGACAAAATGGCCAATATTTTCACCATGGATAAAGACGTCGAACTCTGAACCTTGGGTGGTGCGTTCAATGTTTTTTGCTTGAACATCGTCGTTATCGTTGACGCCGTAATAGTAGATCGGGACATCTGCTTCAAGTTTACGCAGGTACTCGTCATCACCAAAAGCAAAAATGCCTTTTTTTACTTGACTTGCCATCGATTGAAAGGCTGAGAAGACATCGTCAATCGAGTGGAAATAGTCCGGATGATCAAAATCGATGTTGGTCATAATTGCATAGTCCGGTGAATAAGCTAAGAAATGACGGCGGTATTCACAAGCTTCAAACGAGAAGAATTCCGCATCGGGCTCTCCATGACCGGTACCATCGCCAATCAAGAAACTTGTTGGCCGGATGCCGCTTAAAACATGAGAAAGCAATCCTGTCGTACTGGTTTTTCCGTGAGAACCAGTCACAGCAATACTCGTATAGGGCTGAATGAATTGGCCAATAAAGTCATGATAACGAGTGACTTCTAAACCAAGTTCTTTGGCCCGTATGATTTCTTCGTGGGTGTCAGGGAAAGCATTCCCTTGGATAATGACCATTTCTGGTTGAATGTTTGCTTTATCGAAAGGCAACAATTTGATTGCTGCTTTTTCTAGATCACGTTGAGTGAAGAAATATTCTTCCACATCAGAGCCTTGTACTTGGTAGCCTTTTTCGTGCAGAATCAAAGCCAATGAACTCATACCGGAACCTTTGATTCCAACAAAATGATGTATTTTGTTTTGATTTTCCATTATTATAATCCTCTTTTCTCAAATCCGCGTCGTAAAAAAACGCGTGTATTGACAAATATCAGGTTGTCACACGACCTACATTATCATACAAAATGAAAAAAATAGCAACGAGTTTTATTTTTCGACTTGACTTTTCTCATCATTTCCTATTTCTAGCAAACGTCCGCGACATTTTCCACAAACAAATTTTTTGATATCCACACGCCGCTGCCGCCGAATCTCGCAGCCACAATTTTGACATCGATAGCAATGCTTAGCTGTTCTTATGGCAGGAGGTGCATACCGCAGGCCTCCCGTTTTTGCCAGCAATGCTTTAAAAGCAGGATCTTGGTGACGATGACCAAGACCTGCTAAATGCAAATGATAGTGACATAATTCATGCTTGATAATGCCGATAAAAACCTCCATCCCGTGTTCAGTAAGCATCACTGGATTGAAATCCAAGTGGTGATCACTTAGATGGTAACGGCCACCGGTTGTTTTTAAGCGAGAATTAAATACCGCTCGATGCGTAAATGGTTTATTGAAAACAGACAGCGAAAGCTCTTCCACCAAACGCTGCAATTCTTGTTGGGTCATTTAGCATTTCCTGGATCGACCATTGTTAAACTGATACGGCCTTTTTTGACATCTACTTGCTCGATCCAAACGGTTACGACGTCACCAACGGAAACAACGTCTTTCGGATGTTTTACAAACGAACGGCTCAGCTTCGACAAATGAACCAGTCCATCTTGTTTGACACCGATATCGACGAAAGCACCAAAGTCGATCACATTTCGAACAGTTCCTTTCAATTCCATTCCCGGTTTTAGATCCTCCATACTCAACACATCTTTGCGCAATAATGGGGCTGGCATTTCATCCCGCATATCACGTCCTGGCTGCATTAACGCTTTTAAGATATCTGTGATGGTTTCTTTCCCGACAGACAATTTAGCAGAAAGTTCTGCTGGACGCATTTGCGCCAACTTCACTTTATTTTCTTCCGATTGTTCTTTCCCAAGCTCCGCTAGAGAAATATCCGCGAGCGCCAAAATTTCTTTGGCAGTTTCATAACTTTCTGGATGAATCCCGGTATTGTCCAAAATGACTTTTCCGCCAGGAATCCGCATAAACCCGATTGCCTGTTCATAGGCCTTTGGCCCTAAGCGAGGGACTTTTTTCAGTTGATTTCGCTGCGTAAATACCCCCTTTTCTTCTCGATAAGTCACAATATTTTGAGCGGTCGTTTTATTTAGACCAGCCACGTGCTGTAAGAGTGCCGCACTTGCGGTATTGACATCAACGCCTACTTGGTTGACGACTGTTTCAACGACAAAATCCAATTGTTCGGCTAAGCGTTTTTGTGAGACGTCATGCTGATATTGCCCGACGCCCACCGATTGTGGATCAATTTTGACTAATTCTGCCAGCGGATCTTGCAGACGGCGACCAATACTGATGGCACTGCGTTCTTCCACTTGCAGATCAGGGAATTCTTGCCGGGCGATCGGACTGGCCGAATAAACAGAAGCGCCTGCCTCATTCACGATCACATAATATACTTCTTGATCGATCAATTTTAATTGTTCAGCGACGAATTGCTCTGACTCTCGACTCGCCGTTCCATTACCGATTGCGACCATTTCAACTTTATAGGTTTGCAATAAGCGACGAAACGCTGGTCCAGCCGCTTCTCGTTTGTTTATCGGCGCCGGTTTATGGGGATAGATCACTTCGATCGCTAGTACTTTTCCTGTCTCATCAACGACGGCCAATTTACAGCCCGTTCGATACGCTGGATCAAAACCTAAAACGATTTTGCCCTTCAATGGCGGCTGCAGCAACAGATTGCGAAGATTTTCTCCAAAAATCGCAATTGCTTGTTCGTCGGCTTTTTCTGTCAATTCATTGCGGATCTCTCGTTCGATCGCTGGTAAGATAAACCGTTTCAAGGCGTCAGCAGCAGCAGTTTGGACAAAACTGGCTGCGGGTGAATCACTATTCGTGATCAATTTCCGACGTAGGTACTCCGTGATTTTTTCTTCATCTGCCACAAGCGTTACCTTCAAAATGTCTTCTTTTTCTCCACGATTGGTGGCTAAAACCCGGTGGGAAACCATCTTATTGATAGGATGTTGGAAATCGTAATACATTTCATAAACGCCTTTTTCATCTTTTTCAGCATTTTTGACCGTGCTCTTATACAGTCCTTTGTTAGAATAATAGCTCCGAATCCAACTTCGAAATTCAGCAGTATCACCAACGCCTTCTGCAATGATCTCATGGGCGCCAGCCAAGACATCTTCTACAGTAGGAACAGCATCACTCATAAATTCGGCCGCTTTTTCTTGTACATCACCTGTTTTTGAGAAGCTTAACAGCCACTGAGCAAATGGTTCCAAGCCATTTTCTTTGGCGATCGTCGCTTTGGTGCGTCGTTTTTGTTTGTAAGGACGATACAGGTCTTCGACGGCCTGCATTTTTGTCGCAGCTAAAATCGCCTGTGATAGTTCAGGCGTTAGCTTTTCTTGTTCTTCTATCAAGCGCAAAACTTCTTGCTTGCGTTTCTCTAGGTTTTCTAAGTACTGATACCGCTCTTCGATTTCTCGAATCTGAACTTCGTCAAGTCCATTCGTCATTTCTTTACGGTAGCGGGCAATAAACGGAACGGTATTTCCTTCTTGCAATAATTGTAACACCGTACTGATTTGTTTTTGGGTAAAAGCGGTTAGTTCTTGTTTCACTAAATCAAGTACCTCTTGATTCATTTCTGCCATTCGTTCTCACCTTTCCTTTGTTGCTTTTGCTATTTTAACATAAAAAAGTCAGCCATTGAGGAAACAAGAAGGCACGAAAGGAACATTGCTTCGGGGCTCTTGTAATGGCTGCTTTTCTCTTTTTAGAAAAGACTTTTAAAAGTCTGGTTGCCAAGGTCCTGCTAAATTTTGATATTCGATATCCTGAAGGACCCCTTTGTCATCAAAAATCACGCCATGCACCGATCCACCAAATACTGCCCCGCCATCGATGCCGATTTTGTCGTCTTGTTGCCAAAGATCCGTCGTCTGCATATCTCCATGCAGCATTGGCGTGATGGTATGACCAAAAACGATCGTTTTTCCTGTACGGTTTTTTCCTTTATGAAATGGCTCGCGAATCCAGATAAAATCGTGGTCGGCGGTCTTCCGCCAATCTTTTTTACTTAAATCCACGCCCGCATGGACAAAAAGATACTTCCCCCATTCGTAATAAAGCGGCCGCTCCATCAAAAACTCTATTAAGTCTCCATATCTACTTCGGATCATCAAGGCAATTTCCGTTGGCGAATACTCTTCAGTAGCTCCTGAATGTAAAAGACTTTCAATCGTTTCTTTGCCGCCATTGCGTACGTAGGCGGCGAACCAATCCTCTGGGGCATTTAGAAATTGCAGAAAATACTCTTCGTGATTGCCACGTAAATAAATCGCTTGATGTTCTTCAACTAATTTCTTTCCGAGCATTAAACACTCTTTGGACTTTGGTCCTCGGTCATTTAGATCACCAATCAAAAGCAACTGATGGATTTTCGGATCATATTCCGCAAGAAGACTTTTAAAAAGATCGGCCATTCCATGAATATCACTGATTGCATAAAGATAGTTTTGCATAGTCATTCCCTCCTTAAAGGCAATTGAGTCTCTTATTATCAATTTTAGCCCTTTGGCTGCAAAATGTCTTGCATTAAAATCAAAAAACAATCATTCGTCTTGAACGGTTCGACAGCATAGAGTCGGGTTCATAAAGACGAATGATTGATTACGATCGGTAAAACCTATTTTCCTGAAACAGCAAAATAATTGCCATCCGGATCGGCAAAATTGAAAACCAGCTGTTCTTCCATCTGAATCAATTCGCCGACTTCTGCTTCCATCTCTAAAAGTTTTTTATAGAGAGCTGTAATATCCTCAGCAAAAAACATGATCGATGGGGAATTTAATGCGACTTCAGGTGAGTGCGTTTCGATGAACTCACGGTCATATAAGACAAAATGAACCTCTGCCTCTTTTGAAGGAGCGATTTCGACAACGGATGTTCCATCGATCGTTTGCTGTTCAATGATCACAAAGCCTAATTCTTGCCAAAATTCGACAGCTTTCGTCACATCATCAACGTAGAGCATCACTTGCATTTGGTTGGAAAACAATGGAAATCCCTCCTATTTCAACTTATTTTTCTTCTTCGGTCGATTCTTGTGTGGGGTTCGAGTTGGTATTGAAGTTCAGTTGGAGTCCTGGTTTGTCGGTCACGATTTCTGTCACCTCATACGTCAGGCGTTTGACGATATCAAACAATGGCTCAACCAAACGATCAGTTTCAGCTTTTGTTAGATCTTCTCCAGAATTGACTTTACGATTCAAAATATGATTGACCTGTCCGACACGTCCTGACAAAACATAATCAGGGAACACTAATTGAAATTCTAGCCGGGCGCCAATAATACTGTTTTTTTCCATATATTCTTCATCTTTGACTTTTAACGGCGCAAAGCCGACATTCAATTTGGTTTCCATTTCTTTGTCTTTCGGTTTCATATCGAAATGATATGCTTCAACGATCGGTTGTTGTCTTTTTAATTCCACTAGATTCACACTCCTTATCTAAAAGTATAGCATAACCTTTTCTTTGAGCCTACTGTATTCTTTAGACAATAAAAAAAACGGCGAGCGCCGTTTTAATTTGCTTCTTTTAGTGTTGCTAGATAATCCAAGGCATCTTGGACATTGGCGATCGGAACGATTTTCATATCCGTGTCTAACTTCTTCGCTGCTGCCACTGCCTCTTCATAATTTGTTTTGATGGAAGGATCTATTTCACGCTCTTCGTCAGTGATTTCATCATCTGGGGCAAAGAAGATTTCTGCACCACTTTCACTGGCACTCGCTACTTTTTTATCGATCCCACCGATTCGACCAACGGTTCCGTCAGCTGAGATCGTTCCTGTCCCAGCTATGTTGTGGCCTTTACGTAGGTTATCTCCGGTCAACTGTTCATAGATTTCAAGGGTGAACATCAAACCAGCGGAAGGTCCTCCGATATTGCCAGAATCGATCACGATCTCTTCATCAGAAGTGATCTCTGTATGATCGACGAGGGAGATGCCGATACCGGCTTTTTGATTGCTCTCCAGTTCAATTAGTTTGCCCGTTGCTTCTTTTTCTTCGCCATCTTGCAAGTAAGTCACGGTGATTTCATCACCAATGGTTTGACTTTGGACGTAGTCGATAAAATCTTGACTGCTTTTAAATTCTTTACCATTGACTGCGGTGACGGTATCTCCAACGGATATTGTCCCAGCAAAGCTGGAATTTGGATCGATCCCCATGACATAGACCCCTTTATAGGTCATTTCATAAGGTAAGTCTGCTAGCTTTAATGCTTGCTCAATCGCACTATTTTGCGAGGATTCCATATAGTAGCGTTGAATGCGGTTGTACTCCTCATCTGTCGCACCGCCTAAAAGTTCTTCCTCACTGATCAAGTCTTGGAATTCATTGAATTTCGTTCCAATCGCTGTGAACACGGTAGCTTGTCGAATTCCAACACTGGTCAAAGAAAAGGAGCCGGCTGATGTGTCTTCTTTTTGATTGACGGTAATCAGCTCTTTTAAATCGATCGTTGCTCCTGGTTGCTCGATATAATAGGGAATCGGCAAAAAGGCACAAGCGGCGATGATCAGCGCTAAAACAAACAAGAGAACATATTTGATCGTTGATTTAAGATTCATTGGTATCACGCTTCTTTACTATAGCATCGTAGATATTTTGAGGTAAATATTCGGCAACATCGCCGTTAAAGGTTAAGATCTCTTTCAACAAACTGGAACTGATGAAACTATGTTTTGCGTCTGCTAAAAGAAAGACGGTCTCTAATGAGGGTTCTAGGTGATGGTTCATTTCCATAATGTCCCGCTCATATTCATAGTCTTTCACACTGCGAATGCCTCTAAGCAGAAACTGGGCACCTAATTTTTTCGCAATCGTGACTGTTAGCTCTGTTTCTTGTGCCAGAATTTTGACGTTAGGAATATGGGCGAGGGCTTCTTCGATCAAATGAACTTTTTCTTCACTCGTAAAAAAACTTTTTTTATTGGTGTTTGTAAAAACGCCGACGATCAATTCATCGAAAAGCGTGGCTCCTCGCTCGATCAGATCAACATGACCGGATGTCAATGGGTCAAAACTCCCTGGAAATAAAGCAATCTTTTTCACGTTATCCCTCATTTCTATAGATCGTCACTGCCGATATGCCATAGGTTTGGGCACGGACCAAATGCAACGAGCCGATTTGTTCTGGTAAGACGATGGACTTGTCTGTTTCGCAAACTACGTAAGCAAAGGGGCGGATCAATCCGTCTATCAACATTGATTCCACTTGTTGCACAATCTCTTGCTTTGCGTAAGGTGGATCTAAAAAGAGATAGTCAAAACTTTGTCCCTCAGCTGCAAACTGCCGTAAAGCTTGATTCGCATCCATTTTTAGCACCGTGAACTTTTCGGGTTCTTTGGTTATAGCAATATTTTCGCGGATCACTTTGGTTGCTGGAAAACTACGGTCGACACAAACCGCATGATCAGCTCCCCGAGAGACCGCTTCGATAGCTAAGCCCCCGCTTCCGCTGAATAAATCCAGTACAACACCTCCATCTAAATATTGCCCTAACATGTTAAAAATCGCCCCTTTTACTTTGTCTGTCGTGGGGCGAGTGTTGTCTCCAGCGAGACTTTTTAATCTGCGGCCACCATATTCTCCGGCTACTACACGCATGCTTTTTTCCCTCCAAGATCTTCGTAAATACAAATATAGCACTGTTTCTATAAATAGCAATAAAAAAATGGCGGTGACTCAAGGCACCCCCACTTTTTTATTACACGTTTTCTGCCAATCGAATCATCGTATTTTTTTCTTCGATATCAAACCCTTCATCTTTCACTGGATAGGCTGCTGACGTACCAATTTTTTCAGCAAAATCCATTTCGACATCTGGTCGATAGGAAGCTTCAACTTGTCGAACAAAGTGAAACTGCTCGATTTTTGTTTTTTTGCTTTCGTATTCTTCTTCGTTCAAATACATGACCACGTATTTCATCTTGCGTGACACATAATGAACAAAACCAAAACGGCGCAAATTCTTTAGTTGACGTAGGCTGTAAACCCATACGATCAATCCTCGACGCTTTTGCATCGTAAAAGGCTCTTTATCCTCGTGCATGACAATTTCCTCCACAACTTGATTTTGATTGAAAAAAGGGACTCCCAGCGTCCACTTTGACAGAGGGAGAAAAACAAGTAGAGATCGCCACAGTCAGTTCATCCAGCAAACGCTGCAGTTGTGTTTCACTCCAGCGATACTCACTTACTTGTTCATTAAGATCCAACTGCCGCTTGGCTGTGCGCAACGCCCGTTTTTTTTCTTTGAAATCAGGCGCATACTCACCGTAAGCTTCAATTCTTTCAAAATCTAGTTTTTTTTCTAAAAACGATCGCATCAATGTCTGAACATCAGGGTCTTGATGCATGACCTGTTTCGCTTTTTGATAGGTTTTACACGTTTCACTTGCTTTGATTGCCTTCACAAGTGCTTCAATTTGATCTTCAATCTCAAAAAAGGCTTCATCGTAAATCATCTGACGTACTATCCTCGGTCCCTTCCACATCTTCTTGCACTAAGACTACCATATTTGCTTCAGAAAAAGCAATTCCTATCTTTTCTGATTGTTCATGGGTCAGGCGCTCAGTAAATCTTGGGTTGCTGAACCATGACAAAATCGTAAAAGTTGGATCATAAACAGGCGCTTCGAAGATTGAAGCAGATGCTTCCAATTCCTTTTCCGCTAACAACTCTCGCCATTCGTCATTCGATAAGACAAAATTACTTGTCTTTTCCGAAGAAAGTGCTCGTTGATAAGAATGGATTCGTTGAGAAGTCAAATAGTCTGATAGGTTATTCGTCAAATTAAATAAAAGTCCAGCTGCTTCTTGATGTGTTTGGGTATCTTGTGAGAAGCTGTCTAAGCCGATTTGCTGGCGAATTTTATCGATGATAACAAACGCCAGGGTCTCTTTTTCAAGGTTGGCTTGGGCTTGGTCAATTGTTTGCGAAACTTGAAATAGCGGTCGCTGCCCTTCCGTCAAGGGATAAGGTGCCAGTTTAAGCAATGTGGTCTGATCCAAGTAAGTGACGGCTTGCAGTTGGGCAGTCTCCTGATCAAAGAACAAAACAGCAAATGTCCCGTTGTCAAAAGCCACTAATGGACGGTAGTTCATATCTTCTTCCATCAATTCGAAACTGATCGCACGATCATTTTGTGTCAAGGTAAAGTTAGGATAGATCATGGTCAACTCCGTCAAGTCAGTCAAGGTCATGCCCATCGTAAAAGGTGCCAGGGAAGAGCCCCCGGCGCCGATTACTTTGATTGCTTGCACACTTTCACCATCGGTATTGATCTCAACATACTGTTGATCGTCTAATTGATTGTAGACCCGAATTTCAAACTCGTAACCTGATCGATATGTTTGAACTGGAAGACCATAGACTTCTTCGAAATCCGAAACAGGTTCCCCGATCAATTCAGCTAATCCTTGAGCTGCGATTGGTTCGTAATTCATGTTTGTTGGTGCTTTGATTGGGTTTTCGATCGTCACTCTTGAATCTGAAGCGTTTTGCATGAAAACTGGCTGCAAATACACGATTATTAGGGCTAGGACAAATAAGCCGCAAAACAATAATCCTCTTCGCTTCATCTGTGGATCGACTCCTTACTTCTCTTTGACTTCAATCAAAAGATCTCCTGACTGAATTGGTTCCCCATCGGTTACATACACATGTTCAACTACGCCTGAGAAGCGGGCTTCAACCGAAGTTTCCATTTTCATCGCTTCCGTGACCATCAAGGTTTGTCCACGTGCCACCCGGTCGCCTTTTTTGACTAATACTTCTAAAACTGAGCCACTCATCGAAGCACCGATCTGTTCTTTGTTCGTTGGCTCTGCTTTACGTTTCGTTTGAACAGAGCTGATGATTGAGTTGTCCTTAACGACGATTTCTCGGCGTTGTCCGTTCAAGTTAAAGAAGAGGGTTCGGTTGCCTTCAATATCTGGCTCACCGATCTCATCTAGACGAATGATCAAGATTTTGCCTTTTTCTAATTCAACATTGATCGTTTCACCTAAGCGCATGCCGTTAAAGAAAGTTGGAGTATCAAGAACTTTCACATCTGCAAACTGTTCATAAGCTTTTCGATAATCAAGGAAGACTTGCGGATACATCAAGTAGCTCAAGACTTCTTCATGTTTTGGTTCATAGCCGATTTTCTCCGCTAGTTCTTGCTTCACATCAGCAAAATCAACTGGCTTCGCGAATGTTCCAGGACGTTCGGTAAAGGCTGGGCGTCCTTTCAAGATAATGCGCTGTAATTCTTTCGGGAAGCCACCAACTGGCTGACCTAACTCACCTTGGAAGAATGTGATTACTGACTCAGGGAAGCTTAATGTATCGCCTTTTTCAAAAACATCTTTCTCAGACAAGCCATTTTGAACCATAAAGAGTGCCATGTCCCCAACGACTTTCGAAGAAGGCGTCACTTTCACGATGTCTCCAAACATCATATTGACTTCATGATACATTTCTTTGATTTCATCCCATTTTTCGCCTAAACCAACGGCTTTGGCTTGCTGCTGGAGATTGGTATATTGTCCCCCCGGCATTTCATGCTTGTACACTTCCGTTTGAGGTGCGTTCAAGCCATTTTCAAAGGAATGGTAGTACATGCGGACATCTTCCCAGTAGTGGTTCAACTGTTGGATATTGTCTACATTGATTTCTGGGCAGCGTTCGCCGTTCAATAGTGCATAATACAAACTACTCATACTTGGTTGACTCGTTGCGCCACTGACCGCTGACATAGCGACATCCACGATGTCAACACCGGCTTTAGTAGCTGCTGAGTAAGTAATGATCCCATTTCCACTCGTATCATGGGTATGCAGATGAATCGGCACATCGATCGTATCCTTTAGCTCACTGATCAAACGATAAGCCGCTTGCGGTTTTAATAATCCAGCCATATCCTTGATAGCAATGATATGGGCACCAAGGTTTTGCAATTCTTTCGCCATATCTTTGTAGTATTGTACTGAATATTTTTGACGGGTCGGATCATTGATATCCCCGGTATAGCAAATCGTTGCTTCTGCAATTTTTCCTGTATCGCGAACGGCTTGAATACTTTTCTCCATTTGTGGAACCCAGTTTAAACTATCAAAGATTCGGAACACATCAATTCCTTGCGCTGCAGATTCTTTGATGAATTCTTCCAATACATTGTCTGGATAATTGGAATATCCCACAGCATTGGAGCCTCTAAACAACATTTGCAACAAGGTATTCGGCATTTTTTTCCGGAACATCCGCAATCTTTCCCATGGATCTTCTGTTAAGAAACGGTAGGCAACGTCGAACGTTGCTCCACCCCACATTTCACTTGAGAACAATTGTGGCAGGCCAGCTTCCGTCATCGCGGCAATTTTCTTAAAGTCATGGGTTCTTACACGAGTTGCCAACAAACTTTGATGGGCATCTCGGAAGGTTGTATCCGTCAGTAAGACATTGTTTTGTTGACCGATCCATTCAACGACACCCTCGGCACCTTTCGTATCTAAAATATTTTTGGCGCTGACAAAATCAGGCGTTGCTTGGATGTGTTGTGGCATCCGTGGCTCATTATAAAATGGTTTCTTTTGTTTTTCGATCCCCGGAAATCCATTGATGGTAATTTCCCCGATATATTTCATGGTTTTGTTCCCACGGTCACGGATCCTAGGGAAGTTGAATAGTTCTGGTGTATTGTCTATAAAAGTCGTTTTGGCTTGACCAGAACGAAACGCTGGATGAGAAACGACATTTCGCATGAAGAGAATGTTTGTTTTTACCCCACGTACACGGAATTCTTTCAGGCAGCGCATCATTTTTTGAATTGCTTGGTCGAACGAAGCAGCATGCGTACAGACTTTTACAAGTAGCGAGTCGAAATAAGGGGTTACCACCGCACCGGCGTAAGCATTTCCGACATCTAAACGAACCCCAAACCCACCCGGAGAGCGGTAGGTATCGATCTTACCAGTATCTGGCATAAAATTATTCGCTGGATCTTCCGTTGTCACGCGACATTGAATCGCAACCCCTTCGAAGCGAATATCTTTTTGTTCAGGAATCCCAATTTCTTTATGCAGATTCTTGCCTTGTGCAATTAGTATTTGTGTCGTCACGATATCTAAATTGGTGATCATTTCAGTGATTGTATGTTCCACTTGGACCCGAGGGTTTACTTCGATAAAGTAAAATTTATCGCCTTCAACTAAAAATTCCACTGTTCCGGCATTGATATAGCCAACATGCTTCATCAATTGAACGGCAGCTTGACAAATTTTTTCCCGTTGTTCAGTCGTCATTGACACACAAGGTGCCACTTCGACTACTTTTTGGTGACGGCGCTGAACAGAGCAGTCACGTTCAAATAGATGGACGACATTTCCGTGCGTATCCCCTAGAATTTGGACTTCAATATGTTTTGGATTACTAATATATTTTTCAACGTAAACTTCGTCACTACCAAATGCCGCTTTCGCTTCACTTTTGGCACGTTCGTAGCCATCACGTGCTTCTTTTTCATCATGAGCGACACGCATGCCTCGACCACCGCCGCCAAGAGCTGCTTTGATCATGATTGGATAGTCATGTTCGTCAGCGAATGCTAAAACGTCGTCAATCGATGCCACTGGACCGTCAGATCCGGGAATGGATTGAATCCCCGCCTCGATCGCTGCTGCTTTTGCTTTGATCTTGTCGCCAAAAATATCTAAGTGGTGAGTGGATGGTCCGATGAAAATCAAACCTTCTTCTTCACAGCGCTGAGCAAAGCCCAGGTTTTCTGATAAAAAACCATACCCTGGATGAATCCCTTCAGCCCCGGCTTTTTTCGCTGTGCGAATAATATCTTCAATGTCTAAATACGCATCAATCGGCCGTTTGCCTTTCCCCACTAAATACGCTTCGTCTGCTTTAAAGCGATGGACGGAGTATTCATCCTCCGCAGCATAAATACCGACTGTTTTGATTCCTAACTCCGCACATGCGCGGAAGACACGAATCGCGATTTCTCCACGATTGGCAACAAGAATTTTCTTCATCTAATCCACTCCATTCAATTGATCAATAATTCAAATAATATTGTTTCCTCTTTTCTTCGGCACTGATATTTAATACAAAACCAATACAAATCGACAGCATCAGCAAACTTGACCCACCCTGACTTAAAAACGGAAAAGTGATTCCCGTCAATGGGATCAAACCAGTGATCCCCCCTAAGTTGATGAAAATCTGAGACATAAATAATGTCCCTATGCCGATACACATCATGGAATTAAAGGGATCTCTTGAACGGATACCGACAAGAAAGATCCGTCCCACCATATAGAACAAAACACCTAAGATAATGATCGATGGGATCAAGCCTAATTCTTCCATAACGATCGAAAATATATAATCGGTGTGCGCTTCGTTTAAGAAGCCACGTTTTTGGATACTATTTCCAAGTCCGCGTCCGAAAAGCCCACCGTTGAACATTGCGTAATACCCATTAACCATTTGATGACCTGTATTGTATTCATCCGCAAATGGGTTTAAAAATGATGAGAAGCGACTATAGACATAATCAGGTAAAAGCTTTCCACCAGTTAAATTTACCAAGAAGACGATCAATGTACTGCCTACGATTCCTGCCACACCTAATATCAGGGTATACAGGTAATTCAGACCACTAGATAATAAAACGACAAAAGCCAGTAGCATGACGATCACAGCATTCCCGAAGTCGGGATAAAATGCCATGATCCCGGTGTAGACGAAGACGATTCCGATTGGACGCCAAACCGTTTTCCAAAACTCTTGTTGGATACCTTTTTGTCGATAGGAAAGAGTCACAGATAAAAACCAGATGACAATAAATTTCAAGTACTCAGCTGGTTGAATGGAAAAGCCCGCAATCGTTAACCAACCATGGGCCCCGTTTCTTCTTGGGAAAAAGAAGGCAGCGATCAATAAAAACAAAATGACGATCATGGCGATCTGGACAAATTTTTTGTTCCGAAAAACATCCGTTTTCATTTTATACATGACAGTGATCGCTACTAGACTCAACAACCAGAATATTGCTTGATTGATGACGTAAGAAGCAGCTGTGGTCGGTTGTGTGGCGGTCATCGCAACATAGGATGTGGAGCTGTAGACCATCATCAAACCCGTAACACACATCACTATATAAGGCAGTAAAATACTATAATCTAATAAATGTCTTTTCTTTACTTTTTCTGGCAAGTTTATGCCTCCTTGCCGATTTCAGGTGTCCGCTGGTCTTCATAGACCTCGCTGTACAATTGGTTCAGATCTTTTTCGAGATCCGCCATCAATTGTTGTCCTGTTTGATTATCGACGATCCCCAAGCGGATCGCAAATGCCACTTGCCGTGATAGACCATACATTTGGGTATCAACCACTTCTTCAAATGCTTTGCATTGTGCGATACATAAACTATTTTCTTGGTTTCGGATCAGCTTTTTGATTCGTTCTGCGTCATCTCTAAGCAGATCTAGCGCTTTTGTAGAATCGATGTGCTCCATTCCGGTCCCCCCATTTCTTCGTTTCACCATTATAGCATATTCTCTCTGGCTTTTGCATCATTAGATTGCATAGAAATACGTAAATGACGAACTTTAACGAGTATATTTTCAAAAAGTTCGTTTTTTAGCGAAGATCGTTCGTTTTTCCAATTTTTCATTCGTTTTATCTTCATGAATCACGCTAATATCCGTGAAACAAACGTCCGATGTGGAACATAACGCAAAAAACGTCCTTTACTAAAATTTAAGAAAAGCTGTTCTATCAACTTTTCTTAAAAATATTCCTGTTACTTTTTCCACAATTTATTTTTTAAAAAAAGAACAGGTCCAAAAGTCCCTGTTCTTTCACTTTGCATGAAAAGAAAAATCGTTTACCTTGTTTCGTCGCCGATCTTGCCATCTCCATTGATGTCCTCATCGGAAAGACGTTCGACTTCTTTAATAAAACCTTCGCTCATCTCTTGATAGTTCTGCTCACCAACGACCGCATCATCAGGAATTTGATCGACATTCGCAAAAAACTCAATATGATTGTGTAGATTTTCAAAGCGCATAGGAGCATCTCCGCCGTATTCACCATCAAGGTTGATCATTAATCGATTGACCTGCTCTGGCGCGTCTACTTCAAGAAAAGATGTTTTCGTATAAATCAGACGACGATCGTTGATGTGCTTGCCACCATTCATCATTAAAGCAACTAAGTGGACAATCTCAAAAATATTGGCCGTTTTGACAATGATCAACGAAAATTTCCCATCGTCAAGCTTTGCATCAGGCGCAATCTGTTCAAAGCCTCCCACTGAATTCGTCAGCCCTAAAAAGAACATCGACGCTCCGCCAATGTATTCTCCGTCTTCATACTTTAGATGCATTTTGATCGGTTTGACACGAGGGAGTAATTCCGCTCCTTTTGCTAGATAAGCTAAGTAGCCAAAAACACTTTTCAACTCAGAAGGAACATCATAGGTCAGTTCTGTTAAGTGTCCGCCAGCAGCGATGTTGATAAAATACGTGTTAGGTGTTTTTCCAACATCCATCTTCACCGTTTGCTGCTTCAAAATCACTTCCGCAGCTGCTTTGATATCGGTCCGAGGAATCTTTAGTGCACGTGCGTAGTCATTGGTGGTTCCTCCAGGAATGATCGCCATTTTTGGTCGCTTTTCTAAAGGAGCGATCCCATTGACGACTTCATTGATCGTGCCATCACCACCGGCAGCTACCACCAAATCAAAACCAGCTTCGCCAGCTCTTCTTGCTTCATCACGGGCGGAAAATGGTGCAGCGGTCGTGGCAAACGCACTCGCCTCATAACCGCCTCTTTCCAAAACATCTAAAATATCTGCTAAATTTTTTCGAATCAATTCTTTCCCAGATGTCGGGTTATAGATTACTCTTGCTCTTTTCATCGCTTGCCTCTTATCGCTTTGCTAGTTCTTCTTGCAACAGCTTGTTCACAACGCCTGGATTCGCTTGTCCTTTGGTTGCTTTCATGATTTGACCAACTAAGAAACCAACTGCGCGGTCTTTTCCGTTTTTGAAGTCATCGACGGATTGTTGGTTGTTATCTAATACTTCATTGATCATTGGTAGTAATTGCGCAGGATCTGATAATTGGATCAATCCTTTGGCTTTTACGACTTCTTCAGCGTCGCCGCCGTTTGTGATCAATTCTTTGAAGACTTTTTTCGCAATCTTCGAACTGATGGTGCCATCGGCGATCAAACGAATCATTCCCGCTAAATTGTCTGGGGTTAATTTTGTTTCTGGCAGTTCCAATTTTTCACTGTTCAGATACGCTGAAACTTCCCCCATCAACCAGTTAGAAGCTTGTTTGGGATCAGCACCGGCATCAATGGTTTTTTCAAAGAAATCGGACATTTCTTTTGATAAAGTCAAGACCATTGCATCGTATTCTGGTAAGCCCAATTCAGAGATGTAACGGGCACGACGTTTTTGCGGCATTTCTGGCAAGCTTTGACGTACCCGTTCGATCCATTCATCATCGATCACAAATCGTGGGATATCTGGTTCTGGGAAGTAACGATAATCAGAAGAACCTTCTTTGACACGCATCAATAAAGTTTTGCTGGTTGCTTCATCAAAACGACGAGTTTCTTGTTGGATCTCGCCTCCAGAAAGCAATACTTTGGCTTGGCGTTTTTCTTCAAATGCTAAACCTTTTTTCACGAAGGACATAGAGTTTAAGTTTTTCAATTCTGTTTTTGTTCCGAATTGTTCTTGGCCGTAAGGTCGCAACGAAATATTGGCGTCGCAACGCATGGAACCTTCTTCCATCTTCACATCAGATACTTCTGTAAACAAGATGATTGAGCGCAATGCTTCTAGATACGCATATGCTTCTTCTGGTGAACGCATATCTGCTTCGGAAACGATCTCGATCAAAGGGGTTCCTTGACGATTTAGATCAACATAAGAATAACCGCCTTTGCCGTGCATGTTTTTCCCGGCATCTTCTTCCAAATGAACTCGCTCAATGCGGATTTTTTTCTTTTTACCTTCCACTTCGATTTCAATCCACCCATCATGACCTATCGGTTGATCGAATTGTGAAATTTGATAGGCTTTTGGATTATCAGGATAGAAATAGTTTTTGCGGTCGAAATGTGTTTCTTTTGAGATTTCACAATTCAACGCAAGCGCAGCTTTCATCCCAAATTCGATAGCCGCTTTGTTCATTACTGGTAAAACACCTGGATAGCCCCAGTCGATCACATTCGTGTTGCTATTTGGTTCAGCGCCAAAGTGAGCAGGTGCTGGAGAAAAAATCTTTGATTCTGTTTTTAATTCTACGTGGACTTCAAGCCCAATGACTGTTTCGAAGTTCATGCCTTATCCCCTCCTAAAATCACTGGTTTTTTCGTGTGGAAATCAGTTGCTTGTTCAAAGGCATAAGCCGCTTTATACATGGTTGCTTCATCAAAATGTTTCCCAATGATTTGCAAGCCGACAGGCAGTCCTTCAGAAAAACCTGCTGGAATCGACATCCCTGGCAGTCCTGCTAAGTTCACAGGAATGGTTAAAATATCATTCAAGTACATAGTGATCGGATCATTGATATTTTCTCCAATACCAAATGCTACCGTTGGGGAAGCTGGGCCAATGATCAAGTCGTATTGGCTGAAGACCTTATCGAAATCTTGTTTGATCAACGTTCGTACTTGACCGGCTTTTTTGAAGTAGGCATCGTAGTAGCCAGCACTTAGTGAAAACGTACCTAACATGATCCGACGTTTTACTTCTTCCCCGAATCCTTCACTGCGCGAATTAACATAGACATCTTCTAAATTGCTGACATTTTCTGAACGGAAACCGTAACGGATGCCGTCAAAACGTTGCAAATTAGAACTTGCTTCTGAAGAAGCGATGATATAGTAAACAGCTACCCCATACTTTGAATGTGGCAAGCTGACTTCTTCCACGGTCGCTCCTAACGCACGGAAAGTGTCTGCAGCTTTTAAGATCGCTTCTCGGACGCCCGCTTGAATTCCTTCGCCTAAGTATTCTTTTGGCAAAGCAACTTTCATGCCTTTGATATCACCAGTCAGACCTGCTGTAAAATCAGGAACAGCTGCCCCGGCTGACGTACTATCTTTTGCATCAAACCCACTGATGGCATTTAATGCGATGGCATTGTCTTTCACACCACGGGTCATTGGACCAATTTGATCTAACGAAGATGCAAACGCGATCAAACCAAAACGAGAAACCCGTCCGTATGTTGGCTTCAACCCGACGATTCCATTGAAAGCTGCTGGTTGGCGAATCGAACCACCCGTATCGCTACCTAATGATAAGGGGATTTGTCCCGCTGCAACGGCAGCCGCCGAGCCACCTGATGAACCACCAGGTACTTTTGTCTCGTCCCAAGCGTTTTTTGTTTTCTTAAAGAACGACGTTTCCGTACTCGCCCCCATCGCAAATTCATCCATGTTTAACTTACCTACTGGAATCATGTCTGCTTGGTAAACTTTGTCCATGACGGTTGCATCGTAGATTGGGTCAAAGTTGCCTAAAATTTTTGAAGCCGCTGTTGTGCGTAGATCTTTGGTAACAATGTTATCTTTGATCCCAATGGGAATCCCTGCCAACACATTGCTTTCAGTGATACCTTTTTGATCGATAGCTTGCGCTAACGCATGGGCTTTTTCTTCGTTCAATGCAAGAAACGCATCGACTTTTGGCTCTGTTTCTTTAATGCGAGCAAAGGTTTCCCTCGTTAGATCTGTCGCAGTAATTTCCTTTGACACTAATAAGCTATGCAATTCTTCTAAGCTTTTATTATATAGTTCAGTCATTAGGCACCCGCCTCCCCATTGTCAATGATTGCAGGCACTTTAATAAAGCCTTCTTCGGATTCTGGAACATTTTTCATTAATTCATCACGGTCCCAGCCACCTGTCGTTACATCTTCACGCATCACATTGATCGTTTCTGCGACATTCGATGTAAAGGGTACTCCTGTAGTATCCACTTCTTCAAGTGTTTCTACCATATCAATAATTTTTCCTAGCTGAGAGGTAAACTCATGTAATTCATCGTCTGAGAATGAAAGTTTTGCTAGTTTGGCAACGTGTTTGACTTGTTCTTCGCTGATCGCCATAAAATCCTCCTCTTTCTCGTATCCGTAATCTACGTTTACGTTTTTCCAATGTATTGTATCATTTTTTTAACAAATCATGAAATAGAATTTGAAAATTATCAAATATAATTGCAAATAAAAGCAGAAATCATTTCTTTCCTCGTATTGCAGGGAAGAAATGATTTCAATTAGACAAGAAGAAACAACTGCTTCTCGTCTGTGACAATACTTAACAGTTATTGTTCTGCCGAATGACTGCCTTCGATCGCAGCCACCATTTGAGCTTCATCCCAAACGGTAACGCCTAGGGACTGGGCTTTGGTCAGTTTACTGCCAGCCTCTTCCCCGGCAACAACGATATCAGTCTTTTTCGACACACTTCCGGTGACTTTTCCACCAAGGTTTTCGATTCTTTCTTTGGCTTCTTCGCGGGTGAAATGACTCAATTTCCCTGTCAAAACGACTGTTTTCTCTTTAAATGGCGACTCCACTTCTTCCAATTGATCCGTTCTCAGCCCTAGATAAGCAAAGTTAACACCCGCTTTTTCAAGTTCATCTAAAAGGTCGTGAACTTCTTGATTGTCAAAATACGTAACGACACTTTCTGCAATTGTAGCACCAATGGTTTCCAACGAAATGATCTCTTCTTCTTTGGCTTTGCTAAGGGTCCGAAGGTCACCAAAATGTTCCGCTAAAATCCGAGCCGCTTTGGCACCAACATGACGGATGCCTAGCCCGAAAATCAAGCGCTCAACTGAATTTTCTTTGCTTTGATGGATGGCACGCAAAAGGTTATTAGCTGATTTCTCTTTGATTTTATCGAGGGTCAGCAATTGTTCTTCTGTTAAAAAGTACAAGTCGGCCACATCTTTGACTAAGGATTTATCGAACATTTGCTCTAAAACACGTGGCCCTAAACCATCAATATTCATAGCATTTCGGGAAACAAAGTGGCTTAAGCCCTCTTTAATCTGCGCTGGACACTTCGGATTGATACAACGCAAGGCAACTTCTTCATCTAAATGGATCAGCTCACTCCCACATTCGGGACAATGTGTAGGCGCTTCAAAGGGTTCACTTGTTTCCGTGCGTTTTTCTTCCAAGACTTTCGCAACCTCTGGAATAATGTCCCCCGCCTTATAGATGATGACCGAATCGCCAATGCGAATGTCCTTCATTTTAATGAAATCTACATTATGCAAACTGGCGCGGCTGACCGTCGTTCCGGCAACCCGGACAGGGGTCATAACAGCGGTCGGTGTCACAACACCCGTTCGTCCCACGGTCCATTCGATCGTTTCGATCACTGTTTCCGCTTCTTCCGGTGGAAATTTATATGCCGCCGCCCATCGGGGTGCTTTTACGGTAAAGCCTAGCGCATCTTGATCTTTAAAATTATTGACTTTGATGACAACACCATCAATCTCGTAAGGAAGCTCACTGCGCTTGTCATGAAACTCTTCGATATATGCCCACACCTCATCGATGGTGTGGCACACTCTGCGTTCGTGATTTGTACGAAAGCCTAATTGATCTAATTCATTCAATGCCGAAAATTGATCATTGGCTTCAATCGGACCAAAATCAGCCAGTGTGTACAAGAAGGTGCTTAAGTTTCTTTGGGCTGCGATCCGTGTGTCTAATTGTCGCAAGCTTCCAGCAGCTGCGTTTCTCGGATTGGCGAAAACTTCCACCCCTTCTTCTTCTCGCTGTTGATTCAACTTCAAAAACGAAGCCTTTGGCATATAGCATTCGCCACGAACTTCCAACGAGATTGGTTCTTTTAATTTTAGTGGGATCGATTTGACGGTCTTTAGGTTTTCTGTAATGTTTTCACCTACCGTACCATCCCCTCGAGTTGCTCCCCGAACAAAGCGCCCTTCTTCATATTTTAATGAGATAGACAATCCATCGATTTTTAACTCGCAGACATAATCTACCGCTTTCCCCAATGCTTTTTGAACACGGGCATCAAAAGCCACGATTCCTTCTTTATCAAACACATCGTTCAAACTATAAAGTGGGATATCATGGGTGACTTTTTCAAAGCCAGGTAAAATGATGCCACCTACTCGTTGGGTGGGCGAGTCTTCGGTTACTAGCTGCGGGTAGTTGGTTTCAATTTCAACCAGTTCTGCATACAGCTGATCATAGAGATAATCTTCAACAGAAGGTTGATCTTTTACATAGTATTCGTACGCGTACTGATTTAATTGCGTACGCAGCTCTTCTGCTCGTGATTGGATTTCTTTTGAAGGGACATCCATCCTAATATCCTCCTTATTTTTCAACTTTTTCAATCGGCGCAAAGGCCGCCAACAATCGTTTGACGCCTTGTTGTGGGAACGCCACATCTAATTCGATGTCTTGCGCGCTGCCAGTCGTCCGAACGACCGTACCGATTCCCCATTTTTTATGTTGAACTTTCTCGCCTACTTGCCATGTATTACCAGCTGCAGAGGTCTGTTGCTTAGAAGCGACGGTCGTTTGACGCGGCTGTGTATAGCTCGGTTTAAAGACTTTTGGTTGAAACGGTGCAGCAGCTTTCGGTTGTGAACGCTCGCCTAATGATTGCAGCAGATCTTGTTCAATCTCCTCGATAAACCGTGACGGACGATTGTATTGGGTACGACCGTATAATGTTCTGGAAAAAGCGTTGGTCATAAAGAGCTCTTCCTCAGCACGAGTGATTCCCACATAAGCAAGGCGCCGTTCTTCTTCGAGTTCGCTTTCTTCCATTAAAGCCCGAGAAAGCGGGAAGATATTTTCTTCCAAACCAATCAAGAATACCACTGGAAACTCCAGTCCTTTTGCAGCATGCAAGGTCATCAACGTCACTTGACTACTTTCTTCTTCATAACTATCGACGTCTGACAATAAAGCTAAGTCATTTAAGAAAACACTCAACTTCTCATCTGGTGCATCTGCATCGTCTTCGTTTTGCGCCTCAAATCGTTTATCGAATTCTTGGGTAACCGATAAAAATTCTTCCAGGTTTTCAAGTCTAGCTTGTGCTTCTAAATTATTCTGGTTGACTAACTCTTGACGATAACCCGTCTTTTCTAATATTTCTTTCGTCAGTTCAGTTACTGAGAGGTAAGGAACCATTTGGGCGAAGCCATCCATCATCATCCCAAAGCTTCCTAATTCTTTGCCGGCCTTTCCAGAAATATTCGCCAACTCGACGTTCATGGCTGCTTCTAGCAATGACCACTCATGAAGATTCGCAAAATCTCGTAGTTTTTCGACGGATATCGCACCGATCCCACGTTTTGGTACATTGATGATTCGTTCCAAGCTGATGGAATCACGAGGATTGGCGATCGCCGATAAATAAGCCAAAATATCACGGATTTCTTTGCGGTCATAGAACTTTCTGCCGCCGACCATCGTATAAGGAACGTTGGCTTTTAAAAGCATTTCTTCAATGATCCGTGACTGGGCGTTGGTCCGATACAAAATCGCAAAATCACCGAATTTACGGTTCTTTTCTGCAATTTGTTTCTGCATTTCACTGACGATAAATCGCGCCTCATCTCGTTCACTATCCCCGCGATAATAAGTGATTTTTTCCCCATCACGATTTTCTGTCCACAGATTTTTGTCTGGGCGGTTGCGGTTATTTTTGATTACTTGGTTTGCCGCATTTAAAATCGTTTGCGTTGAACGATAGTTTTGCTCTAACAATATCGTTGCGGCATCCGGATAGTCTTTTTCAAAGTCTAAAATATTTTGCATGTTGGCGCCACGCCAACCGTAAATACTTTGGTCCGCATCCCCAACGACACAAAGATTTCGAAAACGAGCGGCCAATAAATTGACTAGCGTGTATTGGGCATGGTTGGTATCTTGGTATTCATCGACATGGATATAGTGGAATTTCCGTTGATAAAATTGCAGCGCATCTTCATTGTCTTGGAAGAGGCGGATCGTATTCATGATTAAATCATCGAAGTCCATGCATTGATTATTACGCAGCTCTTTTTGATATTTTTCATAACAACGACCTACGATTTGCTCAAAGAGACTACCTTCCATGGCTTGGTAAGCTTCAGGTGTCAACAGCTCATTCTTTGCATGAGAGATCGTTCCCAAAATAGAACGAGGATCATATTTTTTGGGATCGATATTCAATTCTTTTAATACTCGTTTCATCAGCGTATTTTGCTCAGAAGAATCAATGATAGTAAAATTCTTCGAATACCCGATTCGATCAACATCCCTGCGCAAAATTCTGACACACATCGAGTGGAAGGTTGAAACCCAAACGTCTTCACCACCCGATCCTAATAGTTGACTGACCCGTTCTTTCATTTCACGTGCCGCTTTATTCGTAAATGTGATGGCTAAAATATTCCATGGATTTACATTTTTTTCTTCTATTAAATAGGCGATTCGGTGGGTTAGGACACGGGTCTTCCCGCTTCCTGCCCCTGCCATCAGCAGCAACGGCCCTTCCGTATGCATAACGGCTTCTTTTTGCCGTGGATTCATGCGTTTAAGTAATTCACTTTTGGATGACATGCTTTTAAACATCCTTTCTTTCTCAATCTTCTCAATTATAGCATTATCCGTGAATGGGGAAAACCGAACGCTTTGAAAACTTTTAATTAAAAGCGCTTTGATTTTAGTACTCACGATGCCATCAGTTTCGAAAGAAAAAAGTCAGTCCGTTGTTTGTTTACATAATAAAAAGGCTGTAAACTTACCAGCCTCTTATTATGACTATTGAAAGAGATCAGCTAAAGTATTTCTCTACTAGCTTTTCATTCACATAGATTGACACTTGCCCATCATTGACCGGGAAAACACCTTTTCCGGTATCATCTAAAACAACTTTCGCTTCATTATTTCTCAATATATCCACGAAGGTCTCTCCACCATGGATCGCGCTGATGGTCATTTCTTTTTCCGCACCTTGAGCATTGGTCATCACGACCGCCAATCCAGAAAGCTCATGTTCATAATCGCCAGTTAATACCCAGCCAATACAATTAGGATCATCGAAATAATCGACTTGATTCCCAAATGCAAGCTTCTCTCGAAGTTTTAACATATGGATCAAAGCATCACCAACAGGAGCGATTTCTTGCGCTGGGATTCCGAATAAGTCACCCCAGAAAACAACCGGTACACCCGCTTTTCGTAAAAGGATCAATGAATAAGCATGGACTTTAAACCATCCGTCTATCCAAGATTGTAAACTTTGTCCGACTTGCGTATCATGATTGTCTACAAAAGTCACGGCATAATCTTCGCGCGCGGCAGTCAGTGTACCGGCAAAAATTTGACTCATATCATATTCGCCATTCGAGTGAGATGCTTCATATAAATTATAGTGCAAAGGCACATCGAATAAATAAATCAGATTTCCTGAAGAATCTAAATACTCTTCTAATTTTGGCAGATCCCCTGACCAATATTCTCCGACAACAAATAGTGGTTTGCCTTTTTCTTCCCGACGATTCAAGATCCAATCTGCGTAATAGTTGAACTCAATGTGTTTTACCGCATCTAAGCGATAGCCATCAACACCAGTCAGCTCTTGGTACCATTGCCCCCATTTATTGAGCTGTTCCACCGTTTCAGGATTTTCCATGTCCAGATCACAACCCATTAAATAGTCGTAATTACCCATTTCATCATCCACTTGGTTTTCCCAGCCCTTATCAGCGAAGTTAAAAATCCCGTGGTCTTTATTGCGATCATCATAATCGACACCAGAAAAATTATGCCAGGTCCAGACATAGTCATTGTAAGTTCCTTTACGTCCTGGGAAAGTGAATTTAGTCCAAGCTTCGATCTCTTCTTCATCACTGATCGGTTCATTGCGGTTTTCGGTATTGTATTTAACCGCCGGAACGACCTCCTTTTCATCGGCGCCGATCAAGTGATTAAAGACGATATCGGCATAAACCTCAACTCCTTGTTCTTGTAGTGCTTTGATGGCTTCCAAATACTCATCCTTGGTTCCATATTTTGTTGGCACCGACCCCTTTTGATCGAATTCGCCTAGATCATAATAATCATAGACACCATACCCAACGTCTTCGGACCCAGCTGTCCCTTTATAGGCAGGCGGCAGCCAAATTGCGGTAAATCCATACTCTTTGATTTCTTTACTCATTTCTTTCAATTTGTTCCAGTGTTGGCTATCTGCCGGCAGGTCCCATTCGAACCCTTGTAAAATGACTTTGTTATTCATTTATTTATCCCCCCTTAATTCAATTAAGCCAAATAATAGTAAAAATTGTCAAATATAAGGACAGCAATCTCAGGAAAATGAAGGTTAGCATGACCGTTTGTGACCGATTTCTATTATTCACGCTTTCATCATGAATGTTTTTTACTGTTTATGATTGATTTTGAATGAATCATATGTTACTATGGCAGGTGAAGAGGTGATGTAAATGCTTACAGAGGAGCGGCATCAAGCGATTTTGGCACGATTAGAGCAAGAGGAAATCGTCAAAGTCAGTGAACTGATCCAACTGCTGGATGCTTCAGAGTCAACAATCCGCAGAGATCTCCAAGAACTGGAAGATAAAGGGTTTCTAGTTAGAATTCACGGCGGGGCCAAAAAAAGCCAGCAATTAGGTTTTGAACCCAACATGTCTGAAAAAAAAGCGAAATTTCAAACAGAAAAACAAAAAATTGCTCGCGCAGCCGCACAAACGATCAAAAATGGTGAAGTCATTTATCTAGACGCAGGAACAACGACCCTTGAAATGATTCCTTTCTTATCGTCCATCACAGCGCTGAAAGTTGTCACGAACTCCGTCAAGCACGCTTCCCTACTGATTGATCACGGGATCGACACCATGATTTTAGGGGGAACCATTAAGATAGCTACGAACGCTGTTTTAGGAATCAATGCCGGTGAACAGTTGCGTAAATTGCGCTTTAACCGCTGTTTTATGGGCATGAACGGTGCTCATTCGGAAGCTGGTTTCACCACACCCGATCCTGAAGAAGCCCTGATCAAGCAGATTGCACTAGAGCACAGTCAACAAGCCTATGTCTTGCTAGACCATTCCAAGTTTCAGCAAACAACTTTTGCTCAAGTTGCTTTTATTGAAGGTGCAACGATCATCACCGATTATTGCCCAAAAAACTATTTAGCGAAATTCAGAGCAAAAACAACCATTATGGAGGTAATACAATGATTTACACAGTAACACTCAATCCATCGATCGACTTTATCGTCCACGTCGATCATTTGGAGATCGGTACCCTTAATCGAATGAAACAAGACTTTAAACTACCTGGTGGCAAAGGAATCAATGTCTCACGGATTTTGAAGCGAATTGGCATCTCCTCGACTACCCTTGGTTTTGTTGGCGGATTTACTGGTCGTTTTATTGAAGAGTGGCTGACCAAAGAGGAAATCAACAGCAATTTTACGCAAGTCGCTGCCGATACCCGGATCAATATCAAATTAAAATCCGGCGAAGAAACAGAAATCAACGGCCTTGGTCCAGTCATTCAAGAGCAAGAAATCGCTGAATTAAAACACCAATTAGCCGCTCTTTCTGCCGAAGACATCGTCATCCTATCAGGAAGTAAACCAGCTGGTCTTCCAGCCGACTTTTATAAAGAATTGATCAAAATCGTTAAAGAAGCTGGTGCAGAATTTGTCATTGATACGACTGGTGCGGAACTATTTGATGCCTTATCCGATCAGCCTTTGCTGATCAAACCAAATAATCATGAATTAGCGGAACTTTATGAAACTTCTTTTTCAACAATCGAAGATATTTTGCCTTATGGCCAAAGAATGCTAAAGGATGGCGCTAAAAATGTCATCGTCTCTCTAGGTGGTGATGGTGCCCTGCTCTTTACTGGCAATGAGATCTATCGCTCCAATGTGTTGAAACGACCTTTGAAAAATTCAGTTGGCGCTGGAGATTCCATGATTGCTGGATTCATTGGGCGTTACGCAAAGACCAAAGATGTGGTTGAAGCATTCAAATGGGGGGTCGCTTGTGGCAGTGCCACTGCGTTCTCAGATGATTTAGCTGAGGCGTCATTTATCGAAGAATTACTACCGGAAGTCATTATTGAACAAGTGAATCTATAGGAGGATGGAAAAAATGAAAATCAATGAGTTGATGCTGAAAGATGCCATGATCATGGACTTGCAAGCAACAGACAAAAAAGGTGCCATTGATCAAATGGTAGCAAAATTATATGCTGTCGGACGGATTTCAGATGTCGAAATCTACAAAGAAGGAATTCTTGCCCGAGAAGCCCAAACCTCAACAGGGTTAGGTGACGGCATCGCAATGCCCCATGCCAAAAACAGTGCAGTCAAAGAAGCGACGGTTTTATTCGCAAAGAGTAATGCGGGTGTCGACTATGAGGCGTTAGATGGACAACCAACGTACCTCTTCTTTATGATCGCAGCACCAGAAGGAGCAAATGATACTCATTTACAAGCGTTAGCAGCTCTATCTCGCTTATTGATCGATCCAGATTTCGTTGCTAAACTAAAAACAGCGACAACTGCTGATCAAGTACAACAACTTTTCTCAGAAGCTGAGGCACAGCAAGAAGCCGATGCTTTAGCAGAAGAAGCGGCAAACCAAGAAGCAGCACCTGCTAGCGAACGTCCCTATATCGTCGCAGTTACAGCTTGCCCGACAGGGATCGCCCACACCTACATGGCAGAAGATGCTTTGAAAAAGAAAGCCAAAGAACTTGGTGTTGACATCAAAGTCGAAACAAATGGTTCAGAAGGAATCAAAAATCGTTTAACAGAAGCTGATATCGCCCGAGCTGCTGGTGTGATCGTAGCTGCCGATAAAAAAGTTGAAATGGATCGCTTTGACGGCAAACATTTAGTAAACCGTCCTGTGAGCGATGGTATCCGTAAAACCGAGCAATTAATCAATGAAGCATTGAGCGGAACTGCTCCTGTTTTTCACGGTAGTGGCCAAGCTTCTGATAAAGAGGACGCTTCTGCTGATGGTTCAGTCGGTCAACGAATCTATAAAGATTTGATGAATGGTGTTTCTCACATGTTACCATTTGTTATTGCCGGTGGAATCATGATCGCTATTTCCTTCATGGTGGACCAGTTCATGGGTGTCCCTCAAGATGCCTTGAGTCAATTAGGAAACTACAACCAAGCCGCTTCTTGGTTCAATCAAATCGGTAGCGCGGCATTTGGTTTTATGTTACCTGTCTTAGCTGGTTTCATCGCTTCAAGTATCAGTGACCGACCTGGATTGATCGTCGGTTTCGCAGCAGGTGCCCTAGCAAATACGGGTGGTGCTGGATTCTTAGGAGCATTGATTGGCGGTTTCTTAGCTGGTTATGTCATCAAGTTCTTGCGTTCATTATTCAAAGGTTTACCAAAATCATTAGAAGGAATCAAAACGATCCTTTTCTACCCTGTTTTCGGCCTATTGATCACTGGCTTCTTGATGTTACTGATCAACGTGCCAATGAAAGCCATCAATGACGGTTTGAATAGCTTCTTGACTGGCTTAAGTGGTACCAACGCCGCTTTACTTGGTGCTTTGTTAGCAGCAATGATGGCAGCCGATCTAGGTGGCCCAATCAACAAAGCCGCTTATGTTTTCGGTACTGCAACATTGGCAACGACCGTTGCTGAAGGTGGTAGCGTCGTGATGGCATCTGTAATGGCGGGCGGAATGGTTCCTCCATTGGCAATCTTTGTCGCAACGTTATTGTTCAAAAATAAATTCACCAAAGACCAAAAAGAAGCTGGTTTAACAAACATCGTCATGGGGCTATCCTTCGTCACAGAAGGTGCGATCCCATTTGCAGCAGCAGATCCATTGCGGGCGATCCCAAGCTTTATCGTTGGTTCTGCACTGACTGGTGCGCTTGTCGGTGCCTTTGATATCCAATTAATGGCACCACATGGTGGGATCTTCGTTGTTCTATTATTATCTAAACCAATTTTGTTCTTGCTATTCATCTTAATCGGTGCGATCGTTTCTGGCGTTGTATTCGGTTTGTTGAAAAAAGCGCCTGAACAAGCTGCCTAATTGAAAAGACCCGCAAGATCCTCGTGATCTTGCGGGTCTTTTTCATTCTTGATTGGTAAAGAGCTGCTGTTCGACTAGCTTTTGGGTATTCATAAAATACACTCGAAGTTTCTTGCCATTCTTTTTTAGATTGACCCACGTATATTTGCGCGTGCGGTGCAAATACCCAAAATGAACATCCGGCATCGCTGCTTTCAATCCGTCTATCGGCAGCTCCTTCAAGGCTGTTTCTGGTAAATAAAATTGTAAGCAAGCTGTGTAGTCTTTAAAGCGATCCTCTGAGTAATCAATTTCGAGGTGATTCCGAATATAAAAGGCATATGCCTCGACCCCATCATCTACAGTCAATTCCGGTTTTAATACAATATAATCCATCATGCGCAACCGATCTTGGTCGATCCAAGGAAAATACGCTTGTGCATTCAAGTAACCTTTCACCCGTCGCTCCTGGTACTCTTCGTTCACCAAATCGAAGCTTCGAGTGACGAAATGTGTCGCGTTACGCTTAGTCGTCGGCTGCAGCCGATCATTTTGGTACTGGATGGTTTGGATCAATTGGTCGCCAAAGGCGTACTCAATATATGGTTCCCTCAAAATACCGACGCCATTATCCCATGTCAATTGATCGATCCCAGTTTGATCGCGAAACAAACGCTGGTATGAAAGATTCAACTCGTGATCCCACTGAAACGGATCGCGATACAATTCCACCATCACGATTCCCTGATCTCTAACTTGGACCTGCTCGACTTGTTGCGCATCCGTAATGATCACCTGAGGAATAATACGGGCATAGAATACCGAAAAGTACATTCGCCAACAAGAGGTCAGTGTGTAGCCATTGTAAAAAACATCGTACCCAGCAAATTGATTGCAATCAATAACGATCTCTTGTTCAAAATTTTTCCGCTTCGGTAACGCGTTGATTTCAGCAATCGATTGAAAATTTTGTCTTTTCTCGATTCGCTCGACGTTATGCATCAGGTACTCATCATATGAACGCAAATAGCCAAACATTCCATCTCTTTGCATCGTTTCATCGAAGTAACTTAAAATCACTGTTTTCTGTGTGGAAAATACGTCTTTCGTAAACAGGTGCCGTTGTAAAACAGCCTCTTGAATGATATGGATACTGGACTCATTTTGGCCGTCCGTCACAATCAATTCAGTATTGATTTCTTCAGGGTCGCTATGCAGCAGTTGACTGACCTCATCAAAATCATAAGGTTTCTTTTCTTGCTGATTGTAATAGTATTCCGTCGGCTGATAGCTAAGACGAACCAAAGCGAACCAATTTTCAATCAACAAACGCAACTGTGATGCTTCCATTTGTGTCGATTGTAGAAAGCCGTAAATTTTTTCAGTTTTGATCATCGCTATCCCTCTTTTCTATCCCCTTTCTTTAATTATAGTAAAGGGAGAAACGATTGAACACTATTTCGCTTTTTTTTGGTGAAATCTACGACCGTTCGTGGTAAACTAAAGGCGCTTGGAGGTGAACCTTATGGGCTTAAAATTCCAACGAGAAGACTCGCTAGATAAAATGTTTGATGATTTTGCCTTTCTTCCCGATAACGACAAAGACAATAAAAAGCAGGAAAAGGACATTGAGCGTTTCTTAAAAAACGAACCTGATGATGAAAAAGAGCAAAAAAAAGCAAATAATATAAAAAAAGCAGACTAACAAAAAAGGCACAGGACTGCGAGGTCCTTGCCTTTTTTACCTTTTTAGCTAAGAAATGAGCGACCAAATCAACTTATCTGGGAGAATTAGAATCTGATCCTCCTTCTCACATTACAACTCTTCATATAAAACACTTTGCCGTAAGCGAATCAAGCCGATAATCACCAGACAAAGAATGAAAACGACGCCTGCTAGGATCGTGACCACAAAGCCAGCTACCACGATTGGGGATTGAGTAAAGCGAATCATTGGTTCAAAAAAAGTGGTTTTGATCAAATCCGGGATGTCTGTCGCTAGCAGTTGCTGAATCGCTTGATTGAAATCCTTTGCCGTTGCACTCGATGGCAAAACAGCCATAAAACTCCCTACACCATAATTTGCAACTCCAATCCATGCAACAGCAACACTTCCTAATGCAAGTAATCCGATACCAACATTTCCAACAACAACCGATCCAACGGCGATATTTCCTATACCAACGAGCAAGGCAAAACAGAAATGACCAAAAGCGAACGCGCCGATGCTGATGGTCCCGATTGCCAACGCGCCAAAGGACATAACACCGATCGATAGCAGTCCCAAACTGATAAGCCCCATAGCAATGACCCCTTTGGCTTTAACGCCAAGACAGAACCAGCCAGACGCAGTGGGTACCTCTTTCATCAGAACAAAAAACTCTCAAACGCTCGTCACTTGATTCAGTAATAAGAATAAATTGGGAATCAAAATGTGCATTAACGGAAGCCGTAGAACCCTCCGTTCACTTTTGTATTCATAATAGTAGGTTTCTTTCTTTTCTTTTAATAGCTCTTCCACTGGAGTGCCTAATAAATCGGCGAGACGAACCAATGTCTCGATGTCTGGCAACCCATTTCCTCGTTCCCATTTTGAAATGGCCTTATCAGAAACAAATAACCTCGCAGCTAATTCCTTCTGGGTTAAGTTATGTCTTGATCGATACTCTTTTAATTTTTTACTTAATGTTTCATGCATTCGACCACACCTCCTTGTTACAAGTTTAACAAACATTAAGGAGATTTTCGCTGAGATTGGGCAAATTTGGCACTCTACGCTCCGTAGAATAGCCTAAATCCCCAATTTTTACTTTTAAAAAGCAAAAAAACGAAGGGAGCGACTTGCTCGCTTCGTTTCTTTATTCAAAATTATTTGATTGCTGCTTCGATGGCTTTCCATGCTTCTTCTTTTCCTTGTTTGGTAATGGAAGAAAAAAGAATGAACGTATCAGCTGGATCAAAGGACAACGCTTTTTTGATCATACTTTCATGCTTATTCCATTTCCCACGAGGGATTTTGTCTGCTTTGGTGGCAACAACGATCACAGGGATCTCATAATACTTTAAAAATTCATACATTTGAACATCTTCTTGGGAAGGTGCATGGCGCAAATCTACCAAAGATACTACTGCTCGCAGCTGCTCTCTTTGTTCGAGGTACGTTTCAATCATTTTTCCCCATTTTGCTCGCTCGGTTTTTGATACTTTTGCATAGCCATAGCCAGGGACATCGACAAAATGCAGCGTATTTTCAATCAAATAAAAATTCAATGTTTGGGTTTTCCCCGGTTTTGACGAGGTTCGGGCTAAGTTTTTACGGTTAATCAATGTATTGATAAAGGAAGATTTACCGACATTGGAGCGCCCTGCTAAGGCAATCTCCGGTAAGGGTGTATCTGGGTATTGTGCTGGTGAAACAGCACTAATGACGATCTCAGCTTCATGTACTTTCATTGGATCGCTCCTTTTCATTTTTTTCAAAAAGAAAGCCGGATAGCAATGAAACTATCCGACTTGGTCTCGATTAGACTGCTTTTTTTGTCTCTTCATTGTAAATGATTTTTGGTTCGCCAAGTCCTTTCGCAGCTTCTTCCGTAATAGTGACTTTTTGAATCGACTCATCAGAAGGAACATTGAACATGACTTCCATCATGATATTTTCGATGATCGAACGTAATCCACGAGCACCGGTGTTTCGCTCAATTGCTTGCGCAGCAATCGCACGTAAAGCCTCTGGCTCAAATTCGAGTTCTGTGTCATCTAATGCCATCAATTTTTGATATTGTTTGACAAGTGCATTTTTTGGTTCAGTCAAAATATGCACTAAATCATCTACCGTCAATTTCTCTAAAGCAGCCATCACTGGCAAACGGCCGATAAATTCAGGGATCAAACCGAATTTAAGCAAATCTTCAGGAATGATCTGTTGCATCACGCTCTCGCCTTCTTCAAGACGTTTGTTGTTTGTACCAAACCCAATGGTTTTTTCACCTAAGCGGTTTTTAACAATTGTTTCGATCCCGTCAAACGCCCCACCAACGATAAAGAGAATATTGGTCGTATCGATTTGGATCATCTCTTGATGCGGATGTTTCCGTCCCCCTTGAGGCGGCACACTAGCAGTGGTTCCTTCTAGGATTTTCAGCAAAGCTTGCTGAACACCTTCACCTGAGACATCACGAGTAATCGATACATTTTCACTCTTACGGGCGATTTTATCGATCTCATCAATATAGATAATCCCTTTTTCAGCCATTTCTACATTATAATCAGCAGCTTGTAAAAGCTTCAAAAGAATATTTTCCACATCTTCACCGACATAGCCGGCTTCTGTTAAACTGGTTGCATCAGCGATTGCAAAAGGCACATTCAGTGAACGTGCTAGCGTTTGTGCCAAAAATGTTTTACCTGAACCTGTTGGCCCGATCAAGCAAATATTGCTTTTCTGTAACTCCACATCTTCAGCTGTCGTTTCTACATTGACGCGTTTATAGTGATTATAAACCGCTACAGCCAATGTTCGTTTGGCACGATCTTGTCCAATCACATATTCATTGAGGACATTCAATAGTTCTTGCGGTTTCGGCACTTCGGTAAACTCCCGAACTGCTTCTTCGTAAAACTCTTCATCAATGATTTCTTTGCACAAATCAATGCACTCATTACAGATATAGACCCCAGGCCCTGCAACGATCTTTTTCACCTCTTCTTGCGTTTTTCCGCAAAAAGAACAACGAACAGCTTCATTACCGTTTGTATTATCGTACATACTGTTCACCCCTTGAAAATTTTCCAACCTATTTAAAGGAGTGGAATTTGGTTTACTAACTTTGCAGTCTTAAACAATCATATCATAACTTTTTTGAAAGAAAAAGTCATTTTTACTTTGCCTAACGTTTTCTTATCATTTGTTAGTAATTCCGAGATATCCCCTATTTACTCCCATGAAAAAACGGCCAACACCACTAGATGTTCGCCGTTTTTAAGAGTTTTGACTACGCTTCTTTTGCAGTGCCTGTTACAAGTTCAACTGCTTTTTTCATTGTAATATCGTGTTTCAACATGTCTTCTGTTAAGACGCGTTTGATTTGATCCACTGGCATATTGTAAGCTTCAGAAAGTTCTTTGATTTCTTTTTCGATATCTTCTTCTGTTGCTTCCAAACCTTCTTCTTTAGCGATTGCTTCAATGACAAGGTTTGTTTTCACGCGTGTTTCTGCTTCGCCTTCAAATTGTGTGTGAAGATCTGCTTCAGTTGAACCAGTTAATTGATAATACATTTCAGGTGAGATTCCTTGACGTTGCATATTGTTCAAGAACTCATCCATTGAACGGTGTACTTCATCATGTACCATTGAATGTGGTAATTCAACGATTTCTGCGTTTTCAACTGCTTGACGGATCGCAGCTTCATCTTTTGCATCTTCTGCTGCTTTTTCTTTTGTTTCAGTCAATTCAGCACGATATTTTTCTTTTAATTCCGCTAATGATTCAACGCTGTCATCAACGTCTTTTGCGAATTCATCATCTAATTCAGGAAGTTCTTTTGCTTTTACTTCGTGAACCGTTACTTTGAAGACTGCTTCTTTACCAGCTAAATCTTCTGCTTGATAATCTTCTGGGAAAGTCACGGTAACGTCTTTGCTATCGCCAGCTTTTGTTCCTACTAATTGTTCTTCAAAACCAGGGATGAATGAGTTTGAGCCAAGTTCAAGTGAGTAGTTTTCACCTTTGCCGCCTTCAAATGTTTCTTCTCCTAAGAAGCCTTCAAAGTCGATAACGACTGTGTCGCCATTTTCAGCTGCTTCGTCTTCTTTGATAACTAATTCAGCTTGTGCTTCTTGTTCGCGTTTGATGCGTGCATCAACGTCTTCTTCTGTTACTTCACGGTCTTGTTTTTCAACAGTTAAATCTTTGTAATCACCAAGTTTTACTTCAGGTTTTACAGTAACTTCTGCTTTGATTACCCAGTCTTGACCTTTTTCCATGCTGTCAACGTCGATTTTTGGTTGCGAAACAGGATCGATCCCTGCTTCTTTTACAGCAGCTTCATAAGCTTCTGGAAGAACAGCGTTCAATGCATCTTCATACAACGCTTCTTCGCCGTACATACGGTTAAATACTTGGCGTGAAACTTTCCCTTTACGGAAGCCAGGTACGTTAAGATTGCCTTTCACTTTATTGAATGCAGTCGTCAAGCCTTTTTGGATTTCCGCTTGAGCGATCGTAAATGTCAAAACACCATCATTGGTGCCTGTTTTTTCCCATTTTGCAGTCATTTATTTCCCTCCGAATATTAATTGATTTACATATGAAATAGCTTCATGCATACCTTTAAATAGTACACTAACGTTGTTTAATTGTAAACATTTTACCATGAAAGTTGCGAATTTTTCTTTCAGCGAATGCTCAAACGTAGGATATTGCGCAAGTGTCGTTTGCGTTCTTCTATTTCATTGTCTGCTTTTGGCTGTTCTTTTTCTTCAAATAACCCGCGATAATCTTCAATGTAGCTTGCCACCCATGCGTTTGCCTCTTCTTTTGCCGGTAAAAACGGGTAACTTATCGCTAAATGATCATCGATTTCTGCTGAGACACTTTCCGCTAAAATCGGGTCCTCTTGGGCGATCGTTTCTTCGATCGCTTTATGGATCGCTTTAACAGCGTCATCCTCCTGTAAAAGTTTCAATTCTTTCGGAACGATTTGCTGCATATTCCCAAGGTAATCGATTAGGTCAAAAGGTTCGTCCACTTCAAGACGCACGAGCTCATCCACTAATTTAGGTAGCAAATACGGATTTTTGATGGAAGCCAACGTGTCATGCATCAGCGAGATAAATTGTGATTTGGTAATTGCTTGGGTAAAAACGTGCCACTCTGTTGCACTCACCGGTTGATTGGCTTCATCTAATGCGCGTAAATGCTTGCGTTTCCCATGAAAATCTTCCAATCCTAAAATTTGTTGTACTTCTTCTACTTTAGCTAGTTCACTAGCCAACTGTTCCTGATAGCGTTTTGGAATTTTTGTTTTCTGACCTAATGTAAGCCAGCGCCGAGTTTTTAAGTATTGACCATCCAAGATCAGCAGATGACCAATTTGTAAAAAACCATCAGTTTGTTTCAAATAATCATCTAGATAGTCTTCCGCAAGATCTAACGCTTTGGCAAAATCATTCAGCTGTTGCAAGCATTCCACGAGCCATTGATTGATCTCAAAACTGGCGTTTTTTTGATAAAGTTCATTGTACAAACGATAAGCCTGCAAAAACTCTTTTGACTGGTAGGCTTTTTCTGCCGCCAGACGAAGCCGCTCATTTGGTCCTGGGAAATCAATCGTCTCACCCATTCACGATCCCTCCTTTACTAATTGCTTGATCTGCTAGTTAGTTTTGTGCACCAATCATTACGTGATTGGCATCCACCTGTTTATTAAAGGCCTTGATCAAATTGATGGTTACCACACTTGTTTCTGCAAAATAATCCGCAGCCTGCTGCTTATTTTTATTAAAGACGATTGGTAAATAACCGAGATAAAAGAAAACATTGAATTGCAGCACATAGCGCCCGCAAAGTTCGCGAATCAAGACCGTTTGCCAACTGAGTTCTTCTTCTACAAAAGAAATAACTCGGATGCCAAAGAGCATTTTCCCAATTGTTTGGCCATGATTCAGCTTCGTCATCAGAACAAAATAGCCCAGATAGATCGCTAAGGCACAGATGTTGTAAAGACCAAACCGCTGATTGGTTGCCGTTAGATTCGCTAGATTATAGATACTGCCAATCGTTATTTGCGTGATTGCCCGGATCACTAGAAGATCCACTAAAAAAGCAAACAAACGAATCCAAAAACCGGCAAAAAAGTAGCTAGGAAAGTCATTAAAGAACCGTTTGTCTTCGGTCTGTTTTTCAGGTTCTTCAAAATGCTGCCACGCTTTTTGTCTTTCTTCGATCTCACTTTGGTTATACTCTTCTTCTTGAAAAGACGTCAAGACTTGTTGATAAAAATCATCGGGATGGTTTACTTGTGCGTTCTTCATCGCTTTGCTGGCGTTTACTGGTTCGGCTGTTTCTGAAACCTGCGCTTCAGTTCGCACATCCGTATGACCGGTTGACGGTGTGGAGGTTTCGCGCTGTTCCCTTTGATCGATTGTTGTACTTGTGTGACTGTCATCCGTTGACGATGTGCCAGTGGAATACTTGTTTTTATCTGTCATAGTTATTCACCTCCATAATAATAAAGAGGTTTAGGGGCATCGCTTGTTCCTAAGCTTTCCATCAATTGGATCACTCGTTCTGTATTTGATTCTTTTAGTCCTTGCAGTTCGGCTAAACTTGAACCTAACCAAGTAGAAGCAAATCCAGTAGATGAAACGTCATAGCTGAAAATCTCTGCATCTTCCAAGCCTAGATCTGCTTGCATTGCTGCTAATGTATCTTCAGGAAAACCGATTTCATCCACTAAGCCAACAGACACCGCTTGCTGACCATCATAGATGCGGCCATCAGCGATCTTTCTAACGGCTTCTTCTGTCATGCCGCGTCCTTCAGCCACAATTTTAACGAACCGACCATAAGCATTGTCGACATAGGTCTGCAAGACTTCTTTATCGGCTTCTGTTGGCTCTCTCGTTGCTGAACCTACATCTTTTAGTGCACCACTTTTATACGTATTGTCTTCGATCCCTAGCTTTTCGAATAAGCCGGCATAGTTGAGCCCCGACATGATCACTCCGATCGAACCGGTAATCGTTTCATCCGTTGCGAAAATTTTATCAGCACCTGCCGAAATATAATAACCGCCACTGGCTGCCATGTTTTTCATACTGACATACATCGGAATCCCTAACTCTTTGATTTTTGCTAATTCACGAGCAATCTCGGCACTTTCATAGACGCCGCCTCCTGGGGTATTGACTTCCATCAAGATGCCCCCAATAGTTGGATCTTCTTGGATCATCCGTAGTTCTTCTAAAAATCGCTGATGATCATAAGATTCTGTTGTGAATAAGCCGCCACTGGAGCTGCTGGCGATCGTTCCTTCTAAAGATAAGCGAACAATGCGATTGTCTTGATCTCCGGCAACTAACGTTGTCTCTTCGATCGCATTACTTCCGTAGAACAAAGCATTTAAACCTTGCAGCGTTTGAGTTTCCTCTTGCTCTGGACGATTTGTGATTACTGAAAAAACCCCCGAGCAGATAAATAACCCTGCTGCGATCGCCGCTGCGATCCATCTTCTTTTATTCATTTTCCCACCTAACTTTTCGCCTTTCCCATAATTTAGTATAGATTTTTGATGACGATCACTGCTTCTTCGTCACCAACCGCATCAAATTTCTCGCTTTTTTCAGCTAAGACGTAGCCGCCAAAAAATTCCTTTGTTAGTTCATCCTGGACTTTGAATGTTTGCGCGGTTTCCACGGTGACTGATCCGGGTAAAATTTCTTGCAAGCTGTCCCAGCCCGTATCCAACATGACCTTTGTTTCATCTGTGACATTAGGATCTTTTTCTATCGCAGCTACTATTTTCTTTAGCTCTGAAAAAGTCATACAATTTACAAATTCTGGCATTTCATTCCCTCACTTTCTTACTTTTTTATTGTAGCGAACTTAAAAAAAAAAGCATAGCTTTATGAGGAAATTTCTTGGGAATCTTATTCGACAAAGCTATGTCAGCTATTTTGATTCCCTTTAGACTGGTTCAAATCAACCTTACCAATAACTATACCAATTATTTTCATATAACTTACAGTTGACAGAAACAGGAATAAATATTATGATATTGCTTGTATTTCTATAAAATATTTCACAAGGAGGATAGATAGACCAATATGGATAGCGCCTGATCTGGAAACAGATGACGAGGAAAGAGTTTATCGAAACATTCGGCGGATGACTCTAGGGACTGCACTCTACAGGCAAGAACAAATCTCATCGTAAGATGATGACAAAGACTTGCTGCGCAGATAGAAATACATAATGCCAAACTAAATTTTTTGAAAGTAGGATTATCATTATGTGTGGAATTGTAGGAATCGTAGGAAAATCAAATGCAGAACGAATTATTTTAAACGGATTGGAACGCTTAGAGTATCGGGGCTATGACTCAGCAGGCCTTTATGTCGCTGATCGGACTTCGGATCATTTAGTGAAAGCCCAAGGAAGAATCAAAAACTTGGAAGAAAAAGTGACTTCTGAAGTAACAGGAACGATCGGTATCGGACATACCCGTTGGGCGACCCATGGCAAGCCATCAGAAATGAATGCTCATCCTCACACTTCGGCAAACCAAGCACTCGTTTTGGTTCATAATGGTGTGATCGAAAACTTTGAAGAGCTTCATCAAGAATATTTAAGCAACCACCAGTTTGAAGGTCAAACAGATACCGAAATCGTTGTTCATTTGATTGAAGTGTTGAAAGAGCAAGACAACAGCACGACCAAAGCGGCCTTTAAAAAAGCTTTGTCCTTGATTCGCGGCTCTTATGCCTTTGCTTTAGTAGAAAAAAAAGATCCAGAAACCATTTATGTTGCTAAAAATAAAAGTCCCTTATTGATCGGTTTGGGAGATGGATTTAATGTCATTTGCAGCGATGCCTTAGCAATGCTCGATCAAACGACTCATTTTGTTGAGATCGAAGATGGCGAAATGGTGACCGTAACAGCCGATGCGATCGAAATCGAAGATCCAAAAGGAAACCTTGTGTACCGTGAATCTTATGAAGCACAACTAGATCTGACTGACATCGAAAAAGGAACGTACCCTTACTACATGTTAAAAGAAATCGATGATCAACCAACCGTGATGCGCCGCTTGATCCAAGAATATCAAGGAGAATCCGGTGAAGTAGTAATCGATCCAGCGTTAAAAAACGAACTTTTAGCGAGCGATCGAATCTACATCATCGCATGTGGTACCAGTAATCATGCTGGTTGGGCAGCAAAATCCATTTTAGAAAAGCTAACACAGATCCCTGTTGAGGTTCACTTATCTAGTGAGTTTGGCTACAACATGCCATTGTTGTCAGCAAAACCCTTCTTCTTGTTCTTATCACAAAGTGGTGAAACGGCAGATAGCCGTCAAGTATTAGTGACGATCAACCAGTTAGGTCTTCCTAGTCTGACGATTACCAATGTTGCTGGTTCTACTCTTTCTCGAGAAGCGAACCATACCTTATTGCTTCATGCTGGTCCAGAAATCGCCGTTGCCTCTACAAAAGCATATACCGGACAGATCGCTGTCATGACCTTATTAGCAAAAGCCATTGGTGATGAAAAAGCTGTCCCTGAAGCATTGGATTTTGACGTGTTCCATGAACTAAGCATCGTTGCTTCTGCAATGGAGGCTTTAGTGGATGAAAAAGCTGTTATCAGTCAATTTGCTGAAGATTTTCTTTCCGAAACCCGTAATGCATTTTACATTGGTCGTGGGAATGATTACTATGTATCAATGGAAGCGGCATTGAAATTAAAAGAAATTTCTTATATCCAAGCGGAAGGCTTTGCGGCTGGTGAATTAAAACACGGCACCATCGCGTTGATCGAAGAAGGTACACCAGTGATCGGTGTGATCACGGAAGAAGTGACTGGCTCTCATACGCGAGGCAATTTGAAAGAAGTCGAATCTCGTGGGGCTCACACCCTTGTGATCGTTAGTCAAGAGTTAGCAAAAGCGACTGATCAAATCATTTTGCCAAATGTTCATCCATTGGTAACCAGCTTAGTGGCAGTCGTTCCAACACAGCTGCTGGCTTACTTCGCCACTTTACAACGCGGATTCGATGTTGATAAACCAAGAAACTTAGCAAAATCCGTTACCGTTGAATAGTTTTTAAAAAAACTGAAACCGAATTGGTTATCTTCTGTTTAATAAAAAGAACTCCTCGTTCGATGACTCGATCGTTCATAGGGGTTCTTTTTTCTTGTTTTCTGCCCAACAAATCCGAAAAGACTTTTAAAAGCAACTATACTTCGCAAGGCTTGCCCACGGCGTGTTCCCTTTTAAGCGTTGTCGACAAATTCGTTGACAAGTTTCTCTAGTTCGCAAGTTGACTTCTTGCTGGTAAGTAGACAAAAAAGACGAACAAAGAATATCTTTGATCGTCTTACTTCTTCATTTATTCCGCACCGATTTCTTCTCGAACGACCGCTGCGATTTTTTCAACATAGTAATCGACTTTTTCAATGGTTGGTGCTTCTGCCATCACCCGAAGCAATGGTTCTGTTCCTGAAGGACGAACCAAGATACGGCCTTCGCCGTTCATTTCTGCTTCTGTCTCTTCCACGATTTTACGGATAGCTGGAACATCCATCGCACCATTTTTATCTGTCACTCGAATGTTGACAAGTTTTTGTGGATAGATCGTTACCTCTCCTGCTAATTCCGACAGTTTCTTGCCCGTTTGTTTCATGATATTCAATAGTTGAATTCCTGATAGTAAACCGTCACCTGTCGTATTGAAATCCAAGAAAATCATATGCCCTGATTGCTCGCCACCGAAATTATAATCGTTTTTACGCATTTCTTCTACGACATAACGGTCACCGACTTGTGTGATCACATCTTTCAGACCAATTGCTTCCACTGCTTTGTGGAACCCTAAATTGCTCATGACTGTTGTAACGATCGTTCCTTGGTTCAAGCGTTTTTGTTCTGCTAAATATTTTGCACAGATATACATGATCTTATCGCCATCAACGATATTTCCTAGTTCATCAACTGCGATGACCCGATCGCCATCTCCATCAAATGCAAGACCAGCATCGGCCCCTTTTTCAACGACGAATTCGGCTAATGTTTCGGGGTGAGTCGAACCAACACCATCATTGATGTTCAACCCATCTGGGGAAGTTCCCATTGTGAAGAATTCTGTTTCTAGATCGGCAAACAAACGATTAACGCTTGTAGCTGTTGCGCCATTTGCTGCATCGACACAAACCGTGATCCCTTCTAAATCGTCAGGAATCGTTTGACGTAGAAATTGAGAGTATTTCAATAACCCTTCTGGGAACTCATCCACCGTTCCTAAGCCATCGGCAGAAGGTCGAGGAAGTGTATCTTCCGGCGCATCAAGCAATGCTTCAATTTCAGCTTCTTGTTCATCGACTAATTTAAAGCCATCATTTCCGAAGAACTTGATCCCATTGTCTTGTGCAGGATTGTGAGAGGCAGAGATCATCACACCTGCGCTTGCTTTTTGTACTTTCGTCAAGTATGCCACTCCTGGTGTGGAAATAACGCCTAATTGAAATACCTCGATCCCAACGGATAACAAACCAGCAATCAATGCGCTTTCTAGCATTTGTCCAGAAATTCGTGTGTCTCGCCCAACCAATACGCGAGGACGACGGTCCCCGGTTTCATGTTGACTTAGTACATAGCCGCCGTAACGCCCCAATTTAAATGCTAACTCAGGTGTCAATTCCTTGTTAGCTTCTCCTCTAACACCATCAGTACCAAAATATTTTCCCATTTTAATAACCTCTCTTATTCATTCTCTACAGTCAAACGACTAAGAACTACTTGTCGTCGTGCTGCTTGCGGAATTCTCTGTTTGTTCGTTCGTCGTGTCGTCTGTTGAAGAGTTGTCTTGAGAATTCTCACTATTCACTGCTTCATTGCTATCATTGTTTGATTGATTCTCCGTAGTAGCTTCTGCAACCGGTGTGATTTGGATCGTCACGACCGTTGGATTGATTGTTGTCCCCTCAGGCACTGGAATGGTTACTGTCCGTTCCGTCGTTGTCGTGATCTCACTAACGTCCACCGGCACACCGATCTGTTGGGTTTCATCCAAGATTCTTTGTGGTCCTGTCAGAACGGCACTGATACTGCTCATGCGATAAATGTAATGGGAGATCCCGTCTGGAGTTGTCCCTTGTTGTGTAACAAACAATTCAATTTCTTTGCTTGGAGCCTCCATCACCAATGCAACATCTACCGAATCAGGATCCGCGATGATCGCTAATGGATTGTTGTCGCTATCCCAGGCTTCGATTGTTCCATTGACAGTGATCGAATCCCCAGTGATATCATCTGGATTTACGATCGCTACCACTCGGTCGATTTCAGCTAATGTTTGATCGCCAGTTGTGATTTCTACTTTCTGCGGATCGACACTCATTGAATCGACGCCGTAACCACTCGTTGCTCCGTCAGTGGAGATGATGGGTTCAACGGTAAACGTTTGGGTCACTTTTTTCTCGATCGTCACAGTGACTGTTTTTGGTTCGATTTCAGCTGTGACGCTTGAACTAAGATTTTTTACTTCTAAAGGGACCTCATGGGTTCCTTCATCGAGCCCAGTCAAATCAGCTACGACTCGAAAGCTCCGTGTTTCCTCACTACGTTCTGCATTCAATTGTACCCGATTTCGACTAGATAAAGTCACATCCACTGTTGTTTCAAATCCTTGGATGAAGTATTCATCCGTGTCGTAGGTGGTCTGAATCGGTACATTTTCGATCTCTTCCTCATAAGGATTTGATGTTCCCGCAAGATTGACTTGCAGACTTGATCCGCTGGCGATGAAAAACAAAACCAGACTAAAGAACAGCGCTAGTATACCATAAAATACGTTTTGACGACGCTCTTTCTTGATCATTTTCTTCCTCCTTTGTTGACCCCTTCAAAGAAAGATTGCAGCAAGTTGCGTTTGCCAGGTTTTTCTTCCGGAACTAATTCGCGATTCAACACGTCGAGATACTCTTGGCGAGAAAGTTCAGTCAACATGCGATTATTTAGCGTAATACTAACGTCGCCGGTTTCTTCTGAGACGATAATGGTCAATGCGTCACTGACTTCTGATATCCCAACAGCTGCTCTATGACGTGTCCCGAATTCTTTCGGAATCAGTGGACTTTCTGACAATGGCAAGTAGGCACTAGCAACAGCGATCTTATCATCTCTTAAAATGACTGCACCATCATGCAGCGGTGTATTAGGAATAAAAATATTGATCAGTAGTTCGCCCGTCACATCCGCATCTAAGGGAATCCCAGTTTCGATGTATTCTTCTAAACCAGTCGTCCGCTCGATCGTGATCAATGCACCGATCTTTCGTTTTGCCATATATTGAACAGCTTTGTCCAGTGCTTGGACCAAAACTTCATCCCGCCGTTTTTCGTTTTTAGAAGTCTTGAAAAAAGAGCTGCGTCCAAGATGCTCTAGCCCCCGTCGAATTTCTGGTTGGAAAATAACAATTGCGGCGATCACCCCATAAGTAATGACTTGATCCATCAACCAAGATAGCGTCTTTAATCCTACGATACCAGCCAAAAACCTTAGAACAATGAACAGTCCGACTCCTTTGAACAACTGGATCGCTTTTGTCCCTCGCACAAGCTGGATAAGCTTATAAACCAAGTACCAAACAACGATCACATCTAAAACATTTACTAAAAAAGACCAAGAAAATATATCAAATGAGAGCAATTCTCTCCAATAATCTAAATTAAAAAAATCCCTGAAATTTATCAACATAAACAGCCTTCCTTTATTCTTAAGACTTCAGATAATAGTATAACATAGGACCTCTTCAAAGATTTGAAAAAAAACAAATTTATGAAAAAGTTTTGAAAAAATAAACAGCTCTTTTATTTAGTTTACCATTATCATGAAATCATTGTTTGTCAAAGGTCTTAGAAGATTTCATCTAAAAGAGCTTCTTGCACGCATTTCATAGGAAAAACAACAAACGACCCTGAAAAAACGTGATAAAGCGTTTTTCCAGGGTCGTTCCTCAGCTAGCGATTATTCTTGCTGACGACGTTTTGCGCGCGCTGCACGCCGTGCTGCTCTTTCAGCGAGCTGTTCTTCGCTTAACGGCTGTTTTTCTCTTCGCACACGCTCCGTTTTTACTGCCATTGGTTGTTCTGTATCAGTACTTACATTTTTTTCAAGCTTTGCTCGAATTTTTTCTTCTTGACCTGCTAAGCGGGCATAGTTATAGAAACGAGTTTTCGCATCTGAAACGGTTTTTTCAAACAAGGCTTGCGCCGCATTGGGATTGGCAGACTGCAAGGAAGCAAATCGGACTTGGGTCTGCATAAAGGCAGGCATTTGATCAAATGCTGGCTTTTTGAAATCGAGCGTCATTGGCTGTTTCCCATTTTCTGCCAACAGCGGGTTATAGCGGTAGAGACTCCAATACCCTGATGCAACTGCTTCTTGCGCTTCTTTCAAGGATTGACGCATTCCGCCAGCAAGACCGTGAGTGATACATGGCGTATAGGCAATGATGATTGACGGTCCCGGGAACCGCTCGGCTTCTTCAAAGGCTTTGATCGTTTGCATTTGATTAGCACCAGATGCGATTTGTGCGACGTAGACATGTCCGTAGGTCATCGCCATCATTCCTAAATCTTTTTTGGAAACAAACTTGCCACTAGCAGCGAATTTAGCAATAGCCGAAGTTGGTGTCGCTTTGGAGACTTGCCCCCCCGTATTGGAATAAACTTCATTATCTAACACAAGAATATTGACATCTGCACCAGAAGCGAGAACATGATCGATACCGCCAAACCCAATATCATATGCCCAGCCATCGCCACCTATCATCCATTGGCTTGGCTTAACAAACAAATCTTTTTCCTGCAGAATTTTGTTCAGTTGAGGTGTCGTGGAAGCCTCAGCTTCTAAGGCGGCGATCAATTTTGCTGCTCGCTGCTGTGTCCCAGCACTTTCTTCTCGATGAAGGTCCCAATCATCAATCAAAGCCTGCAATTCTTCTGATACAGCGGCTTTCAATGACTGCAACTGGGCTGCTAATTTCTCCCGTCGGGTTTGGTTGGCTAAGAACATGCCATAGCCATATTCGGCATTGTCTTCAAACAGCGAGTTTGACCAAGCTGGACCCTGTCCTAAGTGATTGGTTGTATAAGGGGATACTGGTGAGGTTCCACCCCAAATCGAAGAGCAGCCGGTCGCATTGGCGATCATCATGCGATCACCAAACATTTGGGTCAGAAGTTTGACATAAGGGGTTTCCCCACAGCCCGCACAAGCACCAGAGAACTCCAATAAGGGCTTATTGAATTGGGAGCCCAAAACAGTTCCTGGTTTTGCTGGATTTTCCTTTTGGCGTAAAGTCATCGCAAAAGCCCAATTTAAAGCTTGCTCTTTTTGTTCTTCGTAAGGACGCATCGTCAAGGCTTTCCCTTTGGCGGGACATGCCTCCACACAAAGGCCGCAACCTGTACAATCTTCAACGGAAACTTGAATTCGATATTTTTGGCCGTTCGCTCCTCGCATCTCTCTGACGATAAAGCCTTCCGGTGCTTCGGTTAATTCATCTTCATCTGCCAAAAACGGGCGGATCGCCGCATGAGGACAGACGAAGGCACACTCATTGCACATGGTACAGCGATCTGATAGCCACTCAGGCACTTCAACAGCGATGCCCCGCTTCTCAACCGCTGTTGTCCCGACAGGGATCACCCCTTCAGTCATTTGGTTCCTTACGAGGGTGCCGACGGATAGTTGATTGCCTTCTTGACGGTTGATGGGTTCCACGATTTCCCGCACAAATTGTGTCATAGCAGTGGATGTCCTTTCCGGCACTTCGATTGTTGCCCACTCGCTTGGAACAGGGATTTCTTGTAATAATTCGATGGTGCGATCAATGGCTGCTTGGTTCTTTTCAACGATCGCCATCGATTTGTGCCGATAACTTTTCAGCGCCTCTTCTTTTAAAATCGGCAAGATTTCCTCGGTCGGAATGATGTTTGCCAAGTAAAAGAAGGCTGTTTCCATCGCGGTATTGATCCGCCCACCTAAGCCAACTTCCATTGCCAACTGCATGGCGTTGATGGTATAAAAACGGATCTCGTTTTCAGCAAGATAACGTTTCATCTTCTTCGGTAGATTATTTAAAATTTGCTCTTGTGACCAGGTCGTATTTAATAAAAAGGTTCCGCCTTTTTTGAGTCCTTTCAGCAAATCATACGTATGCAAATACGCAGGCGTATGACATGCAACGAAATCCGCGTGTTCGATCAGATAGGTAGAACGAATGGGGGTATCCCCAAATCGCAGATGGGAAACCGTTAGACCACCAGATTTTTTCGAATCATAGTGGAAATAGCCTTGCACATATTTTTCGGTATGGTCACCGATGATTTTGATTGCTGACTTATTCGCCCCAACGGTCCCATCAGAGCCGAATCCCCAGAATTTCGCTTGGAAGGTGGATGGATCAGTTAGATCTAGCGTGCCTTTTGAGGGCAACGACAATTGCGTCACATCATCCGTGATCCCAATGGTGAAGCGTTTCTTTTGGCTCGCTTTTGGCTTAATCAATTCGTCATAAACGGCAACGATTTGATCAGGCGTCACATCTTTTGACCCAAGACCATAGCGTCCACCAATGATCGTCGGCCGAATCGCTGCATCATACATGGCACTTTGCACATCCAAAAGCAAAGACTCTCCGTTGGCACCAGGTTCTTTGCTGCGATCCAATACAGCGATACTTTTGACGGTAGCAGGCATTTTTTCTAAGAAGACTTCTAATGGGAATGGTCGATACAGATGGATCGACAAGACTCCCACCTTGCGTCCAGAAGCGCACAAATGATCCACCGTTTGCTGGATCGTTTGCGTTGAGGACCCCATCGAAACGATAACTTCTTCGGCGTCCGCAGCACCATAATAGTCCACTAAATCATAGTTGGTTCCTCTTAAAGCATTGATTTTCTTCATGTAAAAACGAACGATCTCAGGCAATGTTTGATAGTGCTGATTGATCGTTTCCCGCTGTTGAAAATGGATATCAGGATTTTGATTCGTCCCACTCGTTGTTGGGTGATTCGGATTCATCGCTTTTTGACGAAAAGCAGCCAACTTTTCATGATTAACCAGTTGTGCGAGTTCTTCATAGTCCAGCACCTCGATTTTTTGAATCTCGTGACTGGTTCGGAAACCATCAAAAAAGTTTAAAAATGGAATGTTGGCTTCAATTGCTGCTAAATGAGCGACTGGCGCTAAATCCATTACTTCTTGAACACTGCTTTCCGCTAGCATAGCAAAGCCTGTTTGTCGAGTGGCCATTACGTCGGTATGATCTCCGAAAATATTCAAGGCATTGGTTGTTACTGCTCGGCTGGCGACATGAAAGACGCCTGGCAGCATTTCCCCAGCAATCTTGTACATATTTGGTACCATTAACAAAAGTCCCTGAGATGCCGTATAGGTCGTCGTTAAGGCACCGGTTTTTAATGAGCCGTGAACCACACCCGCCGCCCCTGCTTCAGATTGCATTTCAACCACTTTCACCGGCTGCCCAAAAAGATTATGCTTTCCCTGAGCAGACCACTGATCCACTAATTCAGCCATGGTTGAACTAGGGGTTATCGGATAGATCGCCGCAAGTTCCGTAAAGGCATAGGAAATATAGGCAGCTGCCGTATTGCCATCCATTGTTTTTCTTTTTCTCATCTATATAACTTCCTTTAATCATCATTTTGCACAATAAAACACAATTCATTATAGCTGAAAATCAAGGAATATAAAAGCACCGGCTGGGTAATTTTCTTTATTTCGTGAAACGAAATACATAGTATTTAGCTAATTTCCCTCCTCATTTCACAGACTCGGATCAAAAGACCTGAGGCTTTTCTTTCAGTAGAAACTTCGGTAAACTAAAAGAAAAAGGAGGAATCTTAATGGATATTTCAATCATCAAAGCACAAGAAACAAATGCGGTAACAGGGATACATATCGGAGACCCTTCCGCTAAACCGATCGTCGAATTTATGAATTTGCGTTGTCCTTATTGTCGGCAATGGTTTGAGGAATCGTTACCGATCTTAAGTGAAGCTGTCACAGCTGGGAAACTACGCCGTGTCATCAAATTATTCGACAAAGAAAAAGAATCATTGCAACGAGGCAATGTGATGCATCGGTTTGTTTCCAGTACAGATCCTCAGGCAACGATCGCTGAGATTACAAAAATTTATCAAACACAAGACGAATGGGGTCATTTATCTTTAAATGAAGTGGCAGAATATGCGAAAAATACCTTAGGGCTATCTGAACAAAATCATCCTGCGATCGCCGGAGAAATTGTGGAAGAAGCGAAAAACGCCAACATTCAATTTGTGCCAACGATTATCTTAGATGGGCACATTTTTGATGAATCGATCACTGCTGAGGAATTAACTGCATTGATCAATGAGTAACCACAAATAAAAGAGCAGGAGCAGATTTGACGCGAACATCCACGTCAAATCTGCTCCTGCTCTTTTAATTCATTTTTATTCCATTCGACTAGCTGACTTGTTCACGAAGATGATCGGCAAATTCGTTGATTTTTCGAATGCGATGATTGATCCCTGATTTCGAGATCGCTCCTGATGGAATCATTTCTCCTAGCTCTTTCAAGCTGACCTCGGGATGTTCCAAACGTAATTCGGCGATTTCTTGCAGCTTTTCAGGTAGAGCTTGCAAGCCAACTCGATCTTGAATAAACTCGATATTGTCGATCTGCTTCGAAGCAGCATCGATCGTTTTGTTCATATTGGCGGTTTCACAATTCACCAAACGGTTGACTGAGTTACGCATGTCTCGCACGATCCGCACGTCCTCGAATTTCAACATGGAATTGGTGGCGCCGATCAGAGTCAAAAAATCAGCGATTTTCTCAGCGCCTTTCAAGTAAGAAATATACCCATTTCTACGTTCTAATGCACGGGCATTCAAACCATATGCGTTTAGCATATCGCAAATATCTTGGTTATGCTCCTCGTAGATGGAATAAATCTCTAAGTGATAGCGGCTAGTTTCTGGATTGTTGATCGATCCTGATGCCATGAAAGCCCCTCGTAAATAGGAACGCATTTTTTGAGTATTGCCCATGATCTCATCAGAAACATGGCTTTGAAACATCAGCCCGTCCATGATATCTAAGTCCAAAAGCACGCGCTTTGTCTCTTGCTTCAAACGAACGATGTAGACGTTGTTCTTTTTTAATTTCATTTTGCGACGGACCAGCAACTCGCTGCGCACGTCGTAATGATCTTTTAGTAAAGAGTAGATGCGTCTGGCAATCGCCGCGTTTTCTGTTTGAACGTTTAAAACAAATTGCTGGTTGTTGATACTTAATGACCCATTCATCCGAATCAAAGCTGCCAGTTCTGCCTTGGCATGTTCGCGATGAACTTCTAATGCAGTCAATTCTTTTTTTACTTCTGCTGCAAAGGACATTAAAAAATCCCTCCTTTCTTAGATTTTGGCCCCGTAAACGATACGTAGAAGTTCTTCAATCACTTTATCTCCGTCATGAAAAACTCCGCCATCTCTAAGCTCCAGAAAGTCAGCTGAAATGACACGGCTGGCTTCTTCTCGCAGTCCTTGGAAATCGTGTTTCACTTGTACAAGATATTCATCATAAATCTCTGGGTCCATATATCCTTCTGGAACTTTCTCGGTGTTGACTAACACCGTATCAATAAAGGGTTTGCCTAAATGCTTATGCAAGACTCGCACATGGTCGGCATCACTAAAGTGTTCGGTTTCACCTTTTTGGGTCATGATATTACAAATATAAACCGTTTCAGCTTGTGTTTCCAACATTGCTTGGCCGATCTCGCTGATCATGAGATTGGGCAAAATACTAGTAAAGAGACTACCAGGACCCAAGACGATCATATCTGCCTCCATAATTGAAGAAACAACTTTACGAGCTGCTTTCGGCTCATCATTATTTTCTTGATTACGAACAAAGACCCGTTCGATCGTTTTGCGATCAACCGCGATTTTGGACTCTCCTACCGCTTCGGTGCCGTCTTTAAAAACAGCGTGCAACACCAATGGCAGATCTGAGGAAGGATATACTCGTCCATCGATATGCATGATTTTCGACAAAATTTGAATGGCTTCATAGGTACTGCTACGCATTTCAGCAATCGCCGCAATAATCAAGTTCCCAAGGGCATGATTGGCTAAAAATTTGTCTTCCGCTTTAAAACGGTATTGAAAAATATCATTATATAATTGCGGCATATCAGATAGAGCCGCCAGAACATTGCGCAGATCCCCCGGTGGTGAAATAGAGGAAACCAAATTGCGGATCTCGCCGCTGCTACCGCCATCATCAGCGACCGTAACGATCGCTGTGATGTCGACACCTTGATTCCGCAAGCTCTTCAGGATGACTGGTAACCCAGTTCCGCCACCTACCACAACGATCTTCGGCTTTCTGATCCGGTACGTTTTCATTTTCATGAACGATTCACCGTCTCTTTGCGCTTATCTTTGTCGCGATGAGTAATATTGACGCGATAGTCTTCTGCCAAAACCGCCCCGATGCGCTCCGATAATGCAACCGAACGGTGTTGACCCCCAGTACAGCCGATAGCCACCGTCAAGCTGCTTTTACCTTCCTTGACATAGCCTGGCATGATCGTTTGCAACAGTGTACTAAATTGCTGATAGAATTTTTCCGTTTCTGGAAAAGACATGACGTAATCATACACGGGTTCATCTTTACCCGTTAAAGGACGCAACTCTGGAATGTAATGGGGATTCGGTAAGAAACGAACATCCATCACGATATCAGCATCGATCGGCAAGCCATACTTGAAGCCAAACGAAAGTATTTCAATACGAAACCCTGTCTCATGAGAAGCACGAAATTCTTGATTGATTTTTTCTCTCAGTTGCCGAGGGGTCAACGTCGTTGTGTCGATAACAATACTGGCGCGCGTCTTCAAATCGTTTAAGATCGCTCGCTCTTTGCGAATGCCTTCCGTAACTAAGCCATCCATCGCTAATGGATGTGCTCTTCTCGTTTCCTTATATCTTGACACCAATTCATTGTCCGATGCATCTAAAAAGAGCATCCGTGTGTCGATAAAATTCGTGTTTTCAATATCGATCAGCATACTTTGGATTTCTTCAAAAAACGATCTTGAACGCAGATCGACAACTAAGGCAATTTTTGTCACTTTTCCTGATTCTTTGATCAGTTCCCAAAATTTAGGGATCAAGCTTGGGGGCATATTGTCGATACAAAAGTACCCCATATCTTCAAAACTCTGGATCGCGACTGTTTTGCCGGCTCCGCTCATCCCAGTAATAATGACCAATTCTAAATGATCCACTTCAGTCATAGGTAAAACTCCTTTCTGAAACAACTCTATTATATCATGCCGGGCGTATCATTGGAACACCGGCATAAAAAAAGACGTTAGCTCAAAAAATGCCGCTAACGTCGCTATCAGCTTTAGATTGCTTGGCGATTTGCCAATGCTTTTTCAATCGTCCGATCAACTAAAATGGATTGGGCATCCACGACTGGATAAGGATTGTCAGTCACAAATTCATCCATCAAGGATAACTCGGTACATCCAAGTACTACGCTTTCACAGCCGATGCGTTCGGTGACTTCTTCCAGTATCTCAAAGTAAAGTTCTTGATCCAGATGATCATTTTCTTTGATTCGATCATAGATCAATGTATTGACCTTTTTTTGGATCGCTGGCTCTGGGAGATAGACATCAAGTCCCAACTGGCGCAATTCTTTCTCATAGATGCCGGCTTTGACACTGCCTTCTGTCCCAAGAAAGGCCACTTTTCCAGTGACGCCTTTTTCAAAAACGACTTTCGCTGCCTCACGAGGCATATGCAAAATCTCAATCTCAGTAGCCGCTTGCAACTCATCAAAAAAATAATGCGCTGTGTTACAAGTCAACACAATAAAATTTGGCTTTAATAAATTTTGTTTTTCGATGTCGTCCATTAAATAAGGAACAGGGTTTTCTAACGTATTGTCTAAAATATATGCCGTCCGATCCGGTACTGTCGCATGATTGAATAAAACATAGTTCAAGTAATCTTGGTCTTTATGGGTCTGTGTCCGTCGGTTTAAAATGCGGACGAAACTTTCCGTCGCTAACGTTCCCATGCCGCCTAAAATACTAAAAAAATTCTCCATCTTCTAGCCTTCTTTCGTATGGAAATACGTTTTGAATCGTTTGTTGTATAGATGGAACATTCTCTTTAATAGAATCCAACGCTTCAGCGATAAGTCTTCTTTATAAAAGACGGTCGTTCCCCAGCGATTGTCTGCTAATAATTTTTTTGCTCGTTCTTTCGCAGGATTTTCTTTTGCGTAAGTCAAGAAGATGTTTTTTGGTACACCTAGCCATAATTTCGCCTCCGGCGCGTCAGCTTTGCCATAAACCGTTTCTGTGTAAGGTTTTTCGAAGACTAAATCTTCAGTGATAAACTTTGCCAAATTCAATCCGCTTAAGGTAATAAAGAAACTGCTTCTTCCTTGACGCAAGTTGATTTCAAATAATTTATATTGCCCGTCGCGCGCATCATATTTCAAGTCAAAATTGGCAAATCCAACATACTCGATCTCTTTTAAAAACTTACGAATCATTTGATAGATTTGATCATTTTCATCTGGAATGATCACGACATAATTCCCAACAGCGCCAGGGGTTGGGTCTTCTAGTAAAGGATGACCTAAGCCCATCACACGAACTTCGTGATTCTCATCAACATAGGCATTTAAAACCCGCATGTTGCTGTCGTCGCCAGGAATAAAATCTTGGACGATCATTTCATATTGATAACCCGCTTGATAAATGCGAGAAACGATTTCTTCAAATTCTGTTCGATTATCAATAATAAAGGCTTTTTTGCGTCCTTCAAAATCAACTGACAGCCACGCGACACTATTTGCTGGTTTCAAAGCCACAGGAAAATCAAAAGGCAGCTCTCCTTTGAACGTTCCTTCCGTCAACAGTTCAGGCGTTAAAATGAAGGTCTTAGGATAAGGCAAGCCATATTCCTCGCAGACTTCGTAAAAGCTTACTTTGTTGATCAACCGTTTTAGTAAAGAATAATCGTTAGCGATAAAGGTATAATAGGGCTTCAATTCTTCTTTATGCTTCGCTAACAGTTCCGCATAACCATCGCCGCAAGGAATCAACAAATATTTCATCGCAGGATCGTTGTAAGTATTTTTTCCTAACTTGATCAACGTTTCAGTGAATCCGGGATCATGGTCAAAACCTTCCACTTGATTGATTTTTACAATTTTACTAAAGCGGGTTGGCGCAAGTTCGGCGCCTGCATAGGCAACTGATTGAATACCATATGCTTCGTGGAACGCTCTGGCCATACCATAAACATTCATATCGCTTCCTAATAATATGGGAAGAAAATTTTCCTGACTCATCAAAAATCACTCTCTCTTTTGAATACGAAAAACGACCTCTCTCGTTTCGTTTAATTACAATAGCATTATAATACCACAAAGAAAAAAGCAATCAAAGTATCTATCTTTGATTGCTTTCTCCCACTTTGAACGGATAGAACTTATAGGCAGTTTATTCAATGCGAATATACGTATACCTATTGCTATTCTAACAAATAAAATTTTGATTTCAAGCCCTTATCATGAAATTTGCAGATATTTCACGCTTCCTTAAACTTTAGCGAAACCTATTGACAGACAAGTGAAAAAGTGAGTGCTTTTTCATCTGCTTAAAGGACTTTTTTCAAATAATGACCGGTGTAGCTGTCTGAAACCGCAGCAATTTCTTCTGGTGTACCAGTTGCAATGATCGTGCCACCGCCTTCGCCACCTTCTGGACCTAGGTCAATCACATGGTCCGCTGATTTGATGACATCCAAGTTGTGTTCGATCACTAAAACGGTGTTGCCAGCGTCGACAAATCGTTCCAAAACTTTCAACAAACGGGCAATATCATCCGTATGCAGACCAGTCGTCGGTTCATCTAAGATATAAAAACTCTTGCCATTGGAATTTTTGTGCAGTTCACTGGCAAGCTTCATCCGTTGCGCTTCCCCACCAGACAAAGTAGTCGCTGGTTGTCCCATAGTGACATAACCTAAACCGACATCGACGATCGTTTGCAATTTTCGATGGATTTTGGGAATATGTTGGAAAAATTCCACTGCATCTTCCACGGTCATATCTAAGATTTCCGAAATGTTTTTTCCTTTGTAATGAACTTCTAACGTTTCTGAGTTATAACGTTTGCCATGACAAACCTCACAAGGTACGTAGACATCAGGTAAGAAGTGCATCTCGATCTTGATGATTCCGTCCCCTTTACATGCTTCACAGCGTCCACCTTTTACATTAAAACTAAAGCGTCCTTTTTTATAACCACGGACTTTCGCCTCATTGGTTTTAGCAAATAAATCACGAATGTCATCAAAGACACTGGTATATGTTGCCGGATTGCTTCGAGGTGTCCGACCAATCGGGCTCTGATCGATATCGATCAATTTCTCAATAGCTTCATAACCAGTAATGGTTTTAAAGCGGCCAGGTTTGTTCGAATTCCGATTGATTTTTTGCGCCAAGGCTTTTTTCAAAATTTCATTGACTAATGTTGATTTACCAGAGCCAGAGACCCCTGTAACTGCGACGAACTTTCCTAATGGAAAATCGACCGAAATGTTTTTCAAGTTATTCTCGGAGGCACCGGTCACACGAATCTTTTCACCATTGCCTTTGCGGCGTTCCGTCGGTGTTGGGATTTCTCGTTTTCCAGATAAGTATTGACCTGTTAAAGAAGACTCATTGGCAGCGACTTCATCGGGAGTGCCTGCAGCGACGATCTCGCCACCTGCATGTCCTGCACCCGGACCGACATCGATCAAGTAGTCTGCTGCCCGCATCGTGTCTTCGTCATGCTCAACGACAATCAGGGTATTCCCGAGATCACGCATTTTCCGCAATGAATCTAGCAAGCGATCATTGTCTCGTTGGTGAAGACCGATCGATGGCTCATCAAGAATGTAAAGCACCCCAGACAGATTGGAGCCGATTTGTGTTGCCAAGCGAATTCGTTGCGCTTCCCCACCAGAGAGTGTGCCTGACGCACGACTCAAGGTCAAATAGTCCAATCCGACATTTTTTAAGAAGCTTAAACGATCATCGACTTCTTTCACGATCGGACGTGCAATCATTTGCTCTTGTTCCGTTAGTTTCAATTCTTCGACAAAGTTCAAGGCATTGTTGATCGCCATCTCACTCATTTCACCAATATGTTTTCCGTTGACTTGCACGCACAGCGCTTGAGGGTTCAAACGATAGCCATGACAAGTTTTACAAGTCAATTCCGTCATATACAAACGCATTTGATCACGGGTGAAATCAGAGTTGGTTTCATGATAACGGCGTTTGATATTTGGTAAGATCCCTTCAAAAGCGACCTCAACATCACGCACCCCACCAAAATCATTCTCATAATGGAAATGGAACATCTCCCCATTCGAACCATTCAAGATAATATCTCTGTGTTCTTCTGGCAATTCTTCAAATGGTGTGTCCATATCGATATTGAATTCTTGACAGGCTTGTTCCAGCATTTGCGGATAATATTGTGAACTGATTGGATTCCATGGCAATAGTGCGCCTTCACGCAACGTTTTGCTTTGATCGGGAATCACTAAGTCGACATCGACTTCTAGCTTCACGCCAAGACCATCACAGTCTGGACAAGCACCAAAAGGCGCGTTGAATGAAAAGAGGCGTGGTTCTAATTCTCCAACCGTAAAACCGCAATAAGGACAAGAATAATGTTCACTGAAGAGCATTTCTTTTTGGCCGATCACATCGACTACCGCATAGCCGTCCGCTAACCGTAATGCCGCTTCAAAAGAATCAAACAGGCGTGAACGTATGCCTTCCTTCACAACAATCCGGTCGATGATGATGGCAATATCGTGCTTTTTATTTTTTTCTAATTCAGGCGCTTCAGAAACATCATAGACTTCACCGTCTACGCGCATCCTTACATAGCCTTCTCTTTGGATACGTTCGAAGACTTTTTTGTGCTGCCCTTTCTTTTGGTAAACGATCGGTGCCAACAATTGGATCTTGGTGCGTTCTGGTAATGCCAAAACTTCATCCACCATCTGCTCAACCGACTGACTAGTGATCTCGATGTGATCATTTGGACAAATCGGGTGACCGATTCTAGCGTAAAGAAGCCGCAGATAATCATTGATTTCAGTAACCGTCCCTACTGTTGATCGCGGGTTCTTGCTGGTGGTTTTTTGATCGATAGAAATCGCTGGACTAAGTCCATCAATGCTATCTACGTCTGGTTTATCCATTTGACCTAAAAACTGACGGGCATACGCCGATAGACTTTCTACATATCGGCGTTGTCCTTCGGCATACAACGTATCAAAAGCTAAGGAACTTTTCCCTGAACCCGAAAGACCAGTAACAACAACGAGTTGGTCTCTGGGAATCGTCACATCGATATTTTTTAAATTATGGGCCCGTGCCCCATGGATCACGATTTTATCATTTGCCATAGTGTTTCTCCTTCTAATCAGCAGCTTTTAGCTCAAGAATAGTATCTCTTAAGGTAGCAGCCGTTTCAAAATCCAATGCTTTCGCAGCATCTTTCATCTCTTTTTCTAGCTTCAACAACAAGGTTGCTTTTTCCTCACGACTCAGTTCTTCATAAGAAGTCGTGGTGTATTCACCGGTCTCTTCTGCCACTTTTGTGATCGCGATCAGATCGCGAATTTCTTTAATAATGGTTTTCGGTACGATCCCATGTTCTTCGTTGTAGGCTTCTTGGATACTTCGGCGTCGCGCCGTTTCATCGATCGCTCGCTGCATCGAATCAGTCATTTTATCAGCGTACATGATTACTTTTCCTTCAGAGTTTCGAGCTGCCCGTCCAATGGTTTGGACTAATGAGCGTTCGCTGCGCAGGAAGCCTTCCTTATCGGCATCAAGAATCGCAACCAGAGAAACTTCCGGCACGTCTAACCCTTCTCGCAGTAAGTTGATTCCGACCAGTACATCAAATTCACCGAGGCGCAGGTCTCGAATGATCTCTGTTCGTTCCAATGTTTTGATGTCACTGTGCAAGTATTTGACTTTGATCCCTAATTCTTTGAAGTAATCCGTCAAATCTTCAGACATTTTTTTCGTCAAGGTCGTCACAAAGACCCGTTCATTTCGCTCGACGCGCTCATTGATTTCTCCCACGAGGTCGTCAATTTGACCCATGATCGGTCGTACTTCGATCACCGGATCTAACAGACCAGTTGGTCGAATGATTTGTTGAACGACGGTATCGGTTTGATCGTATTCATAGGGGCCAGGTGTTGCTGACACATAGACGATTTGATTGACATGTTTCTCAAATTCTTCCAAGCGTAACGGACGGTTGTCCAGTGCAGAAGGCAAACGGAAGCCATAATCCACTAACATTTGTTTTCTAGCACGGTCACCATTATACATCCCACGAACTTGGGGCATCGTTACGTGTGATTCGTCGATTACTAATAGAAAATCATCTGGGAAGAAATCCAATAACGTATAAGGCGGTTCGCCTTCTTTTCGTCCATCCATGTGGCGAGAGTAGTTTTCGATTCCTGAGGTATACCCCATTTCTCGCATCATCTCAATATCATAGTTGGTTCGCTGCTCTAAACGCTGTGCTTCCAGCAGCTTATTTTCTGCTCGCAAAACTTTCAGTCGTTCATCGAGTTCACTTTGGATTGAAGCGATCGCATGTTCCATATGGTCTTCATTGGTCACAAAGTGGGTTGCCGGAAAGATCGACACATGTTCGGTGTCACTCATGATCTCGCCCGTCAAGGCATCAACTTCACGAATCCGATCGATTTCATCGCCAAAAAACTCAATGCGCAACGCTCGCTCATCACGAGAAGCTGGGAAAATCTCCACAACATCGCCGCGCACGCGAAAACGCCCCCGTTGAAAATCGATGTCGTTTCGTTCAAATTGGATCTCGATCAATTCTTTTAATAGTTGATCCCGAGACTTTTCCATCCCTACTCGTAAAGAAACAACTTGTCTTGCATACTCGATCGGCGAACCTAAACCGAAAATACAAGAGACAGAAGCTACAACAATCACATCGTTTCTCTCTAATAAAGAACTTGTCGCCGAGTGACGGAGCTTATCGATTTCATCGTTGACACTGGAGTCTTTTTCGATGTATGTATCACTGGAAGGAACATACGCTTCTGGTTGATAGTAATCATAGTAACTGACAAAATACTCGACTGCATTATTTGGAAAGAAATCCTTAAACTCGCCATATAATTGTCCAGCCAATGTTTTATTATGGGCAATGATCAATGTCGGTTTATTGACTTCCTTGATTAGATTAGAAATCGTATAAGTCTTACCGGTCCCAGTGGCTCCCAACAAAATCTGTGCTTTTTTTCCACCGACCACCCCGTCAACCAATTGATGGATCGCTTCTGGTTGATCCCCAGCTGGTTGATATTTTGATACTAAGTCAAATTCATGGGAAGTTGTTCTTTCGATCATCTTCATTCCCCCTCGATTATTCTAAACGACAACAAAAAAAGAAAAACTCGCTGCCGCTTTTCCATAAATAAGTATATCATAGCGAACATACTTTCGCCATCATTTGCTATGAAAGTTTCATGCGATTAAGCATAACTTAACATGTTTGATTTTCTAACATCTAATGTGAGGTTTAAACGATTTTGTCATATTTTTAAAGAGAAAGACTTGTGTGTTGAAGAAAAAATCCATATAATCTATAAATACGTTATATCTAAAGGGGGAATTTTCTTGAAAAGAAAACACATGTCCTTCGCTTTAATCGCGCTGATTATCAGCATTTTTACGCTCTCAGTAAAGTCAGCAAGTGCGGAGGAAACTACGTATAAGATAGGAACAGATTTAACATTTGCTCCTTTCGAATTCCAAAATGAAAATAATGAATACGTTGGGATCGATATAGATTTATTAAATGCGATCGCAGAAGATCAAGGTTTTGCAGTTGATTTACGTCCTTTAGGTTTTGACGCCTCCATTCAAGGCGTGCAATCAAATCAGTTAGATGGCATGATCGCTGGGATGAGTATCACAGATGAACGTAAAGAGACCTTTGATTTCTCTGATCCTTATTTCGATAGTGGGATTCAAATGGCAGTAGCTGCTGACAATGACAGTATTACTAGCTACGAGGATCTTGAAGGCGAAACGGTCGGTGCAAAGGTTGGTACCGAAAGTGCTCGCTTTCTAGAAAGCAATAAAGACCAATATGGCTACGACATCAAATTATATGATGACGCTACTGGACTATATGGCGCTGTACGCAATGGTACTGTGGCAGCCGCTTTTGATGATTATCCAGTGCTTGGCTATGCTATCAACAATGGCGAACCGATGAAACTTGTCGGCGAACCTGAAAAAGGTGCTTCTTACGGATTTGCCGTCAGAAAAGGCCAAAACCAAGAACTCCTTGAAAAATTCAATGCTGGTTTAGCCAATATGAAAGCTTCCGGCAAATACGACGAAATCGTCAATACTTACATCACAACGTCTGATACAGATGCAGGCACTAGTGAAATGGTGAAAGTCGAACCAAAGAAAGATGTTTACCGAATTGCCAGTGACTCAGCCTTCGCTCCATTTGAATTTCAAAATGAAGACAATGAGTATGTAGGGATCGATGTTGATTTAATGAACCGGGCGGCAGAATTGCAAGGGTTCAACATCGAATTCAATTTCATCGGTTTTTCCGGAGCTTTGCAAGCGTTGGATGGTAACCAAGCAGATGGGATGATCGCTGGGATGACAATCACTGATGAGCGTCGTCAATCCTATGACTTTTCTGATTCTTACTTTGAAAGTGGTATTCAGATTGCTGTAAAAGAAGGCAATGATTCCATCAAATCCTATGAAGATTTAGATGGAAAAACCGTCGGTGCAAAAGTTGGGACAGAAAGTGCAGACTTCTTGATCGCCAACGAAGAGAAATATGGCTATTCGATCAAATATTATGATGCTGCCGATCAATTATATGCGGCTGTTAACGGCGGACAAATTGATGCCATGATGGATGATTATCCAGTGATTGGTTATGCCATCAGCCAAGGACAAAAACTAGTGACACCGATTGAAAAAGAATCTGGTGGTCAGTACGGTTTTGCGGTGAAAAAAGGCCAAAATCCTGAACTGATCCAAATGTTCAATGAAGCATTGAAAGAAATGAAACGGACTGGGGAGTACGATCAAATCATCAATAAATACATTGAAGATGGATCTGCCACAGAAAAACGAGTGGATGAATCAACGATCACTGGTTTGATCAGCAACAACTATAACGTCTTGTTAAAAGGATTATGGAATACCCTTTTACTAGCATTGATTTCTTTTGCCTTAGCATTAGTGATCGGAATCATTTTTGGACTATTTAGTGTTGCTCCAATCAAAGCATTGCGGGTTTTTGCAGGGATCTATGTTGACATCATTCGTGGTATTCCTATGATGGTATTGGCTTTCTTCATCTTCTTCGGCCTCTCCGATGCGATTGGTATCACGATTCCGGACTTTGCTGCTGGGGTCATTACATTGACCTTAAATGCCAGTGCCTATATCGCTGAGATCGTCCGTGGTGGGATCAACGCGGTGCCAAAAGGTCAGATGGAAGCCTCTCGTAGTTTGGGGATGACCTACACTCGGACAATGCAGAAAATCATTTTACCGCAAGCGATCAAAATCATGATTCCATCTTTCGTTAACCAATTCGTTATCTCGTTGAAAGATACAACGATCATCTCGGTTATTGGAGTCGTAGAATTATTGCAAACTGGGAAAATCATCGTTGCACGAACCACACAAAGTACCTATGTCTACTTGATCATCGCGATTATTTACTTAGTCGTGATCACAGCTTTAACGAAACTTGCAAAAGTTTTAGAAAAGAAGGTGAAATAGCATGAAAGAAAAAATCTTAGTTGAAAATCTTGTAAAAAAATACGGCGACAATACCGTATTGAACAATATCAATGTTTCAATCGCTGAAGGAGAAGTCGTTTGTGTGATCGGCCCTTCAGGATCTGGGAAATCGACGTTCTTACGCTGTTTGAACCGCTTAGAAGAACCAACCAGCGGCGATATTATCGTTGACGGCGCACATCTGATGGATAAAAACACCAATATCAATGCTGTTCGTCAACATATCGGCATGGTGTTTCAGCATTTCAATCTCTTCCCTCACTTGTCGGTTTTAGAAAATATTATTTTAGCTCCAATGGATCTAAAAAATGCTTCTCGGCAAGAAGCGGAACAAAACGCGATTCGTTTATTAGAGACGGTGGGTTTGGCAGATAAAAAAGACATGTACCCGGACAATCTGTCTGGAGGACAAAAACAACGGGTGGCAATCGCTAGAGCCTTAGCAATGAATCCCGATGTGATGTTGTTCGATGAACCAACCTCCGCCCTCGATCCAGAAATGGTTGGAGATGTACTCAATGTTATGAAGGATTTGGCAAAACAAGGAATGACCATGGTAATCGTTACTCATGAGATGGGCTTTGCCAAAGAAGTAGCAAACCGTGTGATGTTTATTGATGGCGGTAATTTCTTGGAAGACGGTACACCTGAGCAAATCTTTTCCAACCCTAAGCACGATCGTACGAAAGATTTCTTAGACAAAGTATTGAATATCTAAAAAAATCCTCTGCAACAGCTCTTTTCTCGGACTGTTGCAGAGGTCTTTTTTTTTATTGATTTTTTCGTTTGGTTTCTTCTGAAATCCGCTTTTGATTTTCACCTAAAAATACTTTTGTATCGATAGGGTTGGCTTTGTTCGCCCCTCCGACGCCAGTATCAACCATCTTTCCCCAACCCTTCAATGGCTCTTTCCCTGCTGCACGAAGTTGCGCATTTTTTAAACGTAACGCTTGTTTTTTTGCTTCTTTTTTCGCTTGATGTTTTGCTTGCCACTGCTTTAAGATGCTCATCTTCATTCCCTCCTCTCCTTGTTATGAATCCTTACATAAATTCTTAGCAACCGGTATGCTGGTTCCTGTTGACCTGGTAAGAGTAAACAGGGTTCACCTTTAAAATAGCAAATTTTTATTGAGTAGTTAAATCTATTATAACATTTCCTTTTCACCATCGTAAGCTGCAGATACTAATTTTACTAAAACCATGAAAGGACATTTGAAATCAAGTAGCCAGATCAGAAGCAACATGTTACACTTATTAAACAACACTCCCTCCAAACCAAAATAGGTATACAAACGTTTTTCTTTTTTATTTTATAGCAAATGACGGGGTTTTCCTAATAAAAAACCAACATTAAAATAACAAAGGAAGGCCAAGAAAATCATTTTGGAGGAACCTATCTTATGAAAACCATCATTTTATTTTTCCCACTAGTGATACTCTCCCTCTTTCTCACTGGCTGTACCTTGATTGACGAAATCATGGATGACAACACCAAAAGCAGTTTTTCACCAGAAGCAACGTCGTCTTCTCAATCTTTGTCAGCTGATTCAGAAACCAGAGCTTCTTCTTCCAGAACTGAGAACCATGCATCAGAACCCGCATCAGAAACAACTCCTTCTTCTGATGACGTTGCACAAACTCAGAGCAGTACCGAAACAGTTGCCCCTCAATTTTCGTATTGTGAACAATTGCAGATCGGGCTGCCGCGACGGTGGAATCGAACAGTCAACAAAGACTTGCTCCATCAACTGCAAATAGGAATGTCTTGCGATCAAGTTCTTGAAATCATGGGTGGCCTTCCTTCTTGGCGACTAGCAGTCGTAGGTGTGGAATCCAATGCCTGGATCAATTCCGATGGTGAAGCAATCATTGTCACTCTTATTAACCGAATCGTTTCTGATGTGGCCTGGCATGATCAGTTTTCTGAAACAGAAATTAAGTAATCCATTAAGCGATCTCACGTGACTGATATTGGTAAAACGCAGGATGAAATTCAATCACCACTTTTATCAGAAGTCATCTAAAAAACTTGGGAGTTGAAGGATCAAATGAAACTGAGTCGACTTAGAAAAAAAATCCGGGAGCATAGCAGAAGAAGCCTTTTGCTTTCTTTGGGTATCAGTTGTTTTTTGCTTGGCGCTGCCCTCTTCTACAGCGAAAACCAGCCGGCAGCTGCCTACGAGCAGTTTTTAGAGATCGATTACTTAACTGCTTTACTGGAAGAAAGACCTTCCCCTGAGTCCATCAGCGATCTTGGCCTCGATCTCATCAAACGTAGTGATCGGGTAAACCAAGAGCGCAGTGCCATCAACCGAAAGCGGCGCCGCGAAAATGTGATCGTCACAGAAGAGACTAGAAAAGTTTTTTCTCCCGATCAAGGAGCAATGGTTGATGAAGTAAGAAAAGTAACCACTCGCTTACCTGATTCAGCCATTGATTTGTTATCAATGATGGTTGATAGCAGCGCTCTCGAGACAAAAAGAGTGCCTTTAGGTTCACGGGATAAACTGTCCAAAATCAGCTTTGATTTTGACTTTGATGATTCTGGTGATGAAAGATTAGCGAAAATCACATTGGTTGATGTCCCAGAATTTTTCGGTATTGATTTCTCACAATTCGAGAAAGAGGCTGATGTTGAGGAGATCAAAGAGACATTGATCGTACAGTATGGTTTAGATGCTCACATCAGGGACGTTAGCGCCATTCGGAGACTTTTCTTTGTTCATGAAGGATTTGAGTTTTACATTAGTCATACCTACAATCCGAATGGAGTCGGCATCACCGTCCAAGCGGTAGAACCATAAACGAAAAATAGTGAATCCCCCTCTCTTTGCGGGATTAACAAAAAAAGCGTCCGCGAATACAAACGCAGGCACCTTTTTTCTACTTCTATTTTGTTTAGGCAAAAACGGTCGACCAATTGTCACGTTCATCAAGAAATTCTTGCGCTAATTTTTGCGCACCTTCTAAGGTATGGTTCGCCGCCCAACCGCATTGCACTTCATTGCTGGCAGGTACTTCAGTTGCTTGCAAAACATCCTTCATGGTTTTTTCTAGGACTGTCAAAATCTCTTCATAATCGTCATGATTCAAGACAGTCAGATAGAAGCCGGTTTGGCATCCCATGGGTGACCAATCCACGATATAATCTGCATGATTACGAATCAACTCTGCCGTCAAATGTTCTAAAGAATGCAGACTTGCCATATCCATATGTGCTTGGTTCGGCTGCTTCAAACGAACATCATATTTGATGATGGTATCATTTGTTCCTTGTTTTTTATCGGCAACCCGTACATAAGGTGCTTTGACTTTCGTATGATCCAAATTAAAGCTTTCAACATTCATTTTCATTGTACTTCTCTCCTACTCTTTTTGTGCTTCCACAAGCCAAACATACTCATTGATTTGCTTAAAACGACTGGTAAACCCATGTTGGCGAAAATATCGTTCGATATCCGCAGTAACTGGATAGTACTCCCGTTGCAGATCAGCGGCTAGTCGCTGGTGTCCAGCTTGCCGCGCTTCATCGATTAGCTCCATTTTTCGGGCTAAGGAAAGAAACATCGTATCCCCGAAAAGCACTTTCCCGCCTTTTGGCAGCATCGCCGCATATTTGCCGATTGCCCGTTGTTTTTCGTCCTCCGTAAGATGATGAAAAACATAGGTAGAAACGATCGTATCGATTACATCCGTGATTTCAGGAAAAATCTCCATATCACCATCTACAAAAGTCACTTTAGAAAGACTGGGTTTTGACTTGGCGATCCGCCGCATCTCTGGCGATGGCTCGATTGCCAGCACGTTTTTCCCTTGATCAAGTAGAGCTTGTGTTAGATTTCCAGTTCCACTACCAAATTCTACCACAGACCGCCCTGCCTTTTCAGCAATTTCAGATAGTAACTGTTCATATTTGAAAAAAACCGCTCGATATTCTTCATCCTTACCTGCAACTGTTTCATCGTACTCAGCTGCCCAGTCAGAAAAAATTGGAATAAACTCTCTGCCCATCACTAGCTACCTGCCTTTTCAAACGCTTGTTCTAAATCCGCCAGAAGATCCTCACTGTCTTCAATGCCAACCGACAACCGAATCAGTCCTTCTTTGATCCCTGATTGCTGGCGGATTTCTTTAGGGATTGAGGCATGAGTCATCACGGCTGGCACTTCAACCAAACTTTCCACCCCACCTAAACTTTCTGCTAAAGTAAAAATCTTTAATGATTCAACAAAGCCGGCTGTTTTCGTTTCATCGTTTAGTTCAAAAGATATCATACCGCTATACCCAGACATCTGTGATTTGGCGATCTCATAACCTTCATGGTCAATCAATCCTGGATAATAAACCTTTGCGACAGCTTGATGTGCTTGTAAGTAGTGGGCAATTTTCATCGCATTGTTTTGATGTGCTTTCATCCGCAAAGCAAGTGTTTTGATGCTTCGCTGGATCAACCAGCTATCATGAGGCCCCAATACACCGCCAATAGCGTTTTGTAAAAAGGCAATTCTTTCGGCGATTAGCGGCTCTTTGGCAACCGCTAATCCAGCTACTACATCACTGTGTCCACCGAGATACTTGGTAGCACTGTGAATCACAATATCTGCGCCTAATTGTAGCGGCTTTTGAAAATATGGCGTCGCAAAGGTATTATCCACGATCGTCAAGAGATCGTGCTGGGCAGCTAGTCTCGCAACCGATTTGATATCCGTGATTTTTAACAGCGGATTCGTCGGTGTTTCCAGAAAAATCGCTTTGGTCTCCGGAAGAATTGCTGTTTCAATAGCAACTAAATCATCGGTTTTGACAAGTGAATAAGTCAACCCGCTTTTTTCTAATACTTGATGAAGCAAACGAAATGTCCCACCATAAACGTCATCTCCTAAAATGACATGATCTCCTGTCTGAAAAAGCGTGAAGATCGCATGGGTGGCTGCTAATCCAGAGGCAAAAGCAAACCCTTGAGCGCCTTCTTCAAGATCCGCAATCAATTCTTCTAAGGCAAAACGAGTTGGGTTGCCTGAACGACTGTATTCATATTGCTTTGGCTGACCAAGAGCATTTTGCCGATAGGTAGATGTTTGGTAGATTGGCACACTGACTGCACCGGTGAGTTCGTCTTCGCTGATACCGCCGTGAATTACTTTTGTATTAAAATGCATTGTTTGTTCCTCCTATGAATGGTGTGATTGCTGATTGGCCAGCATAAATCTTTTTTGATAGATAGCGGTCGCCACCATCGGGAAAGACTGTGGCGATCGAGCTTCCGGTTGGTAATTCGAGGCTTTCTTTTACTGCTGCTGCCATCACGGCTCCACTTGAACTTCCAACAAGCAGACCATAGTTTCTTGCCAAGTAACGAGTAAAGGCAAAGCCTTCGGCATCACTTATCGTATAAATGTTATCAATAAGCAAATCGTCAAAAAATTGTGGAATGAACTCAACACCGATCCCTTCAATCTCGTGGCCATGGGCAGGACCGCCGTTCAAGATTGATCCTTCCGGTTCAACAACAGCAAGACGAGTGCTTGATTTTTGCTTCTTTAAGTACGTCGCGACACCCGCAAAAGTACCACCACTGCCAGCGCCTGCAACAAAGCTGTCAATTTTTCCATGTAATTCCTGATAGATCTCAGGCCCCAATGTTGCTTGATAGGCTGCAGGATTGTTCTGATTATGAAACTGCAATGGCATAAAACTATTCGGCTGTCCTTTTGCTAATTCCTTTGCTTTTTCGATTGCCCCTTGAATGCCAGCTTTCGTTGGTGTATGAACGATAGTTGCGCCTAATGCCTCAATCAATTGCTGCTTTTCAATGCTGAATTTCTCTGGAATAACAAAAATCATTTTTAGTCCATGCTCGATCCCGGCAATAGCTAAGCCAATCCCGGTATTTCCGGCTGTCGGTTCAATTACTGTTGTCTCATGATTGATTGTACGCTCACGAAATGCCTCATCGATCAAGTACTTTCCTAAGCGGTCCTTAATGCTGCCACCAGGATTTAAATATTCAAGTTTCGCATAGATTTTACTTCCCTTTTTTCCGCCTAAAGCTGCGGCATCAAATTCAAAGAGCGGGGTATGCCCTATCAATTCTTTTACATTTTTAACGATCATCGTTTGACTCCTTATTCAGATTTTTAGGCAAAACTTGTAAGCTTCATATACCTATTTTGGCTTGCAATCATCAGCCGTCGCCATTGAAAGCGGTAAAAAAAAGCAAACAAAAAGGGGTACTGACTATTACATCAGTACCCCAAAAAAATGTCGTCTTATCCGGATAGAAGCGAATCACTAAAAAAATCAGCGATCTGCTACGACAAAGGAACTAATAATAGGCATGACAAATGGGTATGCTGCTTTTTGCACCATACAACAACAACAGGTAGTTTGTGTGTTGAAGTTCGTCATGTCTTGTTCCCTCCTTTAATTTGCTTGTTATCAAAATAGCACGACTCTTTTTTTTTGTCAAATATTTTTTTAATCAACAAGTATCGATCAATGAACGTTTATAAAATAACATTAAAGAGGATAATAAGCAGTCACATAGGCATCCACGGCTTTGATCGCGGCTACAACATCTTCTGCGGATACCGTGAACGGCATATTGTGAATCGTCTCCCCTTCGATGGTTGCTTGTTTACCGACTTTCATAAGCTCTGCATCGCTAACATCAGAAAGATGCATTTCAGCTAATGTCGTTGGTAATTCCAACGCCTGATACAACTCAATATATTGGTCAATTTCATCAGGATCCGCGTTTTCCAGCATCAATTGTGTAAGTGTCCCGTAAGCAACTTTCTCCCCATGAGTCAAATCATGGACGTCTCCTTCAAGGGCTGTCAAGCCATTATGGATCGCATGAGCTGCTGCCAAACCAGCACTTTCAAAGCCTAAACCACTTAACAGAGTGTTGGCTTCCACGATTTGTTCAAAAGCTTCGGTAACGACTTGTTTTTTATTTGCTTGATAGGCTTTCAGTGCATTCTCAAAAAGAATCTCTTCGCATTTTTCAGCGATTGCCATGCCGGCAATTGGTTGAATACCACCCACCATATTCTTACTATGGCTTCGGGCAACGGCGCGTGCTTCGACATAGGTTGCTAGTGCATCCGCAATACCCGCTGCAAGTAATTTGGCAGGCGCTTTCGCAATAACGGCTGTATCCACTAAGACAAGTTCAGGGTTTTTGTTGTAAAAACGATATTTTTCAAAGCGACCTTCATCTGTATAAATAACAGAAAGTGCCGAAGTTGGTGCATCAGTAGAAGCGATCGTTGGCAAAACAGCAATCGGTATGTTTAATTCATCCGCAACAGCTTTCCCAGTATCGATGGCTTTCCCGCCACCTAATGCAGCAATTACTTCAATGGATTCGCTTTTGGCTTTAGAGACGATACGATCGATTTCATTTGCAGAAGCTTCTCCACCAAAAATTTCTTTTACCGGACCTAAATCAGCCGCTTTGAGATTTTCAAATAAATCTTCCCCGGCAATTTTCCAAACTGTTTCATCGGTCAAAAGCAGCACTTTCTTTCCTAGATCTTTAATGTGAGATAAACCATCCTTCAATACTCCTTTTCCTTGAACGTATCGTGACGGACTCGCAAATATTCTTTCCATTGTATCTCCTCCTTCAATTGGTCTACTTTTATTGTGACACACTAAGCAAGCGATTTCAAAGGAAAAGAAAAAAAGATCGCCAAGAAGATTCGATTCTCGCACATACTGCACATTTATAGCCATACAAACACTCATGCCCTTATAAAACTGATGGTTTTATAAGGGCATGAATTGGATTATTTACTTGTTATTTCTTTTTCCCACCAAAAGCATCTTTCATTTTATCAAAAAACCCTTCTGGTTGTTGTTCGGTGGTTTCATGACCACTAGCTTTTGCATAAGCCCGCAATGCTTCTTTTTGTTCCTCATTTAAGTTCTTAGGTGTGATCAGCTTCACTTTGACTTGTTGATCGCCATTGCCGCCTCCCCGTAAGCGAGGTGCTCCTTTACCGCGTAAGCGGAAGTTCGTACCTGTTTGGGTCCCAGCTGGGATTTTTAACTTCACATTCCCGTGAACGGTTGGCACATTGACCTCATCTCCTAAAGCTGCTTGGACAAAGTTCAACGGCAACTCGTAATAAATCTCTGAACCGTCACGATCAAAAATATCACTTTCTTCCACACGGAAAACAACGTATAGGTCCCCATAAGGACCACCATTGGTTCCAGCTTCCCCTTGGCCAGATAAACGCATTTGTTGTCCATCTTCGACACCTGCAGGCACGTTGACTTTTACATTATGTTTTTTCTTTTCATGGCCAGTACCATGACAGGTTGTACATGGTTCTTTGATTTCTTTCCCAGTTCCATGACAAACATCACAGGTTTGACGGCTCATTACACGACCAAGCGGTGTTTGACGTTCAACATTGATAGTACCTGCACCATGACATTTATGACAGGTTTCTGGTGAAGTACCTGGTTTTGCCCCGTTCCCGCCGCAGGTATGACAGGTTTCTTCACGATTGTATTGAACAGTTTTTTCCACTCCGAAAATCGCTTCTTCAAAGGAAAGATCAACCGCATATTGCAAGTCTGCTCCTTGTCGAGGTGCATTAGGATTGGCTGCTCTGCCGCCTCCACCACCAAAAAACGATTCGAAAATGTCTTCAAATCCACCAAAACCGCCACCGGAGAATCCGCCACTGTTAAAGCCGCCGAATCCACCGCCATAACCGCCTCCGTAGTTCGGATCGGTACCAGCATGACCATACTGGTCATAAGCAGCTCTTTTTTGGGAATCACTTAATATTTCATAGGCCTCAGAAATCTCTTTAAACTTTGCTTCTGCATCAGGTTCTTTATTGATGTCTGGATGATATTGTTTTGAAAGCTTACGATAAGCTTTTTTGATTTCGTCATCCGAAGCCCCTTTTTGTAGACCTAAGACCTCATAATAATCTCTTTTGTCTGCCATTGGCTTCCCTCCACTCTATTCTTGCGTCTCTCGTATTTTAGCATATAATTCGCTCTAGAAAAATACGTTTCGCAAATTCATAAGAAAAAGCCAAAGCGGTGACTTTGGCTTTTTCACAAACAGCGATTATTTATCGTCACCGTCTACTTCTTCAAAGTCGGCGTCAACCACATCGTCTGCGCCGCCTTGTGCAGCTTCTGGATTTTCTTGTGCTTGTTGTTGTGCTGCTTGTTCGTATAATTTAACGGTTAAGTTTTGTACGATTTCATTCAAAGCATCACGTTTCGTTTTCATTTCTTCTAAGTTGTTTGCTTCAACCGCAGCTTTCAACTCATCACGAGCTTCTTCCGCTTTTTTGACTTCGTCTGCATCCACTTTGCCTTCAAGCTCTTTCAATGTTTTATCAACAGTGAACAACAATGCATCGACGTCATTGCGTAGATCAACTTCTTCTTTGCGCTGTTTGTCGGCTTCAGCATTTGCTTCAGCATCTTTTACCATGCGTTCGATTTCTTCATCTGATAAACCTGAAGATGATTTGATCGTGATTTTTTGTTCTTTTTGTGTACCTAAATCTTTTGCAGAAACATTAACGATCCCATTTTTATCGATATCAAATGTTACTTCGATTTGAGGGATGCCACGAGGTGCTGGTGGAATATCCGTCAATTGGAATCTTCCTAATGTTTTGTTATCAGCAGCCATTGGACGTTCCCCTTGCAAGACATGGATATCAACGGCTGGTTGATTGTCTGCTGCAGTTGAGAAGACTTGTGATTTACTTGTAGGGATCGTTGTGTTACGATCGATCAATTTTGTGAAGACAGCACCCATCGTTTCGATACCTAATGATAATGGTGTAACGTCTAGTAAGACAACATCTTTCACATCCCCAGTGATCACGCCACCTTGGATCGCAGCCCCCATCGCTACCACTTCATCTGGGTTTACTGATTTGTTTGGTTCTTTATTGGTTTCTTTACGTACAGCATCAACTACTGCCGGAATACGAGTTGAACCACCAACTAAGATCACTTCGTCGATTTCTGATTGTGATAGACCAGCATCTTTCAAAGCTTGACGTACTGGAATTTTTGTACGTTCTACTAAGTCTGCTGTTAATTCATCAAATTTCGCACGAGTCAAGGTCATTTCCAAGTGCAATGGACCAGCATCGCCAGCTGTGATAAACGGTAAGCTGATTTGTGTACTTGTTACACCTGACAAGTCTTTTTTCGCTTTTTCAGCAGCATCTTTCAAACGTTGCAAAGCCATTTTGTCTTTTCCAAGATCAATGCCGTTTTCTTTTTTGAATTCTGCTACCATGTGATCGATGATTTTGTTATCAAAGTCATCCCCACCTAGGTTGTTGTCCCCAGCAGTTGATAATACGTCAAAGACGCCATCACCTAATTCAAGGATCGATACGTCGAAAGTACCGCCACCTAAGTCAAAGACCAAGATTTTTTCATCTTTATCTGTTTTATCTAACCCATAAGCTAAAGCTGCGGCAGTTGGTTCATTGACGATCCGTTCTACTTCAAGACCGGCAATTTTACCAGCATCTTTGGTTGCTTGACGTTGTGCATCGTTGAAGTATGCAGGAACAGTGATGACTGCTTTTTCAACTTTTTCCCCTAAATAGTCTTCAGCAAATCCTTTGATGTATTGAAGAACCATTGCGGAAACTTCTTGTGGTGTATACGATTTGCCTTCAACTTCTACTTTGTATCCAGCTTCACCCATATGGCGTTTAATAGAAGAAATCGTATTAGGATTTGTCACTGCTTGGCGTTTTGCAACTTCCCCTACTTGGATCTCACCATTTTTGAATGAGACAACAGAAGGTGTGGTACGGTTTCCTTCTGGATTCGTAATGATTTTTGCTTCGCCGCCTTCAAGGACAGCAACAGCTGAGTTTGTTGTTCCTAAGTCGATACCGATAATTTTACTCATAAGTAATACACTCCCTTTTTTAATTTAAACATCTACTTATAGATAGAAAGAACTATTGTGCAACGATGACCATGCTTGCACGCAAGACACGATCATGCAATTTATACCCTTTTTGCAAGACAGTAACGATTGTGTCTGCCGGTGTTTCATCAGAGGCAGGTACAGTCTGCACCGCTTGATGCAAGTTCGGATCGAACATTGCACCTTCAGCAGGAATCTCTTCGATTCCCTCTTCTTTTAAGGCTTGACGCAGACTTTCAAGAACCATTTCAACGCCTTTTTTCAAATTCGCCGCTTGGTCTTGATCGACATCTGCTGCCATCGCTCGTTCCAAATTGTCGATTGCTGGCAACAGTTTTTTGCCAAGATCTTGCGAGCGGTATTTTTGTAAAAGTTCCCGCTCGTTGCGGTTACGTGAAGTGATATTTGCGATCTCTGCACGAGCACGCAGGAATTGATCTTCCAATTCATTATTCTTTTCTTGCAAAAGTTCCAATTCGCTTTTTTCCACTGTTTCTTCCTCTGGTTGAGGAGTCTGTGCTTCAGTTTCAGTTGATTCATTTGAAGATTCAGTTGTTTCTGCGGTTTCTTCAGCAGTTTTATCTAATTCTTCATCTAAACGCTCTTCTTTTTCCGTCACGTTTCAACCATCCCTTCTACGATTTGTTTCATTGCCGCTTATTCATTGGCAGCGTCTAATGCGCGATAATAATCGGCCAATTTTTTTGCTAACTCGCCTCGAAAAACTTCCATCAAACCAAACATCCGTGAATACGGCATACTTGATGGACCTAATAAAGCGATCGTTCCTTGTCCATGACCTTCGATTTCATAGCTAGCTTGGATCAGACTCATATTTTGTAACAAGTCATTGCCAAGCTCAGAGCCGATTCTGATTTGAATCGCAGAATCTCTTGGCGCCAGCAGCTGTGTCAGCTGATCTGCATTTTTCATAAATGAATACATCGATTTGAACTGACTAACATCTTGCGTCGGTTCAAAATCCAGAAGATTCATTCGCCCGCCGACGAAGATTTTTTCTTCAAAAATGTGGCTCAGCATCGTATCAAAGAGATCAACGATTCCGTCAGTCGTTTGAAAATACTTATGCAGAATCATAGGAATCTCTGTTCTTAAACGATGGTAGACCGTCATTAGAGGCTCACCGATCAATTTGTCGTTGATGATCCTTACCATTTTTTCCAAATCTTCGCTGCTCATCGATTCAGGAAGAGTAAAGACTTGATTTTCGACATTCCCTTTATCCGTCACGATGATCGCGATGATCTGTCGTGCATTCAATGGGACGATTCGAAAACCGGTCAATTTCCTTTCCTTCATATCTGGCCCGAGAGACAACGCTGTATAGCTAGTCAAGTTGGACAAGATCGTGGCAGACTGCTGGATGATTTCATTGATTTCATGAAAATCTTTTCCAAAAGAATGACGAATGGTTTGAATTTCGTTTTGGTCAACTTCCGATGGCTTCAATAAGTGATCAACGTAATAGCGATACCCTTTTATTGACGGCACACGCCCTGAAGATGAATGTGTCTTTAACAGAAGTCCAGCTTCTTCCAGCGCCTTCATCTCATTACGAATGGTGGCAGAGCTAGCTTCAACCCCATCTTCCATCAATCGCTTCGAGCCCGTGGGCTGACCAGTATTCGTATAATTTTGGATGATGAGGTGTAAAATCATTTGTTGTCTAGGTGTCAACATTTTATCCACTCCTCCGTTAGCACTCATTCCTATTAAGTGCTAACACGATTATAAATATACCATATTTGCTAGGAATGTCAAGTATTTGCATCACTTTTTTAGCACTCTTTCTAAGAGAGTGCTAAAAAAGAAATCAAAAAAAGAAGCAGCACGAAATGGCTACTTCTCTTACTCGTTCTTTCTTATTTTTCTGCATCCAAGAGAAATGCTTCAAACACTTCGTTGCCAATAAACATCCCAGCTTTCGTTAAAAAGACACGGTCACCTTGACTAGCCAACCAGCCTTTTTGAATCAACTGTTCGCTCGTTGAACCATAGATTTCCTGAAAAGACTTCCCGAATTTTTCTGCAAACTGTATTTTTGAAATGCCGACCTTTTTACGAAGGCCTAAAAACAGTTCCTCTTCCATTTGATTGCTGGTTGTCAATTCTTCGATTTCGTGGATTGGCAACTGATTTTCCTGTAATGGTTTCAAATAATGCTGGATTGGACCTTTGTTCTTGTAGCGAGTCTGTCCAAGATACCCGCTGGCGCCTGCCCCAAAGCCAAAATAATGTTCATTGTTCCAATACACTAGATTATGTAAGGACTCATACCCTGGTCGTGCAAAATTACTGATTTCATATTGGTTCAATCCAGCTTTTGTCATCGCGGCGATCGCCTCATCAAACATCTGCGTTTCAGCTTCTTGAGAAGGCAGTGCCATTCTCCCTTGGCGAACCCAGTTCATAAACATGGTTTTGTTTTCTAAAATCAAAGAATACATTGCATAGTGAGGCAACCCGAGATCAATCGCTCGCGTCAGTGTATCACGGAAGCTTTCTATGCTTTGTCCCGGAAGTGCATAAATCAAATCGATCGTCACATTCTGAAAATCATGTTTTTCCAGCAGCTGAATAGTTGAATAAACATCTTCAGCGGTATGCTTGCGGCCAATTTTTTTAAGCAAGCGATTATCAAAGGTCTGGACCCCCATCGACAAGCGATTGACTTGATGATTTTTCAAAACCAGCATTTTTTCTTCACTCAAATCACCAGGATTTGCTTCCACAGTAAACTCTTTGGTTGTGTGTGTTGGCAGCAATTCATGCACACCTGACAGCAATCGATCCAGTTGGTTCGCCGAAAGCGACGTTGGCGTCCCGCCGCCGATATAAATCGTTTTCGCCTCATTGAGAGGCTGACGCAAGAGGGTCAGCTCAATTTCTTTTAGTAACGCTTCGATGTACTCATCCACTGGCTGCCCTTCTAAAAACACTTTGTTGAAGTCACAGTAGTAGCAGATATGTTCACAGAAAGGTATATGTATATACGCAGAAATATTTTGCGCGCTTTTTGTAGATGGATCGTTTATTGTTTGACCTTCAGGCATTCCTAAGTAATTCTCCTCTACCTTCTTTTTTGCTCCCACCGCTGAGAGCACCGGCACTCATTGTAGCATAGTTCTTAGAATTCTCCTATCACTTGGACTATTTTTAAGCAAGAAAAAACACCAGTTCCAAGAAGTGATGTCTTTAAATATTCATAGAAAAAATAAAGAGCACTACTCTTATTAAGTACGGTAAAATACCGCTTTTGTTCTTATCCCGCCCAGAAAAAAATCTGTTTGTTACAAGAACTAACACTTCCCCCAAACTGTTAGCGCCACAATAGATAAGCTGTTGTTGACGGCTTACTTAACAAGAGCAGGACTCTTATTCACGAAAGACAATTGCTTGTCTTATCTGACTTAAGTATACCTTTTTAAAAAAATTAAGTCCTATCATCTTTTTCACCAGTCTATGAAAACGATGAGAATCTTCACCTTGGTAACAGTTATAAAATGTGCAGCAAAATATCGATCAGATAGCGGATCAACCGATACGCAATAAATAAGAAGAAAATATTTCCCAGCAAGAATTGAAAGACATTGCCAATCGATCCCTTAAAGGAGCGAAAACTGAAATAACGCGACCAACGATTGAACCCGTTTTGGCGGTTTCGTTTCAAACGATACGCTTCATCATACTTCATCTCCAAGAGGTCATAATAAAAAATCATCAAGGGTTGTTGCACAAAGAAAACTTTTTTATAGCCTGCCATCAACGTGTACTGCTTATTATTGGAAGGAAAGTTGCGATTGCCGTTTTTCTTCACGCGCATCGTTGTTCCATCATTCATTTGGAACGCATAATGATCCTCAAATTCTGTCAGTTGATGAATTTTCGGCACCTGATTTTCTTCTTCGAAAGCAAGTACGACCTCACTCGCTCGCTGATAAAGTGAAACCAACCACGCCATTATGCCTAGCAATATAACTAGCAAAATGATATTTAAAAGCAAACTTTCTTGTAACAAAAGTAAATAACCTAAGATAATCAAAATCGCCACACCAAGGGCAATCATTCTTCTACGGAAATAACTGCGATACATCAATTCAAAAGAGCGCCGATAATAGGCAAAATCTTCTTTAACAAAATCCATTTTTTCCACATCTTTCTGTGTTTAGGTTGCTGATAATGTATCAAAGATCCTTTTGAAAGTCAATTTCCCTCAAAAGTTTCAGCGTCTGATTTGTTTCAAACAAGAAAACGTTTTATAATGGAAGATGTAACAAAAAAAAGCGATGAAAGTAGGTTGAGATACGTGATATTACAAGAAACATTTACCTTGCAGAACAAACTGGCAATTCCTAAGATTGGCCTTGGAACCTGGCAATCTTCTCCAGAAGATGCTTACAACGCAACAAAATTTGCCATTCAAAATGGTTATCGACATGTCGATACAGCGGCAGCTTACAAAAACGAAGAAGCGGTTGGGAAAGCTGTGCGCGATTCAGGCGTTGCCCGCGATGAAATTTTTGTTACCACGAAAGTACCTGCTGAGTTAAAGACCTACCAAGAAGCGGTTGATAGCATTGATGCTTCTCTAAAAAAACTTGACTTAGGGTATATCGATTTGATTTTGATCCATGCCCCTCGTCCTTGGAAAATCATGGGAAACAATCCAGAAAACAAAGATTTTTATCTTGAAAACATCGATGTTTGGAAAGCATTAGAAGAAGCCTACTTAAGTGGAAAAGTAAAATCGATTGGTGTTTCCAACTTCGATCAAAAAGATTTGCAAAATATTTTTGATCATTGCGATGTGAAACCGATGGTCAACCAGTTTATTTACCATATTGGCCTCACAAATGAAGAACTATTGACATTTTGCAAAGCGCACGAAATTTTAGTGGAAGGCTATTCACCAATCGCTACTGGTCGTTTACTCGATAACGATGCAGTGAAGACGATTGCTGAAGCCTATGGAAAATCTATTCCACAACTTTCAATTCGTTACTTGCTACAAAAAGACATTCTGCCATTGCCAAAATCCGTTCATGAAGAATACATTGCTGACAATGCCAAAGTTGACTTTGAAATTTCTGAAGAAGACATGAAGAAATTGGATGAGTTGCAAGCTTAAGAATACTTGCGTTTAATTGAAAAAAGCAGTCCGATCAAGTCCAGTAAATGCTGGTCATGGATCGGGCTGCTTATTTTCTTCTACAACTCTGTTTAGAAAAACAACCGTTTCTTAGTCTGTTAAAACTGAATTCTTCTTATGTTAGTTGTTCAAAGGTACCCCACACTTTTACTTCTTGTTCTTCTACCATTGTTCTGCCTTTTGCTAGAACCGTTTCTACTGCTAATGAGTCTTTGTTCAGCAAGCAAATATCAGCATCCATCCCTGCTGCAAGACGTCCCTTTTGATCAAGCTTCAATACTTTCGCTGGATTGGAAGTGATTGCTCGAATGGCGATCTCCAATGGAATCTGCTCTTTTTGGACTGCTTCTTTAATGCCTACCATCAGCGCTCGCGAACTGCCGACACCCAGACCTATGAATTGATTGTTTTCATCAAAGTACGGGAGGCTGCCTTGCCCATCAGAGGTCATGGTAAATTGATCCAGCCCGATCCCTTCTGCTAACAAACGTTTCAATCCTTTACTGAAGCGAACCTCATCGTCTTCTTTTTCCCAGAAATCAGGATCTTCACTCGCCGTAAAATCGATCGTTCCACCCATTTTTGCAAAAGCAATACTTGCTTCGAAAAGCTCGCTGGTCCGATTGGCATGTGTCGGTAAAAATTGGCTGATTGGAATCTCTGTCTCTTCGATGGTTCGTAAAAGCAGCTCATATTTTTTCTTTCCTCCACCTAAGTGGACGTTTACGATACCTGCTTTTCCAGAAAGCATCCCACCAACACGAGCATCCGCAACCGCGCGGGTAAATTCTTCGAAACTTGGTTGTGAAGAACGATGGTCAGAAACGGCAATTTCACCGATACCAATAATTTTATCGATAGTCAAAAAATCTTGGATGATGGAATCCGTGACGGGCGCCAAAGGCAATCGATACGAACCGTCATAAAGATAAGTCGTGATGCCTTCCGCCTCTAGTCCACGCGCCTTACTGATCAAGGCAGTCATATCTCTGCCTACTCCGTCAGTACCTAAACAGCCAACCACTGTCGTTACTCCTGCAGAGGTCAATTGACTCAATTTCACTTCTGGTGTCCGGTTTTGAAAGCCGCCTTCCCCGCCACCTCCTAAGATATGAAAGTGGCAGTCAATAAAGCCGGGCACAGCGAGTAACCCTGTGCCATCGATTTCTTCAAGAGGAACACCTGAGAATCCTCCTTCAATCGAATCTTGAATAGCAATGATCTTGTCTTCATTTAATAAAATATCTTTTTTTCCTAAATAGTCAGGAGCGTAAACCTCTGCTTGTCGTATCACCTTCATAAGTGCTTCCTCCTTGTGGCTGATTACTTCTTATTGCAAGCCGATTGCGACCGCAATAAAGATAAAAATGGTTCCTAATACAAATAAGAAACCTTGCATTTTGATCTGGAATTTCGCCCATTTCACCCATTCGATTCTTGCGACACCTAAGACACCGATCAGACTTGCCGATACTGGAGTGAAGGCATCCATAAAGCCCGAGCCTAATTGATAAGCCAAGACAGCGATCTGTCTAGAGACACCTAAAAGATCGGCTAATGGCGCCATGATCGGCATGGTTAATGCAGCTTGACCTGAATTTGAAGTCACGATCAAATTGAAGAAGCTTTGGAAAATGTACATGAACCAGGCACCAATAAATGCTGGAACATTGCTTAACAAACCGCCGATGCTGTGCAAAATCGTATTCAACGCTGACGGCACATTGGCATCAGAACCGCCGAGAACCAGAAGAATCCCTTTGGCCATCCCCACAACGATTGCAGTTCCTGCCAATTCTGAGGCACCAGATTGAAAGGCACTCGCCACATCATTCAAGCCCATATTTTCTAATTTGAAAAGAACCGCTATGATTCCTGCCCCTAAGCCCATAACAAAGAATTGAGAAGCAATCTCGGGAATATAGTAGCCTTTCTGCGTCACACCCCATACGATCCAGATCAAAACCGCCAGCATTTCAACCAAGATCAATTTATGACCTAATAAAAATGGTTTTTGCTCACTGGAGGTTTTTTCAAGATGATTTCTAAAATACGCATCCGATTGATACGTTAGCGATTTCTCAGGATTCTTGCGAATTCTTTCGGCATAGATCATGAGGTACCCTGCGGATAGTGCGGTAACCACGACCCACATGATGATTCGGAACGTTGCGCCTGAAAGAACGGGAATACCTGCGATCCCTTGAGCTACTGCCACACTAAACGGACTCATCCACGAGGTGGCATTTCCAATCTGGGAGGCGACATAGGTGACGGTGACCGCCACGATCGAATCATACCCCAATGCGATCACGAAAGGCACCATGACCATCGAAAACGGAATGACTTCTTCTGCCATCCCAAAGGTAGCGCCCCCAAATGAAAAAGCAAAGAACAACAGCGGCAATGCCAAGCGTTCTAATCCACGAGTTTTGCTGATAAATGCAAAGATCCCCGCATCAATCGCTCCGGTTTGCATGATAATACCAAACGCACCACCGACCACTAGGATCAGTGCTGCGATCCCAACTGCTGAGCCGTATTTATCACCAGAAACCAATCCTTCAAAAACAAAATTTAAGAAGCCGAAACCGTTAAAGTCATCAGTTCCCCAAACCTTGGCTGTTTTGTGCAGTTTTTCAGAAGTATCATAAATTTTTTCGCCGTAAAGACTGTAAAGCGTGTCATCGGTCAGTCCCACCTCATCTAATTGACTCTGGGACAACTCTTTAGGCCCTTCAGCTAGAACAGCTGCTAAAGCCTCAGGATCGACATCTAATTCTTCCAACTCTTGTGGATCGTCTTCCAATTGATTCAACTGTTGATAGACGTATTCGTTATCTAACGGGTAGGCATAACGAAACGAATCTTGCATCAAGACCGTTCTGGTACTTATTTCCCCATTTGCATCGGTATACTCGATTTCTTGTGTACTGAATTTTCCAGCGGGAACTAAGAAAGTCAGCAACCACGCCAACAATACGACCCCAAAGATGATGACATACGTATGAGGCGTTTTCATTTTAGTTAAATCTTTCTTTTCTTTCCCCTTTTTCGCTTTTTTTCCAATTGTCACTTTTTCTCTCCCTTTCCCTTTGCAGCGTTCTGCATAAATTATCATTTTTGCCTATTTTTTAGTATATCGAAAAAACGTTTTTTCCTCATGGGGAAAGCATTAGAATTCAAATAAACTACGTTATAAAAAGAAAGAAAAAGAAAAAGTGAAAAGAAGCCAGAAACGCTTCTTTTCACTACGAATGCTTAGTTTTCTTCAGAAAGCCCATCAAAATAAGTTTCAGTGTCTCGTTCATCTTGCTTTAATTGTTCGATCAACGCTTGTGCGCCATTGAAAGCGACTTGATCACGTAAGAAATGATGCCAGCGGATCGCCACGGTTTCACCATAGATATCTTGGTGAAAATCGAGAATATAGATTTCAACTGTTAACTGGCGCCCCTGACCAAACGTATCATTGTGACCAATCGATCCCATCGATGGATACCACTTGTCACCGACTTTGATTTCCGTCACATAGACGCCTTCTTTTGGCAACCGAACGGTGCTCTTTACTTTGATATTCGCGGTTGGAAACCCAAGTTCTCGTCCTCTAGCATCACCGTGAACGACGGTTCCTTCAAATTCATAAATATACCCTAACAAGCGATTGACTTGTGCCATATCGCCATTTTGTAGGGCAGAGCGAATGCGTGTGGAGCTAACCTTTTCTTCATCAAACGATTCTTGCGCGACAGTCACAACTTCAAAACGATTTTCTGCATATGTTGGTAACAGCGCCATGTTGGCTATCTCTTTCTTGCCGTAGGTATAGTCGAATCCAGCAACAACAACTTTTGCATGCAGACCGATCATGTATTCATCCACAAACACCTGTGGTGCCAGATTTGCAAAAGCAGAAGTAAACTCAATGATATAAAGAATATCTACTCCAAGCTTTTCCATATGCGCTTCCTTTTGAGCCAAGCTGGTCAGGTATTGCATTTTTTCAGGATCGACTTTTTGAAAAACGATCGAGGGATGTTGATTAAAGGTCATTAATGCCAATTTTAACCCTTTTTCTTCTGCGATCTTTCGTCCTGTTTCAATGACTTTCTGATGACCTAGATGTACGCCATCGAAAAAGCCTAACACTAAGACGATCTCCTCATCAGGAATCGTTTCGTGATCATAAGGGTGTCTCATTTCAATGATTTCCATGTTCATTCTCCTATTTCTGTACGGATGACTTTTACCGGTTTCATCATATCTTGGTATTTGTCATGAGCTTTATAGATACTGATCAATTGTTCTCGATAAAAAATCGCCACTAATTCCTCTGGGCGCTTTGGTAATCCAAACACGCTGAAAGGCAAGCGCATGCCATTTTTTACTTTCTGCCAGAGGTCCGCATCGATCGTCACTTGAACAAACTCCGATACCCCATATTCCACCGGTAGCAGTAGTTCCGAAACACGTTGTTCATCGACTGCCTTTTGCACCTCTGCAATCGTGTAAGATTGTTCTTTAGAAAAACCACCGCTTTTTAAGCGAGTCAAATCAGACATATGCGCGGGTACACCCAGCAATTTTCCTGTGTCGACCGCTAACGTGCGAACATAAGTCCCTTTTCCACAAGAAACTTCAAAACGCCAGCTTTGCGTATTGTCCTCATGAAAAACCGGCTCTGAAATTCGTTTGAAGGAATAAATTTCTGCTTTGCGCTGTGGTCGCTCGACAGTTTCATTGTTGCGAGCATATTCGTAAAGTCGTTTGCCATTGACTTTGACCGCCGAATACATCGGCGGGATCTGGGTAATCGTCCCCGTCAACTGTTTCATTGCCTGATCGATTTCTGTCTTCGTAAACGGACGAGTTAGTGCTTGTTGTTCAACGATATCCCCCGACCGATCTTCTGTAGTGGTACTGAAGCCCAAGGTGATTTCCCCGGTGTAGACTTTTCCAGAATCAACCAAGTATTCGACGATCTTCGTTCCTTTTCCGATACAAATGGGCAAGACACCATCCACGTCAGGATCTAGTGTGCCGCTGTGTCCGATTTTTTTTGTCTTTAATATTTTTCGTAATTTAAACACGCAGTCGTGACTTGTTTGTCCACGCTCTTTCCATAATGGTAAAATCCCGTCCATCGTATTCCTCCATTTCACTTCAACTTGCTTATTATAACATATAAAAAAAATTCATTGCACGACAAAATCCTTTTCGCTCCTTCTCATTACATGATAAACTAAGCATATAAGGAGGTCCTAAAATGGTTGTTTTAACGATAGGGTCATTTATTGGATTTGCCATCTTTTTGATCATGATTCAGCTCGGCACGATGCAGCGTTGGGAAGAAGCGTTTGCTTTGCAGATCATCCAAAGCCGTACGCCTTCTTTGACGCGCATGATGCACTTTTTTACCAATTTAGGAAAAGCCTTTCCGACAGTTGCGATCGCTTTACTATTGTTTGTCTTTCCATCATCGCGGGCGGATCTTGCACCAAAAACAGCAGTCAGTATCTTCATAGTATCAGCAGCTGCTTACCTGATCAAACGGATCGTCCGACGAGATCGTCCGATCGATCATCGTTTAGTTGAAGAAAAAGATCACAGCTTTCCTAGTGCCCATGCTGCCACATCCGCTGCCATGTACGGAACGATCGCCTTGAATCTTGGACAATTGGTTCCCTCAGCAGTCCTTCCGATGAGTCTGCTGGCAGTTTTGTTAAGCTTTATGATCGGCTTTAGCAGAGTCTACTTAGGGATCCATTTTTTAACAGATGTGATCGGAGGCTGGCTCTTGGGGACAGGTGTTGCTGGACTGGTAACTTTACTGATGAATACCTGATGCTCTTTTCAAATAAAAAAGAACAGCTTCGATTGGAAGCTGCTCTTTTTTTTATTCTTCTGAGTGCAATGCGCGAATCATTTCATCAATTTTATTCCCGTATTGTACTGATTCATCCAATTCGAATTGGATTTCTGGAACTTTATAGAGCGTTAACGCTTGACCTAATTCACGACGAACCAAGCCAGTTGCTTTTTCCAGTCCTGCTTGGGCTTTTTGCTTATCTGAAGCTAAGTCCGTTAGGGTGCTGTAAAAGATCGTTGCTTGCTGTAAATCTCCAGTTACTCGTACATCTGTGATCGTCACATCTTGCACGCGAGGATCACGAACTTTTTTACGAAGAATTTGATTGACTTCTTTTAAGATTTCTTGTGCCACTCGGCGATCTCGATAGTTAGCCATTCAAAAAGCCTCCTTGTATAGTTGTCATTCCGTTATTTTGTCGGTACTTCTTCCATGACATAGCCTTCGATCACGTCATCAACTTTAAGATCGTTGAATTTCTCGATCATCGCGCCACATTCAAACCCTAGCTTCACTTCTTTGACATCATCTTTGAAGCGTTTCAAGCTGGCAAGTTTGCCTTCATAGATAACGATGCCGTCACGGATCACGCGGACGCCACTGTCACGGCGAATACTGCCTTCCGTTACGTAGCAACCTGCGATCGTGCCCACTTTAGATACTTTGTATGTTTCACGAACGATCATTTGACCAGTGATTTTTTCTTCGAATTCAGGATCAAGCATCCCTTTCATCGCAGTTTCGATTTCTTCGATCGCTTTGTAGATGATGCGATGCAAACGAATATCGACTTTTTCCGCTTCCGCTTGCTGTTTGGCTTGCGGTGTTGGACGGACGTTGAATCCGATGATGATGGCATTACTTGCTGCTGCTAGCGTTACATCACTTTCATTGATTGCACCAACGGCTGAATGGACGATGTTCACTCGCACACCTTCAACATCGATTTTCTTCAATGAAGCAGCTAATGCTTCAGCTGAACCTTGTACGTCTGCTTTGATGATGACATTTACTTCTTTCAGTTCGCCTTCTTTTAGACTTTCAAACAAGTTATCCAATGTCACACGACTGCTTGATGCGCGTTGCTCCATCAAAGCACGTTTTGCACGTTCTTCACCCGCTGCTCGAGCTGTTTTCTCGTCTTCAAAAGTAACGAAACGATCACCTGCTTGAGGCACATCATTCAATCCTGTGATTTCGACTGGTGTAGCAGGTCCAGCTGCTTTATCACGACGACCTAAATCATTCGTCATTACGCGAACACGACCGAAAGTATTCCCTACAACAATTGGATCACCTACATGAAGAGTCCCTTGTTGAACCAATAGTGTTGCTACAGGACCTTTTCCTTTATCAAGGCGCGCTTCAATGACTGTACCGATCGCCCGTTGGGTAGGATCAGCTTTCAAATCTTCGACTTCTGCTACTAAGAGGATCATTTCAAGCAATTCTTCAATGTTTTGCCCAAATTTCGCTGAGATTTCAACGAAGATCGTATCGCCACCCCAAGCTTCTGGGATCAACTCATGTTCACTTAATTCTTGCATCACGTGTTGTGGGTTAGCACCTGGTTTATCGATTTTGTTTACTGCAACGATGATCGGCACTTTTGCTGCTTTCGCATGGTTGATCGCTTCCACTGTTTGTGGCATCACTCCATCATCAGCTGCGACAACAAGAATCGTGATATCGGTGATACTTGCTCCCCGTGCACGCATACTAGTGAAGGCCGCGTGTCCAGGAGTATCTAAGAAAGTAATTGGTTTGCCATTGATGTCGATTTGGTAAGCGCCAATATGCTGCGTAATTCCCCCAGCTTCACCACTTGTTACGCGTGAATGACGTAAAGTATCAAGCAATGTTGTTTTCCCGTGGTCAACGTGACCCATGATCGTCACAACAGGTGGTCGTGATACTAAATTCTCTTCAATTTGTTCTTCTGCTTCGAAGAATTTATCGATGTCTGCGATATCCACTTGAACTTTTTCTTGTGGTTCGATTCCGTAATCGGTAGCAAGCAGTTCAATCGTATCTTTATCTAAAGGTTGGTTTTGATTGACCATAACCCCCATCATAAAGAGTTTCTTGATGATCTCTGCTGGTTCACGGTAGATTTTTTTCGCGATATCCGCTACGTTCATGCCTTCTGAATATTCCAATACTTCTGGTAGCTCACGGAATTTACGTGCTGGAACTGGCGGTTTCTTTTCCGTCTGCTGACGGCCTTTTTTGCCTTTTTTATTGAATTTGTTGCGATTGTTATTGTTGAAATTATTGTTGCGTCCACCGTAGTTTGACTTGCCGCGGTTTTGATTTCCTCCACGGGAATCATTCGATCCTTGCGGACGGTTATTGTTACGGTCTGCCCCTTGCGTATTTCCTGCAGATTGAGCGGCCGGACGGTTTTGTTGCCCTTGGTTATTTGGACGGTTTTGCTGTCCTTGGTTTGTTGGGCGATTTTGTTGCCCTTGATTATTCGGACGGTTTTGTTGTCCTTGGTTTGTTGGGCGATTCTGTTGCCCTTGATTATTCGGACGGTTTTGCTGTCCTTGATTGTTCGGACGATTTTGTTGTCCTTGGTTGTTTGGACGGTTTTGCTGTCCTTGATTGTTCGGACGATTTTGTTGCCCTTGATTATTCGGACGGTTTTGCTGTCCTTGGTTTGTTGGGCGATTTTTTTGCCCTTGATTATTCGGACGGTTTTGTTGTCCTTGGTTTGTTGGGCGGTTTTGTTGCCCTTGATTGTTACGATTCTCTTGGTTATTCACTCGATTATGACTTCCTTGGTTATTTGGTCTGTTACTTCCTTGACTGTTCGTGCGATCTACTTGTCCTTGACCAGCAGGACGGTTATTGCTTTGCGTAGTTCGCTGTTGACTTTGATTGTTATGACGGTTTTGGAAGTTAGGATTATTTCTTTGCGTTTTAAATTTCTTTTGCTCTTGTTTTTCCGGCTGGTTGGCTGGTTTCTGATTTGCGGGATTTGAGTTTGCAGATGTTTTACCATTTGGATTGCCGCCTAATGACTGCTGCAATTTTTGCGCCTCTCCATCTGAGATCGCGCCCATATGATTTTTGACATCAAAGCCTAAAGATTGTGCTTTTTCAACAACCTCTTTGCTCGACTTATTCCATTCTTTTGCAAGTTCATAAATTCTTTTTTTTCCCATGCAATCACCTTCCTAACCTAATATTAATTCCTGCACCTTCCTTGCAAATCCTTGATCTAAGATGCCAATGACCATTCTTGGTTTCCCAATGGCCGCACTGATTTCATCAGCAGAAAATGCATCTAGGAGCGGAATTTCGTAATAAGAACTTTTGTCCTTAATTTTCTTTTGTGTATTTTTACCAGCATCACTGGCGATAATGACTAAAGCTGCTTTCTCATTGCGAATCTCTTTTAAAGTCATTTCTTCACCAGTTACTAATTTCCCAGCACGCATGGCTAGTCCTAACATATTTAATGCTTTGGTTTTATTCATTTGCAAATAACTCTTTTCGCGCTTTTTGGTGCGTTACATAGTCCAATAGTTCTTGGTAAAATTCATCTGTCAATTTCGTTTCCAGCACTCGATCCAAGATACGCTTATCCCATGCTTTCTGGGCTTCAGCCGGTTCGATCGCTATATAAGCTCCCCGACCTGGCATTTTTCCTGTCGGATCGATGGAAACAACGCCTTCTTTTGAACGAGTGATACGAAGCATTTCTTTCTTAGGTAGCATTTCGCCTGAAATCACTGATTTTCGTAAAGGAATTTTTCGTTTTTTCATCACGATCTCACCTCAACTATTTTTCGTCAAACTCAACATTTTCATAATCATCCGCAGTCATGTCTGATGGAAGGATCGCTTCATCAACTGTTTCTGCAGATTCTGTTGCTTCTGTACTGATTTCTTCAGCAGCTTCTGAAGCATTGGCATCATACTCATCGATATAGTCGCCTTCATCCAGCTTCGCATAAAATTCTTCCATGTCTGTTTCTGATTTGATATCGATTTTGAAGCCAGTCAATTTGGCTGCTAGGCGAGCATTTTGTCCGCGTTTACCGATCGCTAATGATAGTTGGTAATCAGGCACGACAACAGTACAAGCCTTCGGATTATCAACATCAAAAATAACGTCGCTGACTTCTGCTGGATTCAACGCATTGGCGATGAAGATCGCTGGATCTTCATTCCATTCCACGATGTCCATGTTTTCGCCTTTTAGTTCATTGACGATCGCTTGAACCCGTTGACCTTTAGGGCCAACACAAGTGCCGACTGGATCGACGTTGGCATCAAAGGAACGAACAGCAACTTTGGCACGATCCCCTGCTTCACGAGCAATACTTACGATCTCTACAGTACCATCATATACTTCTGGCACTTCTTGTTCAAATAATCGGCGCAGCAAATCTGGATGGCTGCGGCTAACGAATACTTGAGGTCCTTTTGAAGTATTTTCAACACGAGAAACGAATACTTTGATCCGATCATGGGGTTGATAAAACTCATTTGGCATTTGGTCTTGTTTTGAAAGCACGGCTTCAATTTTGCCTAAGTTTACATAGATATAACGATTGTCTTGGCGTTCAACGATTCCTTGCAAAATGTCTTTTTCGTACGCACTAAATTCGTTATAGATAATGTTTCTTTCCGCTTCACGGACCCGTTGCAAAATGACTTGTTTTGCCGTTTGCGCCGCAATACGACCAAAGTCTTTAGGCGTTACTTCAAAGCGGATTTTGTCGCCGATTTCATAAGCGGGGTTGATTGTCATCGCTTCTTTTAATGAAACCTCTAGTTGCGAGTCCATGACTTCTTCTGTCACTTCTTTGACTGCATAGACGTGGATATTGCCTTTTTTCTGATCAAATTCTACTTCCACATTTTGTGCTTGCCCGTAATGACGTTTGTACGCTGAAACCAATGCCGCTTCCAAGGCATCGATGACAATCTCTTTTGAAATGCCTTTCTCTGCTTCTAATGCATCCAATGCATTCAACATTTCTTTACTCATGATTCTTTCATTCCTCCGTGTTTAAAATTGAATGGCTAAACGAGCTTTGGCAATATTTTTCCGGTCGATCGTTCGTTCTTTTTCTCTGGTTTTGATTCGGGTCTTCATAACTAGCTGATTTTCATCGAATGACTGTAAAAAGCCTTCGAACTGTTTTTCTCCATCAATCGGTTGATATAAAGAAACATGAATGTACTCGCCGACTGCCCGTTGATAATCTGCTTCTTTCTTCAATGGACGCTCGGCGCCAGGGGAAGAAACTTCCAAGAAATAGGCCTGTGGAATAGGATCAGGTTCGCATTGGTCTAATTGTTCACTAAGTTGTTCACTGACAAAGGCACATTCCTCGATATCGATTCCGCCTTCTTTATCAATGAACACACGAAGAAACCAATTTTTCCCTTCCTTCACAAATTCTACTTCAACTAATTCAAATTTTTGCGCATCCAGAATAGGGGTCACTATATCTGTAACAGTTTCCACTACCGTACTCACAACATCGCCTCCTTTATTTCTCAACGAAACGAACTTCATTCCATTAAAAAGAGTGAGCGAAAAAACCGCTCACTCACTCTAAGTATCATTACATTGTAAATATAACACAATTTTCATAAAGATTCAACTACTGTCGCATGTTCCCTTCGCTTTCAGAAAAAAACAAAGCATTTTCTTAAAGATTTTTAATGCTTGGGTGAATGGCTGTTAGTGAATCACTTGACCAATCCGACGTAGTAGTTGTGGGAAAATGCTCTCTGGATCAAAGTCCATTGGCGCGTCATGTGGGAAATGAAGCCAGAGCCGACCACCATAAACCACTAGTACCAAAAGTGTCAATGTCACCCACAGGTTGTGACTGTAGTAAAGTTTGCTGATTTTCGGATTTTTTTTGAATAAAACGATTCCGAATACGATCGGCACTAACCAAAACAAGGGATGAAAATGCAGCGCACCTTCAAGATCACCCTGAAATAAGTGCAAGTAGGCGCGCGTCATGCCACAACCTGGACAAGGAAACCCCGTTAACCTTTTAAACGGACAAATCAATAATCTACCCAATCATCTGAATCAGACGAATCGTTTGTATTGTTAGATGAGGTCATGGCATTTTGATCAGCCGCTTCCCACATTTGGTTCATATCACCTTGTAAAATCGCCATGTTGATGAAATCAAAAGCAAACAGGCTCAAGACGACAAAAAGAATTTTGTTGTCACTCAGACGAGGCATATTCGCTCGTTGTTGTGCACTCATAAAGATATCCGCAATTCGGTACCACCAATAAATTTGATACAATCCACAAGTAAGGATCGTGAGTAAAATCGACGTCTCTGGCGAAAGACGATTATCCCCGCTGTATTCTGCCAGCTCTTTGGTTGTTTGGTACATCCAAAAGAATGTATAAATGCCACAAGTAATAAATGTTAATAAAATGACCGATACAACCGATTTCTTTCTAACTCCGTAATTATAATTCATCACAAACTCCTTCTAGTTTATTCCTTTTTATCACATACTAATTATACACGATTTTATTCACAAAAACAAAAAAAATCTAATTATTTTATTTTATATAGATTAAAAAAGGTAAATGGCACCTGCTGAAAGCAGGTGCCTATACTATAAAATCATTTGTTTTCTTTGAACCAAAAGCTATGCTCGACTATAATTTTTCACTTCAGCAGCCATTGCATCAACAAACAGATTCAATTCTTCGACTTGGGTCTCCTTGCTGCCGTAGCGACGGATATTGACTGTCGCATCATTGACTTCTTGATCCCCAACAACAATTTGATAAGGAATTTTTTGGGTTTGTGATGCGCGGATCTTATACCCCATTTTTTCGTTGCGGTCATCCACTTCTACCCGCAGTCCTTGTGCCTGCAAGCGTTCTTTGATTTCGTAAGCATAGTCACTGTGAGCTTCGACTGAAACTGGAATGATCGATGCTTGGATCGGCGCCAACCACGTTGGGAATGCGCCTTTATAGACTTCCGTCAGATAAGCCACAAAACGTTCCATCGTTGAAACGATGCCGCGGTGGATCACCACTGGACGGTGGTTGTTTTCGCCATCTTCACCAACATATGTTAGATCAAACCGTTCAGGCAATAAGAAATCCAATTGGATCGTTGACAAGGTTTCTTCCATACCTAAAGCTGTTTTCACTTGGACATCTAGTTTAGGTCCGTAGAAAGCTGCTTCACCGTCAGCTTCAAAATAATCCAATTCTAATTCATCCATGGCCGCTTTTAGCATTGTTTGCGCATTTTCCCACATCGCATCGTCATCAAAATATTTGTCTTTGTTTTGTGGATCGCGATAACTTAAACGGAAACGATAGTCAGTAATATTAAAGTCTTCGTAAACGCCCACCATAAGATCCAGTGTCCGTTTGAATTCTTCTTTGATTTGATCAGGACGAACAAATGTATGACCATCATTTAAGGTCATTTCCCGAACCCGTTGCAACCCTGATAGTGCCCCTGATTTTTCATAGCGGTGCATCATTCCTAATTCAGCGATCCGAATTGGTAGTTCACGATACGAATGGATGTCATTTTTGTAAACCATCATGTGATGTGGGCAATTCATTGGTCGTAGAACCAGCATTTCGCCATCCCCCATATCCATTGGTGGGAACATGTCCTCGTGGTAATGATCCCAGTGCCCTGATGTTTTGTATAAATCCACGTTTGCCATGATTGGTGTGTATACGTGTTGGTACCCAAGGCTAACTTCTTTATCCACGATATAACGCTCGATCGTACGACGGATCGTTGCTCCTTTTGGCAACCAGAAAGGCAAACCCGCGCCGACTTCAGGGGACAACATAAACAATTCTAATTCTTTCCCTAATTTACGATGATCGCGTTCTTTTGCTTCTTCTCGTAAACGAATAAATTCCTTCAAGTCTTTCTTATCGAAAAAGGCTGTTCCATATACCCTTTGCATCATTTGATTATCAGAACTTCCACGCCAATAGGCTCCGGCTACTGATAACAATTTGTACACTTGGATACGACCTGTCGATGGGACATGAGGGCCGCGGCATAAGTCAACAAATTCTCCTTGCTGATAGGCAGTAATCGTTTCGTCATCTGGTAATTCTGTGATCAACTCAACTTTGTATGGATCTTCAGCAAAAAGAGCCAAAGCTTCCTCTTTTGTTAATACACGTCGTTCAATTGGCAGATTTTCTTTAATGATTTTCATCATTTCTGCTTCGATTGCTGGTAGATCTTCCGCAGTTACTGGTTTTTCCCCATTGTCTGTGTCATAGTAAAAACCAGAATCAATTGCAGGTCCTACTCCAAAATGGATCGATGGATAGAGTCTGCGCATGGCTTGAGCCATTAAATGAGCTGTCGAATGACGAAGTAAACCTAAGGCGTCTTCATGATCGGGTGTCACGATCTCAATCGTTGCATCTTCTTCGATCGGACGTGAAAGATCGATCAGTTGTCCATTGACTTTTCCAGCTAAGGCTTTTTTTGCAAGACTTTTCGAGATACTTTCAGCAATCTCTTTAGTTGTTACCCCAACAGCAAATTCTTTTTTTGCGCCATCAGGAAATGTAATAAATAATGACATATGAATGTCCTCCTTTGAATGATTTCAATCAATAAAAAAGTCCTAGTATCGGTTACGATACTAGGACGATCACTCGTGGTTCCACCTATTGTTCGAAAACAGAAAAAGTCTGTTTTCCTCTTCATGAGATAACGGTTCAACCGCCTCCGTTTCGACAGAGGTCTAAAAAAAGTGGTCATCCTTTGGTTTTCTTCCAGGAAATTTTCAGCCAAGATTTCCCTCTCTTATCGAAGACTCTCAAACTCAGGTGTCTTTTTTATTGATCGATTATGGCTCAATTAAACCACTACCTACAAGAAAAAGCAAGAGAATTATTTCCAATCGCCATTCACAGCATAGGTTCCTTGCTTCATTTCATTGATGATGACATGGATATGCTCCTTAGGGGCACCCGTATTTTTATGGACCGCCTCAGTGATTTCTTTCATCATATTCGTCAGTTGTTCTTGCGAACGCCCTTCAACTAGTTCGACATGAATAAATGGCATACGATTTCCTCCTTTGTTTGCTTTTGATTATACACCTTTTTCAAAAAGACAAAAGCTATTCCCATGATTTCCAAAGAAAAACGTGTCTTTATTCCTCCTGATACACGACAGAAAACTTTTCACAAACGCATAGCATTTGATCGTGAAAAGACAACCCCGCTGAGGCATAAGCTCGTCGAAAAAAAGCTTCATGAACACGGCGCCAATAAGCCAAAGTGCGATCTCCTTCCCCTTCTAAAAAGGCAAACGCTGCTGTCACTTCATCAAATGGCACGATCGACACTGACTCTAAATAAAGAACAGCTCTTGGTACATCCGAACCATCTAAAAGGACACTATACGTTTCTGATTGTGGCAATGCTTCTTGCTCGATTTCATAGAGCGCAGCGGCGGAGGTCGTCGCTGTCTTTTTGCCAGCTAAAACAAGTGCTGCCAGTTCATCCGCCATTTCTGAAGTATCACCAAAGGACCAAGCATCTTCATAGGTCAGAGAAGATTGATTTCTTGGATTTGCTTTTAAAAACCGCTGCCAAAACGCTTGAATCTGACTGTCTTTTATTTTTGGTTCTCTGGTCTCATCTGCCAATTTTTTTCACTCCAATACTTCGTATATGTTTGGACATTCTCAGCTTCTTGCCAATCATAGGCCAACCCTAATTTCTCGCTGATTTTCTTTGCTTGCTTATCAAATCGTTTTTGCATCTTCAAAAGGGACTGACCGCAAGCAGTGATCGTGGAAAAATCAAGCAATGAGGTCAATTCCCGCCACTCCTTTTCCGTTAGAAACGACTGCAGGTATTTATGATTTTTCCCAGTACTCACCTGAAATTGCTGAGCATGGGCAACAAACAAATCTTCTATCCATAACAATTCTTGCCAACAAATGGTGTATAAATGATCCGTAGCATAAATTAGTTGCTTTCGAAGCAGCCCTTTCACGACATACGTGCTTACCCACCAAAATTCGTTGCAGTGTTCTTGAAAAGCGGCTTGGGTCGGGCGCTTGATCCAGTAATGCGAATGATTTGCTTGATTAGCAAAACTTAGTAATTGGTCTGGATCAAGCAGCGGCTGCAAGCCTGGTTCTTTAGCAAGACGATCGACCAGTGCAAGAGGACAAAGCATGAGATCGATTCGTGCTCCGTCTTGAAAATGCATTAAGTAGGTAAAACAACCACCCAAGCTGGGTGGATAAATCGTGCTAGCTTCCGGTGTTTGCCTGATCATGATTGATCCAAAGGCTTCTAACCATGAAGAATCATCGACCAAAGGCTGAATATCCTCCATCACGAAGACCACGTCAAAATCCTGCAAAATATCTTTTGGCGCCTGTGGATCGGTCCGTGAACCAGATAAACCGATGGCACGTGCCCCAACACGTTTCCCAACAGACAGGATCAATTGGCGCAATTCTGCTTCTTCTCTCACCTTTTCCACCTCTATTTCGTTTCGTTTTTGAACACCTAAGCTCTTTTTATAAATATTAGCATAGTTTCTTTTTTTCCACGACATTCACAGGGAAAATATGCTATAATTTTATGTCGCAATTTTTTTAAGGAGGATCCTTCGTGAACGAACGTCAAAAAGAACAACAACATATCAATGAGACCATTGCTCTGATCCACAGAGAACAAGCGATCCTTTCGCAGCAAAAACAAGAATTAGCCGCTAAAATGGATGATCAATTAAAAGAAATCGCCGATAAGAAAATTCGCGGAGGCGACAGTGAAGCCTTTTATGAATCAGTTATCGAGTACCAGCAGCATGAACAAGAACTGCTGATCAAGTATCAAACCGCAGAATCACAAGAAAAACGCGTCAAAACCCTAACAACGATGGCAGGCAATCCCTACTTTGCTCGAATCGATTTCAAAGAAGAGCAAGAAACCGAGACCCTCTATTTAGGGATCGCTTCTTTACGAGACAAAGAGGAAGAAACGATCGTCATTGACTGGCGCGCACCGATCGCTAATCTTTACTATGAAGGAGAACTTGGTGAAACATTCTACGAAACAGACACCGACCGTTTTACGGTAGAGCTGCTCTTAAAACGCCAGTTTAAAATTCAAAATGGTGAGATCTTATCGATGGTCGATACTTCGGAGATCATCAATGACGAATTTTTATTGGAAATCTTGGATGAGGCCTCTTCTTCTCAAATGCGTAACATCGTTTCAACGATCCAAAAAGCACAGAACCAAATTATTCGTGATACCACCAATAAATTTTTACTGATCGAAGGGATTGCTGGAAGTGGGAAAACCTCTGCTTTATTGCAGCGGGTCGCCTTTTTACTTTACCGGAATCGCAAATGGCTGGACGAAAAACAAGTCTTGCTGTTTTCACCCAATCATTTGTTTTCTGACTATATATCCATGGTCCTGCCTTCATTAGGGGAAAGTGAAGTGCCCACAAGAACCTTCCACCACTTTATCCAATTGATTCTGACTGGCTATGAAGTAACAAAAGAAACCCAACAAGAAGAGAACTTTTTAAGCGGCGACGATGATGCCATTGAAAAAATCAAAAGTAGTCTTTTCTTGGTGGAAAAAATCAACCGTTATGTCCGTTCGATTGCACCGATCGGCCCCTTGTTCCGTGATCTAAAAATCCAAGGGCAAACCTATTTGACAAAAGAACAGATTCGCCGCTGGTACCAAGAAACCAATCATGAATTGCCGATTTACCAAAGAACCCAACTGCTTCAAACAAAATTATTAAAAAAAATCGGCGGCTTGGAAAAAGATGAAGCCAAAAAAGACTGGGTCAAAGAAGCGACCGAAGAGCAATTGCAACAAGTATTTACCAACGATCCTCATCAAGAATACAGCGAAGAAAACGAACGCCGTTTGCGGAAGAAACTCAGACAGCAGATCGTCCGTAAGAAGTTCCGTTCCTTGACGCGGGGAGTGAAAAACTTTCAGTTTATCAACCAAGCCAAGCAATACTTACACTTTTTACAATCGGTTGAGTCTGCTGCAGTCAAAGAAACTGGCATCGAGGCTGCGGCTTGGCAGCAAAGTATTGCCAACATTCGCCAAGGAATGCGCCAAAGACAAATCAAACAAGAAGACGCCGTTTTGTTTTTCTTACTGATCAAACAGCTTTATCCTGTTCACGTCGAAGAAAAAGCTCGGTTTATCTTTATCGATGAAATGCAGGATTTTCCACCAGCACAAGTGGCTCTGCTGCGTCAGCTTTATCCAAAGGCTGGTATCACCCTGTGCGGCGATTTGAACCAAAAAGTTTATGGCAATGAAACGATCGTCGGAGCATTAGCAGAATTATTCCCCCACGAAAGCGTGAAACGTTATCAATTGAAAACCAGCTATCGTTCGACTAAGGAAATCACAGATTTCGCCAATCAATTTTTAGTTGGCAGTGATCAAGTGGAATTGACGGCTCGTAAAGGTGCGGTACCAACAATTGTTAAAGGAACTGAATCTGAAAATCTGGCTTTCCTAGAAACCAGTATTCGAAAGGCAGCGGAGAATCAGCGTTGGCGCACCGCGATCATTTGTAAAACCGCAAAGGATTGCCAGCAGTTATATGCCCAGCTGACAGAAACAATGCAGGAACAAGTGCAGCTGATCACCTCTGAAGAAGACTTCATGAAACGCAATGTCATGATCTTCCCGGCCTTTTTAGCAAAAGGGCTAGAGTTTGACCAAGTATTTGTCTGGACACCAGGTGCCACTTTCGCGACTGAACAAGACCAATTGATTTTTTATACAATGGCGACACGGGCGATGCATCAGTTGACCGTCCTTACCCAAGAAGAATTGCCGCTTCTAGTGAAAGCTGATCCTGCCACTTATCAGTTTCAAGAAGCATCACGGATTGACGAATAACCTAACAAAAAAACATCACTTTCGACTGATTCTCAAATGAAACCAGCCGATTGTGATGTTTTTTAGCCTTTTAATTCGCCAATAAATAAGCGGGTTTCTGGATAACGCATCCCAACGATTGTTAAAATCATCTGCAGCTCAGAAACGTGTTCCGGATCTTCTGGAACAAATAATTTTGTATGACGTCCGATACTGCCATTATCGATCAAACGATGGGTACGATTCCATTGACTAAATTCCTCGATCGTTGTAAAGCGACTAAGAGGAAAACCAGCACCGTCGAGAATTTCCGTCAATCGAAAAAGCACATAAGAACTATCGATTACCAATTCTTTTCTGTGAGGTAAAGCACGCGTTCGCTTATAATCAATAATTGCTTTTTCTGGTCGGTGTTCTAAAAGCCAATCCAACAGCAAGAAGAACCCTTCCATTCGATAATCATCGATAAAGAGCCGTTCAGAGTATTCCGACATGCGAAAGACCAAAGGAATCAAGAATCGCTCTTTATAAATTAACAAGGGTGCGCGATCAACGACGACATTTAAATAACGATTCAAATAAGAAGAACCACGATAATCGCCTAGACGATACCCTTCCACCCCATACTTTTGATATTTCCGACAAAGAGCCGAGCAGTCAGAAATCGATACAGACACTTCTGCTAGCTTTTCAAAACCACTTAAGATTCGATTAAATGGCTCTAAAACGATTTTTTCTTCCATGTCTGCCCCCCTAACGAGTTGTTTGCTTATGTAGTAAATCATAACATATAAAATGTCTGGAAACCAACTGAAAAGACGATGAATATTGAAGAATTTTCAAGAGAAGTGCTTCTCGCTCTCTTGTTTTTTCACTTGACTAAACAACGGAAGGTTGATGAAAAAAACACCAAAAACTGGCAGCCAGATCACCTCTAGGCTGCCAGTATGTCTTATTCTTCAGCGTCTGCCACATTGTGATAGACATTTTGAACATCTTCAAGATCTTCTAATACATCGATCATTTTTTCGAATTTTTCTAGATCATCGCCAGTCAAGGTTACTTCATTTTGAGGAATCATTTGCATTTCAGCAATTGAAAATTCGGTGATTCCTTTTTCTTTCAAGGCTTCCTGAATGGCATGGAAGTCACTTGGTTCACCGTGAACGATAATTTGTCCATCTTCTTCAACAACATCACGAACATCGATCTCCTTGTCCATCAAGTATTCTAAGATCTCATCAGCATCGTCACCAGCAAAGCCAAATAATGCTGTGTTATCAAACATATAAGCAACTGCCCCAGAAACACCCATATTCCCGCCGTTTTTACCAAAAGCGGCCCGAACATCGGCTGCGGTACGGTTGACGTTGTTTGTCAAAGTATCGACGATCACCATTGATCCATTTGGTCCAAATCCTTCATATCGAAGTTCTGAGTATTGTTCATCGCCAGAACCTTTGGCTTTTTCAATCGCACGGTCAATAATGTGTTTTGGCACATTGTAGGTTTTCGCACGTTCGATAACAAAGCGTAATTTTTGGTTCGCGTGAGGATCAGGATCACCCGATTTTGCTGCTGCGTAGATTTCGATTCCAAATTTTGCATAAACTCGGCTATTGTTTGCATCTTTAGCAGTTTTTTTCGCTACGATATTTGCCCATTTACGACCCATGATTTCACTTCGCTTTCTTGTTTTTAAAAATCCTTATTCATTATACTTGTCAAATGGCGTTCTGTGAAGTAATTTTCACTTATTTATCAATAAAAAGCGGAATTCTTCGAAAATTTTGTTCTGTGATTTGAGGATTCCCTTGCTGATAGATCTGGTCGATCCGCAATGACAAGCCGTAGCGCTGTGCTTCTTTCTTACCGAATTTAGCGATCAGCGGAAGGGTCAACTCTTTTTTGACTTCTTTTAAATAGTGCTGCCCTTGCTTTGTATAGCCTAAGACTCGAATAAAGGGATGTGCTTGGGCTTCCTTCATTTCAGCTTTTGTCACTTGGAACAATACATAACAAGCAAGACGCTGCAGTCTCGTTTGGGTATAGCGTTTTGTCTTTAACAACTTGATAAAATCTGCAAACGAATCCGCCGCAGTCACATATTGTTTTAGTCGATATTCTAGTCCTTCTTCCATCTGGTAAATAGCAGCTAATTTTTCGAGGGGGGCAGAAATGATCTGGTATTGAAGATACGGCCAAAAGGTTTCCCAGTCGACTGTTGTTTGCGAAAGAAATTTTTGTGTTGCTTCAGGAACAAAATCCACAACAGCTTCACCTTGTTTGAGACCTTGACGAATGGCTGTGGCACTAGCGATCGTTGGATGCTCAAATTGTTCTGAATGATAAGAGGCCGCAATTCGTTGGATGGGAACAAGCCTCATTGGTTTTTCATAACACAACACTTCCCGTGCATACGCCATACCCAACAGATGATTCGGCTGGTCATTTTCTGCATGGTACTCAGGATAAAGCTCACTGAGGACCATACTCATTTTTTGACTATAGGTAGCATTTTGCCTAGCTATGCGTTGAAATGCGTCATCGATCATCCGCTGATTTTCTTTTTCAAACTGAGCGAACTTTGCATAGTCAAAGGGTTGTTTCGCATCTGTTCCAAAACACAAAGAATCACATTGCAGATTTTGTAAGATCCTAATCGCTCCCGCTGCAAAAAAATCAGCAGACTGGACGGCCCAAGCGGATGGCAGTTCAACGACCAAATCGACGCCATTTTGCAATGCCGCTTGGGCTCGTTGCCATTTATCGATGATTGCTGGTTCGCCACGCTGTAAAAAATTCCCACTCATCACGGCTACAATGACATCAGCGTTGGTTTCTTGCCTGGCTTTGTCCACATGGTATTGGTGGCCATGGTGAAAAGGGTTATATTCTACGACTAGTCCGCAAGCCTTCATCGACATCCCTCCTGTTTTACATAACGGTTACTTATGGCAGACAAAAAACCAGCGACGGCTTTTTTCATTTGGTTTTGTATCGATAAAATCAGCGTAGCATTCAACATTAGCAAAACCAGCATTTTCTAACATTCTTAAATAGCTTTCGAGAGGATAGGTTCTTTCTTGATGAAGCTCATCTAAGCGTTCAAACAACCCATTCTCTTGTGCAACAAAAAAGGTCAAGAAATGTTCAATGCTATGGTCTTTTTCTCCTTGATAGCTTTCCCAAAGAAAGGCAAATTCATCCGTCTGGTAATGGTAGCTATAATCAGGAAACACTTCATTGATTTGATATAAGGAATGCACATCAAATAAAAAGACGCCATCTTCTTCTAAACAACTGTAAACACCATCAAACACTTGCTGCACACTCTGCTCATCTTCCATGTAGCAAAGAGAGTCAGAATAGCAAGTAATAGCTTGATAGGTGCCAATATCTACGAGATCCAGCATGTCACCCGCAACAAATTGCACAGCCGCCTCTTCTTTTTCAGCCCGTTGACTAGCGATCATCAGCATCTCTTCTGAAAGATCTAACCCAGTCACATCAAAACCAGCCTTGGCAAATTCAACGGCTAACGCACCGGTTCCACAAGCCAATTCTAACAGCTGTTTTCTTTTTCCTAAATGACGACAAGAAAAATCCAGCCACTTTTTATAGAGACTGGAATCCATTACTTCGTCATAGACAAATGCGAAGGTTTCGTAAGCCATTACGCCACGACCCATTCATTAAGATCCACAAGCGGCGCATCAGACCATAATTTTTCTAGGTTGTAAAAAGCACGTTCTGAGGCACTGAATACGTGAACGATTACGTCACCTAAGTCGATCAAGACCCATTTTCCACCATCTTTTCCTTCGACACGGCGAACAGATACTTGACTTTCTTCTTCTTTATCGATGACTTCATCAATGATCGCATTGATTTGACGTTCACTATTTCCTGAACAGATCACAAAGTAATCTGCTAGCAAAGAGATTTCCCGCACATCTAATGCCATAATATCTTCGGCATGTTTTGAATCGGCGGCTTTTACAGCAATTTCTAATATTTTCTGACTATCTATGGTAATTCCCTCCTATATTTGGCTACCCAAAAATTGTAGGTTTCGATCGTTTTTGGGTAGATAACTGCTTCTGTTTCGATCAAATGAAGCAAGGTATGTTTCGTTTCGTAAGCAACAGCGGCATCTAAGTCGATCATTGCGATTTCCCTAGCCTCAACGACTCCAGGAAACGTACGCCCGGGTTCGATATAATCTGCCACATAGATGATTTTATCTAGTAGGCTCATCTTGGCAGCTCCGGTTGTGTGCAAACGGATCGCTTGTAAGATTTCATCATCATCGATCTCTAATTCTCGTTGAACGAAATCAGCACCGACGAGTCCATGCCAGATAGCATTGTTCCAGTTCAAGAGATCCAATTCAAATCCATCTCTACGAATGACTAATCGAAATTCTTCATCGCTGCGTTCTTTGGCATAATCATGAGTCAAAGCAGCGATGCTGGCTTTGACCGGTGAAGCGCCATATTTTTCCGCAAGGGCAACGGCCGTTTTTTCGACACCTAACACATGCTCAAAGCGCTTTTGACTCATCTGCATTTGGACCTTTTGCATCAAAAGTTCCCGTTCTGCTTGTGTGTAGTGTTCACTCTTCATCCAAGTACAACCCCTTTTCTTGAATATAGTGTAACACATTATCAGGCAATAAGTAGCGAACCGAACAACCTTGTTGCACTTTTTTACGAATTGTTGTTGAGCTGACATCCATTAGAGGAATATCGATCCAAATAATCGGGTATGGGCTATCGATCGGCACTTCCGGGCGGCGAACCCCCACAAAAGTTACCAATTCCATCAGCTCATCGATTTGATGCCATTTTGGTAAATAGTTCACCATATCCCCGCCAATGATAAAATAATAATTAGTATCTGGATTCTTAGCTGTCAATTCCCGCATCGTATCAACCGTATAACTCTTACCTTTTCGTTCCAACTCAATGGTCTCTACAGCAAATCGCGGATTATCGGCGATCGCCAACTTCAACATCGCTAAACGATGCTCAGCGGGAATTGTCTTTTTCTCATCAACATGAGGCGGTAAATACTCAGGCATGAAATAAACTTTATCCAGCCCTAATGCTTGCCCTACTTGCTCACCCATGACCAGATGTGCGTAGTGTACTGGATTAAAATTTCCACCAAGAATGCCCACTTGCTTTTTCGGTACAAGTTCTTGTGTTTGTGTCTCTAAAACCGTTTGTACCTTTCCAAATGTTTGTCCTTGCATGCCTTCTCCCTCCTAAATTGAACGAACTTTGCTTGAAATCGTTTGGTATTTTTCTTTACTAGACGGTTTGAATAAAACGATCACTCGTCCGATGATCTGAACCACTTCACAGCCAACTTTCTCACGGATCGTTTCAGCTGCTTCGTCAGCAACCTCATCGGTATTTTGGAGTAATGAGACTTTGATCAATTCCCGTTTTTCTAGTGCTTCTTCAATTTGCGACACCATCGCGTCATTCAAGCCGCCTTTGCCGATTTGAAAAATCGGGTTTAGATGGTGCGCTTCACTTCGTAAAAATCTTTTTTGTTTTCCTCGTAAGTCCATAATCTTCCTTCTTCCTTATACTAATGCTTTACGTCTAAGCACATCGACACCTTTTGGCGCCCACCCGGCGATGACACATGGTTTGGTGATCGTGATCCAGCCAAGTCCAGCAAAAACGATATCGGTTTTTTCTTTGATTGAAAATTCGAAACGGACGAGTTCAGGAAAATCCGCCACTTCATCTGCTCGTGGCGGCTGCAGCAGCCCACCAACATGTTTCTCATAAAATTCATCGGCTTTACTTAATTTGGTCCGATGGATCGCTACATCATTCGCTACATAGGCAACAAACGAACTTCGTTCTCCTTGTATGAAATCAAAACGGGCAAGTCCCCCTAAGAACAAGGTTTGTTCAGGGTTCAATTGATACACTTTCGGTTTAATTTCTTTGGCTGGTGCCACGATTTTCAGATCTTTTTTACCTAAATAGTGTGCCATTTGATGACGATGAATGATTCCTGGTGTGTCGATCAAAAAGTGCCCGTCGTCCAATGGAATCTCAATTTTATCCAATGTAGTTCCAGGGAATCGCGAAGTGGTGATCAGCTCGTTGATCCCTGCTGTTTGTTTGATGATTTGATTGATCAATGTTGATTTTCCAACATTCGTCACACCAACCACATACACATCACGACCTTCACGATACGTTTCGATCGCTTGTAGCAACGCTTGGGTTTCACCCGGTTTCTTGGCACTCGTCAACAATACATCGACGGGTCTCAAACCGACTTCGTAAGCCCGTTCCTTCATCCATTGGGTCATTTTCGATTTTTTCAAAGATTTCGGTAAAATATCCACCTTGTTGCCCACTAATAAAACAGGATTATTGCCGACAAAGCGGTGCAGTCCTGGGATCAATGAACCATTAAAATCGAAAATATCAACGACATTAACGATCAAGGCTTCTTTTTCCCCGATTTCATTCAGTAGACGCAGAAAATCATCGTCGGTAAGGGAAACATCTTGGATCTCATTGTAATGGCGCAAACGGAAGCAGCGTTGACAATAGACTTCTCCTGATTCAAGTCCTTTTTCTAATGCGGATTGCGGGGTGTAGCCCAATTCATTGGGGTTCGTTGTCTGAATCACTGCCCCGCAGCCGATACAGTGAATTTCTTCGATTCCTTCTGTCATATTAAATTCCTCCACGCCATTTTAACTCTGGGTTGTGCTTCAATAAATAGTTCATGATTTTTCTTTCTGCGGCTCGATTAAATTGGGTTTTCCAAGAATCCGTTGGGATCACTGGTTTCACTAAAATACTGCGAACACCGGCACGATTGGCACCTCGTACATCCGTCATGATTTGATCGCCGATCATCACGACCTCTTCTTTTTTCAAGCCTAATTGTTGATAGCCTTGTTTGATCCCTCTTGAAAAGGGTTTTAATGCGCGGTGTACGTACTTTAAACCAAAGGGCGCAACTGCCCGTGCCACTCGTTCACTATTGTTGTTGGAAACGACAACTACCGGTATCCCAGCATTTTTCATTTCCAGTAGCCAGTTTTTTAGTTCTTCGGTTCCGTCAGGATTGTTCCAAGCAATCAAGGTATTATCAAGATCGGTCAAAATCCCTTTGATCCCCTGTGCCTTTAGTTGGCTAGGGGTGATTTTATAAATCGCATCGACCATCCAAGTCGGTTTATAATTTGAAAACATAAAATCTCCTTTGCTGCATGATTTCTTCACGTATTAAAAATCGACGACTAGTCATCGATCCAAATTGTCGATCCTTAAAAAGAAACAGTCCGATCTGCCTACAATCACGCAGATGGTTTCTATCAAGATCAGACCTCTTCAACCTGTAATTATACAATAGAATCTTTTTGAATACTAGCAAGTGCGCCAGTTTCTGCAGGTTTCTTGTAAAAGAACTGAAAAACGAAGGTGTCGAAACAACAGTTTGTTCCATCACTTCTTTAAAGTATTCTTTTTTTCCGTCAAAAAAGCATCCTTTTACTGAAAGGATGCTTAGAAAAAGTCCAAAATTGTCATTTGCAACTGCGAGCTTCTCGCATTTTACAATACTTTACTTAAAAAATCAATGGTTCTCGGGTTTTTCGGATGATCAAAGAGCTGTTCTGGCGTTCCTTCCTCCATAATGATTCCCTGATCCATAAATAAAATCCGATCCGCGACTTCCTTCGCAAAGCCCATTTCATGAGTGACGATGACCATCGTCATTCCTTGCTGAGCCAAACGCTGCATAACGGACAATACTTCGCCAACCATTTCAGGGTCTAACGCAGAAGTCGGTTCATCAAAGAGCATCACATCCGGTTCCATCGCCAAGGCACGTGCAATAGCGATCCGTTGCATTTGTCCACCAGATAGACTTTGTGGATAGGAGTTTGCCTTATCAGGCAGACCTACATCATTCAATAGTTGCTTTGCTAGTGTTTCAGCAGCTGGTTTTGCTATCTTTTTGACTTTCGTCGGGGACAAAGTAATGTTTTCTAAAACCGTCATATTCGGAAAAAGATTGAAATTTTGAAAAACCATGCCCATTTTTTCCCGCATCTTATACAAATCATTCTTTGGATCGGTAATATCGGTTCCTTCAAAAAAGATTTTTCCGCTTGTCGGTACTTCTAGTAAGTTTAAACAGCGTAAGAACGTGCTTTTTCCTGAACCAGATGGTCCAATCACCACAACGACTTCTCCTTGCTCGATCGTCGTTGTGATCCCTTTTAGCACTTGATTGCTGCCAAAGGTTTTGTGTAACTCTTGAATATCTAACATCATAGCTTGTCTTCTCCTTTTAACGACGATAGCCTTTTCCTAGTTTCTTTTCCCATAAACTCAATAGTCGCGAAGTCGTAAACGTCAAGATGAAATAAATGACCGCCGCCACATAGAAAGGCGTTAATGGTTGGAAAGAACTGGTGACAACGATCTGCGCACTGTTCATCAGCTCGTAGATGCCGATCGTTGAAAGCAAAGAGGAATCCTTGATCAAAACGATAAATTCATTGCCTAGTGGCGGCAAGATGTTGCGTAGTGCTTGTGGCAATACGACATAACGCATCGTTTGAAAAGGCCGCAGCCCTAAAGAACCAGCCGCTTCTGTTTGACCGTAATCAACGGCATTGATTCCCCCTCGGACGATCTCAGCAACATATGCCCCAGAATTAAGCGAGAGCGCAATGATCCCAGGAAATAACCGCCCAAAATCAAGACTCAACACACCGATCGAGACTGTCGGCAAGGCAAACATGCCTTGCAAAAGACCAAAAGCGATCAATATCTGCACCAACATTGGTGTGCCGCGGATGACTTCAATATACGCATTAGCAAACCAGCGCAAAGGCGTCACTTTTGATAATTTCATTAGGGCAAAAATCACCCCTAGAATCGTTCCAAAGATCACGGTGATGATAGAGATCACGATGGTGATCACCACACCAGAAAGAAAATAAGGGTAATATATCGCTAAAAAGGATAAATCCATAATTGTGTCTACTCCGTTCTATCTATTGCGCCGCATTTTCGTTGGCTAGATCTGTGTTCTTTTGTACATACTCATCGATTGTACCATCTTCAATCAATTCTTTCAAAATACTGTTTAGCTCTTCTTGTAGTTCGGTACTCCCTTTAGGTAAAGCAATTGCATAAGAATCGCCTTCAGACGCTTCTAATGCTACATCAGTGATCACGAGGTCATCATTTTGTGCAACATACGATTCAGCCACCGCACTTTCAAGCACCAAACCGTCGATCGATCCTTGTTTCAATTCATTGACTAGATTCGGAACTTTGGCGATGGAAACCAATTGCGAATCCGCTAATTGGTCTTGAACGATCATTTCTTGGATCGAGCCTTTTTGAGCGCCTACCTTTTTGCCAGACAAGCTTTCGATTGAATCAAATGCCGACTCATTGTTTTTATTAACAACTACTTTTTGTTCTGGTGTAAAATAGTTATCGGTGAAATCAAAAGTCTGTTTACGTTCGTCAGTTGCTGAGATGCCTGAAACAGCGATATCGGCTTTTCCTTGTTGCAAAGCAGTCAAGACAGCATTGAAATCAAGGTCCAAAATATTCACTTCGACACCAAGACGATCAGCGATCTCATTGACCATATCGATATCTGCGCCCACGATCGTATCTTTGCCATCAATCAAGGCATGAAATTCAAAGGGGGCAAAGTCAGCAGAAGTTGCCACATTCAACACACCGGCTGCTTTGATGGCTTCCAATTGGTTATCCGCCGAACCGCTGGCACTAGAACTGCCAGTACTCGATGAGCCGCCATTTCCACAAGCTCCTAAAACCAAAATCCCCGTCAATACAACAAGTGCTCCAAATAATTTTTTCATTAAAACGCTCCTCTTCAAAACAAATATTTATGCAATATAATCTTCTTATATTCAGAATATATACATAATAGCACAGAATAATTAAATTTTAAACTAAAAACTTCGTCATTTGCACGATTTATTCAATAACACTTTTAATAAAAAAATACTAGGATACCCTCTCTCTATTCAGAGTGGATATCCTAGTTGTTAAAATCGGCGAAAACGCTGATACCTTGCCTCAAGCAATTCTTCTGTTTGCAACGTAGAAAGTTCAGCGAGTTTCGTTGAAATTGCCGCTTTCATCTGTTCCATCAATTGCTCTTTCGGTAAAAAGGCCTCTTCATGGGTTTCAGCAATCACTTTTTCAATAACGCCTAATTCAAATAGTTCTTGGGCAGTGATCTTCATTAAACCAGCAGCTTCTTTGGCCCGGCTACCATCTTTCCATAGGATCGAAGCAAAGCCTTCGGGAGATAAAATGGCATAGATCGAGTGTTCCATCATCCACACTTCATCCCCTAAAGCCAGTGCTAAAGCACCGCCGCTGCCGCCTTCACCAATGATGATTGCCAAGATCGGCACCGTTAAATCGGACATTTCCATCAAGTTACGGGCAATCGCTTCCCCTTCTCCCCGTTCTTCCGCGCCAATACCACAAAACGCCCCTGCTGTATTGATCAATGTGACCACAGGTCGCTGAAATTTTTCTGCTTGCTTCATTAAGCGTAACGCTTTTCGATAGCCTTCAGGATGTGGTGAGCCAAAGTTTCTGCGTAAATTTTCAGGTAGATTACGGCCTTTTTGAATACCGATCACGGTCACTGGCTTGCCATCTAAACAAGCTATCCCGCCAACAACGGCTTCATCTTCGCCAAACAGACGGTCTCCATGAAACTCTTCAAACTCAGAAAAAATGCCTTCAAAGTAATCCAGTGCCGTCAAGCGGTCTTTGCTGCGAGCGAGTTCAACGATTTCGTGGGCTGCTCTAGTCATTGCGATTCCATCCTTTCCGCGTATGCAAAGAAATCAAATGGTGGATTTTCTCCCGCAAGTTCGTCCGTGGAACGATTTGATCGACAAAGCCATGATCTAACAGGAACTCTGCTTTTTGAAAATCTTCAGGTAGTTCCTGACGAATGGTTTGTTCAATCACACGTCGTCCAGCAAAACCGATCAATGCTTGCGGTTCTGCCAGGATGATATCCCCTTCCATCGCAAAACTAGCGGTAACGCCACCGGTGGTCGGGTCCGTTAAAACCGTTAGATAAAACAAGCCAGCTTTACTGTGGCGTTTTACTGCCGCGGAGATCTTCGCCATTTGCATCAGTGACAAAATCCCTTCTTGCATCCGAGCCCCACCCGAAGCGGTAAAAAGAACAACTGGTAGCTGTTTTTCGATCGCACGTTCAAACAAACGGGTGATTTTCTCCCCCACGACCGTTCCCATACTGCCCATGATGAAATTCGCATCCATGACACCGATTGCTAACGGCAATCCTCGAACTTTGGCTTCTCCCGTTAGAACAGCCTCATGCAAACCAGTTTTTTCTTGCATTTGTGCGACTTTATCCAGGTACCCTGGGAAATCAAGGGGATCTTTTGTGGTAACATCTGTGTCCCATTCTTCAAAACTTTTTTCATCAATCGTGATAGCGATCCGTTCCCAGGCGCTGATCCGGAAATTATACCCGCAGTGGGGACAGACTTTTTCTGCCCCCATCTCCTTCGTATAAAGCGTTCGTTTGCAACTAGGACATTTCGCCCAAAGATTATCTGGGACGACTGGTTCGTTCGTTGGCAGCTGACCTCGATTAGGATTGATGCGAATGTAGTTTTTTTTCTTAAATAAAGCCACTCAACTTCCCTCCTATTGTTCAGGTGTCCAATTTGGCAAAAATTCCTCTTGTAAAAAGGCGGTTGTATAGTCTCCCGCAATCACTTTCGGGTGACTGATCAAGTCCATTTGGAATTCTGCATTCGTAATGACACCATCGGTCACTAATTCAGCTAACGCCCGCTGCATTTTCATCAATGCTTCAAAACGGTTCTCGCCGTGAACGATCACTTTAGCGATCATGGAATCATAATAAGGCGGGATCGTATAGCCGGAATACATGGCACTGTCTACCCGTACACCCAAGCCTCCACCAGGCAGAAATAAATTGTTGATCTTGCCTGGTGACGGTGCAAAATTGAAGGCTGGATTTTCTGCATTGATCCGACATTCGATTGCCGCACCTGTCATCTTGATGTCTGCTTGTGTCAAGCCTAGCGGTTCGCCACTAGCAACTTCGAGTTGTTTTTTGACTAGATCAATGTTAGTCACCATTTCAGTGATGGGGTGTTCCACTTGGATTCGAGTGTTCATTTCCATGAAATAAAACGCCCCAGTGTCTGCCATTAAAAACTCGATCGTGCCGGCATTTCGATACCCTACCGCTTGTGCGGCACGTACCGCTGCTTCTCCTAGCTCTGCTCGTTTGCTTTCAGAAATCACCACAGAAGGGGATTCTTCCAACACTTTTTGGTTGTTGCGTTGCAGCGAGCAATCGCGTTCACCAAGGTGGATAATATTACCAAAAGAATCACCTAACACTTGCACTTCTATGTGTCGAGCAGGATAAATGATTTTTTCAATGTACATCTCATCGTTGCCAAATGCCGCTTTCGCTTCTTGCTGTGCCGAAGCAAAATGATGCGGCAATGCTTCTTTATCTGCGACTTTCCGTATCCCTTTACCGCCACCGCCGGCCGCAGCTTTGAGCATGACTGGGTAACCAATCTCTTCAGCGATCGTTAAAGCTTCTTCCACATCAGAAATCGCGCCTTTGCTTCCGGGAATGACCGGTACTTCTGCTTCGATCATCAAGCGTCTTGCATTGATTTTGTTTCCCATTGCATCGATAGTCTCACTCTTTGGCCCAATAAAGACGATATTGCATTCCTCGCACATCGCAGCAAAGCGGCTATTCTCTGAAAGAAAGCCAAATCCAGGATGGATCGCCTCAGCCTTTGTGACGATCGCAGCGCTTAGGATCTGCTGTACATTCAAATAAGAGTCGGCTGCTTTGGCAGGTCCGATACAAATCGCTTCATCGGCAAGCTCTGTATGCAACGCTTCTTTATCTGCTTCTGAATAAACGGCGACCGTTTGAATACCTAATTCGCGACAAGCGCGAATGATACGTACGGCGATTTCGCCACGGTTTGCGATCAATACTTTAGAAAACATGTCTCACCTATCCAATCATGAAAGTCAATTCTGCTTCCGCCACTTTTTTCCCATCAACATAGGCAATTCCTTTGCCGATGCCAGCTGCAGATTTCACTTTGATTATTTCTACTTCTAAGATCAAGGTATCGCCTGGTGTTACTTTTTTTCTGAATTTCGCTTTTTCTAAACCGCCAAAGTAGGCAGTTTTCCCACGAAAATCTTCCAATGATAGCAATGCCACAGCACCTGCTTGTGCCATTGCTTCCACGATCAATACTCCGGGCATCACTGGTTCATGGGGAAAATGACCTTGGAAAAACGGCTCATTGATAGTAACGTTTTTCTTCGCAACGACCCGTTTGCCTTCTTCTAGCTCCTCTACCCGATCCACTAAAAGCATCGGATAACGATGAGGGATGATTTCTTTGATTTCTTGAATCGTTAATGCGCTCATTGCTTTACCCTTCTTTCACACGGAATAATGGTTGATTGTATTCAACGATTTGTTCGCTTTCAACCAAGACTTCAACTAATTCGCCATCGACGTCGCTGACGATTTCATTCATGACTTTCATCGCTTCAACGATACAGAGAATATCACCTTTTTTCACGTGATCGCCGATTTGTTTGAAGTTGTCTTTATCAGGACTTGGTTTCAAATAAACGACACCCACTAATGGAGAGACAACTTCTTTGCCCTCTAAAACAGGTTTTGCCGTTTCTACTGTGTCCGGTGTTGCTGAGACAGCAGGCGTTGGTGCAACAGGAGTTGACGCAGCATTCGCTGCAGGAGCAGGCGCAGGTGCAGAGGATGCACTTTGTAGCCCACTTGTCGTATTTTTATTAAAATAAAGTTCAAATGTCTCTTTTTTTAATTGAAGCTCAGTTAACGTCGATTGATCGAATTGGCTGAGCAGCTCTTTTACCTCATGTGTTTCCAATTACGCTTCCTCCCAACGTTTCAACAAGATCACTGCATTATGACCGCCAAACCCAAGTGAATTACTCATGGCATAGGTCAATTCTGCTGGTTGGCTTTGATTGATAACAACGTTCAAGTCGATCTCAGGATCTTGTTCTGTCACGTTGATGGTTGGTGGAATAAATTGATGTTGTAATGCTAATAGTGAAGCAATGGCTTCGATTCCGCCAGCCGCCCCAAGCAAATGACCAGTCATTGACTTTGTACTGCTAACATATGGTTTTTTATAGTCTTCGCCCAATCCGTATTGGATCGATGTCGCTTCTGCACTGTCATTGGCGGGCGTGCTTGTACCGTGGGCATTGATGTAGCCAACTTCAGCCGAGGTGATCGATGCTTCTTGCATCGCCAATTTCATTGCTTTTCCGGCACCTGATCCATCAGGATTTGGCGCAGTCATATGGTAGGCATCACAGTTCGCACCGTACCCTACGACTTCACCTAAAATCGTTGCCCCACGTTTTTGCGCATGCGCCAATGATTCTAAAATGAAGACGCCAGCGCCTTCACCCATGACAAACCCACTACGATTTTTATCAAACGGAACGGAAGCTTTGTCAGGGTCTGATTCAGTGGTTAACGCCGTCAGAGACGCAAAACCAGCGATACCGATTTCACAGATCGTCGCTTCTGAACCACCAGCGATCATGACATCTGCGTAGCCATGCTTGATGTTCCGAAAAGCTTCACCGATTGAATGGGTACCAGAAGCACAGGCGGAAACAGTCGTCGTACAAATGCCTTTCGCACCTACCCGTAACGCAATGTTGCCGGCAACCATATTTACGATCGACATCGGTACGAACATTGGTGATACCCGATTTGCTCCTTTGTCATGCATTCGAATCACTTGGTCTTGAATCGTTGGCAAGCCGCCGATCCCCGAACCAACCATCACGCCAAAACGATCCACATCAATGGTTTCTGTATCTAACTTCGCCATTTCCATCGCTTCTAAGGCCGCATAAATTCCATAAATGGAAAAAAGATCCATCCGCTTCGTATCTTTTTTAACGAAGTACTTTTCTAACGGAAAATCTTTGACTTCAGCGGCAACTGAGATCCCTGTTGCTTCTGCGTCAAATTTTGTAATCGGGCCGATGCCGTTGGTCCCGTTTTGTAAACTTGCTAAAAAAGTTTCTGGGTCATTTCCGATTGGAGAAGTGACGCCGTATCCTGTAACTACTACTCGATTCATCTTTTCTTCCTCCTACCCTTGCATTGCCATCCCGCCGTCTACACTGATCACCTGACCAGTGATGTAGGGGCTTTTTGCTAAAAAGACTGCTGTTTGCGCAACATCCTGTGTGGAACCAAAACGCTGTAATGGAATATTTGCCAATGATTGTTCTTTGACTTTATCCGACAGCACTTCAGTCATCTCTGTTTCGATAAATCCTGGGGCGATCGCATTGCAGGTGATCCCCCGAGCGGCACCTTCACGAGCGGCAGATTTCGTAAAACCGATCACGCCAGCTTTACTTGCCGCATAGTTGGCTTGCCCGATATTTCCCGTCAAGCCGACCACACTCGTCAAATTGATGATGCGGCCTTCTCGCAACTTCATCATTTTTTTCAACGCGTGCTGCGTCATATTGAAGGTACCAGTCAAATTGATTTTGATCACTGAATCAAAATCTTCGGGTTTCATTCTCAACAATAATTTGTCATTCGTGATTCCGGCATTATTGACTAAAATGTGGATCGGTCCGACTGCCGCTTCTGCTTCCAAAAGCATGGCTGCCGCTTGATCAAAATCAGAAATGTCCCCATTGATCGCTACACATTTCACGCCGTAGCTGGTGATGCGATCGATCAGTGACTGGGGAATTTCTTTTCGTCCATTTAAAACGATATTCGCTCCTTCTTTGGCAAAGGCTTCCGCGATGGTAAAACCGATCCCTCGCGAGCTACCAGTTACAAAGACGTTTCTATTTTGCAGATCCATAAATTCCTCCTAGTTGAATCGGGCTAGTGTATCTGCCAACGTTTGGCTATCTTCTACACGCGCAGTCTGGATTTCTTTGTCTATTTTCTTCATAAAACCGCTCAATACTTTTCCTGGTCCGATCTCGATGACTTGTTGGATGCCAAGCTGCTTCAGTGTCGCAATGCTTTCGTAAAAACGCACTGGCGATTTCACTTGCAGCGTCAACAGTTCCTTGATTTGGTCTTGCTGCATCGGCTGCGCGGTCGTATTGCTGATGACAGGTACTTGCAACTCATCAAAGGTAATTTGAGCTAATTCCTGTGCTAATTGCTGCGATGCCGGTTCCAACAAAGCAGTATGGAAAGGACCGCTGACATTTAAAGGAATCACCCGTTTGGTTCCAGCAGCTTGTAACAATTCCACCGCTTTATCCACTGCCGGCGCTTCACCGCCAATGACGATCTGCTGCGGCGTATTGTAATTCGCTGGTGTCACGATCCCCACTTGACTTGCTTCTTTACAGATTTCTTCAATCGTTTCAGCGGGTGTGTTCATCACAGCAACCATTTTCCCAACACCTGCAGGCGCCGCACTTGCCATATACCGACCGCGCTTTTGCACCAATGCGACTGCGGTCTTGAAATCAAGCGCACCACTAGCGACTAAGGCTGTATATTCGCCTAAACTCAAGCCAGCAACAGCATCTGCTTTGATTCCTTGCGCATCCAAAAGACGCCAAAAAGCCGTACTTACCGTTAAGATGGCAGGCTGCGTATATTCCGTCTGGTTTAAACGTTCGTTTTCAGTAAAGCATAGCTCCGCCATATCATATCCTAGAATGGTGCTGGCTTGTTCAAACGTCTCACGAACGATGGCTTCTTGGTGATAGAGCTCTTCTCCCATTTTGGGGTACTGTGCGCCTTGACCGCTAAATAAAAAGGCTGTCTTCATCTTGCACTCCTTCATTACTTTGTTCGTTGTTGTTGGAGAACATGGATTCTTGCAGTTCGTCTATGAATCAGCAAAAACACGTTCTTAAAAAGGAAAGGCTAGGCTGTCTGCCTAGCCTTTGTTTTATGCTTGTTGTTTTTCTACATATTTAACTAGATCTTCAACGGTTGTGATACCATCTTCTGTTTCGATCTTCACATCGAATTCATCTTCGATCTCGTTAATGATTTGGAAAAGATCTAAGCTGTCTGCTTCTAAATCTTCTTGGATGTTCGTGTTCAATTTGATTTCTTCTTTTTCTTTTCCTAATTCTTCTGCTACGATTTCTTGAATTTTTTCGAATACCATGTGTATATTCCTCCAATGTGTTTTTCAATAGTAATTTTGTTTCGTGAACAAGTTATAAGGTGGCTAACATAGTTCCCCATGTCAATCCGCCGCCAAAACCTGAGAACACCACTTTTTGACCACTGCCAAGAGACAGTGTACCTCGTTTGATTTCTTCATCTAGCAATAACGGAATCGAGGCTGCCGAAGTATTGCCATAATCTTGCATATTTTGCAAAAATTTCTCACGGGGTTGCTTCAGCTTGCGAGCAACTTTGTCTAAAATGCGTGAATTTGCTTGGTGAAGCAAAAAATAATCAATTGCTTCATCTTGTATCAGATCATTGATCGAGGCGACCACATCACGCGTCGCAAAATCAAAGATTTCTCGTCCAATCATTTGCATACAAGCACTATACGCCGGAACGTTTTGTGAAAAAGGATTCTCATTCGTCCGAAAACCAGATGTTAAGGACATGCCTCGCGTCCCATCTGCTTTTAAAGACTCTTTGAGCAAATGCTGCTCTGAAGATGCTTCCAGCAATAGACCACCGGCACCATCTCCGAATAAAACAGCCGTCGAACGGTCGTTCCAATCCAAGACCTTTGAAAGTACTTCTCCACCGATGACCAATCCTTTTTTAGCGCCTGTTCGAATCAGTTTTTCAGCCATAGACAATGCATAAACGAAACCAGCACATGCTGCACTGATATCAAAAGCAAAGGCATTCACTGCCCCAATCGCCCCTTGGACTTGGCAAGCAACCGCCGGTGTATTGAAATCCGGTGTGATCGTCGCTACCAAGATAAAATCCAGACTTTCTGCTGAAAGCTGAGCATCTTGCAAGAGCGTTTGAGCGACGCGAATACAAAGGTCAGAAGTGTTTTCGCCAACAGCGACTCTTCTTTTTTTGATTCCCGTGCGAGAATGAATCCATTCATCTGAAGTATCCATCAAATTTGATAGATCATCATTTGTTACGATTTTTTCTGGAACATAACTTGCAGTCGCGGTAATTTTTCCAAACATATTCATCCATTATTCTCACTTATAATCTTGTAAAAAGTCATGCAGATTTTTCAGTGCTTTCAACAGTGCCTGTTCCTCTTCAGGAGACATCTGACTCAAGACACCTTTCACCATCTCACGATGAAAATGCTGATGAACACGATAAAGGAGTTTTCCTTTTTTCGTCAAACCTAGTTTGACGACTCGCCGATCATCTTCACTGCGAATCCGTTCTACATATTCTTTTTTCACCAAACGATTGATCGCGATGGTCAAAGTCCCAACAGTGATCGAAAGCTCTTTGGCAACTTCAGTCGTGGTCTTTTTTTTGTACATCCCGATGGCTTCGATGGTATGCATTTCGGTAATTGAAAGGTCTTTGAATTGAGATTTTTTCAATTCAGATTCTTCAATCACTAAGATGTCATTAAAGACGCTGACTAAGTAGTCATTAACTGTTTCTAAATTGGGTTCCATAACCTTCACCATCCGAATACTTTGATAATCAAATCATTTGATAGTCAAACTATATCGGAAGTTATTGAGAAATGCAAGAATTTTTTCGAACTTTTTTTATTTTTAAGCACATTTTTATTTGAGAACTGATTTTCTAAGATTCTAAAAGCTGCGAGTTGACAAAATAATCTGTTTCCGTTATAGAGAAATTTCCTTTGAATGTCAAAGTTTATCATTGCGTTGTCTCCACTCTATTCCTATTTTTTTCTTGTCAATGGCCAGCAAACGTTGCTCTCTCCGCTCTCATCTGCTACTCTTTGAAGGAAGGAGAGGAACGATCGATGAATCCGAACAAAGAGTTTCTAAAAAACAAAGCAAATGCACTGCCTGAAAAGCCTGGCGTTTATCTAATGAAAGATCAACACAACGAAGTCTTGTATGTGGGAAAAGCCAAATCATTGAAGCAGCGTGTCGTTTCCTACTTCCGAAAAAACCAGCAGCATGCCAATAAGGTACTTCGACTTGTTTATAATGTCGTTGATTTTGAAACCATCGAAACAGATACCGAATTGGATGCACTATTACTTGAATGTCGTTTGATCCAAGCTTTTCATCCTATCTACAACCGCCAAATGAACCATTCAGCGAACTATTGCTTTGTTGATTTGACGAATCATAGCTTCACGATCACTCAAACACCACAAATTGGCAGTTATGGCCCCTTTCGGCAAACAAAAAAATTGCCTGTGTTGTTTCAATTATTGTCAGAAACGTTTCAATTGCCGACTGTCAACGAACTGACGCTATTAACCTTACGTAAACAACTCCCTCAAATGGAGGCGTATCCCTTGGAAGAGAAGTGGCGAGAGATCGGCTGTTTTTTTGCAGGAAAGAAGACAGACTGTTTTTCACTCCTTAAAAAACGCTTGGCATACCTGATTGATCACTTATTGTTTGAACAAGCTAGTGTACTGCAGCGAGAGATCCATTTAGCAGAAAGCTTTTACCAAGAAATCGTGAGGGTCAATCAGTTCATTCAAGAACCGGAAGTGATTTTTTCGATTCCCCTTGACTTAGAGGAGCCAGTATCACAGACGACTCAACTCAAATACTATCAAGTCAGCTTTGGTAAGTTGATCCAAACAAACATTCTTTCTCCCGAAGAAACATTCCAGCCACTTCCGCCATCAAGCGCTGCGCTGCCTTTAGCCCCGGAAGATCTCGATCCATTAGGGATCATCCTTAATCACCTGTACCGCCAAGAAAAAGCAGCAGATAAATAAAAAACAGCAAGCCCAAGTAGGCTTGCTGTATAGATATGAGTCAAAGACATCAAAACGTCCCACTCATTCTTATTGGATCAAATCATAGATTTCCATGGCTACAATATCAACATTATCAAATTGATAAGATTGACTTGATTCTGCTTCCGTTAATTCAAACGTTTCTGTCGAATTGTCATAAGTAACGGTACATTTTTCGACGCCTTCTTTTTCAAAACGACGTACTTGAACTTCATTGTCTTGCGCTTCGACCATCGCTTCTAAACGTTTGATGATAGCGACTAATTGCGAACTTTTCATTCGTAAGCCTCCTTTTTCTGTCCGTTATATTGTATCAAAACATCCTCTATCTTGCATTGATTTTTCGTATTTTTTTTGTCATTTTAAGATTTTTTTCCATCTTGCCACCAAAGTTTAATCAGCGCCTGCGTTCCGTCATTTTCATAGCCTTTTTCAGCCAACTGATCATACAATTTTTTAGCTAAAGTGGTGCTCGGCAAATCCAATCCCATCTTCTTAGCCTCATCCAAAGCGATCCCCAAATCTTTGATGAAATGTTTGACAAAAAAGCCTGGTGAATAATCCTCTTTTAGGATACGAGGACTGTAATTCGTCATGGACCAATTGGCTGCCCCACCGCCAGAAAGCGTGTCAATCACTCGTGGTAAATCAAGACCGGCTTGGTTCGCATAGACCAGCATTTCTGTCATCCCCGTCATGGTTCCGGCAATCATGATCTGATTGGCCATTTTCGTATGCTGACCCTTTCCTGCCCCTCCTTGAAGTTGAAACGTCTTTCCTAATACTTCAAAAAGTGGTTTTACTTGTTGGTAAGCTTCTTCATCGCCACCAACCATAATCGTTAGCGTGGCGTTTCTCGCACCAAGATCACCACCAGAAACTGGCGCATCAATACTCGCTGCTCCTTTTTCCTTCGCTGTCTGGTAGATTCGTTCTGCCAAATCAGGTGTACTGGTGGTAAAATCCACCAATGTTTTGCCCGTCACAGCCGTTTGAAAAATCCCTTGAGGCCCATAGTAAACTTCTTCAACGTCGGATGGATAACCAACCATTGTAAAGATGATTTCACTTTCTGATGCAACTTCTGTTGGGGTGTCACACCAAATTGCTCCATTCGCAACGAGTTCATCTGTTTTTGCTTTCGTCCGATTGTAAACATTCACTGTATGTCCTGCAGCTAAGAGATGACCAACCATCGCTTGACCCATGACACCAGTACCGATAAATCCTAAATTCATGCAGATCCCTCCAAAATAAAAAAGTTCATGTCTTTAGTATACGCTAAAAACATGAACAAGGGAAACAAATCCACTGCTATCAACGGTTACAGCCCCTTTATTTTCTCGTGAGAACATTCGTGAGAACATTTCCCAATATTTTGCTTCTATTATAGTACGTTATTCTCTACCGCTGATCGTATTTAAACGATCAACAATATCAAAATTCTCTGTCGGATACAAATGAGAATATATATCTAATGTCATTTCAATCTTGGCATGACCTAATCTTTCTTGAACCATTTTAGGATTCTCTTTCATATGAATAAGTAAACTAGCATGTGAGTGCCGCAAATCATGCAACGTAGCTCTAGGAAGACCAAACTTCTCTTGCAAGCGTTTGAACTTGACTCCCATCCAAGCTCCATCAATGAATACATCGTCATGGCTAAACACTAATTTTATGTCACCAGAACGATGTTGATAAAATCTCCAATTTTTTAATAATAAAATCGTCCTGTTATCAATAAATAATGTTCTTTCACTACTTTTCGATTTTGGAGTAGATAGATATTGTTCCGACTTTTTTTTGGATCGATTACCAACTGTATATAGCACCTTGATTTTTCCTTCTTCTAAATCAACACTTTCCCACAATAATGCAGCGCTCTCCCCAAATCTTAAGCCAGTGAAAAACAAAAAGCGATAAAATAAATAGTGAAAAAAATCATAGTATTCAGTTTGCGATAGCTTTTCTTGTAACATAATTTTATTCTCGAGATTAGTTGTAAAAATACTTTTCTCAAAAACTTTGAAATCATCCAACGTCCAAAAATTGATCTTTTTCTTTTCAACCCTTATTCTTCCTAATGCACGAAATGGATTTTCTTCAACAAACCCAAAGATTTTTGCTCTATCCCATATACCAGCCATTAAAGAGCACAACAAATTAATATATGATCCGCACACACCACTTGATAAAAGTTTATTTTGAAATATCTGCACATCCAAAACACTAATATCACGCATATTCTTGTTTTCAAAATCTTTAAAATCTTTCAGCAAACAGTATTTTCTTGGATTAAATGTGTTCGGCTTAACTCTCGATTTATACCAATCCAAATATATCTGATCCCTAAAATCCTTAAAAGTCATATTTTCTTTACTATCTGAATCAGAGACCACTTGATCTTTAGCTTGTGTCTGATTCAACATAAAAACCATATACGCACGATATGCCTCTGCCTCTGTCTTAAAACCTCTTTTCGTTTTAGTAAGTCTTTTTCCAGTAATTGGATCCTTCCCTAGATTAGCTTTGAAATAAAATCCATTTGAATCCTTATAAACATTTTGCTTTTTACCCATTTTGAGATACCTCACCCGTCTCAAGTTCGTAACCCAAAATTTCCTCAATCGCCCACTTCGGCACTCTCCCTCTCCCTTTACTTAAATAGAAAGGGCAGCCCCTTTTTACTAACATTAACTTTGCTTCACGAATTATTTCTCTTGCTTGATATTCACGATATCCTTTCTTCATCAAATCTTGTTTTGTACATGTTTCCATTATAAGACACTCCTCCTAAAAAAAATACCAGCAAGGATTAATTTCCTCACTGGTACTCACTTCATTTATTTTATTCATCAAATTTTCCACTACGATAAACTTCCTCATAGTTGCCTTCGGTCAAAATACTTGGTAATTGGCTGATAGAGCTAGTCCAATCTAACTCTTTCAAATGGTAGGAATACAGACGTTCTGATTGCTTTATTTCTCCTCTGCTAGACTCACGATCTGAAATCCGAGGTACAAAAGCATGCACCACATATGCATCAAGCAGCTCACTGTAATAGACCTTGAGACTAAGGTCATCTTCTCCCCAATCATGCTCTTCATATCTTTGATTCCGTTCATCTACTATCGCATCAATGACCTCTTGAACGTCCTTATTCGGTTTATTACCACAGCCGACTAAAACAAAAAGACTTATCGCAACCAACAACAACCCTATTTTTATTCTCTTTCTCATAAAATTCTCCTTTTATCTAACGAATTTCCTAGCATTTGATACCAGTTTACCCATAGATCAACTCAAATTTCAAGCCTGAAATCAACCATTTACCATCTAATTCTAAATCCACCGTTACTAACAACCGTTGTTCTAAACCATCAACAATCATTTCCAGTACATTGACGACAGCCGCACGATTGTATTCTTCCTGACTATGAAAAGACTGATAGCTATACTCAGTGATACTTCCTGAAAAAATCTCTCCATCATCTGTAAAAAGGTACTCGTCGTGTAACGACTCCAACAAAATATTCCTCAATTGTTGATTTCGTTCTTCCATTGACCACTCACCATAATATGCATCAAATAGTTTATGATTCATATCCAAAAATGCCATCGCCGTACTTCCAGTTTCTTCCTCTTCTTCGATTGGGAGAATGTCGACTACATAATTGGAAGCCTCCGTTTGCTCTATTGACGACTCAGAAGAAGAAACCGAAACATTCGGACTAGGTCGAAAATCAAAATAATGTTTTGATTCTTCAATCGGATTGCTCCCTTCCATATCAACTTTTTCATTTGATATTATAAAGAACGCAGCAACACCTATCATTAAAATACTGGTAATGATTAAACCTATTTTTTTCACACAACTCCTCCTATCATTTCAAACCAAGTACTTCTGCTGGGTCTAATAAAACATCTTCGCCTAAACTATCATTTGTTGAGTACTCAAAATGAAGATGTGGTCCAGTACTGTTCCCAGTAGTTCCTACAAATCCAATTACATCCCCTTGCTTCACCTGATCACCAACCCGTACACTATTACTCACATTATGGGCGTACAAACTACAATGACCATTTTCATGACGAATACGAACGTAGTTTCCCCATGAATCATGCCATCCTGAAAAGATTACTTCACCATCTGCAATCGCTAGAATCGGCGTTCCTTGAGGATGGGCAAAATCTATCCCACGATGGAAATTTCGTCCGCCATCGTTCGGATGGATTCTCCAACCAAACCAAGAACTGATATTAGGCGGATCAAGCGGTAAGATATATTCTCCTGTCCCACCAACAACTATAAATTGTCGGACAAGACCGACATAGTGAAAATTTCCGCCGTTATTGTATTGGTACGTGCGTCCATCCGCAATCGATACTGCATTGATATACACATTTTTCACACCTGTTGTATTACCCAAGCTTGGCGCCACCACATTTCTCGAATATCGTTCCGCTAAATCAGTTGTATGGCGTTTGCCATTATTAGCGATAAATGAAATATAAGACAGCCCAAAATTATAGCTTTGTACAGCTGACCACTCATCCACTTCATTTTCTCGCGCCATTGCTAAGGCTTGCGCATAATACTTCACTCCTTGCGCAATAGACTCTCGTTCGTTTAACGTATTGACAGGCAAACCTAGCGATTCACTTGCTTGAAATAAATCTGGGTATCTTCCTCCGCTTTCAACCATCATCATCGCTAATAAAATTGGCACCTGATCTAAAACATCATGTTCTCTTGCGACTCGTTCCACTTCGCTTTTCCAACGTAAGACTGCTTCGCTTAAACCGACATTCCCATAGGCTCCTTCAAAAGAGATATCATCGCCTTTTTTCTGACTTTGATCATAGCCTCCTGCAAATAAAATCAGAAAAGCGCCTATAAAAAACAGTGGAAATAACACAGATAGTATATATTTTTTGATCATTTACTCACCTCGCACTTCTCCGAATAATGCATCAAACGAAGCCTTGGAGTCCGCCGCAAGTTGATTCACTTCATCTTGAAAATCTACACCTACCCTCTCACCAATTTGTTCTGGATGCTCAAAACTTTCAGAAATTGCCGACACATGGTTAGTTTCAATCTCTGTTTCAAACACATTATTGGCTTGTACCAATGTTTCATTTTCTAAATGATTAAAAAACTCGTTTGTTTGTTGATCAAGGTACTCCATTGATACATCAGGTAAGCCTAGTTCGATTTCTGGCATAGTTTCCAATGGATTCAACGTTATTTCAGGATTCGTTCCTTCAATAGCGGACATCTCTAATGCTTCTACTTGGCGTTCCTCAGTTCCAAATCCTACACCAGTCGCTTGTACGTCGGCTGCTTCCAACTCATTGATTTCGGCTTGTTCTACATTTTCAGTTTCGGCATTTTGAATTTCAATTGTATCAATCGTTGCAATATCTTCTTTCGTTTGTTGTACATCTGTTGCTTCCAATTCTTGAATTTCAGCTTGTTCTACGTTTTTTGTTTCCTCATTTTGGAGTTCAATTGCATCAATCGGTGCAATATCTTCTTTCGTTTGTTGTACATCTGTTGCTTCTAATTCTTGAATTTCGGCTTGTTCTACATTCTCTGTTTCCGCATGATCAACCTCAATCGTATCAATCTCCTCAGAATCCTCATTCGTAAATTGAACATCTGTCGCTTCCAACTCATTGATTTCTGCCTGTTCTACATTTTCTGTTTCTACTTTATCGATTCCAAGAGCATCAATTTCCTCAAAATCATCATTCGTAGAATGGACATCATCTGCCAACAATTCATTGATTTCGACTTGAACGGCATCCGCGTCTAGGGCTACATCATCGGCGTTAATATCTTCTGTTGGCGCTTGGAAGTTATTAGCATCTTTAAAAGGTGCTTCTGTTGGTTGATTTGTCGCTTGATTTTCTTCATCGATAGCGCTCTTCGCTCGATCAACCGTATCAAAGTAATCATCCACCGCCACTTGTGTGAATAAGTCTTGCTCATGCTGTTTGAATGCTTGACGATCCGAAAAAATATCATAGGCATTTTCTTTCGTATTCTCTGCAAGACGACCTCCTACTTCGCCTAACGGCATGCCGACAGTTGCCAAGCCTACCGCATCAGCACCAAGCTTAGCTGTATCCTTTACTTTTTTCTTAAGTGGTGCACTGGCTTTATTCCAGATACCACCATCAGCACTCGAAATCATACCGCCTGAAATCATTTTGAAAATCTTGTCACGATTTTTCCAAATTACCACTAGAGTTACAGTAATTGCAATGACTTGCAATAAATAGTTGGCAACGCCATCTGCTGGAATAACGCCTCGAACTACATTGATCACGGACACTAACATCATGAATGAAATCCCTAACAAAACTCTTACCCCAAACAAACCAATCAGGGTTTGCAAGGATTTGAGAAATGCCCCTCGGAATTTCGGAATCATGCTAATAAACATCGCTAAACCGATAAAAGCTGCCACCACCAGTGCCATAACACCTGTTAGTAAATTTAATACTTGAATGATCAAGATCGGTGTACCAAGCACAATGGTAGTAATCGGTGATAGAAAGCCAACAACGAATTTCCAACCTGCTTTTTCAGTCGTCATAAACACATTATCATCTGCCATCTCCTCTACAAAATCTTTAATATCTTCATCTTTCTTTTCATCCCATTCACCTTGAAACAATAAAGAAGAAAGAGTGCTTGCTTCATATTCTGATATGACATCACTTCTATTTGCCATACCAAAATTCATCAATAAGAACGGTTCTTCAATCGCTAGTTCAAATAATGTATTTTGAGCATGAGTTACTGGTGTTGCGGCATTGGTAGATTGTGCATTACTTGTTGTTCGAATTAAGTTCCCCTGAACCTCTTCAGTTAGAGAATTAAAATCACGAATAATTGTCGTCGCACTATTGTTCCAAACCATGCTCATAACCACTACCGCTGAAAAAGCAAAGAACTGTTTTGCGGCTTGTTGAGGTGATCTAATGATATATAGATACAAACAGTACAACGCCATCGCAATAATGATTGTTAATCCAAAATCCCGATACAGTGAATCGTACATTGACTTAGAATATACTGTAAAAACAGAAACATAATCATTAACTACATTCGCATTACCAAACAAATCTATCCCTGTTCGAAACATCGAGTACACTATTTTATTTAAATCAAAAAATAGATTGGCACCACCATTTAACCAATTTGCGATATCTAAATTTTGAAAAAAACGTGGTCTTTCAAACATGTAGCTCTGATAAGAATCTAGGCTATATTGCTCTGCCTTATCTACCACAGTTGCATCTTCATTAGGATTGATTGGTGTCGGTGCTGCATCGGCACTAACAGTTGTCATCAGAGTAAAAAACAACAAGAATAGTGCCAACCATTTAAAATATTTATTATTTTTCATACACTCCTCCTTTAAGCAAACTGTTTTTCAGCTTCACTTGAAGCTGTTTTCTTCACTGTCTGCAAGGCATGGTGCCATTCTGGAAAAAGATTATGAATACTTAGTTTTGCTGTGCGTCCATAAATGTCTCTAAACAAGCACTGCCCTTTTTTCATGTTCTCCACCAGCGTCAAATTACGCTCATTGACTTCAATGCCGATATGGCTCAAAATATCACTTCGTTCAGATTGCCAATCAAAGGCAAACATTGTACCAAAACTATTCGTATCTTGATCATCTCCAACATCTTTGACGGATTGAGTAGAATAGACAAGGATATTACAAAATGATCGTCCGACACGCTGCATGGCTTTCAACACTTCACGTCCGCCTTTGGCTTTCGCCAGAATCCACGCCTCGTCAAAAAATTCAATCGTATACTGTTCTTCATTTTGATTCCCGAATTTTTCACAAAACTTGCCTAATGGCAACATTAAACAGGTTGATTTTTTGTTGGCTTCTGAATAGTCTTTGACGGGTACATGCGGTTCAGGCAAACTCAGCCCTGCAATACCCAGTACTGTACATTTATGATTCAAATCCAAACCATTAGAATCACCATCACTAAAACCCAAATGCAAGATACTGTTTTGAATTTTAGAAAACAATAACTTGGCTGCACGTTGAATCACTTGATCCTCATAGTTATGTAACCGTCGAATCACAGTGAGCAAGCCAACTTTTTCTCCCAGTTCACGTTCTTCAATGACTTTGTCTAGTTCTTCATTAATCGCCGTTTCTACCTCTTCTCGATTATCCAAATTGTATATGGATTGAATCATTGCTTGTGCCGTATCTTTCGCTTCTACGCCACGCAGAAACACAATTGGGTCTAGAACACCATGGTTTTCTTTTTTCGTAGCGTCTAGTGTCACATAGTTAATGGAATTCAAATATGTCACGAAGCTCGGGAATTTTTGTCGAATCACTGGATCATTGGCAGTTCGTTTAAATTGCTTGGCAACTTGATTTTTCGGATCGATATACAAAACTTTCGCATCCAGTAAAGACGAATAAAAGAATAACATTCCAGTTAAATAGGACTTCCCTTTTCCTGTCTCGCCCGTAATTGCGACGTGCGGACTATCTGTAATTGCTCCTTCTTGACCTTGGTTGGCAACCAACATATTATAGAAGACACTATTTCTAGAAGACTGGATACTATCTTTTAACGTTTCTGATTCTAAAAAAGGATCGATCCGACCCAAATACCATCCCGATCGTGTACCTGCACTATTCGTGACCGCAAACAAGGTCTCAGCTAAGCCGTGTCCATTCGTCACTTGCATCCAATCAGACATTGATTCAACAGACGCACTAAACAAGCACCGATAGAACAATTGTGCTTGTTTGGCACTTGGGCGGACAACACTGATTTTTAAGCTCTTCATTGCATTGATCAACGCATCACCACGACGTTTGTTTTGTTCCCGACTCTTTCCTATGATCACAAAACAGCCCATCCAAGCGATAAGAGGTTCGCCACTTTCTAGTTCATTACTAATATGATTTACCATTTGGGCATTACTTTTGATACGGTCACTCGCAGATTCTCCTGCCAACCTTGCTTCTTTTGCTTCAGTCTTGTGACGATTTTTTTGAATCATAACCTTCGAAGAAAAACCTGTCACCCCTTTAGGGTCAGGATAATGCGCCTTTATCCGAAAATCACAAGGGAAGTCCATCTGTTGGGCAACCTGATAGAGGTGATTATAGGCAATATTGTTTTCTTCAAAGTCGGCAATAGGTAAATAAGACACAACGCTATTGCCCAAATCAGAAGATAAGTGAATAAAGCCAACGTCTTTGCCTGCATCGACAATCGCTTCGCTGATTCGTGCTTGGGAAAAATCTTCGTTTTTCTTTTCGTGGGGAAGTCCACCAATAAAAGAGAGTCGATTCAAATAAATCAGTTCATCTTCGGTTAAACGAGCCGCCCTTCGACTACGCAAAGAACGAAACAACTCTTCTTCGATTGGTTGAATTTTTTCTAATTCATCCTCTTCCATTACAACCTTTTTCCCAAATAACGAGAGAATTTGATCACTCACCTCGTCCGTGACCCTCTTTATGGATTCAATTGGATTTTCATTCCCATACATATCCTTTAATCGGACACCTAACACAAAATCTGGTTCCGTAATTTCACCCAATTCACTTTTCAAACCTGCAACTGTTCTACCCATGTACTCTAATCCTAAACGGTGATATTCAGGCGCTAAATCCTTTGAAAACTCTTTAAAACGTTCCGTCAATTGTTTATCTTTCGGATACATTACCAACTCAAATTCGCCATATTTCGGTAATGTTTTTCGGAAAATCGTTGACCAGCGTTTCTTAAATTTTTCTAGCTCTTCAAAATTATTCGGATTGGTTTCTTCAGCGGCAATCCGATAATACGCCCACACATAGCCGCTTTTATCAAACATCAAATTGCCTTTGATTGCCTTAAAGGGAATTTGAGCTAATTTGATCATTTCCTTAACTGCCTTCATTTTTTCCTCCTTTAAAAAAGAGAACAGAGTTTAAACTCCGTCCCCTACTTTCTCAAATACAATTTTGCCAACATCGTTGACCATTTCTTCATTGCAATAGCGTACCTTAAACAATTTAAAGATAACTAAATAGATCAATAAATCTCTCAGGTAAGGAAACACTTTTTGCCCATCAGGATTCAAGTTCAACAGTTTTCCAGAAGTCCAATAAGGTAAACCTAAATAAATCGCAAATCTAGTTCCCCCAGCAATCTGATTGATCACTGCAATCAAGCCACCAAACACGATATGAGTGATTGCTAGCAGAACGAAAAAAAGCACCACACGATTTAACTCAATCGCCATCGGCAACATAAAATTCCCGAAAGCTCGCACACGAATCGGATCATCAAATATCTTTTTGTAGTTATAACAAACTTTCATATACTTGCCCCTTATCTAAAGAACAAGTTACTAACAGCTTCAAAGGCTTGCGAAACAATTCTAGGATTGTTCACAACAAAAGCAGTTGCGCCTGCTGCAAGTAAAAAGATCACAAATTTACTCCATTTTTGTTCATATAGATATTTCAAAGCAAAACCAACCATGACAATCCATACCGCATTGATTCCTTCTCTTTGTACCCATTCTAAAAGCGCTGATAAACTTGGCATTAATCTATTCCTCCTATACTATGTGATAATTTTTCAACAAAAAAACGATCCCCATTATTTGAGATCGTTAATGTCATATGTTCTTTGTGTGCCAACCCAGTATTGTTCAACTGTAGTTCAATCACTGATTGCACAATTAATTCCTCTTGATCCTCAAATTCGTAAACCTTATTCTCCGAACGAACATATTCAAATTGTCCATCCAGTGAAATTGGCTCTTGCATCATATAGGCAATATCTTCTACACTGCTAGACGCATAGTTATTAAAGAATTGTTCTAAAAATTCTTCGAGACCTTCTACTTCTGCAAAAGAGACTTGGTTCCGTTCTGACAAAGCACTTTCCGTTGCAGCAACAAGACCTCTGTTTTCTGGCACTAAACCAAAATATGGAAATTCAGTAATCGCAAATACTCCATTTTCTTCTACAAAGGGAATATTTAATAAGTGTTCAAAGGTTTGACGATTGCTTCCTTCGAGTTCACTGGTTGTATACCGCACAAAGTAACGTGCTACAAACCCCTCTTGGGCTTGGTTGAGTTCATACAAACGGAAGTCTTCCAATTGGCGATTCGTGTCATTGCCAAGCGTATAATCACTCGTGGATTCAAAGTAATATCCTAATGCCTGTTCACGCTCGACTCTAGAGTCATAGTCTTCCGCATCAAGATTCATAAAAAGCGGAATAAACTCAGCAAAATAAGCATCCGTTTTTCGTTCATCTACCGAGACCGCCGTTAGTGTTTCTAGTTTCTTTGTCATTGCATCCACTTGTTCATATAATTGCGCATTACTGGCAGAGACATTATTCGCTTTTATAAATGCGAATACACCACTTAAGCCAAGGACAACAATCATTCCCCAAACCGTATAACGAGTACGTTTCGCTATTGTACGCTTTCCTGACGGAATCGTACTTCTTTGTTTGTTTTTTCCTTTCAGTAGCTTACTTTTCTTGATTACAGAGGTTCTTGGGGCTTGTTGAATTGGTTCATCAATTACTTTTAATGCCATGTATACACCTCCTCTATTCTGGCAATTCCGTCAGGTTAGTGAAGGTATTGACAGCTTCAAATTCATCGCCAACGGCATATTCAGGTAACGAGAAAATATCAAATGCTTCCACCTTTTCTAGACGACAAGCCTTGATTTCTGTAACGAGAATTTTTTCCGTATCAACGACAAGATATTTTCCTTCAATCGGAAAATACGTTTTCAGCGCTGTGTTTCGACTCTCATTGGGATTTCCTGATTGAAACTCGCAACGAATTTCTTCCCCATTGGTTTTCACGACCACTAATTCATAGTCGTAGATTGGTGCTTTCTCTGATACAGCTGTTGCTTTGGTAACTCGTGGTGCTGGATCATCAATCACTGGCTCTTCTCTCGGCGAGAAAATCGGCTGATTGTAGATTTGGTGTTCTTGTCCCACTGTTTTTGGTTTAAACAAATATGGAAACATTTTTTGCAGCACATTCTTTTTCGGTAGCGCTGATACTGGTACTGCTGGTTGGGCATAACTTTGTGGCGAAGGACGGACAGCTTCTGCTTCCGTGTTGAATTGACGATTGATTTCTGTGTAAATTTTTGCGCCATCAATCGCTTCCCCTGCTTCTAATAATTGACGCTGTAATTCATCTAACAAATTAAATTCCGTCCCTACTGGATCAATCAAAATACCTTCAAAATGATACGTCTGAGACGCTTCAAGGTCTTTCACGGTCACAGTTAAAAAAGTACCTTCACGCAGATTTTTTTGTAACTCGACCAAGGCTTGTTGGGCATCATATACCCCATAATCTGCACCTCGCAAAAACCCGTACTTCCGATAAAGGTGCTTTTCGACTCCTCTAAATCGCAAACTATACTTTTTCTTCAAAAAAATTTTCCTCCTTTTTACATCTTCAACTGACGATTACTAAACCACTGATTCCAAATCTCTTGAATTACTTCCCAATAGTTCAAAATAATTGGTGTTAGGATAATCACAAGCGCTAACGCCAATACAAAGAGCCATAAGCGACCCGTCATATTTTCTTGGTTCATGTCCTCACCTCACTTGAGAGATTGCTTGCCCTTCAATGGTAAGAAAGACATTCGGCATCGGGACAAATAACAGTGGGTATTCACCAACGATTTCATAACTTACTATGTCACCAAAACGAACTTTTTGTCCCATTTGCGGACTACTCACAATATAACGCCCTTGGTAATAGTCATTTGTATACTCGGTAATTTCTGCCATCGCTTCATCAGTCAAGCCCCCTCGGCGCTCGATCCGATAGTTGACTTGTTGGCGGAACGTATTGACTTCTTGAATTTGGTAACAAAAAATCGCTACACTTAAAATAAAGCACATTAAAATCATGCCGAAAAGATAGCGAAAAATTTCTGATACTGGTTGTTCTAACATTTCATCACCTCGTCATCGATTTCTTATGTGACTGACAACTAATAACGCAAATAACAAACCCAACACCCCTGCATGTCCAAAGAATAAAGCAGTAATCGTTACACTCAACAAAAAGAGGAACGAAACTCTAAGAATCTTCCACCAAGTTGTTGGATTTGGCTCTTGTTTGGAATCTTTTTCCACAAAGTTCCTCCCTTAAAAATAAAACCCGACTTGACCTATCTGATAAAGAAACAAAGCCAGCGCAAAACCAACGATCAACACCACGATACTCGTCATCATTTTGGTAAACAACAACTGGAATCGTTTGATTTTGAAAGCAATGATTTGATCAATGCCTTGCATCATTTCGGCACTAGCGAGTTGTCCGAGTCGGTCAATGACTTGTAAGTTGATCGCTCCCTGCTCCAGATCATAGAGTGTGCTCATAAACAGAATACTCATCTCACTCCCCGACACTGCCATCGCATAGTCCTCATACGGTTGAATGCTATTGGGAAAATCTGACAGGTCTTTCATCAAGCCCATCAATAAATCTTTGTCAACTTGATAGTTTAGACGTGGGACGACTCGACTAAAAATTTGATAAAGATTAATCCCTGATTCTGCTTGTTTTAAGAGTGGAATCAACAATCGAGCAAACTTGGCAAATTGCATCTGACGTTCAAAACGAAACTGCATATAGACTCGTTTGACTGTTTGTAATTGTTGGCGATACAATAATACACTCACCACAAAACCAAGTGGTGCTATACGCCAATCGATAAAATAACCTGATAGTAAAAACAAACTCGTCAAAAAAAGTGTTCGTTGGATATTTTTCTTTTGCCATTTCGCAATCGCTACCGTGCTATTGTTCATCTCTCTTAATTGTCGGACAATTTCTTCTGGTAATAGCCGCAGCCAAACTGGCGGTTTATTCTCAACGACTAAATGTTTTGCACTACGTGTTGTCATTTCGTTCTCACCGTCACTTCCATTACCGAATCATCAAAATAATTTTTTAAAAAGCGGTTAATAATCAGAAAATATATCGGAACATAGAGTCCAGTAGTGACATAGCCCACGATACTTCTTGCAAAACCGTCAATATACATCTCAAAGCTGTTTCCCATTACATAGGACGATAGGTGGAACATGCCAATCAAACCAATAATCATCGTTGACATCAGCTTCACACCTCGCAAATAGCCATCTTTTGCCGCAAAAAATAACTTACGCTTTTGAAGCATATCATTGTGGTGTTTTGTCAAATCTTGCATGGACGATACATTATGCTTTCCTTCATGGATCGTCGTTTCTAACTGTTCTAGATACTGGCAGAACAAAACATCGTCATGATACTTCTCATTGAGCTTTGACATGGTCTCAATGACTAACTGCATGTCGGCACCAATTGTTAAAGAAGCGACTAATTCCGACATATCGATTTGAAGTTCTCCTCGCATACGTGGCAAGATATGTTCAATCGATCGAATCACGGTTTTACTTCGATCAGCCATTACCTGAGTCATTGTGTTCATAAAATGATTTCTTGCGGCTAACGCCTCTGTTTCATACCGACGTTGAACAATTTTAGGCAAGATTTTACGATAACCATACCAGCTACCAAAAATCATCCCGATTAAAACAACCCACCAAAGATAGGTTAATAAGCCCAACATGATTCCGATCACTAAAGCAGGCATAGCAATCAAGCGCACCACTTCTTTTCGCTGCATGCCATTGCCGTAAGCAGCACTTAAGGCATAAAGTTCTTCTAAATCTAAATAATTCTTTTTCTGTGTTTCAATCTGGCTAATTTTCATGACGTTTCACCACATCTTTGATAATCGCTGATAATTCCTCTGATTTTTGAATTTCTTCCTCTTCCATTTCTGGAAAATCAAATGACAAAAACTTCTCTGCCATTCGTTCTTGAAAAGCTTCCGACAACGTACCTGTAGTTACATAAAATTGCCCATGTGCAAATTTTTGTTTAAAAATAGACCTTGATCCATTCGGTGAAAACTCGACAATCTCAGACAAGTAACGAATGATTTTAAATATATTTTTCTCTTCATCCACAACTAATCGAACGGTTTTTATATGCACACCAAAATCAAAATAGGTTAGCACATCTTCAGTCACTGCCTCTTCATTGATTGAATATTTTGAGTTACACATATTGACTAACCGTCGTGGGATTGACCACGCATCGGTTGCGTGGATTGTTGTGACAATTTTATGATCGGTTAACGCTGCTTGAATCATTTCATACGCTTCTGCTCCACGTGTTTCAGAAACATTGATATACTTTGGATAAAAACGTAAACTCGCCTTTACCAAATCCTCAATCGATTTTTCTGGAGAAGTAACCCATGCGAAAACATCATGTTCAGGTAAAAGCTCCTTGATATGTGTTTCTTGAACATCCTCAATTACAATTTGCCGTGTTTGCTCAGGGATAAACGACATAAGCAATTTTAACAACTCAGTTTTACCAGAACCTGTTTCTCCAGCAATCGTCATACACACACCTGTTTGCATAACTACTTTAAAAAAGTCAAGAACAAACTCAGGTGCAAAGTCAACAAAATGTTCCTCAGTTAATGCCAATATTGGTCTTACAACTCTTAAAGAAGTCGTTGTTCCATTTGGGCTTAAACTTTTATCCACCGCACTTAAGCGCAAATGATTGAATACCCCATCCAAGACTGGTCTTGACGGGTTAAATGCTTTTCCTTCGGAATTAGCAAAACGATTAATAATCCGTAAAACGGAACCTTCTGGATCACTTAACTCCAAGTCTTCATTTGAAAACACTTGATACGAATCACTGCCTTGGACAGTCAAAAACGTACCATTCCAACCAATATCTGTAACAGAATTATCTAAAAGAATCTTCTCAATGAACCCTGTCCCGACAATTTCTTGGACGACATATTCCGCAACTTCTTTGCCGTGCATGCTTAATCGCTGTTCCTTCCTTACGATTTTTAACAATTCCTCCCGTGCGGATTGATCCACTGCTGCATCTAAAATAAGTTGTGTGTGGTGCTTGACCAAATCTTCTCGAATACTCATTAATTGCTGGTCAGATATTGCACGTTTGAAATCTTTTTTAGACAGTGTTTCTTCTTTTTTGGGTAATAAACCATTGGCTTGTACATCCACCAGCTTGTTCGTTACAGCATCTTGGACTGGTTCCATTTTTTTAACGATCTTTTTCACGGTTGTACCAGCTTTTTTTACCGCCGTAGCTTCTTTTTGCAATTCTTCTTGACTATCATCAGTTATTTTTAATGCCAACGAATCATCCCTCCTCCTCATTTTCTGGCGTACTCAAAATACACGTTGCTTGGTCTGTCTTCCGTCCATCAAAGATCGACACACGAATTGCCTTAATTCCTTTCTCGTTTGAAGCCATCAAATACTCAAAATCAATAGTCAGCGAACGGTTTTGATAGGTTCCTTGTCTTTTGATCGTTCGCTCAAAGTCTTTCTCAAAACTTTCTTTGTCTAAATAAAAATCACCTTGATTCACTCGTGCCGAATCATCCCGATTGGCAAGCGCCGTACTACGCAATGTTTCCGTCAGGGTCAACGAATCAACATCCGTTTGATAATTACCTAATACAAAAACAACGAGACCTGCAATAACCAAAAAACTAACAGACATCAACGCAACTTTTCTAGGTATTCCTGATAACATTTGCCACCTCCTATATAAACAAAAGGCAAGGGTTTCCCCTCACCTTCACCTTTTTCACCATTTAGTTAGGCACTGTAATTCCGTTGATATAGTTCTGCATTTGCCCGAAAACACTATCCATCAATTCTGGAAAGAACAGTAATGCCGCTCCAATAACCAGTGAACATAATGCAATTACTCCTAGAGTTGCCCAAAAGCGATCTGTATTCAATTCTAAATTCATTTAATTTCCACCTTTATCAATTTATTTTTCTACTACATTTTCAGGTCTTTGTGCTGTTTCTTTTCTTAACAAAGACTCTTTCTCTGTAAACAATGGATCAATTTCATTCGAAAAAATACGAATGGCTCGTTGTTCAATTTCACCTTCCTTGATTCCTTCATAACTCTTTCGTACTTCTTTTTCTCTACGATTTCGACTAAACGCCTTCAATTCATCTAGCCTCTGATCAACCCACTCGAAAGGAACATTCTCAGCTTCCATTTTTGCAACAAATATTTTTGCACGATCCGCAAACAAGCGTTGCCAAGCTTCCTCATACATAGCTTCTACTTTCATCACATCACCTCCATTAAAAGAAAAAAAGGAAGATCGCTCTTCCTCTTCATCTAGTTCGGTACATTGATTCCATTGATATAGTTTTGCATCTGATCAAAAATATTGTTCATTAATTCAGGGAAGAAAACTAGCGCCGCTCCTATCACGAGCGAACATAGTGCAATTACTCCCAGCGTTGCCCAAAACCTATCTGTATTTAGTTCTAGATTCATTGATTCTCACCTCCCTCTCATTCAGAAAACCATTTACTTCGGAAAAAAAATCTGGCGAAGTTCTTTAAAGAAAGTCACTATAACAGTAAGCAATCCTGTAAAAAAAACTATAACGGCTTGTACTAAGTCATTTTCTAGAAAAGCTTGTCCAAACGATTGAACTGGAGAAAAACTACCATCCATTACACTTCGACCAAGTCCTCCTAAAAATGAAAAAGGAATCTCAATCAACTGTTTACCAATAAAGATTCCTAGACTCATAAAGAGCAACAACCAAATTAGCCGCCAAAAGCGAGCACGGGCATCATCCAATGATCGCTGGACACTGTATACATGATTTCCATACATGCACTCACGCCCCTTTCAGCCAAGCAATTTCTTCATCCGACCAACCTCTCGGTGCATCGGTTTCTGGAAAAACTGGTGTCAGCAACAACTCGTCTAACTCTTTTGTGTCGCTATCCATTGTTGCGTACATATACGCAAAGACATCGACAGTTTTAGTCATTTCCAATTGAATATGATTCTTCCCTACAATATCGGATTCAATTGTTACCTCATAACTGCTAAGATCTAGCCAAATTGGTAGATAGAAATTACGACCGCCATCAAGCAATTCACGATTGCTTCTGGTCATTTGGTTTGCTGTGAAGAGATTTCCTGTTATTTTCTCAACACGCATTTCTGGAAATTCATAAGTGAAAGAACTATCTGTCCGACTATCTCCCGAACGAGCCAACGCCCACGTTTGATCCAAAGGAATGATTACTTCCTTTTCTTTTGCGACAAAAACCTCATGAATTTGACTATCTACCAGCTCTTGCGGTACCCGAACTCGAAGGTCAAAAGCTTCAACAGTATCATGAACTTCGCTCGAAAAGGTTGGTGCTAAGTCAATCGCAAAGCCATAACCTGTTTTAGAACTGACCATTGGCTCAAAATCGAATCGAATTGTTTCACTAAATTCTTGAACCGATACTTCCTCACGCAAGCGTAATGTTCGAACCACCGCTTCATAATCTACGACACCCTTCGTTACATCTCGCTCGGTCAAAACCTTTTCAGTAGCTGTATAACCGTGAGTAGCTAAATCTTTTGTGTCCGTGACAAATTTGTTCTTGTCTGGATTATCCACTACCTTGATTGTTACAAGGTAATCAATTTTTTCCGCTTTTTCGACTGCATCCGTTGGGAGCAATAACTCAAAAACATCATCTACATCGTTCACAGTCAATTCTTGTTCATAGACCACACGATTTGTTGCTTCTTCAACAATTTCGATAACAAAACGCAGGTTCGACAAGTCCTCTTGGTATTCTGCTTCTTTTACTAAAACTAGTCGTGCAGGAAGCCCACCATCTTTTTCTGCTTTAGACGTATCGATTTGAATCGATTCGACATTTACTTCCAACAATGGGATATGATATGGAATCACAAAGTATAGATCACGACCATTCACAACACCTAAATGATTTACAGTTGATTTGTATCGATTGCCCTCGTCATCTTCTAAATCATCAAAAGGCTCATACGAGTATGATTCACCATCAAATTTGTGTTCTTCCACTTTTCGAAGCAATTCTTCGGTTTGTTTATCGATATGATCAACAACAATCCGTCTTCGAAACAATTGTGTTGTTACTTCTTCTGACACTTTTGGTTTATCATCCACACTGACACGAACAACATTTCGAAACAGCACATGATCGGATTCGATTAGTTCTTCTAAATACCGTACATCTTTCACCTTGACTTCTACTTCGATCCGATAATCCGTATCATAGAAGCGGTCTGTTTTTAACACAGCAGGTTTTGCAACAAAATGAATTTTGTCTTTTGTCGAATAATCATCAAAAAATAATGAGACATCTCTTCCTTCTTGATCAACGATCCGATAATTCACTACTTCAAGACCAGCTGGTAGATCGTCACGAATTTCATACGATCGATAGTAAAACTCATCAAGTTCATCTGGTACCTTATGAATCAGAAGGTACACAAATGAATCGTGAAGAGATTCAAGAACTGAACTGGTTACCAAGCCATCATCAGTTTGAATATATTTTTCTGGCTCAATCGTTGCGGTTCGAGCAAGTTTTTTTCCTGTAAAACCGAAGAATTCCCCACCTCGTTCATTTGTGTTTGGTTCCCCTATTTGCATATGACTAGGTAGATTTTTTAAGTTCCAATCGAATTCTACAAAGCTTGTATCTCTGTATAAAAAGGTGAACTGAGCCCACAAATCGCTCGGATCAGCATTCACACGAAACGGATCATAAACAGTTAAAGAACCATCATTTTCTTTTTTGACACTGATATTACTGTCTTCTGTTACATATATCGTGCCTAGGTGAGGGACAGTGTTTTTGTCGAAAGTAACCCCTTGGTTAAAATCAATATCTGTAATGGTCATATAGCCACTTAGCTTCACAGGCTGACCTGTTCGGGCATCAATAAATTCCCAACGCTGCTTCACATAGCGATAACTTTGTTGAACATGTGAGATAGCGCCTGTCGTATAAAAAATATACCCATAGTTAGTAGCGCCTCTTTCCCAATCCGTAACAGTGATTTTCAAATCAATCACACGACCATTATGCATACCAACATTATGATAAGTAACACCAACTTTCCCTTTACTGTTATCGTTTGTAGGTAAGTATCCTAAAATCCCAGTAGCTCCACCATAACTATATGACCAACTATCCCAGCGACCACCAAAAGTTGAAACAGTCGTTACTCCATCTATCCAGCGAGCAATAAAAGAATACTCTCCGCTGATTTCTGTTTCATCATTAACAATTTCACCATATTCAGAACTTCCTAAATTTCCAGTCCCCCAAGTATTTGTATTTCTTGAAGCATCGGCAATCGTAGTATTAACAAGGAACATAGCAACTAAGGTTCCTAGTATTAAAAAATGTGTCCCTATTCTTTTTAGCAATGTTTTCACATCCTCTCTTTCTTTTTTTGAAAATAACTCAGGCGGCGAACGTATACTCATCCAAAAACTCCCTTTTTGTCTTTTATTCTTTTACCCAATCGACACAGCGCAACAATTGATTTCTTGTCATATGACTACCATAGACTTTTATATTTGATCCTTGATTTTGCATAGGAAAAAATGTGACTTTATAAAAGTCGTAATAATACACATTTTTCTTTGCACAACCTTCAATAATTAATGATGTAATTCGTGAAAGTTGCTTTTCATAACAGACTGGAACGAAAGGCTTAAATTTCATGTTCTTATTCCCTGTCCTTTTTTGTAGTTCAAAAAATTTTTCATAATCCTCTCTAGTTGGACTAGAAACATAACACATAAAGCCTTTTTCTTTTAAGTGATCTACTAGACGAATTGATTTCATAAATTCACCTTGCTTGTAGTCCAATATAAAAAGACCCAAAATCTCGTTCAAAACGCAATATGAGCGCTTGTAACAACCATTCTTGGGTCTTTTTAGACGTAGTAATATTCAGTTCATCGTATCCCTTTGCGGGGTTCGTGCGTTCATCAAATTTTTTAATCGCAATATATTTCTCACGATCCATAATAAACGTACGATCTTCTGCTTCAAATTTTGTTTCTTTCATTAAAGTGTGATTTTTGATTTCGTTTAAGTAAAAGTCAATGAAGTCAGTCTTTGACACTTCTCGTTGATTAGCATCAAATAAATCAGCACGATTGACACCAAACCGATGAACATTCTCGAACAAGAATGCACGATCAGGCTTCTTTCGATTGTCATTCACATAATTATACCAATCTTGTTCAGCAATTTTTTCTTCTTCTGTGAGTAAGAATATCGATCTTGAACAATTTTCGTCATAATCAGGAATCGTTTTTCTTAATACCTCGTCGATTGAGTCCATATAACAGTCAATGTATTCCCGAAACTCCAATTTAAACACCTACTCGTTCATTTTGTCATCAATTTTCTCAACAGAGAAATCATCAAAGTTCCTCAGTGGTTCCTCTTTTATCCAACATTCCAAAAAGTATTCAGCACCAGCCTCATCTCCAAAGATATTTCCAATTCGCCATCTTCAAAAATTCCCCACACAGATTTCACCTCATTATATTAAAAATCGCTCAGTATACTTTGCATCAAGTCCCCACTTATCACTCCTCTTGCATACATGCCATACAAATGATTTTTTGCATAAACATAAGGTTCCATCGGGAAGAAAGGATTCCCATCAAAAATTCTTTTCAACTCACGCAAGCCATCTCTTGCCTGTAACGATAATTCATATTTTTCTGGATTGCACAATAGTTCATTTAACCGATCCATGCATTTCCTCCCTGCTTATTATTCTCGACATAAATCACAATCTTTCCATTTTTTCTATTTTCATCAAAGAATCATATCCTCAATTCTTGTTGTTTGTGCTTCAATCATGTGTAAATGCTTGTCACTAAGTTCAGCTTCATCGATAATTTCTTGCACCTCATCTGTTTCTTCAATCTCATCTACTTCCATCAACATTTTAATCGTAGGAGCCACCGATCGTTTAAACCAATTTTTTGAGCGTTCGTATAAAGCTTCATTCGGTTCAGTTACTAGCTTTACTTTTTCAACACCGCCAAGAAAGTATTCCCATTTTTTATTTACAGGCCAGTACTTCCTTGAAACACCGCCTTTTCTATCTACAAAGCAAAGATAGTCACTTAAAATTCCCAATAAAAATGCAGTTAAATCGCCAGTTTTAGTATAGCCATGAATCGCCTGTTCGGCTTTTTCATCTTTAAACCGAAGCTCATAACGATTCTTGATTGGCACATCCTCTACATCAATCCCAAGTTTTTTCGCCTGCTCATAATTCTTTTGATAAAACGCAATATAAAGCTCGCTTCTTTTTGAACCTAGATAAATAGTGACACCTTCTCGTTTCTTTTTAGAAATTGATCCAGAACCATTGAAATCGAAACGTTCAAAACGGGAAATCAATTCTTGTCGATTTATTTTGTTTAGCAATGTCGGAATACTCAAATATTCTTTATAATCGTTGATGGCTAAATCAACTCTAGTGAACTTTGCTCTGTAATCAAAACAAGTATGAAAAAAATCAAACCAAGTCCGTCCTTGAGCTTTCAGAAATGCTTCAAATTGACGACATCCTTGACCAGATAATTGGATCATTGTTCCACGAGAATCACCTTTTTTAGAATACATAACCATCAAGTAATCTAACTGGTACCCTCCGACATAACCGTAAAGGTGGCTAGATATTTGTGCAAAAAATTCCTTTTTGATTTTTAGAATCTCGCAAAAAATCATATCAACATCATGAGTTTGAAACGTGATACGAATATAATCAATAATACTTTCCAGCGGTTCATGACAATTTTGCTCTGCAATAAAGTCATAAATTCGATACATTTTTTCATCTGATAGCAAACTTAAACCTCTTTCGAGGTTATAAATCGATTGTCTTGAAAGACCAACATTATCAGCAAAAGTTGCCTGAGTCATTTTCAACAGATTTCTCGAAGCTTTTATACTTTTACCAATCATCTTCAATTCTTCACTATCCAACACTTCACCTCTAATCATGCTTTACTTTACATTTTCGCCATTTTTTTCGAGCGCAATGTAAAGTAATAAATCGCTTATATATCAATGTTTAATCGTTAAATTCTGTCATTTTTACATCTTCATTACCCCCCTGTTAGAATACGGGGGTTCTACGGTCGCAGGCGTCGCACGGCGCCACCTACTCCCTAAAAAAGCCTAACAGCGGCGCTGCTTAGGGCAGCCCCACTTGCTGAGCCTGCACGGCAGACTCGCCACGCCTTTTTTTCCGACAGTCACGAACCCTCAAGTTATACTCTAGACTGCTTTAACTCATAGCTTCCTCAATTGATTCCGTAGCTTCTTCTAAAGAATCAATATCATCACTAATCTGGTCAATAGCTTCTTCTGCTTTTTCCTATCGTTGAGACCCATGTAAATTTTCAGGCATATTTTCTACATAATTTTCTACATAATTTTCTTCATAATTTTCTTCATCCTCTCCGATATCATCCAAAATTTCAATCATCTCAGAAATGATATCAGCAACTTCTTTCAATCTTGCTCTTCTTAGCCTATTCATCACATTCCTCCAAAATATATTGACTAAGACAATAGCTGTTTTCGTAAAGCACACTTATATAGTAAATTCTGTAATTGTGAACACTCACTATCCATGCGGCTTATTTGCATTTAGGAAAGCTCATATTTCATTTGTTTCTTATGAAGACGGATAGATTCAATAGCAGCAGTGATTACATCTGCTATCAACTGCTCTTCTTCTTTCGTATACTCTATGGAAAAAGTAGTTATTCTCAATGTCATCTTACCCTTCGGACTCTTTTTTGTTCTGCATATCTAACTCGATCATATGATCATATTTCTTGAATTCTTCTAGAAAATTATAGCTTTTAGGTACGAACGGCGAATAAAATTCTCTTACAACACCACTGCCATCGTCAATATAACCTCTACCCTTAATTGGTTTATTGAAGAAAGCCTTATTTTTACTTTCATCACCAAATACCATGTAATAGCCTTGTACTGACAGTTTTCCAAGAGTTACTCGGCACATGAGATTATCCCTCACCCCTGATGGAAAATCACTGCTATCAGGCTTTTGTGTACCAAGAATTAAAAATATACCAGCTTGCCTAGCTTTCATAACTAATTGTTGAACTGCATTATCCACTCGTTCAATTTTCTTATAATCACGACCTAGACTCCCATAAAATGCCTTCCACTCATCAAAAATAATGAACTCAGGAGGCATCTTATAGAATGCATAATTACGCCCTGATTCATAGTTTGGCAAAGATTTCATATACTTAAATCGCTGTTCCATACGTTTGACTGCATCTTCTAAACAACGAATCATTGTTTCCCCTTGACCATAATAAACCTTCCCTTTAAAAACAGGTAAATCAGCTAAGTCGGCTAAATCGGCAGACTTAGGATCACAAATATGCACGGTTCCAATCGATAAAATTGCTTTGATTAACGAATACATAAAATATGATTTTCCGCCACCGGTGCCGCCTGCAATCAACATATGAGGCAACTCATCATATGCCCACTTTACGCCGTTCATGAGTGTAATTGCGCCATCTTTAGCAATAACTTCATTAATCGTAAGCCGCTTAGATATGACGTTCGTCATGAAAGAATAGGTCACAAAGCCAAAATCCATTTGCTCTGCAACAAGATCAGCTAGAAACATTTCTTCTAACTTTTTTCCTAACTGCAAAAAACGATCATGGTGTTGTCCGCCGTCTAAAGGCAAAGTAACATCTGTTGTATGTTTGCCTTTTTTTACATAAACTTTTGGGAATTTTTCTTTAGGTTTCTTTCCAGCTTGACGTGATTCTTTCTTAATTACAAAGCCACTTAGTTTTAACATTTTGGCAATCATGTCATAGTATTTTACTTTTAGAAAATATCCACCCCTCAAACGAGACCACATCATAAGTGAATAGACCATAAAACAAGCAACTAACAATAGAATTGTTATCACTAGAAATGGTACGATTAATTGTTGTGCTTTTTGAAATTCGGAGAATACTGGTTTCAACAAAATAAAACCAACCAAACCTATCCCAATCAAAAAAGGACTTAGCAAAAATAAAAAATGAAGCCACCAATCATAAAGATGGACTTTTTTTATTCGCCGCCCTCGATATTTGAATATTTCTTTAAACATAATCTACACCTAACGATTTCACTTTTTCTTCTAAATCAAAAACACAGCTTTCATACACATCATTTAGTTTGGGTTGAAACTCTTGTTCTACATATTTTTTAAGCAATTCCTCTTGCGTTTGCACATCGCTAAATGTACGATCAAAAAATATTTCAGCTAGCTTTTGGGTTCCTTCATCATGTATATCCGTTAGCTTTTTCATTTGATTGTAAAAGAAAACCTCTAATTCTACTAAAATTTCATCATCCAAAATTGGCTTTTGTTTCTTATAAAATAGCTCTCTGAAACTATTTCTTTTTTCGGTTGATCTTTCAATCAACAGACACAACCACTTTTTTGTCGTTGGATTCATTCCATCCCACCTTATCTCATTTATACTAGCACTTATTATTTATAAAATGCTCCGTCATCAGTGTAAATAATATTTCCTTCAAATCGACAATCCCGACCTAATGCTTCTTCATCAATGTATGATCGCAATTTTTCAGGAATTTCAAATAAGCCTTCTTCGACTAAATGGTTCCCATAATCTTTGTCGTTATAAACCTCTGGTAAGTGAATGATCTCCTCATAATCTTCGATTGCTTCTCGAATATCGCTAAAGAAAGCATCCTTAATTTCAGCTAGATTATTTTTGTAGCCGCTAGGCAGGTCTTCTAACAATTCTGCTAGCTCGTTTAATTCTTCTAAATCATCATACTCACCAATTGGAAACGGACTTTCAAAATCAGTAATGATATGTTCATCACCATCTTCTAATCCCAGTTTTCGATTCATATGGTCAATACTAACAGGTAAATCAAACCAATCCCCCTTCAAATTCCCTTGATTTCTAACATGTAAGTTTTCAACAAATATTTTAACCATTGCTTTCACCTCAGTCTATTTTTCCAACAAACGCCCAATTTAAATTCATTTTATGTATCTCCAGCTATCAAAAAAAAGCGCACAACTTGAATCTTTTGTTGTACGCTTTTCACTAATTTTTTATTGTTACTTATTCGATTCTTGTTTATGTGGTTCTGGTTTTCTTTGATCTACTTTCTTTTGAACTTTCTCAATCCCATCGGCGACTACTTTTAAATAATTATTTGTTCGATTACCTTGTCTGAACGAATAGTATTCGATTCTCGGATTGATCAATTTCACCTGATCACCAAACTCAAATTCTTTCCGATCAGCAGAGACATCAATACTCACAATCTCCTCAGACACTTGACGTTTCGATTGCACAACATAACGCACTTGGGTAGAAATAAGTTCTCCCTCGTCGTTTTCTCGTTTTTTATCTTCTTTCATTCGAAGAAATTTCAATTCACCAAAGGTTTCTTCAATATTTAAACTAATCCCTTTATTCAATTCATTGATTTTTGCCATAAACTAATAGCCCTCCATTATCTAGACTTTTTCAATGCCTTGCGCTTTGATTGTCCATCCTGCAACCGCTCCGTCTGTTCCAGCAGCTTGTGAAAATGGCTCGCATCTTACATCTCTCAAAACAACTTCATCACCGTAGCTCAATCCTGATGTATTTAAACGATTTGGAATGATTACTTCAATAGTTTCTTGTTGTTTCACCGACATAATTGCATGATAGTAACCGACTGGTTGACGTCGACCATTGACGTATTCTGCAAATTCTTCTTTTCTACCTACATATTCTAAACGACCAAATGTTGCTTTAGGCTCACAAATAGCAAACTCCATAAATTTAATACCTCATCTTTCTCAAAAATTATCGTCCTTGTTCTTCAACTAAGATATACCTAATGTACTCTTCTAGCGGTTTCAAATCATTTTGGACAAAATACCAGATTTCTTTTAAATCTATTGTATTATATGCATGCACTAAGTCATTTCTGAATAAACGATAATGATCCCAAGATATATCTGTATACTTTTCTTTTAGTTCATCACTCAAGTTATGACGAATCATTTCGCCAACTTGAGTAAGACTAAATGCTACTGATTTTTGATAGTCACTATCATTTTCAAACGAAAAAAAACTGTTACCAAATTTAGTAACAGTTTCTCTAATCTCATCTATAATTATTACAATATTAGTTAACGAAAACTTGTCTTTCTGCTCCATAAATCACCTTCATGTCTTCTTGAATATTTTTCAAAAAGAAAGGGTTTCTTTTACGATTACTAGGATTATCCAGTGAAGACTTCAAGATAACATCAATTTCCTTATCCAATAAATTTTCTAGCTGATTTTTAAATGCCATTTTGTCTAATAAGGAAACGATCTTAGAATCTACTGTATCTACAACAAAATCTAAGTCACTCTGTTCGTCTGCTTCACCTCTAGCATAAGAACCAAAAAGATACACTTCATGGATTCTATATGCTTCACAAACAGGCTTAATGACTGATTGTATCTCTTCAATAGAATAAATCATGTAATCATCGATCCTTTCTCATTTTAGTTTACTTAAGACACGTTCACAAATACGGATTTCATTTTCAATATCTACTTTACACGAAATTCGGCACTTTGAAAACTCTCTTAATAAACATTTCAATTCTTGTAATCGTGACTCTAATAAATCTTTCAAATAGCTCGTATCTATATTACATAGCTCTGACATCATAATCTCCTGTAAATACAATTACTTCAAGATCATCTAATACATCCAACAAATAATCTACTAAATCTTTTAATTCATCTACACTATATGCGTTTTTTAAATAGTAAAATAAGTTAATTTCAGAATGATTTTTAGCAAAACAAATCTTATTGTCTTTCCAACTAATCAAACAACCCACTATCTTTAATAAACGAGCTGTTCTTCGAACTAATTCAACTTTCGACATTCATTTATACACTCCTATAGCAACATAGTTCTGATTTTTCCTTCCGATGATTTTGGCACTATCAATGCTATAATCAGAAAAATTCATCGCATCAACACGCTCCCAGCGAAAATACAGACATGCCAGTTAGGCTTCTTTGTCAGTCACGCACACACTCATCTCGTTACCGAGTCTAAGCGTTCCATCTAGTGCGATCAGCGCCCCCAATGACCGAGTCAAGCGAGCGTCTTATGGATTTTATAAATGGTTTCCACTACCAACCAAAGCGTTTTTCCTTTATAATGAAATCAACCACGATTTGCAAAGGGGAAACTCTTTGTAGGGAGCCCACAACCTTTCCAGCCTCTAACCTCTTTCGAGTAAGTCAGCTGGGAAGATTGTAGGTTCCTATTTATTTTTCAATGGACATTAAAGGCTAACGCCTTAGTGAAACAACTTAATTCTGCCATCTATTTTAAGTTGCTTCGCTAAAACCCCTTTGTAACATGTAGTAATTCCACATCTTTTTTTGTTTCGTTTTCGAAACTTTCAGTTCAAAAAAAATTATCAATGCTTATCTTTAATATCTCCGATAGTCTTTTTGCTTCTTCCAGTGAAAAATCTCGCCCATTTGTTCGATTAATCTTAAGATTGAATGTAGAGCGATTCATGTCCATTTTATCCGCAACATCTTTTTGAGTCTGTTCTTGCTTCTCAATTATTATTTTCAAATTATTATACGGACTTTTGAATTGTTGTGCAGTGACCATACCTCAACCCCCTTTTGTTTCGTTTTCGAAACTTTATATTTCTATATTATCATAGCTATTTACCCTGTCAATACAAAAAGCGGAAAAAATATGTCTGTTGCGTTTTCGCAACAGGGAAGATATAATATCATAGAGAGCAAAAAGGGAGGATTTAAATTGATTGGGGACAAACTAAAACAACTAAGAATTGAACGACATTTAACCTTAGAGGAGTTAGCAAAGCAGCTCAATGAAAAGTATCCAAATACAGCTAAATTCAATAAAGGAAAACTATCTAAGTGGGAGAATAACAAGGAAGAACCAAAATTATCATCTGCTAGAATTCTTGCTGATTTCTACAATCTGAAAATCGATGACTTTTTTTCATAAAACGTATAATATTTAATATCTCTAACATTCATAATTCTTAAAAAAGCGATAAAAAAATATCACCTTAAAATAAATGTTTTTTGATTTAATTCGTATAGACTTAAATTTTTACTATCGAAGATATTGTGAAGCATTAACCAAAAAGTTCATTATCACGTATCATCTAGAAATAATTTTTAAAAGCAAAACGCATAAAAAAATATTTTCCATGCGTTTTGCCTTTAAGTTATTTCTATAAAAAATCTCATTTTATTAACAAACTTAAGTAATCCGAGAACTCTCTTCATCCAATAAAAAAATATTTTTGGAAATAAATATTTTTTCAAGACCTAGTATTGTGAGCAAAGACCAAAAATATATATAATAAAATTATTTAACTTAATTTGAAAAAACTTTGATTAAACCTTCTAAAGTTAAAACATCGCCTGAAACTTTTTCTTCGTTAAATTTCTTTAACTGTTCTCTATATTTTCCTAATGTTCGAAAATGGGAGTTCAACTCGTTTGTTTTAAACATACTCGAGTAATATTTCAAGTTCTTAATTATAAAAGTACAAATAGCATAATGATCGTATTCTTCATTTCCGTCAAAACCATGAAATGTGATATCACTAACATCAATTTTCATTTGTTCGCTTTTGGATAAATTACTATAACTTATCTCCGCTCGGTCATACATATAAAGGATTTCTCCCACTTCATCAGAAACATCTTTAGAAATGATATTCCTTGGTAATGAAGAAAAAATTTCATCATAAAGCCCCTCATATCCGTTATATAATATATCTATATAATTTTGATACTGCTTTACATCGTAGTGTCCATTTTCCACTCCATTTTCTTGTAACAGAAGAAATTGATTTATTAGTGTTATTCTTTCATACTCATTTAGATTCATTTAGACCTCTCCAATCTTTTTAATTGATTCTATCACATATTTCCACTTATTTTATAACAACCTATTGACCGGACTAGTATTTATAGATAAAAAAATTATGTTTTTAAGTACGGCAGTTAATTTCCATACCAAGTATTTTTGATTGACGCAATATTTAAATCTACCCATTTTTGCTTCCATATATCAAAATAAGGAATGTCATTAGAAGATGGGGCTAAGGCGCACTCATCAATTTGAATTACTGAAGGAATTGTTATAGCATCACCAATGACTAGACATTCTCCAGCTCTTAGCGATGATATTTTATCAACCAAACTTCCTAGGGTATCTGGCAAAAGTCTTTTTACATAGTTCTGGTCATTAGGGTTAGTCAATCTCAAGGCTATGAAATTACTGCATTGAGAAAAAATTGTTTCAGAAATTTCGGAAGGTCTCTGGCTCGCTAGGAGCAAAGAAATCCCATATTTTCTTCCTTCCTTAGCAATTCTCTCAATTGATTGTCTGGATGCTCTATATTTTGCTAGGTCGCTATTTGGTACGTACTTATGAGCTTCTTCGTAAACTAACAATAAAGGAACATCATTATTAATTTTTTCTTCAGGATCATTATTAAGTCTCAGGCGTTTATAATAATAGCCATACTCAAACATTATACGAGAAATAAGAGATACAGTGATACTTAGAACTTCGAACGGTACCCCACTCAAGTCGAGTATAGTTACATTGGCAAGATCGTTCCCATATCCTAATAGTTGTGCTATCACATCTTCGAATTGGGCTCTTTTTGCATTTTCTCCTAGTAGAAATTCCAATCTATTGTCTTGTATTTTATTTTCTAATCTACTAATATAATTAGAAAGTTTTCCGTTTAATGGCCCAGCTTTATCCGCTCTGGCACCAGGTACCATTTCGGAATTCTTATCTTTTGCTTTTGTTAACACGTCTTCAATATCGAAGTACAATGGAGAATCAAAGTGTATTGATTTTTTTTCTTCTTCATTTCCAATAAAATGCTCTTTACGACTATTCACTACAGATTGTTTAAAAATATTACGTTGATTATGATCATTAGCCTCTGTGTCGAGAAACATTTCTTGAAGTTCGTCACTATTCAATAGCCAATATGGTAGAACAAGATTATTCACATCTATTATATTCGCTTCTGGAAGTGCTGCTTTATACTCTGAATGTACATCAAATATAACTATATGTGAATTATTCAATCCGTCATATTCGCCATCTTTTGAATCAATTGCTTCTTGAATTATTTTAGCTACAGAGTGTGACTTACCTGATCCAGTTGATCCAACAATTGCAATATGCTTATTAAAAAATTTATTCCCGTCTACCGGAATTGGAATACTAGTATTATTAGAAAGTTTTCCAAATGTAAACTTATGCTTATCTTCTAAAGATTCTTCAAATATTTTCCTAATATCTTCTTGAGTTGCTGGTTCCACAGATTTTGGTGGGATTGCAATAGTGTCACCTCCTCTTTCAAATCTACCGTTTCTAATCATCCCTAAAGGTTTTGCTTCAATTAAATATTTTTGATTTGCACTGTCATCAACTGCAATCGTAAAGTTTTCAATAGTAGCAATCAAAATTGCATTTTCAGTATCGGCTATTCTTAAATAGGAACCAACTTTTAACTTCTCATCTACAAGTTGAAAATCTTCCAACTTATCAACAGAAATTTTAACTTTATCTGGAAAAACTGCTATTACTTGCGCGTTAATTTCTTCACTCATTTTTTTCTCCTTAAATAATTTGGATTATGTCCTTCACAGAATTAATAGGTATCCTGTTATGTTCATGTTCGAAGTTCTCATAGAAAGGTTTTTTTATATAAAATTGGTAAATTTTCCGTGTATTAGAGCACTCATTTAAAACTAGTTCAATATTCTCTATTTCATTAATTATTTTTAACTTGATTTGATTTTGATAATTTGGCTCAATAAGTATCGATTGTAAGTCAAAGTCAGCTCCCTTGAAATCATGTCCGTCAACAAATCTAATGGAATCTGATCTCATCATCTGTTTAACTTTTAACAACTTATCATCAGTTAAACCATAAAGATTAACATATGGACAAAAGGGTATAGTTTGCCTCTTACTAATTCTAGTCAATCGAATTGAAATATGAATTAATAATTGTTTTATCTCTAATTCATCCATACAATACTTACAATCAATTAAAATAATTCTAGTGTGAGGAGATAGATTAAATGATGAAAAATGTTTATTTTTCATCATTTTAAAAAAGTCTTCATTGCTTCTTAAATTAAGATACCATTCATTGAATAATGACTCTTTGTTATTTATTTTAGTTAGAAAATCTTTTTTAGTAATAACTCTATCTTTAATATCGGGTTTTACTGAAATATCTTTAACGAGTTTCAAAGCATTATTATATACATATTCTGCTTCCATATCATTACAACTAAAGATTAGTCTTAAATTATCAATAATTTGTTTATTCTGCTCGTCAAAACTCAAACCATTAATATCAATCTTTAGCTGTTTTAAGAATTGACTAAGCTCTCTATCAGAAAGATTTAAAATAATATGTTCTTCAAATTTTTTCTTATTACGTACATATGACAAAAAATTCACTTTTAAAAATTCAATATCAAAGTCTTTTGGTAATTTTTCTTGACCACTTTTATAATGACCATAAATATGATAATGAATATTTTTATCTTTATTTTCGTTAAAGTGCCTGATCATAAATAATATTGATTCCTTAATTACAGAATGGTTATATTCTGTTTTTTCATAGTATTTACATTGAACAGCGGTCGTTTCATTTAAATTCACTATATCTATATCTTCTATTCCTTCTGTATATATTAAAGCGTTATCATCTAAACTTTTTAAAATCTTTACGATATAATGATCAAACTGATAAAAATATCCTTTTATAGTATCTGTAGCATCTCTATTATTCATCTTTCATCCTCAAACTTTTTCTTAAGTACTAGATTATTCTTGATTATTTTCTTAAGCATTCAATTATTACATTTATTAAAATTCCCGAAAAAATAACTTTAGTAAATTTACAATATTAAAACTGTTAGATGAGAACTGGGTATAGATATTTACATATCCCTCATCAATCGCGAAAAAACTATTACAATGCTGGAATTTATCTACTCCACTTATAACTCTCCTGTTAATATTTTTTACTATTTCATTTTACCATGTAACAAATATTAATTGTAATTAAAATCACAAGAACCTAAAATTTTCTTTTTAAACATTAGACACTTCATGATTTATCTGATTTTGCATTTTTATTAGATATTACTCATGCAAAATAATCATTAATAATACCAAATGATTATTATAATTCTTAATTCATTCATGCAAGTTGCTGTGTGTAATCTCTTCAACTATTTTTTAACTCATCATTTTTTTGGATACTCTTCGTTTTTTTGATTGTAGGCTTTTGTTTCCACTTGAACAAAAGGATTTTACTAATGATCTTGAGTAAAATTGTAAATACTTGGTACTATGGAAGACTATTATACGGATCACTCGGATTATAATTTATTTAAAAGATGTATTTTATAAGATTAGAATTATATTTTCGTAATAATAGTAATTACAACTATACTAAATATAAAAACAAGACAAAGAGTACTATCATTTCTGATAATACTCTTTGTCTTGTTTTTATATAGGCGTGAGAACATTTTGAGAACCAAACTTACTTTTTCTTTAAATTTGTACAAAAAAGATTTGATAGAAATGTTGATATTAAAGGATTTTACGATTAATTAATCTAAAATTATTGTTTACGCTAAAAACATGAACTTGCGAAAATTTTCTGTTTAATCGATCGTTCGGCGAAATGCCTTTAATTTTACTTTGAATTTTTCTAACGTCTGCTCGGTTTCTTTCTCGATGCGTTCGGTTTCATAATAGGCAACCATATCATGGTAGAAAGACAGCATCGACTCACCAAAGCGTAATGCCGAGATCTCGTACATCTTCCTAGAAAGAACTTCGGGATCAGCAGGAATCTTTTGTTCATAATAATCAATAAATGCTTTTGCGAAATCCCGATCACTCTCATAGGTGACGCCTAACGATGGATCATCGATCAAGGTGTTTAAGTAATCATTGCCTTCAACGACTAATGGGGTCCCAGCAGCCATTGCTTCCGTGTATGTCAGTCCTTGTGTTTCTGAAGTGGAGGCACTGACGAAGTAATCGGCAGCGTGGTAATAGATCGCCACTTTATCATTCGCCACTTCGCCGACAAATTGAACATGGTCAGTTAGCGCCATATCCACCACTTTTTCTTCTAATTTTTCTTTATGCGGACCTTTCCCAACGATCACTAATTGCGCATCAGGAATCTTGGTTAGAATTTCCGGCATCCCATCGATGATCGCTTGGATATTCTTTTCATAAGAAATACGACTGAGGGAAAGCAGCATGGGTTGATCCTCAGTGATGCCTAATTTCTCCCGCAATTCTTTTTTCATTTCAGATGTAATGTCCGGTCGACGAAACTTCTCGACTTCGATCCCTGTGGGGATGATCCGCATCGGTGAAACCACACCATACCCCCTCAGCGTATCGATGACTCGTTCACTTGGACAAACAACACCTGTCGAGTGGTTGGCAAATAGCCGCGAAAGATATTTCACGTGAGACGGCCGTAAGACCTTCCCATTGGCGATGTAGTGCAAGTAGTCTTCATACATCGTATGGTAGGTATGGATCACAGGAATTTGCAATTTGCGCCCCACCATTTTCCCTAACATCCCAGAGCCAAACTCGGTATGGGTATGGATCAATTCCAACTCTAACTCTTTGGCGATCAAATAGGCATACAACATGCCGCGCACTACGATTCGCCGATCTTTGAAGGACACAAACGGGACACTTGGCATGCGAATGATATCTTCTTCGTCTAGATCAGCATTGGGATCGGTCGTAGTAAAGATATACACTTTATGGCCTTTTTTCTCAAGCTCTTCTTTCAATGTCTTGATCGATGTCGCCACACCACTTACCTGGGGGAAGTAGGTGTCTGTAAAAAATCCGATTTTCAAAACGGTACCTCCAAACTTTACATTAGTTTCTTTATTCCGTATTCATCACTTTTGTATAAACTTCTTTTAGCTCATATCCGATTTCATCAATACTCTTTTGCTTGGCCGTTTCATAACCCGCTTCACTTAACTGTGGCAACGTGCCATCTAAGATTCCTTTGATTTTCTCGATAAACCCTTGATTGGTTTTCTCCATGTATGCATTGTGCCCATTGCTTAGCCACCCTTTATATACTGGAATATCCCGAACAAGCACATTTTGGTGGCTGGCTAACGCCTCAAGGACCACGATCCCTTCTGTTTCTTCATAGGAAGGAAAGAAGAACAGATCAGCCGCTGAATATGCCCCTTCGATGATGTCTCCTTTGATATAGCCGGGAAACAGCACATTTTCTGGATGGTCTTCATTGACAAGGTCGCGGATCTGCTTAGGAATCGTCATCATTGGTGTATGACCAAACCAGATAAACGTATATTCAGGCAATTGTCTAGCTATCTCTACAAAATCAAGAATGCCTTTTCGTTCAAAAAACAAACCGACCGATATAATGACTTTTTGATCAGGTAAAAGCTGAAAATACTCACGAAAGGCTTTTTCTTTCTCATGATCCGGCTGATATTTGTCAAGATCGATCCCGTTTGAGATCGCTTCGATCGGCACTTGGATACCATACCCTTCCAAAAGTTCTTTCGAATAAGGGGTCGGGGTGATCAATTGATCGGCTCTGGAATAAAGATTGATCAAATATTTTTTATATAATGGCGAAAGCTGATTTGAACCGATAAATGAATTCCGAAAATCCTCTTCTGTAGAATGGGCATGGTAAATCACTTTTTTTCCTTGTCTTTTGGCTTTATTGACCATATGCATACTATTGATTCCATACGTGTTGATGTGAAGAATGTCATAATCCTCATCATTTTTATCAAGAGTAAAAGGAATCCCGACAGATGTCAGCGCTCGTTGCTGATGGGCCAATGCGCGACCGATACCTGATTTAGCTAATAATTTTTCTCCTTCAAAATAAAGAAGTACTTTCAAAGATGATTCCTCCTTGGAAATGCTTATATCTGATATTAGTATACCATAGGCGATCGCAGAGATACTCCTACCATGGTCCTAGATTTTGTTCCCCATTTAACCATGATACGGGAAAAACTCAGGGAATCATAGCTTAATTCCAAGATATGACAAAACTGTTCGTTTTCTGAAAAAAGTAGTAAGTTGTTGCAAGTCAAATCAAACAAAATGTCTTCTTAAAACAAAAAAAGGCAACAAGCAAAAATTGCCTGTTGCCTAGAAATGATTATTTTACATACTGTTCGATTAACTCTACAACTTCTTCCATTGTATCGCAATCTTCTAAAGCACGTTTTGCTAATTCTTGCATGTCAGTGGTTGACAAACGTTTCATTAAGCTACGTGTTTTCAGAACAGATGTTGCACTCATTGAGAACTCATCTAAGCCCATACCTACAAGAAGTGGCACAGCAGTTTGATCGCCGGCCATTTCTCCACACATACCAGCCCATTTGCCTTCAGCATGCGCTGAATCGATCACGTTTTTGATCAAGCGTAAGATGGATGGGTTGTATGGTTGGTACAAGTAAGACACGCGTTCATTCATGCGGTCTGCAGCCATTGTGTATTGGATCAAGTCATTGGTACCAATACTGAAGAAGTCAACTTCCTTCGCAAACTTGTCTGCTAAGACAGCTGCTGCTGGAATTTCGATCATGATTCCGACTTGGATCTCGTTAGAAATCTCAACGCCTTCGTCAATCAATTTTTGACGCTCTTCTTCATACATTTTCTTCGCTGTACGGAACTCTTTCAATGTTGCCACCATTGGGAACATAATACGTAAGTTACCATGAGCAGAAGCACGTAACAACGCACGAAGTTGGGTACGGAACATGTCGTCCCCAAGTTCAGACAAGCTGATACGCAATGCACGATAGCCTAAGAAAGGATTCATTTCATGAGGCAATTTTAAGTAAGGAAGTTCTTTATCGCCACCGATATCCATTGTGCGGACAACCACTGGTTTTCCAGCCATTCCTTCTAGAACTGCTTTATACGCTTTATATTGGTCTTCTTCTGTTGGGAAATCAGGAGAATCCATGTACAAGAATTCAGTACGGTATAAACCGACTGCTTCTGCACCATTGTTGTGGACACCTTCTAAATCTTTTGGTGTACCAATGTTCGCAGCTAATTCAAAGTGCTTACCATCAGCCGTAACTGTTTCAGCATCTTTTAATTTTTCCCACTCTGCTTTTTGATCTGCGTAGGCTTTCCCAGCTTCAACAAATTCAGCCGCTTGGTCATCTGTCGGGTTGACGATAACGTCACCGATAATGCCGTTAACAGCTAAGATGTCGCCCGCTTTCACTTTTGCAGTGATCTCCATCGTTCCAACGATTGCTGGGATTTCAAGAGAACGTGCCATGATTGCGGAATGAGAAGTACGTCCACCGATATCTGTTACAAAAGCTTTAACAAAGTTGCGGTCTAATTGTGCGGTATCACTTGGTGTCAAGTCATGCGCAACAACGACTACTTCTTCGTTGATCATTGAAGGATTAGGCAAAGTCACATTCAACAAATGCGCCAAGATACGTTTAGCAACATCTTTGATGTCAGCTGCCCGTTCTTGCATGTAAGCATTGTCATCCATTGCTTCAAACATACCAATATACATGTCAGTAACTTCTTTCAATGCAGCTTCTGCATTGACTTTGTTATCTGTCACGTTTTGTTTGATTTGACCGATCATCTCAGGATCTGAAAGAACCATTAAATGAGCATCAAATACTTGTGCTTCTGCTTCACCTAAAGTTTGCGCTGCTTTGTCGCGGATTTGTTGTAATTCCGCTGTTGACTTCGCTAACGCATCATCTAAGCGTGCTTCCTCTGCTGCAGTATCTTCAACTGATACTTTTGAAAAAGATAAATCAGGTTGTACTAACAGGTAGGCTTTCGCAACGGCTACACCATCACTAGCAGCAATTCCTTTTAGCATCTCAACCATTATTCAGACAAACCTTCTTTTTTCATTGTTTCTACGATTGCAGCGATTGCATCTGCTTCGTCAGCACCTTCAGCAGTGATAGTTACATCAGAACCTTGGCCAACACCTAATGACATTACGCCCATGATTGATTTAAGGTTTACTGATTTACCTTTGTACTCTAGGTTGATATCAGAGTTGAATTTGCTTGCTGTTTGAACCAATAATGTAGCTGGACGTGCGTGAATCCCTGTCTCAGCAACTACGTGAAAATCTTTCTTTTCCATATTGATCAATCTCCTTTATGATACGTTTTTTTGTGTGAAGGCAAAATTTCCATGCATGCAATGATACCCGAAAAAAATCGCCCTTTCAACTGTTAAGATTACCATTTTTTTCCTCGATAGACAACCGTTTTCTCTTAAATAAACGATTGAAATAAATGTCCTATTTATTTTCTTGCACGTAACGGTAGATGATCTTCCCATTTAACCCCGCTTCTCCGACAAAAGAAGACCGGTCTTCCAACTGGAGCCAGACATCTCTAAACGCCAGAAATTCCGGCTGTTGGACAATCAATTCTTGGATCTCTCCATTACGTAAACGTACTACTTCTGCAGCAAAATCTCTGTTCTCCAACGTCTATTCTCACCTCTTTCTTTCTATTATATAGGAATTACTTTTTATTTAAAAGACCGCTTCTATAAGTGAAATCGAAGGGAAAATTTTTAAAGGTAAAATTCTTGCAGTCTGACAAAAAGTTAGTATAATAGAATTATGGTCAGTAAAGGTCAATAACACATTACCTTGAAGGTGACCGTTACTTTGCCCACAGCCCCTTTTCTTTTACAAGCAATCAAATGCGCCGTAAAATAGGGTTGTTGGAACAAATATGAAAGGTCGTGAATCTATGCTTTGTCAAAATTGCGGCAAAAATGAAGCTTCAATTCATTTATATGCCAATGTCAATGGTCAAAGAAAACAACTCGATTATTGTCAAAGTTGTTACCAAAAATTAAAAGCACAATCTGGGAATGCTGCAGCTGCAATGGCGCAAGATCCTTTTGGATTTGGCAATCTTGATGATTTATTCCGTCAAATGTCTCGTCAAATGCAGCAAGGAAATACCCCTTATGAACAAACCCCACCGACACAAACTGGTGGTAACGGTTTTGTTGGCGGGCAACCACCACGCAATAACCAAGCACCTGCGGGTCTGCTAGGAGAATATGGCATCAATATCACTCAAATGGCTCGTGATGGTGAAGTCGATCCAGTGGTCGGTCGTGATTCAGAAATCAAACGCGTGATCGAGATCCTTAATCGCCGAACCAAAAATAATCCTGTATTGATTGGTGAACCTGGGGTTGGGAAAACTGCCGTCGTTGAAGGGTTAGCCCAAAAAATCGTTGATGGTGATGTGCCACAAAAATTGATGGAAAAAGAAGTTATTCGTTTGGACGTTGCGTCGCTTGTTCAAGGCACAGGTATTCGTGGCCAATTTGAAGAACGCATCCAAAAATTGATCGAAGAAATCAAGCAAGCGGAAAATGTGATCTTGTTTATCGATGAAGTCCATGAAATCGTTGGCGCTGGTGCAGCCGGCGACGGAAATATGGATGCTGGAAACATCTTAAAACCAGCTCTTGCCCGTGGAGAACTACAAATGGTCGGAGCAACGACGTTAAATGAATACCGCATCATCGAAAAAGACGCCGCTTTAGAACGGCGTTTGCAACCAGTACGTGTGGATGAACCTTCTGTGGAAGAAACCATTCGTATTTTAAAAGGCCTACAACCGCGTTATGAAGATTATCATCATGTGAAATATACGGATGAAGCGATCGCAGCTGCCGCTACCCTTTCTAACCGTTACATTCAAGATCGATTCTTGCCTGATAAAGCGATCGATCTGCTAGATGAAACAGGTTCGAAGAAAAACTTGACGATCCAAATCGTTGATCCAAAAACGATCGAAAAGAAATTACAAGAAGCGGAAGAACAAAAACAAGCTGCCTCTCGAGAAGAAGATTTTGAAAAAGCTGCTTACTATCGCGATCAAATCAACAAGCTTCAAAAAATGAAAGAACGTCAAATCAGCGAAGAAGAAACGCCTGTCATCACCGAAAAAGACATGGAACAAATTGTTGAAGAACGGACAAATATCCCTGTTGGGGAATTAAAAGAAAAAGAACAAACCCAGTTGAGGAATCTTGCGGATGACTTGAAAGCTAAAGTTATTGGTCAAGACGAAGCAATCGACAAAGTTGCAAAAGCGATCCGCAGAAATCGGGTCGGTTTAGGCAAACAAAACCGTCCGATCGGCTCTTTCCTATTCGTCGGTCCAACCGGTGTCGGGAAAACCGAATTAGCAAAACAATTAGCTTATGAAATGTTTGGTTCTGAAGAATCAATGATTCGTTTCGACATGTCAGAATACATGGAGAAACACAGTGTATCCAAATTGATTGGTTCTCCTCCAGGCTATGTTGGCTATGAAGAAGCAGGTCAATTGACTGAAAAAGTTCGTCGGAATCCTTACAGTTTGATTCTATTAGATGAAGTAGAAAAAGCCCATCCTGATGTATTGCATATGTTCTTGCAAATTCTCGATGATGGTCGCTTGACCGATGCTCAAGGACGTACCGTCAGCTTTAAGGACACCTTGATCATCATGACAAGTAATGCCGGAACCGGCAAAGTTGAAGCTAACGTTGGCTTCGGTGCGGCGCGTGAAGGTATCACTCGTTCCGTTTTGAATCAATTGAATAATTACTTTACACCAGAGTTTCTCAACCGCTTTGACGGCATCATCGAATTTAAAGCTTTAAGCAAGGAAAACTTGTTATCGATCGTGTCTCTCATGCTGCATGAAGTCAATCAAACCCTTAACCAACAAAAATTGCATATCGACGTTCCACAAGACGTGCAAGAAAAATTGGTGGATCTTGGTTACAGTGCAACGATGGGGGCTCGCCCATTGCGTAGAACCATCCAAGATCAAATCGAAGACGGCATTGCAGAATTTTATCTTGAGCATCCACAAGTACATCAACTAAAAGCACAATTAGAAGATGCAGATAAAATCATCGTGACCTCCGCTGAGTCCCCTGCACCTCTTGAAGAAGCCAATCCGGCTTCTGAAGAAGAAGCATCGGGAACAAACGAGTAACAAGCTTCCAAAACGTGTAACGAAACGTTTCCTTTGCCAGACAACCATGTTTTGCCAAAAAATTGGGTAATTCCGAGTTGTCTGGCTTTTCTTTTGAAAAAAAACGCCCTATAATGTTATTAATAAATACATAGAATGTGAGGTGAGTCTGGTGAAATTAATCAATGTTACGAACAGCCATTCTCGACTAGTATTGAATCAACTTGAAAATACCGACGCGGAACTTGTAAAGGTTTACACAGCCGGAGATACAACCGTGATCTTTACCTCAGCGCCGAACCACAATGAAATTTTGCTGATCAATAAAAAAAGAACTATTCGCCCGACGGAAGTTGAAGAAATCAAAAATTACTTCTTGAAAAAATTACCTGATGGCTCTTATGATCCTGCAACGATCTCTGTGATCCAAATGCCCGAAGTGGTGGAAATCTCCATAAAAAAAACGCTATCCTCATCACGTTAGCTTTGCCTGATCATGGGTTTAAAAAATATCTATAAAAGGTGACTGTCGCAGCCCTCTTTTATAGATATCTTTTTTTGTCTTCTCTCTTCCTTCTTTTGGTTAGTACTTCGATCAACGATACCTGATGTTCAAGTAAAAAAAGAGAGCCATACGCTCTCTTTTCAAGTATATTTATTAGAAATCATCGACTGGATCATCACATTTAGATTGTGCCAATCCTTGGTACTATGAACATTGCCAAAAAATGTGAATTTCTGCGACTCATTATGGATTAGCACGCCATCAGAAACCAATATATCTGAGTCTCCTAAATTCGAATTAAAGTGAATCACATTTTCATTGTAAATTTTCAACAGTTTGTTTTTAATGACCGGAATATATTCTGGATGGTTCAAAAGAGAAATACCAATGCGAATCGGTTCCTCTTCCTGGATAGGTAAATAAGACGCTGTGATCTGAGCGATTTTCCTTAAGAAGAGGGCTTCTTTTTCTATTACAAACGAATGGCGCTGCAAGGCAGCTGCAATCAGCTCTTCCACCTCTAATACTCGTTCGTTCGTAGAGGACAAATCTTCAGTAGACACAAAACTATCCAAAAAGAGATGAAGACAGCCCCATGTATTCATCACTAATTCATAGGTAATGAATTCTTCGATCTCTTTAGAAAGATTATACTTTTGCGACAAGACAGCTACAACATCGGCAGAAAATTCGACCAGCGGATTTCCTAAAAGATTTCTCAGCTTTTGGCCCAAAAGTAGTTTTTCTTGATCCGAGATCGTTTCAGGTATGAAAAGAAAAACCCAGAAATGATAAAAAATCTGTTCTTTCTCAATATCTTGCTGACTTCTGATCGGCAGCAGCTTGATCACTTGCTTTTCCCCATCTAGTTGCTTGATTTGCTCATAAATAGTGATGGAAGCATCGTCTAACTCGTTGACAATATAGCCTCTCAACACCGCATTTTCAATGATTGAAAACATAATGTCGTGCTTCACTTTCGTGGTTTTTAACGGCTCATATTCTTTAGCTGCTAATTCAACGCTGGCACGGGTTCGCTGATTGATGTATACATTACAAGCCATGATCTCAACTAAATAATGGTACATCCTCACACACGGCTCTGCCCCTGTCAAATCAATGGAATCTGTATTGTTATTGATAGTAATCGGAACATTTTGGATAACCAGCATTTTCTTAAGATAGCTGATCAATTTATAACAATAAGAAATACTAAAAATCAATTCTTCCGAGATGTCCACCATACGGGTCTTTCTTTTTCTTAACAAATAGGATAATAGACGATAATAAGGAGATTCTAAGAAATATTTTTTCTTTAGATTCACAAAAATATGCAGGCTTTGTTCTTCATTTAATTCTCGTGACAAATAAACAGTTCTCTTTTTCAGCAAAAAAATTGACTCGTCAAAAGTCGTAAACTCTCTCATATCTTCGGCGATTTCATTGATCAATATTTTCACCTGATACAAAGATTTGTTTGTCGTTTCACATATTTTATCGAGAGACAGCTGCTTCTCCAAAATGATATTTCTAACAACAGTTAATTTATCTACCTGTTTTTTGGTTAAATAAAACCTATACAATTTTTCTATATACTCCAAAATTTTTTACCCGCCTTATTTAAAAAGTATCCCAGTATCCAATTATAGTAAAATAAACTTAAATTCAAGCCTCTTTTTTCATTAAACGGACAATTTTAATAAAAACTTCAGAAAAATCCCCTCTTCTTTAAAACAGTACGGGTGAGAAAAACTTGTGAAACGATTCTTATTTTTTGTAACATAAAAGTGTTGGAAACCATGAAAAAGAACCTGTGAATTAGCTGTTTCCATAAACTTAGAAAAAATTCGTATTCTTTCATTGATTGGTAAGTGACTTGGAGAGTAAAATCATTTTCTAGCTGGACAAACTTCTTTGAGGAATCAAGTTCATTTCAAAGAGCTTGTAATAAAATATCTTCTCTTTTTAGCCAGCAATCTTTGTATTCATAAATGTTGATGATCGACAATTCATCACTCATTTGATTGATTGACCGCATGATTTCTTCATCATCCGAATCAACATTGCCAATGACATGCAAATCATAATGAACACCAGATTTATCCACGCACTCAACGATATAGCTGATCACATCTCCCCAAAAATGTTCCAATCGATGACTGCCGCCTGCTTTTTCTAACCTTGAACGTTCAGCGATACACAAAACGTTTTTCGAAGAGTATTGCAAGATGTTGATTTCCCCTAGTGATTGTGCTAAGTAGTCAAGAACCGATTGGCGATCATCTTCTTGATCCACAATTAAATTTCTCTCTAAAATCGTATTCGTCTTGTTGCTGAAAAAGCGCACAGTCAACATGGTAGCATTCTTTTGTCGACTGAAATTTATTCTGGTTTGCAGCATTTTGATTCACTCCTTAAAAGAACTTTGATCCTCTGCTATTAAGGATATAGTAAGAACCAGCCGATTTTTATCGTCTTTTTTTCAAAAAAACTACAAATAAAATAATCATTGTTCCTCATTTTTCTTTCTACTGACTTAAAGACCTGTTAATTAGAAACGAGTAGCAACTTCATAAAAATAAAAGAGACAAAAAAACTCTAAGGTTTCTTCAAAGAGTCTTATTGTATATTCTCCTAATATTATGAATCCTACTAAAATCTAGTATTGATGAGATAGTGATTCTAAACAGCTAATTTTTTTGAAATATTTTTAAAATGAAACAAGTACGGATTTATAATTTTAAGCTTGAAGCAACCTTTAATATCTCTGTCCCGTTAAGGTAGAAGATTTGTAGGTACAGATTACAAATTGAATAAAAACATTAATTGATAATTTTCAAATCTATGACTTTGATTGCCTATTCAATAGAAATGCATAAATAGAACAATACGTTCAATCCCCACCTATGCAATAGTTCATACTCGTAAAACTACTTCTATAAATAGTATCTTAAAAATGATAGCAGATTGTATTCTACTGAATTGCAGATGTTCACGAAAGAAATAACAGATATGAATCTTCAGAACTGATTCCCCTGACAGCGACTGATTCAGAGCAAATTCTCAGAGACTACGAATAACAATATAATTACTTTGCTAGGTCGAATCCTAGTTGGAACGACAATTCTTTCAACTCTGAGAAGATCTTGACTTAAAATATTAGCCAAATTGTAAAATTGCAACAAAATTATTTTCATATAAATCATTACCGCACGGACAATTGCTACACAGAAAAATATGTGGACTTGATAATCAACATCACTTGACTACTAGAAAATTTGATTAAATTATTTTATAAAAAATCAGATTAATAAAATACTTTCTACTTTTTCATTAAAAATAGCGCAAAAACGGATAATAACTTAATACATCATCATTGTATACTTTATTTAAGCAGTAAATCATCTGCAAAAATTAAAGTGAGGTTTTATTATGAAAAAAGTTATTTTGGGTACTACATTGGCAACATCTTTACTACTAGTAGGAGGAATCACTGCGTCAGCAGATGTTGCTATGCCAGAGGTTCCCTCTGTTCCATTTGCTGTTACTATAACAGAAGGAACATCTAGTTTTGCATTTAATGATATGAATTTAAACGAAACGTTCGAAATAAGTCCAGCATTATTTGTCAACGGAACAATGACAGGAACTATTGAAAACGTTGGCGGAACATTAACAAACTTAACTCGTTCAGTTAATAAAGTTACAATTACAGTTTCTTCTGATTCTGAAGGAATCGTTATCACCGAAAATGGTGATGTTGCCGTTGAAGCAGAAGCTATTTCCCAATCAGTAGCTACCAGCGTAGATACAACTTTCACATTCAATCGTCAAACTGCTTTGCTAGATGGCACACCCACTATCACAGTTACTGCATCAGATACTACTGACTTAGACAATGGCCAAGACCTTTAATTCTTAAAAAGGATAACATATGGATAAAATATCAAAACACAGAGACTCCTTTCTAAGAGTTTCTGTGTTCTTCCTCATATTGACAATAATCGCAAATATAAATATAAGTATTGCAACAGCGAATGAGACAACGAATACTTTAAAACTATCGCTTAGCGATACCGAATATGAGACATCAAGAAATACTATTACTCTTCCTTCTGATGTTGATAAAAAGTATACATTTGAAATTAAATTGGAAAACATCGGAGCTGGTGATTCATCAATAGTGGTCACTCCCTTTGCTTCAACTGCTATTTCAAGAGAATCCTCTATTTTGTACACTTCGAATACAGAGAACCTTCTCGATGATAAATACGACTTTTCAAATTATGTTACTATCGCTTCAGAAGCTATAGACGAAGAGAATCAAATAGAAATTGCTCCTAATGAATCTGTTGGTGTCAGCATTACCATAAATGTTCCAGACGACATAGAGCTTGAAGGTACTGTAATGGGTGGAATTAATTTTAAGCAAATATTAGGTGTTCAAACAGCTGAAGATTCTATTAGTATTGCGTCTGCCTACGAGTCTATCATTTTTATCAACTTAATTTTTAGCAAATATGAGGATATTCAAGATATTATTTATCAAGATTTCTCATTTGTTGCTCTTCAGGACACGATAAACCTACAATTTTATGCCCTCAACTATAATCCTATTTTAGGCAACTTAAACAATGCGCTCTACGAACTAATAAACCCAAATGGAGAAACAATTGCCTCTGGAGAGTTAGCAGATTCCGTTCTTTTAACGCCGTTAACCAAATCAAGAATGCAGATTCCTTTAATAGACGATAGTGAGCTTATTGAAGGCGAATACCGTTTAACAATAGAAACAACTAGAAAAGCGATCACCACTACTTTTTCTTATGAGAAAGAGGACTTGGATAACTTCAAAAAAGAGAACCGTCCAACGAACGCTGCCAACGTTCAGACAAATAATCAAATCCTTATCTGGATCATCTTTGTTCTCATTGCAGCGCTGGCAGCTGCAGTCATCTACATTTTAAAATCAAAAAGAAAAAGAGAGGGCTAGTTCCTCTCTTTTGTTCTGCTTCTACTTATTCCATTGGTCATCAATTATTGAGAGATTCCTTTTTAAAGAAATGTTGCGTATCTTCTCTCCATGGTTTCCTCTTTAGGAAGAAATAGAAGAAGTGAGACAAGAAAAACTGCTCATATCAAATAAGCGGTTTTTCCTAATATAAATCTAAACATATTTTTTTCAATGATCATTTCTTTTGAAAAAAATGTTGCTGTCTCACATTGGCTTTTCTTCCCTAAAAAAAACTCAGTACCAGCCTCATCCTCAACATCACTGATTGAATCTTCTAGTTTGGTAGAATCCTTATCAAGCGAGTCTTCTTCCAAGTTTGCTTGCTCGTCGTAAATAGATTCTGCTTCTTCCTTTTGGCTCTCAGAATCATCTTCGATGCCATTGTCTTCTTGCTTTTCATCGTCTTGGTCTTCAGTCATTAAATTCTCATCCGATATCTCTTCTTTTTCCTCATCCGTCTGATTCATTTTTATATCTTTCGTAAAGGTCTCTGAATCATCAATTGCTGTAAAAGTGACTGATAGGTAGTACTCAGAGTTGGAATCAAGATATTCCTTTATGTTCAATGTTGCAGCTACGTTAAGAATCATTGATGCTTCATCAGTATCCTCAATCTGAATGATTTTCTCTTCCGAACCGTTCACGCTGTTTAGTTCTGCTGAAAATGCCTTCCCGACAGCTGTGATCTCTACGCCAAAAGCACCTTCACTGCCGTTGCTATCGACGGTCAGCTGAAGATCTTGTGTGGTTTTCAACAAATAATAGTGTTCGTCCTTAAAGTCAATCGTGTTCAAATCAAAAATCAACGTTTCGGAAACCTCATCAGCCGCAGCCTCTACTGTTGGAAAGAAAAATATCGCCGAAAATATAAATAACAAACTTTTTAGCACTACATGGTCCCCTTTCTTCTTTCAGAAATCACTTTTATTTAACAAATAATCATTCGCTTTAGCAAAATCGATCTATAGATAACTAGTAGACTAGCAATGAGACTAATTCATTTTGGAGTTATGAAGCCATGGTTCACCAACTGAAAACTTAAGCCATCTGTTAGAAGTGCTTCAAATGAAGTTTTAAGGGCTATAACCGAATCATGCTCAGATAAAGAAAGTTTAGTCTTCACTAGTAGCATCTGACAAAAAGAACTTGTCCCTCGATCAAATGATTAAATGACCTCTATCACTGGCAATCTATTCTCTGCTTTCCCTCTACTTTCAAACAAGTGAAAATTTCCTGAATCACCAAATGTGCCTATGATATTTTTCTATTCATTTCAAGTGCACTTCCTTGCGGTCATCTTTAATACTACGCTCTTTTTCCAACTCTTTTTATCTTCTTTTAAAAGAATGTTTATAAATAAGGATAATTGTCTGATCATTGGACCATTGCCCCAATCACACAGCCTTCTTTCTGTATCAAAAGCACGTTTTCAGCAAAAAAAAGCCCCTTCTTATCCATTTTGATAAGAAAGGACTTTCTACGATCGTTCAATTCAAAAAGATCAGCCTTACGTACAGAGTTGCGCATACCTAGACAGGCTCGCGGGAAACGGCTCTTACATCAAACTCTTCAATTCGACATCTGGGTACTTATCTGCGAACCAACGCATCGCAAATTGATTCTCAAACAAGAACAATGGCTGGTCGAAACGGTCTTTCGCTAAAATGTTACGACTGGAGCTCATACGCTCATCCAAGTCTTTCGGATCGATCCAACGGGCGATCTTGTGGCCCATTGGGGTCATGATGACTTCCGCATTGTACTCATTCATCATGCGATATTGGAAAACTTCAAATTGCAGTTGCCCGACAGCACCGATGATATACTCATCACTAAGATACGTCTTGTACAACTGGATAGCCCCTTCTTGGACCAACTGATAGATTCCTTTATGGAAAGATTTTTGCTTCATCACATTTTTCGCAGTAACTTTCATAAAGAGTTCCGGAGTAAACGATGGCAGCTCTTCGTAAGCAACTTTTAGTTTTCCTTCATAAATCGTGTCACCGATTTGATAATTCCCCGTGTCATAGACACCAATAATATCTCCGGCGACAGCTTCTTCAATATTTTCACGGGTATCAGCCATAAATTGAGTCACATTGCTGAGTTTCATTTTTTTGCCAGTACGTTCTAAAGTAACGTCCATGCCTCGTTCAAAGGTTCCTGAACAAATGCGGACAAAGGCGATCCGGTCACGATGGGCAGGATTCATGTTTGCTTGGATCTTGAATACAAACCCAGACATTTCTGGTTCATAAGGACTGACTTCCTCACCAGCTAGTGTTTTATGTCCGTAAGGTGCTGGTGCAAAAGTCAAGAAGGTTTCTAAAAAGGTCTGTACGCCAAAATTTGTGAGAGCAGAACCAAAGAATACAGGGGTTTGATCGCCCCGAGCGATTTTTTCTGTATCAAAGGCGTCGCCAGCTTCTTGCAGCAATTCCACTTCTTCTAAAACTTGTTGGAACAGCCCATCTTCGGCAAATGGATGATCTGCTGGGAATTGACCATTTTCATCTAGGGCAACTAAACGTTCCCCACCGTGATTGTCAGGACGGTAAAATTCGACCCGTTGGTTGTGGATATCATACAGTCCTTCCAAGCCTTTCCCCATGCCGATCGGCCAATTCATTGGAAATGATTCGATCTCTAAAAGATCTTCTAGTTCTTCTAATAATTCTAATGGTTCGCGGCCATCACGGTCGAGTTTATTGATAAAAGTAAAAATCGGAATACCACGTTTTTTAACGACCTGGAAGAGTTTTTTCGTTTGTGCTTCGATCCCTTTTGCGCTATCGATCACCATGACAGCACTATCCACCGCCATCAAGGTACGGTAGGTATCTTCAGAAAAGTCCTCATGTCCAGGGGTATCTAAAATATTGACCCGTTTGCCTTGGTAATCAAACTGCATAACGGAACTGGTAACGGAGATCCCCCGTTGTTTTTCGATTTCCATCCAGTCGGACTTTGCGAAATTACCAGTCTTTTTCCCTTTGACCGTACCAGCTTGGCGAATCGCGCCACCGAATAATAATAATTGTTCTGTAATGGTTGTTTTCCCCGCATCCGGATGGGAAATAATCGCAAAGGTACGGCGACTATCGACTTGTTGTTTTAATTTTGGATTATCCATTGATTCTATTGCTCCATTTCTTGTATTTACAATGCGAACAGTGTCTATTTTAGACTGTCGCTAGTTTTCTGACCAAATCAGTATATCATGGATAAGGGTGATAAAAAAGCAAAAAAAGACAAGAAACCCCTTTGACTACTCTCTTTTAGAGAGTTAGGCAAAGGGCGCTCCTTCCATTTTGATAGAAATAAATTAAAATGCTGGCAATAAGGTATCGCTATGCTCGTTTTCTAAAAACTCACGAACTTTATCGCTAGTCATGGCACGGCGCAATACAGCGATTTTTTCAGAATCTTGATTGTCTTCTCGAGCAACCAATGAGATAGCAAAGCGATCATCGATGGTCTTTTCTAAGAAAAGGGCATCTGCTGGTTTCAAACCGATTTTCGCGATATAGGTTGGGTAATTGTATACCAAAGATACGTTTGGTTCATCATAGGCTTCCGCAAGATTCAGTAAATCGACAGATAACCACTCAAAATTTTTCGGATTTTCGGTAACATCTTTAAGTGTTCCATTGACACCAACGCCTTCTTTAAGGGTGATCAATCCTTCTTCTGCTAAAATCGCTAACGCTCGACCTTCATTGGACACATCATTTGGCAATGCGACTTTCGTTCCTTCTGGAATATCATTGATATTCGTATACTCTTTGGAATAAAAACCGACTTTTGCGTTGTAGATTTTATCTAGTGCCACTAGGTTTGCATCTTTTTCTTCATTATACATTTGCATATATGGTTCATGTTGCGCAAAGTTAGCATCGACCTCGTCATTATTCAGCAACTCATTGTACTGGATATTGTCATTGACTTGGACCAATTGGATTTCCCAGCCATCTTCCACTGCTTCAGCTGCAACCTTTACGACATCGGTCATTGGCGTCGTTTGCGAAGCGACCTTGATGATTTTCTCTTCGCTCGCTTCATCAGAACCTGTACCGCAAGCCCCCAATACACCTAATGCCAATACACTCAATCCTAAAACAAATCCTTTTTTCACTTTCATTCCTCCTATTTTCGTTTATCAAGTTTTCTTGCTGCTTGATTGCCAATCCCTTGCAGGATAAAGACCAAAAGAATCATGATGATAATTGCAAAATACATCACGCCATACTCATAACGCTGGTACCCATAACGGATCGCAAAATCGCCGATACCGCCGCCACCAACGACCCCCATCACCGTCGAATAAGAAACCATGCTGACTGCTGTCGTCGTTAAAGATAAAATCAAGCCGCTTCTAGCTTCCACTAGTAAAAACAACCAAACATACTGCCATTGACTGACACCAAGAGATTTCGCCAAATAAGAAACTTCTTCTGGAACATCCAACAGCACTTGCTCCGTCAAACGAGCAAAAATACTCATAGCAACGATGCTCAAAGGAAAACTGGCGGGAATCGGTCCAAATGAGCTGCCTAAAAGCATCCGCGTCAACGGGATCAACGCTACAACAAATAATAAAAAAGGAAACGAGCGGATGATCGTCACAATGAGATTCAAACACTCATAAAGAAATGAGATTTTTTTCCCTCGGCTGCGACTGAGAAAAAGCCAGACACCTAACGGTAGACCTAAGACAATGGCTGCGAGCATCGAAATGCCCATCATGATCGCTGTTTCTTTCAAAGATTGCAGCAATTCAGGCAGATAATACAAAATACTCTCACTGATCGTCATGCAGCAGACTCCTCTCCACTTTGCTCACATAAGAGCTTTCAATGCGGACGATTGGTTGTGGCTGATTGGCAAACTCCGCCTCAAAGACGGCGTCCTCCAATACAAACACACGTTGACAAATTTGTCGGACGGCCGATAGCTCATGACTGACAAAGACGACAGCTGGTTGAAACGTCTGTTGAACATTTTGCAGCAAAGCAAGAACATCGGCTTTCGTATCTTCGTCCAGCGCACTAGTGGGCTCGTCACACAGCAAGATTTTTGGCTCACGGATCAAAGCCCGTGCAATAGCCACTCGTTGTTTCTCTCCGCCGCTTAACTTGGCCGGATAGATGTGGGCCTTATCTTCCATGCCAACAAACGAAAGCATCTCAAGTACCATATCTGCTGACTTTCCCATTAACTTCAAGGGCAAATAGACATTTTCGAAAACGGTTCGATTGTGTAACAGATTGTAATTTTGAAAAATCATGCCGATTTCTTGTTGTGCACGTAGCAGATGCTTTTTATTCGATGTATCGATTTTTTTGCCATCAAAAAGTAATTCCCCGCTGTCTGGGGTTTCAATCAAGTTTAAAAGCCGCAACAACGTCGATTTTCCTGAGCCGCTTTTGCCGACGACCCCAACGATTTCTCCTGCCTGAACAGAAAAAGACAAACCACCGAGAACCTTTCGATCGTAACGCTTTGTGAGATTGATTGCTTCTAACATCTTTTTCCTCCTAATCAAACAGCAATGCTAAAAATTCAGAAGCGGTCATCTGATGGATAAACTGATCGATGGCGATTCCCTCTAGCAAGCGGCTAATGGTGCTTTTTTCAAAATCAATACCTTGCAACATCGCTTCAAGTTCACTGATCTCTTTTTGTCCAAAAAAATCACCGGTAATTTGAATCGCTGCAATCTTGCCTTTGTTGACAGTAAAATCGACTTCAACAATCCCAACCTGCTCAAACCGCTTTCTTTTTTGCCATTCGAAAGCAGGCGCTTCATTAAAAATCCACTCATTATTGGCATATCGTTCTTCAAACAGTGTTTGGATCGCTTGTCGATCGGTTTCCGTTAAGACGATCTCTTGCTCACTGATTTCATCAATCGATTCTACTTCATAGATTCGGCAAAGGAGTGTATCTCGAAATTCCTTGGTATCCATTGATTGGTATTGCTCTGCCAAAAAGGGCTTGATATTCGTCACACTTTTCCGAACTGATTTCGTGGCTTTAGAAGCAATTTTTTCTTGGGCAACATGTAGAACTTTCGTCAATTCTTCTAGATCCACATCATACATCAATGTGCCATGGGAATACGTCCGGCCTTTTTTTGTATACATCGCATTGCCAGAAAACTTTTTCCCATCAATGAACAGATCATTACGGCCATGTACTTCAACATCCTTGGCTCCCATTGCCGCTAAGCCTTTCATGATAGGTTGTGTTGCACTTTGATAGTCACCAAAGCTCGTGGCATCTTTTTTGGTGACAAAACTAAAACTCATATTGCCTAGATCGTCATAAACCGCTCCACCACCAGACGTTCTGCGAGTCAAAACGATCTTACGGCTTCTTAGATAGTCAAAATCAATCTCTTGATACGCATTTTGATTTCTGCCGATTATAACACATGGTTTTTGTATGTATAACAGAAGACAAGGCTCCGAAACATCTACGTTATTCATCAAATACTCTTCAGTCGCCAAATTGTAACGGATATCTTCACTAAGCATACGGTAAAATTTCATTTCAAGCCCCTCATTCTCATTATATTTCTATGGATATTCTCGCTTTTCTTACGGAAAATTGCAATCAAACTGCTTAACGATAAGATACACGTGTTTTTTTATCTGTTTTTAAACTGTATTATTCAATAAATTTATCGTAACCGTTTCTTCCATACAAATCAAGGGGAATACGTAAAAAAACGGACAAAAAAGACCAAAGCAACTGCCTTGGTCTTTCTCATTTCATTTATACGGAACTTTAACGGCGAGGCTCATCTTCCTCAAAATCTTTACGGAAATAGCGCCGCTCTTCCTCTGGTTCCACTTCCCCTTCTTCTGGGTCGTGGAAAATCACCCGGATCTTCAAGACGCGTGATCCTTCCATTTCTTCAGAGATCAGCTTCACATTGTCCACTTCGAAGGATAGTTTTTCTCCTTCATCGGGGATTAATCCTAAAGCAGTGATCAAATATCCTGCCATCGTATCCACATCACTCATATGCAAGCTCATGTTGAAGGCTTCATTAAAATCATCGATCAACATGCGTCCTTGGATGACATATTCTTTATCAGAGATTTTTTCATAAAGCTCTTCGACTTCATCTGATTCATCATCGATCTCGCCGACGATTTCTTCTAGCAAGTCTTCTAGTGTAACCAACCCAACGACGCCGCCATATTCATCAAGCAAAATCGCCATTTGGTTTTGGGTTTTCTTTAATTCATAAAGCAAATCATCGATAAAGACCGTTTCTGGCACAAACAATGGTTCCTGCAGGATTTGTTTGATGTCCATCGTATCAAAGCCGTATTTGTACGCACATTTCAAAAGATTTTTGGTATGTAGAATCCCTACGACTTTGTCTTTATCTTCATTATATACAGGAATACGAGAATAATTTTCTGCTAAAATTTCAGTCAAAATTTCTTCTACTGAGTCATTGATGTCCACCATAAAGGCTGAGGTTCTAGGAACCATGACTTCCCGGGCGACTTTCGTGTCTAATGAAAAGATCCCTTGCAGCATCTCTAATTCATCTTCTTCAAAGACCCCTTCTGTTTCCAACATATACCGCATTTCATCACGGGTCATCTTCGTGTCTTCATCGTCAAATTCCATTGGAGTGATGCGCGCCAATAAACTTGTCGAAGCAGATAAGAACCAGACGAAAGGTTTTGCAATAATCCCGATCGTTCGAATGACACCAGAAGTGAACTGGGCAACTTCTTCTGATTTGTTCATGGCGATCCGTTTTGGATACAACTCACCAAAAACGATCGACACATACGTCAAGATCGCTAAAACAATAATGTTCGCTAAGCTTTTAGCCGCCGTCCCTCCACCTAATAAAGGTGCCAAACGGGTCGACAAGGTATCTGCCAGAGATGCCCCAGATAAAATATTCACCAAGGTAATCCCAACTTGGATCGTTGACAAGAAATTTGTTGGATTATCAATGATTTTCAATAATTTTTGTGATTTGACATTTCCTTCTTCCGCTTTTTGCTCCACACGGTTTTTGTTAACTGAGACAACTGCGATCTCAGAGGCCGCTAGAAAAGCGTTGATCAATGTCAAAACGATCAATAATAAAATTTGCGCTAGAAGCGACTGACTCTCGGGGTCAGCATTCATAATAGCATTCTCTCCTTATTTTTTCATTTTCTAAAAAAAATCGTGGGTTTAGCCCACGATAAAATCCTATCACAAAGTTTTTTTCTTTGCAATAAAAAACACCAGTCATTGATTATTCGATCAACCGTTCCTGATTTTTCTTGATTTTGTCGTCTTTGATCAGGCGAACAATAAAGACGACGATCGTTCGGCAAATCGCATAAAATGGCACACCTAGGAAAATCCCCAGCAAGCCAGCTAGATTTCCAGCAACTAATAAGACCAAAATGATCGTTAACGGATGGATCGCCAATGATTTTCCGATTACATTCGGGTAAATAACATTTCCGTCTAATTGTTGGACGACCAGAACCACGATACAGCATAATAATGCGCGAAATGGTTCATCAAAGACCGTCACTAACACCGCCGGAATCAAACCAAGATATGGGCCTAAATAAGGGATCAAGTTTGTGACGCCTGCAATTACCCCAAAAAGAAAGGCATAGTTAACGCCGATCATCCAGTAACCAATAAACGTGAAGGTAGCGACAAAAATACATTCGATCGCTTGCCCACTAATGTAATTGGATAATGTCTTGTTTAAGTCACCTAGCAACCCAACAATCTGATCTCGTCTTCTTTCTGGAAAGACAGTTTTCAGATTAGGAACTAGCTTTTCTCCATCCTTCAACATGTAAAAAAGGATGAATGGTACTGTAACGATGATCATCGTCGCGGAAGCAATCGTACTGACGATCGATCCTAAGCTAGTGGATAACCCACTAAGAAACTGCTGCAGCAAAGAACCATAAGAAAGATTTAGGTTTTCTAACTGCTGCGCGATATCGATTTGTTTGAAAAATGGATCATCTGCGATTCTTGAGATCCAGCTTTCCATATTTTTGGCAAATGTTGGAATATTTTCCGCCAATGAAGTAATCTGACTCACTAGATTAGGAATAACGCTGACGAAAATCAAGATGATTGCTGCTACTAATAACAACAGAACCAATATGACAGCAAACAGTCGTTTTATTTTTGTGGTTTTCATCAAAAATAAGACGATTGGATTTAGCAGGTAATACAGAAAGCCAGCAATCAATACTGGTGCAAATAAAGTAGAAAAAAACGTGCCAATCGGTGCAAATAGAAAATTGACTTTACTTAACACAAACACGAGTGTCACTAAAACCAATGCTTCCAATGACCAAAAGAACAGTTTTGATTGTTTGAATTTGTCGAACAAAAGATTCCCTCCCTTTTTTATAACATTATAGATGATTTTGAAAAAAAAAGCTTGCGACTTTAGCCGCAAACAAAAAAAATTTGTAAAAAAAGTGGTATACTATTAAAAATAACGGAGAAATCTTAGCTGAGGTGAATTTTTTATGCATATTGCACAAACAAAAGATACGCTGAGTGACATTTATTTGGCGTCATTGAAAATACGAAATCAAGTATTCGTGAAAGAGCAAGGTGTTCCATTAGCATTGGAAGTAGATGAAAATGAAGCATTGGCAGTCCACTTTGTCTTATATGACGACGATAATGAAGCAGTCGCAACCTTGCGTTTCTTACCTATCTCTGATCATGAAGTGAAGTTGCAGCGAATGGCGGTCCCCGCTGCTTATCGAGGTTCAGGTTATGGCAGTCAACTGATCGAAGGTGCGGAAGCCTTCATTCAAAAACAAGGAATCAAAAAAGTCACTTTAGGGGCACAAATAACTGCCAAAGAGTTTTACTTGAAGTTAGGCTATCAGCCTGAAGGCGATGTTTTTTTAGACGCGGATATGCCCCATATCAAAATGAGCAAAACCTTTAACGAGAAGTGATTCCTTAAAACAGCGACCACAAAACAGATCCTTCCTCTGTTTTGTAGTCGCCGTTTTTTATTCCTCTGCTTCAACGATCTCTTCAATCGCTGTCAGCAACGCTTGCGCCACCCTTTGATCATACCCTTCACTTGTAATCATTGCCAAATCATTGTCACTGTTCAAATAGCCTAACTCCAATAATACTGCTGGAAGATATTGTTCTCGCAACACATAATAGTTACCAAAACGAGTGCCGTTGGAACTCAATGCCACCGAAGAACTCAAATTGGCAGTGATCGTTTCTGCCATCTCTTTTGACCCAGTATAGTAATAGTAAGTTGTCAGTCCTTGATTACTGTTTGGTATTTCTGAATTATCGTAATGAATGCTAATAAATAAATCTGGTTCTTCTGAAAGCGAAGCAGCGGTGATATCAGACAGCGAGAGATAACGATCTTCAGTGCGTGTATAACTGACTTGAATACCTGCTTCTGTCAACACTTCGCCGATCGTTTGGACCGTTGTTAGCGTCAAGTCTTTTTCCATGATCGTTTGATCCGTTGACAGTGCCCCAGAATCTTCGCCGCCGTGACCTGCATCAAGGACGACTTTGAAGTTCGATAGATCTTTTGGGATTGCCGAAAGCGCGACTTCTTGAATCGATGCTGATTGTTTTTCAATATAACCAGTTACCCCATCGTCTGTTTGAATTTCAACCATGTCTTCTGTTTGACTGATGAAGGTTGCCCAACTTCCCCGATGGATTTTTCCAATGACTGTCTCTTGACTTGTTGACTGATAAATCGGTACATAATCGTTCTCACTTTCAATCGCTGCATCGTATTCTGAGGGATCTACATAAATTTGAACCATACTGGCAGTCTGAGCGGTCTCTTCAGTTTGAGCGTTAAGCTCAGTTTGAGAAGTACTTTCTTGACTCTCCTCACGAGCGGATTGGTCGTTTCTCAACACAGCAAACCCTGCTGCAAAAAGCAGAATCATGGTGGTCCCGATAACAAGCTTCCCTTTTTTCTTCATGTGCTTCCCCCACTAATTTTCTTGGTCTCTCTATCATGGGACTGTCAGCTTAAACAGAACTTAAAACCTGCTGATTGAAGCATTCCATTAGAAACACAAAAAAACTCCAACCAACTTGGTTGAAGTTTCTTAGGGAAAATGAGCGATTCGACCCATTTTACTTATTTTTGAGACAACTGCTTGTAGCGATCATACCAAATGTCCACATACCCTTGCGAAAAGGGTCCTTTGCCATTATTGATCCAATCTACTAAAATTTTGACATTTTCTTTTAAGATAAAATCAATGTCTTGCGGATATTGCATAATCTTACTGTGCAATTCATACTCATCCACATCTAGTAAACGTTTCTCGCCATCAGGAAATACTTTGATATCAAGGTCATAATCGATATATTTCAATGCCTCTTCATCAAGTAAATACGGTGAAGCAAGATTACAATAATAGGAAACCCCCTTTTCTCGAATCATTGCAATAACATTAAACCAGTATTTTTTATGAAAATATACAATTGCTGGTTCACGGGTAACCCAGCGTCTTCCATCTGATTCGGTCACTAATGTATGATCGTTGACCCCTATCACTGAGAATTCACTGGTCTTTAAGACCATCGTATCCCGCCACGTTCGATGCAAATTGCCGTCATGTTTGTAGCTTTGAATGCTGACAAACTCTCCTTCTTTTGGAACTCGCATAGCAACCCTTCCCTCAGCAAGAAAACTTGCGTTTTGTTTGGGTGTTCATTACACCGACATCGTTAATATTATAGCAATAAAAGAAAGCTTTGCCTAGAAATCTTTATCGAGTTTCTGATATTTCTTTAATTGCTCGACTAATTTCTGCTGAGGTTTTGGAAAAACATAGTTTTCAAAGGATTCTTTGGCAGCCCATTCGCTGTCTTGTAACGGGATTTCTCCCCGTTTTCTACCGTAAAATAAAAGGACATGCCATTTCAAATGGCTAAAAATATGAGTGATCTCGCCGAAATGTCGTTTTTGCCAAACGACAGGAAGACCAGGAAAAATCTCGAGTGCATCCTCTTCTGCAATCAAATCCAACTGCAACTGTTCCTCTTTTACCCATGTTCGCTGCAAAGCATCATATTGTTCTTTCGTTACTTCTACCAACGGAAAATGCCACATAGAGGCCAATAAGCCTGTTTCAGGTCGCTGCACGAGTAGAAACGAACCTTGATCTTCGATGGCGCCAGCGATGTAATAGACATCTTTCGGCTTTGCTTTTTTCGATTTCACTGGAAAGTCTGTTTGTCGATTCTCCGCATATGCAAGACAGTACTGACCGATGGGACACTCTTCACATTTCGGTGTAGTGGGTGTACAGATTCGTGAGCCAAGATCCATCAAGGCTTGATTAAACTCACCAGGTTCATCGGGGGAAATGATTGTTCTCATCGCCTCGTCAAATGGTCTTCGGCTGCTGGCTTTCGCAATATCTGCTTCGATACAAAATAACCGACTGACGACCCGCATCACATTTCCATCGATTGCCGGTTCTGGCAAGCCAAAAGCAATACTTCCAATGGCTCCAGCTGTGTAGGGACCAATTCCTTTTAATGAGCGAATCTCTTCAATTGATTGGGGCATTTCTCCGTCGAATTCGGCAACGATTTGCTGTGCAGCAGCCTTAAGGTTACGGGCACGAGAGTAATAACCTAAACCTTCCCAAACCTTTAAAAGCTTTTGTTCTTCGGCTGCCGCCAAGTCTTGGATCGTCGGGAATTGTTCCATAAAACGATAGAAATAGCCAATCACTGTTTCCACTCGTGTTTGTTGAAGCATGATCTCTGAGATCCAGATTGCATACGGATCGTTGGTCGCCCGCCAAGGCAGATTGCGTTTTTCTTTATGATACCAAGTTAAAAATGTTTCTTGGAACGTCTTGATTTTTTCTTCATCCCAAGTTTCCCATTGCTTACTCATCCATTACTTCCTCATCTAAGAATCGTTGTATATCATCGATGGCAAACCCTTTTTGATAAAGGCCTTGCTTGATTTTCATTTTTCGTTTCATCAATGGTAACCGCTGATGCCGCCGCATAAGTCGGGCCCCTTCTCTTTGGAGCGCTTCATTTTCTTGGTCCTCATCTTTTTCCATCGGTAATTCATCCAAAATCATCTGAATGACCCCTTGATGAAAACCTTTTTGCATCAAATGCATTTTTATCTTTTGGATCATTTCTTTATGGCTTTTGTTGTGAAAACGACGCATCGCTTTTTCAGCCGTATGATACCCGACTTCAAACTGCATTTCCTCGGTATACAAAGGCAATACTTCCTGAATCACAGGATCTTTCAAACCTTTTTTTCTCAATTGCTGACTGATGACCACGGGTCCTTTATCACTCATGCGGACTTGGGTGCGAATGTAGCTTTCTCCGTAGTTTTTGTCATCGATCAAATTCAACTCTTTCAGACGTTCAACGACTAAGTCTCGGTCTTGTTTTTCGATTTCTTTGTCTTTCAAATAGGTACGGACTTCCATTTCAGAACGCAGCTGATAGCTGATATAGTTCATGGCTTGCTGCAATCCTAAATCAAACCCCGCACTTTTTTTGATTTCTTTTAATTCTTCTTCACTCAGTTCCTTGCCTTTTAATAGCCGAAAACGGACCAAAAGATCTTCTGAGACCCGCAGCGTTTCACCTTCTGATGTCGCCACTTCATAAAATGGTCCTTTTCCTTTATTGATACGAATAATTGTATTCATCTTCTTCACCTCGCGAACGTACATTCTATTTTACCACAACTACGATGAAATTCCTTCTAATCAAGCTGAAAAAATGTGGTAAAATGAATTGACTATTTTATTTAAGGAGTTCACATGGCAAATACACAAGTCCAGCTTGGACAAAAACTACAACTAACGATCAAACGCTTGGGGATCAACGGAGAAGGCATCGGGTATTACAAAAAGCTGATCATCTTTGTTCCCCGTGTTCTACCGGGGGAACAGGTCATTGCCGAAGTCACCAAAGCCTCTCCCCGCTTTGCTGAAGCTAAGATGACCAAAATCATCAAGCCAAGCAGCGATCGCATCCAACCACCCTGCAAGTTTTACGACCGGTGCGGCGGCTGCCAATTGCAGCACTTAGTCTACGACAAACAATTAGACTTCAAAAAAGACCTATTGAAACAAGCACTTGAAAAATTTAAGCCAAAAGGTTACCAACAGTTTGAACTAAGGGATACTTTAGGCATGGATGTTCCTTGGCATTACCGCAACAAAGCACAATTTCAATTGCGTTACAACAGTCAAACCAAACGAATCGAAGCGGGTTTATACGAAATGGAGTCTCATCGCTTAGTCGCCATTGATGATTGCCTCGTACAAGAACAAGATACGCAAAAAGTGATCAACGGCATCGTCCAATTGTTGAACAAATACCAGATCCCGATTTACGATGAACGAAAAAATAGCGGGATTTTACGAACATTGATGGTTCGCATCGGGATCGCCACTGGCGAAGTCCAAGTTGTTTTCATTACCAATTCTGTCAAACTGCCGCAAAAAAATGCGCTGATTCGCGAGATCAATCAGCGCTTGCCGCAAGTCGTTTCCATCATGCAAAATGTGCAAAACAAAAAAACGTCCGTCGTCATGGGAGAGGAAACGATTCATCTTTGGGGCAAAGAAGCGATCGAAGAACGGTTGAATGAACTGACCTTCGACTTGTCCGCCCGCGCATTCTTCCAGCTGAATCCGCAGCAAACCAGCGTCTTGTATCAAGAAGGGTTAAAAGCCCTTGACTTAAGCAAAAATGATACAGTTGTTGATGCTTACTGTGGTGTGGGGACGATTGGGTTGAGTGTGGCACCTTATGCCAAAGAAGTCCGCGGCATGGACATTATTCCTCAAGCGATCGAAAATGCCCAAGAAAATGCACGCCGTATTGGTGCCCAAAATACCCGTTATGAAACGGGTACTGCGGAAGAGCTATTGCCAAAATGGTTCAATGAAGGCTTCAAACCTGATAGCATCATTGTTGATCCGCCAAGGACAGGCTTGGATGAACGATTATTGCAAGCGTTGTTGAAACAACCACCGAAGAAGATGGTCTATATATCTTGTAATGTTTCTACTTTAGCAAGAGACTTAGTCCAATTAGCCAAAGTGTTTCACGTAGAATATCTGCAATCAGTAGATATGTTTCCACAAACCGCCCGCTGCGAAGTGGTGGTAAAATTGACCCGCAAATAAACATTCGCCTGACAAATCATCTTGTGATCTGTCAGGCTATTTTATTGCACCTATCGTTTCAGCGTATTTTCAATGGAAAAATGAATCGGTCTGTATGATGAGAATCTTTGTATCATTATAAGCATCATCAAATCCCCAATCATTAAAGCCGAAGAATCGTTCGATCCCTTGAAAAGTAATGGGTCAAAATGTTTTTTATTATATAATATTTAACACTGCAAGAAAGCAATTCTAAGTACAAAAAAATCGAGAAACATAGAAAAAAAGCCAGAACTGATTCTTTCAGTTCCAGCTTTTTTATTCAGAAATGTGCAACTGCAAGCTGCTTTTTATTTTGTAATCAAAGCATCTAAACTAGCCACTGCCAGACTCATCTTCGCGATTTTATCCAACAAGGCAAAACGGTTGCGGCGAATCTGTTCATCTTCCACCATGACCATTGTTTGATCAAAATAAGCTTCAATCAATGGGCGCAGTGCCACTAAGCTTTGGTAGTTTTCTTCCATCGTTTGATGTGGGAACTTGTTCTCTACTGTTAAGACCGCTTCATACAAGGCAGTTTCAGAGTCGTTTTCAAACAAGGCAGGATCAATTGCTGCTTGTTCCAATTCGGCTTTTTTCGCTAAATTGATTACTCGGGTCAAGGCTTCCATCGATGGTTTGAAGTCGGTGTCTTGCAGATGTTCTCTTAACATCTGAGCCGTTTCAAATAGCGTACTGATATCTGCTTGGCGTGCCCCTAAAACAGCTTCAATGACATCATGACGCGTATTTTTGCTGAGTAAGAATTGACGCAGACGGCTTTTCACAAAATCGGTCACTTGTTCTTGACCTGCGGCAAGTTGAATACCAAAAATTTCCGGTTGGGCATTAATAGCTTCACGAATCTCTTCTTGTAACTGAGCAAATGGGAAATACCAGCGTTTTTCAGCTAGGATGCGGATAATTCCGTACGTTTGCCGGCGGAGTGCGTAAGGATCGTTTGAACCACTTGGAACCATATCGACAGCGAAGAACGCAAGCAAGCTGTCCAATTTATCCGCAATGGCTAAAACAGCCCCGATTTTCGATTGCGGCAGTTCGCCTTCTGCTGAAATCGGCATGTAGTGTTCACGAATCGCTTGGGCAACTGCTGGTTTTTCTCCTTGGATCAGGGCATATTTCCCCCCCATGATTCCTTGCAATTCAGGGAATTCCCCTACCATATTGGTCACTAAATCAAATTTATAGATTTGAGCTGCCCGTTGAAGGTCGGTCAGTTCTTCTTGTGTTAAACCAACGGTCTTCCCGATGATTTGCGCTGCTAGTCCGACACGTTGCATTTTTTCATATAAGCTGCCGATTTTTTCGTGGAAGGTGACTTGCTTAAGTTTTTCTACGCAATGGTCAATGGTCAGCTTTTTGTCTTCATTATAGAAAAACTCAGCATCTTCTAGACGGGCGGTCAGTACTTTTTGGTTTCCTTTGATGACATTATCAATTTTCACGGCATCCCCGTTGCGGGCAGAGATGAAATGCGGCAGCAATTCTCCATCAAGGGTGCGGACATCGAAGTAGCGTTGATGTTCTTTCATAGAAGTAACTAACACTTCTTCAGGTACAGAAAGATATTTTTCTTCAAAGTCCCCTACAAAAGCTGTTGGGTATTCAACCAGATTTGTCACTTCTTCGAGTAGGTCTTCATCTAAATCGATCCGCCAGTTGTTTTCTTGAGCGATCGCATTGATTTGTGAGGTGATCATTTGTTGACGTTCGCTTGGATCAGCAATGACAAACTGATGCTTCATTTTCTCCAAATAGTCGTCCGCATGATCAAACGTGACTGCCTCACCTAAGAAACGATGACCTTTTGACTCGCGTCCGGTAACAATATCAAGGATTTGGAAAGGAATGACTTGCTCACCAAAGAGTGCGACGATCCAATGAATTGGTCGGATATATTCAAAATCGTAGTCTGCCCAGTGCATCGTTACTGGGAAAGTCAAACTCGTGATTACTTCCTGCAATCCTTTCAATACCTCAACGGTTGGTTGACCTTGGGTATGTTTCGTTACATAGACATACTCAACACCTTTTAATTCACGGAAGGTGATGTCATCGGTTGTCAATCCTTGCCCCCGAACAAATCCTTGAGCTGCTTTCGACCAATTGCCTGCTTCGTCTAAGGCGATTTTTTTCGCTGGCCCTTTGACGTCTTCTTGTGTATCGGCTTGTTTTTCAGGAAGACCGGTGACATAGACTGCCAAACGACGAGGTGTCGAATAAGCTTCAATCGCTGTATAAGGTAATGCATGAGCATCTAAGAAAGCTGCCGTTTTTTCTTGTAATTGTTTCATACTTGGGGTTACGACATGCGCAGGTAATTCCTCTAAGCCGATTTCTAATAATAGGTTTTGTGCCATCTTATTTTCCCTCCTCAATCAGTTTTTGCGCCACTTCTGGATCAAGCAATGGATAACCGAGGTTTTCCCGTTCTGCTACAAATAGTTTTGCTACTTGACGAGCCATATTACGGATACGTGCGAGGTACCCAGCACGTTCAGTGACGGAGACTGCGCCACGAGCATCCAACAGGTTGAAGGTATGGCTGCATTTTAAGATATAGTCGTAAGCTGGATGAACTAAGCGTTCATCGATACAGCGTTTTGCTTCTTTTTCAAAACGATCGAAGTTCCCTAAAAGCAAGTCTTGGTCACTGACTTCAAAGGAGTATTTTGAATGTTCATACTCAGGTTGGCGGAAAATCTCACCATATTTGACACCTGCAGACCATTCAAGATCGTAGACACTTTCAACTTCTTGAATATAAGATGCTAGACGTTCTAAGCCGTAAGTGATCTCTGATGTCACTGGCTTACACGCTAAGCCACCAACTTGTTGGAAGTAAGTAAACTGGGTGATCTCCATCCCATCTAACCAAACTTCCCAACCAAGACCTGCACAACCCATTGAGGGGTTTTCCCAGTTATCTTCGACGAAACGAATATCATGTTCTAATGGATCGATCCCTAAAAGACGCAAGCTTTCTAAATAAAGCTCTTGGATATTTTCAGGAGAGGGCTTCATCACGACTTGGAACTGGTGGTGCTGATACAAACGATTTGGGTTTTCCCCGTAGCGGCCATCAGCTGGACGGCGAGAAGGTTCTACGTAAGCGGCGTTCCATGGTTCTGGACCGATTGCACGTAAAAATGTGTATGGGCTCATGGTTCCAGCCCCTTTTTCTGTATCATAGGCCTGCATCAGCATACAGCCGTTTTCAGACCAGAATTTTTGCAAAGTCAAAATCATCTCTTGCACAGTTAGTTTACTCATCTTTTTCTTCCTTTCTTATAACGCATTGACGACAGGATAAAACTCGACAACTGATCCGGGGATCAATTTTACTTCGACCACGGCATCTGCTTCTAAAATATCAGATAAGTCGTAAAGCATTTGGTCTGGACTCGTTGTAAATTCATGTAAAAGCTGTTCATCCTTTAAAAGTCGAACCTGCAGTGGAATACTTGCTAATACTTTGAGCTTTTTTTCGGTAAACGCACTTGCTGGAATCGTCATATCAAATAACATAAAAAAACCTCCTTTGTTTTTGGCTATTCTTGGTGTGAAACATAAAAAAGTCCCTATATCTATACAAAGTGTATAGATATAGGGACGATACATTCGCGGTTCCACCCTACTTCCGACAAGTCGGCAGCTTCATTGATCATGCTCACGGACGCCTGCGAAATAAGGTTCCAACTTGGCTTTCACTCTCCCAAGTTCGCTTCATGGAATGGTCTTCTTTCTTTCTTCCGGTCATAGCACGGATTCGATTACCCTTATGATAGTAGTTGAAGCTAGGGTTTGTCAATGATTAATTTGAACTTTTATCCTTCTGGACCTAAATCCGCCTGATCATGAAAGACGATCTCATCAGCGATTTTCCCATCACTTTCAAAAACAATGATCTCATTCATTCCAGTTTTTAAAAACGGCGCCGGGACGTACAAGCGCTGCTGCGGTCCTTTTTCCCAGAAACGGCCGATCATATGACCATTGACTTGGACAAACCCTTTGCCCCAGCCCGGCAATTCGATAAAGGTATCTGCACATTCATCAAAAACACATTCAAAGCGTGAGAAACTTGGTTGGCCTTTTTGCCATTTCCCTTGGAAATCAATGGCATGCAAATTATCCATCGGCAAGGGATAGATTTCCCAGTTGCTTTGGAATGCGCCATTAATGATCACACCGTCTTTAATGCCTTTGTGCTGATGGTTCATTTTAACGGAATAATTGACCCGCCCCATATTCTCCACCAAGATCCCCAACTCGTTTTCTGATTCTGATAGATCGAAACTGTAGGATTGACCGATTTCTCGATCGTAATCGATGCGCAAAAGTTCCTGGTTGATAAACGTATGGGCACGATCCATCGTATTGATCAGACGGTAGTCGGCAATCTTCCGTGCAGGCCCAATCAGTGAGCGATAGTAGATATAACCTGTCGCTTGATTGCAGGCTTCCATCGATAAAGGGTAATTCCTTATGATCGGTTGACTGATCGTGTCGATCGTCGAAAACAAGGAGACTCGTTCTTTCACTGAGAATGTTCCATAAGCTTTTCGCTCAAGTTTCATACTCAAGGGAAACTCAGGGATTTCCGCATAGTCAGCGATCACTTTTTTGAAGGCTTGGTATTTGGCAGTAGGTTCTCCCCATTCTGTCAACAAGGCATCATAATCATAGCTAGTGACATCCGGCGCTAAGCGCTCGTAATAGTTTGACCCGTTCATAAAGCCAAAATTGGTCCCGCCATGGAACATATAAATATTGACAGAACCTTCTGCCAAGCAATCCTGAAGTTCCTTTACTGCATCAGCCGTTGATGTTGTATGATGATGGTCATCACCCCAAGCATCAAACCAGCCGATCCAAAATTCCATGACCATCAGTGGCCGTTTTTCTCCGTGAAATCTTCGAAGTTTTTCAAAGTTTTCCTTGATGTTGGAGCCGCAGTTGATCGTAGGCAATGCCAAGTCTTTGATAGTGCCGTTTTCTAACATATCGTGCCAAGGTCCGTCAGAGGTCACTAACGGCGTTTCTACACCCTGTTGCCGCATCGCAGCCACCATTTTCCGCAAATACTCTTTATCATTGGCGTAGCTGCCGTATTCATTTTCTACTTGCATCATTAAAATCGGACCGCCTTGGGTGATCTGCAGATCCCGCACTTGTGGAAACAAATGGGCGAAATAACGAGTGATTTTTTCCATAAATGGTGGATAATCAAACCGAAGCTTCATCATGGGATCTTGCAAAAGCCAATAAGGCAGTCCCCCAAATTCCCATTCTGCACAAATATAAGGTGCTGGTCGCAAAATGACATAAAGCCCTACTTCTTGTGCCGTTTGGATAAATCGCCGCAAATCAAGGATCCCCTCAAATTGATAGACGCCTTCCTGTGCTTCATGGAGATTCCACGGAACATAGGTTTCCACAGTATTACAACCCATCAAGCGTAGTTTCTCTAATCGATCTTGCCAATATTCAGGAACGACCCGAAAATAATGGATCGCTCCAGAGATCACTTTGAACGGCTTTTTGTCTAGATAAAAGTCATCTTCGATAGCAAAAGTTCGCATCAGTTACGCTCCTCTTTGACGATATAGGTGGTGTATTGTGTCAGCATCATTTCTGAAGAAAGAACCTCACCCGTCAGAAGATCCGTCTTTCCAACAAACATTGCTGGCAACGGTTGTGCTTCTTCGTGGAAATTGATGATAACGAAGAATTTCGCCTCTGCATTTTCACGACAGGCAACTTCTAGTTTTGTTGCTTCCTCGATCACTGGGGTGATATCGTTTTCTTCGACAATCGTTTTGAAAAGCTGATCTTGCAGCTGATCTTCCAACTGTCCACCAAAGTAATAGACGGTGCCATCGCCAAACATATTTTTCGTCACTGCCGGCATTCCTGCATAGAAATTGCTTGTGTAATGCGCTAGCGCTTCGGCGGTTTCTAAATGGATCAAATCGCTGACTAAATTACTGGTTCCTGTCAGTTCTTCATTGACTAAGGAAACGCCGTTTGATTGTTCTGGGGCTAATGCATCGATTTCTTCCACCCAGATGCCAGCTAACTCCCGCAATGGCCCAGGATAGCCCCCTAAGTGAACGTTGTCAGATTGATCAACGATACCGCTCATATACGTGGTAAGTAAAGAACCACCTTGTTTGACGAAATCAGTGAGCCGCTCTTGCATTCCTTCTTTGATCATGTAGAGAACAGGTGCTGCGACTAATTTGTATTTTGACAAGTCAGCATCCACGGGAACCAAGTCGACGGCAATATTTTGTTCATGAAAATAACGATAGTAGCGATGGATCTGTTCTACATACTTCAGATCAACGGTCGGACCACTCGTATATTCTAATGCCCAATAATTGTCCCAATCGAAAATCACGGCAACCTGTGCTTGAGTTTGCGTCCCAATAATGTCTGAAAGCTGCGCTAATTCAGCACCAAGAGCTGCCGTTTCTCGGAAAACTCGCGTGTCTTCATGACCGACATGTTCGATAACAGCTCCATGGAATTTCTCACAAGCACCGATGGAACGTCGCAATTGGAAATATTGGATCGTGTCCGCCCCATGAGCGATCGTTTGGTAGCTTTGCGCCCGCATTTGTCCCGGTTTTTTTAATGAGTTATAGGGTTGCCAGTTTTGTTGGGAGGGTGTTTGTTCCATCAGCATAAAGGGCTGTTGTTTCAAGCCGCGCATTAGATCATGTGTCATGGCTACTAAACTCCATGGCGTATTATACGCTGGATAATTATCCCACGAAATAAGGTCCATTTCCTTCGCCCACTTGAAATAATCCAGTCCTTTAAAGGTTCCCATCAAATTCGTTGTAATCGGTGTCGTGGGATCGATTTTCCGAATAGCGTCCCGCTCCATCATATAGTTTTTTAAAAGGCTATCCGAGTTGAAGCGTCGGTAGTCAATAGAAATTCCTGCAAATGCCGTCTTGTCATAGCCGATTCCTTCTGACAGCGCATTTGGCAGAACGATTTCATCCCATTCATATACAGTATGACCCCAAAATTCCATATTCCAGGCTTTATTCAGTGCTTCGATCGTTTGATATTTATCCTTTAGCCAAACACGAAACGCTTTTTCACAGTTCTCGCAATAACATTCGCCGCCGTATTCATTATTGATGTGCCAACAAGTCACTTGTGGATTTTCGCCGTAACGTTCGGCTAATTTCGTTGCCAGACGTTCTGCGTATTTTTGATAAACCAAACTATTGGGACAGGCATTATGCCGTTGCCCAAACTTATGATGGCGTCCATCATAATCGGTGCGAGCGACTTCCGGATACTTCTTAAACATCCAAGCTGGCAAAGCGGCTGTGGAAGTGGCTAAGACGATGTCGAAGCCCTCCGTACTTAATTTTTCGATGATTTGATCCAATTCCTCAAAATCATAACAATTTTCAGAGGGTTGGATCTTTGCCCATGAAAAAACATTGACGGTCGCGCTATTGATACTTGCTTTTTTAAAGATCCGAATGTCTTCTTCCCAAATCTCTTTCGGCCACTGATTTGGATTATAATCGCCGCCGAATAGAATTCGATCAAAAAATTTTGTCATATAAGTGAACGCTCCTTTAAAATAAAATGATTTCTACTCTCTTATTGTAAGGCTTTTCATTTTGTTGTAGTATAATACATGAAACACTATTTTATAACTTTTCGAAACATGGAGGTTGAACATGCCTATTTATTTTTATCAAACAAACCAGCAGTTGCCTTTGTCGCTTGAAAGTATCGGAAACGATTGGCCACAAGATGACGTTGTTCGTCTCGATGGCTACCCTTACTTTCATTGGCTGCAGACAGAACAAGGAGAAGGTCGCGTCACCTTTGGTCAAGAATCCTTTATTTTACGTCCCAGTGAAGGCATCTTGATTTTCCCTTTCACTCCTCATCGCTACTATCCCTTGTCAGATTGGAAAACCTCCTTTGCTACCTTTCAAGGACCTTTGGCAGCTGAGATATTAAAACAATTTACAAGTCAACCTTATCTTTTAGTTGAAGAGTCTGAAACTTTTTCCTATATGACTTGGATCAAACAACGCATTAAAGAAGACCAAAAAATAAGCTGGGATCCGTTACGGGCTTCTAGTGAGTGTTATCGTTTTTTGCTGGCGATCATGCAAGAGCGCTCTGGGAATCCAACCGAAAAACACCTCTTGTTTCAACAATATCTGGTCCCTGTTATACAAGAAATCGAAACCAATTATGATCAGGCGATCACGATCAAAGACTTGGCTGGTTTAGTCTATGTTTCTCCTCAATATCTCTCTCGGTTGTTCCAGCGTTTTTTAGGACAATCCACCGCCCAATACTTATTAAACTATCGCATGGCTCGTGCCAAAGAGCTTTTGGTGGCACAGCCGGATCTGCCCATTCAACAAGCCGCCTTCGCCGTGGGGTTTCAAGATGCAAGTCACTTTACCGCATTATTCAAAAAAAGAGTCGGCCTAACTCCATTGAAGTTTCGCCAACTCTATCATTGATTTTTCGGTTTTAAAACGTCTTGCCATTGCCCCATCTGATCGATAAACTTCTTACTTTTTAAATGAATGCCCACATATTCATCATACAATAGATCGATCACTTGTCGAATCGCTGTTTTCGTTTCTGGCTTTAATTTGATCGAAGCAATCTGCTCATAGGATATTTGCGAAAATAAGCGAATAAAATGGATCGCACGAGAATCCGCATGATAGCGACGTTCGTCCATCCCCCAGTGTTGTTCGCATAAAATGCCACTATATTTTGAGGAATAGTCAAACCGACCGTCGGTTTTTCCGCAGATGGCACAATGGGTCCAATTCGGGGTGATCCCGAAACGATGCAAAATCTGGATCTCAAAGATATTGGTGATGATCTCTGCGTCGTTCCCTTGATCCATTAAGTGCAATGCCTCATGTAAAAATTGGTATAGATGTGGGTCATAGACCCGATCATCGATAGCAGAATCAGCCAAATTCAACAAGTAGGTTGCATAACCAGCAATAAAAATATCACTTTGGATCGTACGAAAAGGATGGATGTCTTTGGCATTGTTTAAAAAGGACAAGCCTTCCGTTTTGATGGTTCCCATGTAGGTGGCTTCAGTATAGGAGAGCAACGCTGGTGCCAAGGGGTTATTTTTCCGATGAGCACCCTTGACATAAAACATTTGCTTCCCGGCAGATTCCGTAAAGATTTTGACTAGCTTGTCTTTTTCTTTATGGTCCTTTGAAAAAAGCAAAATTCCTTTTGTTTCAACAAGATTCATCGTCGCACCTCATTTCTTGAAAAAAACTGATCCAGTTCGCTAACTGCATCAGTTTTTCCTCTTTAAAGCAGACCGTGATGGATCTGCCTTTCCTTAATACTCATCTTTACGATAGCCGTAATCCGTTAAGAAGGTTTGCTTGTCGCGCCAATCTTTTTGAACTTTCACCCATAATTCCAAGAAGACTTTGTCATCTAGTAAGTGTTCAATATCTAGACGGGCTTTCGTCCCGATCTGCTTCAGCATTTTACCGCCTTTACCGATGATAATGCCTTTTTGGCTGTCACGTTCGACAATGATCGTCGCTTGAATATGCACCTTGTCATTATGATCTCGTTTCATGGAGTCAACGACGACCGCTACCGAGTGAGGCACTTCATCTCTGGTCAGCAGCAAGACTTTTTCCCGTACCAACTCGGAAACGATAAAGTATTCCGGATGATCAGTGATTTGATCTTCTGGGAAATACTGAGGACCTTCAGGCATTTCATCGACCAATAGTTTCATTAGCGTTTCGAAATTATTGCCTTCCGTTGCAGAAATCGGTACGATCTCAGCAAAGTCCATTTGTGAGGAGTAATCTTCAATGATTGCCAATAAAGCATCCGGATGGACTTTATCAATTTTATTGATCACCAGGAAAACTGGCGTCTGGCTTTGACGCAACCGTTCGATGATAAAATCATCACCCTTGCCGCGCTTTTGATCGGCACTGATCATAAATAGCGTCACGTCAACTTCTCGCAGTGCACTATAGGCGGTTTCCACCATAAAATCGCCTAAACGGTGTTTGGGTTTGTGGATCCCTGGTGTATCGATAAAGATCAGCTGTGCGTCATCCGTCGTGTAGACCCCTTGGATTTTGTTACGGGTCGTTTGCGCTTTGTCACTCATGATCGCGATTTTTTGTCCTACGACTCGATTTAGTAGTGTTGATTTCCCAACATTTGGCCGCCCGACGATCGCAACGAAGCCTGATTTGTGTGTTGTCATTGTTGTTCCCCTTTATCTTGTGTTTTGGTGCGCATCAGAAGAGCTGCAGCAATTTTGGCAAGAAGATGATCGCGGCGACGACTAATGCAAAAACTGCAGTCATCAGCACGGCACCAGCTGCCATATCTTTGATTTTTTTTCCGATAGGATGGAAATGGAAATCTGTAAACATATCTACGACGTTTTCAAAGACGGTGTTGATGATCTCAACGATCCAGACTAAGAAAACAGCTAGCAGCAACCAGAGCCATTCCATTTGACTCAAACGGAAAATAAAGCCTGCAATGATCGCAACGATTCCTAACCCAACATGTTTACGCATATTACGTTCCTCTTTAAAGACGGTTTTTATACCGGTGAAAGCAAATTCGATTGACGAGATAAACTGTTTATTTTTCCCAATATTCTTATCTTTTGAGTCCATAGGCATCCAGTATTTCCTTTTGCAATCCAAACATTTCCTTTTCATCTTCTGGTGTCATATGATCATAGCCGTTGATATGCAAAAAACCATGCAACGCCAAGAAACCAAGTTCCCGATCATAAGTATGCCCATATTCAGCAGCTTGTTCCTTTGCCCGTTCAATGGAGATCATAATGTCTCCTAGATCACGAGGCATCTCTTCAAGGGCTTCGTCAAAAATAATCGGCATCTCCTCCGCCGTTTCTTCTTCGAAGGCAAAACTGATGACATCTGTCGGCATATCTTTGCCGCGATACTCCCGATTGATTTCTTGGATGGCTGCATTGTCCATAAACGTGACGGACATTTCCGTATCCGCTGGAAGGTCTAAATGTCCTGCAGCAAATTGCAGAAGTCCTTCGATCTCTTTGATCTTCGTTTCCCCCACTGAATTTGTCTCATCTAAAAAGGTAATCTCCATTAGCGCTCTCTTCTTTCTTGTTCTTCTTTCATTTTCTCTGCTTCCGATTTCATTTTTGGGTATTTGATCCGTGAATGGAAGGTACTGCATAGTCCGTTGACCAGTGATTTTTCAATCATCCGGATTTCTTTCAACGTTAGTCCCGTTTCATCTAATTGACCGTCTAAGATCCGATCATTGATGAGATTCGCAACAAATTCTTGAATTTTTTGATTGGTCGGATTTTCCATCGCTCGAACAGCTGCTTCACAACTGTCAGCGATACTCACGACACCCGCTTCTCGTGTCTGCGGTTTTGGCCCAGGATAACGGAAATCTTCTTCCGTCACCTCGGGATTACGCTCTTGAGCTTTTACATAGAAATAACGCATCAGAGTTGTGCCATGGTGTTGACGGCAAATATCGATCACCATCCGCGGCATTTTGGCTTCTTCGAGAATTTCCGCTCCGTCGATCACGTGTCCGAAGATGATTTGTTTGCTGTCTTCCGGCAGCAAAAAATTATGCGGGTTTTCGGCACCAGCAGGTAAATTTTCTACGAAGAAATTGGCATGTTTGACTTTGCCAATATCATGGTAATAACAAGCCACGCGGGTCAGTAAGCTTTGCCCACCGATCTCGGCGACAGCATTGGCGCTAAGATTAGCAACCATCATACTGTGATGATAGGTCCCTGGTGCTTCTTCCAGCAACTGCTTCAATAACGGGTGGTTCGGGTTACTCAATTCATTCAACACGATCATACTTTCATCCGTTACCAATAATTCGATATATGGATGCAGCCCCATCGTCAGCAAATAGCTAAGAAGCGAGCCGGCCAATCCGCAGACGAGCGTTGTCCATGTGTTGCCGCGGGCCAAATCCATTCCTTGGAAAATGACCAGCATGATGCTTAAGAGTAATGGGAAAACGATCACCCACATGACTGCGATTTTCCCTTGACTGGCAATACGTGCTCGTTTGATCATCGTCCCCATTAAACCAGAGAAAAGGTAGGTCACTAAAACAGTCGTCAACAAGTTGGTCCCACTGGAATCAAAGTAAATGAAGAGTGCACTGACCACTTGGAAAATCGCGGCTAATATCCCTAAACGTCTGCTGGAGAAAATGCTTAGAATCAGCGGTGTAAAGGCTGCTGGGAAAAAGAGCGGAATAAAGGTCACTAATTCTGATTGGAACAGTTGGAAAAATTTCATGATCAAGATACTGAATGCCATCGCCAAAATATAAAAAGTGACGGCGTTCATTCGCTTTTCAACATCTTTTGTCTGTCTTGTATAATAAAACAGCATAAGCATTTGTAAGCAGGTCGCTAAAACTAAGGCGATTAATGGAAAAACTGAGAAGGTCTGATTGGTCATTCCTAAAAGCTGCAGCTTTTCCAATGCGTTGGCATCGATCTGTGATCCTTCACGAACAATGATCTCCCCTTGATAGATCATTACCGGTGGAACAGCATCCATGGCGGTTTGTCTCGCTTCTTCCGTCCGCTTTTCATTGGGAATATCATTGACGACGATTCCTTGATTGACAATGAAGCGTAAAACGGACGCCATATCCGAAGTAACATCTAGAAATTGGATCTTGTCTTCCGCCTCTGAGCGGAAAGTACTGAGTTCTGTTTGACGGATCTGTTTGGCCATTTGCTCGTCTACTAGCTGCAACGCATAGGTTCGTACCGTATTCAATTCATCGGTACTTAATGAAAACAATGTCGACAAAAAATTATTCGTCAATGACTGATAGAAATCGAGTTCATCATCACTCATTTTTTCAAACTCTTTTTTTAAGGCTGCAATGTATTCATCCGTACTCGGTTTAGGGATATTTTCATCCTCATCCGCCTCAGCAACTTCTTTTGCATGTGTCTCATCCGTTGATTTTTTGACTGAATCAACTAAGTCAAAAAGGTGGTCGATGCGATCGTGCTGTGTCTGCGCTAGAGTATCCTGATAGGTGTACTCTGGCGGAACCGCTTCTGCTGCCAATTTGCGTTTTTGTTCCGTTGCAGTAGTGTTTTCGATCGTTTTATTGGCACGAATGTTTTCTTCCGCCACCTGGCCTTCACTATAATCGACATTATTCTGTTTGACACTGGTGTACATGATACCAATCGAAAAAAGAAAGAAGAGAAACATCAAAACTGGTAAATAAAACTTCCCGAGTCTTTCTCTAAGTTTCCGTAGTGGTTGAATGATCATAGTTCTCCTCCTGAAAGACGATCAGCGCTTGTCTTTAAGATCTGCTTCTTCATAAGCTCGAATGATATCGGCCACAACTGGGTGCCGCACCACATCTCCTGCTTCAAAATTAGCAAAAGCAATTTTAGGGATCTCCTGCAACGTTCGCTCCGCATGGATCAAACCGCTTAAAGTCCCTTTTGGCAAGTCGATCTGACTCGTATCGCCATTGACGATCATTTTGGAGTTGAATCCTAAACGCGTCAGAAACATTTTCATTTGAGCGATCGTCGTATTTTGCGCTTCATCTAAAATGACAAAGGCATCTTCTAGCGTACGTCCACGCATATATGCCAATGGTGCGATCTCAATGACGCCTCGTTCCATCAGACGGTTCGTATGATCCATCCCAAAAATTTGATACAACGCATCATAAACGGGGCGTAAGTAAGGATCGACTTTTTCTTTCAAATCGCCTGGCAGAAAGCCAAGGTTCTCTCCTGCTTCAACCGCGGGCCGTGTCAAAATAATCTTTTGCACTTGACCTTTCTTTAAAGCAGCGATCGCCATTACGACGGCCAGAAAGGTTTTTCCGGTTCCGGCTGGTCCGACCCCAAAGACCACATCATGTTTACGGACAGCTTCGATATATTTCTTTTGACCGGCATTTTTTGCCCGAATCGGTTTCCCATTACGGTCCTTGATGATTTCTTCTTCATACATATCTTTGAAATAATCAAGACTGCCTTTGTTTACCATGTTCAAAGCTGTGATCACATCAGGAGTACTGATATTGATGCCTCGTTTGATCAACTCTTGCAACGCTCGGATCACGGATTGTGCTTTTTCTGTAGCTTCCGCTTCGCCGACGATTTGGATCAGCTCCCCACGAGTGTGAATGACCGTCCCCGTCGAGTCTTCAATGATTTTAATGTTCTTATCGTGAGCACCTAAGAGTAAACGAACGTCATCGTTCTCACTAAGTGTTATCTCGATCGTCATAGTTTTGTCTGTCAAATATGTTACAGCTCCTTTTTTGGCGTTCTTATTAATAATAACATAAGATGCAAAAAAGAAAAATTACTTATAAAGTCCAAGGGTAGTTTCCTTTTTGTCCTTATGCTTTTTTTAAGTTTTTGAAATCAGAAAAAAAGCCGCGAGCATGTCATCCATACTCGCGGCGTGAGCTTACATTTGATCCAATAATTCTTTAACGATCGCATTGACTTGATTGCCGTCTGCTTTGCCTTTGACTTGCGGCATTACAGCACCCATCACTTTTCCAAATTCTTTGGAAGAAGAAGCACCAGTCTTTTCAATCGCTCCAGCAACGATTTGGCGGATTTCCGCTTCATCAAGTTGTGCTGGCAAATATTTTTCAACAACTGCAATTTCAACTTTGACTTTCTCAGCTAGATCATTTCGGTCAGCTTTCTCAAACTCATGTAAAGAGTCCCGACGTTGCTTCATCTCACGAGATAAAACGGTCAACTCTTCTTCTTCATTCAAGTCAGAACCTTTTTTGATCTGCTCATTTTGAATTGATGCTTTCAACATGCGGATCACCTGCAAGGTTTCCTTGTCTTTGGCTTTCATCGCTGTCTTCATGTCATCATTCAGTGTACTTAGTAGTGTCACACTACCAGCTCCAATTCTCAAAACAGTAGAAAATTAGAATTTTTTGCGTTTTCTAGCTGCTTCAGATTTTTTCTTACGCTTTACGCTAGGTTTTTCGTAAAATTCACGTTTACGAGATTCCTGTAAAGTACCCGCTTTTGACACGGAACGTTTGAAGCGACGAAGAGCATCGTCAAGTGATTCGTTTTTGCGAACGACTGTTTTTGACATGTAAATTCCCTCCCTCCGAGCTTAAAAAGTAACCGTAGTTGTTATTGAAATAAAATCCCAAAAAACACGACTGTCCTTTAAAAATTATAGCTAACCCCTGAAAAAGTGTCAAGGCATTCTGTTAAAAAAGTCTTCGATACTGTCAAGTTTGTTTGGGTTTTCATTGACATTCTTCACAACGACCCAAAATCTCGAAGCGATGACCCTCGATCAAACAACCGGGAAGCTGTTCTTGAAAGAAGTCCATTGGGCAAATATGCAGTTCTTTTGTTTTGCCACAAACCGTGCAAATAAAGTGATGGTGATGATGGTCTTCTAATTCTGCACAACAGTTATAGCGAAACTTCATCTCACCGTTCAGTTCTGTTTCTTCTAAAATACCGATCTCAGAAAAATCGTGCAAATTCCGGTAGATCGTATCATAACTCAAGCCAGGGTACTTTTCCGACATGTATTCGTGAATTTCTTTTGCCGGTAAATAGCGATTGCGTTTCACTAAATAGGTAATGATCGCTTCTCTTTTTTTCGTATTTTTAAAGCCATTTTCTTTCAACGTTGTCATGGCATGCTCTATGAGCGTTTGATTTTTCATCGTAGACCCTCCTGATAAATCAAAATCATTCCGATTCTATCAATCTTAAGTATGGTATAATGAAATCAATAAAAAAGCAAGAGAGGATTTTTCTTATGAAGCCAAATGAACCAGAACAACTAGACTTGCAAGAAAAATTGCAAACCAGTGCTGCAGTGACGATGTTCGTTTTGTCGGACTCTGCCGGTGAAACAGCATCGAAGCTTGCCCAAGCGACAATGGCACAGTACCCCAGCGTCGAATTTAACCTTTTTAGACGCACATTTATCCACACGAAAGAGCACTTGATCAAAGCATTATCAGATGCTAAGAAACACAATGCCATTATTCTTCACACTTTGATCAAAGAAGAACTCGTGGATTTGACGAATCATTTTTGTGAAGAAGCGGATCTCTATCATTTCGACGTATTAACACCGCCTGTCAGTGAAGTGGCACGCCGCACTGGAGTAGCACCTTCACGAGAGCCAGGGGCTTTGCACCACCTGAACGAAAATTATTTCAAACGCATCAAAGCCATGGAATTTGCGGTCATGTACGATGACGGAAAAGACCCTCGTGGCTTCTTGGAAGCAGATGTCGTGTTACTAGGGGTTTCTCGAACCTCAAAAACACCGTTGAGTCTATTTTTAGCGAACAAAAACTTAAAAGTCGCTAATTTGCCTTTGGTTCCACAAGCCCACATCCCGAAACAGCTCTGGGAAATCGATCCGAAAAAAATCGTCGGGTTAACAAACGATCCGAATGTGTTAAACAGTATCCGCAAAGAACGGATGCGTTCTTACGGCCTGAACCCTGACTCTGCATATTCCGATATTGAAAAAATCAAAGCGGAGCTGACGTTTGCTAATGATCTTTATGAGAAATTAGGTTGTGTCGTGATCAATGTCGCTTCCCTTTCCATCGAAGAAACCGCCTCAATGATTTTAAATGCATTAAACTTAGAAGACCATAGCTATTACACTTCAGAGACAAAAGACTGATAACGATAACGCAATAAAAAAAGATGAACAGACTGCCGTCTGCTCATCTTTTTTAGAATATCTATCATTTCAAAGTTTTTTAAAAAACTTGCAGCCCTTCACGATCGATTTGTAATTGTTCGATATACGCATTGCTCTCCAAGGCATGTAAAAGTTTTGAGATTCGTTCTGCCCGTTCCTCTGGGACGATCGCTAAGACCGTTGGTCCAGCGCCGCTTAAGAAACAGCCATAGCCGCCTTCTTCTTCGCAAATCTGGCGAATGGTCGACAAGTGTGGCACAAGCTTTTCCCGATAGGCTTCATGAAAGCGATCCTGCTGCATCAATTTCCCTGCAAGAGGCAGATTGCCATTGATGACCGCTGCGATCATCACGTTGGCGATCGCACTGGCCTCAACTGCTTGCTCGTGAGAAAGTGTTTGCGGCAAGACTTGACGACTTTCTTCAGTCAAAAGTTCTTCATGAGGAATATAGGCAATGATCTCGCACTCTGGAAAATGATGCTTTACTAAATACGTATGCTTGTGCTGATGGTCATAAGCAGCAACTGCAAAATCTCCATAGATCGCTGGTCCAACATTGTCAGGATGCCCTTCAATGGCAGTTGCGATCTCAAGCTTTTGTGCTGCACTCAGATTCATGTGGGCCATTCGGTTGGCTAGTTCAATACCAGCGACGATCACCGAGGAACTACTGCCTAAGCCTCGTGCCAAAGGAATATCCGAACTCATACGGATCTTCAGGGGTTTCATGTCTGGTGCTAATTTTAGTGCCACACGCAAAAGTAAGTTAGTTTCATCGTTTGGGATCTCTGAGCCTAGCTCATGGATGATTTCCCATGTATCGTTTTCTTTTAAAACTTCGATGAACAAATACTTTGACAGGGCAATCCCGCAGGAATCAAAGCCAGGCCCTAAATTCGCACTGGTTGCAGGAACGCGGATCTTCATAGATTGGCAACTCCTTCACGAAGATGCTGACGCATTTCTTCTAAATCACTCATTTTATTGATGGTTACTTCCGTTGCTTTAATTGCTGTATCAGGATCTTTCAGCCCGTTTCCAGTAAAGACAGCAACGACAGTTTCACCTGATTTGATTTTTCCTGCTTTCACGTGCTGGATGACACCAGCAAGCGAGGCAGCAGAGCCTGGTTCAATAAACACACCATCTTGCGCAGCAATTTTACGATACGCATTCAAAATTTCCTCATCGGTTACTGCATCGATGTATCCTTTTGATTCATCACGAGCGGCTTCTGCCAACTGCCAGCTGGCTGGATTGCCGATACGAATCGCTGTAGCGATGGTTTCCGGCTGTTCAATGACTTCCCCACGAACGATGGCAGCCGCACCTTCTGCCTCAAACCCATGCATTCTTGGCAACGTGGTGCCTTTTTTCTCATGCCATTCTTTGAATCCTTTCCAATAAGCCGAGATATTCCCAGCATTACCAACTGGAATTGCAAGAACATCAGGCGCCTGTCCTAGCTGTTCGCATACTTCAAAGGCAGCTGTTTTTTGTCCTTCTAAACGATAAGGATTGACAGAGTTCACTAATGCCACAGCTTCTGTTTTCGCAATATCCCGGACTGCTTTTAACGCTTCATCAAAGTTTCCTGGAATCGAAATGATGTCCGCTCCATAAACGATCGCTTGCGCCAGTTTCCCCATAGCGATCTTGCCCTCTGGAATGACGACATAAGCTTTGATTCCTGCTCTGGTCGCATAAGCGGCTGCGGCTGCACTAGTATTTCCTGTCGAGGCACAAACGATCGCTTTCGCGCCTTCTTCCACCGCTTTTGCCACCGCCATCACCATGCCGCGGTCTTTAAATGAGCCTGTCGGATTCAGGCCTTCGTATTTTCCATACAATTGGATCCCTAATTCATTTGAAAGACTTGGTAATGGAATCAGAGGTGTATTTCCTTCAGCCAGCGACAATGCTGGGGTATTTTCATTAACTGGGAGATATTCTTTGTATTGATGCAATAATCCTTGATACATGTTTATTCCTCCATCACTTTCATTATTTGCACGTTTTGCGTATTCGCGTATGCCTTGAGTGCTACTGTTAGTTCCTTTTCACTGATTGGCTTCGTGATTCCAGCTATTCGTTGGCTTGCTTCATCAAATGCTGTGTGCTTTGATTCAAACCATTCTGGGAAAGAAGCTGCATTAAGGTCTTTACTTGAAAAGGAAACATAGTGTTGCACAGGAACTTCTTGTACCGAAGCCAATGCTGTTTCTTTTTCAAAGGTTAAAAAAGGTTCAACGATCCCGAATGTTTTGTTTTTAGCCAATACCGTCAAATCGGCAACCACACTAGTGGCTGTCGGCCGCGATCCAGCCCCTGGTCCATAAACCATCGACTGATCAATTCCTTCGCTCTCGATAAAAATACCATTGAACTCATTTTGGATCGTCGCCAAGGCGTGGTTTTTTGGTACTAACACCGGTCCAACCGATACAGTAAGGGAACCGTCATCAGTCTTTTGAGCTGCGCCAATCAATTTCACTTCATAGCCAAAAGCTTGTGCCTGCTTAATATCTTCTACAGCTAATCCGCGAATACCTTTTGTTGCAACATCAGCAACGTCGATTGTTTTCCCAAAAGCAAATTTGGTCAGGATCACCATTTTATAAGCCGCATCGATACCGTCAACATCATTGGTAGGATCTGATTCGGCAAAGCCTTTTGCTTGAGCTTGCGACAACGCATCTTCATAGGTCAGGCCATCTTCCGTCATTTTCGTCAACATGTAATTGGTCGTCCCATTGACGATACCAAAAATTCCTGTGATGGTATCAGGTAGATAGTGGGTGCTCAATGTGCGCAAAATCGGAATTCCTCCCCCCACACTGGCTTCATAATAAAGAGAAACACCGGCTTTTTCAGCAATTGCCAGCAGTTCAGGTCCATGGGTGGCAATCAAATCTTTATTTGCCGTCACAACATGCTTTTTATTTTCTAAAGCAGCTGAAATAAACGCTTTTGCCGGATCGATCTTCCCGATCAATTCCACAATTACGTCGATGGTCTCATCTTCAAACAACTCATTTGCCTCATTCGTCAAAGCAAACCCATACTTAGCTGCTAACGCAGACTTATCCTCATAAGGCGAAGCTAATGCTTTCGTGATTTGCACACTGACTCCTGTGCGTGCCAGAATGGCTTCTTTTTGCTCTGCCAACACTTGGCATACCCCGCTGCCAACAACACCCATTCCTAATAATCCAATGTTCAATTGCTTACCCATAATGCCCCCTAACTGAAAACGTTATTAAAAACCGTTCATCTAATTTTAATATTTCCACTAGCATACCAAAAACAATAAGAAAAAACTAGGACTTTTGAGAAATTCTCGCCCTAGTTTTAACGGTGATGGATATGTTCGAATGTTTTTTGCAAAATATCCACAACATGTTTGTCATCAAGACTATAAAGGATGGTTTTTCCTTGTCTTTCCGACTTTACGATCCGATTATCTTTCAATAGTTTCAACTGATGAGAGACTGCTGATTGTTCCATATGTACTTGTTCCGCGATTGAAGTGACATTGCGTTCACCCTCTTGAAGGGACAACAAAATTTTTAATCTGGTCGGATCACTAAGCATCTTAAAAATCTGCGTTACTTGCTGAATTTCCTCTAATTTAGGCGGAGTCATCGCGCCACATCCTCTCTTATTTCCTTTTGCATTTTAGCCCTTGATAGACGGCTTGTCAATCAGCGGCCGCCAAACAAGGAGAAGTAATTAAATAAAAGACAAGAATAGATCCAAGTGTCAGAAAATTCCCTTTAGAAGCTTAGGTCCCTCAACAACTGTTCGTTGAGGGAAACAAATGCTTCTTTTTCTACCACTCGGATCATTCAGTCAAATTGCAATTTTTTGATTATGAAGGCAGCAGATGACTTTATTCACCTGTGATTTCTTCAATCGCTGCTTGCAGATCAGCAATTTTTTGTTCTGCTGCTTCTGCCGTTTCGCCTTTTACACCAATATAAAACTTGATTTTCGGTTCGGTCCCAGAAGGACGAACCGCAATCCAGCTTTCATCTTCCAAGGTGTATTTCAAAACATCAGAAGGCGGTGTGGTCATTTTTTGTTGGTGACCATCTAAGCCCACACGAGTCAAAAGTTTAAAGTCTTCTGTTTGTACGACAGGGGTTCCTGCGAAGACAGAAGGTGCTTTTTCACGGAAAGTCTTCATCAAGGCAGCAATCTTAGTTGCCCCTTCCATGCCGCTCATCGTTACAGAAATCGTTTTTTCTGCATAATAACCGTACTCTTCAAAAATATCTTGCAGACCGTCATACAATGTTTTGTTTGATTGTTTGTAAAAAGCAGCCACTTCTGCTAATAAAACGAGCGCTTGGATCGCGTCCTTGTCCCGTACGAATGGTTTTACTAAGTAGCCATAGCTTTCTTCAAAGCCAAACATAAAGGTTTGAGAATGGTCTTTTTCAAATTGTTGGATTTTTTCGGCAATAAATTTAAAGCCGGTCAATACATTGATCATATCCACATCGTAGGATTTAGCGATCGCTGTTGGCAATTCACTAGAAACGATCGATTTTAAGACTGCTGCATTTTCTGGCAATGTCCCAGCTGTTTTATGGGCTTCTAAAATGTAACGGATCATCAATGCGCCTAACTGATTACCTGTCAACACTTGGTAGTTGCCATCTGGCATTCTTACTGCAGCTCCTAAGCGATCGGCATCTGGATCTGTTGCGATCAACAGGTCAGCACCTTCTTTTTCTCCTAAAGCAATCGCATATTCAAAGGCAGAGTGCTCTTCTGGATTCGGTGATTTTACTGTACTGAAATTTGGATCAGCAACCGCTTGAGAAGGTTCAATAATGAATTGTTGGAAACCAGCTTGTTTCAACGCTTTCTCCCCAAGCATCCGCCCTGTTCCGTGAAGTGGTGTATAGACAAGTTTCAAATCTTTGCCCACCGTATCGATCAATTCTTGATCGATCGTGACTTCTTTGATCTCTTTCAGATAGGCAGTATCGATTTCTTCGCCAATAATAGAGATCAAGCCGCTGTTTTTGGCTTCTTCTTCACTTAAAACAGGGATCTCTAACGGATTTTCAATTTCCCGAACGAATTTTGTCAATGCATCCGCATCTGCTGGTGGCATTTGTCCACCATCTTCCCCATATACTTTGTAGCCATTGTATTCGGCTGGATTGTGAGAAGCTGTGATCATGATTCCAGTAAAGGTTTTTAAGTAACGCACAGCAAAAGATAATTCTGGCGTCGGACGTAAGCTTTCAAAGACGAAGGCTGGAATATCGTGTTTTGCCAATGTTTTTGCCGCTTCCATCGCGAACTCTGGTGAAAAATGACGGGAATCATAGGCGATCGCTACGCCACGACGTCTTGTTTCAGGATCTTGTGTATCCATAAAGCGAGCCAATCCTTCGGTTGCTTGACGAATCGTATAAATATTCATCCGATTGATACCAGGTCCTAAAATTCCTCGCATACCGGCAGTTCCAAATTCCAAAGGCATATAAAAAGCGTCTTCTAACATCGCAGGATCTGCTTCTAATGCGGTCAATTGTTCTTTTAATTGTGGATCTAAGTGTTCACTGTTTTTCCATTGATTAAATGTTTGTTCCCATGCCATAAAATAACCTCTCCTTTTTCCGTTAAAATGCTCTAAAATTAGTATAACACTACTTACAGATTTCTCAAAGAATAACCAAACGAAAAATAAAAACAGCTGCTATCAAAAGTGATTGACACTTTAAAAATAACAGCTGATTCCATTAAACTATTTCGTTAATTGAGCATCCTTTTGTGTTTCAATAAAATCAAACACTTGTTGACCAGCAATACTGCCATCGCCGACTGCCGTCGTGATTTGACGCAAGCCTTTTTCACGAACATCGCCAACCGCGTAAACACCAGGAATTGAAGTTTCCATCTGCTCATTGGTTAAAATCCAGCCAGCATCATTCGTGATACCGCTGGCTTTGAATGGTTCTGTCAACGGATCTAAACCAACATAGATAAAGACACCGCCAGCAGCTTCTTCTGTCACTTCATCCGTTTTTACGTTTCTGATTTGCACGCCAGTCACGACCATCTCATTGCCTTTGATTTCTTCAACAACAGAATCCCAAATAAAAGAGATTTTCTCGTTGGCAAATGCGCGATCTTGAATGATTTTTTGTGCTCGTAATTCGTCACGACGGTGAACGATCGTTACTTCGGAAGCAAATTGTGTTAAGTAGATAGCTTCTTCGACTGCCGAGTCGCCTCCGCCAACAACAATCAAGCGTTTGTTACGGAAAAAGGCACCGTCACAAACCGCACAGTATGAAACACCGCGTCCCGCGAATTCTTCTTCGCCTTTGACGCCTAACTTTCTATGTACGCATCCTGTGGCAATGATGATTGTTTTCCCTTGATAGGTTTTGTCTTCGGTGGCAACTTCTTTGAATTCACCTTGATCCGTGATGCTCTGAACGATCCCATAGGCATTTTCAACACCAAATTTAATGGCACCTTCATACATTTTAAATGCTAATTCAGGGCCTAAGATTGATTCGTATCCTGGGTAGTTTTCAACTTCAGCCGTATTGTTCATTTGACCGCCAGGTGCGCCTCGTTCAATCATTAGTACTGATAAATTCGATCTTGACGCATAAAGCGCTGCTGTCATCCCCGCAGGGCCTGCGCCGATGATAATTACATCATACATATATTTCCCTCCAATTTGGACTACCCATACTTTACTTTCAAAAGCAAATTCTTTCAACTCATCTGCTTACAAAAAATAATAAGATATTCCTGCTTTTACTTTTGAAAATTACATTGACTTTCTTTTCAATTTTTGTAAAATTTTCACGATACGTCTATTATATAGAAAATAAGGAGTCCTTACAATTGAATAAGAAAAAACTTTTAGGAAAATCAGACCGTGAACTGCTTTTCCTCAGCTGGCCGATTTTTGTTGAGCTATTTTTGCGGGTCGTTATTGGGAATGTCAACGTTTGGATGATTTCTCATTACTCCGAGCCAGCAGTAGCGGCCGTCAGTGCTGCCAATCAACTATTGAATTTAACGGTCTTTATTTACGGTTTCATCACCGTGGGTACTCAGATCATTATCGCACAATTGATTGGTGCGAAAAAACGCGACCAGATACCGAAAGTCATCAATACCGCTCTTTTTGGCTCATTGTTCATCGGGATTTTGATCAGCTTAATGTTCCTTTTCGGCTCAACCTATCTCCTTCGTTTCATGGGATTGGATGCTGAATTAGTTGCTTTAGGTCATGGATACTTACAAGTGTATGGGGGAAGTCTGTTCCTTTCATCGATCACGGCGGTCATAATTGCTGTCATGCGTAGCCACAGTTTCACAAAACCTGCGTTATTGGTGCCGATGTTTGCTAGTATCCTAGCCGTCATTGGGAATTACTTTGTCTTATATAGCCCCTTTGGTTTACCGAATTTTGGTGTGACCGGATTGGCATTTTCTAGCGTCTTTGGTAATTCGATTGGTTTAATAATTGCCGCAATGTTGCTGAAGAAGCATGTGAATTTTTCTGTTTTATCTGCCCGTTTCTCGAATGTCTCTTGGGGTGTGATGAAAAACATTTTGACTTACGGATTGCCTTCTTCTGGCGAGTCTCTTTCCTATCAAGGAGCGCAAGTCGTAGTGACGATGATCGTGGCTCAACTTGGTGCCAGCGTCTTGATTGCAAAATCTTACGTAACAGCTATCACCCAATTTGTTTATTTGATTGCCTCCGCATTGAGTCAAGGGAATCAAATCATGATTGGCCGCAATGTCGGTGCTGGAGAATACGATCGCGCGCATCAGCGAGGCATGCGCACGATGGTGATCGGGATCATTGCCTCGGTAACGATCTGTTTATTGACTTACTTGTTTATTGAGCCAATCATGGGAATCTTTACCACCAACGCGGAAGTGATCGAGATTGCCAAAGGTGTCTTTTTGGTAGAGATCGTTTTAGAAACGGCGCGTGCAGTCAATATGATCCTTGTGGGTTCCTTAAATGCAAGTGGCGATGTGAAGTTCCCATTGATCTGTAGTCTAGTTGTTCTATGGGTCATCAGCTTACCGTTTTCCTATTCACTGGCGATCGTCTTTAAATTCGGCTTGATCGGCGTTTGGATCGCTTATGCCATTGACGAAGCATTGCGCAGCGTCTTAATGATTTATCGTTGGCACTCCGGTGTATGGAAAACTAAATCTGTCGTTCATCCACAAGAAACAGAACCCGAAGTATTGCCAGAAGCATAATTAAAGTCCAGCGGTCTCGGTGACTGCTGGACTTTTTTGTTTTCCATAAAAAATAAAATGCGCCAAGAAGTTTGCTTGGTTTTTTTGAAGACTTTGCTCTATACTTGTCTCAGAAGCTATCGACTACGATTTACATTAAAAGGAGCGTTTGCTATGTCAATCTATGACTATCAAGCAACATTGGAAAATGGCGAAACTTATTCGCTAGCAAAATACGAAGGTCAACCGCTAGTGATCGTCAATACAGCTACGAAGTGTGGTTTGAGCCCGCAGTTCAAAGAACTACAAGGTCTTTATGAAACTTATAAAGACCAAGGATTGGTCGTTTTAGGGTTTCCTTCTGATCAGTTCAAACAAGAAGTCGGGTCAGCCGAAGAAGCCGCAGCCGCTTGCCGAACCACCTATGGTGTCGACTTTCCGATGCACAAGTTAACAGTGATCAATGGAAAAGACGCGGATCCCTTGTTTCGCTATTTGGAAGAAGAAGCACCTGGCACGCTAGGAAAAGCCATTAAATGGAATTTCACGAAATTCTTGGTGGATCGCCAAGGTAAAGTCGTTGAGCGTTTTGCTCCCCAGACAAATCCTCAAAAAATGATTCCAGAAATTGAAAAAGTTCTTTAAAAAACAGAGAAAGGCGATTTTGAGGACAAAACATGTCATCCTTAAGGTCACCTTTTTGTGATTGCTGCAACATAAACATTATACAACAATCACATTGGCGCTTGTCAAAATATCTGAATGTCTATTTCTTCTTAAAGAAACCATTCGTTACAAAGATTTCAAAAAGACTTTAAAAAAACTGCAGTGGATCCCATTTGATTTCTCAACGGGATCAACTGCAGCTTCTTTTGATTAGTTATTCGATAAATCTTCACCATTTGAAGCAATCACTTGTTTGTACCAATCAAATGATTTTTTCTTGGTTCGTTTCAAGGTGCCGTTTCCTTCATTGTCACGGTCCACATAAATGAAACCATAGCGTTTTTTCATTTCACCTGTTCCAGCTGAAACTAAATCGATACAACCCCAAGTCGTGTAACCCAATAAGTCGACACCATCTTGTTCAACCGCATCTTTCATTGCTTGGATATGCTCTGCCAAATATTGGATGCGGTAATCATCTTCCACATAGCCATCTGCATCTGGTGTATCCACAGCGCCTAGACCATTTTCAACGATAAACAATGGTTTTTGGTAACGGTCATAAATGTCATTCATTGTAATCCGCAAACCAAGTGGATCAATTTGCCAACCCCACTCACTTGCTTCCAAGTATGGGTTTTTCACAGAGGCAAAAATATTGCCAGCCGTTTGTTCTAACAATTCAGCGTCCGTTGTTGATACGCGTGAAGAATAGTAAGAGAAAGAAATAAAGTCTACGGTGTGAGCTTTCAACAGCTCAAGGTCGCCTTCTTCCATTTTGATTTCGATCCCATTGCGTTCCATTTCTTTCAGCGCATATTGTGGATATTCCCCACGTGCTTGAACATCAATAAAGAAATAGTTTTCGCGATCTGCTTTGCGTGATTCCCAGACATCTTCTGGTTTGCTTGTATATGGATAGTACGCGCCAGCAGCCAGCATACAACCTACTTTGTTTTCAGGATCAACTTCGTGAGCGATTTTCGTTGCGATTGCGGATGCCAACAACTCGTGGTGAGCCGCTTGATATTTCACTTGCTCAACGTTATCGCCTTCTTCAAAATAAAGTCCCGCTCCCATAAATGGCGCATGTAGAATCATGTTGATTTCGTTGAAGGTCAACCAGTATTTTACTAATCCTTTGTAGCGGTTGAAAATCACGTTACACAAGTTTTCATAGAATCCGACTAATTCACGAGAACGCCATGCTCCGTATTTTTCAACTAAATGCATTGGGCAATCAAAGTGAGTGATCGTTACTAATGGTTCGATCCCATATTTGTGGCATTCTTTGAAAAGATCTTCATAGAACTTCAAGCCGTCTTCATTTGGTTCTGTTTCATCACCTTTAGGGAAAATCCGACTCCAAGCGATCGACAAACGGTAGGTTTTAAAGCCCATTTCGCCAAATAGCGCGATGTCTTCTTTGTAGCGATGATACATATCGATCGCTTCTTTTGCTGGGTAGAAATGTTCGTCATCAAAATCGAACATTTTCATTTGACCAGTAATGACTGGAAAACGATCTTTGCCGATCGGTACCACGTCAACGTTTGCCAAGCCACGTCCGCCTTCTTGGTAGCCTCCTTCACATTGATTGGCAGCTGTTGCGCCGCCCCATAAAAAGTCTTTTCTAAATGCCATGTTTCTTTCCTACTTTCTCTTTATTTAACTAGTTCGCGATCAAGTTCGCGGGCTACTTCATCTTGTACTTCTACGCCTTCTTTTTCAAGACGTGCGATCGTTTCCTTAAATTTAGGCAAGTGATCTTTGTGGGCAATAAACAGTTCGTCCATGACACGTTTTGCCGTATCACCTGATGGAACCAATGGGTTGATGGTGAAGGCTTGTAATGCGATATTGTAATCCCCAGTCACAGCTGCTTCGATCGTTAATAATTCCATTGCTTTCATTACCTGTAACCAACCTTTTTCAGCTGTCGGTAACTCACCAAAGGCAACATTTCTAGCACCTTGTCCGCCAACGTAAGCTGTTACTTCAACTACGCAATCGGCAGGAAGATCTGGAACGGCGCCTTCATTTTTTGTTGAAACAACGATTTGGGTATTTTTATTGGCATAAATGGAAGCAATCGTTTCACACGCTGCATCTGAGTAATACGCACCACCACGTTTTTGCAGCTGTTCAGGTTTATGATCCAATTCAGGGTCTTTGTACAACTCAAACAATTCGGCTTCGGTTTGTTTCACTTGCTGTGCACGGGTCCCAACAGTCTTGTATTCTTCGATCGCATGATTCAGCATTTCTTCTTGACGATAGTAGTAACGATGATAACCGCAAGGGATCATCTTCATTTGTTCTAGCTGTTCTTTGTAAAATGGAATATCAAAGATATTCTTCGGTAAGCCATTGTCTTCTTCATACATTTTATCAATAATATCCATCGTTACATCGTTGCCGTGTGAATCAGCAACTTTGTGCCAATGGAAGTGATTCAATCCTGCAAATTTGTAGATCAATTCGTCCGGTTCTTTACCGATCAAGGCTGGCTCAATCATGGTTGCCATGACTGGCACATTACACAACCCGATCACTTTGTCCCATTTTCCGTAACGCACGATTGCTTCAGTCACCATGCCGCTTGGATTCGCAAAATTGATCAACCAAGCATCCGGACATAAACGTTTCATGTCTTCAACAATTTCAAGAATGATCGGAACCGTACGAAACGCTTTGAACATTCCGCCAGGGCCGTTGGTTTCTTGACCAATCATGCCATAATAAGCAGGAATTCGTTCATCTTTAATGCGGGCATTCAGCAACCCTACTCGAAATTGGGTCGTAACGAAATCAGCATCTTTTAGCGCTTCTTCTCGATCCAATGTCATGTGGATTTTTACATCGTAGGGTGACGCATCCCACATCCGTTGTGCCATCGCACCAACGATTGCTAATTTTTCTTTTCCTGCTTCGATATCTACTAGCCAAATCTCACGAATCGGCAATTCTTCATAGCGTTTGATAAAGCCTTCCATTAACTCCGGGGTATAGCTGCTGCCGCCACCAATGGTTGCAATTTTAATTCCTTTTGTCATTGTATTGCTCCTTTGCTATTTTATTTACATTCTTATTATCATTCATAAAAACATTTAATTCAATGTAAATAGCATATTTAGAAAAAGCGTTTGCAAATCTCGCTTCTTCTTGCAGATGTTTTGTAAAAAAGATTTACAAAGAGCATCAAATAAGGAATAATTAGGATGTAAACGATTCGCTAGGTACTGAATAAAAACGAATTTTTGTAAAAACCATTTACAAATAATCATAAAAAAATGTAAAAAGGAGCATATATACCATGTTGTTACAAGAAAAAATGCGCCAAATCAAACTAGCACCAGCGGAACGATCGTTGATCGATTATTTATTAGCCAACCCGACTGCGATGGCGGATCAAACCATTAAGGAATTGTCAGAAAAGACCTACGTTCATCCTTCTACTTTTATTCGGATTGCCAAAAAATTAGGCTTCAATGGTTGGCTCGACTTAAAAACGGCCTTTGTGGAAGAGCAAACTTATATGAGCAGCCATTTTACTGATGTAGATGCGAACTTCCCTTTTTCCTCCCATGACGGCATTATGACCATCGCCAAAAAGTTGGCAAAGCTTGAACAAACAACGATTGAAGATACGCTTTCCTTGATCCATCATGATGAATTACAAAAAGCGAAACAATCGTTGCTCAACGCCAACCATATCAAGATCTTCGCCAGTAATGCCAATACCTTGATTTCTCAAGACTTTGTTTTGAAGATGCGGCGTTTAGGAAAAAACATTCACGTCTGCGACACCTTCGGCGAGAGTGCTTACGAGGCATCTAACTGTACCTCCGATACGACCGCGATCTTGATTTCTTACACCGGTGAAAACAAAATGGTCAAAGAAATCGGTAAGATCCTTGCCGAGCGGCAGGTTTCCATCATTGGCATGACGAGTATCGGGGAGAACTCCTTGGCGAAATTAAGTAATTGTGTTTTGAATATCACGACAAGAGAACGGCTCTACTCAAAGATCGCCAACTTTACGATCAATACGTCCGTTTGCTACTTGCTGGATTTGTTGTACGCAGTCGTCTTTTCGGAGCATTATGAAAAAAACTTGCAGCATTTGATCGATATTGGCATGGCTTATGACAAGCGCCCTACATCATCGACGATAATCGCTGAGCCAACCTACGATAAAAATCTTCATTATAAAGACTCACTTTTTCCCAATTAAATGACTGACAAAAAGCGATCGCTTCACATGGGCGATCGCTTTTAACCTTACGTAGAACTTGTTAGAAAGTTTTTGGCTAAACTAAAGCCGTGATCAAATCATCGGAACAGCCTACCTCACGTTTGTCTGACTCGATGATATCCAAATAATCGGCGGAGTTGGTGACTAACACTGGGGTCTCAATATTAAATCCAGCTTTGATCAATGCATCCTTATCAAAGGTGATCAATTTTTGTCCGCGAGTCACCGTGTCGCCTTGCTTCACATGGGCTTCAAAGTATTCACCGTTTAATTGAACAGTATCTAAACCAATATGGATCAAAAGCTCTAAGCCGTTCTCAGAGATCAACCCAATGGCATGTTTGGTTGGGAACAAGGTCATTACTGTTCCGTCAAAAGGAGCCACAACTTCGCCTTTTGAGGGATGGATCAAGATGCCTTTTCCTAGAATCCCTTGTGCGAAGGCTTCATCTTTTGCACTGCTTAGTGGTGCGATCGTTCCTTCAACAGGGGAAGTGATTACTTCTTTCCGAACAGTCATCGCTGGTTGTCCTTCTGCGATTTCTTCTTCCACCGCATCATCTTTCCAGAAAGCCATCGTCAAACCAAAACCAATCGCTGCAGCGATCAAGATCCCGATGACCGAGAACCACATGCCACTGGCATCGCCTTCTGGAGTGATATAGTTAAAGATTCCAAAGACGCCTAAACCACCAGAGGTATAGCTCGTTGTGCCATTGATCATTAAGAAGGCACCTGCGACCGCCCCACCAATCATTGAGAAGAAAAACGGCATTTTTTTCGGTAACGTGATCCCATAAATTGCTGGTTCTGTTACACCGAAAAGTCCTGAGATAATGGCTGGTGGACATAGAGCTTTTAGTTTTTTGTCTTTAAGTTTAAAGTACATAGCCATCACTACCGCTGTTTGGGCAAAGCTGGCACCAAATGATGCTACCAAAATTTGACTGTAGCCGAGCTGTGTCACTTGCATAATGTGTAGTGGCACAACTGACCAATGCAAGCCGAAAATAACCAAGACTTGCCAGAAGAAGCCTAATAACAAACCATAAATCGCTGGAGAGAAGTCCATCAATGCTTCAAATCCTGAGCTTAAAAGATCCGTCAACATACTGATCACAGGTCCAATCACCAAAAAGCCAATTGGCAATGCAATCAATAAAACCAAGAAAGGCACTAAAAATGTTTGGACAACAGACGGAATGATTTTCTTCGCCAATTTTTGAACTTGTGCAGCGAATGCGATGATAAAGATTACTGGAACCACACTACTAGTATATGTCGCACCAACCCACGGAATCCCTAAGAAGGTTTCATACGCTGGCAAGCCTAATAAGCTATAAGGTGCAGCAGCTCCCTCGCCAGCTCCGGCAACAAATGCCGCTTGCAAGGCTGATCCTTGAATCGTCGGATAGCAAAGCGCCGACCCGATCACGATTCCCACCATTGGATTTAAGCGGAATTTTTTTGCTGACGTATACCCTAAAATCACCGGCATAAACATGAAGATTGAATCACCGATCGCATTGAACATCACATAGGTACCAGTCGTTGTTGTATAATCGATCAAACCTGTTGTACCAATAAAAAGCAACAGTGCGTTTAGTCCTTTGATCATCCCAGCCGCACACAAAGCACCTAAGAAGGGTTGGAAGCAGCCGCTCAAAATATCGATCAAACGATCAAACAGGTTGCCACCTGAGGCTGTTTCTTCAGCATCACCACTGATTCCTGCAACATCGATCACTTCTGCATAGACATCTGGCACATGGTTTCCGATAACCACCTGGTATTGACCGCCACTCTTCATGACCGTCACGACACCTTCCATGTTCTTTAAGACTTCATCATTTGCGACGCCTTCATCCTTTAATTTAAAACGCAGGCGTGTGATACAATGCGTCAAGCTATTGATGTTCTCTTTCCCACCGACATTTGTGACGATTTTTTCTGCTAATTCACGGTATTTTCCCATTTTTGATTCCTCCAATTTTTTTGTATTGAAGGTTTAGCCAACTGAATGTCACTATCCAAAATGTTTCGTCTTTGATATGCTGCTTCTTAACTAGCGGTCCTAAAAATACGTTTTAATAAAAATCATTGCCAAAAAATTATTCTTTCTTCTATATCTTGCACTGAGTAAAACTCTTTCTCCTTTCTTCTTTATTTCAATCAACGATTTTTTTGCACAAGTCTGGCAATATGAATCGTTAAATACAAACTTTCGTCACTGGACATTTGATACTGATACTGATTTTCTAATAGTTCATCGATTTTTTGTACGCATTGATACGCATTTCGGTACTTCACTTTGACCATAGCCAAAAGATCTTCATCGGTTTCATCCGTATGAGGGGTATGGTTTTGCATTCTCGAGACAAAAAATTTCAAATGCGTAGTGAAGCGATAAAAATAAACGGACTCTTCATCAAAGGTGGTTTTGAAAAAATATTTAACAATGTTAATGATGTCTTGCATCGTTTGGGTTAGCTCAGCAATATTGCCTTGGTCACCATTTTCGGTTTGCGCATTGACCAGATGCAGAGCAATAAAGCCAGCTTCATCATCTGGCAGCTGAATCCCGTAATGTTCTTTGATTTTTTCTACTGTTTTGCAACCTATTTGGTACTCATCGGGGAAAAAACGCTTGATATCCCACAATAAGACATTTTTGACCGTCATTCCTTTTTTCGATCGTTCAATGGCACAGTGCATATGATCTGTCAGCGAGATGTAGATGGAATCATTGATGGGGGATGACAATTCTCGCCGAGCATACTCAATGATCTCATTGGATAATTCAAGATATTCCAGTGGTAAGTCAGCAAGCAGCTCTTGAAATTGAGATAAGATCGTCTGATTTTCTAAGCGATATACTTTATCGACCGTTTCTGAAGAAATGTCATCTCCCACTTTTTTCTTAAAGGCAATCCCCCGCCCCATAACAATAATCTCGTTTTGACTTTGATCGGTAGTGATCACAACATTATTGTTTAACACTTTACTGATTTTCATGTCCTACCCCCACTTACTTTATCATTGCGGATATGGTTCATTGCTTGTCTTTATTGTTTAGCCAACAGTCAACACAGAAAAAACCTCATGAAAGCAGCGCAAATACCGCAGCTTCATCAGGTTTAGCTTGTTAAAAATCAACAATCACTATCCATTAGAACCAGTTCTATTATCTTTATCATAGCAAAGGTAGAAAGCGCTGTCAATCGTTGTTCGTTATTTTTACTGACACCTAATACGAATCTATTGATCGTTTGTTAAAAACACGAGGGATCAATTTTTATTCGTTCTTATCTTAGATAAAGACAAAACCTTAGCGAACGATAAAAAACCGCTCCCCAAAGACTTGACTGATCAGTCTAATGATGGGGAGTCGGCTATTGTGTCATTTGCTTCTTGTTTTTTCAAAAAAAGCTAATCATCTTGTTTACGATAATTTTTTTTGATGTAAGGCTGGTTTTCTTGGTTCATACGGATAACGATTTTATCAAAACTATTGTCACTCACTTGTGTCGAACCACTCATTTTGATTTTTGGCTGTACTTCGATCACTTTTGGTTTATACTGCATTTTCCCTTTTGAGATCCGCTTGACTAAAAGTTCAGCAGCTTGCGAACCAATTTCATACGACGGTTTTTCAATCACAGACATTTCATGATGATAAAGTTTGTTCCAGCCTAAATCATCATAGCCCCCGATCGCAACGTCTTCTGGAATCCGCAAGCCCAAGCTATAGATCACATGGATCAATGCAAACATCAACTCACTGTTTTCAGCTAATATTGCTAAACGATAGCCTTGATTTTTTTTCAACAATTCGTTTAGTGATTCCTTACACGCGTCAAATGCCACTTGTGTTTCTTCGATCTCAAATGCTAGTTGCTCAGGATTTCTGACTGCGATTTTAGAACTTTCCAGAAAAAGAGCAAGTTTTTTCTTCCGACTAGGCGTTGTGAGCGGTGGTGTAAAGTAAGCGACTCGATCAAAGCCTTCTGAATAAATACGTTGAATCATCTCGGCCGTCGCTTTTTCATTATCAACGATGACTGTATCAATCATCAATTCTTCGATCGTGCAATCAGCCAGCACGATTTTGACCTTTTGCTCAGTCAAGCTTTTCACGAATGCTTCGTCCTGATTCGACGATAGAATAAGCCCTTCCACTTGACGGTCGATCAACGCTTGGATTTGATCCTGCTGAGAAATATTTTTTTGATCGGTTTCAACAAGAATCACCTGAAAAGATTTTCGTATACAATAATCATTGACGCCTCGAACTAAAGCCGCTACTTCCGGGATCATGATATTGCTGACAACGATGCCGATCAATCCCGTTTTATTGTTTTTCAACCCCTGTGCTAGCGCATTTGGACGGTATTCAAGCTCTGCGATCACTTCTTCGATGCGCTTTTTTGTCTCTGCTGACATAAATTCATATTTGCCATTCAAATATCTAGAAACGGTGGTTTTTGAAACATTTGCTTTTTCTGACACCATCTTAATGGTGATTTTCTCATTTGCCATTCAATCCACGCCTTGCTTTTTGCTGTTGGTCAATTATATCATGGAACCCTTGAAAAATGAACAAGGACCGATTTCGTTCGACACGGACTGTCCTATCTCAATAGTGACAGATCGTAAAGAAGCCGCTAAGTGAGCTATTTTCAAAGAACTAGCCCATTGCTTCAATGTGGCGCATTTCTTGCTGCACGACTTCATATATACTTTTTGAAAAGTCCACTTCCAACGGATAGGAAAGCAAAATATCTAATATTTGAGGCACAAAGTCTGCCTCACACAGTTCTTTTGCAAAAGCCATCGCAGCAATTTCCGAAGCACAACCAACCGTTGACCGGTGCTCGTAGGAAAAAAAGCGCCACAGTGGGATCGTTTTGGTGATATGGTACATCGTGGCACCATGTTGCTCTTCTAAATAGTGAAAAATTTCATGGGCGATCAAGATCCCTCGGACAACTTCTGGTTTAGGCAATATTTGCGAAGATTGAGTCAGCACAGTGTAGGCAGCAATGGGTTCAGTGATCAATTCAATGGAGCGCTCCATGACAAACTGCGCAAAGACCATGCGAAACTTCGTCGGTTTTCCAGATCTTTCCGTAATTGATAAACCAAGCTTATTCGCCAAGTACCAGGCACGATCTGCCTTTTCCTGTTTTTTCAAATCAAACTGGTCGAGCATTTTTTGCGCCCATGTTCTACCACATAAGATGGCTTCTTCAATGATTTCGTTTTTTTCCTCTTCCCTCACTTTATTACGTAGCATCTCGCGGGTAAACTCAAATACTCCCCAACTGAATTCGCTGATGGGCATGAGCTGTTCATACCACTTTTCTAATAATGCCAGATCAACCGTATGTTGCTGTTTTAAGAAAAACCTCTGCTTGATCATAGGGAATTCGCCGCCAGAATCATCACTTCTTCATTAGAATCTAAAGTCGACATTTCGATATCGATCAACAACATCAATGCCTCCAAATCGTTTACTGAAAAATCCATCACCCGAGGTCCGGCACAAATATAGAAATCTGGACGCAAAATCACTTCTGTCTGATAGATCGCCAAATCATCCCATAGTTGCTCGACTGCTTGCACATAATTCTCCGCGGTGGTTTTGATGACCTTCCCTGAAGCTCGTTGTACTTTAATAAAGCCTTTTTTATCAAGGATTCGAATTGCCGGATTGTCTCCTGTAGAAACACGGGTTCCAAACACATAAAAATGCGAGCTTTTCTCTAAAAGATCAATTTCGTTAGTAGGTAGCCCTAAATCGCCCGCTGCTAATTCTTGGGCTTCCTCGACGGTTGCTTCTGCTAAAAGATCCGTCGTCTTGACTTCGGTGGAACCAGTTGCAATGGCTGTGACTTTAGACGTTTGAGGATCGATTTCGATAAAGACTTCCACACTTTCTGGGGTAGCCCCACTCTCAATGGCTTTATTGATAGCCTCTGTTTTGATTGATCGCAAGTCTTCTTTCGAAGGTGAAGGAATAATCCGTTCAACGACATCTCGTACCATCGCTAGGGCGACGCCAATAGAGGAAATCACTTCAGCATTCTCCGGAATCGAATATTTTACGCCCATTTTTTCTGACAAGTAGATAATTAATGACGAAGCGCCGCCACCAACTCCTACTAATGAAATTTGGCTTTTTTCTAGTTTGTATTTTTCTGCTAAAGCCAAAATGACTGGCTCTAATTTTGCGTAAGAACGCTCCATGATTTGAGTCGCGATATCTTCGATCGTCGTGCCACAATAATCCGCTAATACGCCCATCGCTTTTCGAGCCGCTTCGATATTCCCATAAGAGAAATGTTCCGGTTTGATCAAGCCCAACACGTTTGCTGCACATGAGTTGGTGATGGTTACCCGATAACCATTATCAAATTTGATTGCAACATAATCTGCAGGATCGCCTTCTTTCGGACTAAAGAATTCCACCGTTCCTCCTGTCCAGTTGATTGGATCAGAGTAAACTGCGTAGTCAAGACCGGCAATATGTGCAGAACGAGGTCCTACATCTACCACTCCATTAGCAGTTGCGCGAATCATGGACCCCCCTGCACAGCCCGTGATTCGTACATCCAAACTGGAAATGTATGTTTCATGTCCGCCAACGACAGAATAGTCGATCGCTGGCCGTCCGTTTTTAATGACACCGATATTGGTGGTTGTGCCGCCTACTTCAAAATACACGCCATTTGATGCTCGTAAATACATCAGTGAACCCATTACTGAAGCTGCCGGACCCGAGAGCATGGTCAGAACTGGCCGCTTTTTCATCTCAGCAATCTCCATAACCCCACCATCGCCTCTCATGATCATTAAGGGTACATCTACACCAGACTCCTTCACAGAGACTTCCGTGGAATTTGCGACAGATAACATTTTAGGTAAAATACTTGCATTGATAGTGGCAGTTCGTGTCCTTCTGGTCAATCCGTAAAGTTTCGTGATATCTGAAGCAACAGTACATGGAATTCCTTTTTCTGTACAAACTTCCATCACTAGATTCTCAGCATCATTATTATCTACACCAAAAGCCATACTAGCGACGATCACTTCTGATCCTTGCCTCACTAGATCATCGATCATTTCTTCAACACTCGCTTTATTCATTCCTTTGAGTTTTGAGAAGGCATTGATGATCTTAATGGATCGCTGATTCCCTAGAACGATATCGGCAATTTTTAATTGACGCTTTGCCAGAAATCCTTCGAAACCACCACGAGCCATACCGAAAACACCAATGTCAGCCACATCCCCTTCAATCAAAGCGTTCGTGGCTTGGGTGGTTGAATGAGCAACAAAAATCACACTTTTTGGGTCAATATCATTTTCTTTCATACAATTTTGAAAACTCTCGACAACGCCAGCAGCTACCCCCCGTTCATGATCATGAGTGGTCTTCACGCTGGATTTTCCTATGATCTCGTGAGTCAGATTATCGATAGCGACAGCTTTTGTATGGGTACCGCCTACATCGATCCCCATTCTAACTTTTCTTAATTCACACATTTCCACTTTCCTCCTACATCCATAGTTGCATGATTTATTGATTAGCTACGTTCTTTCATCGACTAGTTATTCAAACCGAACAAAATGAGCGCAATGATACACAGGATCGCACTAGAAAGCCACCCAGCTGGTATCGAAAACTTCATGAAATCTTTAGAACCAACTTTATGATGTCCTAGCCCCCATGCTACCCATGACTGAGTAATATCCAAATGCTGAGGAGCGATCGTGACCACAGCGAAAAGTGGAAAAATGAATGCCAGATCCCAATTTGTGGCAGCTAAGATCACTGCCGCTACTGCGCCTCCTGATCCGACTAAGTTCAAAGGACCGCGGAAGAAACCAAGGGGCGCTAAGATGGCAAATAAGATCGCAAGAGCCAGGGTACTATGAGGAACTAGACCGCCAACGATTGGTTCAAAGAAAGGAACCGCTAGACTTGCAGCTGAATTAAACATAGCCAGTACTAATAAGAAACCTACCAGGGGCGCAACATCGACAGCACCATCTGCAAATTGTTTAGCTAACATGCGGCAAATATTCACGAAACCACCTTTTAATTTTCCGCAAGTCAGTAAGGCGTACAAAGCTGCGAGAATAAATGCTGGAATAATAGGAAATTCAGCAAACACAACGAGTAAGACTGGTGCGATCACAGCTACCCAAGAATACCAAGGAGCATCGCCTGAAGTTGCGCCAGGTGTGGAAGCCCACGCTTTGACTTTTGATGATTTCGCACGACTTAAAGCAATATTGGCAAAAACCAATGTCACAAGTAAGGAAACGACTAGTGCAATCATGCCGAATGTGAAATAATCGGAAAACCCATATTCCATCATGGATTGACTTCCGTCAGGTTGTAATGCCGCTAAAATACCTTGGTATTGCACAAAATTTGTTACATTGGCAAAAATTCCCGCCATGATGGAACCCATAAAAGCGAATAAAGCGATCGCTGTTGGAATACCCAACGCTTGCAAAATTGGCATAACGATCACTGCGATAGAGATTACAGGACCAATGCCCGTCATGGATGTGAAACATAAAGCAGTAACAGTACATAAAAGGGTCATGGTGATCCGTGGTTTATCCCCACCAAGCTCAACAACCTTGCGAATCAGCGTTGCTGCGATCCCTGTATCCATCAAAATCCGACCAAAGAAGGAACCGAAGAAAATATTGACCAGAATCGAACTAGCAAAACCGGCGGGTCCTGTTTGATAAATATTTGTGATCGTATCGACAAAATTCAAAGCTGTTAAATCCGGACTCAACGCATTGCCAATAAAAGCTAAAACGGTCCAAAGTGTTGCCATAACGAAGAAACCCACCATCAGGTTGAACCCTTTGACGCAGTACCAAACCATTCCTAAGAAAGAAACGATCATTAAAATACCAATTATAATTTCTACCATAAATTTTCCCTCATCTTTCCATTTGAACTTTTTTTGTTCATACATCGTGTTGCAAGTTTCTACGTTTGCTACTTCCCCTATTCTCGCTGAATGCGACCTTTATCATGAAATAATCGGCTAAACTTGTGACCATTTCCCACGTTTGCTTCCCTCCTCTTTTTTGTTAACCGTTTTAGTTAACCGGTTAACTAAAATTTTAAAAAAATAAAACAACGAATAATATCTCGTGTTTATCCACTATCTTTAAGCTTCCACTCGATTCTCCTTCGATCCCTTCTCGATGGGGAGCTGCCACTATTCAAATCAACCTCCATATTCCACTCTCGTCGGTTGGGCTCTTCGTAAAAGATAGGCTCAGGATGCTTGCCTTTTGCTTAGAGCCGCTTCCCTCCTGTTTCTCCTCTATGATTCGATCCTCTTGTTTGCACAACATTTCACATAAGGCTCCTCTGACGCTCGCCTGACCGAGCGTAATTACTAGTCTAAACCGAAAAGGATCCTAACCGATTAATCATTTGTTTGACTAGGTGCTAGTTGTTTTAATGTCTACATGATAGCAAAGGGTGAAAACGCTGTCAATCACAAATAGAAATTTTTGCTTCATTTGTTCAATTTATACAAAATAGACCTTAAAATACCTACGTGGTATTTTAAGGTCTATTGGCCGTTTAAACTTCACTTGCCTGCAAACGGTACATATCGGCATACAACCCTTTTTGAGCCAAAAGTTCATCATGGGTGCCTCGTTCGACGATCGAGCCTTTATCAAGCACCAAAATCAACTCAGCATCGCGAATGGTAGACAATCGATGGGCGATCGCGATCGTGGTTCGCCCTTGACGCATATTTGCCAAGCCTTCTTGGATCAGTCCTTCTGTTTCAGTATCGATATTGGCAGTCGCCTCATCCAAGACCAGCACTTTCGGATCGGTCACCATCGTTCGGGCAAAGGAAATCAATTGCCGTTGCCCGCTTGAATAACTGGCACCCCGTTCAATCACTTTGGCGTGGTATTTACCAGGTAGTTTTTGAATAAAGGCATCTGCTTGAACAAATTTTGCTGCTGCTTCGATCTGTTCTTCACGAATGTCCTGATTCAATAAGCGGATATTGTCAGCGATGTCCCCATAAAACATGAAAGCATCTTGCAATACGAGTCCAACTTTTTTCCGAAGCTCTTCCATCGTGAAGTCGCGGATATCTTGATCATCGATCAAAATTTGCCCTTCCCCAAATTCGTAAAAACGCATCAACACATTGATGATCGAGCTCTTGCCACTTCCTGTGTGACCGACTAGAGCCACGGTCTCACCTGGATAGGCGATGAAAGAAATATGATTCAATACGTTGTTTTTTCCATCATAGGAAAAACTGACATCGCGAAATTCAATTTTTCCTTTGGTGATGGTTTGACTGGCATCGGAGTTTTGCTGCGGCGTATATTCTTCGTTATCCATAATCTTCAAAATCCGGCTGCCGGCTACCATCCCATCAGTAAAGACGCTGAGAAAATCCATCATCTGTGTCATTGGATTAAAGAATCCTTGAATATAGGTCGTAAAGGCGAAAATTAACCCAACTTCAATCGGCGATTCTAAAGCATCAAACCCAAAGAGCGTCAATGACAAGGCGATCGCTAAGGCATACAACAAACTAATGATTGGTGATAGTAGCAGCGCATTCGTGCGGATCATGGCGTATCTAGTTTTCAAATAATCATCGTTGGTCGCTTCGAATTCTTCATTCAGCCGCGCCTCTTGGCGGAATTGCTGAATGATCTGCATGCCAGAAATCGATTTATTCAATTTCGTATTCAGCTGACTCAGTTTTTCCCGCATTTGACGATAGATACGAGAGCTGAATTTTTGATAATACCAGATGACTACCATTAGGATTGGCAGAAAAATCAAGTTCAGTAAAGCAATTTTGACGTTGATGCGAAACATGGCGGCAAAAGAAGAAACCACCGCAAAAATCCCTGTCAATACCATCAAGAAGACATACCAAAATTCATACAACGTTTCTGTGTCGTTGCTGACCCGTGAAACGATTGAACCCGCTGGCGTCTGATCGAAATAGCGCATCCCAAGACTATGCAATTTTTCAAATAATTTTGCTCGAATATATTGATAGGTTTTTAAAGAACCCATCGAATAAAGGAACCATTGGAAAAACCAAATCACAGCTTTTACCAACACCCCAAAGAAATACAATGCAGCAAAGAAATAAATGACTTGCTGGGTCGCCGTTTGATTGGTCAAATAATTATCCATAAAGGTTTGAATGATCAAAGGCAACAGGATATTGACGATCGATAGCACAAAAGCAAAAAAGATCGCTGCATAGAAGGTTTTTCGAAATGGCTTGGCAAAAAGAAACATTCGCTTGATGATGCTTTTTTGTTCTTTAAAGGGAATCGATTTACTCCATTCTGATTCTTGCATTAGGCTTCACTCCCTTCGATTTTGGCTTCTAGTTGCTGTTTGTCCCACATTTTTTTATACCAGCCATTTGCAGCCAATAATTGTTCATGGGTCCCGCGTTCACTGATTTTCCCGTTGTCGATCACGAGAATTTCTTCTGCGTGCTTGACACTGCTTAGGCGGTGGGCAGCAATGATCGTTGTTTTATTCTGACGGAACGTCCGTAATTGTTGTAAAATAGCTTCTTCCGTTTTGGCATCTACTGCTGAAAGGGCGTCATCTAAAATCAATAATTCTGGATCAGTGATCAAAGCACGGGCAATGGATAAACGCTGTTTTTGTCCGCCAGAAAGAGAAACACCACGTTCCCCCACCATCGTTTCATACCCTTCCGGAAACTGACTGATATCCTCGTGGATCACTGCCAATCCAGCAGCCGCTTCAACTTCTGCTTGAGAAGCCCGTGGTTGCGCAAAGCGGATATTGTCTCGAATCGTCATGGAAAATAAGAAATGATCTTGCGGAACATAACCGATTGATCCCAAAAGAGCATTCAAAGAGTATTGCTTGCTATCGATGCCCCCGAAGGTGATCGCTCCATCAAATGAATCATACTCTCGCAACAAAAGCTTCATCAAAGAGGTTTTTCCAGCACCGGTTTTACCGACGACACCAAGTGTTTGCCCGGCAGGCAAAGTAAAGTGGATGTCTTGCAGGGCAAAATCATCTCCTTGATAGTGAAACTCATTGATTTGAACGTTCACCGTTCCTTGAGCTGGGGCATCGACCGCATCTTTGGCTTCAATGATATGGGTCTTTGCCGCCAACAATTCGGCAACCCGATCATAACTAGCATTGCCTCGTTCCAGCACATTAAACAGACGTCCAATGGCAAACATCGGCCAAACTAACATACCGATATAACTGATGAAGGATACCAATTGACCGATCGAGATGGTACCGTCCATAACATAATTGCCGCCGACGATGATCGTCAGCACATAGGAGATTCCGATGATGATCGTAATAAACGGATCAAACAAGGCATCCAGAAAATTGACTTTACGGTTTTTGATGATGGCATGGTCAATTTTGGTTTGAAAATCAGCGATGTCCTCTTTTTCCTGTCCAAAGGTTTTGATGACTTTCATCCCAGTAATACTTTCTTGGGCTTTGTCGTTGATGGAAGAAAATGCTTCTTGCGAGTCACGAAACGCATCATGCAATTTGCTGCCAAGAACCCGTGCCATGACTGCTAAGAATGGTAGCGGCAACAAAGCAATCAACGTTAAACGCCAATCAATAAAGAGAATCATCGCAATAATGGTTGCCCCTCCCGAGATGAAGGAATCGGCAAAGGTCAAGATCCCTGCCCCTGCCACATTTTGGATGGCATTCAAGTCATTGGTGGCATGGGCCATCAAATCACCTGTCCGATGCTTTTGATAAAACAACTGATCCATCCTTGTAAAATGTGCAAATAGCTGTCTGCGTAACGTTTTTTCTAGCCGAGCGGCACTGCCCCAGATATGCGTTCGCCAGACAAAACGAAACACATATTGAGCGATAGCTGAAGCAATCAAGATCATAACCCAAAAAAAGATCTTCTGCATCGAGATCTCTTTTTCCGCAATTTCATCGATGATGATCCCGATAACTTTGGGAGGGGCCAACTGTACCAAGGCGACTAGGACTAAAGAGCCTACGCCTAACAAATAATGTTTCTTTTCTTGTTTAAAAAACCAACCTAACTTCCTAAATATTGACATAACACTCTCCATTTCTTTGTGACCTGTTGCCTAAATTTTGCGATTTTTCCGAATATTCATTGGATTCGGATTCGATAGCTGCCCCGCTATTCACAGAACGTAAATAGCAAAAGCAGTCCGGGGACATTTTTATTAGTTTCTGCATTTTGCCGCAATAAAAAGCGAGCTGATAAAATCAGCCCGCTTCTTAGAAAAAAACCTACTTTTGGTTTTTCATTTGCTGCATCATCTGACGAATCTTTTTCTCAGAAGGTTTTTGACCCATTGACATCATCATCGAGCGAAGCATATCCTCATTAACGGGAGGATTTTTCTTTAGATAGTCTTGCATATATTTACGCGCCAAAAAGAAGCCGCCGACAGCGCCTAGTAATGCTGCAACAACAGCGATCACGATTACGATTCCTATATTAATAGTCATTTGAAAACTCTCCTTTCTCTTGTACTCTCAATGAATCATTTTACTAGAAAAAAACACAAAAAGAAAGAGTGAAAGCTGGATTTATCCAAAAACTTTCACTCGTTTCCTCAACTTAATGCGACATCTCTTTTATTGAATAACCAATTTGTTAAAAGGTAGATTAAAACACTATAAACAAGGATCCCGATCGCCATTTCCCAATAGCCCAATCCCGGATCAAAGGCAGTCATCTGCATGTCAGGACTATTTAATAAACTCGGTATCTGCTCTTTGATATTCATAAAATTAAACGGGTTCCACTTCAGCCATGGGTATTTTTCTTGCGCAAAAAGCATGATCGAGTTGATGATGCTACTTCCAAACAACATACCCAAGCCTAAGCCAACCGCCAGGCTTTGAGAGCGAATGACGGCTGAGATAAAGATGGTCAATGCAATATAAAAGACAATCAATAGCAAGTTTGTTCCCGCAAAAACAAGGGCAACGAGAATCGCCGCTAGCCCGTTGTAGCCAGTAGCAGCAAAAGGTGATTCAGCTGCTAAAAATAAATTGGCGGCTGCTAAACTACTGATTAGTAAAACAGCAGTCCCTAAAAGCGCAAATAAAAACGTGTTGATGGCTTTTGCTGCTAAGATTTGGCTTCTGGAAAAAGGCCGAATCAATAAGAACTTGATTGTTCCACGACTGAACTCTTCCGCCACTGAAGAAGCTGCCACAATCACCACAAATAAGTTTAAAAAGGAAGTCATGTCGCTCAAAGAAGCGAATAAATCATTGGCACCAATCTCGGGACTACCTAAGCGAACCACATAGGTCAACCCAAAAGTCATTAGAACCAATAAAAGCAGCATGATCCAAGTAGAACGTTTTTTGGTTAATTTGATCCATTCATTTTTAATCAATGTCAGCATGCTTACAAACCTCCTTCTTCGGTCCAAGCCAAGAATGTATCTTCTAGAGAAGATTGCTTTGTCCGTAGTTCTTTCAAGCCGATCCCAGCCGTCACGATCGCTGCAGCGATTGCCGAACGCTGATCTGTTGCTAGAGTGACTTGCAATTCATCTGCAACCTGCAAGACCTCGACCTCAAAGGAAGCTTTTAACAGTGCTTCTGTTTCCGCATTATCATCAGTTTTAATAATCAGTACATTTTTCTCTGCTTTCAACTCTGCCATTGCTACTTGATGAGTGACTTTTCCTTTTTGCACCACGATCAAATGATCGGCAATTTGTTCGATATCGCTTAATTGATGACTGGAAACTAAGACAGAAACGCCTTTTTCTCTCAAAGAAAGAATCATTTCTCGAAACTCCCGCATGCCTTTAGGATCCAGGCCATTCATCGGTTCATCTAAAACTAATAAGTCTGGTTGATGGACCAATGCCTGGGCAACACCTAAACGCTGACGCATCCCTAATGAATAGGTTTTGACTTTTTGATGGATGTGTCCTTCTAAATGTACCTGACGAATAAGAGCTTCTAATTCTGCTGTCGTACTTTTTTTCTTCGCCATGCGCTGATACTGCATCAAATTTTCATAGCCTGTCATATAATTATAAAACTCAGGATTTTCAACGATCGCACCGACTGAGGCAATCGCGGTTTTAAAAGAAGAATCCAGTAAATTCCCCATAATGGCAATCGATCCTGTGTTGTGCTTCATCAACCCAACAATCATCCGAATGATCGTCGTCTTCCCAGCCCCATTAGGCCCTAATAAACCAACGACTTGTCCTTGGCCCACCACAAAGGAAACATCCTCAATGATTCGTTTGGTTCCAATCAATTTGGAAACATTTTGCAGTGCTAATACTTCTGTCAAAGTTACCCCTTCTTCCTAACACCTTTTCTGCAACGATTTTAAATAAAAAACGTTATGATAATATGTATACCATGCCATCTCTGTAAAAAAAAGTCAAGAAGCGAAAAAGGAACATCGATGCTCCTGTTTTTGCTTCTTGACCTCTTCGTTTAACACTGTTACTTTTAACGTTTGACCTATTGCTACTGGTCAAAAGCTTGGCAAAATTATAAGTTCTATCTGATCGATCTTATAGCGGGATCACTCCGTTTGGGTGAATGCCAGCTGGGCAAACGCTGCCTTGTTCTTGGCACTTCTGATCTGTTTGATCACTTGCTTGAGCTGTTTCCACTCCTTTGCGCTTGGGTGACCATTCCAATAAAAGAGGTACGGCTGTTCTTCCTCAGAAAATTCCTGATGGATCGGATAATCGCTGATCACCAAATCTGGCTTTTGAGACAGCGAATAATGGGCCATCGCTCGATGCGTGGCATTCATTAAGCGGTTCTTGATCCAAAGCTCTTGCGTTTTTCCGTATTTCGAATGGATCGAGAACGTGACCGGCTGTTCATATTTTATAAAAATAACTCTCAGTAACATACAGTATTGGAAAATCAAGCGATCATTCATTTGCAGTAATCTACGCAACGCTGGTAAAGAAACAGTCGCTTCCAAAAAAAACCGTTTCATGGTTGGATAGAGCACCGGAAAAGCGGCTTGCAGGTCTTGCTCGTCGGTTGTTTTGCCAAAACTATCGCTTTTTTGTCGCGTACCAAAACAGCCAGAGGCGGAATGGATCATTACCAGATTAACCAGTAAATAGTTTTTTTCGGCTTCTGTAAACGTCAACCGAAAATACACGGCTAGTTTTTCAACGAGCTGCGCTTCTTGCTGGTACGTTGGCTGAGTCAGCCACGAGATGTTAGCAGCATCGAGATCCTCCTCAAGATAGGTGTTTATTACGCCAAACATATAATACAAGAAGCTGCGTTCATCCTCCGAAATATCAGAAAACGACAGATGATTCCTGTTAAACAATGGTTTCAAAAAGACCTGATCAAACTGATTTTTTTCAATTAATGGGTGCTCAAACATCAGTACTTCTTTTGGTAAAAACGAAAGCGGATGCTTTTGATGGATTCTTTGCACGGAGATAGCGAATAGATGAAGAAATTTCTCGATATCGATTTTTCTCATATAAGAAGCATGGGTTTCAAACAACGCTACAGCCTGCTCTTTCTCCTTGAGCGATGCCAAGACTCGTGAGTCCTTCTCATCAAAAATTTGCCAATAGGTAAGATGATAAAAATAGCGGATCGCATATTCAGCACCTGCTAAAGGATCACCTTTTTTTAAACTATAGGACAAATGATAGTTCGCCAAAACATGATTTAACTCCTGCAATTTTCGTTGAATCGTGCGGGGACTGCTAAAGGTTTTTTGACTGAGTTGTTCAAGGGAATGATAGTCCCCCTGAAAGAGTGCATCCAGCAAGATAAATCCAACGGTTCCCCGCAACAATACACTATAGGCTTGACTCAATAGGAATCGTGGAGAAAAAGCAATGGACACTTCTTTCTCCAGCCGATCATAGGTCAAAGTAAACTGAGGATAGCGTGCACGAAACACCTCTACTTGCTGAACGATCGACTGCATTTTGTTGGTTTTCCTATCGAAAACACTTGAGAGCTCTTTCATTGTATAGTCTTTCTTGTTCGTTTCGTAACAATAACTTAGAAACGCATAAATTTGTTTTTCTGTCGTATCCAAAAGTGCCTGTAACATGAAATTTCCCTCGCTTGTATAATCAGCAAACGCTGTTTTTACCTTAAATTTGTCATCTTACAAAATTGTAAGCTGTCAATGTTTGGTGATCGTACCACCGTGCGCTCTTTTCTGTCAAATCACTTTTAACAAATTTTCCTTTCGTTATCTGTGTATTTTCATAAAAAAAGTCTGACGCCTCAAAACGATCGTCAGACATTTTGTTAAAAACGGTAAAACAAAACGTGATTGTGCTTTCTGGGGAAGAAAATTCCAATCGTGGGTTATCAAGTCTCTCATTTTCCTTGGCTTTTTTCTTTACTGCCTCTCATCAGAAAATAACTTTCGATTCAGCCAGTAAAGGAAGACAGCAAGGATAACCACGCCTAGACCAAAGAGGATATAGTGAATACTCGTATTTTTGCTGCCGGTTTTCGGTAGTACGGCTCCATTGACCTCCTTAGCACTGCTTGTCTTCGTAGGTTGTTCCTGTTCCTTTTTCACTGAAGACGATGCTTTAGCGAGTTGTTTGCCTGCGGGATCATTGGAGGAAACACTTAGCTTGCTTGACTGACTTTGGTTCGGCGCTAATTTGTTTGGTTTCGTTTCTGAATCTGAAAGCTCCTCAGATGCAGCTTCACTAACGGTCGTTGTTCCTGTTGTTGCGGTGGTTTCTCGACTCCTAGTTATCTGACTTGATTCGCTCTCACTGACTGGTTGAGTGTTCAAACTTTCTGACTCACTTGAATTGTGACTACTTTCTATACTTTGAGAATCCCGACTTGTGTTTTCCGTAGTAGAAGTCCTTGGATCCGTGGATTGAGAGTCGCTAAATTTCGGTTCGATACTACTAAAGGAAGAGCCCGTTTCTTCAGTCACCTTAGAGCTTGCGCTTATCTCAGAGTTCGTGGTCTCGCTAGAGCTCGGGGGCGTTATTACTTGCCATTGACTGGGCTTCAAGTTCTCAGTTATCGTTGTTTCACCATCATATATGACAACTAAATCAACTTTATCCATACTTTTTATCTCATCAATAACCATCTCAGCATGAATTCTTAAGTAGTTTTCAATACCTGAAAACCAATCGACATTCGTTAAAACTGTTTCGCCGATCACTTTTTCGCTGTGACCGTTCCCATCCCAACCATAAGTTAGTAGGACACGAACCTTTTGTGAAGTCAGCGTTTTGTTCGGCCGTACCGGGATCGTAATGACTTTCAAGGCTTCATCATAGATCACTCGGTTCGTTTGAACAGAAAACGATAAATTCCCTCCGGCTCGTTCTTTTGCTGAAGTATGATCGAAACCAAACACCAGCAGCAATAATCCCGCTAACAGCAAAATCAACACGATTCCAACCAGCTTTCTCATTTCCTCACTTCCTAAATGAATATTTCAAGATAACTTGATAAGGAAATTATAATAAATTCTCAGAGAAAACATGCGCCGAAAAAAAAAGGAAAGTGGCCATAAAATGGCATCTTTCCTTTAAATAAGTCTTTATTAATTTTTCTTCCAAGTAATAAAACTGCCTCCAAAATTTCAGTTTCTATCTACCTGATAAATTTACTCCAACCTAACTTTAATGCGCATCCTGCTAAAACCATTCCTATTGCAATCCATAAATGATTAGACACTTCATTCGTTTGAGGAAAGTGCTGTTTTTCTGATTGATTATGCAAATTATTTGTTTTGGATGACTTATTGATCCCAGAGGATGAATTTTCAGGTGACACCGCCCCAGTATTACTAGAACTACTCCTGTTAGTTGATTCGGTGGATTTACTGGTGCTACTGTCGCTACTTGGTTCCGTGCTATTACTAGTGCTGCTTTCACTACTTGGTTCTGTGCTACTGCTGGTGCTGCTTTCACTACTTGGTTCCGTGTTACTACTTGTACTGCTTTCACTACTTGGTTCGGTGGTACTACTAGTGCTGCTTTCACTACTTGGTTCTGTGCTACTGCTGGTGCTGCTTTCACTACTTGGTTCCGTGCTACTACTTGTACTGCTTTCACTACTTGGTTCGGTAGTACTACTAGTACTGTTTCCACTACTTGGTTCGGTAGTACTACTGGTGCTGCTTTCACTGCTTGGTTCCGTGCTGCTGGACTCCCCTGGTTCACCGGTTCCGCCACCACCGCCACCATAGCGTGGCGTATAGCCAGTAATACTGCTTGTTCTTGGCACATCATTGACCACGGCATCAAGGATGCCCCGATTGGTATATTGTTCCAATGATCCATCAGTTTCTGTTTTGTAGGTAATGTAGATCCGTTCCTCCGTATCCCGCAAAGGAATTTCAAAGGACCCATCACTATTTAAAACGATCGGTACTTGATCAACATACGTTGGGTTGGAAACGCTGGGTCCATAGACTACTCGGGCACTCGTACTGATGAGTGTCTGATGAGGACCTAAAATATCAATAAACGTTCCATCTTTGATCGTCACTTGATTTGTATCAAACGAGTTGATGTACACACGCCAATCAATAATCCGTTTGGGTTCTTGCGTACCTAAATACAGTCCTTGTTTGGTGAGTAAGGCTCCCTCCCCTGTATCATCCACTGCTTGAATAAAAATAGGCACCGATTGCGTTCCATTTACTGTTTCGAAGTTGATGTTGTTGATTTGGTTCTCTGTCACTTCATCGCTGAACTTTGTCCAAAAATAAAAGTCCCCGTGTACATTGGTATTTTGTTCGACAAATTCCGTGAAAACAAAGGTCAGCTGATTGCCAACTTGGGTAACATTGACCACTAAGTTGTTATTTTCATCGTATAAAGCATACGTATTATTGACGCCTTCAATCTCAACTGGCAAGGTGACAGTCGCTTTGTCACCGGCTTTTAAATCTCCTAAATCCTCCAAACTCCAGGTCATATCTATTTTGAAGGAATCATCCTTTTCAATACTTGTGATGACCTCGTTGCGGCTATTAACGATCGATACATTTGTGATCAGGTTGGCACCCACATCGGTTTCCCCATAAACAATCCGGATACCAGCAAATAAAGGAATCAGCAACAGTAAGACTGCAAATGCTTTTCCAAGTCGTGTGATCATTGGTCTCCTCCCTCAAATAAGTGCTTCCCTAAATCCATCGACCGCAGCCTTCACTGTACTCGAAATGAATTTTGCATCTGACAGTTGTCGTGTTCTAACAGTGTCTCTTCGTTTGTTTGACAAAATGAGCGTTACTTAATTTTATCTGCTTTTCAATGATTTGCACAATTAAAAGGCTTCATGGATAGAAATTTAGACAAACTAGCTAATAAAAAGCCAACTCCCAATCAGTACAAACTGAAAGAGATTTGGCTTGAAGAATAAATTACTCTGTAGGATCGGCGATCCTATCAATTTGCTGCAAGTACCGATACTGACAAACAAAGTAAAAAACGATTTGGAAAATCAAAAAGAGACTAACGATCACACCGTAGTATTGCCATACAGGCAATTCTACTAAAATACGCAAAGCGGTCATTGCCACCGCAAAATGGATCATTGCCACGACTGTTGGCAAGAAGTACATCACTTGCAGTTGGCGTCGCAGAACTTTGTGACGCTCCTTCGGCGACACACCTAAGATATGCAAGGAACGGTGGTACGCCCCATCTTTATCTAAATCTGCAAATAAACGGAAATAGATAATTGAAGCGGAGAAAATAAAGAAAACCGAACCCAGTAATACCGTGATCATTAAGATGATGCCATTTCCTTGACGATTTTCTTGGAAAACTTGGTATTTCGAGGTATAAGACGTACGCATCGGAATGTCTTTTGCTGCTTCTGCCCACTCTTCATCCGTATAGTCACCTTTGGCTTCAAACTCCTGACTGAGCTCTTCGTATTGCTGATCGATCAAGGCATTTTCTTTATCTAAATTCCCATTGAAATCAGATACCAATTCAGGTGTTTCAGCCCATTCTGGATAGTCTAACCAAATAAAACCAGATTCCATATCGTCGGTGGATTTTTGCAAGAGGGCTTGCCACTCCTCAAAGGTTTTATCTGTCACAACTGACAGTCCAAAGTAATCCAGAGAAAGCATTGAGGGACTGTGGACAATCGTAACATCTTTTTTTATACCGGTCTCTGATCCCAATTCGATTGGATAGATACTTGTACGTTCGTTCTCAGGGACTTCTAGAAGCTGTTTTCGACGTGAATAATTAGCACTAAGTGTCATTATTTGATTATCTGCAACAGAATCAGCTTCCTCACCAATTTGTTTCATCATTTTCTGATAGTCGCTTTCTCGCATAATTGAAAAGCCATTCGTCGTATAGAATGAATCATTCGTAACTGCAGATTCATCAAGATTCGCATATGCCCATAGTAAGGAAACACTATCCGTTACAGGCGCATACCCTTTTTCTTCTATAGCAGTTTTAATTTCGTTTACTTTTCCCTCGGTATGATTGAGGTCTTCTGGCCCAGACCACGGAAACACATAGGCTACACTGATTCCTTGGATCGAAGAAAAAGAAGAGCTGCCGATTGCCAACATCACGGAAATCCCAACGAATGCCACGGAGGTACTAATAGCGATCAGACTATACATCGCCGCATTGTCTCGCATGCGAAAGATCCATTCGCTGATAGTCAACATCCGAGTGCCCCGTAAGAAGGTCGACCGTTTCTTTAATCGTTTCAACAGAAATACGCTGAACTGATGGAATGACAAAATCGTGCCTGCAACAGTCAACAAGACTCCTAGCATAAGTGGCAGCATTGAGTACGTTTGGTAGCTAAAATAAAAGACCAATCCATAGCCAACTAGCAACAGCACAATTCCTGAAAATGCCAATGCCCAATGACTTTTTGGCTCAGGACGCGGTTTTTCATTTTCCTTGATCAAGGAGATGATCTGCTCTCCTTGCAAAGCCCGAGTACTGAAAAAGGAGATCAAGAGAAAAATAAAAACATAAATCCCAAAGGTCAATCCTAAACCTTCCATAGGAACCATAAATCTCAGTCCTTCTGTTAGATACATGACATTTTGCGCAATCAGCAGCAATAATTTCGTCAATAAAATCCCTAACCCAATACCGGTCACTGTGGCACAGGTTCCTAAAAGGGCATTTTCGACAAACAAAATCTTTCGCAGATCTTTTTCTTCGATCCCCAAAATCAAGTAGATTGCCAGATCACGTTTGCGTCGTTTTAAAAAGACCACAAATGTATACCATAAAAACAACAGCGACAGTAAAGCGATCACCACAAGTGCGACGGATAGACCGACCTTCGCCAATTCTGAAAGTGTACCGCTATTGGACAAATTTTCTTCCAATTGCGGATGAAAGAGCAAAAGACTAAAGATATAAAACACCATCGCCGCGAAGGCGCTACTGACGAAGTAGGCCGCATAGGTTCGAAAATTCCCCTGCAGATTACGAATGATCAACTGTCTGAAATTCATGACGGCGACCTCCTAAATGTGCTAGGACTTCAAGAATTTTTTGATAAAATTGCTGTTGATCAGCCCCGCGATAGACTTCGTTATACAGCTTTCCATCTTTGATGAAAACGACCCGATCAGAAAAGCTGGCAGAATAAGGATCATGGGTGACCATCATGGTGGTGACCTTAAGTTGCTTGTTCATCTGACTTAGTATTTCCATGACATCTCGTGCTGCCTTTGAATCAAGATTGCCCGTCGGTTCATCTGCTAAAAGCAATTCCGGTTGATGGATCAAAGCTCTAGCAATCGCAACTCTCTGCTGCTCTCCACCGGAAAGCTGATAGATGCGTTTGTCTTTTTTCTCATAGATCCCAAGCTCACGTAATAGCTGTTCCGAACGTTCTTTCATTTCAGGAACGGGCACCCGATCCAGTGTCAGTGGTAAAATCACATTCTCAAGCACGCTCAATGGCGAAAGTAAATTGTAGTTTTGAAAAACAAAACCTAGTTGCCGACGACGAAACTCCGCGAGTTTTTGCTTAGATAATTCTAGGGGCTGCTCGCCCTTGATGATCACCGAACCTGAAGTCGGTTTATCCAATGTTGCCACCAAATTCAGCATGGTGGTCTTGCCACTGCCAGATGGACCCATAATGCTGATAAATTCTCCTTCTGGCACTTTGAGATCGATTTGCTGTAAAACCTCAACAGACACTTCCCCTGTGTAGGTTTTCGATACATTTTTCAATTCTAGTAAAGCCATCATCTTCACTCCTTTGCTACCAGTTTAGCAGGCGGCACCGCAATCAGTTATCGATTTCATGATAGAAAGCTTACAAAATTGTAAGAAAGCCTTCACCTCCGAAATGTTAGGGTAACCGTCGTGCCTTGATTCTCCATAGAGGCAAGCGACACATCGATATCTAATTGCGTACTGATCGTTTCAACTAAATAAAGACCGATCCCAGTTGCCTCTCCTGTTTGCCGACCATTCTGACCTGTATAAAAGGGGCGAAAAACCCTTGGCAGATCCGCTTCTGCAATTCCGCACCCTTCATCTGAGATCGTCAATTTTCTAGAAAAAGGATCGATCTCAATATAGACCTTACTGTCTGGCTTTGAGTACTTGACGGCGTTGCTGATGAGCTGAAAGAGCAAAATACCTAGCCATTTTTTGTCTGTTGTCACCGTGATATCCGCTTCACTCATCAGCTTCGGATAGACTTCACTGCGAATAAAATTCCGCTTCTGGTCACCGATACTGTGTTTTAACAATTCCAACAGTGAGGCTGACTCGATAACGAAGTCCTCTGTGAAATCTTCCAAGCGCACAAAATTCAGCGCAGTCGCCAAGCCACTTTTTAAGCGATCTGTTTCAGCTAAAAGATCGTAGCTGTCGACCTCCTCACTTTCAGCCATTAGCGCCAACACTGAGACAGGTGTTTTCATTTGATGAACCCAGATATTCATGAAACGAATATGATTTTGATGGTGCTGATCTAGTTCTGTCAGCCGTTCTTGCTCTTGCTGTTCTTGTGCATCGAACTGCTTGCGCCATTGCTTGGAAAGGTAGCCATTGCTTCGGTGAGTCGCTCTTCCATGCTTGATATAATGATAAAATGCAGTATTGGAAAGGTAATCTACCAAATAAACAAGAACAATGAACAGCCCGAATAGAAGCAGACCATAACCAATCACGAGGTAATTTCGATAGCCATCCAACCAAATCACCAAAACGAACAATGAAATGGCTAGGAAGGTAACGAGTAGTTTAGGTAAATGAACACTTGCATATGCTCTCATTCTTCTGTACCTACTACCGATAAGGCGTAACCCTTGCCGCGAATCGTTTGGATCGGATCATTGATGCCCATTGCCGCCAATTTTTTTCGCAAACGGCCGACATTGACAGAAAGCGTATTGTCATCAACGAAGCGCTCATCATCCCATAATAGATTTAAAATCCGTTCCCGTTTGACCATCTCTGGGTGTGCCGACATTAACAGGGTCAATAATTCTCCTTCTCGAACAGTCAGCCATTCACTGGCTTCACGATAGACCATCTTCAACGCTTCCGGATAATAGGTCAATTCGCCAGCCTTCAAGCTTCTCGCCCGATCAGACTGTGCATAATCCCCATAGACTCTGCGAATATGGCTCTTCACTTTAGCCAGCAGCAAGTCATAAGAAAAAGGTTTGACCAGATAATCATCAGCACCGTATTCTAATGCCATCACTTGGTCCATATTGCCGTCACGTGCGGAGATGAAGAGAATTGGAACCAATGAATGTTCCCTGATTTTTTGGCACCAATAAAACCCATCATAATAAGGCAGATTGACATCTAACAAAACCAAATCAGGTTGGATCAGCAAAAATTCAGCTAAAACCGCAGCGAAATTTTCCGGAACAAAGGTTTGATACGCATAGCGGGATAATTGATTTTCCATCATTTTGACTAACGATTTGTCATCTTCGACCACGAATATTTTCATAGAACCCCTCCTGTTTTCTCTAAAGTTTACCAAAACTACGTGAAAAATACCGCAAAATTCCAGCTTTTTTTAAAAAAGTACACTTATTTATTGTAAGCAAAATTATTTTATAGTATACTACGTTTTGTGATTAAAACTTACTTAAAGTAAAGGTGGAAAAAAATGAAAAATATTTTAGTTGTTAAAGCCAATAACCGTCCTGATGGAGTATCTGCAAAAATGTTTGATACGTTCGTTGAAAATCTTGATACGAACAATGTGGACGTTGTAACCTTTGATGTGTACGCACAACCAATGCCTTATATCGGTCAAACGTTATTTGAAGCATTTGGCAAACTTTCACAAGAACAAGAATTAAACCAAGAAGAACAAGAATTGATGACTGTCCGTCAAGACGTGATGAACAAATTCGCAGCAGCAGATACCATCGTTTTCGCTTTCCCAATGTGGAACCTAACGATCCCAGCAGCTTTGCACACATTCATCGACTATATCTTCCAAGCTGGCTTTACTTTCTCTTATAACGAAGATGGTTCAATGAACCAATTGTTGAAAGACAAAGAAATCGTTCTATTGAATGCCCGTGGTGGTGTTTACTCAGGCGAAATGAGCGCAATGGAAAACGCTGTAACCTTTATGGAAAAAGTTTTCGGTGGTATGTTCGGCATGAACATCACAGAAGAAGTAATCATCGAAGGTCACAATGCAGATCCTTCTAAAACAGCAGAAATCATTGCTGAAGGTTTAGAACGCGTAGCAGCAGCTGCGAAAAAATTCTAATCATTGCTATCGATCAACTCCTCAACAAAGCGCTATTGCTGGTTGAGGAGTTTTTTTATCTAAACATGTTGATCGTCCATTGGATCGATAAAACAAAGATGCCCCTTAGAACAGAGCGGTCTAAGGGGCTAAATCTCTTTTTATTTTGATGCTTTCCAATCAAAAGGCAACAGCTCTTCTATCGTCATTATTTTTCCTGCTGCGATCATGACCTGCGTGTTGTGGTTGGCAGGATCCAGCTGGCTGATGAATTCACGGCAACGACCACAAGGTGGGATCGGCTCACCTGCCGAATTGATTGCAACCATCTGTAACACCCGCTGCTGCCCATCGGTGATCATTTGCGCAGCCGCAGCTTGTTCGGCGCAAAAACCCATGGAACAGCTGGTATCGATACAGATCCCTGTATAAATCTGTCCATCTGCAGTAGCCAGAGCTGCCGCGACACTCCCTGCTTCTGCAAATTGAGAGAGCTGTCTGAATCCCAGTTTTTGTTTCGCGGCATCGATCAGCAACTGAAAGTCCATTTTTCTTCCTCCAATAATAAGCTGGCTCATGGTTAAATGAACCGTTTAAGCATCCGCCATGATTTTCGTCAATAGCTCAGGATCAAAGGTCTTTTCCCGCAGCATCGCGATTTCATAGCCATAAGGGGCTTTTTTATTCTTTTTGTCTTCGCCAACATAGGGTGTTTCCAAAATTTTCGGTAACGCTGATAATTGCTCATGATGAACGATCTTATTCAAGGCTTCAAAGCCGATCGTGCCAAAACCAATATTCGCATGTCGGTCTTTGTGGCTACCCTGTGGATTTTTTGAATCATTGACATGGATGACCTTCAAGCGATCCAACCCGATGATTTTGTCAAACTCGTTTAACACGCCGTCAAAGTCTTCTTTGACATTGTAGCCGGCATCATTCGTATGACAAGTATCTAGTGTAACGGATAACTTTTCATTTAAGGTAACGCCATCGATAATTGCTGCCAATTCTTCAAAACTGCGACCAATCTCGGTGCCTTTACCTGCCATTGTTTCTAATGCGATCTGGGCGGTTTGATTTTTTTCAAGGACCTCGTTCAAGCCTTTAATGATCTGCTTGATCCCAGCTTCGGGTCCTGCACCGACATGGGCACCGGGGTGCAACGTGATTTGAGTTGCACCTAAAGCTTGGGCTCGTTGGATTTCTTCTTGTAAGAACGAAACGGCAAAGCCAAAGTTTTCTGGTTTGATGGTATTACCTAAATTAATGATGTAAGGGGCATGGACAACGATATTCGAAATTCCCTTTTCCGTCATAAAATCTTGTCCAGCTGCGATCTGCATCTCTTCGATCGGTTTGCGCCGCGTGTTTTGCGGAGCTCCGGTATAGATCATAAACGTAGTAGCTTGATAGCTAGCCGCCTCTTCTGCTGCTCCTAAAAGCATTTTTTTGCCGCTCATTGAAACGTGTGAACCAATCAACATTTTTCTTTTCCTCCTAAATCTAGTCTTCTCTATTATCGATAAAAGCACCTTGTAAAGCGATTATTTTGCTCATTGCCGTATTTTTTTATCAAGCGAGTCCAAATAACATCAGGACACCCGTCATTAGCGGCATACTTATCAAAAAGCTAATGGAAGAAACAAATCCCACCGCCTCTTCCTCCATCCCAGCAATCACGGAATTAATGACCCCAAATAAAGGGATCGGAGCAAACACTAACAAACAAAGTACTGGTTTTAATAAAACTGGGATCGGTAAAACATAGAAAGCCGCGAACAGCACGAAAGCTAGTCCGTAGCGTAAGCTTAAAATTTTGATTACCGTTGGCGTAGTGTGCTTCGGTAAGCGGAAATCCAAAAATAAGCCAATCATAAACATGGACAGAAACGTATTTGCGATCCCGATTGGCTGAACGAGCGCCAAGGCTGACTCGGGAATCCTCCAATCCGCACTGCGGATAATCAGCATCACTAGATAAATGGTAAATGTTGGCGAGCGCAGGAGATTCAAAAAGATTTTTCCTGGTTCAAACGTCGTCCGCTTTCCAATCAAGAACTCGATGAAAATCGTCGTTCCCCCTGCCAACATGATACTGTTCCCCATATCAAACAGCGAAATCAGTGGAATCCCTAAAGGATAAAAACTTTGGGCAAAAGGAATTGCAAAATTGCCGATATTAAATCCTGACCCGCAGTACATAGCAAACTGTTGCAGCGTGTTCGATTCTTTTTTGGTCAAGAAAAATGCGAAGAGGATCTGGACGATCGTAATGATCAAAGCGATCACAATCAAACTAAGCGCACTGACTTGTACTTGCATTGAAGCTAAATTCAAAATGATTGCTGCCGGTAACGTCACATTCAAAATAATTTTGGATAAGATCGAGCCATCCGCTTTTGAAAGGACATTTAGCCGTTTAAGAAAATACCCTAAGAAGATCATGGCAAATAAACCGGCGGCATTCAACACTATATTTCCCATTCCAACAAAGACCCTTCCTCTACAAAAATTTGAAAAAAAGCGAACCAACAGGTCGGTTCGCTTTTTGCGATTAAAATGTTAATAAGAAATATTTTTTCTTGCCACGACGAATCACGACGTATTTTCCACCGATCCGATCACTTGCTTGGATCTCGTACGTTAGGTCTTGGACGCGTTCCCCATTGATGTAGATGGCCCCATTTTGTACGTCTTCTCTTGCTTGACGTTTTGATGGTTCGATTTTAGCAGTCGTCAACACTTCAACGATGTTCAAAGAATCATCCGCTGTTACCTGATGACTAGGAACCCCTTTAAAGCCTTGTTCGATCTCTTCAGCGTTCAATTCTTTGATATTGCCGCTGAATAAACTTGCTGAGATGCGTACGGCTTGTTCATAAGCCTCTGCCCCATGAACCAAAGTAGTGACTTCTTTTGCCAAAGCTTTTTGTGCTGCTCGAGATTCTGGTGCAGCGTTAAATTCAGCTTCGATCGCAGCGATTTCTTCTAATGATAAGAAGGTGAAATATTTCAAGAATTTGACTGCATCACGATCATCCGTATTGATCCAGAATTGGTAGAACTCGTAAGGCGTTGTTTTCTTGGCATCTAGCCAAACCGCATTGCCTTCTGTTTTCCCAAATTTCGTTCCATCTGCTTTTGTGATCAATGGCATAGTCAAACCGAACCCTTGGACTTCACGCTCACGACGCAATAATTCGATTCCAGAAGTGATATTACCCCATTGATCGCTACCACCTAATTGCAACAAGCAACCGTGGTTGTCGTAAAGGTTCAAAAAGTCATAGGCTTGTAAAAGCTGGTATGCAAATTCCGTGTAGGAAATTCCTGTTTCGATCCGACGTTTGACACTTTCTTTGCTCATCATGTAGTTGATGGTAAAGTTTTTCCCCGTGTCCCGTAAGAAATCAATCAGTTTCAATTCCCCTAACCATTCATAGTTATTGGCAATGATGGCAGGATTTTCTTGGTCATCAAAATCAATAAAGCGAGATAATTGGCTTTTGATACTTTGTGACCATTCCAAAACGGTATCTAATGTGTTTAATTGACGTTCTTGATCTTTAAAGGATGGGTCACCGATCATTCCTGTACCGCCACCAACTAATGCGATCGGCACATGTCCGTTTTGTTGGAAACGGCGCAACATCAAAATAGGCAATAAATGACCAATATGCAGGCTATCTGCGGTAGGATCAAAGCCGATATATAGTTTCACAGACTCTTCATTTAATTGTTTGGTCAAGGCTGCTTCGTCTGTGGTCTGATGAACTAATCCGCGTTGCTTTAGTTCTTCAAAAAAGTCTGTACTCATTCTTTCTCCTCCTAATAATTGCTTCATTGTTCATCTTAACTGAAAAAGAGGGCAATGAAAAGTCTTTCTCTCAAAGTCCTTTACCAAAAAAGAAACTTTTAGGCAAATCTGTTCGTTTTCCCTTATTATCGCTGGTTCAATACAAATACCAACTGGCATTTTCTCGCACACTTCTTTCGATAACAGATAGGGTGCTACCCAAGCGCCTTGTTTTTTGCTATAATTACACGGAATCTATTCTAATTTATTGAGGTGACTCTTTTTGTCCCAGAAAACGAAAAATCAAAAGAATACAGAAAACAAAAATAGAGGCTGGTTCTATTTCAATATCAGTCTTAGGGTTTTACATGCCTTGTTCTTAGTGGCTATTTCTTTACTGGTGCTAGGCGGTTCTTTAGCTTTAGGGATCGGTGCCGGCTACTTTGCTTTTCTTGTGGAAGATACCGCAGCTCCTTCTAAAGATGAGTTGCAGAAAGAACTGACCGACATCACAGAGACTTCTCAACTCGCATACGCTGATGGCAGTAAAATCGCAACGATTCGCTCAGATCTGATGCGAACGTCGGTTAATTCCGATCAAATTTCAGACTACTTGAAAAAAGCGATCATCGCAACAGAGGACGAATATTTTAATATTCATAATGGCGTCGTACCAAAAGCAGTCGTGCGGGCGTTATTATCCGAAGCGACAGGCTTTGGCGGCAGCGGGGGTTCCACTTTGACCCAGCAGCTGGTGAAACAACAAATCCTTTCCAGTGAAACGACCTTCAAACGCAAAGCCAATGAGATTTTATTAGCCATGGAAGTGGAGAAATTTTTCGATAAAGATGAGATCGTCACCATGTATCTAAACATCTCCCCTTTTGGCCGGAACAATAAAGGGCAAAATATCGCAGGTGTGCAAGAAGCGGCGCAAGGAATTTTTGGCGTTAACGCAGCTGACCTGTCTTTACCGCAAGCAGCCTTTATTGCGGGTCTGCCACAAAGCCCGATCGTCTACAGCCCTTATACAAATACGGGCGAGATCAAGGAAAACTTGACCGCTGGCTTAGAGCGGAAAGACTTCGTGCTCTTCAGTATGTATCGTAACCACGATATTACGAAAGAAGAATACGAAGAGGCGCTTAATTATGACTTGAAGCAAGACTTCAAAAAACAAGAAGCCATTGAACAAACGGATCAAAGCTTCCTTTATTACACTGTGTTAAATGAAGCAAAAGACATTATTGCCAAACAGCTGGCAGATGAAGATGATGTCAGTGACGAAGAATATGCCAAAGACGAAACCTACCAAAAATACTTCGAATTGGCGCAGCAAAAACTGGTTAATGGTGGCTATACCGTCACATCAACGATCGATAAAGATATTTATAATGCAATGCAAGATGCCGTCGATAAATACGGCTATATGTTAGACAACTGGGGCGACTCCACCATCGAAGTCGGCAACGTCATGATGGACAATGCCACCGGGAAAGTATTAGGCTTTATTGGTGGTCGTAACTATGCTGACAATCAATTCAACCATGCCTTTGATGCTAAACGCCAAGCAGGTTCAAGTATCAAACCAATGCTGGTTTACGGACCGGCGATCGAAAGTGGCTTGATGGGCTCTGAATCAATGGTTTCTGATTATGCCGCAAAATGGCGGACAGGAGAAAACGCCGGTGAGCCGATCGTCAATGCCACAAACCGTGGAACCAATACTTTTATGTCGATTCGCGAATCATTGGAAGTTTCCAGTAATATCGCAGCGACAAATATTTTCCAAGATCTGTGGGAAAAAGAAGGCGATCATTTTTATGCCTATTCAAATTATTTGAGCAAAATGGGCTATCCTGAAGATAACAGCTGGGCATATGAATCAGCGCCATTAGGGGTTACCGATGTCACAGTGTTGAATCAAACAAATGGCTTCCAAACATTTGCCAATAACGGTGTCTATCAGCAAGGCTACATCATCGAATCAATCAAGGATAATGAAGGCGAAGTGCTTTATCAGCATGAAGCCAAACCGGTCCAAGTCTTTTCTGAAGCGACAGCTTCCATTATGACCGACATGATGCGTAGTGTTATCGATGAGCAAAAAACCAGTTCCTTTAAATCGGTTATCAGCGGATTAGATTGGAACCTCGGGAATGCCGATTGGGTCGGTAAAACTGGGTCTACCAATAATTGGTCTGACTCTTGGCTAGTCGTTTCCACCCCATCGATCACAATCAGCAGCTGGTCAGGGCGGGATGACAATAAAGCTACCGATAGTGCAGCAGGAACTCGGACAGCCAATTACATGGCTTACTTGATCAATCGTATCTATCAAACAAACCAAGAAGTCTTTGGTGTAAATCAGAAGTTTGAACTTTCTAGTGATGTCAAAAAAGCTCAAGTTTCCAAGTTTACTGGTACCCAACCAGGAGGAACCGTGCGAGTCGATAATCGAACCTATACGAATCCAAGTAGTACCGTTACTTCTTATTGGGCAACTGGCGGACCAGATACGGTCGATTTCAAATTTGGACTCGGTGGTTCAGATGCAAACTATGCTGACTATTGGAAAAAAGCATCTTCTAGCCGTTCAACAAATCGTTCGTCGAATACATCATCGAATAACGCATCCAACAATGTTACACCTACTGCAAATGATGACGACGAGGACGAGCAAGAAAATAACCAACCTAATACAAATGATGATGATGACTGATCAGCCTTGTGCTGATCAGTTTTTTTATACAAAAAAAGTGTGGGTAGAAAATCCATAGATTTTCTACCCACACGAACGATCGTTGAAGCAAAAAGTGGAACAACAAAGCGTTGCTCCACTAGTCTTTTTATTAAATCGCTGCTTATTTCGTAGAGCTTTTTTCTGAAATACCGTAAGGCAAGACGATCGTTTTTTGTTCTACATCTTCTTTGTTCATCATTTTAGTTAATAGACGCATCGCAACGGCACCCATATCATACAATGGTTGCGTCACACTTGATAAGCGTGGACGAGCTGCTTCAGCCAATAATGAGTTGTTGCTGGTGATGATCTCGAAATCCTCAGGAACTTTAACGCCTTTGTCTAACAAACCATCTAAGACGCCGATCGCTAACTCATCGTCTGTAACATAAGCTGCTGTTGCACCACTGTTGATGATGCGATCAACTAATGCTAAGCCTTCTTTAAAGCTGTATGGTGATTCAAAGATCAACCCTTCAGAATAGTCAAGGTTGTTTTCTTTCAAGGCTTCTTTATAGCCTTTCAAGCGGTTTTGGCCATTGATTGGATCGATCAAAGCACCGCTGACAAAAGCGATTTTTTGATTGTTTTTCGCCAATAATGAAACAGCATCTTTGGCAGCTGCTGTGTAATCGATATTGACACTTCCTACTTGTTCATCAGGATCGATCGAACCAGCTAAAACGACTGGTGTTTTTGAGCGAGAGAATTCCCCGCGAATTTCATCCGTGATGCGATGACCCATGAAGATAACGCCGTCCACTTGTTTTGCTAACAAGTTGTTCAATACGTTGACTTCTTTCATCGTATCGCCATCAGAGTTGGCTAAGATGATATTGTATTTATACATGGTCGCTACATCATCGATCCCACGAGCAAGTGATGAGAAGAACATATTGCTGACATCAGGAATGATAACACCAACAGTTGTGGTCTTTTTACTTGCCAACCCTCGAGCAACTGCGTTTGGACGATAATCCAAGCGGTCGATCACTTCCAGCACTTTCTTACGAGTTGCTGGTTTTACATTTGGATTTCCGTTGACTACCCGTGAAACAGTTGCCATCGATACATTCGCTTCCCGTGCAACATCATAAATCGTAATTGTTTGTTTTTCCATGATATATCTCCCTTATTCTATTTTCAGAAAATCTTATTTACATTTCTTTGTTAGGATAGCAAATTTTTTCTGGATTTGCAACCGTTTTAATTTTGTTTTCATGAAAACTTAGCAATTTCCTACTTTCCCCTCCCCTATTCTCTTCGAAAGCATGATAAAATAGAAAAAGAATACTTGAAAGAAGGTTTTATCAAATGAATGATAAAAAAATCAATGAGTTAAATGCCTGGTTGAAAACCAATGGCGCCGATGTTACCTATATTTCTAATCCAGCAACGATCGCTTATTTTTCCGGTTTTAAAAGTGAACCTCATGAACGGGTCCTTGCTTTGTTCGTCGCACCTGGAAAAGATCCCTTTCTTTTCACACCAGCTCTGGAAGTAGAAGAAGCAAAAAATAGCGGCTGGCCCTTTGACATTATCGGTTATCTCGATAGTGAAGACCCTTGGGCGAAAATCTGCCAAGAATTGACCTCTCGTTACGAGGTTTCTTCCTTGGCATTAGAAAAAAATGACCTTTCCGTCGAGCGCTATGAAGCATTGAAACGGTTCTTGCCAAAAACCGATTTTTCTTTAGATGTGACCCCGGTGATTCAAAAAATGCAATTAACAAAAACCGCGTCTGAGATTGACACCTTACTAGAAGCTGGCAACTGGGCAGATGTTGCTTTTGAGGTTGGGTTTGCTGCCATCAAAGAAGGCGTTAGCGAAATGGCAATCGTGGCAGAAATTGAGTACGAGTTGAAAAAACGTGGGGTTTCCCATATGTCCTTCGATACGACCGTATTAGCTGGTGCCAATGCAGCAAGTCCTCATGGCGTACCTGGGGATCGCAAAGTGACTGCCAATGAACTCGTCTTATTTGATTTAGGAGTCATCTGGAAAGGGTATTGCAGCGATGCAACCAGAACGGTTGCCTATAAAGAACCGACTGCATTACAAAGAAAAATTTATGACATCGTCTTAGAGGCGGAATTGGCCGCTCAAGCAGCAGTTAAACCTGGGATCACCGCTGGAGAATTAGACAAGATCGCTCGTGATGTGATTACGGGTTATGGCTATGGCGACTACTTCAACCATCGTTTAGGTCATGGCATCGGGACCACGGTTCATGAGTTCCCCTCTTTGATCACTGGCAATGATTTAGTGATTGAAGAAGGCATGTGCTTCTCTATCGAACCAGGGATTTATTTGCCAGATCAAGTCGGTGTTCGTATTGAAGATTGCATCTATGTCACTGCAGATGGCTGTGTACCATTTACCAAAACAGAAAAAGAATTGTTGATTTTATCTTGATTCTTTTAATGAAACGGCGCAATATGTTGGAATTACATGAAAAGGAGTGTTCTTATGAGTAAAAAAGTGTTGGTTTTAGGCGGCACGCGTTTTTTCGGTAAATATTTGGTTCAATCTTTAGTGGATCAAAGCTATGATGTCACGATCGCTACCAGAGGGAAGACGACTGATTCTTTTGGGGATCAAGTCAACCGACTTGTCTTTGATCGCACGGATGAACAAAGTATCAAAACGACGTTGACACAAGAAACCTATGATGTTATTTACGACAATATTGCTTATACTTCAAATGATATTGAGATTCTGTTGCGTCATGTAACACCCAAACGCTACATTGTCACTAGTTCGATGTCTGCCTATCATGAACTGCACTTCGATTTGAAAGAAGCGGATTTTGATCCTGCCAAAGAAGCGGTCAAAATTGTTTGCTCTGAGGAAGTCAATTATGCTGAAGGCAAGCGAACCGTGGAAGAAATCCTGACCCAAAAATACAGTCAGATCCCCTCCGTTTTTGTCCGCTTTCCTTATGTGATTGGTGCAGATGATTACACAAAACGTTTTACCTTTTACATTGACCATCTTATAAAGCAAAAGCCAATGGCTGTCGATAATCTAACGCATCAAATGGGCTTTGTGGATGCCCAAGAAGCTGGTAAATTTTTAGCGTTTTTAGGTACCAGCTCTTTCACAGGACCCATCAATGGTGCGTCAAAAGGTACGATCTCTTTAGAAGAAGTGCTGCAATACGTATCGAAAAAAACCGGTCTTTCCCCGCTCTTTTCAGAAACAGCCGATCAAGGCCCTTACAATGGTACACCTGCTTATTCGATCAATGTGGCGCTCGCTGAGGAAACTGGTTTTTCATTCAGTCAACTGCAGGATTGGATCTACCAACTTTGCGATTGGGAAATCGCCCAAGCATCAAACGAATAACTACTGAAATCACAAAAAAACGTTCGCCGATTTAACTGGCGAACGTTTTTATCTTTTAAAGTAATCAAATTTTGTATCCTTGCTTATGCTTCAGGATTGTTTTTTTCTAATGTATCTTTTAATTCTTCTTTTGCATCTTCCAAGTCAGCTTTAGCTTCTTTTGTTTCTGCTTTCGCTGTTTTTTTGGCATCATCCGCTGCTTTTCCAGCTTCTTTTTTCAAATCAGCTGCGGCTGCTTGACCGTCTTTTTTGGCTTCTTCAACTACAGGTTTTGCTTCTTGTGCCCCTTCTTTGACGGTTTGTTTCATATCCGCTGCAGAAGATTTTGCATCAATGATGATATCTTGGACTGTATCATCTGCATCTTCTTTGGCATCTTTCGCTGTTTCTTTCACATCGCTTGCTGATTTTTTGAAGCGTTCTGATAGGTCACCTGCTTGTTTCTTTAACTCTTCAACGGTTTCTTCTGATGAACCAGCTGCTGTTTCTTTTAAGTCATCGACTTTCGCTGTTAAAGAACCGGTAAAGTCAGATGCTTGCTCGCTTAATTTTGCTGCTTTATCTTTAGCGATATCGACAAGATCCGTACTTCTTTCTTTGGCTAAATCACCATAATCAGATGCTTTATCTAATAAATCGTCTGCTTGTTTTGCTAATTTATTTCTTAATGTTTTACCAGATTCTGGCGCCAACAAAAGTGCTGCTGCTGCTGCCGCTGTTCCTCCGATGATTGCTCCTAATAAAAATCCGCCTTTTTTACTCATTGAAAGTCCTCCTTTTATTTTTGGTTATTTTTGTCTTTGAAAAATTTCATGGCTGTTTGACCGACTTTTCCAGCTACCGTTGCTTTGGCAGTGGTCCGGCCAAGACTACCCACGCGCGTAATTAAATTTTTTCCAGAAACATTTAGTTCTGAAACACTGGTACTTAGATCTGCAACTGCTGTGAACAAAGGATCGATGGTTGCGACTTTTCCGTTCACATCTTGTAAAAGCTCATTCGTTTTTACCAATAGACCTTCAACCTCTTTTGAAAGAATATCAACATCTTTGGTAATGACACGGATGGTTGTGTTTGCTTCTTCGACCGTTTTGTCTACTTTGGTCATTGTCTTGCTGACTTGCATCAACAAACGAACGACGAAAATGACCAATACGACAAATGCGATCGCAGCAATCAATGCAGCTAGTTCTCCTCCTGACATAGAATGGCTCCTTTCCCCATTTACTTATATTAAGAATAGCATTTCACTGCACTTTCTACAAATAAAAGACTGCATTTTTAAGAAAATTATCCGCTTTCAACAGGAAATAATAAAAAAACAAAGCAATTTCATCAGAAATTGCCTTGTTTAGGAGTTTTTGTTATTTTTTTGACTCTTTCGGTGCTTCTTTGACTTCTTTTTGAGCCGGAGCTAGTTCTTTTCCTAACTCGATCAAATACTCTTTCAAGTTGTCTTTGACTTCAGGGTGTACTAAACCATACTCAATACTTGTTTTTAAGAAACCAAATTTGTCTCCTACATCGTAACGCTTGCCGGTAAATTGATGAGCAAACACGCGTTGGGTTTTGTTTAATGTGTCGATGGCATCCGTCAATTGGATCTCGCCGCCAGCACCAGGTTCCTGATTGGCTAAAATATCAAAAATTTCAGGGGTCAGCAAGTAGCGGCCAATAATTGCTAAATCACTTGGCGCATTTTCTGGCGCTGGTTTTTCAACAAAGTTTTTGACATTGAACAAACCTTTTTCAACTTCCATACCAGGATCAATGATTCCGTATTTTGATGTATCTTCATGAGGAACATCCATGACAGCGATCGTTGATGCATGCGTTTTTTCATAATTATCGATCAGCTGTTTCGTCAATGGCACTTGATCTTCCATCAAGTCATCACCTAGCATGACTACAAACGGTTCATTTCCGACAAATGCCCGCGCCTGTAATACGGCATGGCCTAATCCTTTCGGATGAGATTGGCGAATGAAATGCAGATTTACGTCAGTTGTTTCTTCCACTAATTTCAAAAGCTCTGTCTTGCCTTTTTCTTTTAGATTCATCTCTAATTCTAAATTGGCATCGAAATGGTCTTCGATCGGACGCTTTGCTTTTCCTGTTACGATCAAAATATCTTCGATCCCTGATTGTAAAGCTTCTTCCACGATAAATTGGATCGTTGGTTTGTCAACGATCGGCAACATTTCCTTTGCCATTGCTTTTGTAGCTGGTAAAAATCGGGTACCTAGACCGGCTGCTGGGATAACTGCTTTTTTGACATTCATGTGACTCGCTCCTTTAATCATAATGATTGATCTACCGTAAATTCGTTTTCTTCTTTGCCGTCTCGCAGCATAATATCTTTAGCTGCTTGCTTGATGTCTTTGCCTTCATACAAGACCGAATAAATCGTTTCTGTGATTGGCATTTCCACTGACAAAGCTTCTGCTAATTCGCGGGCAGCTTTGGTGGTTGAAACTCCTTCAACGATCATGCCCATATTGTCTAACACTTCGTCTAAGCTATGGCCTTTTCCTAATAGGTTTCCGGCACGCCAATTCCGCGAATGGACACTGGTACACGTGACGATCAAATCGCCAACACCACTCAATCCGATAAAGGTTAATGGATTTGCACCCATTGCCACACCGAGACGACTGATTTCTGCTAACCCACGGGTCATGATCGCAGCCTTCGCATCATCCCCAAAGCCCAGTCCAGCAATCGCTCCGGCACCAATAGCGATGATGTTTTTCAGCGCGGCACCAGTTTCGACACCGATCACATCGTTATTGGTGTAGATTCTAAAGTAATCATTCATAAATAGCTCTTGTACATATTTAGCAGCCGATTCATTTTCTGAAGCTGCCGTGATCGTGGTAATATCATGGACAGCGACTTCTTCGGCATGTGATGGTCCTGACAGGACAACGATTTCTTGCCGTTTATCGGCTGGGATCTCTTCGGCAAGTACTTCTGAGATTCGTTTATGACTGCCTTGTTCTAATCCTTTTGAGGCATGGATGATGACTGGTTTACCGGTTGTCTTCTTAGTGAATTCTTGTGCCACGGCACGAATCGCTTTGGTTGGTACTACAAACAAGACAGCATCCGCCCCTTGGATCGCCTCTTCTAGATTTTTGCAGCCTAAAATATTTTCAGGTAATTTCAAATCAGGCAAATAATGCCGATTGGTATGATACGTATTGATTTCATCGATTTGGGCGGGATTGTTGCCCCAAATAGTCACTTCATGTCCGTTTTCAGACAAGACTTGTGCCAAAGCAGTCCCCCATGATCCGGGACCTAAAACGGCGATTTTCTGTTTCACTATGGAAACCTCCTCTATCCTTTTCGCAAATTCATGCACTTTATCATTTTACCATAATTTCGATAAAATAACTGTTTAGATAATCGTTTGGTTTTTGCCAAAGCTGCGATTGTAGTCTTTTAAAGTTTGGTTTTTCCGACGCCAGATCAATAGCCCAATCGCTCCAAAAAATAATAAAGCGGAAAGTGCTTGTGACACACGGATATCCCCAAATAAGTATAAACTATCGGTGCGCATTCCTTCAATAAAGAAGCGTCCGAACCCATACCAAATTAAGTAGCTCAAGAAAACTTCGCCTTCTTTTAATAACCCAGTTTTCTTGCGCAAGAAAATCAAAACGATAAATCCGATCACATTCCAAACCGATTCATAAAGAAACGTCGGCTGCCGATACGCTTCGTCGATATACATATTATCGATAATAAATTTCGGTATATACAAACTTTCTAAGAAGGAGCGGCTGACTTCTGCTCCAAATGCTTCATGGTTCATAAAGTTGCCCCAACGCCCGATGCCTTGTGCCAATAGGACACTTGGTGCGGCGATATCTAAAAAGGTCCAGGGAGAAATAAAATTTCGTTGGCAGAAAAAGTACAGCCAAATCCCCCCGGCGATCAATGCACCATAGATAGCGATCCCACCAGACCGAATATTGAAAATTTGACTTGGGTCATCAATATAGTATTGCAAGTCAAATAGAATATAATAAAGCCGTGCACCAATGATCGATACTGGCAATCCAATCAACATAAAATCAGTCACATCATCTGGCTTGAGCCCGACACGAACCGCCTCTCTCGTGCTTAACCACATAGCAATGATCACGCCTGATACGATAATGATCGCATACCAATAAATCGGCAAACCAAATAGTTCAAATGCGACTCGATTTACTAAACCTAACATCTATCTTATCCTCTCTAGTTTCCAGAATTTTCTTCGATCAATTGCGTCAATCGATTTTCAAAGGTCTTCGTAGCATCATAACCCATCGTTTTCGCCCGGAAATTCATGGCAGCAACTTCGATAATGATCGCAACATTTCGACCAGTTTTTACGGGGATTTTGATTTGTGGTACATCAACGCCACCAATTTCAACCGTCGTATCATCGGTTCCTAGTCGATCATACTTTTTGTCTTTCGCCCAAGCTTCTAAATACACCGCTACTTGAACCTGCATATACCCTCGTACGGCACTGGCACCAAAAAGATTCATGACATCGATGATCCCGATTCCCCGGATCTCGATCAAGTGTTGCAAGATTTTCGGCGGTTCCCCCACCAAAGTCAATTCATCTTGCTTATACACATCCACACGGTCGTCAGCGATCAACCGATGCCCACGTTTGATCAACTCTAATGCTGTTTCGCTTTTACCAATTCCGCTATCGCCTTGGATCAAAACGCCCAAGCCATAGACATCCACTAATACCCCATGGACACTGGTTCTTGTTGCTAAACGCCCATCGAGAAAACTAGAAAGCTCTCCTTGCAGACGTGACGTTGAGATGGGCGAACGTAGAATCGTAATCTCATGTTCTTTGCAGGCTTGAATCATTTCTGCTGGTACTTCCAAGCCGCGAGAAACAATAAATCCCGGTGTATCATCGGCACACATTTTGCGCATCACCATCAAGCGTTCTTCTGGCATCATTCGTTCCGCAAAGGTGATCTCTTTGCTGCCGAATAATTGCAGACGATCATGGGAATAGTAATTAAAATAACCCGTCAATTCCAAACCAGGTCGGGAAATATCGCCGGTAATGATTTCTCTTTCTAAACTGTTTTCAGTTCCTTCAACTATCTCTAAATTTAAAGCCTCCGCCAGCTCGCTGACTTTGACGGTTTCTGCCATAGGTTTTCCCTCTTTTCTCAATGATTCTTGCCGCTGCTTCTTGTAAACGACACTCTGGTTCTATTTTATCATTCTATCAGTAAAGTTACTACCTTCGCCAATAGAAGTCCTCATTCTTTTTCGTTTGTGTTATTATTTTACTAAGGAGGGATTTTTAATGAAATTTTCAGCATACACGTATCAACGCCCTGATTTTCCAGTCTATCAAGAAACATTCAAAAAAGCATTAGCAAACCTTCAGTCAGCCGATACCTTCTCGGAGGCGAAGCAAGCTCTTGATGCTTTGAACGAACTAAGAGGAACGATCGATACCGCAATGAACTTGGCTTCGATCCGTTATTCGATCGATACCAACGATGCCTTTTATGAAACAGAAGACACTTTCTGGAATGAATACCAGCCTCATTTTGAAGCTCTGGATTTTCAATTCTATCAAGCACTCTTGGCTTCACCGGTCTTAGATGAATTAAAAGCCGAATATCCAGAAACACTTTTCTTGTTTGCCGAAAGCCGCGTGAAGCTTTTTGATGATGCCTTGATCGAATTGTTTCAAAAAGAAAACCAATTGGCTTCCGATTACAGCAAATTGGTCGCTTCTGCCCAAATCGACTTCCAAGGAGAAACCTATACCCTCGCACAACTGCGACCATTTACCGAAAATAAAGATCGCAGCGTTCGTAAAGAAGCGTTTGAAAAGCAAACGGCTTTCTTCACGGAAAATGAAGACCGTTTTGATCAAATTTATGACGAGATGGTCAAGGTTCGTACCGAGATCGCCCACAAGCTCGGCTTTGAAAATTACGTCGCCTTTGCGGATACCCAAATGAATCGTTGGGACTATGATCGTTCAATGATTGAGACCTATCGTCGTGAAATTTTAGAAAAAGTCGTCCCAATCACCCAAAAACTGTACCAAAGACAGGCACAGCGTAATCAATTGGCACAAGCAACTTTTACCGACTTGCCACTTGTTTATCCTAGTGGCAACGCAGAGCCTAAAGGAACACCTGAAGAACTAGTGGAAAAAGCCCGTGTGATGTATCAGGAACTATCCCCTGAAACTGGCGAATTTTTTGACTTTATGGTCGAACATGACTTGCTTGATCTCCTCAGCAAAAAAGGCAAACAATCTGGCGGCTACTGTACCTTTATCCAAGAATATCAATCGCCATTTATCTTTGCCAACTTTAACGGTACTTCGGGCGATGTCGATGTTTTGACCCACGAAGCTGGCCACGCCTTTCAAGCCTTTCGCTCTCGTTGGATCAAAGAACCAGAAATTTTGTTTCCAAATTATGAATCTTGCGAGATCCATTCAATGTCGATGGAGTTTATCGCTTGGCCATGGATGGACGCCTTTTTTGGAGAAGAAACAGAAAAATACAAATTTGCGCATCTTGCTAGCAGCCTGCAATTTCTGCCTTATGGCGTTTTAGTAGATCACTTCCAACAAGACGTTTATGAGCATCCTGAATGGACACCATCACAGCGCAAAGCCCGTTGGCGGGAATTAGAGCGCCAATACTGTCCAGAACGGGATTATTCAGAGTATCCAGACCTTGATCGTGGCTTGTATTGGTTCAGACAGGGGCATATTTTTGAATCACCTTTCTACTATATCGATTACACATTGGCACAAGTGTGTGCGTTCCAATTTTGGTATCGATTCATCGTGGCAAAAGACGAAACCGCTTGGCAAGATTATTTGGCCATTTGCGAAGTCGGCGGCACGAAAACATTTCTTGAGATCCTGGCTCTGGCTCATCTACGTTCACCTTTTGAAAAAGGAGCGCTTGATGAAACGTTACAGGCAGTAGATACGTATCTGTCAGCCATCAAAGAAGAACAGTTAAACTAAAAAAAGACGTTTCCGTTTCTCCACTAGCTTCTTAGCTAGTAGGAGAAAACGTGAAACGTCTTTTTAACGTGAATATTTTTCGATATGGTGTTCGGTCACGATCATATTGATCACTGACATGATCAGTGCCACTAATAAAGCAGCCCCAAACGAGGAAAAGCCGAAGTTGGCTGACCCAACAAAATACGAAGTCAAATTCAGCATGAGCGCATTGATCACAAAGGTGAAAAACCCAAGCGTCAGTAAAGTCAATGGAAATGAAATGACGATCAGAATTGGTTTAATCAAAGCATTCAGGATCGACAGTACAAAACTGGCGATCACTGCAGTCATAATGCTTTGAACGTGGATCATATTTGGTAATAGAACCGCCAATGTGACAAACGTCAGTGTATTCATGATAAGCCGTTGAAAATAAGACACTAGAAGTCACTCCAGTCCTCATCCTCTACCTTTTCCGCTTCTTTACGGGGACGATTTGCTTCATTGTATTTGTTTTGTTTGTAATATCGATTGTCATGACCATATCCTGAGGTGCTCTTGCGTCCTGAAGGAATCAAGACCGCCATGATGATATATAAAGTGATTCCAGGGAACCCAGCAGTCACTAAAGATAGAAAGACATAGATCACGCGAACGATAGTTGGATCGATTCGCAAGTATTCTGCCAGACCCCCTAGAGTCCCTGTAATGACGACGTTATTGGCTGATTTTGTTAATTTTTTGTTCATTTATCTACACCTTCCTTCTTTTCTTTAATGAGTGTATACTCAACTATTCTTATTTATCTGTATCTTTGATAAAGACATTTCCTGTTGTTGTGGATAGATCGATTTGTGCGACTTTATCGGCAACCCGACGGAATTGCAATAGTTGGTTTAGGCGTTCTTTTTTCTCCCGTACAACTTCCATCTCACTTAAGCGATTGTTAATGCTACCTAAACTTGTTTTGGCGATCCCTTCAAAACCGATCCCTGCAGGTAATGCTACTTTAACATTGCCATTTACAGAGCTGGCGTTTAATTTTTGGACCGTTTCTTCTTTGTAGGTCACACGGATATTGCCGTTTACTAAAGAAATACCGGTGTTTTGTGGTGTGGCTGTCAACGTCACGTCGCCATTCACTGTTTCGATGATGGCATCTAAAATCTCACCCTCTTGAACAGTGATCGTTCCATTCACGCCTTCAATCTCTAACATCGATGCGTTTACTTTGCGGAAATCGATATTGCCATTTGTTGATTTTGTATAAACATCTTTTGCATCCAATTCAATGAATGTAACATTTCCGTTCAATAGTTTTACTGCCACATGATCATAGGTACGTTTTGGTAAATAGAAAACCAGATCGGCACGAATGCGTTTGTTTGGAATTTGGAAGGAGATGCGTTCATCATCGACATTGATTTGGCTTCTTGCTTCAAAAGCATCGAAAGGCTCCGCCGCATCCATTTTACCATATAGTTTGATTTTGGCATCTACTTTGACACCTGGTTCATCCCATAATTGGAAGGAAACATTGCCGTTGGCTAACTTCACATCGATCAATGTCGCTGCCGTTTCGTCATAGCTGAATGTGTGTTCAAATTTCGTCGCTGCAACACCGGGAACTTTCAAGTTGATATCTTTCCATTCCATGTTGTCGTTAACAGAATCCGTTACTGCTCGAACCGTTTTCTTCAAGAAGTGTCCGAAGTGGGTGCTGGCATCGACCATTTTTTCACTTACTTGATTGATAGTATCGGTCGCTTGCTCTTTCCAATCTTCTGGAATATCTAATTTTTGAGAGATTTTCTCTTTCGTTTGAGACCATTGGTCTTTGCGAATATTTTTTAGTTTTGCTTCCAATTCTGCTTTTTCTTCGGTTAAGCCATCTAACGTTTCTTCTAAGCTAGTAATGGTCGCTTCTGTTTCATGACGTGTTGCCAATTCCTCTTCTGACAATTGATCCAATTCTTCTTTGGTATTCAATTGCATCAGAGTTTCTTGCGCTTCTTTTAATTCTTCTTTGACGCCAAGAATTTCAGCATTGATTTCGTCCAACTCAGCAGATGCTTGGTTGGCTTCCGTTGCTAAGCCATCAAGAATCTTTTCAAGATTTTCTTTGTCTTGCGCTTCGTTTTGACGAAGTTTTTCTTCGCCGTCAAACGTGAACATCTCATCGTCATTTTCAGTATCATCAAATGGGCTTGTCGCATTCTTATCCGCGGTTACCTCAGCAGCAGCTTTGTTAATTTGTTTTTCGTCTTTGGCTTTTGCCATACCTTCTAGTAAATCTAAGGCTTCTTCTGTAGAAAGCACACCTTTTTTTACTAGATCCAATATACGTTCTCTTTCGTTCATGGAAATTGCCTCCTTCAGCAAATGTGTGATTGCAAGTTTAGCTTACGAACCTATTATGCCTTGTTTTTGCAAAAGTGTCATAGGTCTTAAGTACCAAGTTTTTCTCAATCTGCAGATTGGCAAGCAGAACCGGCACTTTTCTTCGTTACTTTAGGCACAAAACGATCTTCCTTATCTTAACAGTACCACGAAAAACCATTGGAAACAAAAGTTTCAGCTAATAGCAGCCTTGAGGAATAGGCCTGCTAGAGTAAATGATCTATTGTTCATTTCACTGCGGGTCGGGGATGAAAAGAGCAGAAGGTTCAACTTGAAAAATTCGGTTACGATAGAATCGATTTCCATTGTCCATCTTTAGGGAAGCCATTTTATAATTTGTCTATCTTGTTCACGTCATCTATTTCAGTGATTCTTCCAAATCAAAAAGACCGCCGAGAGAAGTTACTCCTTAAAGGTCAACTTCTTTCGGCGGTCTGTCCCATCTCTTTTAAAAGAGATAAGTGATCAAGAACCTAAGCTGGTTTCTTAAATCATTTCCGTACGGTTTGTATTCAATTCACTGATTTTTCCAGTAGCAAGATACACGATCCATTCACAAATATTCGTTACGTAGTCACCGATACGTTCTAAGTACTGTGCAACAGATAAATAATCGGTTCCACTAACAACGGTTTCCGGATTTTCTTTCATACTCTCGATCGTTTTGTAATAGATGTCTTTGTAATACTCATTGACCCGATCATCCATTTGGGCGATCATACGGGCATCTTCTTGGTCAGTTTTTACATAGGCAACTAAAACATTATCGACCATTTTCTTCACATAATCCGACATATCAGAAATTTCTTTTTCGATTTCAGCGATCCGTGTTTCACCTTTGACCCGAATCGTTGACTTCGCGATCGATACTGCATGGTCTCCCATTCGTTCCAAGTCAGAGCTGGCTTTCATTACAGTAATGATCATTCGTAGATCGGTGGTTACTGGTTGTTGCAAAGCAATCATTTCAAAGCTCTTTTTCTCCAAACGAACTTCCATATTGTTGATCGCCAAATCATTTTCAATCACTTCTTGAGCAATTGCTTTATCATGTCTGACATATGCTCGTACGGATTTGTGGATCGCGCTGCTGACTAGCATCCCCATCTCATAAAATTGATTGTGTAGATTTAATAATTCTTCTTCAAACTGTGTACGCAACATCCCTTTTCCTCCTAACCAAATCTTCCTGAGATATAATCTTCTGTTTCTTTTTTGCTTGGACTTAGGAACACTTTTTTCGTGTCATTAAACTCGATCAAGTTGCCGTCCAAAAAGAACGCGGTTTTATCTGAGATTCTTGAAGCTTGTGACATGTTGTGAGTCACGATGATCATGGTATAGCGTTCTTTCAGTGCCAAAAGGGTATTCTCGATTTTCCCAGATGAAATTGGGTCTAACGCACTGGTTGGTTCATCCAGCAAAATGATTTCTGGATCGACAGCCAATACCCGAGCGATGCATACCCGCTGCTGTTGTCCACCGGATAAAGATAGCGCACTTTGGTGAAGCTTATCTTTGACATCTTCCCAGACAGACGCTGCTTTCAAGCTTTCCTCTACCGTCTTATCAAGAATCGCCTTGTCCGTGACTCCTTTTAATTTTAACCCATAAATCACATTTTCGTAAATTGAAAAGGGAAATGGATTCGGTTGCTGAAAAACCATCCCGATTTCTTTACGCAAATCAACGATGTCTTGCTTCGGACTATAAATGTCTTTCCCTTTATAGACAACACTTCCTGTAATTGTCACACCAGGGATCAAATCATTCATTCGATTAAGAGAACGCAAGTAGGTCGATTTCCCACAACCTGAAGGACCGATCATCGCAGTGATCTCGCCTTTTTTGATGGAAAGGTCGATTCCTTTTAATGCTTCTTTTTTTCCGTAGTATAAATGCAGATCTTTCGATGTAATAATTTCTTCTGCCATTGTTTTGCCTCCGTTTACTGATCGAATCGGCTCAGCCAAAATGACCGGATACGTAATCTTCTGTTGCTTTAATTTTTGGACGAGTAAATATCTTACGGGTCTCATCGTACTCGATCGCATTTCCTAAGTAGAAAAAGGCGGTATAATCGCTGATCCGAGCAGCTTGCTGCATGTTGTGGGTCACGATGATGATTGAATAGTCGTTTTTCAAGTTGATAAGAGTTTCTTCCACTGTCCCGGTTGAGATGGGATCAAGGGCACTAGCTGGTTCATCTAGAAGCAAAATATCTGGTTTCATCGCAATTGCTCGAGCGATACACAGACGTTGCTGCTGTCCACCGGACAATGCCAAAGCACTTTTGTCTAAGCTGTCCTTTACTTGATCCCAAAGTGCGGCTTGTTTCAAGCTGGTTTCGACTGCTTCATCCAATTTCTTTTTGTTTCTTTCTCCATGACGTCGCAAAGCAAAGGCGATGTTGTCATAGATCGATTTACTGAAAGGGTTTGGTCGTTGGAAAACCATGCCGATCCGCTTACGCATTTCGAAGACATCGACTTCTTTCGTGTTCACGTCGACCCCTTTGTACATGATGTTTCCTGTGACTCTCGTATTTGCGATTCCGTCATTCATTCGATTCAAGGAACGCAGATACGTTGATTTTCCGCAACCAGAGGGACCGATCAATGCGGTGATTTTATTCTTTTCAAATTGTAGATCAATGCCTTTGATGGCTTCATTTGATCCATACCATACATGCAAGTCAGTGGTATAAAGCGCCACATCTTCTGGTTTATCAAAGGTAATGATATTTCGATCATCCCAATTGTAATCGTTCATACTGTCATTCTCCTTATGCTGACGTCATTTTCTTGTACAACCGTTTGCCAGCTGCACGGGCGCCAAAGTTAAATAGCAAGACGGCAATGATCAATACTGCCGAAGCTCCAGCTGAAACTTGTGCGCCATCAGGCATCGTGCCCTCTGTATTGATTTTCCAAATATGGACTGCCAGCGTCTCCGCTTGTCGGAAAAGACCGATCGGGCTGGAAACACTCAATGGATTCCAGTTTGTAAAATCAAGGGCCGGTGCACTTTGTCCTGCAGTATAGATCAGCGCTGCCGCTTCACCAAAAATCCGACCAGAACTTAGAATGACCCCAGTCAAAATCCCTGGTGTTGCTTCTGGAACAATGATGCGTGTGACCGTTTCCCAACGTGACAACCCAAGAGACAAGCCTGCTTCACGTTGCGTGTAATGAATCGCTTGAAGTGATTCTTCTACATTTCTCGTCAATAGTGGCAAATTGAAGAAGGTCAATGCCAAGGCACCAGAAATAATTGAAAAGCCATAACCAAACTGAATAACAAAGACTAAGAAACCAAAGAGACCGACAACCACTGAAGGCAGTGAGCTCAAAATCTCGATCGATGTCCGAATGATATCCGTCAACCAGTTTTTCTTTGCATACTCTGATAAGTAGATCCCCGCTCCTAAAGAAATCGGGAAGCTAATGATCATTGTTACTAAAAGCAAGTAAAGGGAATTGAACAATTGGATGCCGATCCCGCCGCCTTCTTGATACGCTTTTGAAGAAGAGGTCAGAAATTCCCAGCTAATGTGAGGAACCCCCCGAACCAAAATGTACAGTAATAAGGAAGCCAAAATCAAAACAATGATTCCAGCAACGGCATACAAGACGCCGGTAGCAATTTTATCTGAACGTTTTGCATTCATTATTTCAAGGCTCCTTTCTTCCCAATAAAGCGAATAACAATGTTAAATAGTAAGGACATCAATAACAAGATCAAGGCTAATGACCATAAGACATTATTTTGGACTGTCCCCATGATCGTATTTCCGATACCCATCGTTAGGATAGAAGTCAATGTTGAAGCTGGTGTCACTAAGCTAGTTGGCATCAATGCCGCATTACCAATAACCATTTGAATCGCCAATGCTTCACCAAACGCCCGCGCCATTCCAAAAACAACCGCTGTTAAAATACCAGGAACAGCTGCTCGTAAAACAACTTTGTAAATCGTTTGCCAGCGAGTCGCACCTAAAGCTAACGAAGCTTCACGATAATGCCGTGGGACTGCCCGCAAAGCGTCGACAGTCATCGTAGTCACTGTCGGTAAGATCATGATAAACAGGACAAACGTCCCCGCCAAGATACCAAAACCAGTACCGCCAAAAACGGAGCGGACTGCTGGTACAACGACAGACAAACCGATGAAACCATAAACAACTGAAGGGATACCGACTAAAAGTTCGATGACCGGCTGCAAGATCTTCTCTCCATTACGAGGTGAGATTTCTACCATAAAGACGGCGGCACCGATGGCAAAAGGTGTTGCCACGATCGCTGATAAGAACGTTACGAAGAACGATCCTAGAATCATCGGCAAGGCACCAACTAACGGTTGTCCATCAGGTCCCACAGCACTCGGATTCCATTGGGTACCAAACAAAAAGTCAAACACATTGACTTTGTCTACAAAGAATGTCGCTAATCCTCGGCTAGCAACGAAATAAAAAATGGAGATCACAACCAAAACAATCAACGCGATACAAAGAAAACTGATTAGTTTTCCTCTTTGTTCCATTCTTGCGCGCTTAGATTTTTTTGTTAACACTTCTTTTACATTTTCCACGAGGGTTCCTCCTCAAAAATCAAACTAAACTCATAACCATTAGTTTATCGGTTCAACATCAATTTCTGTTAAAGCTTGTGTAAATTTTGTGTAAAGATTATTCAACAATGTTGCCTTCCCAGTCTCTTTCCACCTGCATGATGGAAATTGGAATATAGCCTAGATCCCCAACGATATGCTCTTGGACTTCGTCAGAAAGCATATATTCTAAAAACTCAGCAGTTAATCCTGTTGGTTCTCCTTTTGTATACATATGCTCATACGCCCAAACTTTCCAATCATTCGTCGTCACATTTTCAATCGTAGGTTCAACGCCATCAATTGAAAGAACATTGACTTCATCAGTCACATAAGAAAATGCAACGTAGCTAATAGCCCCTGGTGTATCAGAAACGATCGAGCGTACCATCCCACTAGAATCTTGCTCTTGAGAAGGAATAGCGGTTTCGCCATCCATGATCCATTTTTCAAACGTGCTTCTCGTACCACTACCTGTCGCCCGGTTCAATAAAACGATCGGCAGATCATTTCCACCGACTTCGCTCCAATTGGTGATCTTTCCTAAGAAGATATTTTTTAGATCTTCTGTGGAAATATCTGTGATACCAACTCCTTTGTTAACGATTGGTGTGATTCCCACCGTTGCCACCCGATGATCAACAAGGGCATCAGCATCGATTCCTGGCTTTTCTTCCGCAAACAAATCAGAATTTCCGATATCGACTGCACCGGCTTGGACTTGACTTAGTCCGGTTCCGCTTCCGCCTCCTTGGACATTGATGAACCGTCCTGGGTTTGAGTTTTGAAATTCTTCTGCAACTGTTTCTACTAGCGGCTGCAAAGCAGAGGAACCGACTGCGGTGATCGATTCTCCTCTATCTGCCCAGCTTGCACATCCTGAGAGTAAAATAACCAATCCGATAATAGGACTTAGAAGTTTAAATTTTTTCATCATAACGCTCCTTGTACTTTCGTAAGTCATTGATCTTAAAAATCAATTATTTTCATTTTACCATTAGTTGAATTTAATGAAAATTATTATTTGCTTTTTTTTCTGGAACAGCGTCCGTTCGTTTATTTAAAACGCTTTTTTTCTTTTTCAAAATAACTGTTTCGTAAAAAAATTGACAGAATTTCTTAATTAAATTACGTGCATCCAGAAGGTATGCTATGCTATACTGTGAGAGGAAACGTATTTTAAAAGAACATAATTATTAATCTTGCTTCCCCAATCAAGTACAATATGTTGTTATGTTCAGCGTTTTCACGATTTCATCAACATTTCCCCAAAATGTCTGTTGAATCGAAACGGCAGAAAGAAGCATTTCTATGCATCTTCTGCCGTCTTTTTTTACTCTAATTCACTTAGCCACGCAGCCATCTGCTCAACGATGGCTTTTTGCTGCGCTTCATTTGATAAATCAGCGGCGGCTTCTCCTTTTTGTAACCCATAGGTACCAAAGCCAGCATGATTGCCGCCTTCGATCGTTTGGAACGTGGTAGATTCTGGAAGGAAGCTACGGGCAGCTTGCCAATTTTCTTGATTGACCACCTGATCTTGACTCCCTGTCAACGATAGCACAGAAATCGACTGATCAGCCAAAGACCCTTTTTCATCGGGATAGCTTGCGAAGAAAAAGACCCCTTTTAAATCCTTGTCGTTTGCAGCCAATTGATTCGCTGCAAAACGGCTCGCCATTACCCCACCTAATGAATGACCACCAATGACATAGGAGTTATGGGGAATTTCTTTCAAGACCTCTTCTGCACGATTGCCTGATAAAACAGCCATGTTAAAGGGCATTTTAACGATCGCGACAGGATAGCCTTTTTCCGCTAAACCTGCTGCCCATACACTATAGCTTTCCGCATCGACAAGGGCGCCGGGATAGAAAATAACCAATGGCTTTTCTTCATCTCCAACAAAATAAAGGGCATTCCCCTCATCTTCTGCCTCTTTCGCAGCTGTGACTGCAGCATCAACTGCTGGGTAGTGTAGTTGTTGCCAACCGATCCAACCGGCAATAGTTAAAATAACAACGGTGACCAATACACCAATCAAAACTTTTGTTCTTTTTCTCATCATATCCTCCTGCAAAAAAGAAGATCAGGAAAGGATGGCAGACGAAACTTGCTGGTCCATCATCTCCTGAATCTTTCTACGAATGTTTCCCAATTTTTATCGGTGTGCAAGTGCCAATAGTTCTCGTGCATGTTCGATCGTTAAATCGGTGATTTCTGCACCTGAGAGCATACGGGCGATCTCTGCCACCCGTTCTTCTTTAGATAGTTTACGGACGTGGGTTTCTGTCCGTCCTTCTTGGATTGCTTTTTCAATAAAATATTGATTATCCGCTACAGCAGCTACTTGCGGCAAGTGAGTGATACACAAAACTTGCGAATTGGCTGCGATCTTGGCGATTTTTTCAGCAATTGCTTGGGCTACTCGGCCACTGACCCCAGTATCAACTTCGTCAAAAACAATACTGGTGATTCCTTGTTTCCGAGAGAAAATTGATTTGAGGGCCAGTAAGATCCGTGAAAGTTCTCCCCCAGAAGCAACCCGCACCAACGGCTTCATGCCTTCACCAGGATTTGTGGTCAAATAAAATTCTACGGTGTCAAATCCGCTGCTACTCAATTGTTTTGAGCCAGGTGCAAACCGTACTTCAAATTGTGCGTGCTCCATATACAGCTCTTTTAACTCTTGAACGATTTCTTTTTCTAAACGATGAGCCAGTTCACGTCGTTTGACGTGCAAAGCTTCCGCCAGCTGCCAAACTGCTTCAGCTTTTTGGGCAAGCTCTTCTTCTAATTGCTCCAACTGACCTTCTGTATAGGCAGACTCGCTGATTTCTTTACTGATCTCATCATAATAAGCAAGAATCACAGGAATCGACTCCCCGTATTTGCGCTTCAATTGACGAATCGTTTCCAGCCGTGAAATGACTTCTTCCAGTCGGCCTTCATCTAATTCAAGATTGTCGACTTGCCGCGAAATATCAGTGGCTGCATCTTGCAACAAGTAATACGCACTTTGGATCGCTTCACTGATTTTTTCGTAAGCCGGATCAAGATGGGCGATTGACTGGATCTCGGATAAAGCTACACTGACCCCATCTAGGCTATTGACTTCTTCGGCAGATAAGGCACCATAGCTTTGCCCTAGAGCATCCACGATTTTTTGATAATTGGTCAGTTTTTCTCGTTCATCGATCAGCAGTTCTTCTTCATTTTCCATCAATTCTGCTTGGGCGATTTCTTCTTGTTGAAAACGCAACATGTCCATTCGCTGGACATATAGCTGTTCATTTTCTTGAATGGTCCTGACGTGTTTTTCTAAAGAGCGATAGCTTTGATAGGCTTGACGGTAATCCGCAAGCTCCGCTTTAAAGCTATCATCCCCAAACCCATCCATCAAGGTCAAATGTTTTTCTGGCTGCAGCAGCTCTTGATGCTCATTTTGTCCTTGGATATCGACCAAGAATAAACCGATTTGACGCAAAACCGACAAGGTAACGGTTCGACCATTGACACGACAAATATTTTTCCCCGATTGAGAGATATCTCGTTGTACGATCAAAACTTCTTCTTCATCAATACCTAAATCTGCGGTCAAGTCTTTGAACTCCTGCTGATTCGGCCATTCGAAGATCCCTTCTAAACGGCATTTCTCTGCTCCTTGACGCAAGTAGTCGCTGGAACCTCTACCGCCTGCTAGCAAACCCATCGCATCGATAATAATTGATTTCCCGGCACCTGTCTCACCTGTCAGTGCCGTCATTCCCTCATGGAAAGATAAGTGCAAGTTGGAAATAATCGCAAAATTTTGGATCGACAATTCTAAAAGCATCCCTTGCCTCCTCTTCTAAACGTAACGTTGGAAATCCCTGAATAGGTTCTCGGTATCTGCTTCTGTTCTAGTGATCATCAAGACGTTGTCATCATCGTTTAACGTGCCAAATAATTCCTTGGCATAACGTTTATCGATTAAATTCGCCAAAGCCGAGGCATTGCCGGGCAGTGTGCGCAGGATCACAAATTTGTCCATTCGATCGACAGAAACAAAAGCCGTTTTTAGGATTTTATCAAGTTTACCACTCACGTCTTCCGTTGTCTCTTGTGGGATACTGTAGCGATAGCCGCCTTTTTGGGAAGGAACTTTCACTAACTTCAATTCCTTGATATCTCTTGATATGGTTGCTTGTGTGACTGAGACGCCGCGATCTTTTAACAACTCGACAAAATCTTCTTGTTTCTGAATATCTTGTTCACTTAACAATCGTGTAATCAAGCGATGCCGTTCTTTTTTTCTCATCTCTTGTTCCTCCTGAATGAATTCCTACTAATTTTATCCTATTTTGCGCAAGAAAGAAAGAGAGCCGACAAGTAAAATGTCCACTCTCTTCCATTCTTTATTTTGGTTGATGAAAGGTCTCATGTGCTGATGCAACAACTTTCGGGATATCGATCCCTGCTGCGGTACCTTCTTGCAGGCTTTTCTTTAAATGTACGATAAACTCGATATTCCCTTCGCCACCAGTGATTGGTGAAAAACTTAGATTTAAGACATCGAAGTTTGTTTTCTTAGCAAATGCTAGTACTTCCTCCAAAACTCGTTCATGGGTTTTGGGATCACGAACGATCCCATTTTTCCCGACTGCTTCTTTGCCCGCTTCAAATTGCGGTTTAATCAGCGCCATCACTTCGCCATCCGCTACCAAAATATCATACAGCGGGGGTAAAATCAGTTTAAGTGAAATAAAAGAAACATCGATCGTAGCGGCATCTGGAAGACCGTCTAAAAAATCAGTTGGTTTTGCATAACGGAAGTTGACCCGCTCCATTACGATCACTCGCTCATCTTGCCGCAGCTTCCAGGCTAACTGATTGTAACCGACGTCCAATGCATAGCTTTTTTTGGCACCATTTTGCAATGCCGCATCAGTAAAACCACCGGTGGATGCGCCGATGTCTAACATGATTTTATCGGTTACGTCAAAATCAAAGAGTTTGAGTGCTTTTTCTAACTTGAGACCACCACGAGAAACATAAGGCAGCTTTTTGCCTTTGATCTGCAGCAGTGTATCTGCGGCAATTTTTTCTCCCGGCTTATCTAGGCGCTCATTATTTTTTTCTTTGTACACCAATCCAGCCATCACTCCCCGTTTGGCTTGCTCTCGGGTCTCAAACAGGCCTTGCTGGACAGCTAAAACATCTACTCGTTCTTTCTTCATGCGTTCCCTCGAATCTCAAATCGTTCCACAAATGCCAACAAAACATCCGGCGTAAATTGACCGTATTGACTTAATTGCGCCAGAATTTCTTTGGCCTTGCCTAATTCTTTTGTCAAGGCTTGCTGCGCGCCTGCTAAGCCAAGTAAAGCAGGATAGGTACTTTTCGCCAACTCGTCATCTCGGCGGACAACTTTGCCTAGCTCTTCGGTCGTACTAGTGGCATCTAACAGATCGTCGCGAATTTGAAAGGCTAACCCAATATGCTGGGCAAAGCGATCCAATTCATGCAGAACTTCTTCCGTCTGGTCGGCTAAGACACCTCCAGCAATCACCGCAAAGCGGATCAATTCTCCAGTTTTCCGTTCATGAATGGACATCAGTTCCTCAAGACTAAGGGCTTGGTTTTCTCCTTGAATATCAGCTGCTTGGCCGGCGACCATGCCTTGTGTTCCCGCCGCTTTACTCAATTGCTGCAGCAGCAAGACTTTTTGATTGGCTTCGATCTCCGCCATAGCGACTAATTGAAATGCAGCCGTCAAAAGACCATCTCCAGCTAAAATCGCTAAAGCTTCACCAAAAACCTTATGGTTGGTAGGTTTGCCTCGACGCAGATCATCGTTGTCCATTGCTGGAAGATCATCATGGATCAGCGAATACGTATGCACCATTTCTAGGGCTGCCGCACACTGGTACACCGCGGTATTGACGGGTTTGTGAAAAGCGGCGACTGTTGCTGCCAATAAAAGCGGGCGAATACGTTTGCCGCCAGCTTGGATCGAATACTGCATGCTTTTAAACAATCGTTGATCAGAGGTGTGTTCTTTGACAAAGCGCTCCATGACTTCTTCAATCAATGGGGCGTGTTCTTTTGTGAATTCTGTTAAAGCACTCATTGGTTTTCCTCTTCAAAAGGCACTTCTTCGTTAGATTCTGTCATCATTTTTGTTAAGGACTTTTCCGCTTTACTCAAAGTGTCCTTGCATTGCTTACTCAAAACCATCCCTTTTTGAAAAGCATCTAGTGCCTCTTCTAAGGGAACATCCCCTTGTTCCAAACGGGTTACAATTTGTTCTAATTCTTGTAATGATTCTTCAAATGTTGGATTTGCCATGATTAACTCCTTCTGTACTAATAACTTCGACAAGTGCTTGGCCATCTTGGTAATGGATCGTCAGCTGGTCTTCTGGCTCGATCGTATCAATCGATTTGATCACCTGCTCATTTTTCGTGGTATAGCTGTAGCCCCGACCCATGATTTTCAGTGGGCTTAGCAAATCAAGAGATTGGACTGCATTTGCAAATTGATTTTCTTTTGTTGCATAAATATCTTTCATGGCTTTCATTAAGCGTTGGGAAAGATAACTGACCTCTTGGTTACTAGCTTGCAATCGCGCTTTTGGTTGTTGTTGTGCTAACCGTGAAATCAATTGCTGTGCATGGCGATCCTTGTCATAAAGCAAAGTTTGCAGACCTTGCTGCATCCGCTGCTGCAACTGATCGAGTTTGATGGACTGTGCCTCATACAAGCGCTCTGGTTGTCGAAAAACATATGATCCAATCACTCGCTGATAGCGTTCTTGTTTGTACTGGATCTGGTGCATAAAAGCTTGCTCTAATCGGGCTTGTCTTTCTTCGATCCTCAAAATCTCTTCTGATAGGACGGGCACTGCTAATTCGGCAGCTGCGGTCGGAGTTGCCGCCCGCACATCCGCCACTAAATCGGCAATTGTCGTATCAGTTTCATGCCCCACTGAAGAAATAATAGGGGTTTTTGCGTCAAAAATGGCTCTTGCCACTCGTTCTTCATTGAAAGGCCAGAGGTCCTCAATCGACCCACCCCCACGTCCGATGATCAGAGTATCAAAGGTACCATCGGCTTCGACTCGTTGGATATTTTTCACCACATCATCCGCGGCTTTGTTGCCTTGTACCACGGTTGGATACAAAACGATCTGAGCAATGGGATAACGCCGCTGGGTCGTCGTGATGATATCTCTGATCACCGCCCCACTAGGACTGGTCAAGACTGCGATGCGTTTCGGGTATTTCGGCAACGACTGCTTCGGTGCAGAAAATAATCCTTCCGCTGCCAATTTCTGCTTTAATTGTTCATAGGCTTGATAAAGGGCACCGACACCGTCTGGTTCCATGTGATCGATCACCATCTGGTAATTTCCGCTTGCCTCATACAAGGTGATACGTCCAACCGCCATGACTTTCATGCCCTCTTCTGGTTGAAAGCGCAGCTTGTCAAAAGCGCCCTTGAACATGACGGTCGAAATTTTTGCACCATCATCCTTTAAACTAAAGTATTGGTGATTGGGGCGACGACGAAAATTAGAGATCTCCCCCGTCAAATAAACCCGCTCTAAATACGGATCGACGTCAAACTTACGCTTGATATATTTTGTTAATGCGGTCACCGTTAAATATTCTTGCGCCATTTAGTTTTTCATTGTCTCCTTTGCTGCCTCGATCGTTTGGGCCATCAACATCGTGATCGTCATTGGTCCTACACCTCTAGGTACCGGGGTGATATAGCTAGCGATCGGTTCGACTTCATCAAATTTCACATCGCCGATCAACTTGCCATTGGCATCCCGATTCATTCCTACATCGATCACCACGGCCCCTTCTTTTACGAAGTCTTTTGTGACAAAATGACCGCGGCCGATCGCCACGACTAAAATGTCCGCTTGCTTCGCTAACTCAGGCAGATTTTTGGTTTTTGAATGAGCAATAGTCACGGTGGCATTTGCCCCTAAGAGCAAGTGCGCCATCGGTTTTCCGACAATGTTGCTGCGGCCGATAACTAAAGCATTTTTCCCTTCCAATTCGATCCCATATGCAGCAAACATTTTCATGATGCCATAAGGGGTACAAGGAATTCGGTCAGGTACACCGGCAAATAATTTTCCTAAATTGATTGGATGAAAACCGTCGACATCTTTTTCCGGTTTGATGGCTAACAGCACTTTTTCTTCATTGATATGTTTTGGCAAAGGAAGTTGAACCAAAATGCCGTGAAAGGCATCATCGTTATTGAACTGTTCGATTTCTGCTAATAATTCTGCCTCAGTAATGGATTCAGGATAGCGGGCAACACGGGAATTGATGCCGATTTTCGCCGCAGCTAGTTCTTTATTTTTCACATAAGTCTGGCTTGCTTTGTCTTCTCCAACAAGTAAAACAACTAATCCCGGTGTCACACCCTGCTCTTTTAGTGTTTCTGTCTCTGAAAGAAACGCTGCTTGCATTTTTTCAGCCAATTCTTTTCCATTGATCAATGTACCCATTCTGACAACTCCTCCAACCTGATTATACTGACTTATTTTGTAAAAAGAAACGCACCAATCGTTTGTCGATCTGCTTCTTCATGTTTTCTATCATAGCATTTTCTGAAAAGAAAAACACCGTCTAACGCTCCCTTTTTTCGGAAAAAACGAGGGCAAACCGACAAAGTGTATGCAAAAAAACCGAACGATCAAGCAGGACCGTCAAAACAAGGCGGTTGCTCACAAATCGTTCGGTTTCTGCCTCGATCGAAAAAAGGCTGTTTTCTTTTGATCGATAGTGTTAAGGCTAAAAATTACTCACTTACTTGGTTGTTTTTTGTTTCTAGCTCTTGATTGACAGTCGATAAAATACCGTTGACAAACTTTCTTGACTGATCGTCACTAAAGGTTTTCGCTAATTCGATTGCTTCATTCAAAGCCACACGATTCGGCACATTATCCACATAGATCATTTCATACAAAGCGATTCGTAAAATCGTCACGTCCATTTTTGATAAACGCTGGATTTTCCAACCGGCTTTTAGATGACTTTGAATGACTTCATCCAAGGCTTCTTTATAATGACAGACACCTGCCACTAATTGATCTAAATAAACAGGGACAAAATGCTCTTGTTCTTCATCAATCAATTCATGGTGTTCCAACTCGATGGCATGCATGATGGCATCTTGTTTCGTTAAATCTTTGTTAAAGTCTAGTGGAAATAAAGCTTGTAACGCCATTTTCCGTATTTCATGCCGTGATAATTCTTTACTCATTTTCTTCCTCGTCGTTTCCAAATAATTCTTCGATGTCTGGTAAATCTACTTTTTCTGGCACGACTGCCACAACATGAACATTTACTTCAGCCAGTTGCACATCTGTCATAAATAAGACTTGCTGTTTGACCCGTTCTTGGATCTCCATTGCCACTTTAGGCACTGACATCCCATAAGTGATATAGCAGTAGATATCCACTTTGATCCCTGTTTCATCGATCGTTAAGTAGACTCCTTTGCCATGAGCTGCGCGGCCTAGTAATTCAGTGACACTGTTTGCCAGTGTTCCTCGCATCCCAAAGACACCTTCCACTTTAGAAGCAGCGATCCCAATAATGATCTCGATCACTTCTGGCGCGATGACGATCTCGCCTAATTCAGGACTTGCATTTAATACAAGGTTTTTATCTTCATTCATACGTTTTTGCCTCCATTCTAAACAGCTGTACCGTATTGTTTGTAAAAAAATCGCTCGTTTTTTCCGTTTGAAGCAAGCCAGCGCTTGATTCAATCAATAACATCCATGGCACAGTGTTTCTTCTCGCTCTAAGTTTATCATTTTCTGCACTGAGAATCTATAATAACCCACTATTCTCAATGAATTTTCTGAAAAACAAGGTCGATGAATCAGAGAATGATCAATTCTTTCGGTGAATGTGTCAACACTTTATTACCAGTTTCAGTGATCAAAAGATCATCCTCGATACGAACGCCGCCAATTCCTGGAAGATAGATGCCTGGTTCATCTGTAATGACGTTTCCGACAACAAATGCTTTATCAGCACGGAAGGAGACATTTGGTCCTTCGTGGATTTCTAAACCAATCCCATGGCCTGTTGAATGACCAAAAGCATCCCCGTAGCCAAAGGAAGCTATGTGATCCCGGGCGATCGCATCTAGTTCAATTCCGGTCATTCCAGGTTTTGCTGCTGCCAAGACTTTTTCTTGTGCTTCTAGCACGATTTGATAGATTTCTTTCAATTTATCGCCAGGATCCCCCACAGCAAAAGTTCTGGTCATATCAGACACATAGCCTTGATAGTAACAGCCAAAGTCTAACGTGATCAGATCGCCTTGTTCAATCACTTTTTCACTGGCAACCCCATGGGGCATTGCTGAACGAAGACCACTGGCCACGATCGTTTCAAAAGATACGCTTGTGGCACCTAATGAACGCATAAAGAAATCTAACTGATTCGCCACTTCGATTTCGGTCATCCCTGGGCGGATCATTTTCAAAATATGTTCGAACCCTTGATCGGCGATATGGCAGGCTTGTTGGATCAATGCGATTTCTTCCTCATCTTTGACTTCCCGCAATGCCTCGATCATACCAGATACAGGAGCTAATGAGGATTCCTCAATCAAGTCTTCTAAGACGGAGTATTCAGCAAAGCTGACGAAACTTTCTTCAAATGCTAAGACATTGATTTCTTCCTTTTGGCAGATAGTTGCAACTTCTTCAAAAATCGGTCCACTATTTTTTACGATCTCAAATCCTTGGGCTTGGGCCGCTGCTTGCTCTGTATATCGGAAATCTGTTACAAAAAAAGCTTTGTCCAACGTAATGACTGCTAAACCAGTTGTACCAGTAAAGTTTGTCAAGTAACGCAAATTGTATGGGCTGGTGATCAAGAACCCATCAATCGAATCTTTTCTCATTGCTTCACGTAATTTTTCAACTCTTAACATGTATCGTTCCCTACTTTCTTGTTCTATACGATAGTATTATAACAAACTTCCAGAAAAAGCGGAAAGTAAGCGAAAAGTTTTCTAAAAAATCAAACAATACGAACCTAAAGAATGGTGTTTTAAAAAGACTCTAGTTGGCTCTCTCGTTGTTCTTTTCTAGATAACTTTAATCCACAAAAAAAGCAACCCAATCAACGGATTGCTTCTTTGATAATTATCTTTTACGTCCCAAAAAGAATGATACGACAGCCACGAAAATGACTGCCCCAATGATTGCTGGCACGATTGCCATTCCTGCCACTTGCGGTCCCCAAGTGCCGAATAAGCCTTGTCCGATTGATGCGCCCACAAGTCCTGCCACGATATCAAAAATGCAACCGCGTTTTTCTCCTGCGATGGCGCCACCGATTGAACCGATGACCGCTCCCACGATCAATGTCCATAAAAAGTGCATAATAACCCCTCCTAAACTTTCTTATAAAAAGGGTAACATATTGAGAATCAATTGGAAAAACATATGCTCTCTTGTTATTTTCTACGGGTAATTGCCCGTTTCAAGATATCGAAAAAGCCAAGAGAATGGACCATATGATCTGGGTCAACGTATTCGCGAATTGCCCGCAGAACTTTTTTTGGTTCTTTTGATGAGAAGGTATATGTCCCATTCTTTTTGGTCCGAATCGCATACCGTGGGATCCAGCGTCCTTTGAACAAGACCGAAGCGATCACATAGTCGACATCTTCCCAAGGAATTTGAATAAACTTGCGTTTGTCACGATCATTATAAAACTCAAAGGCATTATCGCCGATCATTATTTTGCCGTATTCATTGATACCTAAAAAAGACGTAGCATCGATCGTCAAATCAACTTTTGTATTAAGGGATTGTACCATTTGCACTTACTCCATTCTATATCGTCTTATCGTTACCTATTATACGTGTTTGCGGCATGTTTGGCGAATAAATAAAAAGATGCTTGGGTCTCCCCAAGCACCTATCATTGAAAAGATTATAACAATCCGATCAAGTGTCCACCGATACCGACTAAGAATAGACCGATAATAATGACGATTGGAGAAACTTTTTTCTTCAATAACCACATACATAATAAAGTAAGCAATAGTGCAGCTAAACCAGGAATCAATTGATCCAAGTTGTTTTGCAATGTTGTTACTTTTGTATCAGTCAATGCACGGCCTTCAGCTACTTGTTGGAAGGCTTGTTGCAAACCAGCTGAACCAGAAGGCAAGTTCGCCCAGTCGACATAAGCACCTTCATCAAGCGGTACGCTTGAGACAACTGGTGCAAAGGAAATCGATACCCAACGTTGAACAAGTGACCCTAATACGAACATCCCTAAAATAGAAGCACCTTTTGTTACATCTTGTAGCAAACCACCTGAAAGGTCATCTGTGATTTTAGAACCAGCACGGTAGCCGAATTCTTGTGTGTACCACATAAATGCCCAACGGATGATGTTCCAAGCAACGAAGAAGATGATTGGGCCTAAGATGTTTCCGCCTAAAGCAAGAGAAGCACCTAATGCACCTAACATCGGACGTACAGTAAACCAGAACACAGGGTCACCGACACCGGCTAAAGGACCCATCATCCCAACTTTTACCCCTTGGATCGCTACGTCATCGACAGGCGCGCCATTGGCACGTTCTTCTTCTAACGCTAAAGTTACACCTAAGATTGGTGATGCGATATATGGGTGAGTATTAAAGAATTCTAAGTGACGCTTCAAAGCAGCGGCACGGTCTTCTTTTGTTTTGTATAATTTTTTGATTGCTGGAATCATTGAGAATGCCCAACCACCATTTTGCATACGTTCATAGTTCCATGAACCTTGAATGAAGGTAGAGCGCCATGCTACGGCTAAACGATCTTTTTTATTTAATTGAATTTTTTCTGCCATTTTTTTCTCCTCCTTCGATTCTAATAGTCATTCAAGATATCGCCTAGAGGGTCGCCAGTGTTGCTGCCGCCGCCTCCATTTGATGATCCGCCCATTTTAGTTAGGTTCAAGTAGATCAATGCGATTGCTACTGCCAAGGCACCGATAGCGATCAATGTCAATTGAGAGATAGCTGCGATTACGAAACCGATAATAAAGAATGGCCATACTTCGCGAGTTGCCATCATGTTGATAACCATTGCGTAACCAACGGCAACAACCATACCACCACCGATAGCCATACCATCAGTTAACCATGCAGGCATTGATTCTAAGAAGTTTTGAACAGTTGCAGCAGGGATAGCCAACAATGCAGCTGCAGGAATCGCAATACGAACCCCTTGCATACATACAGCGATCACGTGCCACATTTCGATTTTACGAATGTTGCCTTCTTCAGCAGCAGCATCCATAAAGTGAACGATTGGCACAGCCAATGTACGAACGATCATTGTCAAGAACAACCCAGCAACAGCTAGAGGGATCGCAACGGCAATCGCTGTATCAACACCAGCAGTTCCTTGTCCACCTAAAACTAAAATAATTGCAGATGCGACAGACGCCAATGCAGCATCAGGTGCAACAGCGGCACCGATATTTGCCCATCCAAGTGCGATCATTTGTAATGATCCGCCCAAAATGATACATGCTTCCAAATTACCGGTCACTAAACCGATCAAAGTACACGCGATTAGCGGTTGATGGAATTGGAATTCATCCAAGATCCCTTCCATACCAGCTAAAAAGGCAACGAGTACTACTAATACCATAGATATAATAGTCATGATAGACCTCCTATTTAGTTGAATACGTTTCTATTTATTTGCCAATTCATTTTTGGCTTTGCGTAAGATTTCATCCATGTTGTCTCGAGAGTCATTTGGTACTTTACGCACATCGAATTTGATGCCGCGTTCTTTCAAATCTTCAAATGTATTCACATCATCTGTACCCATCGACAATACTTTACTTACAACAACTTTCCCAACAGAGTGAGCCATTGAACCAACGTTCACTTCAGTTATATCAACGCCACCTTCAACAGCACGTAATACATCTTGTGGGTTTTCAAATAATAGTAAAGCTTTCGTATTCCCGAAACGAGGGTCTTTAGAAACTTCAATCATTTTGTCCACTGGAATGACGTTCGCTTTTACTCCTGGAGGAGCTGCTTGTTCGATCAGTTTTTTACGCAAGTCATCTTTTGCCACCGCGTCAGAAACAACGATGATCCGAGATGGATTCACTGATTTTGTCCAAGCTGTAGCAACTTGACCATGCAACAAACGTGAATCGACACGAGCAAGTACGATTTTGATTTTGCCATCGCCTAGAACAGTTCCCGGAGGAAGTGATCCTTTAGGTTGATCGTCTTGCACTGCTTTTGGTGCTGAAGCTTCTTCTGGTTCAAGTTCTTCTGGTTTGACCTTGACCCCTTCTTTAGCTGTTTCAACGATATGCGCAGCAATTTCATGCGCTGTATTCATTGAAAAACGTGAAGCATAGGCTTCGATCACCATTGGTAAATTCATACCAGCAACGATTGCCCATTTGTCTTTGTGATCTTCAAACAAGCTGTTCGCTTGGTTGAAAGGAGTACCACCCCAAAGATCAACTAAGAATAATACTTCTTCTTGATCGTCAAATGTAGCAATTGCTTCTTGCATTTTTGCCTTGATGTCATCTGGACCTTCACTTGGCATCAATGTAACAGCTTTAACATTTTCTTGTTCGCCGAAGATCATTGAACCAGATTGCAAAATGCCGTTAGCAAATTCTCCATGACTTGCTAGGATAATTCCTACCATCTTTTTACCTCCTATATCAAAATTGAAAAATGTGACACGAATACGAAAGAAAAAACAACATCGAAAAACTAAGGGTGACTACCTTCTTTTTCCAAAATATCCTTCAAAAAGATTTTACGATCAGCTGGAACTTTGCGTATCTCCACTTCAATGCCTTGGTTTTGCAAGTAAAGCAATGAAGCAAGATCTTGATCATTGACTGACACGAAATTAGTGATCATTCGTTTTCCCATTGAAAAACTCATACCGCCGATATTGACGGAACGAATGTCAATGCCTCCTTTAACCAGAGTCACGACATCTTGAGGGTTGGTAAATAATAACATGACTTTTTGCGTATTAAATAATGTGTTATGCGCCACCTCAAGCATTTTCGCTACTGTCACCACATTGGATTTGATCCCTGGTGGAGCAGCTTCTTTCAAGAGAAACTTTCGTAATTGGTCATTTGCGACTTCATCACTGACCACGATGATTCGATTGATACCAGTCATTTTCGACCAAGCTGTGGCGACCTGACCATGAATCAACCGATCGTCGATTCGGGCAAGACGTATATCCATTCCCATTGTGCAAGCCTCCTACATCCATCGATCCGCTTTTCATATTGAGGATCTGTTCTTTTTTCAATCACCTCCTGTATCCACTTATATAGAAGCAAGAAGCGTGCCAAGTTTTCCCGATACACTATTCTTGAAAAAACCTTAAGAATCAGCATTCAGATAATACACTAAAAAAGATACACTAAAAAATACTGTATCTTTTTTAGTGTATCTGTATTATTTGTAAGAATTAAAAATACATTTCTTTTTCGTGATGGTTTTTGATCAGCTCTAGCAGATAGTACTCTTCAGTCTTAGGCACTTCGATATTCATCAAGCGTGAAAACGATTGGACATGCACATGCAATTGGCCATAAAGCGGATTCTCCTCCATCGCTGCTAAATCAATTTTAGAAACAGTCAATGGCTGCCGCAGTAAGATCCGCTCCAGCATACCTGCGCCATGCATCACAAAATTGATCTGAAAGCCTTGCTGCGCCCCTACCAAATCCAAATCGTGAATGATCTCTTCGCCAAATTTCCACAACGGCTCTACTACTTTTTTCGCATTGACATAGGTAAAGTTTTCCTCTAAATACCGGATACAGATTTCTTTCGCCTGCCGATCATCTAGCTGTACTTCATCTTCAAAACTCAAATCATTCTCTAATAGGATATCATCCAACAAAAGATCAACATCTTGGTCAATAAAACGTTCTAATGAAATAAACGGTGCGTCGATATGGGGATCGATGATCCCTGTTGCGGCAATCAGACGGTAGCGCTGTTGAATCTGATCCAAGTCCGTCCTCAGATCCGCCACCGATAACGTCACCACTTCGACATTTTGATTTTGACGTTTTGACAATGAGCTTTGGATCAATTCTTTGATGCGCTGCGCCGTTCCTTTTCCCGAAGCGCAGACCGCTAGAATCGCTTTAGGATGGTGGTTTTGTGTCACTGGTTCTTCCACAGTGACCGCTCCATACCCGCGGAACTTCCGTAATGAATCATAGAGCTGATCGAGGTCCGTGCCGATCACTGACGCTTTACGGACCGTCTCTAGGACGATGGAGGTGGTCACCATATCGACTGTTCGAACAGCCACACCCGTTTCTCGCTGGATTTCATTATTAAAGGTCGCTAAGGACCCCATATCGACTAAGAGGATCACCCCACTGCCATCATTGACTGCCCGTACACTATCCACGATTTTTTTCAACGCCACAGCCGGGGGCATATCTAATGGCATGTCCACCGCTGTCACTTGATCGACTTCCAGCAATTGTTTGACCACTTGTACCATGCTACTGGCTGTGCTGTTGCCGTGGGCTGCAACGACGACGCCGATTTTCCCAGAGGAATGAGAGGTTCTAAGAGAAACCAGAAGAACCGCTAAATAATAAGATTCGCTCTCAGGAATCGCCACTTGGAAACTATCACCAATAAAATCGCGGACTTCTTTGGCGACTTCAAACTCTTGAGGATAATCAGCTACCATCTGACGAATATTGTCATTGGTTTGTCGTTCTTCTCCCAAATGGATTTTTTTCAAAAACGAGCTGATGTGTAAGCTCATGGCATAGATGAAATTTTGCTGAAAATCATAATTTAAGCGTTGTCGAACCAGCTCATAGATTTGATTTGTTACACTGATCACTTTCTGATCGACGAATTCACTTAGTTTATTGACCGAGTTAAAGGAAAACCCGTGATCTTTATAAAAAGACTTTAGGTGAACATTGATATCTGTTGAGATAAAATGATTGATCGCTTCTTGATCTAACCCATCTGCTTTTAGCAGAGCAGCCTTGTCGCCGATAATATCGTAAAGATTATAAGGCAATTCATAGGAATCTGATTGAATATTGTTTAAGTTTTGATTCGGTTGAATGCTGATCTTCGGTTCAAGGATCTTAGAAAGCTCTGCCAGCTCATTGCGGCGATTCCCCAAAACGATCAATCCTGAACGAATCCCTTCTGGCAAATCGATCAAATCGATTTCAATCTCATCTTGTTGCATATGATTCAAAAAGCCCCGTGCACAGACTAGCTGGACATTGGATTTCAATTGACCGATATTCCCAAAACTGACACTGCCGATCAACGCTTTGACCACATCTTCTGTCAAGGAGATCGTCCGCTGAATACGGGTCGCCTCTTGCCCGACTAATACCCGAACGAGATCGACTTTTTCTGATGCGGGTCGTTTCTCAAAAAAGGGCAGTTGAATATTGATGGGAATGCGTCGGGTAAAGGTATCTAATAGCGTTGAGTTGGGGTCTTCGGTAGTAGCACCAACGATTCGGACATTCGCTTGATGATTTTTGCCCGTCTCTCCTAGACGGCTAAAGGTTCCATGATCCATAAAGTAAAAAATCATTTCTTGCCCTTCTGGCGGTAATCGATGGATCTCATCGAGAAACAACATACTCTCATCCGCTTGATCAATAATACCAATCTTATCTTGATCGGCACCCGTAAATGCCCCCCGTACATAACCAAACAAATGGCTCATCAAAAGCTCTGGGTTATTTGCATAGTCCGCACAGTTAAAGACGATCAATTCTTTGTCATCGGCAATTACTTGATTGCTTTTGGCAAACTGGAACATCGCATGGGCAAAGTACGTTTTCCCAGAACCAGTAGGCCCTGTGATCAAGCAGTTTAGCCCTTTCGGCGGATACAAGATCGCTGCTTTCGCCTGCTCAACAGCGTTTTTCATACTTCCGTTGGCACCGATGATCGTCGCAAAAATATCTCGGTCAGAGGGTTTTCCTTGTACTCGTTGAGGGAAGGCTTTTTCTCTTTGCGGGCGACTTTCTTTGTAGCTTGGGACATACTTTTCCTTACTGCTGGGATCGACCCCTGCCGCCCAATAACGAACAGGCCGCGAGTCGCTTTTTTCGACGCGTCCTTCTTTAACAAGCTTATTTAAATCCTTACTGGCATTACTGCGCTGAATGGCTAAATGATCGGCAACTTCTGAAGTAGACAACCCCTTCTTTTCCCCTAAGCCGCTCATCGTATTTTCGACGATATATTGATAAATCCGTTCGATTCGCTTGCCCAACAGCTTCGCCTCCTTGTTTTTTCCACTTGAATACTTTACTCATTTTTCTATAAAAAAGCAACTTTTTTTCCACACAGAAAAAGCAAAATACTTTGTTCGAAAGAATAATAGAACGTCCTTTCACATGCTACTCTCAGCATAAAGCATTTTGCCAAAAAAAGATATTCAAAAGTCAGGATGTGTTAGGCTTTTTCATTGGGAATGAACGTTGGCACCTGGTCTGGAAATCGTTGCAGTTCTTTTTGCATCCAAATCACATCGTGCCATTGATTGAACTTATAGCCGACATGCGAAAAATCAGCAACTTTCCGATACCCAAGCTTCTCATGAAAAGCCTCGCTTTGTTGATTGCCTCCTGTAATACACGCAGTCAGATTGACCACGTTTTGCGCTTTTAGTTTTTCTTCAAGTCCTTGATAAAGAGCGGTGCCGAGCCCTTTTGCTTTGGCATCCGGCGCTAAATAAACGGTTACTTCAACGGTCCAATCATACGCCGTCCGTTCTTTATAGGCTGACGCATAGGCATAACCGACAATTTCACCAGCCTCTTCTGCAACGAGATACGGGTAGCGTTTCAAGGTCTTGGCGATGCGTTCCGCGAATTCTTGAACCGATGGCACCTCCGTTTCAAAGGTAATCGGTGTATTTTCTACATAATAAGCATAGATTGCTGTCAAGGCTTGGGCATCTGCAATCGTGGCAGAACGTATCGTCATAGAACCCCTTCTTTCAGTAAATTTTTTCCCAGTATACTCTTTCTGAATAAAAAAAACAATCCGCTTTTGACGGATCGTTTCCTAGTTATGAATGATTTAACGGGCTTTTTCAACTCCGCAATACACGGTAAGATGTTGCGGCAGCACCGCTACTGTGATTGGCAATTCCGGCCCTGGATCACCATCGACATTCGTTTCGATCGTTGCCCCATCCGTCAAACGAATCGTTGCTTTATCAAAAGTTTGATAACCAAGAACATCATTTGATTCCGTAACTCCTTTGAGAAGCTCAGGCACGCTTTTGACAGTTTCCCAAAGATTCGTATCCTTTAAGTAGATCAGATGTAATTTGCCGTCATCGGTACTCGCTTTAGGCAAAAGAGATTCGAAACCGCCGATCGTATTGGATGAACCAACGATCATCGTACTGCTTTCCACAGCGATCGTCGTTTTTTCGCCATTATTTTCGGCGGTCACTTCAAACGGATGACTTTCATTTTTCCGCACTTCCCGTAGACCAGAAACAAAATAGGCCATTTTTCCCAGCTTGGTTTTTTCTTCAACTTCCACATTGTTGATCGCCGCTGGAATCATACCAATCGCCACTACATTGGTAAAATAGTCTTGATTAACCTGCCCAATATCGATTTTGCGGGTGTGATCCACTGCAAATGATTCGATGGCTTCCTTGGGATCTAGTGGAATCGCTAATGCTCTGGCTAAATCATTTACTGTGCCCAGCGGGAAGAAACCGAAATTTGGTCGTTTGTCATGAGGAGCTAAGCCATTGACCGCTTCATTGACGGTACCATCACCGCCCATTGCGAAGACACTGTCAAATTCTGCTGCTGCCTCAGAGGCAAAACGTGTAGCATCTCCTTCTTTTTCGGTATGTTTGACAACGACTTCTGAAAAAGCTTCCCGCAGCTTTTCTTCTGCCATCTCCTCAAATTCTTTCGCTTGTTCCCCACCAGAACTTGGATTGACGATCAATAATGCTTTCATAAAACAGCCTCCTTGTTTGGGTTCATTTTCTATGAATCCAGTATAACAAGTTTCACGAAACCTGTCTTAAACGACATCCGCCTATCCGCTGAAAAAAAACACAGCCTATGCAGACTGTGTTTTTTCGAGTACGCACCTCATTTTATTAAACCAATCGTTTACGCAAGCGCCCAGAAATAAAATCAATGATCGTGACCGTCACAACGATCCCTAATAAAATGATTCCTACACGGCTCCATGATCGCGCATTGATGGCAAAGATCATCGGCGTACCGATCCCACCTGCCCCTACGATCCCTAAGATCGAAGCTGAACGGACAGCCAGTTCAAAACGATACAAGGTAAAAGAAAGAAATTCTGGAATCAATTGTGGCAATGTCGCAAAGCCTAACACATCCCAACGATTTCCTCCCGCACTAACGACCGATTCTGAAGGACCGTGATCCATGTTCTCGATCGCTTCGCTATAGAGTTTCGCCAACATCCCAATGGAATGGACACTAACTGCCAAAACACCAGCAAAGGATCCGGGACCCACTGTTTTGATGAACATGATCGCTAAGACGATTTCTGGAAACGTTCGAATCGCCGTCAGCACGATTTTACCGAAACCTGATAGCCAGCGAGGGCTGTTTTTGCTGCGCGCCGCCCAAAAGGCAAAAGGAATACTTAATATTGAGGATAAAAACGTACCCACAAAGGCGATCGCAACGGTTTCGATCATCAAACTGATCAAATCTTCGCCATCACCGGTATAAACATAGCCCCAATCAGGATGGATCAGGCCATAAAAGATTGAGCCGACAATTTGACCGACATTTTCTTTAACACCCGCAAAAGGCACGCCAGCAAAAGCCCAAATATAAAGGAGGATAACGACTACTGCGATCAGCCAATTCCGTATTTTTTTCTTTTTCGGTTCTGCTGGCAACATCATAACAATCGCTCCCTTAATCTATTACTGATGGTATCAATCACCAAAACAACTGCAAAAATCACTAAGACGATAATCGACGTCTGGTCATATCGAAATTGGCTTAAAGATCGTTGTAAGAAAACACCGATTCCGCCTGCGCCGATATACCCAAGAATCGTCGATGCCCGCACATTGATCTCAAAGGCATAAAGCAAGTAACTAAGAAAATGGCTCATGACTTGCGGTACGACTGCATAGCGGATGATGTCAAACTTCGATCCTCCAGAAGCCGTGATTGCTTCGATCGGACCTTCATCAATCGTTTCAATCGATTCATAAAACAATTTGGTGATCATCCCAAAAGAAAACACAGAGATGGAGATCACCCCGGCAACGGGACCGATTCCGACAATGGCAACAAATAAAGCCGCCAGCATCAAATCAGGTACTGTCCGAATGATATTTAAAACAAAACGGAAACAACCGCTGATCCAATGATTCGTCATGATATTTCGTGCTGCTAAAAGCGAAAACGGAAAGGCCGCCAGTGCACCAAAGGTCGTGCCGATGATCGCCATTTGGATCGTTTGCAAAATCGGCTCAACAATGATTTTGGCATATGCCCAATCAGGATGAGCCATCTTTTGTAAAATGACATTCATTTGACTGCTATTGCTAAAGAACCGTGCCAAATCAACGCCTGAAATAGAGCCGCTAACGAACAATACCACTAAAAAAATGACGAGCCACAGAACATTTTTCCATAGTCCGCTGCGTTTCGGCAACGTATTTGTCGTCATTGTCCTGCCCCTTCCTGCTCTTCTATGATCTCGCTGCCATAAATCTGTTTCAATCGCTGATCGGTCGCTTCACTGACAGGGCCATCAAAAACCAAGCCTCCGTCTCGCAACCCGATGATCCGCGTGCCGTACTCTCTTGCCAATTGGACAGAATGCAAATTGACTACGATGGTAATCCCCAGATCTTGATTGATCCGTTTTAAGTCATTCATGACTTTTTCAGTGGTTAAAGGATCTAAGGAAGCAACCGGTTCATCCGCTAAAATAATCTTCGGCTCTTGCGTCAAAGCACGGGCAATCGAAACCCGCTGCTGCTGACCGCCAGACAATTCATCGGCTCGAGTATAGACTTTTTCTGCTAAATTGACCCGCTGCAGCGATTGATAAGCCAGCTCTTTATCCGCTTGCGGGAACAAACCAAGCAACATTTTGATCGTTGGGTGATAAGCTACTCGCCCAGTTAAGACATTTCGCAAGACACTCGAACGTTTCACCAAATTAAAGCTTTGGAAAATCATGCCAATGTCTCGACGAATCAAGCGTAGCTCTCTTCCTTTTGCTTTTGTGATCGACTTGCTATCGATTAAAATCTCGCCACTCGTGATCTCGTGCAGTCGATTGATGGAGCGCAGCATCGTTGATTTTCCTGCTCCTGATAAACCCACTACGATGACAAATTCCCCTTTTTTGATATCGATGTTTAAGTCCTTCAAACCTAATACCCCATTTGGGTATTGCTTGGTCACATTCTGAAATGAAATAATCGTTTCGTTCTCTAGAGCCATGATTCTCCTACTTTCTTTCCATTAGGTAAAAATTGCTTTCCATTCGAAAAGGGTACCTCAACTACCGGTACCCTCCCGATCTATTCATCTATTAGTTATTGTCCGACTTGTTCCGCATACTCTCTTACGATGTCGAAATTGCTGTCTTGTGAAACAACGTATCCTTCATGAGAGTAAATATCAGAGATGATTTGTTTTCCTTCTTCATCTTTACCGATCGCGATAAAGGCATCTTGGATTTTTTTGTCCCACTCTTCACTCATATCGCTGCGAACACTGATCGTATCGTTCGGGATCGGTTCGGTAAAGTACATTGGTTCTACCTCATCCATGATTTCTGGGTAATCATTTTTGACCGTGTTGCGGGCATCTTCAAAAACGAACGCTGCGTCAACGTCGCCATTCAAGACAGATAAGACCGCTTGGTCATGGCCTTTGACTTGAACAGTCGTCACATCCGTATTGATATCGATGCCTGCTTTTTTCATTTCTGCTACTGGCCAAACATAACCGGCAGAAGAAGTAACATCTTGCGTGGCAATCGTTTTGCCTTTTAAATCTTCCAACTCTTTGATATCGCTGCCGCTTTTTACGACGATCATTGAGCGATAGCTATCAACCAATTCATCCGTTGATTCCCCACCAGGCTGCTTGATGCCATAACGCTGTGCTTGTAATAGCACCTTAACATTGCTTTGTTCATTTGCTAAAACATAGGCATTCGGCGGTAAAAAGCCTACATCTACTTGTTTCGAAGCCATTGCTTCGACGATTGTATTGTAGTCAGTGGAAACACTCACAGTGACTGGAATCCCCAATTCATCACTTAATAATTGCTCAAGTGGTTTTGCTTTTGCTTCTAATGTTTCTGCTGCTTGTGATGGAACAAATTGAACGGTCAACTTTTCTGGTACATATCCTGCTTCTTCAGCCGCCGAGTCAGTACTTGCTCCACCTGAGCCACATGCCGCCAGCGTAACTGCTGCCACCAAACCTAAACCAAACATTGCCGTTTTCTTCCAAACTTTCATCACTTTTTCTCCTTTTCATTAAAAAAATCGAACTCACGGAATTCCGAACTTTCCTTTTTGATTATAAAAAACCAACGAATCAAAAACAATCTTTTTCGAATTACGAACGTTTTCTTTTTTGATAATGTTCGTGTTTCGACCAAAATCATTCGTGAGCACATTCTCAATAATCAACGTTTTTCGAAAGTTTCTTTCCATTTGTTCTACTTCCTCAGAGTATCAAATGAATATAAGGTTTGTGTTGTCAACGTGTAAAGATTTCGTTAATAGCAAAAGGAACTTTGTGAACAACAAAGCATGGATATACTCGTAATTCTTACCCTAAGTGCACAAAATTTCTTGAAAAATCTAGCCAGAAAATGACGGCACACTTTTTTGACCGGAAAAACACCAATAAAAAAAGCAGAGAATCCCCTTAAGAACCTCTGCTTTTGACCTCATTTTTTACTGTAGAAAGAGTCATTTACCCTTGATCCGTTGGCAGCTGCAACAAGAGTACATGCTCGTTATCAATCATTTCACCTGTCAAGACAAAGCCGTTTCGTTCGTAAAGCTTTGTTGCGATCTCGTTGCCATCTACAGCGGAGATCCTTAATTCTTGCGCTTGGATATGGGTTTCGAACCAATCTAACCCAGCAAGAAACGCCTGACTGCCTAACCCTTGATTTTGGAATTTTTCTGCAATCATAAACCGCTCGATCCACCACGAAGCTTTTGGATAATCCTCATCCGCTTCGTAAAAACTAAATAAGAGAAAGCCGACCATATCCTCACCATTGTAGAGGGCAAATGCCTGACGTGGTTCCTCATAGATCGCCTCTAACATTGAGTACCAATTGGGCGCAACAAAATCTTCTTGCTCCTTCGTTGTCTTCAAATTCATGCACGCACGATAGTTTTCCTTCGTGATTTCTTTTAATTGAATCATTGCTTCACTCCTTATCTAAGCTATTATAAATAACTATTTCGTTAAAACGGTTTCATTGGTGTATAAAAAAACACCCAGGTTACTTTTACGTAATCTGGATGTCATTTTCTTATGCTTCTTGCGCTACTGGATAAACAGATACTTGTTTTTTGTCGCGGCCTTTACGTTCGAAACGAACAACGCCGTCAACTTTTGCAAACAATGTATCATCTCCACCGATACCTACGTTTACCCCTGGGTAAATTTTAGTACCGCGTTGGCGATAAAGGATTGATCCGCCTGAAACGGTTTGACCGTCAGCACGTTTCGCACCTAAACGTTTTGATTGAGAGTCACGTCCGTTAGAAGTAGAACCCCCACCTTTTTTGTGAGCGAAGAATTGCAAATTCATTTTCATCAACATGAGATGCACCTCCTAGTTTTCTTTAGTAGTTTTGATTTGGATATAATCGTTGTACTCCTCTTGAACTGATTGCAAGCCGATCAACAAATTTTCTAAAAGAATTTGTGCGATATTCGACTGCTCTTGGGTCAAACGAGAAGGCAGCGTGACTAATAAGTACCCACCATTTTCGTTATCTGCTTCAACTTTTGGCGCAACGCCAGCCAAAGCATCGATCCCATTGACTGCACTGATCGCTAAAGCGGATGCTGCAGCACAGACGATGTCTTTGCCGTATTCTCCTGCTTGTGCGTGTCCAGCTAGTTCAAAAGAAACAATCCGACCAGAGTCATTTCGTTTGAATGTCCCTTTGATCATATTCGTTACCCTGCTTTTCGTAAGAATTAAGCGTTGATCGCGTCAATAACAACTTTTGTGTAAGGTTGACGGTGACCTTGTTTACGGTGTGAATGTTTTTTAGGTTTGTATTTGAAAGTTACGACTTTCTTTTGTTTGCCGTGTTTTTCAACAGTTCCTTCAACAGTTGCTCCTGCAACGATTGGGGCACCCACTTTTGTTGATTCGCCACCTACTAAGATAACTTCATCAAAAGTAACCTTTTGTCCAGCTTCAACGTCTAATTTTTCAACGTAGATTGCTTGACCCACTTCAACTTTTACTTGTTTCCCACCAGTTTTGATAATTGCGTACATGCTCTACAGCACCTCCTTATAATATACTTAGACTCGCCATCCCAAGTGACTTTCGTACTTACTACTTGTTCTGTGCGGTTGTAGCTGTGGAGTCCACAATTACAACAGATTAACTTTATCAAAATGTTTTCCTAAAGTCAATCACTAATTAAGGAAAAGACAGAATTCTTTTGCTACTAGTCATTTCCTTTTGTGCATTTTTTATTTTCTATTACTATAGAAGAAAGAGCACAAGCGAAACAGAATGGGAGGAGTTTTCATGCAATACCCCAAAGAATTAGCCACTGCCGTTCAACAGGCATCCCGCAGTTATCCGTTGGAAGGATTTGTTCCAGGTCAAGGACCGCTGCAGCCCAAATTGATGATCGTTGGTGAAGCCCCTGGTCGAACCGAAATCGAGAATTTTATTCCTTTTAGCGGACAAGCAGGAAAAGAATTGATGAAATCGTTGGCTTTAGCCGGTTTGACCCGTGAGGATGTCTACATCACCAGCGCTGTCCGCAGCCGTCCATATTCCGTCAAAGAACGAATCAACAAGCGCAGCGGTGCCCATGAGATCGTCCATCCCAATCGGACACCTACCAAAAAGGAAGTCTTGCTACACGCACCACTGCTTGACTACGAGTTGTCCATCGTGGATCCGCCCGTCATTGCAACTGTTGGCAATATCGGACTACAGCGATTATTAGGCAACGCCTATCATATCAAAGACCACCATGGCGAAGTGATCCGTTCCAAAATTCAAGAAAGCAATCCGACAAAGGATGGCTATCAATGGTCGGAAAAAGAATATCTGATCGTGCCGATGTATCATCCTGCTGCGATCTTTTATAATCGGACGTTGACTCCGCAAATCGAAGCTGATTGGCGAGGGTTAAGAAACATTCTTTCACAAATACCAGCCGACGAATAACGACCAGTCCCCTAGTCCTACTGCCAATACGCTGGAATCGTCTGCTCATAGGCGGTGATTTTCGCCGCTTCCTGCAAGGTGATACTGATCTCATCGAGACCGTGGATCAATTTGTGTTTCCAGGTAGCATCGATTGCAAAGAAATGCTCCTCCCCGGCAACGATCACACATTGCCTCGGCAAGTCGATGCTGATTTTTTCAGAAGCAGGCAGCGAGGCGATCCTTTGGCGAACAGTCAAAGGCAGCTCGATGGGCAGCAGCCCGTTTTTGGTGGCATTCATATAGAAAATATCACCGAAGCTACCAGCAATCACGGCTTTGAAGCCGTAATCCAACAGCGCCCAAGCCGCATGCTCTCGAGAAGAGCCAGAACCAAAATTATCACCAGTGACGAGGACTTGAGCGGTCTGATATGCTGGATCATTCAAGATAAATGCTGGATCAGGCTTGCGTTGCGGCAAATAGCGCCAATCGTCAAATAAAAATTCGCCAAACCCCGTTTTTTCGACGCGCTTCAAATAATTTTTCGGTAGGATTTGATCGGTATCGATATTGTCATTCATCAAAGGCAGCGTCGTACCTTCAAATTGCGTAAAAGCTTCCATTAACCAACACCTCCAACCACTTCTCGTACATCGACAAAACGCCCATGAATCGCAGCTGCTGCCGCCATTGCCGGACTACAAAGGTGCGTCCGAGCGTTTTTCCCTTGCCGTCCAACAAAATTGCGGTTTGACGTGGAGGCACAGTGGACGCCTTCTGGTACTTTATCAGGATTCATTCCTAGGCACATGGAACAGCCAGGCTCCCGCCATTCAAAACCAGCCTCAATAAAGACTTTGTCTAAACCGATAGCTTCCGCTGCTTTACGAACAGGGCGTGAACCAGGAACGATAATGCCAGTGACCCCTTCTTTGATGGTCTGACCTTTCAAAATCGCCGCTGCTTCTTGCAGATCAGACAAACGACCATTGGTACACGATCCGATAAAGATGTATTCGATGGGGATATCGGCAGCCGTCTGTCCGGGGTGCAGTGCCATATATTCATAGGCTTGCTGATCATTGTGATCTCGCACTTCAGGAAACGTTTCGCTGACCGGTACTCCCATTTCTGGATTGGTGCCCCAAGTGATGTAAGGTTCTAAGGTTGCTGCGTCTAAGGTGATCAGGGCATCATAGTTGGCACCTTCATCGGTATAAAGGGTTTGCCAATCCGTCACCGCACTGGCAAACGCTTGTGGCGCAAAGCGTCGATCCTTCACATAAGCAAAGGTCGTTTCATCAGGTGCGATCAAGCCCATTTTTGCCCCACCTTCGATCGACATATTGCAAATGGTCATGCGCTCTTCCATCGTCAGGTTGCGGATCGTTTCGCCAAAGAATTCTACGGCATAGCCACCACCAAAATCTGTGCCATGCGTCGCGATCAATGCCAAAATAATATCTTTGGCGTACACCCCCGGCTGCAGCTGACCGGTGATCTCAACTCCCATGCGTTTCGGTTTTGTCTGCCAAATCGTCTGTGTCGCAAAGACATGCTCCACTTCACTCGTACCGATCCCAAATGCGATCGCGCCGAAAGCACCATGGGTGGCAGTATGGGAATCACCGCAAACGATCGTTTTTCCTGGTTGGGTCAAGCCTACTTCTGGGCCAACCATATGGACAATTCCTTGGTTGGCAGAGCCATTGTCACACAATTCGATCCCAAAATCATGACAGTTTTTACGTAACGTATCCATTTGCTTTTTTGCAACCAGATCGGTGATGGTAAAAATATCTTTGGTAGGCACATTATGATCCATTGTTGCGAAGGTTTTTTCGGGACAGCGAACTGTCCGTCCCGCTTGCCGCAATCCTTCGAAGGCTTGCGGCGTCGTCACTTCATGGATCATATGCAGATCGACATAAAGCAGCTGCGCCTGCCCTTCTTCTCCTGTGATCACATGCCGATCCCATAGTTTATCAAACAGCGTTTTCCCCATAATTGCTCACTCCTAACTGTGCAATAACCGCTTCTGTAAAGGCAGTTGTCGTTGCCGTCCCACCTAAATCACGCGTCAAGATCCCCGCATTCATTACCTCATAACACGCACTTTCGATGGTATCTGCCAGCTGTTCCTCTTGAAAGGACTCTCTTAGCATCATCACGACAGACAAAATCATGGAAACCGGATTGGCACAATTTTGCCTAGCAATATCCGGTGCCGAGCCATGGATCGGTTCATATAAAGAAACCCCTTCTGCGCCATGGCTTGCGCTTGGTAGCACCCCTAATGACCCCGGCAAAACCGAGGCTTCATCACTTAAAATGTCGCCAAAGAGATTTTCGGTCACGATTACATCAAAGTCTTTGGGATTTTGGATGATTTTCATAGCGGCGGAATCAACATATTGATGAGTCAACTGACAATCTGGGAATTCCTGTGCCGTTTCTTCCGCTAATCGGCGCCAAAGCCGGCTAGTCGCCAACACATTTGCTTTATCGACAGAGAGAACCCGCTTCTTCCGCGTACGGGCGATCTCAAAGGCTTTACGCAAAATCCGTCGAATCTCTGCTTGGTGATAATGATTGATGTCGTAGGCTTCTTCAGGTTTTTCTGCTTTTTCGCCAAAATAGATACCGCCAGTCAACTCACGAACGATGACAAAATCTGTCCCTCGAAGGATCGTTTCTTTGATGGGAGACAAAGCAATCACCGCATCAACTACTTTGATGGGTCGAATATTGGCGTATAGACCTAACGCTTGACGCAGATTCAAAAGTCCTTTCTCGGGTGTTGTCGGTGCGTTTTCCCAAGCTGGATCACCAATGGCTCCTAAAAGGACCGCATCCGCCTGCTGGCAAGCTTGTAGTGTTTCTTGCGGCAATGGCTCTCCAGTAAGTGCCAGCGCCGCTCCACCAAATGGCCGCTGGTCAAAATGAAAGTGCTGGAGATGGTCAGGACAAGCCGCTTTCAATACCGCAAGGGCACTGTCCATAATTTCTGGTCCGATGCCATCTCCTGCTAAAACCACGATCTTTTTCAAACAAGGACACCTCGATTCTTTAGAGCTGCGCTAGCCTGTACATATGCTTTGGCTGACGCCTGCAAGACATCAAAGTCTAAGCCGATCCCGCTGATTTTTTCATTGGTTTCCTGGCATTCAATGACCACGTGCACTTCCGCTTGCGCATCTTCCCCACTGGTCAAGGCAGTGATCTCATAATTCAACAACTTCGGCTGCTGCTGGAAAATCTGATCGATCGAGTTGTAGATAGCTTGGATACTGCCGGCACCGATGGCTGATGCCACTTGTTTTTCCTCGTCTTTGATGATAGAAACCACTGCTCCTTGATGGCCATTGGACACGTATTGTAGCTGAACGGCGTCCAACTCGCAGCCGCCTTCTTGGCTGCGGCCTTGATCGGCCACCAAAGCCAGCAAATCTTGTTCGGTCACTTGCTTCTTTTTATCTGCCAATTCTTTGAAGCGTTTAAACAATTCGTTGGTTTCTTCTTGGTCAAACTGGTAGCCCAGTTGCTGCATTTTATCGACAAACGCATGGCGGCCAGAAAGTTTGCCTAAAGGCAACGAGTTGGTTTCTACCCCCACCAACTGTGGGGTAATAATTTCGTAGGTCTCAGGATTTTTCAAGACGCCATCTTGATGAATCCCTGATTCATGGGCATAAGCATTGCCTCCGACGATCGCTTTGTTTTTCGGTACCGTGATTCCTGACAAACGTGCCACCAGATCGCTGGTTCGTTTTGTTTCGTTTAATTTGATGTTGGAGGTAGCCTGATAGAAATCATTGCGAATATGCAACGCCAAGGCCACTTCTTCTAATGCAGTATTGCCAGCTCGTTCGCCGATCCCGTTGATCGTTCCTTCCACCCGATCAGCACCATTTTCAATAGCCGCCAGCGCATTGGCTGTCGCCATTCCCAAGTCATCATGACAATGGGAAGAAAAAGTGATCTGCTGCTCGCTTTTGATATTGGCGATCAAATAGGCAAAAAGCGCTCCATATTCCGTAGGATTGGTAAACCCTACTGTATCGGGCACATTGATGATCGTCGCGCCGGCATCAATCGCTGTTTGAACCGCCTCAAGCAAGAAGGCTTTATCGGTGCGGGTGGCATCTTCTGGCGAGAATTGAACTTTTTCAAAGCGTTCACGCGCATAAGCCACATGTTCTTTGATGGAAGCGAGTACTTCTGCTTTCGTCATATTCAGCTTGTACTGGCGATGCACCTTACTCGTTGCTAGAAAGACATGGATCTGTGGATCGACGGCTTGATAAAGAGCTTCATAGGCACGATCAATGTCTTTTTTCTGACAACGGGCAAGTCCTGCAACGGTCATTTTCGTCACCGCCCCAGCAATCGCTTTGACTGCTTGAAAATCTCCTTCTGATGCAATCGGAAAACCTGCTTCGATCGTATCGATGCCCCATTTTTCTAATTGCAGCGCCAGTTGAACCTTCTCTTTCGTATTAAAGTTGACTCCCGGGGTCTGTTCACCGTCTCGCAATGTCGTATCAAAAAACTGGATTTTTCTCATCACTATTTCCTCCTTAGCAGTGGTAGGAGCACGCTTGGCGCGACCTCATTCAAACACAATTGAAAAAATGGTATAAAAAAAGCACTCCATAAAGGGTTTCCTTCATGCAATGCGAATAGGACTCTTCAAATGATGCCTTAAAAAAGGCGGGTCATAGAAAAAGAGTCCTTACGATAATAATAATAAAAATGCAGCTGTTTGTTTCAATCGTTTATCCATCGTCGTCACCTATCACTTTTTTTATCTTGTTATGAAGATACCAAACAGCAGGTTCCTCTGTCAACACTTTTCCCTGAATTTTCTGAATATTTCGATAAAAAGTTCGTTTTTGCCCTGTTGATGGGTTGCTTTTCTTCCTTGATGAAAATTTAAGCAGAACCTGACGAGATCTTCACAGGATTTTAACCAAACCTCCACATAACACCGTTATGATAGAAATATCCCAAAAATATTTTTCACCCCTTTATCCTGCCAGTCTTATGACTGGTTTTTTTGTTGTTCCAAAGACTCGAAAAGATTGAACTTAAGGTGAGTTATTCGTATAATAAGGGGCAGCGATAAATTAGGAGGATGAAGATGCGCAACGAAATGATGCATCGTCCAGTAGTCAAACCAGAACTAGTGGCGTTTATGCGTGAAAAACAAAAGCAATTACCCGGCGAACTTGGTGAAATCGAGCAAGCCGCTCATGAAAAAGAAGTGCCAATCATCCCACATGAAACAGTGGTCTTTTTGCAGTTTTTATTAGGACAGCTCCAGCCAAAAGAAATCCTTGAGATCGGCACAGCGATCGGTTTTTCTTCAAGCTTGATGGCGCAATGTGTGAAAGATGGTCATGTCACAACGATCGATCGCTTTGACGTCATGATCCGCAAAGCCAAAGAAACCTACGCTCGCTTAGGAAATGAAGAAAAAATCACGCTATTAGAAGGACAAGCGGCAGACGTCCTACCTACATTGAGTGGCCCTTATGATTTTATCTTCATGGACAGCGCCAAATCAAAATACATTGAATTTTTACCAGAATGTCTGCGTCTATTACGCAAAGGCGGTGTGCTGATGGTGGATGACGTATTTCAAGCTGGAACGATTCTACACCCCATCGAAGAAATCCCTCGTAACCAGCGAGCGATCCATCGCAAATTGAATCTTTTCTTGGATACCGTGATGAACCATCCTCAGCTGACCTCCACGCTTGTCCCTTTAGGAGATGGTGTGATTCTCATTACGAAAGAAGCAGATAGCGTAATTCTTGAGGAACCTGAGAAAGGTTGAGGGCAGCTGCGCTTCCTTTTTTCAAAGAAAAAATAAGAAAAGGGCGAAAAGCGATTGACATTGCTGCGCCCTTTTTCTATAATGTTATTTGTTGCTGATTGATTTCAACAGCTTAGGCGAAGTGAGCATTCGCTGAAAATTATTTGTTCCAGTAGCTCAGCCGGATAGAGCATTCGCCTTCTAAGCGAACGGTCGGGGGTTCGAATCCCTCCTGGAACGTTATTTAACCGTCGAGAACCCTTGTTCTTGGCGGTTTTTGTTTGTTCTTGTGCCAAATATGTGCCAAATTGATCTAATTTTTTTGCCATAGCAATTTGGTGACTAATCAACAGCCTGTTCCCTTCCTCATCAAAAGCAACCAAACGATCGCTTCCCATCCGTTTCAATCTTAAGCAAATTTCTTTCATCGGTATCATAATTTCAGTGTTTATCCTTATTATCAGTAATCCCCCCGTAAACTACTTGTTCTCTAGTTAAATGATGCCTCACCATGTTACTATTGGTCACTGCTCTCACGGGTGAAGGCTGGGCTTATTTTAGCATAGCCTCAACGCTTTTTACTAAATGATTTAAGTAAATGAGAAAGCAAGAGGGATGTTGCGTTCTCATTTGCTTTTTTGATAGCTAAAATATTTACTGGTACCTATAAGATAATAGTTGACGAGAAAGGTTGGCATGCTCAAAGGAACGTTTTTGCTATAGTATGCTTACATACCGCACTCTTCGATCACTCATTTTTTTCATTTTATCGTACCTTCAGTATAACACGCTTACCCAATCCGTTTTCATATCCTCCTCCTGCAAAAATTATGCTATGCTTAACAAGAACAAAGAAAGCAGGTGTCCTATGGAGATAACGGTACATATCGCAAGTGGGTTTAGTAAAAATCAAACGGGTGGCAACAAGGCTGGAGTCGTCTTGTTGGAACAGCCTCTTACGCCACAACAAAAGTTAGCCGTCGCAAAAGAGTTAGGCTTTTCAGAAACAGCTTTTTTATCGAAATCCCCGCAGGCCGATTTCCGATTTGACTATTTTACGCCAAAAGAAGAAGTTGACTTATGCGGACATGCAACAATTGCCTCCTTTGCACTATTATCGTATCTAAACAAACTTTCCAGGCAACAGTATCGCATCGACACCAACGCCGGACGTTTGTCGATCACCATCAAAGACGGTGTCATTTTCATGGAACAGAACAAACCACTGTTTTCAGATGTGCTTTCACTAGAACAATTAACTGACTGTTTTGATACCAATGCTATCAATGATCAAATTCCTATTCAAATCGTTTCTACTGGATTAAAGGATATCCTTATTCCAATCAAAACAACGGCCCAGTTGCAGCAAGTTGCACCTAATTTTGAGGAAATAAAAAAAGTAAGTGCGCTTCAACAAGTAGTTGGCATGCACTTATATGCAATGGAAAAAGAACGAATCGTTTGTCGTAACTTTGCTCCATTGTTTGACATCAATGAAGAATCTGCCACAGGCACTTCCAATGCCGCCTTGGCTTGCTTCTTGTATCAAAAGTGTGCCCTCGAAAAAGAAGTGTATCGCTTTGAACAAGGCAGCAATTTAGGTGAACCTTCTGAAATCTTTGTCAAACTCGTTACGACTTCGCGAAAGGAAATCCAACATGTTTACGTTGGGGGCAGAGGGCATTTTTGCGAGACAGTAACCATCGACACCGATACACTGGCATAATCACGACAATTTGGGGCTGATCTTCAATCAGCCTTTTTTCTTTTCCTTTTCACACATCGCGTTCTTTTTTCCATAGCAGCCCATCAGTACCTCGAATACTAGTTTTCTCATAAAAAAAGAACCCAATTCGGGTTCTTTCCTTCACATTGTTTTCTATGGCTTACCAACAAGTTCTGCTAACAGCTCACTGACTTTAGGCAGTGGCTCGTTTTGTAGCGCTGCTACGATTTTTGAACCGATCACTACCCCCTCACACACACTGGCAAAGCGCTGCACATCTGCGTGGGTCGAGACCCCGAAACCAGCTAATACTGGAATCGGACTTTTTTCCGAAATGGCTTGCAAATGCTGATCCAGCTGTTCGTTGTATTGGCGATCTTCTCCAGTGACACCGTTCACTGTCACAGCATAAACGAATCCTTCCGCGTCTTCGATCAGCGTCTGAATTCTGTCTGGAGGACTGGTCAAAGAGACCAGTGTGATCAGCGCGAGATCCGCCGCATCAAAAGTAGGGGTTACTAGTGATCGATGTTCAAAAGGTAAATCTGGAATAATCAACCCTTTCACATTTGTCGCTTTTAACTCATTTGCTAACTGTTCAATCCCATAATGAAAGAATGAATTGGCATACCCCATCAATACCAGTGGAACCTCGGAATGGATTGTTTGCAGCAAAGCAATGATCTTTTTTAAAGTGGTCCCATTGGCTAATGCCTGCATTCCAGCTGCTTGGATGACCGCTCCATCTGCGACTGGGTCTGAAAAGGGCACGCCGATTTCAATGGCGGCTGCGCCATGTGTCGTCAACAGTTCGATTTCTGCTGGCAGGCGTTCCAGTCCGTTGGCACCCGCCATAATATAAGGAACAAATAGTGGCTTGCCTTGTTTTTGGCGCTCCTTTAGTTTCATCGTCAATGTTTTGCTGGTCATTTCGCTGCTCCTTTCCGGTCTTTGATTTGTTGAACATCTTTGTCCCCTCGCCCAGACAAGCAGATCACTAAGCGTTCTTCGGGTGTCATGATTGGGGCTAGCTTTAGGGCATAGGCAACGGCATGAGCACTTTCCAAAGCAGGAATAATGCCTTCGATTTGAGACAAGAGATAAAAGGCGTCAACGGCTTCTTCATCAGTGACAGCGAAATACTCCGCTCGCTCAATCTCCTTCAAGTAAGAATGCTCGGGACCGACCCCTGGATAATCCAAACCAGCTGAAATCGAATAAGGTTCGATCACTTGCCCATCATCGTCTTGCAGCAGATGCATTTTGGTACCATGTAAAATACCGATACTGCCTTTCGTCAAGGTCGCCGCATGCTCAGTAGTATCCACACCTTTCCCAGCTGCTTCAACGCCAATCAAACGAACGGTCTGATCATCGATAAAAGGGTAAAACATTCCCATCGCATTGCTGCCGCCACCAACACAAGCAACGACTGTCGTCGGTAGTCGTCCTTCTTTTTCTAATAGTTGCCGTCGTGTCTCACTGCCAATCACACTTTGAAAATCTCGAACGATCTCTGGAAAAGGATGCGGACCGAGTACGGAACCCATCACGTAATGGGTGTCCTCGACGGTTGCGACCCAGTAACGCAGCGCTTCATTGACAGCATCTTTCAATGTCTGATTGCCTGAAGTGACTGAAACCACTTTTGCTCCCAACAATTCCATTCGAAAGACGTTTAGTGCTTGCCGCTGAACATCTACCGCACCCATAAAAATCGTGCATTCCATACCGAACAACGCGGCCGCAGTCGCTGTGGCGACGCCATGCTGTCCAGCACCGGTCTCCGCTACCACTTTCTTTTTCCCCATCCGTTTTGCTAATAAGACTTGGCCAAGTGCATTATTGATTTTATGGGCACCCGTATGATTCAAATCTTCTCGCTTCAGATATATTTTGGCACCGCCTAAGTGTTGTGACAAGCGCTGTGCATGATAAAGGGGGGTCTCTCTTCCTACATACTCTTGCAAATATTCCTGTAATTCTGCTTGAAAACTTGCGTCCGCTTGTGCTTCACGATAGACAGTTTCCAATTGCTTGACTGCATACATCAATGTCTCTGGCACAAACTGCCCGCCAAAAGAACCATAAAATCCTGCTTCTGTGGGATACTGAGTCATCTTTTTTTCTCCTTTACTATATGAATAAAATGTTCGATTTTCCGACTGTCTTTCTTGCCCTGGGTTTCCACGCCTGAAGAAACATCGACAGCATAAGGCCTAAAAAGTTGGATCGCCTCTTCTACATTTTCCGCGTGCAAACCGCCAGCAATAAAAAATCGCTCAGACAACGGCAACGGTTTTCTCGCCGCTTTTTGCCAATCAAAGGATTGGCCGTTGCCGCCAGCATAAGGGTGATCTCTTACTGGAGCGTCCAATAACCCAAAATCTGCATCGCAGCTTAGGAAATCTTGTTCTAAAGTCTCTGCTTCTCCATCAAAGGCTTGGATCACTGCGATCTTTTGATGCGCAAAAATGCCTGTCTGGATGGCTGTTTGCAAAGATGGCAGAACCTTTCCATGGAGCTGAATCGCTGTCAGTTGGGCGGCTTGAATTGCCGCTTGCACTTCTTCAACACTTGGAGAAACGAAAACCCCGACTTTCCCTACATTTTCGGGTACTTGCTCCGTTATCTTGCGGACTTGGGTCGGATCGATTCTCCGACGGCTTTCGGCAAAAACAAAGCCAAGGTAATCTGCTCCTGCATTGATGGCAGTTTCGACATGCAGGCGTTCGGTGAGTCCGCAAATTTTCACTTTGGTCATCGGCGGCTCACCTGCAAATCTGCCGCTGTTTCAGCAATTCGATTGCTTCTCATCAACGTTTCTCCAACGAGGACTCCATGATAAAACGGTGCAAGCTGCAGCACATCTGCGGCAGTTCGAATACCAGATTCACTGATATAAACCGCCTCTGATGGCTGAGGTGCTAAAGCAACACTGACATCCAAGGAAACGTCAAAAGTTTTTAGGTCACGATTGTTGACGCCGATGATTTTGGCACCTAATGCTTGGGCTTGTAGAAATTCAGCCGCATTATGAGTCTCAACGAGTACTTCCAACCCTAGTGCTATTGCCTCTTGATGAAGTATGGCTAAGCGTTCTGGTTTTAAAGCGGCCACGATCAATAAAACAATACTGGCACCCGCATTCTTGGCGCGAATCAATTGTTTTCTGTCGATAATAAAGTCTTTGCATAGTATAGGCACCGAAACGGCATTACTGACTGCTTCAAGATCTGCCAGCGAGCCTTTAAAAAACTGCTGGTCGGTCAAAACGGAAATCCCGCTGACACCCGCGGCTTCATAAGCTTGCGCTTGTGTGACTGGGTCGATTCCTTGGTTGATGTCTCCTTTTGAGGGTGAAGCACGCTTGATTTCAGCAATGAGGTGCATTTTTTGTGGTCGGTCCTTGACTTGCTGATAAAATGATGGACGTTTCGCTACGACCTTTTCGATTTCTTGTGGCATCGCGGCAACTTCTTCAACTTTTTCCTGGATGATCGTTTCTAAAAAATCCATGATTCTCCTCCTTACAGCTCTCGTAGTTAATGGCTATTTGACTGACGAATCAGCATCTGCAGTTTGTCGTAGGCCGCGCCCGAAGCGATACACGCTCGTGCCATCGCAAAGCCTTCCGCTAAGGTGGCGGCTTTGCCGTTGGTATAAAAGCCTAACCCTGCATTTAAGACCACTGTCTCTAGATAAACGGAAGGGTGATTTTTCAAAACTGCTGTTAAGATCGCGGCGTTTTGAGCCGCATCTCCGCCGACGATCGCCTCGATCGGTGCTGGCGTAAAGCCATACGCTTGCGGATCCAAAGAAAAATTCGTCACCTTTCCTTCGTGATAAAAACTGATCGCCGTTTCACCAGCCAAATTGGCTTCATCCATCCCATTACATCCATGGATCACCATTGCTCGTTGCCGACCAAGACTGCCTAACGCCTGAGCGGTGTCTACCAAGCTCTCGCCAGCGTAAGTACCGATCAGTTGCGTAGTCAACGGAACAGGATTGATCAAAGGGCCTAATAGATTAAAAATCGTTGGTGTCGCTAATTCTTGCCGTATTTTCATCACTGCTTTCATGTCCGGATGCAACGACGGGGCGAAGAGAAAAGCGATGCCGACTGTCGCTAATAGATCGGCGATTTTTTCTGGTGATGCTTGAATTGCCACCCCCAAGCATGCTAAGACATCGGCACTGCCTGAACGACTAGAGATACTGCGATTGCCGTGTTTTGCCATCGTGATTCCCCCAGCTGCTAAAACGAAGGCAGCCGTAGTGGAGACATTAAAACTATTGGCGTGGTCGCCACCAGTGCCGCAATTGTCCATGGTGTCTCCTCCTTCATAAGGAATGGTCACGGCATGCTCTAACATAATTTCTGCTAAAGCAGTCAATTCGGCAGCTGTGATGCCGTTGATCTTCATCGCAACTAATGCTGCGCCCAATTGACTTTCTGAAAACACCCCGCTTAAAATTCCTTGAGCAAAGTGACGCATCTCCTGATAACTTAAATGACGGCCATTAAATAATTGCTGAGTGATTTGTTGCGGCGGCTGCTTTTTTAGTGCTTGCATTAAAGATTCCTCCTTTTTTCATCTTGTGTTTTTCTGTATTATCCGAGACGAGTTTAAGAAACTGTTCTATGAAAAATGCCCCCTCGTTTGTTCCCATTGATTCTGGATGGAATTGGAGTCCTACGATTGGTTTTTCGCGATGCTGAATCGCCATGATGATCCCTTCTGTTTCAGCCAACACCTCAAATTCCGCTGAAAGTGTCGCTGGCTCAATGACAAGCGAGTGATAGCGCATGACAGTCATGTCTCCTAGGTAGGTTTCGAATACGCCTTTTTTCTGATACGTAAGGGTCGATTGCTTGCCGTGCATAATAGCTGGTGCTTGGACCACTTTGGCACCAAACGCTTCACCAATGGCTTGATGACCTAAGCAGATGCCTAAAAGCGGCTTGCTATCATGGTATGTTTTGATCAAAGAAATCATGAATCCTGCCTCTTCGGGACGGCCTGGTCCCGGGGAAAAAATGATGCCATCTGCTTCTTTAGCAACAATAAAAAGCTCTGGATCGTCATTTCGCAAGACGATCGTATCCGCTGGACATTGCTGGACTAAGTTATACGTAAAGGAATCATAATTATCGACGAGTAAAATCATTGGCTGACACCTCCAATAGTGCTTTGGCTTTGTGTAATGTTTCTTGGTATTCAGATGAAGGATCAGAATCATAAACGATCCCCGCCCCTGCTTGGACATAAGCGATCTCGTCTTTCAATACCAATGTCCGAATCCCGATGGCAAAATCCGCTTGATCATTTCGTGAAAAATAACCAACTGCACCAGCATAGACCCCTCTTCGAACAGCTTCCCACTGATAGATGCGAGTCATGGCACGAATCTTTGGTGCCCCGCTGACCGTGCCTGCTGGCAGGGTTGCTTTCAAGGCATCCATTGCCGTCACACCTGCTCTGCGCTTGGCAGCCACTACCGAAACGATGTGCATGACATAGCGGTATTTCTCGATCACCATGTATAAAGGAACATGAACCGTCCCATGTTCAGCGATCCGCCCTAAATCATTGCGCCCAAGATCGATAAGCATCTGATGCTCTGCACGTTCTTTTTCATCTGCCAATAGTTCATTTGCCAAAGCTTCGTCTTCTGCTTTGGTTGCACCTCGTTTGCGGGTACCAGCGATCGGATTCGTGGTGATTTCGTCGCCTTGAACGCGAATCAGGCTTTCAGGTGAGCTACCAATCACTTTAAATCCGTGATCGAAATCAAGATAATAGAGATACGCGGAAGGATTTGTCACTCGTAGTTTGCGGTAATAGTCAAAGGGCTCTTGTTTAAATGACGCTTTCAGACGTTGCGAAGGAACGACTTGGAACATGTCTCCCGCCGTAATTCGGGCTTTCGCCTCTTGAACGATCGCTTCAAAGGCTTGCTGTGTGACATTGCTGGTAAAATGCAGTTTTTCGTTTGACAATACACGGGTCTCAGCGGCGACTGGTGTCCTTAACTGCTGCTTCACTGCTTGCATTACCTGCTCCATCTCGACGGTTCCTCTTTGGCTATAGCAATTTTCAAGAATGATCGTTAAAGTTTCCGTCTGATGGTCCAAAACGAGAAAAGTTTCGAAAAGCCAAAAGGCCATATCAGGCACTTGCAATTCATCTGCGGGCAGTTGTCCGATGTCTTCATAGCAAGCGGCGATATCATAGCCCGCATACCCGATAGCCCCACTTTGCAGCGGTAGATTCGGTAAAGCGCTAATTTCCTTTTTGACTACATACCCTTCCATTTCTTTTAGAGGGTCCTGACACGGGTACTTGTTGACCGTTTTTTTCAAAAGATCCTCCACTTGAAAAACACCATCCTTAAAGGTCATTTTCTGAACGGGATCAAAGGTAAGGATCGAATAGCGTCCGGTATCTTCTTCTCTGGGAATACTTTCCAATAAACATTTATGCGCCCCTTGAATCCGTAAAAAAACTGAGACAGGTGTCAAACAATCGCTGTTGATTCGTTCCATTCGATACATAAGCTGCTCCTTTCTTTGTAAACAAAAAGCCCTCAAGCAAACGCCATAAAAACGTCTGCTTGAGGGCGAATGATCGCGGTACCACCTCAATTGAAGTTGCCCAAATAAACAACTTCTTCTCTATCAACCGTCTAACAACGGTCTTCCTCTATAACGGGAGTTCCCGCATTTTCCTACTGCCAAAAAAGGGTTCAAAAAATGATCGGCTAAGGCCATTTCCTTGATTTCTTGGTGCCGGACTCTCATCACCGCCGACTTTCTGTAACCAAAAAAGACTCAAGTACTTCTCTTAGTTTGATTTTACGTTTATTTTTTTATTGTTTGAAGGGCAAGAAAAACAAAAAAGCCCTCAGGCAAACAAACTTGTCTGCCTGAGGGCGATTACTCACGGTGCCACCTCAATTGGTTCTCTAGATCGTCTATCAACGATCGTTCTCTGTAACGGGAGTTCCCGGAAAAAGCCTACTGATTTCAGCCTTTCGACACAAAAGTCCATTTCTGAAGCGTCAATCTGCTGATTTGCACCACCATCAGCTCTCTGCAAGACGAACGTCCTCATACTTCTCTTTTGTTTAGTCTTAATGAGTTATTGGTAGCTATATTACGCGGCTTTTGTTGATCTGTCAACAGGAAAAAGCGAATTTTATTTTTTTGGCTCCTTTTGACAAAACAAGAAAACATCCTGCAACGGTTTGTCTTAACCAAAATGACGACACACTCTTTAGGCCAAAAATGCCCTTCACTTCTTTCAGATTACTTAATTATAGTTGCTGATCCATTTAAATAATATTTGTTTTTTTATAACCCTTACGTGAAGATCAAGCTACGAAATATTCGCTATCTTTTACCAAAAAATCGACATTTACCCAAAATTTTCATGACATCATGAAAAAACAGAATTGTTATTCAAAATATTATTCTATATGATTGAACCGGATATAAGAAAGGGTGATTAAATGCACATAGACAAATTATATTTCTCCACCTTTATTTATAAAATGAGCTGCTTAGAATTTACTTACTCTCTCATTCAATCCAATGAGAAAAATGCCGATTTATCAGAGGAAGAACAAGCAGAAATTGAATGGATCATCGACTCTGCTCTCCATCGAAAACTCTACGCCTCTCGCAAAAAGAGTCTTTTTTCCTCAAAAATAAAATTATCGAAAGAAAGTTATTCTTTGTATTTGCGAATGAAGAAATACGAACATATGATAGACCTCTAACCGTTAAAACACATAAAAAACCTCATTCCTTTAGACAGTTACTCAGAAGGATACCCATTCCATCTTTTTTAATAGAAAAACATCATTCGGTGAATTGGAAATAGCAAAACTTGCCTTTTTCGTATAAAATCAAAAAGAACACGAAAGACTCAGAAAGGAAGTTTTTGTCATGGATGGGATGATGAAAAAAATCATTACCGAGAAGGATTTATTACGTCAGATCCTTCTCTTGGAACAACTGGCGAATCACAAAATGATCACTGCCAAGCAACTAGCAAAATTGATCGATACGACGGAACGAACGGTTTTTTCTGATATAACCTATATTCGTCAACAATTACCCGAAGGTTGGCAGATTGAAGCCGCCAGTAATGGCTTTGCTTTGACCCATGATGGGCCATTGTTGATGAGTCAGCTATGGGAAACGTTTTTCCCTCAATCAATCGGTGTTTCTTTAATGAAAGCATTGCTTTTTTCCAGCGAACTTAGCACGCAAGAAATTCTTGGCCAAGCGGGAACTTCCTATGAAACTTTGCGGCGGCATATTACAAAATTAAATAAAAGTTTGACGGATTTTTCCTTACGGATTCGCATCACAAATCGCGTGATCCGCTTTGAAGGAAGTGAGATCAATATTCGGGTCTTTTTCCATCGACTTTTACTGCCTTATACCCATAACAATTACTTTTTTGAGGAATATACAATTCATGAGTCCCACTATCAACATTTTTTACAGCGTCTGGGCAAAGATAAACTCCAAATCGACGTAGAACAAATCTTCGGTACTTGCTGGTTTTTTATCAATACAATCCGTATCAAGGCCAATTGCCGCATGGATTCCTTCGAATTTAATGGGGATGATCCCCTCTACGGTCTTTTCCAACAGCCATTAAGTTATCTCTACCAAAAAGAAGGCGTATATTTAGAATGCAGCGAACACTTCTTTAGCTTCTACTGTTTTTTAGAAAGCTGGAACTACAATAACGATTGGTCCCAAACGATTCAAGCGACTCTTGAAACGTATCAAACCATTCACGATAAAACGACCCATTTTGTCGAACAATTAGCCCGCTCGTTGCAGCTACCTCTCGCTAGCGGGACGCAGCTGATTGAGAATCTGTTGCTGCTCTTGATCAAAACGCAAGAGTCTGCCAAACTCTCAGAATGGTTTGGGTTAGAATTTCACGAGATCCAGCGCTTGAATCAGCCCTATTCGCTACCGATAGAAGCAACGATCCATGACTTTTTAGAAGAACAGACAAACAGTCAAAGGGAAACGAGTTTTCCTTTATGGTCAACCACCACCTTGTTGATCCAACAGGCTATTTTACAAATCAACCCTATCCGGGCAAAGGGATACTTTATCTTTCAAGGGGAGCCAGCATGGAAAGCTTACCTTATGCAAGAATTGAATGACTTTCTCGGAGCACGTATTCTGCTATCGGCGATCGAACCAGGTCAACTAGAAGGGCTATCGGCAACCGACGTTGATTTTGTTTTGTCAAACTTCCCATTAGATGATGCCCCTGTCCCAGTCTTTTATTTATCGATGGTACCGACCAAAAATGAGCTCAATCAAGTGACTGAGCTCATTCAAACCTATTATTTAAGTTATCACTAGAATCATCAAGCTGCCTTTATTGTTTCACTGGGGCAGCTTTTTGACGTCCTTGCAGCTTGTTTGTAATAAATTTCTCACCTTCGACGACTGTGAAAAGAAGTGCCCCGTTGGCTGCAATACTCAACTGCTGCATCAGCGTCAAAGAACCGATCCCTAAAAGCTGGTGTCCGATAGGTGTTAGGAAAATCGCTGCCTGCAATACAATCAGTAGTGCCAGGGAGACTAAGAGTGCTTTATTGGCAAAGAGTTGGCGATTCAACGCCGGCTTTACCAGCTCACGACAGTTCAGTAAGTAGACTGCTTGAGCAAAGACGATACTTTGCAGTAGCATGCTTTGTTGAAGGACCGTTCCTTCAAACTGAATCGCTAAGACGTAGGAAGGAATCATGATTAACAGCGAGACATAGAAGATGCGGAACAGACTGTACCAAGATAAGATACCTTCTTTGATTGGCCGTGGTGGTCGATTCATGACATCCGCACTTGCCTTTTCAAAACCGAGTGCGTAAGAAAGCGTGATGGTTGTCACCATATTTACCCATAAAATTTGTACAGGTGTCAGTGGCAGTGGTCGGTTCAACAAGAGTGCCGCAATAACGATCAATCCTTGTGCAACAGCCGTTGGTAAGAAGAAGTTGATGGTTTTCTTCAAATTATCGTAGATCCGTCGACCCACTCGGACGGCATTGGCGATCGTATGAAAATTATCGTCTGCCAAAACCATATCGGCTGCTTGCTTCGTTACTTCACTGCCTTTGATCCCCATAGCGATCCCAATGTCGGCTTTTTTCAGAGCTGGTGCATCGTTTACACCATCGCCGGTCATTCCGACAATCTCTTCATTCGCCTGCAAAGCACTAACGATCCGTAATTTATGCTCTGGGGTCGTTCGAGCAAAGATATCTGTCTTTTGGACTGCTTGCTGCAACTCCTCCTCAGACAGCAGATCGATTTCCAGCCCTTCCAACACGTGATTCGTGTGCTTCAATCCAATTTGCTTGCCGATAGCTTGAGCGGTCTTGCCATGATCTCCTGTGATCATTTTGACTTGGATGCCCGCTTGCAAGCACTCTTTTACTGCTTTGATGGCACTGTCTTTCGGAGGATCAATGATGCCAGCGATCCCAACAAAGGTTAAATTGATGAGTGCTTCGTGGGACAAGGACTCCTGTGCCGACAGCGTCAGATGCGCAAAGCCGATCAGTCGCTGCCCTTTCGCTGCTAATTTTGCACTTTCATCAAACCACCATTGCTTTTGATCTGAAGTCAGTTGGCTTTTCTCAAGCAACACTTCGGGCGCACCTTTGACAAACACTACCGAGTCATTCGGCTCTTCTTGATTTTGATGGCGTGTTGCCATGTACTTGTAAGAGGAACTAAAAGGAATTTTATCGACTGTTTTACGCAAGGGTTGCTGCGCTAATTCTGCGTATTGTAACAAGGCTTTTTCGGTTGGGTTTCCAACGAGTTCAGCCGCCTTTTGTCCTTCGTCTTGCTTCAAATCTTGACAATTTGCCATGATATCAAGCACCGTTGCTTTATCCACGTTTGACTCAACTAAGACATCGACGACCGTCATTTCATTTTTGGTCAAGGTTCCTGTTTTGTCTGAACAAATCACCGTCATGGCACCTAGTGTCTCCACTGATGGCATCGTTTTGATGATTGCTTGCTCCTCAGACATTTCCTTGACACCCATCGATAAAATCATGGTCAGCACGGCTGGCAAGCCCTCAGGAATCATTGCTACAACTAATGCGATACCTGATGAGAACAAGAGATCAAGATCAAAGCCGTAGCGGAAGGTAGTAAAGAAGATCAAGAAAATCACTAATCCGATAATGCCTTTAAAGATTTGGTGATTCAATTGCTTCATTTTTTTGATCAACGGGGTTTCTTGCGCTTTCACAGACTGAATTGCTTGATTGATCTGGCCGATTTGTGTATCGTCTCCTGTTTCAACGACGATCCCGCTGGCAGTTCCGCTTTCTACATGGGTACCAGAAAACGCCATGTTCCGCTGGTCACCAATCGTACTTTCTTGAGTAATGGGTTCGGTCTTTTTTTGAACTGGCTCAGATTCGCCGGTTAAGATAGACTCTTCAATCACAAGATCATGGGTTTCGATCAAGCGCATATCTGCTGGTACGACATCTCCTGGTCCTAAAACGACTAAATCTCCGTTTACTAAGGAAGAAACAGCAATTTTCTTCTTGCGGCCATGAACATAAATTGTTGCTTCTTGCCCCATGAATTGCTTCAACCCATCCAGTGACTCTTGGGCTTTACGCTCTTGCCAGTAGCCGACTAATCCATTGATGACGACGACCGCCATAATAATGCCGCTTTCGATATAATCACCCGAAACCCCTTTTAAGACGGCTGCGACGATTAAGACCAACATCAGTAAGTCTGTAAAATGCTTGCCGACTTTCTTCCATGTAGGGATCTGCGCAGCCTCAGTAATTTTATTTTCACCTTGCTTTGCTAAACGCTGGTTGCGTTCTTCGGAGGAAAGGCCCTGCCGTGTTGTTTGCAACGTATGTAATAGTTCTTCTGTTGTGTTTTTGTACCAATTCATATTTTTTTCCTCCTTGTTTATTTATTTGATCTGAACATAGTATAAGACATTAAAACCATAAAATTCTGGCGATAATTTCAGTGGAGCCTGAAAAAAATGAGTGTTTTTATTAAAGGGGAAGGGCGGCTTCGTCCCGTGGTTTCACAAAACCAACAGAAAACGTTTGTTGATTGTTTTTGCAGGTGTAATCAAGTAAACTAAGACACACCCAATCAATTGCTATCTGTCCCCATCATCCAAAGGTAAGATAGAAGAAAGGAGCCAAATAAATGGCAATCTATACCGATACAAAAATCGCTCAAGGACCTTTTCTTTTCATTTCTGGTCAAACGCCGTCACAAGACGGAGCCACACCTGAGGACCCGCAAGAGCAAACAACCATCGTTTTGAAGAAAATCGAAGAGCATTTATCAGCCAATCAACTGTCTTGGTCATCAGTGGTTAAAATGACCGTCTTTTTAACGGATGCTGCATACTTAGCTGCTGTCCGTACGGCGTTTATAACTATTTTAGCAGAAAACAAACCAGCCATGAGTCTCGTCATCGTTGCCGGCTTGGTTGCCCCTGAATTTAAAGTGGAAATTGAAGCACAAGCCACCTTGGCTTAAAAAAGGCGCAACACCAAAAAACTTCGTACTGGCGATTGCCTTCCCTACGAAGTTTTTTGGTGTTTGCTTCTTATTTGGTTGGAAAATCAGTGCCTTCTGAAGGAACTGATCCGGTCTTTTTTTGCCACTGCTCCACAAAGCCCGCGATGGCTTGAGCAGTCTGTTGAGCATTAATCAAGGTTCGCTTTTTTTCCATCGCTTCTGCCAAGGAAACTGGTCCTTGTTGGATACTGAAGACTGTTGGAAGCAATTGCGACAGTTCGCCGAGACGTTCGGTTCGGGAGCCACAGATTGCAACAATTGGGAGTTGGCGTTTTTGAGCGAGCAAAGCGACACCATAGGGTACTTTCCCCCTAGCTGTTTGGCCATCGATACGACCTTCACCGGTGATCAATAAGTCTGCTCCTTTGATTTTTTCCTCAAATCCAATCAAGGAAGCAATCGTCGAAAATCCCGGAACCAACTGACCACCTGCCAAATAAACCGCACCACCAAGGCCCCCAGCTGCACCAGAACCAGGGACTTCCAAATCGATCCCCGTGGTCCGCTTGATGTGTTCAGCCAAACGCTTTGCTTGTTGATCCAACTGCTGGATCGTTTCTTTGGTTGCCCCTTTCTGTGAACCAAAAACTGACGCAAATCCTTGTTCACCTGAATAAGGATTTGTTACATCGGCTAAAGCAAACAGGTCAATTTGTGCAAGCAGAGGGTTCAACTGGCTGAGCTCCAGAGATTCTGCCTGCAGCAAAGGATTGTTTTCCATTCGCTCGTTTCTTTGAATGGTTGCTCCTAACGCAAGTAAAAAGCCTACGCCCCCATCAGAAGTGCCGCTACCGCCAAGGGTCAGGTAAATCTTTTTCACTCCTTGTCTGCAAGCTGCTAAGACCATTTGGCCTAAACCAAAAGAAGAGCTATTGCGGGTGGTCTCGTCACTAGGTTCCACGAGTTGCAATCCGATCACTTCCGCAGATTCAATCAAAGCGATTTTTTCTTCATTGATTTTTGTGACCAACATACGGGCTTGCAACTTACCACCTAATGGGTCGGTCACTGGAACCGTTTCGTAATTGCCTCCAAACGCAGCAAAGACTGCTGCCATTGAGCCTTCTCCCCCATCAGCGATGGGAATACTACATTTTTCCCACTGGTCTGAAAACCCGCTTAAGACCGCTTGATTTAATTCTGCGGAAGTGGCGCTTCCTTTGAAGGAATCAATCGCTGCTACAATTTTCATCATTCTGCCTCTCCTTCTAGATCATCTCTTTGCCAGAGATGGGGGCACCTACGTTAATAATCAACCTATGGTTAATCAAATCAACCAAAAGTTAACTAGTAATCCATTGTAAGTTATCCCTTCTCCTCTTATGATAGAAGTATATCAAACAAACCTATCGGAGGTGTACTATGGACTTACCAATTGGCGAGGAAATCGCCCGGAGAAGAAAACACAGAGGCGTTACGCAGCAAGAATTAGCAGCATTTATGAACGTGTCAAAAGCATCCGTTTCAAAATGGGAAACGGGACAGACGTATCCAGATATCACTTCACTGCCCTTATTAGCGGCGTATTTTGATTGCAGCGTCGATGAATTGTTGATTTTAGATTCGCAGCTATCACCTAAAGAGATCCAGCGAATCTATCAATTATTAAAAGACGCCTTCCAAACAAAAACACCAACGGAAGTTCTCGCTCTTGCTCAAAGTTTTACCAAACGGTATTACTCTTGTTATCCATTCTTATTACAAATGGGGTCCTTTTACTTGAATCATTGGGATCTGTTGCCGGATGTCCCCGTAGAAGGCGTCCCGAAAGGGCAAACTTACGAAGACGCTTTGATGGAAGCAAAGAAAAATACCTATTTGAAGGAAGCAGAAACCCTGTACCAACGGATCATGGACCAAGGAGACAGTGAGTTGGCACAACAAGCGAAACAGATCGATGCTTATTGTCTTCTGATGAGAAACAAGCCAGAAGAAGTCTTGGCGATCCTTGGCACGAAAACTCTCTCTTTTTTACCTAGCGAACCGTTGATTGCCGCAGCATTTCAGCAAAAAAATCAGTTGCAACAAGCTGAGATCGTTACGCAAAGTGCGATTTACCAGTACTTAATTATTTTTATGAGTTTGCTAACGAATTATTTAGCAATGCTCACACAAGACGAGGAGCAACTGGAAAAAACCTATGCACGTGGACTGGCACTCAGCGAGAGCTTCCAACTGGCCGAATTGCATCCCCTCTCTTTACTGAATTTTCTAGCCGCTGGGATGGTTTCGTTTGCTGCTTTAGGAAAAGAAAGCTTATTGTTACAAGCATTAACGCTGTATGTCAAAACATTAGAAGCTACTCCAGAGGAAATCGTTTTGAAAGGAGATGATTATTTCAACAGCATCGATGAGTGGATCAGTGAATTAGAATTAGGGAGTCAGATCCCGCGTAACTCAGGTAGTGTCAAAAAACAATTTCTTGCAATAGCACAGCTGACACCCTTGTTTGAACCGTATCAAGAAAAACCCCCATTTAAAGAGTTGTTTCAGCGCTTGAGCAATCTGGCTGAACAAGTATCTAATTCGCAAAGGAGTGACTCACATGAATAGTTTTTCACTAAACGTACCAGAAAATATATCTGATTATTTGCCCATACTGATCCCTCTGATTCTTTTGCAATTGATCTTGATCGTTTTGGCAGTTCGAGATATTTTAAAACAAGAACAATTTAAGTTCGGCTCTCGTATTCTTTGGCTCTTCATCGCCTGTTTTGTTAGCCTGATCGGTCCTATCCTTTATTTTGCTTTTGGAAAAGGGGATCAACAATGAAGATGATCGAGATCAATCACTTATCCAAACGTTTTGGGCACAAACAAGTGCTACAAGACCTATCCTTTTCGGTCCCCAAAGGGAGTGTCGTGGGATTTGTAGGGGAAAACGGCGCTGGCAAAACAACCACTATGAAAGCGATTTTAGGGTTACTCCCTATTGATGAAGGCGAAATCACTGTCTGTGGCGAACCAGTACAATTTGGCTCAACCAAGACCAATCGCTGGATCGGCTATTTGCCAGATGTGCCGCAGTTTTACTCTTTTATGACAGCTGTAGAATATTTGACTTTCTGCGGAAAAATTCAGCCAAATAAAGAATCTTTTCAGCCTCAGCGAGTGATGGAAGTCTTAGAGTTGGTAGGCCTGGAAGCTTCGAAACAAAAAATCGCTGGCTTTTCTCGCGGCATGAAGCAACGTCTCGGGTTAGCCCAAGCTCTGATCAACCGCCCCGCCATCTTGATTTGTGATGAACCAACATCCGCACTAGACCCTCTAGGACGCAAAGCATTTCTTGATGTATTGGAAAAAATCAAAGAAGAAACGACAGTGCTTTTTTCCTCTCATATTCTCGCAGATGTCGAACAGCTGTCAGATTATATTGCGATTTTGCACAAAGGTCAGATCCGTGCGTTCGAAACGATGGATTCCTTAAAAAACCGTTATCGAAAAACCGTCTTTGGGATTGTCTTTACCGACGAAGGTGACCATTTAAAATTTGCCAAAGTGTTAGCAATCCACGGTATTTCGGCGAAAAGAAAGAACAATCAATTACTGATCGATGAACAAACTGGAACCAATATCGGTTCACAGTTGCTACAATTGCTGAACGAACAACACATTGTCCCAGAATCCTTTCAAAGAATCGAACCATCGTTAGAGTCGATTTATTTGGAGGTGATCAAATGAATGCGTTTCTTGTTTTCTTAAAGAAAGAGTTTCTCGGCGGTCTTCGTAGCAAAAAACTACTGATTTGCTTGATCCTGTTTGCCCTGATTGGTATGCTTTCTCCCTTTACTGCCAAAATTATGCCAGATCTGATGGCCAGTATGATGCCGGAATCGATTGAAATCACGATTGCTGATCCGACATCGATCGATGCGTGGCTTCAGTTTTACAGCAACATCGGCACGATTGGCCTGCTAATATTTGTGATTCTTTTTACCGATACGCTCTCAGCCGAAATAAATCAGGGTACCTTTATTCAGCTGATCACCAGAGGCTTACCAAAAACCACGATCGTCATAGCAAAAGCTTGCTATTTAATGATTCTTTGGTCTTTGAGTTACCTTATAAGTGCCAGTGTCAGTGCTTTTTATACGATGATTTATTTCGATGATTCCAGCGCTGCTCAAGTCCCTAGCGCTTTGGTCAGCTATTGGCTTTTCGGTTTACTAGCAATCAGCATCCTGCTGCTAGGTTCCAGCTTTACTAAAAGTATCTATCAAGGTTTGTTGTTTATTGGCGTCTGTTATCTGATGGGCATGTTAGGCAACCTATGGAGTCAAGTAACAAACTGGAATCCATATTCCCTTTCCAGCCAATTTCCTAACTACTTAACCGACCAAATCAAACTAGGGGAACTGCTGCCAGCACTGTTGTTAACTTGCTTTTTGATCATCGCTTGTTTGACTGGTTCCATAGCTGTTCTAAGAAAAAGAAAATATTAAAAAACATCGGTGCAGATTTTTTGCACCGATGTTTTGCTTCTGAAATGTTACTCTATTTTGCTGTTCCTTGGACTTTCACAGATTTCTTGGCCTGCATTTTTTGTTCGATTCTCATGAAGAGCCGCATGAAGAAGGCAATCAAGTAGATTGAAAAGGCAGAAATAAGTGCTTCTTGCCAAGAAAAGATCAGAAGGTTCAATAAGATGATGATCAAATTGGTCAAGAAAACCCCACTAGATCTGCGAATGCCATAGTATTTTTCCAAAATTAGTGGCGGAATCGTCACGCCGCCATTAGACGCACCAATTTTGTAGAGCGAAAAGATGCCGAAGCTAAAGAAGAAACTACCTAAAATCAATGAGATGGAATAAAAGCGCAGCAGCATAATTTCTGGTAAAAGTGCTAGAAGAACGGGAAATGCCAAACTACCGATAACCGTATTGACAAAGACCTCTCGTTTCAAAAGTAAAAACGCAAGGGCCAGCATCAATAAATTTATACCCCAGACAACGATATGGCGATTGATCGACCAGCCAGTTTCGATGAGGTAGCCAATCGACCCGACACCGGCAGAAGCAATGCTGTGAGGTAAAAGGAAGAAGTTTAATGCGATGCAGATCCATAGCACCCCAAGCAATAAAGCAAGATTTTTTTTGATAAGTGTTTCCATCAACGTTCTCCTTTCGATCTGGCAACTATTTTTATGTATAAAAGCTTCTGTCTATTCTATCAAAAAAATCGTAAAAGAAAGAACCAATTTTTTCATGAAAACATGAAAAAATTGATTCTGACCTTCAAGAAAGTATTCTGCTATTTTTTCATTCCTTTAAGATTGCTGTTAAGCTGCACAGCAATCACAAGCGGAAAGGATTTCTTCTACAACAGATTCCCGCCATGCTCTTCTATTCGCCATACGTTTCTTCTCTGACGGCAAATGAACAAAGTAAACCGACAATTCTGATCCTTTAATCAATTGATAGGACATCAAGCGATTTTTTTGCTGCAATAACAGCTGATGCTTTTTCGGGGAAAGGGAAAGATCAGTTGCGGACACCAATTGCTTTAATGCCTCTGGATGACAAAGGTTTCTTTCTGGTGCGACACTGATCAATTGGCTGACCTCTGCTAATTTCATCGCCTCGACCACCCGCAGCGTTGCCCGCGGATCATGGATATCCGTCAAAAAAACCGACTGGCAACCTTGCAATGCCCGAACGAGTCGCCCTAAATCGAGAAAGTCACCATCAATGATCGTCTCACGCGCAGCATCAATCTGTTGCAAACGCTCCGTTGCCTGGCGGGCATAGAGTACTAGGGAGAAATTGGTTCTTTCTAAAAGTGTTTGGCGTGTCAGCTGCCCAATCGTTCCAGCAGCACCTAAAATCGCAAGTCGTTTCATAAGCTTCCTTTCTATTGGATTCCATTGAGCAGAACGTTTCAATTTCCATAGTAGAGAATTCAGTCATTAAGACTTAGTGACCAAATTGGCTTTTCGTTGACGCAATCGTTCTTCTGTCGGCAGAACATGCTCGTCGTAATGTTCTAGTTTGTATTCTAAACGTTCAACAGCTTCCGTCATATCTGAGATTTTCTCCCTGAGTACCGCAATTTGTTCTGCTAAGAGCTGCTTGCGCTCAGGAACCGTCCCTCGCCCTTCTTCAAATAAAGCCAGGTAATGACTCAACCCGTCAATCGATAGTCCAGCATTACGCATTTGCCTAGTAAAGGTGATCCATTTTAAGTCGTCATCATCAAATTCACGAACACCGTTTTTATTGCGTTTGACCGGCGGAATCAGCCCAATTTTTTCATAGTAACGGATGGTATCAGCTGAGACACCGCTCAGTTCACTGACTTTTTTGATATTCATGACTTCACTTCCTTGTTTTGCATTTTTTCCTAGATCGTTTTACATGCTACGAGCCAGAAGCCCTTTTGTTACTCGTTATTCCGCTCCTACCACTGCATGAGGCAAGTAAGGCTCTTCCAAATAAGCAATCTCTTCGGCAGTCAGCTTTAGATCAAGGGCAGGTAAAGCATCCAATAAGTGGCTTTCTTTTGTTGCGCCAATAATTGGTGCGACCACTTGTTCTTTTTGCAATAACCAAGCCAAGGCGATTTGCGACCGTTTGCTTTGGTGATTGTCAGCGATCTTTGCGACTCGTGCCACGATCTCCCGGTCTTGTTCCATCGTTTTGTCGTACTTTTGATTGGCGGTTTTATCCGTTAAGTACCGTTTGGTCTCTGCACCCCAATCTCTTGTTAAACGTCCAGCAGCCAAAGGACTATATGGCGTCACGGCAATTTTTTGATCGGCACACAAGGGCATCATTTCTCGCTCTTCTTCTCGATAAAGCAAGTTTAAGTGATTTTGCATCGAAACAAATTTGGTCCAGCCATTTTTCTCTGCAACTGCTTGTGCTTTGGCAAATTGCCAAGCGTACATCGCGGATGCACCAATATAGCGCACTTTTCCAGAAACCACCAAATCATGTAAGGCCTTCATGGTTTCTTCAATTGGCGTGTGGTAATCCCAACGATGGATGATATACAAATCAATGTAGTCCATTTGTAGGCGTTTTAAGCTTTGTTCGACTTGATAAAAGATCGCTTTTCGAGACAGCCCTCCACTGTTTGGCCGTTGCTTCATTTTTGAATACAGTTTTGTGGCAACCACGATCTCATCCCGCGGAGCAAAATCATTCAATGCTCGACCGACGATTTCTTCGCTCGCTCCATAAGAATAGACATTTGCCGTATCAAAAAAGTTGATGCCTAGATCCAAGGCTTTTTTGATGACTTCGCGACTATCTGCTTCTTCTAACACCCACTCATGAAAGCCACTATTGGGATCGCCAAATCCCATTGTCCCTAAACATAATGGTGACACATCAAGTCCCGTATTGCCAAATTTTACATAGTTCATTTGCTCGTCCTCCTGTTTTTTAAGTTACACTAAGCATACAGGTTGAAGTGCACTCTAAGTCAAGCGAATCAGCAAACTTTTTTTCATTTTACTCGCAAATGACTCATAATGACATGCTTTTTGTCGTGCGTTTCATTTCGAATCAGCTTTTGGTACACTAAAGATAAGTATCGATACGCTATCTAGCTGAGAAAAAGGAGCGGAAGATTTTGACTTGTATTTTTTGTACTGCCTCAAAACATGCGATCATTGAAAACGAACGCTTTTATGCGATCTTTGATAAGTTTCCCGTCACCCCTGGACACCTGCTATTGATCCCCAAAGAACATCGAAGGGATTATTTTGCCCTCACCCAAGAGGAATTACAAGACTTGCAGGCTTTGTTGCAGGAAGGCAAAGCCTATTTGTTGGAAACCTATCGACCAGACGGCTTCAACATCGGCTTCAATTGCGGGGAGGCTGCCGGACAGACGGTCTTTCATTGCCATTGTCATTTGATCCCACGCTACCAAGGCGACGTGGAGGAACCAAAAGGCGGCGTTCGAGGCGTGATTCCTGACAAGCAAGCCTACTAAATACAAACAAGCCGTTTCTTCCAGCAAAGGGAAACGGCTTGTTTGTGTTTGTTAAAAATGAGGACGCTTAGGAATTGATCGCTGAATGGTTCATCAACCGATTGATATGAACGCCTAGATAGACGATTTCATTGACAGGGATCTTCGTTTGATATTCTTTATCGATATAGGCTTTGACTTTTGTCGCGATCTCCATAGCATTTGGATAAAGAGCCCACATTTGACGGTATAGTCCTTCGTCTTCTTCTTGCAGCAGACCATCCAAAAAGAACCGGTCAACGAAGAAACGCACGTGGGTGATAAAGCGATTATAATGGATCGAATTGGTGTTGACGTCTTGCTGGATCGAGTAGCGTACCATATTGACGATCAACCCGATCAATTTGGCTTTTTTCAACCCATCTTGATTTTCCTCGGTGTTCGACTGGGCATTGATCAAATGAAACGCGATATTGGAGGCTTCTTCTTCCGGCAGATCAATTTGATACTTCTCTTTCAACAAGCGTAGTGCCTGTTCGGCGGCTCGAAATTCCTCCGTATAGTAATTCTTGATTTCCCAATAGAGTCGATTCGTCACACTCAAGCCTTTTTGCTGACGTTCCACAGCAAAGTGCAAGTGATCCGATAAGGTAAGGTAAATCGTTGAATTTAGCGGATAGGGCAGCATTTTTTGCGCCAGCTGAACGATTTCTTTGGTCATTTCAAAATAGTACAACGGAATCTCATCCACCAAATCGGCAAACTGACCCGATTTTTTTTCATCGATTGGCAGAAAAACTTGATCGATCTGGGTATCGGCTATGCTGTCGCCGACTTTCTTTCCATAGCCGATCCCCTTCCCAAGTGCAATCATTTCCTGGCCTTCCTTATCAACAAGTACGACACTTGAATTTAAGACTTTCTTGATGTAAATCATGCACTCTCGCTCCTCACTGTTTATTCTGCCAAACTTGCGCCATTGGTAGCGATCACTTCTTTGTACCAATCGAAGGAATCTTTTTTCAAACGGTCATAACTGCCGTTTCCTTCATCATCGGCATCCACATAAATGAAGCCGTAGCGTTTCGTCACTTGTGACGTCCCCGCACTGACCAGATCGATCGGTGCCCATGAAGTATAACCAATCAAATCGACTCCTTCATCGATGGCTTCCTTCATTTGTTTGAAGTGTGCCTTGAAATAATCGACCCGATACGGATCATGCACTTGACCGTCTTCAAGGACATCCACGGCACCCATACCATTTTCAACGATCATCAATGGCACTTGATACCGATCATACAATGAAAGCAAGGAGATTTTCAAGCCTTTAGGATCGATCTGCCAGCCCCATTCAGTTGACGGCAGCTTGGGATTTTTTACCCCTAAAACCGTATTGCCCGGTGTCCGTTCCGCATGTGGGTCGCCTGATTCAGCCATAGACATATAATAACTGAAAGAAAGAAAATCAACGGTGTGATCTTTTAAGATTTGGCGGTCTTCTGGTGCCATTTCAATCTTGATGCCCCGTTTTTCGAGATCTTTTTCAATCATTCGCGGATAAGCACCTTTGACTTGAACGTCCGCATAAAAATCATTTTCCAAGTTTTTCTTTAAAGTTAATTCAACATCCAATGGGTCACAAGTCAATGGATACGTCATCAACTTCGTGATCATACAGCCGACTTTGTTGTCGGGATTTATTTCATGGGCGATTTTTGTCACTAATGAGCTGGCCACAAATTGGTGATGGAGGGCTTGATATACGTCTTGCTCTTCCTTACCAGCTTCTGATTGCTCAGGAATGAGACCTGCTGTTGTAAAGGGATGACGATGGATACTGTCGATTTCGTTAAAGGTCAGCCAATACTCCACATACTCCCCAAATTCTTCAAAGCAGACGGTCGCAAAACGGACAAAGTCATCGATCACTTTACGTTCCACCCAGCCATTGTACTTCAAGCTCAGCGCTAACGGCATCTCATAGTGAGACAACGTTACGATCGGTTTGATTCCCAAACGCTGCATTTCTTGGAAGACATTGCGGTAAAAAGCGATCCCTTCTGGATTGGGTGTCGTTTCTTCCCCAGTTGGGAACAATCGGGTCCATGCAATCGATAAACGCAATACTTTAAAACCTATCTCCGCAAATAAAGCCAAATCTTCTGGATAGCGATGATAGAAGTCGATCCCTCGGCGTTTTGGATAGATGGTATCCGTTGAATCCGCCATTGCTTCTTTGACGGCTTCAACAGTCACACTCATATGTGCTGCAAAGTTTTTCACGTCGACATGAGGTTTGTAAGTAGCCACATCCGCTACCGACAAGCCTTTGCCGCCAAGATTCCATCCCCCTTCTACTTGATTTGCGGCGATAGCGCCACCCCATAAGAAGTCCTTTGGAAAAGTTGTTTCAGTCATTTTTTCAATCCCCTTTTACATTGTTTTGGTTGCATTGCTCATTGGTTTAGACGATCGGTGCAATCGATAGAACGCCTTGTTCGTTGCGCTCATCGGTTGATTCGATCGGTTTGACCGTAAAGTTTTCTTGATTGGTGACAACACAGATCACGATTGGATCAAACCCAGCTGCTTTGATGGCATCTAGATCAAATTGAATCAGGGGTTGCCCTTGTTTCACTTGATCCCCCGCTTTCACGTAAGGGGTAAAGTGTTTGCCTTCTAATTGAACGGTATCCAAGCCGATATGAAAGAGCAATTCTGCGCCATTACGAGTTTTTAACCCGATCGCATGGTTGGTTTCAAACAACATCGTGATTTCGCCATCTTCCGGTGCGATCAATTCGCCAGACGTCGGGATAATCCCGAAACCTTCTCCAATCATACCGCTTGAAAAGACTTCATCGTTGACTTTAGATAGGGCTACCACTTGGCCTTCTACTGGTTTACTCAATACTTCGGCTTTCGGATCGGCAACTGTCGTCTTATTTTCCACTGTTTTTTCTTTGAATAAGAAAAGGACAAGGACGAAGGAAACAGCAAAGGATACCCCTAACGTGACTAATGCCCACACAAGATTCATCGGGTTGGCTTCATCGACGAACATAGTGATACTTGCTAGACCGGGACCAACTAATGCGAAGGCCTTGATGGCAAATAACCCAGCCACTGCACCACCAACTAGGCTGGAAGCCATCACGCCGTAAAGCACTCGTTTGTGCAGGATCGTCACCCCATACAAAGCAGGCTCGGTGATGCCAAAAAGGGCGGAGATGCCTGCAGAAACAGCGGTTGAACGAAGTTTTTGGTCTTTGGTCCGAACACTCACCGCAAAACAAGCACCGGCTTCTGCGATGTTATGTGCCAATGAGGCAGGTAAGTATAACAGCTCTGCCCCCATCTCACTCATGGACGAAACAGCATAAGGAATCATAGCTTTGTGCATACCGGTAACCACCATCAATGGTAAAACAGCGGCTAAGATCCCCGTTGCCACCCAACCTAAATGGGCATACAGCCAAATAATCGCTGCTGAGAAAATCGTTCCGACTTCAAAGCCTAATGGGCCTAAAATCAATAAAGCAACTGGAACCGTAATAACTAAGCTCATCATTGGAACAAAGAAGATACGGATCGGTTTTGGTGAGATTCGGGTAAACAGTTTTTCAATTTGAGCGTAAAATAAAACCGTTAAAATGGCTGGAAATACTTGTGACGCATAAGCGATATTTTGTAAACCGAAGCCCATGAAAGCTGCGCCATCTGTCAATAGTGTTGTTAGTTCAGGCAAAATCAAGGCACCGACAGCGGAAACCGCCACCAATTGGTTGACCTTTAATTTATTTGCCGTGGTGATCGCCACTAAAATCGGTAAGAAATACAATGGTGCGCCACCGATCAGATTCAAAATTTGATACGTTTGGCTGGTATTGTCCATCAATCCAGTGACAGAAGCAAGGAGCAGTAAGGATTTCAAGACGCCCCCACCAGCGACCGCTGGAATCAACGGTTGAAAAATCGAGATAATAAAATCAAGCAGGACCGCACCCCACGATTGTTTTTGTTTGCCATCACTTCCTCCATCCGCTGTTAGCTCATGACCTAACACGTTCATAACCTCATCATACACTTCGACGACATCATTGCCGATGATGACTTGGCATTGGACATTTTGTCGCACCCCAATCACGCCATCGACTTTTTCCAAGGCATCTTTTTGTACGAGGCTATTATCTTTTAAGGTAAAGCGCAAGCGTGTGGAGCAATGTTCCAAATGTGCGATATTTTCTTTTCCGCCAATCAACTCAACGATGGCAGTTGCCGTTTCTTTTACATTCATAATTTTCTTCTCCTTTAATTAGTTTTCCTTTGTTGGCCAAACAAAGAAAAAAGCAGGCAGCACCTACAAAAACATTGAACGGAATCCAACGATCCCTTCCATGTTTTTTATAGGTCCTGCCTGCATTACCAGTCACATGCCTGTTTTATTACTTGCATAATACCATGCTTTATTTGAAAACGCAACCACCGTTTTAAAAATATTTTGCTAAGCCTTTTGCTGAAACGAGAAGTTTGCTACACTTAGTGGATAATCAGTTATTTCGTCTTCCTTGGCTTGCACCAGAAGCAAGAAGAACATCGCTGGCTAAACGTATCACAAGAAAGGATGAATCGGATGACTTCATTGAATCACTCACTGCATGTTGCCGTCCCAACAGCATTTGATCATGCAGAAAGACTTGACACGAAAAGGACGATCGCTCATATCTTGCAACTGCAAAAGCAAGGGATCAAATCGGTTTTGGTGTGCGGCTCCACCGGTGAACAGCATTCATTGACCTTAACAGAAAAAAAACAGCTTCTACATGCCTTAGCGCAAGAAACCAGCTGGGCAGCCGATTTCGAAGTCCTCTTCGGTTTAGCTGGCATTGTATTTCATGAAACGCTCGCGTTGGCAGAAGCAATCAGCAAAAATCCCCGAATCGATGGTGTGGTTTTAGGCTTTCCCCCTTATCTTTGCCTGACCCAAAAGGAAGCCGTCCTCTATGCTCAGGGATTGATCCATACTTGCGAAAAACCAGTTATTTTATACAACAATCCCCGCCGCACGGGCTTTGATTTATCTGCAGAAAGTCTCTTGACCTTGATCGCTGACCCTCGGGTGATCGGCTCAAAAGAAGCTGGCAGTAAGGAGCGAGTGCCTCAACTAAAAACAAAGACGGCTGCCGATTTTCGTTTTTATGCTGGTGGTGAAGCGGACTTGGCGGAAAAGGTCGCACTAGGGTTTAACGGGCTGTCATCAATGGCAGGAAACCTTTGTCCCGAGGAGATCCAGGTGATTTGGCAAGGGTTACTCAAAGGTGCTGCAACGATTTCTACGTCGGATGAATGGCAGAAAATGGAACAAGCAGCTGCCGGCGATCCAACAGATACCATCAGTTACCTTCCGTGGCTCAAGCAGCAAATCACCATTGATGGACAGCCCTTTGGCTTTTGTCGTCAGCCGCTAGGTCTAGAAACGAGTGATCGGTTTGGCACTGGCTCAATTCCCCCTCATCTAGCATAAGAAAGGCAGGAGAACCAGACAAATGAAGATTGATCCACAACTAAAGCACTATATTGAAAGCTCCATCATCCCACAATACAACCAATTGGATAGCAGTCACTCCCCAGCGCACGTCCACCAAGTGATCCAAAATAGTTTTGAGATTGCTGAAACATTGCCTGTTGACCTGAATATCGTCTATACGGTAGCTGCCTACCATGATATCGGCTTGCTCTATGGCCGCAAAAACCACGAAAGCAATTCCCGCAAGATCGTTGAACAAGATGCTGTGTTGCCACACTTTTTCTCTCCTCCAGTCATTTCAATGATCGGCGAAGCAGTAGAAGACCATCGTGCTTCGCTGCCTTATGAGCCTCGCTCGCTTTATGGCAAAATTATTTCCGAAGCCGATCGTGACTTAGATTTTGAGCGAATCCTCAAGCGAACCTTGCTTTTTGCTTATGAGAAAAAGCAACTCACAGATCTAGAACAATTGCACCAAGAAGCGTATCAGTACATTTCAAAGAAATATGGTCCTCAAAGTGAGCTGAAGGTTTGGTTGGATTATCGCAAAAACCAAGACGGTTTGGCGATCATTTATCAAAAATTAGCACAACCTGAAAGCTTCCGCCACACCTTTGAAAAAATCGTGCCGTTAGTTATCGCTACAAGCAAAGAAACTGACGATTGACACTTTGATCCAGCACCAGACTTTAAATAGAAACCCTCTGATTTCAAAATACGCCAAGTGTTTGCGTGCGCTGAATCAGAGGGCTTTTACTGTTATCCTAGTTCTTTTTTCACTAAAATCCCCCGCTCCTTCGCTGCTCCAACGCTCCTATTGAAATCAGGGGGCAGCAACTGGTTTTCTTCAATCAACAGACGCCCTTCTAAATAACCTTCCTTTTTTCACCGAATTTACTCTTTGTAAGCAAGATAGTTTGCTGAAAATAAAAAAAATGGTATTTTTATTTTATCAAGTGATAAAATAATAGGAGGAATCGTTATGTTTTTGGCAATCAATGAAATACGCCATTCCAAATTGCGTTACGCCCTAGTCACAGGGGTCATGTTTTTAATCGCCTATCTGGTCTTTTTTTTAACTGGCTTAGCGTATGGGTTGGCTCAAGATAATCGGATGGCGGTCGACAAATGGGAGGCAGATCAAATTTTGTTGACTGAAGAAGCAAATGATAATTTAAACATGTCGATGCTTCCTCGCAGTCTTTATGACGAAGTCGATGCACCAGAAAAAGCTGTTTTGGCGCAAACCGCTGGGGTAGTGACTAAAGAAGACAACGGTGAAAAAGTCGATGTCACCTTTTTCGGCATTGATCCAGATCAATTTCTAGCACCAAATATTATCGATGGCGAGATGTTTGCGTCAGATGATGAAGCGGTCGCAGACAGCAGCATTGAGGAAGAATACGGGATTTCCATTGGTGACACCATCAAATTAGCCGGCAGTGACAAAAAATTGAAAATCGTCGGTTTTACAGATAACGCCCGCTTCAGTGTTGCTCCGGTCCTCTACACCTCGATCGGTGCCTATCAAGAAATTCGTTTTGAAAAAGAAGATGATTCAGAAAATGCCCGTATCAACGCGATCGTAACTCGTGGCAAAATCAAAGAAGTGCCAGATGATCTAGTCGCTACGGATATCAGCAAATTTATTAATGAATTGCCTGGTTACAACGCACAAGTGCTGACCTTTGGCTTTATGATCGGGTTCTTGATCGTGATCGCTGCCATCGTTATCGGTATTTTTATCTATGTACTAACGATGCAAAAATCAGAAATTTTCGGTGTCATGAAAGCCCAAGGGATCTCTAGCCGCTACATTGCTTTTTCGGTGATCGCCCAAACGTTCTTGTTGGCCACCTCGGGTGTTTTGATCGGTGGGTTGGCAACGATCGGTACCGCCCTCGTGTTACCTGCGGCAGTGCCATTCCAAATCAATCTATTATTCTTTGCTAGTATCAGTGTAATGATGATTCTGATCGCGATGCTAGGTGCTTTCTTCTCGGTGCGAACGATTGTAAAAATCGACCCATTGAAAGCAATCGGATAGGAGGAAAAAACATGAGTGCCATTGAATTCAAACAAGTCAAAAAATCATTTAAAGATGGGGACGCGACGATTGAAGCCTTGAAAGAAACCAACTTTTCGGTAGAAAAAGGCGAATTTGTCGCCATCATCGGTCCTTCCGGCTCTGGGAAAAGTACCTTTCTGACGATTGCCGGTGGTCTACAAGCTCCCTCTGAAGGCGAAGTATTTATCAATGACGAACCTTTTAGTAAACAAAAAGAAAAGCAACGGGCAAAAACTCGTTTCAAAAAGATTGGCTTTATTTTACAAGCTTCCAACCTTGTCCCTTTTTTGACGGTCAAAAAGCAACTTCAATTGGTGGATAAGGTCAGCAAAGAACCCCAAGAGCAATCAGCTACTGAATTGTTTGAACAACTAGGGATTGAAAAGCTGCAGAACAAATACCCCGATGAACTATCTGGTGGTGAAAGGCAGCGTGTGGCTATTGCCCGAGCGCTCTATCATGATCCCACCATCATTTTGGCAGATGAACCAACGGCGAGTCTTGATTCAAAAAAAGCCGTCGAAGTCGTCAAAATCTTAGCAAAAGAAACCAAAGAAAAACAAAAAGCTACCATTATGGTGACCCATGATACCCGTTTGACAGATTATTGTGATCGGGTCCTCGTCATGAAGGATGGCGTTTTAGAAGAAAAAGAACACACGAAAAAAGAAGCCGAATCAAGTGATTCGCAGAAGGAGCAAGCATGAAAAAAATTATTGTTGTCGGTGCGGGCGTGTCAGGATTAGCTGCTGCTGTCCGTTTGCAAAAACTTGGCTATGACGTCACCCTCTACGAAAAAGAAGGTCAACCTGGGGGCAAAATGAATCAGATCAAGGAAAACGGCTTTACCTTTGATGTGGGACCCACCATCGTGATGATGCCTGAAATTTATCGTGAAGTGTTTGAATTTGCTGGCGTTGATCCGAATGACTATATTCCTATGGAGAAAGTCGATCCGATGCTGCAGCTGTATTTTGCTCAAGACGAACCGCTGACCTTCTCAAACGACTTAGTAGAATTGACCAAAACGCTAGAAGCGATCTCGGAAGAAGATGCTCAAGGCTATTTTGCCTTTTTAGCAGATATTTACAAACGCTATGTGATCGCCAAAGAGTCCTTCATCACCAAGTCGTTTCGGACATGGCGAGACTTTTACAATCCCAAATCATTATGGGCAGGGTTAAAGCTGCGAACGTTTAGTGACGCCTACTCTTCCATTTCTAAATTTGTCAAAGATGATCGCCTGCGAAAATCATTAGCGTTTCAAACCTTGTATATCGGTGTCTCCCCTTACCAAGGGCCGTCCCTTTATACCATCATCCCTATGATCGAGTTGATGTATGGGGTCTATTTCATCAAAGGCGGCATGTATACATTAGCCACTGGTATGGCACGTTTGTTCCAAGAATTAGGCGGAACGATCCATTACAATACCCCAATCGATGAATTATTGATCGAAAACAAGCAAACCAAAGGCGTTCGTGTCAATGGAGAAACGATCACCGCAGATGCCGTGATTTGTGCGGCTGATTTTCCTTATGCTATGGAAAGCTTGATTCCTGATGAATCAAAACGCGGCAAATACACCAATCAAAAAATCGCTTCGATGGATTACTCTTGTTCTTGTTTCTTGCTTTATTTAGGACTGGACAAAAAATATGAAGATAGCGCACTCCATAGCATTTATTTTGCCAATGATTTCAAACGCAATGTAGACGATCTTTTCGAGGCTGGCAAGCTGCCAGAAGATCCATCCTTCTACTTGTATCGTCCAACCCTGAAAGATGCTTCCTTAGCACCTGATGGTCAAGAAGGTCTTTATGTTTTAGTCCCAGTACCTGAATTATCTAAATTTGATCAATGGACGGATGAAACGATTCAAAGCTACCGCCAGCAGATCATTGGATTATTAAAAGAAAAAACGATCTTTACGGATATCGATGAACACATCGTGTATGAAAAAATGTATACGCCAGATACGTTCAATGATCGGTTCAATGCCTACAACGGTGCGACATTTGGCTTGAAACCAACCTTGGCGCAAAGCAATTACTATCGTCCCCATAATAAATTTGATTATGCAGAAGGCCTATACTTCTGCGGCAGCAGTACGCATCCGGGAGCGGGTGTGCCAATCGTGATGCAAAGTGCCAAGTTAGCTGTGGAGGAGTTGTTAAAAGATGACCGTTAAATCATTAAGCGTCTTTGATGAATACGACAACGATTTTTTATACTGTGAGGCCATCATAAAAAAGCATTCGAAAAACTTTCATACCGCCTTTTCTCAATTGCCAAAAGACAAAGCACGCGCCGTCTATGCCGTCTACGCCTTTTGCCGACGTGCCGATGATGCCGTCGATGAAAAGCATGACCCATTGTTGATCGAAGCCATGAAAAAACGCTTGGAAGAAATACAAGAACTATTAACCGGCGATGCGATCGACTTGCCGCAAGCCATCAAGGAAGAAGATCCTGATGAAGCCATTTGGCGGGCATTGACCCTTTCTTTCCAACAGTTTGACCTACAGTTTCAACCCTTTTTCGATCTATTGGTGGGACAAAAACAAGACCTTGACTTCCAGCAGCCCACCTCTGAAAAAGAGCTTTCCGACTATAGTTACTACGTAGCCGGCAGTGTGGGTCTGATGCTCTTGCCGATTCTCTCACAAACAGCCGCTGCGATTCAAGAGCCCGCCATAAAATTAGGTGAAGCGATGCAACGCACCAATATTTTACGTGATATTGGCGAGGATCTGCGAATGGGCCGCATCTATTTGCCACAAACGGTCTTGGCGCAATTCAACCTTTCGCGAGAGGCATTAGCAGCTGGCAATCAAAACCAGCAGTTTATCGAGATGTGGGAACACGAAGCGCAACTTGCTGAGACGCTTTATCAGGAATCTTTTGTCATGATGCCGCAAATCGATGAAGATTGCCGTGAAGCTCTATTAGCAGCTGCTTTGATCTATCGGGAAATCTTGACTGTGATCCGCAAAAACAACTATCAAGTATTTGCTGAAAAAACAGCGGTACCGAAACAACGGAAAATCCAACTTTTGTTTACCGCGAAAAAAATGCTTCGTCAGGAACGTTGGGAGGGCTGACTTTGAACTTGCGAGAAAAAATATTACGAGTCGCAGAAAACCTGTTTATGCAGCAGGGGTATCAAGCAACTTCTACTAGACAGATCGCAGAAGCCGTCGGCATCACCCAACCCAATCTTTATTATCACTTCAAAGGCAAAGAAGCCATCTATTATGAAGTGATGGTCTCTTTGGCACAAGAGGTTTCTGGAAAACTAAATCAGACTGTTGAAGATACTTCCTTGACGATCTCTGAAAAAATCTTAAACATGTTTCTTTTTTTAAGAAGTCGGCATCGCATCAATTTTTATATGATGATGCACGACATTCAGCATACCGTTTCTGAGGACACTTCAAAAAAACTGTACTTGCTTTGGCGGAAAAATTACAAAGAACCGTTTCTTGACTTGTTCCGTCGCAGTGATTCCAATCTTCGTTCGGATGTCGATCCAGAATTTGTCACCAGTCAGTTGTTAGTGCTGATGGCGGCTCACTTGGACTCACCGGGAAAAGAAGACAAAATGCCAGAAGCGATCGATTTGTTTTTATTCGGTGCACTAGGCAGTGGGCCAATTGCGAAATAGCGAGTCCAATTGGGTAATGCGCGAGAAAAATTATTAGACGAATTTCTGACAATCGCGTACACTGATCCTGTAAACTGGAACATAAAAGGATGGATGTACATGTCAAAAAATCGAATCGAAGCCTTTACGGATGCGGTCATTGCGATCGTAATGACCTTATTAGTACTGGAATTGCACCAGCCCGAAGGCGATACATTTGCTTCTTTTTTAGGAGTGGAACAGCAATTTATTATTTATTTGATCAGCTTTGTGATGTTAGCGATCTACTGGAACAATCACCATCATCTATTTCAAGTAGTATCTAAAATTGACGGTTGGACCTTGTGGGCGAATCATTTATTGATCCTGGCACTAACCCTCTTTCCTTTTGTAACGTCATGGGTCAGTCGTTATCCAGTCGCTCTTGCCCCTCAGCTGCTATACGGGTCTGTCATTTTATTGACGGATTTCAGCTATTTCCTTGTAGGAAAGTCCTTGGTGCGTGCCAACCCTGACAATCAAGCCATCGTAGAACTGTTTCGCGGATACAAGAAACTCTACTTTACGTTGTTTATCAACGTGCTGGCATTGCTCCTCGGCTGGCTGGTCCATCCACTACTTATCATCACGCTGGATAGTCTCGTGCTATTGTTGTGGGTGATCCCTGAGAAAAAAGTAGAAACCTTTTTAAAACAATAAAAACACTTGCGTCCTTCTCCTGATGGATAACTGCGCAAAAGCAGAACAATCGGCTGCTTTTGCGCAATCATCCATCGCTTTTAGGAGAAGGATGCAAGTGTTTTTTCTAGCGAATCAAGTCTTTCCCTGGTGCCTGTAAGACTTGTTCCACTTGTTCTTTGGTGGTTAAGGGGACATCTCCCAGCATCGTATGAGCCAATACAGCATTCGTGATTGCAAAATCAGCGGTGCGTTGGAGCGACCATTTTTCGGCATAGCCTAATAATACACCAGCGGCATAGGCATCCCCTGCCCCGATCCGATCCAAGACTTGCAGCAGCTGCGGTGCCGTTTCATAGGCATCCTGTGCCGTAATGATTCTTCCACTGATAAACTGCTTGTCTTCCACGGCTAGACGGCGTGTCCCGCAGAACCATTCTAGTTGATACTGGTCAATAAAGGATTGGATCAACGCAAGCTCGGCGCCTTCTGTTTCCTCTAAGGGATATGCCAGCAGCTCCTCCAAGTCACGGACAGAGCCGAAAACTAGATCACAATAAGGTAGAATCGTTTCATACCGTTGTTTTAGTACCTCCCGATTTAATTCTTCATTCAAGCTTGGGCGGAAGTTAAAATCAAAGCAGACGCGAATCTGCTTTACATGGGCCTGTTTCGCCAAAGCCAATGCAGTTTGCCAGGTTCTCTCAGTCAAACTAAGAGAGATCCCGCAAATATGAATGAGATCGACTGTTTCTAGAAATCCATCGATGGCATATTCTTCTGGACCTGAAACGCCAAAGGAACTATGATGGCGATTTTGATAAGTCACGTAAGTCGGACGAGCGCCGTAGCCGATCTCGGCGAAATAACTGCCGATATGACTATATTTTTTGCCAACAAATGCCGTTTGAATCCCATAGGAACGCAAGCTGGCTTTTGCCGTATCTCCTAATCGGTTGGCTGGCACCTGCGTCAGCATCGACGTCGTCAAGCCGAAATGCGCCAAATTGCCTAACAGATTGACCCCTGTTCCTGTAAAATCCATCCGCAAAGAGTGGGTCTGTTCCAGTGTTCGATATTCTGGTGGAGTCAATCGCATCATTACCTCACCGTAAGCACCGATCCGCATCATTGATCCCCCCTATTTGGCTGCTGCCAACACCTTTTTCGTCATTTCTGCTAATGTCTGTACATCTTCAGGGCGTGTGTTCCCTGTTTCGCCATCGATGATCGAGCTGTAAATATGTGGAATGATTTTTTTTACTCCTGCATCAACAGCGATCTGCAAGATTTCTTCAAAGTTTTCTAAATCGATGCCGCCGGTCGGTTCCAAATAAAAATCATTCGCAGCACAAGCCTCTGCTACTGCTTGATACTCTGCTTTATGAGCCAACCCTTTCATTGGAAAATACTTGATAGAACTAGCCCCCATGTCTTTTAATAAAGCGATCGCTGTTTCGACGGGGACTTCTGCAGCTGGAGTTTGTGAACTCAATGGTCCAGTAGCAATATTGACATAGCCGACTTTTCCGGTTGGTGAAACAAGGGCATTGACGATCGTTTCAGATTGTCCTAACAAAGCTCGTGAGGTCCCTGCCCCCGTGAATACTTGGTTGACATGCTGTGGCTGTAGAACAGCGGAAATTCGGGAGACCATTTCACTTTGGTTGGGGTCGCCAGCACCAAGCCCTACAGAAAGGGCATTATTTGTTGCCGCTTGATAGTTCTTCATGTCAGCGATAGCCGCCTCATCACTATCATAGTTTTTTGATAAAACACCTAGGACGATGTTGCCCTCTGCTGCTTCATAACAAGCTTTCGCATTTTCAACAGAGTTTGCTAACACATTCAGACAGACACGGTCAGCGAAATAATTGGGTGAAGTTTTCATTTTTGGGTTGCTCCTAACATAATTTCTTGTAAGCGATCGGTGATCACTGCCATTTCTTGTTCATTGACTGCTCGGATATCAAATTCAATAATGCCGTTATTGGCTTGGTATTCACGGGTATAAATCGCTGGTTCTCCCGCTTTTAGCGCGTCGATCACTGCTTTGGCACTTGGTTCTTTCACTTTGACACTCGCTCGATAAATGTCTCTGCCGGCGCTGTCTTGAACGATTTTTGCTTCGAAACCAGTGATTTCATTGATTGCCGCAATAAATGGTTGTAGGCGCTCTTGCATCGAAGCGCCAGATTCTGTTCCCTCCGCTAGATAATCCGTCACGGCTTGGGTAAATCCGAGAATATTGTCTTTACCGATTTTCATTGCTCGACCAATACCTTTGGATTGCAGGCGCACCCAAGAGACATAGGGCTGCTTGCCGATCACTAAGCCAGCACTTGGTCCTGACAGTGCTTTCGCACCTGAATAGATCACTAAATCAGCACCTGCTTGGGTATAGGCAAACAAATCTTCCTCAGCAGCCGCATCAACGATCAATGGAAGATCGTGTGCCTTGGCAACTTGGGCCGTTTCTGCTACCGTCAGCATACTTTTTTGAACGGTATGATGACTCTTTATGTAGAGGATCCCCGCCGTTTCGGGCGTAATCATCTGTTCAATGTGCTCGGGTGTGCACATATTGGCATAGCCTGCTTCTACGACTTTTCCGCCGCCTTGCGCCACCATCACTTCCACCGGTGTGCCATAATCTACGTTGTGGCCTTTGGGCAAAATGATCTCCCGCTTGCTGATTTTCTCACTATATGGGTGGTACAAATGATAGCTGTCTCCTTGACCGATGAGTGCCGCCACTGATTGGGCGATTCCCGCCGAAGCGGAAGAAACGATTTGCGCATCTTCCGTTTTCAACAATTTTGCTAAATAGGCACCGGTTTTTTCTGCTAGATCTGCCATTTCAAAGAAATGCTCCCCGCCATAGCGCTGGGCTGCAAGCACGCCTTCGCTGACTTTCGAGACACCTAGAATCGTCATTTTGCCAGAAGCATTGATGACTTCTTTCAAGCTTAGTTCTTCAATATTCAGTGTCAAAAAGTTCCCCTCCTATCACCGCTTTTTGCGGCACGATCTGTTGTGTCGTGATTCGGCGATTGCCGTTAGAATCCGTCAATTCCTTTTCGCCCTCTTCAAAGCGGAAAATCGTAAAATCAGCATCATATCCCAATGCGATCTCGCCTTTGTTCTGTAAATGAAATTGCTTCGCAGGGGCACTGGTCACCTTCTCGATGATCTCACGCCAATCATACCCTACGACCGCTAATTTTTCCATAGTCGTCGCTAAATCAAAAACAGGTCCATTGGTACGATTGCGGATGTAGATATCCGTACTAATGGAAGAAGCCTTTAGCTGATTGGCAAAGGCCGTCTCCGCCACATCAAAATTGAAACTGTCTGTCCCATGACCAATATCGAAGACCAAGCCTTTTTCATAGGCAGCAAAGACGAAAGGCTTGATGGTTTGGTTCGTCTGATCCAAAATCCCATTGGCTTTGCCGTTAAAGCAATGGGTCACCACATCACCTGCTTCCAATTCAGCGAGAATCTCTGCTAAATTCGGTGGTGCTGAACCAATATGGACCATCAGAGGCAACGGTTGATTTTCAGCTTGGATCGCTTTGGCTAATTTCAACGGCGTGATGCCATTTTCGCCGATCACCGTTTTACTCATTCGGGCTTTGATCCCGACGATAAAGTCAGGAAACTTCTGCAACGCTTCTTTGACCAATTCTTTTTTGACTTTTGACAGATCCGCAAGTTCATCCTGCTCTACGATCCCCCATTTGGAAATATTGACTAAAGCAAAGACATTGGTTTTGGCTTCTTTGGCTAAATCATAAAACCGATGGATATTTTCGGCGCCAGTCGTCCCCGCATCGATAACGGTCGTGACGCCTTGTTTGACACCGATCTCGTCTGGATAATCATAATAGAGCGTCATTTCCTCGAAACAATGGACATGGTCATCGATCCAACCAGCTGACAAGAACTCCCCTTCTGCTAAGGTCAGCTCTTGTTTCGCCTGCTCCTTCAACATGGGTGCCAGAGCAGTGATTTTGCCGTCTTGAATCCCAATATCAAATACTTTTTCATCGATCGTGCGGGCTTGACGAATAATCAAATCAAACATTTCGTTACACCTTCCTCTCTGTGAAAGTGAATTTCGACCAAGGATGGATAAAGGGCAGCAGAACTAACTCTTGTTCGACGATCGAACCGATTTTATTTTTTCGTGGATCTGAGTGAGGCTCCAGCACGACTTGCAGCTCGTTTTTGTACTTGCCAAAACGATCATTGCCGATCACAACGTCCCCTCGTTGAAAGACGCCTTCGTGGTCATGGACAGGATTGTCATGGTTCTTATACTTTTTACGAACTTCTGTGGAACGGATCATCCGATCGGTGATATCGCCTCGACGGTAATGCTGCTCGTCAAGGGCGATTTGGCGTTCAACTTCATTGATTTCAGGCACAAATTCAATCGCAAATGCGGTCTGGTAGCGATCAATCGCTCCTAGTGCCGCCAATTCTGCTTCCGAAGCATAAGCATTGCCGATAATGACATCATCAATCAAGCCTGTGGCAAACAAATGCTTTGCGGCAGTTTCTACAGGCATTCTTCGGTGCATTTCTAAGGTCGGTAAGCCATCATTGATATCCCAAGGTCCGATCGTTCCCGTTTGAGAAGAGATAAATGCGGCGGTTCGAATGCCTTTTTCCTTGAAACGACGACTGCATTTTTCAAAGAAATCATAGGGTAAGGCAGTCCCTTCTTGCGGATAGAAATTGTGGCAGCCGTATAAGTAAGGAATGTTGGCTTGATAGGTCAAAATATTGTCTAAATACGCCACATCATTGCTCATATTCAATTCAACAGCTAAACCAAAGGGATTATAGGTCAACATCGCTTCTTTGTTGCCGTCAAAACCTAAATCTAAACGAATTCCATCGGCACCTAGTTCATGGAAAAAGGTCAAATCATCATAGGAGATGCCTAGTTCAGAAAAGATGGCTGGTGCCACGTCTAAAATCGTTTCATAGCCTAATCCTTTGGCAAAATCAATCAACGCTTTAAATTTTTTCTGCACGTTTTCTTTGCCGTCACTCACTTCCAACATACTCATAAAAATGCGGCTAAAGCCATAATCATGGGCTAATTGCAGATAGGCTTTATCTGTTTCAAAATCACTGTGATCGGGATACACCGATACTCCTAGTTTTCTTTTCAACTTATCTCATCCTCATTTCTTCATAAAAAGCAGTAAAACGTGTCAGTAAAAGCGAACTGCAAACAATCGTCGCCGTCATCGTCAAAAATGGTCCCCACGGAAACTGACGGCTCAGTAGGATCGCTGCAGCAACGCCAAGAATCCCGAACAAAAGCATCCGCCAAAACGGCACTTCTTGAATTTTTTTCCCTTGTGCTGATTTTGTTAACCAAATTTGACAACCAAAAAATAAACAAATGGCATAAATCCCCATGTTTGCACCTCACTCTTTTTGTTTTGCTTAAGCGGCTGTTTCTTCTTCTTGCTCTCGGGCAATCTGTTGTTTCTCAAAGACTTTAAAGAATGGGTAATAGATTGCGAGTGTGATAAAGAAGTTGACGATTACTAAAATCGCTGCTGCGATACTCCAGTCTGTACTCATCCAGGCGGCGATTGGTGCTGGAATGGCAAACCCAAGTCTGGCAGCCATCATCGGTACGACGCCCGTAATGGTCGCGAAGTAAGAAATCGTTGTCGTAATCAACGGTGCCACCAAGAAAGGAATGCCTAAGATCGGATTCATTACGATCGGTGCACCGAAAATCACTGGGTCAATAATATTGAATAGGCCTGGCAAGATGGACAAACGGCCCAATTGTTTCAAGTATTTTGATTTGGAGAAGAAGAACAAAACGACCAACGCTAAGGTCGTACCGGCTCCACCGATCCATACGAACCATTGTAAAAATTGTTCCGTAAAAATATTAGGCAATTCATGCGCATTGCCAGATGCTTGGAAGGCTTCCATATTTTCAGCGATGGAAATATCCCAGAAGGGACGAATGACAGGACCCATGATGGCTGGTCCATGAATTCCCAGTACCCAGAAGAAACAGATCAAGAAGACAGTCAATAAACCACCAAACAAACTGTTACCCGCTAGCACATCTTTTAACGGCATCAACAAGTTACTTAAAAAGCCATTGATATCAAAACCGAGCATATGACGGATCACCCAGAACAAAATCAGGATGGCTCCTCCAGGAATCAACGCCATAAATGAATTCGTCACTTCTGGTGGCACACCATCTGGCATTTTGATGGTAATGTTTTTTACGATAAAGAAACGATAGATTTCAACGGACAAGATCGCCGTGACGATCGCGCCAAACAAAGAGCCTGACCCTAAATTTGCCACATTGATATAACGTCCCGCATCAATGATGCCTTCCACAGAATCAAAGACTCGCAACGGTGGTGCAGCGGTTACAAGAAAGGACATCGTTGCTAAGATACCCGCAGTCAATGAATCCAGCTTATAGCTTTTGGCTAGCGATGAAGCAATCCCATACGTTGCATATAATGCCAATAATCCGACTGTATAACGAAAGGGAATATCCAAAACTTCCCGATACGGTTCGATCACCGCAGCGACTGATTCGATGGGAAAATTCAGTAAGATCGTGAAGAAAGACCCAACAATCGTTAATGGTAACGTAGCGATGATCCCCTTACGAATCGCTACCATGTGCCGTTGCATCCCCACTTTATTTGCAATCGGCATCAATTTCTGTTCAATAAATTCTACAAACCCTTTCATAATTGCCTCCTTAGTTTATAACATTATAATGTTTATACAAGGATAATAGCACATAGGATCAAGGTTCGTAAATAGTTTTTTAAACAGTAGATAGAATAATCTTTTCGCAATAACATTTCTTACAGTAACCATCAAGCGTCCTATCGTTGTCCTTTCGGTCGATACTGATACATAAATCGATTTTGGATGACGGTACAATTGATGATAAGTAACAAAATGAAAACTGGCGCCAAAGGAGTGCGGATCAACAAGAAAAACAAACTGAGTAAGAAAAGTAAGGAAACAAGTAATAGTTTCCAAAAAGACAGCGTGATTCTAGCATTATTTTTTTCTAAAAGAAGATGGGTCAGAAAAATCAATAGCAAACAACTCACTACTAGAACCATTCTACTCACCTTCTTTAACTGTTTCTAGCTCTTGCGCCACTTGAAGTTTCTCAAATGCTTTGAAGAATGGATAATAAATCGCTAACGAAACGAAGAAACAGACGAAGACCATCAAACAAGCAACCCAATTCCAATTTGAGGTAATCAATGCGCCAAGAGGTGCGGGAATTGAAAATGGTGGTTTGACCATCATCTTAGGCATCCAATTTAAAGCGGTAACGATATAAACTATAATGGTATTAGCAATTGGCACTAGAATAAAGGGAATCGCCAATAGCGGATTCATTACAATCGGTGTCCCAAAGATCATTGGTTCATTAATATTAAAAATTCCCGGTAAAATGGAAAGACGCCCCAATTGTTTTAAATAGTTTGAACGGGAGAACATAAACAAAACAACCAATGCAAGCGTTGATCCTGTTCCACCCATTTGGGCATACCATTGATAAAATTGCTCGGTAAAAAGATTTGGTAGATCAAAGGCAGACATCCCATTTTGGAACAATTCTGCATTTTCTAAAATTGCCTGATCCCAAAACGGGCGAATGATGGGACCTAAAACGGCATGGCCATGAATACCCAATACCCAGAATACACAGATTACAAATTGTGTGATGATCCCACCAATCAAATTATTTCCCGTTAAGAACCCTTTTAAAGGAGAGATGGCGATCGTCAACAATCCATTTAAATCAAAACCAAAAAAGTGTCGCGGAATCCAAAAGACTAAGATAACTAGCAAGGTTGGTAGGAGTGCCGCAAAGGATTCTCCTACCACAGGAGGTACGCCTTCTGGCATCTTGATTTCCAAGTTTTTTGCTTTCGTAAAATGATAAATCTCTACTGAAACTAGCGCCGCAATGATCGCACCGAATAATCCTTGTGATCCAAGTGAAGCAATGGGTAAATACCTTCCTGCAAGTACGGCATCTCCTGTCGTGCTGATGCCTTCCGCCAAATTGATTGGAACGACCATTAAAATCGTTGCTAACATGGATAAAAACCCACTTGTTATCCGATCGAGTTTGTAACTTGCACCTAAGTTGGAGCCGATCGTAAATGAGGCATAGAGAGACATTAGCCCCACCGTAAATCGAAAAGGAATGTCAAGTGCCGGTAAATAAGGAGCGACCCATTCGGTATAACCAGGAATCGGCAAATTTAAAATAATGGTGAAAAAAGAACCAACGATCGTGAGCGGCAAAATAGAAATCAACCCATTTCGAATTGCCTGCAAGTGCCGCTGCTGTCCAATAGCATTGGCAATCGGTAATAACTTCATTGCAACCGAGTCTAAAACTTTCATTATAAAAACCTCCTAAAATTCGTTTGAAAAACCATTTCTTTGAATCACTTCTTTAAACCATAGACCAGACTTTTTCACCGTTTTTTCTCCTGTTTCTAAATCTAAGCGATAAAAGCCATAGCGATTTTTGAACGCATTTTGCCAACTCCAACAGTCCACAAATGTCCACATGTGATACCCCAGACAGTTACTACCCTCCGTCATTGCTTGGTGAAGCTCAATTAAATGCTCTTTTAAAAAAGCAATCCGATAGTTGTCTTGTACTTGCCCCCCTTCGATAAATGTTTCTTCTCCCTGAATCCCGATGCCATTTTCTGAAACAAACCAATCAATATTCCCATATTCTAACTGGATTTTTTTGGCGATATCATACAAGCCATGAGGATAAATCTCAATCCCCCTTGAAGTATTCATCCTTCTGCCGGGCATCTCGTAATCATCGTAAAACCATTCTGGCGAAAAAACTCCCTCGGGATTAGGCAATGATTCTTTGGCTTTCACTCGCCGTGGACGGTAATAATTGATCCCTAACAGATCAATCGTTGTTTCAGCAATCAAGGCAAGATCCTGTTCTTCCACTCGTGGCATTTGGTCGTAGCGCGTTAAAATAGCCTTTAACTCTTGAGGGTAACGACCTTTTAATATCGCTTCATTAAGGGAGCGAGTATAGAACAGGTCTGCCATTTCCGCTGCCTTTAAGTCGGCAGGATGCTGGCTTCTTGGGTAAACTGGGATCACATCCATGATGATACCGATTTTTCCTTGATAAGTTCCTTGTCGAAAGACCTTAACTGCCTCACAGTGAGCAAGGATGATATGGTGAAGTACTTGTGCCGCTCGTTTAAAATCAACTACATAAGGATAGTGCCGGTCATGCAAATAGCCGGCTTCTGCTGGAATCATCGGCTCATTAAAGGTAAACCAGTACGCAACTTTCTCATGAAATAGATCAAAACAAATTTTCGCATACGCCCGATACGCTTCGATGACCTCACGATTTTCAAATCCGCCGATTTCTTGTAATTTCATTGGCATGTCAAAGTGATAAAGATTGATAAACGGTTTGATGCCTCTTTGATTTAACCCATCAAGCATTCTGGTATAAAAGTCAACAGCTTCTGGATTGACTTCCCCTATACCTTCGGGAATAAGACGTGACCAAGAGATCGAAGTCCGAAAAGAATTAAAAGAAAGTGCCGCCATTCGATCCAGATCCGCTTCCATTTCCTGATAAAACCTTGATGTATGTTCTGTTGTAACTCCTTCAAAAAACCGATGGTTATAGTTTTTTGATGCATAATCCCAAATGTTTTCTCCTTTATTGTCTCCAGCTATCGTTCCTTCTGATTGTGTCGCACTCGTTGCTGCACCCCAGAAAAAGTCCTTCGAAAAATTATACTCCATGTCGCCCTCCTACAATTCCTTTTTTACTAAGCGAAGCATCCGCTTACATTATTGAACAACGAAAGTATAGCATGAAGTAAAATCAATATAATGTTATAATCCTAAATAGAGAACGTTTTCATCCCTTGTCATTTGTTCCACAAAAAAAACACTTTGTTACGGAGGTGCATCATGCTTTTTCTTGACTACAATCCTGAACTTACTGCACTAGAATACGAGGTTTACCGATTTGTATCAAAAAACTTGGCTTCAGTGTCTAAAATGAAGATGAAAGAACTTGCCAAAGAGACTCATACCAGTACTGCTAGTATTAGCCGCTTTTGCAAGAAATTTGAATGTGATACGTTTACCGAATTTAAGATCAATTTGCGCTTTTACTTAGATTCTCTCGTAAAATCCAAAATATCCGATAGTGATGAATCTCAAACAATTGATTTCTTAAAGCGAGTAAACCAGCCCTTTTTATCTGAGAGAATCAATCGAGCAACAGAGATTCTTAAGAACAAAAGCTTCGTTCTATTTATTGGATCAGGCTTATCTGAAACGATTGCGGAATATGGCGCACTCTATTTTACTGACTTGGGAAAAACGGCATTAAAAGTTGACGATCCCTCAAATTATCCTATCGACTGGTTTCCAGAAGACATATTGTGCAAAACCGGTATCATTGTTTTGTCGATTTCTGGGGAAACACAAGAAATGATTCGATACTTACAAAAGTTAAATCAAAAAGATTGTCAGATTATTGCCATCACGAATACCGAAGATTCAACCATCAGCCAGTTATCCGACTTGACGGTGCCCTATTACATCGAAAGAGAGACCATTTTTAAAGCCAGTCAGAAAAAAGAGAAAACCATTGAACTGACTTCTCAACTACCAGCAATCTATTTAATTGAAAAAATTGCCAAAAGAATACGCCTATCAGAAGAACTTCTCTGATAGGCGTAGGTAGTTTTAATTATTCAGCGGCCTTCACAATCAGTAACTAAATCAAATAAAAGTTCCACCAAATAAATGGCTGGAATTTGTGAGGACAATGAATCAGCTTCTTGATTATCGGAATAATAATAAGCAAAATTTCGCTCAGATAGTTTAGCAATTGACGTTGTTGAACGATTTGTCAGTGAAATGGTTGAAATTCCAGCGAGGCTACATTCAGTGATCAAAGATTCAAGGAATGGATCGGCGCCTTTATTAGAAAAGACCAGCAACGTGGTTTCGCTACTTAAGGTTCGCCAAACGGATTTAATCGATGTTGCTTCTTCCTCTACGCTCACGATCTTATCTAAACGTGTAAACTTTTGTTGGGCATAGCTCAAAGCAAGTGTCGATTCCCTATCACTGGCTAAGATCAAAAGTTTTGCTTTACTTATTCGTTTGGCGATCGTTAATAATGTTTCTCGATAGAAGGATTCATCCATACGTTCAAAAAAATAGTGCAGGGCTTTTTTATCTTGTTTGAATAATCGATCAGTCTTTCCTTGTTTCTGTAACGTCTTTTTCAATTTGATTTTAAATTCTGAAAAACCTTCGCAATCAAATTTTCGACAAAACCGCAGAACAGTCGTTGAGCTAGTTTTTGTTGTATCAGCCAGTTCACGAATAGACATCGAACAGACTTCTGCTTGTTGATTTAAAACGTATTGAAATAGTTGCCATTCTTTCTTACTGAACGACTTATTCTTGGCAGTGAGTTCCATTCGTTTTCTCCTTGTTACGCCCCTTCGTCTCCAGCAATCTTCTTCTCATAAATAAAATCATCCATAACAAATCCCGAACCAATCGTAACGGTGCGTTCAGAAACGCGTTCAAAGCCGCGATGTTCATAAACAGCGATCGCCTGCTGATTTTGTTTGTTGACGTTTAAATGCAACGTTTTGCCTGAGGCGATTTCCTCATACCAATCAAAGACTTGGCTGGCATAGCCTTTGCCTCTTGTGGATAGGTGGAGATACAGTTTACTTAAATAAATCTGCTGCGGCGTTTCTTCATACGCTGTATACCCCACTGCTCGGTCACCTTCCATTAGTAAAAGATAGACGGCTCCTTGCTGGACTTCGTTTTGAATCGCTGCTGGTGATTGATAATGAGCCAGCATATACGCGACTTGATCCGAACCAATGATTGGTGTAAACACTTCTGGCCAGATTTCTTTGATCAAACGATCCAACGTTTGGAAGTCTTCTGGTGATTGAATGATTTTTTGTGTAATTGCCATAAGAATCCCTTCTCTCTGTTGCTGTGCGAAACAGAAACTCGCTTATAAATATCTCTATTATAAGGGAAGAACCAAAAAAAGAAAGGGCACGTTGAATAAAGATCCCTAAAAGTTTCAAAAGATGGTAAACTAGAAGTGAAAAAATGGCTACAAAAAGGAGGTAGCAATACGATGCAACTCTTACAACTACTTTTACTGGCAATCATTTTTGTTTCTTTCTTCATGGTGTTGATTGGATGGGTTTTATCGATGACCAATGGCTTGATCTTTTCTCGTTTTCCTCAGCAATTTAAAGCACACGCTCATGATCCTAACTATGAAAAAGAACGACAAGCAGGCAAGCGCTTGAAAGAGATTATATTTCGAGGCATTATTCCTTTAGGAATAGCCTCTTTGCTCGTCTATGGATTAACCGCACTATTAAACGTCCTTTAAAAGTTTTTAAAAAGACTTGAACGAATCAAAAAGTAACCGGCATCTTTTCCTGTTGATCAATGCCCCTTTCGCTTTCGCTGTGGGGAACATCAATGCATAAGATGCCGGTTTTTTTATTTGCTTACTGCTGCTTTAGAGGCTTGAACTTTTTTCAGTAAAGCGAAGAGGACTTGGCTATCATCGATAGTCGCAATATATTGTTGGCAAATTGCCATCATTTCTGTTTCATCCATTTTATCTAAAGAAATAACTAATTCATTTTCTACTACCTGCTTATTATTCATAGGGCTCCCTACTTTCTTCCTTTGTTACCTCTAGTTTGCCATGAATGAGCAGGTTCCGTAAGAACTTTTCAGTTTACAAACAGGAAACGGGTGGTTTACATCCTTGTCCTACCAAGGTTTTTCCAGAAAATTTATTCGGTAGCTGGCTCAATGTGGATGTCAGTATCAAACACCTGAAAACGATCAGCTAAGAGATCTTCAATAGCATCTGCCACGTTATGACTCTTTTCAACCGTCAAAGATTTGTCCATCGTCACGACGACATCAAGAAAAACATTGGCGCCATACATTCTTCCTCGAATCGATTTAACAGATTTCACTTCAGAAAAACCAGCGATTGCCGCTTCATACTCCACGACTAACGATTCATCAAACCCATCAGAAAGTGAAAAGGCACTCTCGCGAAAAATATCAACGGCGGTTTTGATAATCAAAAGAGCTACCACGATCGCAGTCAAACTGTCTAACCAACCGATACCAAATGAGGCGGCAAAAATAGCGATCGCCGTTCCAATACTTGTCCACGCATCGCTGCGGTTGTCTTTCGCAGCTGCTAGCAAAGCGGAGCTTTTTACGCGAGCGGATAATCGCTTATTGTAGTAATACATGCCATACATCAAAATAGCTGAAATGATACCGACGACTGCCGCAATCATATCGGGACTTTGCGTTTCACCGAGTAGAATCGTTTGAATGGAGGACCATAAAACCTGCAGACCGACCGCCAGCATAATCAAGGATGTTACGAGACTCGCCACATTTTCTGCTTTCCAATGACCATATTTATGGTCTTCATCTGCTGGCTTTTGAGCCAAACGCAAACCGATCAAAACAGCGATAGACGCTACGATATCCGTCGCATTGTTTAATCCATCCGCCCATAATCCTTCAGAGTTTGCCAAACGACCAATAACTAGTTTGGCGATGGAAACAAAAATGTAGGCAACGATACTTAAGATAGCGCCTCTTTCTGCTTGTTTTAATTCTGCATATCTTGTTTGATTCATGTCATCCCCTCCAATTAGTCAACTTGAAAATAATAGCTGAAATTTTCATCAATTGCATCATTTATTTGAGAGATTTTATTTTTTAGGAGTGGCAAACATTCACTTCTAGTGAAACGAATTTCTGTTCTGAGGCTACCAAAAAAACAGGACTCCCAAGGGAATCCTGTTTTTTGCTTTTTTTCTTTCACAAAGAATCGCTGCTACTCGTTCACCAGCAGCTGTCGATTTCTTTCACTAAATTTCTCGTTATGGGAAGAAACCATCGCTTGTGGGACACTAGCGGGCTCTAAATACTGTTTGATCTGGTTAACTGCTTGCGCAGCATCTTGAAAGGCGCCTGCCAAAAGATTCACTTTGCCTTTGAAGTAATGGATGTCACCAGCTGCAAACACACCGGGATGGCTGGTTTTTGTTGGAATCTCACAGTTCAAATAAAAATCTTCATGACGCGCGAGATCAAAGGAAACTTTATCTAACAAGGCACTGTCCCGGTCATAGCCATGTTGGATCAACAAATGATCGCATAAAAAATCGATCGTTTCTTGGTTAGCACTGTTTTTTAATCTTAGAACCATATTGAAGGTTTCGGCTTGATTCACCCCGTCAATCGTGTGATTCATCAGCACTTGAATCCCTTCTGCTTTCATCTTCTTTACTTGTGCTTCATGGGCCTTCAATTTCTCGCCCCGATAACAAAGCGAAACTTTTGCCCCATAAGACGCCGCTTCAATCGCATAATCAACTGCTGCATCCCCGCCGCCAGAGATCACAAGATGTTTGCCTTGGATCGCTTGCTGGTCAGGAAACTGATAGTGGATATAGTTGTCGACATTATTATGGATGAAACAAGGCAATTTTTGCGGAGAAACGACACCGCCGCCAATACAAACTAAAACGGTGCGTCCAACATGGGTCCTCCCTTGGTCATCCACTGCATAAAAAAGATCGTCTTCCTTGGTCAATTCGATGATTTTCGTTTTCAGATAGATCGTTGGATCAAACAACTTAGCCTGTTCAATCAAGTGTTCTTTGACTTTCTTCCCCTTGGTTGGCGGCAATGCACCCACATCCCAGACCATTTTTTCAGGATAAAAATTGATCTTCCCGCCTAATTCGGCTTGTGCTTCAAACAATACGACCGATAGATCACGTAATCCAGCATAAAAACTCGCATAAAGCCCCGTGGGCCCTCCTCCGATAATCAGAACATCTGCTATAGTGGTCATTGGCTAGCCTCTCTTTCATAAATGAAAATCATTCTCAATTAGTTAGTTCGATTATAGTCAACGAAACCGTGTTTGTAAAGAATTTTCTGAAAACAAATTAATTAACTTAGCCGATTATTTTTATTTACATTGTAAAGAAAAAAGCCTTTTCCTAAATATCTGCTAAAGAAAAAATGAGTAGAATGTTATTTTTTCTCATTTTATCTAGTGATATGTTTGTGATAGCTACTGACTTCAAGGTATACTCTTAGAAAGTAGGTGAAAAAATGAAAGTTGAAAAATGTTACGCACCCTTACCGGATGGGTCTGTCCTCTATTACGAAAAAACCGGTTCAGGATGCCCTCTTTTTTTATTGCACGGAAATGGCGGTAGCAGTGCCTATTTCTCAAAGCAGGTCGACGCATTGCGACAAAAACATCAATTGTACTTAATCGATAGCCGTGGGCATGGCAAGTCCACTAACACACAGAAAAAGATCGATTTTTTTAAAATGGCAACGGATCTTTTAGCAATCATTCAGCAAGAAAATTTGTCTAAAATCGCCCTATTAGGATTTAGTGATGGGGCTAATCTAGCAATGGTCTTTTGTCATCTTTACCCTGAGTATGTTAGTTGTATGATTTTAAACTCGGGCAATACTGAGCCACGGGGAGTTAGACTCTTTTCTCGAATGGGGAGTGTCTTGCAATATCTGATCGTTTGGCTTTGTTCCCCATTCTCAAAAGGAATGCGGGGCTTTCTCCCTATTTTGGGATTGTTGTTTCGTCCAATCGGTTTATCTACAGCCGATTTGAATCACCTCAGTGTGCCGACATTGATTTTGGTCGGCAAACGTGATTCGATCAAACTTTCCCATTCTTTTTATATTGCAAACAGTATCCCTCAGTCCAATTTTATCGTCGTCAAAGGACAAGGACATAGTTTTGCACGAAAGAATCCAGAGGTATTTAACACGAAAGTATTATCTTTTTTAGAAAAGGTCGGTGAATAACTATGAGAATCTTTACTTGGCTCCGCGACCACCGCTCACTGTTTAAAACACTCTTCTTGATTGCAGTAGCCGTGATCGTGTTGGGCGAACTGCTTTCATTAAGCAAGACGATCTCCATTGATCAATTAAAAGAGTTGTTTGCGCAACTGGCACTTTGGCGAGTGGCATTAATGGCTGTCATTGGGTTATTATGTGTCTTGCCAATGGTCTTATATGACATTGTCTTGAACCGCCTATTAGGGGACAAACCTGATCGCCGTTATTTGCTGGAAACCAGCTGGATCATCAACACTATGAACAACTTAATCGGCTTCGGCGGCTTCATCAGCATCGGATTACGCTCGGAATTTTACGGCAAAGGAAAAAAAGGCAAAGAAGTTGCCCAAGCAATTTCGAAGATTTTTATTTACCTGATGTCTGGTCTTTCGATTTTATCCCTTGCTGCACTAGCCTTCGTCTTATTTGGTCCAACGACAGATTATCTGCAACAGTATTGGATCTGGCTTTTAGGTGGTAGTCTTTATTTTCCAGTTGTCTATGCCCTTAGTTTTTCCAAAAAAAATGCTTACTTAGGTGGACTGCAACGGCGTGATCGTCTGCAGTTGATCGCCGCTTCCTTATTAGAATGGCTAGGTGTTTTTGCAGCCTTCTTTACGACTGGTCTCTTGATGGGCATCTCGGTGGATGTGTTTCAATTGTTGCCACTTTTCATCGCTGCCTCCGTGATTGGGATCGTTTCGATGATTCCCGGAGAACTTGGAACCTTTGATGTAATGATGATCATGGGAATGGGCTCACTGCAGATTCCCCGTGAAAGTGTCATTGCTTGGCTGTTGCTTTTCCGCCTGTTTTATTACATCATTCCCTTTTTGATCGGTTTGCTTTTTTTCTCAAAAAATGTCGGCGTCTCCCTCAACCAGCGCTTTTCTGGTATTCCAAAAAGCTTGTTGTTGGAAGTGTTCCACAAGATCGAAGTGTTGCTGCTTTATTTGACGGGAACGATGTTGGTGCTCTCCGCCACGATTCCAGAAGCCTTTGATCAAATCAAATGGTTAGCCCACCTCAATCCGATTCGCTTGAATTTTGTGATGCAGTACCCGAGTATTTTTCTCGGTTACCTCTTTTTAATTGCCGGTCGAGGGATATCTGCCCGTGTCAGTCGCGCGTACGTGCCGACGCTTTTGTTGATTGCAGCAACAATCGGTTATGCTATTTTTGCGGGCTTCCGTTTTTCGACCATGCTGTTTCTTCTATTATTATTAGCAATCATGATTTTTTCAAAAAGCGAGTTGTTCCGTAAACAACTCGTCTTCTCGTGGGAATGGCTGACGATCGATGGTTTGTTAATTGGTTCGTTGACGATCCTCTATGTCATTATCGGGGTCTACAATATGCCTCATATCAATCGACATCCAACGCATCACCATTCGATGGATTTTTTGCTTTTCCCTTCTGAAAAATTATGGCTGCAAGGGTTCGTTGCGATTTTATTCGTCGCCATTGCGATGCTGCTGTTTGCCCGGTACTTGATGGGACCAAAACACCAATTAGGCGTCAGTGCTGCCACTGATAAAGTGAAACATGTTTTAAATACTTACGGTGGCAACAGCGACAGCCATCTGGTGTATCTAAAAGACAAGAAAGTATACGTGTATCCAGAAATTGGCGAGCCGACGGTCTTTTTTCAATTTACGACCTTTAATAACAAATGTTTAGTCATGGGGGATCCTTCTGGGAAGCAAGCAGACTTTCCACAGGCACTGGAAACTTTCTTAACAGAAATGGATCAATGGAATTATCTGCCGGTCTTTTATGAAAGTAGTGAAGAAATGGTGATGCTGCTGCATGAATTTGGGTATGACTTTATCAAATTCGGTGAGAAAGCTTATGTGGATCTACCTAGCTTCACCCTCTCAGGAAAGAAAATGAAGGGACAGCGGGCATTGAACAATAAGATCACTAAAGAAGGCTTTACTTTTGATGTGCTCACCCCTCCCTTTTCAGCCGAAACATTTGCAACGCTTAAGGAAATTTCTGACAACTGGCTAGATGGACGGAAAGAAAAAGGGTTCTCCCTTGGGTTCTTTTCAGAATCCTATCTAAGCACCGCACCAATTGCTGTCGTCCGTAATCAGCAACAGGAGATCGTCGCATTCGCTTCCTTTATGCCCACCTATCAAACAGGCCTAGCATCCATTGATTTGATGCGCCACGATCCTGAAAAAGCGCCGAATGGAACGATGGATTTCTTGTTTATTCAGCTATTCGACTATTTTAAAGAACAAGGCTACCAACAATTTGATTTAGGCATGGCACCATTAGCCAACGTTGGTACTTTCCGAAGCAGTTTCTTGCAAGAGCGGATCGCCTATCTCGTTTACACCTTTGGTTCTCGTTTCTATTCTTTTGAAGGGTTACGCGAATACAAACAGAAATATGCCGCTTCTTGGTCCCCTCGCTACATTTTATACTCTCGGGATAGTTGGATCGGGTATGTCATGATGGCCCTCTTGATCGTCGATAATCAATCGGCGGAAAAAACGAAGTAAAAAAGGTTCCCATACTCCTCTTTCTTTTCGGAGTATGGGAACCTTTTTCAATTGTTGTGCTTAACTTATTCAGCCGATTTAGATGGTGCATTTTCCCAAAGTTGTTTGACGACTGGAATATTTCCCAGTTCCGTCATATTTGATGGCAGAATGACCGTATTGGTATTGCTATTCACCACATCTCTGAAGGCTTCGATCCCTAGATATGATAGTGAGCGCTCGTCGAGCTGGCTTTCTTTGATTGCTTCATTGATGGCTAAAATCCGTTTGCGTTCAGCTTCAGTGATTTTCGCGATTCGTTCTGCTTCCGCCTCGGCATCAATCCGTACACGCTTTGCCCGCGCCTCGGCATCGATTTGAGTTTGTTCCGCTCGGGCTTCGGCGTCGATCGTCATTTGAGAAGCTTTGGCTTCTGCACTCAAGACTGAAGAAGATTTCTCACCTTGGGCTCTTGTGATCATCGATTCTTTGTCTCTAGAGGCAGTGATCAATTTGTTCATTGATTCAATGATTTCTTGCGAAACTTTGATTTCCCCAATGTTGATTCGGTCGATCGCTAACCCATAGCCTGCCGTGATATCTTTGATTGAAGTAAACAATGCTACGTTGATTTCTTCAGTCCCATTTAAAACTTCATTTAAATCCATTTTCCCGATGATTCCCCGCAAGTTCGACTGGGCATCTTGGATCATTGAAACAACGGAGTTTTCATTTTCGTAGACAAAGGCACGCACATCTGTGACATGGTATTTGATTGCTTCATCAATTTGAACGATTACATTATCTTTTGTGATTGCACTTTGGGGTTCGATCTCCAAAGGAATCTGTTTCAAGGACACTCTTTCTCTAACTGTATACAAAATCGGAACAAGAAAATGAAGCCCTGGTTCCAACGTTCGAACGTACTTCCCAAAACTTTCGACAACTTTGACTTCCCCTTGACGAACGATCACAGCAGTGCTTGCAATCAGCCAAATCAGAATCACTAATACTAAAATAACTAAAATAATTTGGATAATGATCATTGTAAAAACCCTCTTCCATTTTCAAATAATGTATTGTTTACACGGGTCAATAAGACACCGTTTTCAACCCCGATAATCTCTAACATGACATTTTCAGCAGGAATCCCTGCAATCACCCGATATTCTGTATAGGTGCCATAAAGCCGTATATAGCCTGAATAATGATCCGTCAACGATCGAAAATAGCGCCCTACCGCTCGTTTTTCCATATAATCTACGATGATTTTCACCCTCTTTGCCTTCATGCAGTAAATTTGAAGCTTCAAACTCATTTGTTAATCTATTACAAGTGTTACTAACTATGATAGCACGTTTCACCCAAGAGAACAGTAAACTTATGCTGATTCCGCTTTTTTTTAGAAAAAAAAATAGAACGAAAACCAATTCCTTGCATTTTTCATTTAAATTGCATACAATTTAATTGTACAAAATATAAAAATCAGGAGTGAAGAAATGATGAAAAAAATGTATTCGACTAAAATGATCAACACTGGTGGCCGTTCAGGAGAAGTACACAGTCCCGATCATTCATTTGAGCTAAACATCACTGCACCTGGCAAACGTGTCGAAAATGCTACCAATCCAGAACAACTTTTTGCAGCTGGTTTTAGTGCTTGCTTCAACAGTGCCCTTGAATTGGTGAAAAGCAGCAAAGGAATCGATGGTGCTTCTACGGTGAGCGCACAAGTGACCTTATACGCAGAAAGCGAATCCAGTTTTGTCTTGGGTGTTGAGATCGAAGGTCAAATCGAAGGATTGTCAACAGAAGAAACACAAGAATTGCTTGAGATCGCTCATACCGTATGTCCTTATTCAAAAGCCACAGCTGGCAACATTGAAGTGACTGTCGAAGCCGTTAGCGAGTAGACTTTCGTTGAAAAAACAGCTATGATAAGAGGCGGATATTAGAAAAAGGGGTGAAAACATGAATGTCTTAGCGTTAGAAAACCAATTGTGTTTTCCTCTATACGCCGCTTCAAAAGAAATTATCAAACAGTACAAAGACTTACTGGACCCGTTGAATTTGACCTATACCCAATATTTAGTGATGTTGGTGTTATGGGAAGATGAAGCGATCAGTGTCAAAGCATTGGGGAAGCAATTATGTCTCGACTCTGGCACACTGACACCGGTTTTAAAAAAGCTTGAAGCAAAAGGCTACCTAGCAAGAAATCGAAATCAAGACGATGAACGTTCTTTGCGGGTCACATTGACTGACTCAGGCAAAGCGCTCCATGAACAAGCGTTAGAGATCCCCTACAGAGTGACCGAATTCTTGCCTCTTGAACCGGAAGAACTGTCCGTGCTCCATCAATTGACGACAAAAATGGTACAAAAATTTCAAGAACAAGAAAAATGATCCGCTGTTTTCACAGCGGATCATTTTTTTATCATGCAAACGAGTATTCTTTAAGAAGCTTTAGTTTTCAATTCACCAATCACATTTAGCAACTGGGTTAATTGTTCAGGATCTTCGATTTTTCTGATGGCGATTTTCACTAATTCAAAAATCTGGTCATCGGTTAGGCCTGTCTGTAATATCTCCAATTCACTTACAGCTGGCTGAAAGCGACGAGCCAAGACTGATCCGCTCATTTTGATACTTGCAATCTCCAGAACTCCTTTGTTTACTAACTTGCGAATCACGGACAGTGATGTGTTACGGTTTAAGCCGAAACGTTCACTAAATTCTGTACAGCACAGAGGTTCATCCACAGCCCAAAAACAAACTAAGACTTCCCACTCTTTTTTTGAAAAACTCAAGTAATCCATAATTGCTCCTTTCCATGCCGATGAGGCTGGTTCTTATTTTCTAAATTAAAACAATCGCAGCTATTTCAGTCAGCTGGCTTTCCTCTTCCTTTTTTCGATTGTTTTTTCTTTCACTAAAAGGATTATATACCAATAATAATCTATTTTATTCATAATTTCAAAATAATTTTTATTTTAATGATAAATAACATGTTTAATTATTCTTTTTCTTGATAAAAAAAAACGACTAGATCAGCTAGTCGTTTTCTTACTCTACTTGATATTCCTACGAGAAGTGTTTATTGAACACTGAAGATCAAACTCTCATGCTCTTGTTCTTTTAAGGAATAGCCACAAAATTCTTTATTCAAATTCGGAAAATCACGTTCGATCATCTGAATAATCTCGATTTCCGTCAACAGTTTGTCTTCTGACAATTGCAGCGAGTTCAACAAAACAAAGCGAGAATCATAGCCTAAAATTTCCGGCATCAACCGCCAAAAATTTGTGCTGTCAATTTGTTGGATCGTTTGTTCCATAGCAACAATCAAGTTTTGCACGTGTTCATAGACTTTAGGATAATCAGATTTTAGTAGATCCAACAGTGCTTGGTCTAGCACTTTATCTAAATAAGCCTTTGTATCGGTATAAATTATTGAAGAAATCACTTATTTCATCAATCCTTTCATTCAAATGCCATATTCGACATTGTCAAGGATGGCTCCTTGTTCTTATATATAGCATACTATCGGTGATTTTCGTTCTCAGATTAAGGATAGAATATAGAAAAAAAAGAGAAGCGTATTTTCTTGTCCCCTAATCTTACTCCACAATAGCAAAATTTTGCTAAACTGATAAGCAAAGCGATTCAGCACCTATCGAAAATGAGAAAATTGTCAGATTTCCTTCCTTTTTTATCTATAGCGATTCCTACCCATCGGGCTCTGTAACTGCCAATAGCCTCGCAATTACACACTTCCACGCCCCCCCAATAAACGTAGGTTTTTTCTCATTTTAACAAACGTCTTACACAGCATAATTTCAGACAGAACCTTATACAACATGTATAATTAAATTATAGAAAGTCATCAAAATAAAACGAAACGAGGAGTGGATCACAGATGAAGAGTCATTGTAAATGTGGAAAAAAAATGAATGCCCATGAAAAAAGCTGTCCAGACTGCAAACACAAAAAACAGCAAACCTTAGAATCCTTGGAAAAATTCGTTAGATACGGCAGTTTTGCTTTAGCAGGCCTATCATTAGTTTTAAAAATTGCGAAAAGCCGCCAAAGTTAAAGGGACCGACATAAACTTTTAGACGAAAAAAACGCCTTCTAGGCGTTTTTTTTTCTATTCATTAATGATTGTACTCTCCAACAGCCAGTTGACTGTGCCTGTATAGGTACCTGGTAAAATCAAATCTAACTTGGGGACAAAGCGAAAGTAGCAATCATATTCCTGAAGATCCAAGGTTAAGTCCGTTGCTCCTGTTGGCTCCTGCTGGAAAATCACTTGTTCTTCAGAAGTGACAGAAGCCACCAGCTGATTGGTCACCGGATCATAGAGTACCAACTGAATTTTCTCTGCCAATAGTTGCTGCTCTTGCATAAAATCCTTTATCTGTCCACTTAACTGCCAGGTTCCTTCGCTGGTATTGCTGATAGACAAAAGGGCTTCTTGATCAAAAGCAATCGCTATATAAGCAAAGCCATCGTCTCTGATGGATCGTACCAGTTCATTCAAGGTCACTGTCGCTGTGATTGAAGCAGGCGCACGCTGAAATTCTACAATCCCACGAAAGTCAATCCCATAATAACGTGTCGCCGATCGATTGCCTTCTGTATCGATCACATAGGAAGCCAGATAATAGGTTGTGCCTGGTTCTAGTTCTTCGGTGTCTAACACCAATGTATCCGTTAGCGGCTCCGACAATGTTCCCCGTTCAACCAACGCTGCTTCAGAGAAATCGGTTTCGGTGATTGTCACATCCTCCGTAAAGAACTCTGTGACATATATTTTGGCTTGGGTCGAGTTTTGGTCATCAATCGTGATCGGTATATAGGAATTGCGCTTTTGCCGCACGATCTGCAGGTCTGCTTTTGCTTCTGCCAATGACGCCGAACCTGTTGTAAGCGTTGGTGGAAAGATTCCAGTCATTTGATAATAATGAATTTCTGGATCACCTGACGTCATACTGGAAACAAAAGCATTTCCATTAAAAACAGTTTGGACAGGGATGGCTATATCTAAATTCTGATTGAGGGGCGCTTCTGTGTAATTGACGGAAAAGTGAACGATGTATTCATTCCCTTTGACCATGTCAGGCAGTGTCGCAACCAATTGCCCATTTTCAATGACAAAAGGTAAGGCAGTTCCGCCTTCCGGCATGCCATTAACCATGATTTCACTGGCTTTTCCAAAATAAACCGCCTCGGGAACTAATGATAGTCCTTCTGGAAAAAGCGATGAGAGCAAGATTCCCGATTCCAAGTCAGCTAGATCACTGGTGCTTTTATAGGAGAGATAGGTCGCATAAGTAATGGTTTTGCTATTGTCGACAGTGGCTGGCTGGGAAAGTGTCGTACCAGTATCCAACAATAGTTTGACTGGGTCTTTTTCAAAAACACCGGTTCGCATCTCAAGTTCTACTAATCCTTCAACATCGACAAACGCCACTGCTTTTTCTTGAACATAGCCCCCGTTTGCACCAGTAAAACCAAAATAGACCGGTGCACTATTAGTCAGGTTCAAATTTGATTTGAAGGTGTCATCAACAGGTACCGTCACATCAACACCGAAATCTGGTACGGTGTAACGCAACGTTTGCGTTGGCTGATCAAAAACTACTGTAAAACTATGCCACACCCCATCGGAAATATCACTTACTGATACCGTATCACGATGATTTAAGACTTTATCGATAATCAGCCAGCCATCGGTGGTATATGCGTCATTTGAGCCGGGAAAATTCCATGCGATATGATGGCCGGAAGGAACATCGCGATCCATCATACCGTCCCCAGTCAAACCGGCATTATTATAGAACGTATCGAATTCAATCGCAAAACTTTGCGGGATTGCCCCCGTATTTAAAGGAGTCGTTCCTCCTGTATTTGACCAGACGCCAATCGTCGGTCCTGCTTGTTCTGCCAGCGCATTTAAGCCATTGCTTTGCATCACAAAAGCGAGCCCATCGCTGTCCGTTGCTGTATTATCGATACAAAATGCCATTTCTAACCGAAAAGAGCGAGTAAAAGAAACCGGCTTATTGAACCAGACACCACCACTGGAGTTGGTAGTAGCTCCATCATTAATCTGAACATAATTAACGCCCGGTTCCCCTTGTGGCGACCCCGCTTGTCCCACAGGAGTGATCAGAGAATCGTCAATCGCTAACGTAGGAAAATCTGGCGCAGATACCGCAGCATGGACGATTTCTTGTTTCCCACATAGCAGCAAAATGCTAAAAAAGAACACATAGCCCCATCGGATAATGCCAAACTTTTTCATCACTGTCCTCCGCTTTCTTCATTCTGACTCTTCTTGCACTGACAGCCTAACATCTGCTTCTGCTTTTTTACGTCTCCTATATAAAATGAACAAGAGAAGTAGGACAAACAGGAAGAGAAGTAGCCCTCCTGCATAGAGCCAGTACTGTTTTTGAAGATACGCTGCACCTAACGTTGTCTGACGGTTGATAAGGTTGGCTTGCTTGCGATCAACCACCACCGAATCCTCAAACACCCATGTTCCTTTAGGCGCATTCAACTCAATCCGTAATAGATAGGTCCCCGGTTCGAGAATGTTCTGATCAAAGGCACTAAACAGCTCCAAAACCGAATTCGGAGCTATTTGAAAATTCTCTGCAGAAAACCCACCGACCTTGTTGCCGCTATCTTGCTCACGTATCACTGTTTTGACAGTGATGTTGCCAAAGGCTGTGGGCTGATCATTGCGGATCCTACTTTTGAGAGCTGTAGAACCATATCTTTCCACCGCCTCAGAATTGACCAAAGACAACTGGGGGTCAGGCATGGTTGCTACATTCTGACGCAAGCGGATCCCTTGTTGAATTTTATAGTTGGCTTGCAGATTTGTTTGCTGACTTTCAATTGTTTCCGCCGGTTCTTCTTCAAAGTCAAACACACCAAGTATTTCTCCTGCAAATTCTTTTGCCTTCATTGAAAGGGTAAAATGGACCTGACGACTTTCTCCAGGGTCAAGCTGGATCGTCTGTCTCGGATTTTCAATCAATTGACTAAACGAGATTCCTTGGTTCTCTTCGGCGGTCTGTTCTGCTTGGTACGCGATGATCCCAGTAGAGGCCGTATAACTATTTAGTGCTGCTGCTTTAATGGTCAACGGCTCTGAACTTGTATTATGAAGGGCAACGGTCAAATTCTGTTCGGTCTCATGATTTACCAGTAAGTCGAAATAACTGACGTCACTGACTTGATTTTGGGGAAGTTCTGGGGTTACAGTGAACCGTGTGGTCTGTGCATGACCGGTGACTTTCGTAAAGCAACACAAACTGATAAAGAAACTAATGAGTACGAAGCACTTGATTTGTTTTTTCATTGTCGCCCTTTCCTTGCTATTCTGCTTGATAGGTGTTTGATAATGTCCAAGTGATCGTTCCACTATAAGTGCCGCTGTTCACATTTTGTTTTGGTACGGTTAATGAAGCATTGGAAAAGTTAAAGTCATTGGTTGCTAAGCCGGTCGTCCCATTAGCAGAAGCGATCAATGTAGGTTCTGTTGCCCCTACCATCAATTCGGTGCCCGATACTAGCGTTGCATCGCCCGAAGCCGTTGAACCATTTAAAGTGACTTTGGCATTTGCTAGCTCGTTATCGCTGGCATTCGTCATTTTCGATAATTGCGCAGTCAACTGCCAGCCAGCTTGATTTGGTCCACGGTAATCCGTGATCGATGTCACTTCATCCGACGTTGTTTGAATCACTTGTTCATCGGTAGCGATATCTTGGATACTGCTTGTACCGAAGTTAAAATTGGTCACCTGATCCAGTGACAAGATTCCTTGTTCGATCGTTAGTGTTGCTTGACTCGTCATTGAAGCCGTTGGATTCGCTTCTGCTGCAGCTGCCGCAGTGGGCGCCATTCCTAAACCCATTCCGACCAAACCTAACATTCGTACCTTTTTGTTCATTTTCATCTCTTCCTTCACTTTTTTTAATGAGAAACCGAGGGTCATCGAAAAAACAGCCTTAAAAAATAATAATTTAATTGGTGTTTTTTCATTCTATTCTCATCTATCATAAGTATAATCCATCATGGTTATCATACGGTTCACAGATTTAGCGTAAAAAAAACGCCAAAAAGGAGAATCCCTTATGTATCGAGAATTCATTTCTCCCGCAGAAGAAAAGAAATTAGAGATTTTCAAAGTTGTCTGCAATTCCAACGGAGTGACATTGGTCCAACTGTCAGAAGTTTTGAATATCCCGCAAAAAAGCCTGCAAAAATATATCTATTTTTTAAATGAAGATTTGCAGCTGCTCTCACCTCACATGCTTCTATCAAAAAATCATTACAATCAGTATTTTCTTGATCGAACAGAGGATGATGAACCTTTCTATGCACAATTGATGTATCATTACTTGCTCAACTCCACACAATACAACCTGATTCATTACTTGATTGGGCGCCCGCAAATGACCTTGACTCAATTATGTTTGGATTTGCATGTCAGCCAATCGCATATGTATCGGTTGATCAAGAAAATCAACCAACTATTGGAAAAATTTCAAATCCGAATTCGAACAGACCTGAATAATCGCATCGTTCTTGCTGGAAAAGAGCTTGATATCCGTATTTTCACCTACAGTTTCTTGACCCAAAGTGCGCCTGCTGATTTGTGGCTATTGCCGAGCGTTTCCCATATAAATGTCGAAGAGTTTACAGCGTTCTTTGCTGTTTCTCACTTTGATCCGTTGACGAAAAATAAACTCGCTGCATTTTGGCAAGCAGTGGTCAGCCGAACGATCCAGAAAAAATATTTACCGCCGATTCCTGAAAAATACATGGGATTGATGAATTTCTATTGTTTTTTACCAGAAGAAATTCTCGAATCACTTTTTTTGAGTGCCGATTATGCCTCAGAAAAGATGCTTCAGTCAGAGTATCTTTACTTGAATTTCTTTTTGCATGTCTTTTTGCCAGGGGTTGTTCCCCAAGAAAAGAATCAAACGATCATCCAAGAGATCAAACATTCTGATACTGATCTTGTGCGCTTTTTCACTGCAATGATCAAAGATTGGCACGATACCTTTGCTCCAAGTCAGGAAGCCGCCGAATTCGAAAAATTATTAAGCAGCTGTCTACTGGTCTTCAATCTATCGATCATTATCGGCATCGATCTTCTGGAAGTGTGGCAGCTAGAACACCAACTGTTGACTGAAAATGCTCCTTCCAAAGACAGAACCTATGAAGCAATCTGCACCCTTTTACTGACCCATGTTGAAAAGTATCCATTTGCTGACTTGGATAAAGAGTATTTTGAACAGACACAGTTGCCTTATCTGGCTCATCTCTTGTATTTGGAAACACAGATGAATACGCCCCCGACCGTGTCGATCTATATTCAAACGACGATTCAATACCGCACAAAGCAAATGATTGAGACGAGGATTCGTTCGATTTATTCTAAAGCTTCTGTGACTTTCGTCAAACAAATGGAAGCCGCAGATTTATTGATCACGGATAATTATGAAGAAGTGATGTTTTCCGAAAAATTAGTCTTACTGTCTAACCTGCAAGCCGAGCAAGAGTGGGCAGCCGTTTTTGCAAAGATCAATCAACTGATGATGACCAAGATGTTTGCCGAACAAGGAAAATAAGTTGCCGATTCCATTTTCATCCGCAAAAAAAGCCCGAGCCTCTTTGCTCGAGCTTTTTTTCTACTATTTTAGTCCTAGGAATTTTAAGCGAAGAAGCTACCGCCAGTTACACTGTAAACTTGACCAGTTACATAACTTGCTTCATCAGAGGCTAAGAAAACATAGACTGGTGCTAATTCGACTGGTTGTCCAGCACGTTTCATCAGTTCTTTTTGACCAAATTCTGGAATCGCAGATTGTGGCTGTCCACCCGAAATTTGAAGTGGTGTCCAGATTGGACCAGGAGCCACCGTATTGACCCGAATGCCTTTTTCACTTAATTGAGCAGCTAGCCCTTTACTAAAGGAAGTAATAGCACCTTTCGTGGCTGCATAGTCTAAAAGATGGGCACTAGGCTCCGCACTTTGGATCGAAGTGGTCGTGATGATGCTCCCACCAGCTGGCAGATAATCCAACGCTTCTTGGACTGTCCAATACATCGAGATGATATTCGTTGTAAAGGTATCTTGAATTTGTTGTGTAGTCAACTCTTTGATGTCCTTCACCGCTTGTTGCATCCCAGCATTTAGAACCAACGTATCTAACCCGCCTAATTCTTTGGCTGCTTCATGAACCAATTGACGAGCGAAAGTTTCATCTTTCAAGTCTCCTGGGATCAAAACTGCTTTGCGTCCAGCTTTTTCAATGACTGCTTTGACTTCTTGCGCGTCTTCTTCTTCAAAAGGAAGATAGTTGATTGCAACATCGGCGCCTTCTTTGGCAAAAGCAATCGCTGCTGCTCGACCAATACCAGAATCACCACCGGTCACTAATGCTTTGCGTCCAGCTAATTTGCCTGAACCTGCGTAGCTTTCTTCCCCGCAATCAGGTACTGGCTGCATCTTTCCTTGAATTGCCGGTGCTTCTTGCACCTGTTTTTCAAATTTGCCATCATAATACTTCGTTAACGGATTGTTGATTTTTTCTGACATGCTCGTTTCCTCCTTGATTATTTCTACTTCTATTTGTCATCGTTTGTTATGACCTTACTTAAAAGTGTAAAGGAAGATGGAGGGAATGAAAAACGAAACGCTCACCAGAAAAAAAGCATCTGTAAGAAAACAGATGCCTAGTAAAACGAAAAAGCTGCGTGAATCAGTAGTGAAAACGCCCACAGGTATCTCACTATTCTTCTGGAAAATCGTAGTGAAATTTCTGGGTGCAGTGTTTGATTTTGCTACTTTTCTAGCAGTTCGAGGAGGGCCCGATGAAAGGCCTCCATCTCCTCCGCGGTCTGTAGAAAAACATCGGGATGACTGTGATGGCTGTCGATCATCCAGTGTTTCGTGTCTGTAACTTTAAGAAAATCTGCTACTACGGCGTCGGTTTGCTGCGGTTGTGCAGCTTGAGCGGTCTTCAAGAGATAGAAATCTTCAATCCCCCGCTGTAGTTGTTTATACCTTAGGGACAACAATAAATGTCCGTGATTGCCAGGATAGACGAAACAAAGATCACCGATCGGTAGTGAGCTCGTATTGTACCGAATATCGGACCGAGCATGTTCTGGCCAGCAATTGTAGGCCCAACGCAGAAAGCCGTCTGTTTTGAACTGATACGATAAGATTCCTTGCATTCGCGTCTCTAACAGGGGACTATGCAAAAAGGTATTTGGTTTGTCGGGATAATTGCAGACATAGTACTGCATCTTGCCCGGATGGCTTTGTGCTAGTGTTTCGTAATGGTTGCAAGTACAGTAATAGGAAGTCACAGGATGATCGATCACTGGCAGCAGCTCAAATAACACGTCTTCTTTATCAAAAGCAGCTTTGATCTGGATCGACGGATCAATTTCTTTTAAAACAGCTAACGAGGCTCGGAAACTGTCGATTTGATGTTTCTTCGGTTCGTCAGAAACGATGCGAACCTTCTCCCACAGATTCTTTCCTTTAAAATAATCAAATACTTGGCGTAGATACTCCTGCAACTCAGCTTTTTGATTAATAAAGCCAAAGGCGCCTTTCCCCTCATCATAAAAGCGAATCACCAATTTTTCTGGATGGTCCAAGTTGACTAACGGAAAAAATGGCGGTTCCCAGACCCCTAATAAACCAAACACATCAATTTCATCTTTGATGCCCGCAGCAAAAAAACAATCAAGGTAACGTGTCAGCACAGAAAAATCGCAGGAAAGTTCTCCGTCTGGTGTCTTTTTGACCTTTACCATCGAATACTCATATAAATTGGCGGGATAATCTTTGACGATGTAATTGAACCAGCCCTTCCAAGGGATCTCTCCGGCGATCACTGTGATCGCTTTTTGTCCGATCACAGCGAGACTCTCAGCCATTTCCTTGATCAAGTCAAAGTGGGCATCGCTCCATAACGGAACGTCAAAGGTGCGAGCCAAATTGCTGGGCTGCTGCCACATATTTAAGTGGAACGTCTCTAAATAATCTTTTGGAAAAGTAAAAGCGTCCACTTCAATCGTTAGGTTCTTTTCTAACAAGCACTCCTCTTGGCTAGTCAAGTGTGCCCGATAGACCTTGATTTTCACGGGATAAACTTTCGGTTTGATCGTCTCATCGATCTGCCACTCCAAATAAAGTGGTGCAAAGCGATCGCCAGGATAGGTTTTGGCAGTTCGTTCAAGTAATTTATCGGCGTACGCCAATTCCTGCTGACCGACATAATAGTCGACGAATTGCGCTTTGACCGGCAATTCGCTAAAAATCTCAACGCGTATCATGGGAATCTCGATTTCATCGGGGATCGAAAACTCGTCGCCAATAATATAATGATTGCGGTTGCCATCGTGCAGCAGCAACTGACAAGCAGCAGTACTGTTACGAACAGCTGATAACTGTTCAATCGCTTGTGGCTCTTGGGTGATCAATTCTGTTGAAGCCTTATAGCTTTCATGGACCAGGATTGCTTTCATTTTTACTCTTCCTTTCTAGGATCAATCAGCTGCAAAACAAGCGCTTGATAAGAAACATTCTCAAAAGCTTCTGGCATGATCGTTAGTAGTTGCTGCAAGCTGATGTTTTTTACGATTTTTAAGCGGCTTTTGTCTGCCCATGATGGAAAAGCCTGCAACAGCAAGCGTTTGTTTTCACCTGACTCGAGTAATGCCCGAATTGGCCACTGCCCTAAATCAGGAAACAAAGCTGGCTGGGCAACTTTATCTGCCCAGTTCAACTCTAGCCATTCGACGCATTCATCAAACCAACGGGCAAAACGTGGATCAACCATTTCTTTACGATTACCGAAGCGTTCGGTCGCCAAAGAAAGACCGTGACGTCCTTTTTGGAAAATATGACTTTCAAAGGGAACCTCGTGATCTTCTAGGGCCTGCAGATACGCCAATGAATTTTCGATAGGAACGACATTGTCTTCAAAGGTTGAAAACAAAAAGGTGGGCGGCGTATCTTTTGTGACACATTCCTCTAATGAAGGGGCATCGATCTTCATCACAGTAGCAAATGAAGACAATATCGCTGGGTAGCCTAAAATACATAAGCTCGGTTTCATTGAGGAGAGTGTTGATAACGCCGCTGCCAAATGGCCGCCGGCAGAAAAGCCGATCACAGCGATTTTTTCGGCATCGATTCCCCATTCACTTGCAAGTTCTCGGATTTTAGTAATCGCTTTTTCTGCATCTGCTAAGGAATGGCTGAAACTGCGATGTGTCCCTACATGATAGCGTAAGACCCCGGCGTGAAAGCCTTGGGCAGCAAAATTTAAGGCAATTGGCTCAGCTTCCCGCTCACTGCAAAAGGAGTAGCCGCCACCGGGAATCACCAAGACAAACGGACGATCGCCCTCCCGTTCATACTCGGCTTTTTCCTCATGCAGGTACACTGTCAAACCGGCTTGCGCTTCTGGATCAAATAGATATTCCTGAAAAAACATCGCTTACTCTCCTAACCCGTTTTTATCGATAACGTTTTGATACCAATAAAAACTATCTTTCTTGTATCGCGCCAAGTCCAACAGCTGATCGTCCGTACGATTGACATAGATAAACCCGTACCGTTTAGCGATGCCTTCGTGAGTACTGACGAGATCAATGGCACTCCACGGGCAATAGCCGATCACATCGACACCGTCTTCGATCGCCAATGCCATCTGTTTTATGTGCTGCTGCAAGTAGTCGATGCGATAATCATCGTGGATTTTACCATCAGTTGTCAAAACATCCTTGGCACCGATGCCGTTTTCCGTGATCAAAAGAGGCAGACGATAACGGGAATAGATTTCGTTCAACGTAAAGCGAAAGCCTTCTGGATCAATAGGCCAACCGAATTCAGTCATGGGCAAATGGGTGTTTTCTACTACTTGGAAAAAGCCAGGAATCCCGAAACCAGACTGTTGATCGAGTTTTGTCTCTTTTTGAAAATAGCTGCTGACGGTCATCGTATTATAATAATTCAATGCGATGTAATCACATGTTCCAGCTGCCAAAATCTTTCGATCTGCTTCAGTGACTGTCGGTGCTGCACCAATCGTCTCTAACAAATGCCATGCGTTATGGTTGTATGTGCCGAAAACAGCCGCATCTAGGAATAACCAATTTCTCAGCGCACTCATAGAAAGAGCTGCCAGCTGATCGGCTGGTTTTTCAGAAGCTGGATAGACACTGGCGATATTCGGTGCTGGGCCAATCTTGCCGCTAAAATTACCGGCATGAAACTGTTGGGTCACCAATGCTTGGGCCACTAGCATATGGTGATTTTCTTGAAATTTTTCTTTCATGGATTTTTGACTCGTACCAATGACCGAACCAGCAAGTGCCATCACATTTTGCTCGTTGATGGTTTGCCATAGCGGTACTTGATGACCAAAGTTTTCGAACAGTACTTGGCAGTAATCAGCAAATGCTTGGATCGTCTCTCGGTTTTCCCACCCACCTTGCTTCGCGATCGCAACGGGCAGGTCAAAATGGAAAACGGTGACGATCGGTTGAATCTCGTTTTCTAGTAGCAGATCGATCAGTTTTTGATAAAACGCCAATCCTGCTGGGTTGACCTGACCATCGGGCATGACTCGACTCCATGATATGGAAAAACGATAGGCTTTTAACCCTAATTCTTTAAACAATTTCACATCTTCTTCATATCGGTGATAGTGATCTGATGCTACTTTAAAATTAGTGGTCCCTTGCGGAATCTCTTTGATATCTTGCACTGAGGGACCTTTGCCGTCTTCTGCCCATGCGCCCTCTACTTGATAAGCACTAGTGGATGCTCCCCACAAAAATGCTTCCGGAAATTTACTCATCCCACGGTTCCTCCTTGGCTGCGCCGATCAAATTGGCGTCCGCTTGAAAATAAGCGGCTTGGATCGCAACTGGCTGCAGCGTTTTCTCAATGATTGGTGCGGTTTTAAAAATAGTTTGATAGCTGCTAGCTATGGCTTCGATCAAGCGTGGCTGACGGCTGATCCCGCCACCGATAACGATTTTCTCCAGAGCTAAAAGACACTGAAGATCGAAACACAAGACAGCGACTTCTTTGGTATAAGTTAAAAATAAAGCCTCTGCCTCAGGATCAGCAGTTTTCGTAAGGGTATCAAAGACCAAAGGACCATCAGGCGCGATAGCCATACTAGCAGCCAAACGCTCAATTAATCCGACAGCCGAAAGACCGATCCCCACAAAAGAGTCCGCGCCTCTCATTTGTCGGTCACGAATCATAAAACTGACTTCACCAGCTTGTCCATGATGCCCACGATAGAGTTTTCCATTGAGACAAAGACCAACTCCCACGCCGGTTCCTAAAATGATCGCCGCACCATTTTGGATCCCTTGCAGATTGCCGGCTTTCATTTCCCCTAGCGCGGCGGCTTTTGCGTCGTTTTCGACAGTAACCTCTGTCACCATGCCATCGCTTAACTGGCAGATCAATTCTGGCAAATTTACCCCATCAAGGTATGGCAAGGCACCACCAAAGAAGACCGTCCCTGTTTCATTAACTGAACCAGGGACTGCGATAGCCACTTTCGTGAAAGAAACTTGACGGGCATAGCTTTGGAGGATCGTTTTGATAGTTTCACTAAATGCCGCCAGCGTTGCCGGGGTGGGAAAACTTCGTCCGTCGGTGACTTCATTGTTTTCAACCCATCCCGTTTTGATGTGCGTCCCACCGATATCAATTCCTAAATAAACCAAATGTGCCACTTCCTTTGTTTACGCTTGAATTTCTTCCACGACTTTTTCTGTCATTTTTGCTGCTTCACTTGCTTGCTTTTTTTCAGCAGCCATTTCTAATTCGTACTCTTTTTTATCCGCAATTTTTAGAAACGGATACCACATAACAATACCGATCAGCATACAGATGATCATTAAGATCGTGTAGTTAAGCCCTCCTGAAAAGGGCATTTTGATAAAAGTCGGTGTGGTCCATGGCAATAGACTCATGGTTGGATTCAAGCTGATTGGGAGGATCGTTGTTGCCAATCCCCAGGTCACAAAGCCAGCGATCAATTGTGTAAAGACTTGCGGAATAAAGAACAACGGATTCAAAATAATCGGCATCCCGAACATGATTGGCTCTGTGATGTTAAAGATCGACGGGATAAACGACAATTTTCCTAATTGTTTCATTTTTGCCGATTTGCTGCGGATCATAAAGAAGGTCACAAAGCCCATGAAGCCAGCAGCATACATGCCCATATAAATCACTGAAGGAATCAGATAAGGCAGCGCTTGTCCTTGTTGGTAAGCGGCAATATTTGAAACGACCATGGTCATACTAATCGCCCCGAGCGGTCCTTGTAAAACTGCATTATGAATTCCGAAAAACCATAAAACAGCTAATAATTCCATAATGATGATGATCGATAGCGGGCTAGCAACTAAGGAGTTCAACGGCGCATTGATCACATCGATAAAGAATTGGAAAATCGAGCCGGATGAAGTAAACCCAAACAAGACGCGTATGACAAAGACGACGACAAAAATAATCGTGACCACAAACACTGGTGCTAAGGATTGGGTTACCATTGGGGGAACACTATCCGGTAGCTTGATCATAATATTTTTTCTTGATAAGAAAGCATAGAAACGTGTCACCAATAAAGCGGTCAGCATGCCGATAAACAGTCCTTGTCCGCCTAAGAAATCAAGCTTCAAAGCTCCAATCGTTTGTTCCACTGCTTGACCATCTTGCATGACAGTCGTTGCAACGGTTTGAGGCATCAACATAATGAAACTAGCTAAAGAAATAATCGCTGAATTGCGTTCATTGCTTCCTAATTGTTTTGCGTAAGAATACGCCAAACTGTATACAACATACAAGGCAAAAACGCCAGTTGCTCCGTTGGTGATCGCTTCAACATGCTGGAAGATGCCAATTTTCGTCAAATAGTCCGTCCAACCAGGAATCGGAAAATTTCCAATGATCGTGATAAACGCAATTCCTAAAGTGATGGGACTTGTTCGAATAAACCCCTCCATCAAAGCGGCCAATACTTTGTTTTGTTGTAATTTTTGTGACATTGGTAATAGTTTGCTACTTAAAAATGCTTCTAATTTTTCCATTCTTTCTCACTCCTTTAGTTTAGATCGTTACACTAAGCATCGTTTCTTTTTGATCGATCCGCATTAGGAATCGATAAGTACCTTTGGTTATGTGTTTCTTCCCTTGATTGTCATAGAAAACAAGTTCTGAAAACGGCAGTGACAATCTGCGCTCTTTTTCTTCTTGGGGCGCGAATGAGATGAGGTCACTCGCAATTAATTGGCGACTTGGACGAACCATTGCCGCTGGACGCTGCATGAGATAAAGTTGGATGACGGTTTCTGCAGCTATTGCCGATTGGTTTTTCACTCGATAAGCCAAATGGATTGTCTCGCTAGATACTTCACTACCAAGCCATTCACCAGTAAACGAACTGTAACTAAGACCTGTTCCGAATGCGAATAAGGGTTCATTTGATTCATCTCGGTATTTTGACAAAAAGCGATCAGAATGCTCACTATCTGTCAAAGGTCTGCCCGTTGGCAGTTGGGCACTGTATAGTGGGATCTGTCCTTCACTCCGAGGAAAGGTCATCGCCAGTTTTGCTGTCGGAGAAGCCTGCCCACTCAGCAGATTGCCGATTCCGATCCCGCCCATCGTTCCCGGATACCAAACCAGCAACAGACTATCAAATAATGCTTCCACTTGCGTTAAGACTAACGGTCTGCCAGTGTAAAGCACGCCAATCAAAGGCTTGCCAGTCTTTTTCAACGCTTGGATCAAACGAATTTGTTTCAATGGCAGCTGCAAATGAGCTTTTGATGCCCCTTCGCCGCTCTCCAAAAACTGCTCTCCAAAAGTCAAGACGATAACTTCGGCGGCTTCGGCGGCTTCCATGGCTTCCAAAAGCAACTGATCTTCTGGTTCGATCGGTCCATTCAGCTGTTCGATCCCGGCTTTTAAAGGACCAAATTGCTCATACGAGTCGAATAGATTGTATCCACGAGCAAAGATCAAGTTTTCGGGTGCGAAATGCTGCAGCAAACCGGTTTTTAAAGGAATCGTGTCTTGTGGCTTGCCGCTGACTGACGCCCAAAAACCTAAGGTCAACCGGCTTTCTCCATAAGGACCGATCACAGCGACGGTTTGGTCCTTTTTCAAAGGTAAGCTGCCCTCATTTTTTAACAGCACACAGCTTTTTTCTACTAGCTTAACGGCTAGCTCTTTGGCTTCATCCGACAAAACTTCTCCCGTCTGTTGCGTTTTCAACCCTCGATAAGGGTCTTCAAACAGTCCTAGTTGATTTTTTAATACCAGAATACGCCAAACTGCTTCGTCTAATAAAGCCGCGAGTTCAGGTTGCTTGATCAGTTCTGGTAAGTAAGTTGCATAGACCGATGTCATCATATCAAAATCAACGCCCGCTTCCAAACCTTTCTGAGCGGCCTCCCGTTCATCTTTGGCAAAGCCATGAGGGACCAATTCTTTGATGGCCGCATGATCGGAGACCAATACCCCATCAAAACCGAATCGTTCGCGCAAAATCTCTCGGTTCAGCCAGCGGCTACCCGTTGCAGGTTCACCATTCAATAGGTTGAAGGCCGTCATCACTAGCAGTGCTTGGGCTTCGATCGCCGCTTGATAGGGTTGCAAATATTCATTGAATAAGCGCTGATTCGACATATCGACCGTATTGTATTCTCTGCCTGCTTCGGGTGCACCATAACCAGCAAAATGTTTGATGCAAGCAGCAACGTGATTGTCTGCCACTCCTTTATCAAGATTGCCTTGGTAACCGGTCACGACGCTTTTAGCAAAACGTTTGGCAGTATAAACATCTTCTCCTGGCGACTCCATCACCCGCCCCCAGCGAGGATCGCGAACAAGATCCAGCATGGGTGAAAAGATCACATGAAGGCCATTTTGGTAACATTCTTTGGCGGTCATCCCAGCGGCTTGCTCGATCAGGTCAAAATCATAAGAACCTGCTTGCGCAAGGGGGATCGGAAAAATCGTCCGAAACCCGTAGATGACATCAGACATAAACAGCATGGGAATCTTAAGTCGGCTGTGTGCCAACGTTTCCCTTTGTAACTGAATCAATTTTTGATGATCATTGACATTATAGATTGAACCAATCTCATGAATCTTCAACGATTTGGGAAGTCCAAGATCTTGCATCGGTCCCGTAGACATCACCTCATTTTCAATGACTAAACTGCCATTCAATTGAATCGTCTGAGCGATTTTTTCTTCTGGCGTCAATTGCTGAAACAATTCTTTCAATTTTTTACTATCCATGTTTGCTCCTTCCTGTAACCGTTTTATTTATCTGAATTATAAAAAGAATCCTTCCTTAGATATACTAAAAAAATATTGTTTATAATAAAATATTTATTGAATGCGAAAAAATTTACGTTATACTAAAAGAAAAAACAATGTTTGGACTTTGAGGTGTCTTATGAACAAAACAACACTGACGACCGCCATGGATCTGCTGTATCGAAAATATTTGATCCCGATGATCCTCTTGGATCAAGAAGGAACTCCTTTGTATCCCCCACTCACCTTAACAGCCCAGAATCCTCTGAAACACTATTTGGAAGAAACGAACGGCCCAGTTGCAAATCTCTATCATTTCGGCAAATATATGCTTGGTTGCTTTGCATTTCAGTTAGCTGGAAAAACCTGTTATATGGTCATCGGCCCCTGTGGTGTGATTGGTACACCAGATACGTCTTACCTGTTTCTTGAACATGAATACCACTACAATGTGCACTATTCCAAAGAAGACAAATACTCCTTTGAAGAATACATCCAGCTGCTTTATACGCTGTTTGCGGAGCAGCCGTTGGCAAAAGACCAAATCCATTGGCATTACCAAACTGAATCCCACGACCGATCCATGCAAACAGATCTTAGCTTGGAAACCAATCTTTATGAACGCCGTGTGCATGAAGCTACCTTTGATTCCTATCATTTTGAATTGCGCTATCTTGACTACATCAAACGAAACGAGCCGGAAAAAGTAGTTTGGGTATTTAACAAAATGAAAGAGACCTACAGTGTTTCCCTTTCCCCTCATGAACTTGAAGGCTTAAAACTAAAGTTTTCGGCCTTTGTCGCTGTCGTGACCCGCATGAGCATTGATGAAGGAGTACCAGTCAACCAAGCATTCGGCTTATCTGATTCCTTGATCCAAGGTCTGGTTTATATTCATTCTGCCGAGGAGTGCCTCCGCTATATCAAAGAAGCCACCTACCGCTTTATGGAGCTTCTGCATAGCTATCCGCTGGCGCAAAAATCGCTGTTGGTCAAGACGATCGTTAATTATGTCGACAGCCATCTCTATGAAAAAGTGACCATTGATGATCTCGCAGCCATCACTCAAAAACACAAGACCCATCTGTGCAATCAATTCAAAAAAGAAATGAACAAAACGATCCACAGTTACATTCAGGAACGAAAAATCAGTGAAGCCAAGCATTTATTGTTGTTCACAGACTATTCCTACGAAAAAATCAGCACCCAATTAGCCTTTGCCAATCAGAGCCATTTTATTCGCAATTTCAAAGCAGTGACGGGGCAAACACCAAAAGAATTTAAAGAGCAGCATTACGCCCATGCTTTAAGTTGAAAACACACGCTTCAAAAAAATACACAATTGCAATGGCTATCATTTTTAATAACAAGCGTTGTAAGCTATCCTTTTACTCAAATCAATTTGAATGAGGAGAGATAAAATGATCCAACTTGCTCGCTTGATCTTTTGGGTACCAGTCATCTTTTTTTCGTTAGGATTGATCATCGTAACGAAACGATTGCCGCGTTTCACATGGGTTTCCTTATCCATCACGGTTTCTTTAGTGATCTTTGTTTGTAAGATTTTAGAGTATTCCTATACGATGCCTGACATGCAGCTAACTTTCTATTTTATGGGTTTCTTGATTTCGGCTAGTCTTCTTTGTTTTATTTTCTACTTGAGGATCAGAAAACGGTGAATGACAGTGGCGGGTTTTCCACGTAAATTAGTCAGGTCCCCAGTAACTAGGGACCAATAGCTTCATCAAATACACGGGTTTCTTCCTATCTTTTTAAAGAACTCCCCTCCCCTGAAAAGGGGCTTTTTTATTGCTAGTTCTGATTCTAACCTCAAGCTTACTGTGTTACTCTAGAAAGATTCGAATCAAAATACAAGGATGTGCCACTCGTTTTTCTCCCCCCTTCCTGCACACAATCGTTATTCCATGAGCTCCTTGCCTTTTTAACGAACTAAATATATAATGAATTTGCAAAATAATAACACGAAAGAACAAATCATCAATCCTCATAAAAGGAGCTTGCCCTATGAACTGGCTGACCTTTGTCGTCCAACCACTGACCCTGTTGTTTTTTCTTACAGTATTCTCTCTTGTCTATTTGATGCCCGAAGCCGTTGTGCCTAAGCCCAAAATGAAAAAATGGGCGTTGACTGTTTCATTGATCTTTCTAGCATGGCAGCTGCTAACCCCCTTTCTCTTCTTTTTTTACTGAGCACAACAAAAAAGCGGCTCTCTTTTTTGAGAGCCGCTTTGGTTTATTTTTTAATCCTGTAACAAACTACCGCCATTGGTAGCAATGACTTCTTTGTACCAGTAAAAACTATCTTTACGGGAACGGTCAAAGCTACCGTTTCCTTCATCATCCGCGTCTACATAGACAAAGCCGTAGCGTTTCGACATTTCTGACGTTGAAGCCGAAACTAAGTCGGTACAACCCCAAGGCGTATAGCCCATCAATTCCACACCATCTTCGATCGCTTCATACATTTGTTCGATATGCGCTTTCAAATAATCGATTCGATAGCTGTCATGGATCGAACCATCCTCTTCCACCGTATCCAAGGCACCTAAGCCGTTTTCAACGATAAACAATGGTACTTGGTAGCGGTCGTACAAGTTATTCAAAGTCACACGCAAGCCGATTGGATCGATTTGCCACCCCCAGTCAGAGGCTTCCAAGTATGGGTTTGATTCGCCTAAAGAAAAGTTGCCGGCCGTTGCTTCGCCGCCTTCTTCAGGATTGTGGCGGGCAATAGAACTCATGTAGTAAGAAAAGGACATGAAGTCGACAGGGTATTGCGCAAGAATGTCTAAATCGCCATCTTCGAAGGTCACTTCGATGCCGTTTTCTTTAAAGAAGCGCTTCGTATACGCTGGATACTTCCCACGAACTTGGACATCAGAGAAGAAGAGATTCTCGTGGTCACGCTTGATTTCTTCCATCACATCTGCTGGATTTGGTGTAGCTGGGTAGGCTTGCATCCGTGCCAACATCATCCCTACTTTGATATCAGGATTGATTTCGTGGGCAAATTTTGTTGCTAAACTAGAAGCCACAAATTGATGATGCACAGCTTGATACATGTCAGAAAGGTTTTGCGTGCCATCTTCGGATAACAAGGCACCGCCAACATAGCCAGAGATCCCCATGATATTGATTTCATTGAAGGTCAACCAATATTTGACTTTGTCTTTGTAGCGGGTCAACACAGTTTCTGCGTATTTGACGAACAAATCGATCACTTGGCGATTTTTCCAGCCGCCATAGTTTAACGCGATCCCGATAGGTGTTTCGTAGTGAGAGAGGGTCACTAAGGGTTCGATCCCGTATTTTGCACACTCATCAAACACGTTGTCATAAAATTGCAAGCCTTCTTCATTTGGCTGAACATCGTCACCATTTGGAAAAATTCTTGACCAAGCGATGGACAGACGGAACGTTTTAAAGCCCATCTCTGCGTACAAGGCGATATCTTCTTTGTAACGATGGTAGAAATCTGATCCCCAACGTTTTGGATACAAGCCTTCTTTGTCATTTAAGGCAAACAAGACTTTTTCCCGAGTCATTGGTGCAGCAAATTCTGCCATGTTTTTGCGGTCTTCTGGTTTGACAGCGATCGCCGTATCGGATGTCGCTGGGCCACGTCCGCCTTCGTTCCATGCTCCTTCAAATTGGTTGGCTGCAGTGGCGCCGCCCCATAAAAAGCCTTCTGGAAATTGTTTTTCTGTCATGATTAGCCTACTTTCTTTTTCTTTATTGATCGACACATCGGATCAGCAAGAAAGCATTCTTACTGATCCTACGACGTGCCGATAAACGCATTTATTTTACGACTTCGATCAAATTGTCGTTCGCTGTTACTTCTTTTGACTGTGTCGTTTGGATGTCACTGTAGTCGTTAGAGTTTGTGACGATGACTGGTGTCAGTAAGGAATAGCCTTCCGCACGAATCGCTTCAGTATCAAATGAGATCAATTTTTGACCGGCTTTGACTTTGTCTCCTTGGTTGATGTAGGCAGTAAAGTGATTGCCTTCAAGTTCCACCGTATTCATGCCGATGTGGATCAATAATTCTGTCCCATCCTCAGTGACTAAGCCGATGGCATGTTTTGTTGGAAACAAGATTTTGACTTCTGCATCTGCTGGAGCAGTGATTTCACCGATCGCTGGTTCAACGGCGATCCCTTTTCCCATAGCACCTGAAGAAAAGACTTTGTCTTCCACATCTGCTAAAGCAACCACTTGACCGGTTACTGGGCTTTTGACTGTTTCATCTTTGACGCTGGCAGAAACGGTTTTCGCTTCTGGTGCTGGTGCTGCTGGTGTTGCTTGACCGTCGACTGGTGAATCAACAGTTGTATACAAAGTTGGTACTTTCAATAACATCATGATGATAAATGACGCTACGATTGCAATAACTGTACCGATGGCTAAGTGGATCACGCTATGGAAGCTGCCTGTTGCTGGATCGATATATGCAGGGTACAAGAAGATACCCATACCGCCCATTGCGTAACCAGTAACGTTAAAGATTGACAAGTAGATACCAACGAAACCTGAAACTAAACAAGAAACGATAAATGGTGTTTTCATTGGCAAAGTATAACCGTAGATCGCAGGTTCAGTCACACCGAAGATCGATGAGATCAATGCTGGCATTGCGCCTTGTTTGACTTTTGGTTCTTTCGTTTTCAACCAAATCGCTGCTAGCACACCCGTTTGCGTGAAACATGGTAGCACTGCGGCGGTCAAAATAATCGAAGAGCCGTTTTGCGCCATATCCATGATCGCCAATGGCACAAGACCCCAGTGAAGACCAAACATTACCAATACTTGCCATAATGCCCCTAAAGCAAATCCATAAATGATTGGGCTGAAATCATAAACCGCTTGGAAAGCAATACCGATCCAGCTAGATGCTGTATTTGCGACTGGACCTACCACAAAGAAGGTCAACGGCACAGTGATCAAAATCGTTACAAAAGGAACCACAAACATTTTGACTACATCAGGTGTAACTTTGCGCATAAACTGTTCAATTTTCGAAGCGACAAAAATCGCTAAAATAATCGGCAGTACGCTATTAAAGTAGCCACCTGCTGGTAAGGTCAAGGTTAGACCAAAGACTTTGCTCGCTTCAGCAACGCTTTCTGCTAAACCAGGATAGACCATCGCACCTGCAATCGCTAATGCTGTATAGGTATTCATCTTGAATTTCTTTGCAGCAGTTACGGCTAAGATCATAGGTAAGTATTGGAACAAACCATCGCCTAGGGTATTCATTACTACATAGATTCCATTGGTCGCTTCCATCCCAGTTGCTGCAAGTAGCGCCGTGATCCCTTTTAAAATACCGGCTGCCGCTAATGGACCTAAGAACGGTTGAAACAAGCTTGAGATGACATCGATAAAGCGGTCAAACAAACTGCCTTTCTTTTCGTCGCCTTCGTCGATATCAAGACTGCCGCCATCGGCTAATCCGCCGACTTTCAGCACTTCATCGTAAACATCTGGCACATGATTACCGATAACCACTTGGTATTGTCCGCCTGCTTTGACAACGGTCACGACACCGTCACGTTTTTGCAAATAATCTGTGTCTGCTTTGCTTTCGTCTTTTAAGTGGAAACGTAAGCGAGTCACACAGTGTTTTACAGAAGAGACATTTTCTTTGCCGCCAACGTGGGCCAAAATGTCTTGTGCTAATTCAGTATATTTTGCCATTTTGATTTCTCCTTTTTAATAGATCATTTAATAAAAATAAAAAGACCGGCCATTTCTACAATAAACAAGCAGGAGTATCACCCATAAAAAACGAGACGGGTCTCCTCAACGAGTATTGTAAGAAAGTGCAGGTCTTGCCAGCCGAACTGTAACGAATCCATTTCCATTCTTAGGTTAATTTTGAGTGAGCGGCTAAGTTACCGATATGCAGAATCAAATACATCAATTCCATATCGTTGACATGCCAGCCCTTTTGTTCAAATAAGTATTCTTTGATCGAATCTGCGGTTTCTTTTTCTTTCGGATAGCTGCTGAAAGCCAAGGCAATCATCGGATTAGCCAATACTGGCTCTTCTTTTTCTTGACTTTGTCGAATTAAATAATAGCGAATGTGGGTCACAAACCGTTGGAAGTAGGAAGAATTCTCATCGTACTCGATGTTCATGCTATACTTAACGATCCGTAAAATATTGTTGGTCAACTCGGTGTGCTCATAGGCACTTTGATTGGCGCTTTTTTCAATTTGCGCATTGACAAAATGCAAAGTGATAAACGCAGCTTCTTCTTGCGAAAAATCGGGATACAGCTCTTTGCGGATCAACTCGACCGCTTGGACACTGACCGCATATTCCTTGGCATAGATTTTCTTGATTTCCCAATGCATGGGATTGGTCAAAACAATTTCTTGCTTTTGACGACTGATGGCAAACAAGATATGATCCATCAGTGTGAAATAAACGTTTGGATTGAAATCGGTTCCAACACTTTCCCGAAAAAGACGCACGATTTCATAAATGACGGCCATTTGTTTCTCGTCAGCCTTCGTCATGACTTTCGACATATGTTCCACTGTCAAGTCATCTTCTGGGTAGTATTTTTTTTCGATTCGCTCAGCCGGAATCAGGTCACCCGGTTTCGTTTGAAAGCCGATCCCTTTTCCCATTAGGATCACTTCAACTTCATCTTCTTTTGAAAGTACAACATTGTTGTTGATCCTCTTGATAATCTTCACGAACGATCCTCCTTGATCAGCATAGCGCATACACAGCTTTGCATCGTTTGACGTCTATGCAGAAGGTCTTGTATTTTTTTCTTTCTCTGACTTGCCATTAAGTGACGAGGTGAATGTCTGCTCCAGGCAGTACTGCAGGATATCGTCAAACCTAGCTGGCACTTCATTGCGTTTTACTTCTCCCCTCCTTTGATGATCAATGACTGGACCTTACCTTGGAACCGGTTCTTTTTTAGCGAATAGAAATAATGGAGCAAAAAAAGAAGACCAAAGCAAAAAAGTGTACAACCCAAGAAACTTTGGGTAATCAATGCACTTTTTTCCTCTGGTCTTGCCTGCCGAACAGTAACGAATCCAGTAATGAGAACACTCTCGTGTTCCGTTGAGATAATAGTACTCATTCTGAGAAAAAATGTCAACACTTTTTTTGCAAACGTTTTTCTTTTTTTGTTTTTGACTTTTTTTCACTATCTTTCTCACTGAATTTCTTTTCTAGCTTTGGTCTTTTAGTTCACTTGAAATACAAGGTTTACTGTGTAGCACAATAAGACCACAAAAAACCGTAATCTTCGTGCATTACGGTCATAGCTGGAAGTATGATGCTTGAAAGACGATCAATCACAAAGAATCAGAAAATTGGGGAAGGTCTGGTGCATGACAGACATTCAACGGGACTGACCACCTTGCGCGATTCATGCGTTTCATGACTTCCACAAACGAAAAGGTCTCTTTGAGTGGGGGAATCAACCAAATAACCTTTCGATTCTTCAAGATCTTCTCTTTCCTGCTTAGAATGTTCGCAGTTCGCCGCGAAAAAAGCAGGACGTAAACTAAATTTCATTTATCAATCTGTCACTGATCCTTCAATGACAAGTATCTAAATGAAAGCCTGTACTAGTTTTTAAATGGGTTGATTTCCCAAGGACCAAATGGTTCAAATTCCATGAAAAACGACCTCCTTTATTATTTGCTATACCCTATTATATTTGATAACATGTTATTAAAATCACATTGTTCAGAAATGCGTCACAATTAAGGAGGTCCCCCATGAAACAGCAAGGCTCTTTAATCAAGAAACTGCGCACAGATCGCAAAATCTCGCAAGCCAAGCTTGCCGAAGGTATTTCCTCTCGCACCACCCTTTCTTCTTTCGAAAATCGCAAAACAAATCTCTCTTCACAAACCTTGTTTGACTACTTAGACAAAATGAATATCACGGTTCATGAGTTCAGTCTGTTGATCGACAGCGAAGCCACAGGTCAAAAACGTCAGCTGGTGCAAGATTTCTATACCCGATATTATGATCGAACACTGACTATCGACTACTTGACTAGCCTTGAGGAACGCTACTTTGAGACACAAAATTTTTTTTATTATTCTTTGTATGTCCAAGGCCTGCTGCTGCTCAACCGTGAATCATTTCTGATGAATCGAGGAGCTTACACCCAAGAAGTTGAACTGGTAAAGCAATACTTGTTTGATATCGAAACCTGGGGGCGCTTTGAGTTGAACTTATTCTCAAATTTGTTATTTATTTTTGACCAAGAAACCATCAGTTATTACTTAGATCATGGGATCAAAAAAATCCTTCACTACGCCAATGATCCCTTTTATGCAAATCTGTTAAGTGTTGTGATCTTAAATGGCTGCGCCTTTGCCAGTGAAAGTAAGGATTCCTGTCTGCTTAACAAGTTTCTGCTTTTGTCTCATCCCTTGCCTAATACACCTCTGTATTTTTATTTAAAAATCCATCAAGTCTTGTATCAAGAAATTTACTCCTATTTGCAATCTTCTCAATTAAACAAAGAAGTGTTAAGAAACAGCTTAATCGTTATCGAACAAGCCGGTTACCAGAACCATAAAAATGACCTGCAAAACTTGATTCATACCGTGACGAATATCTCCATTTAACATTCTTCCCTTTGAATCATCCTATATCCTTACAAACATGATTTTTCTTTTTCGTAAACGCCTGTCTGCTTATTGAAGGACAGGCGTTTTTCAGCCAAATGCTAGCCTAACTTGTACGCAAAAAACCAGTTAGGTGCGTAGACCTAACTGGTTTTCGGGCTAAAATCTTAAAACGTATCTGGTTTATCCTGACCCAGATTTGATTTTACACAACTCATCCCTCCGGTTAACTATAGAAGTAAACTGAGCTGGCTTTTCAGAAAACGACAAAAGCGTTGTTCTCTTTTGATTTCAGTGATTCAACAAATCGATTAGCGAGATTCTGAAGTCACTCCGATAGTCGCCCATGGATTATGATCTGGATCATATGCCCACGTAAAGTTTGCGACACGATCAGAGACCGGCAAAACTTGGTTACGGTACAATGTCGGAATAGCAAACGCTTCTTCAAATGCATATTCTTGCCATGCATCAAATGCTTCTTTACGTTTTTCTTCATCGAAGGAATCATTTGAATCGATGGCTGCTAACAATTCTGTATTGCGTTCAGACTCGTAACGAGTGTAGTTAAAGGCTGAATTTGGTCCCCATAAGCTAGTTGGTGATGGATCTGATCCAGTAGACCAAGCAGCTTGGAAAACATCGATATCTGGATCATCATTTTTCAACTTGTCATAGAATGCTTGGAAGTCGATCAAACGTCCTGTAGAGTATTGGACATCCAAACCGATTTCTTGCCATTGTTGGACATAGTAATCTGCCAGTGGTTGTGCCACTTCTCCACCTGACATTGAAGCAAAATTGATAGTTAATTTATTGCCATCTGGATCTTCCCGGAAGCCATCACCATCAACATCGATAAAGCCAGCATCATCTAGGAGTTGATTTGCTTTATCCATATCTAAGTGGTAGCCTTCCACATCAGTGCTGTGCAAACTACCATAAACCGGTGGGATCAATGTTGTACCATTTGAACGCAAGCCATGGTAGAAACGCTCACCAATCGCATCATTATCGATAGCATAGCCCATTGCTTGACGCAATGCTTTGTTGGCCATTTTTGCGTTTGGATCAAAATCAACACTATTTGTTTCGTCATTCCATGTTCCTAAATTAAAACCAAGATAGGTGTAAGATTGTTCTGGTCGTCCTAACATTTGGTAGCCATCCATATCTTGATACGTATCGAACGTATCTGTTGGCATTTTCAATACTAAATCATATTGTTTTGCATTTAGTGCTTCATTGATCGATGCAGATGGAACATTACGCATCACAATTTTTTCTAATGTTGGTGTTCCCCCATAATAATGTTCATTCGGAACATACTCTACGGTTTCCCCAGGTACGATATTCGTCATCTTGTAAGGACCAAAACCAATTGGGTTTGTCCGTACAGGATCACTGGATGGCATATCTGCTACTTCAATACCTTCAAAGGTATGTTTTGGTAATGCCGCGTTCCAAATTGCTCCACCGGATTGCTGCATTCCAGGATGCATTTCCTTAAATTCGATCTCAACTACTTTATCGCTAACTGCTGTGATCCCAGAAATCGTATCTGCTTCACCGCTATGGTATTCTTCCATTCCAACAATATTAGTAAAGTCATTATTGTAGCGAACGCCATCATAGTCTTGATGACCAATGACTTCATAAGAAAAAATGACATCTTCGGCTGTAACATCTACCCCGTCCGACCATTTTAGTTCATCACGTAATGTGATCGTCGCTTTATTGTTTTCGACATCCAAGTCTAAGTCTGCAGGTCCACCATCAATAATCTTAAAATCCTCATCTTGTAAGAATAGATATTCATGACTTGGTAACATAAAGTCACGGTCATAGGCATCCTGATAGAACTCCCACTGGAATAATCCTTGGAACTGGGTGTCCATTACTACAGCAACGTCTAAAACTCCACCTTCAATCACTTCATCATCATTGACTACCGCTAACGGTAATGTGCTGATATCTGATGCTGCAGCGTCTGATGACGACTCTCCTGTATCTGTCGAACCTGTTCCACCTCCGTTACTTTGTCCGCAAGCCCCTAAAACAAGCGCTGCCAATAAAGTAATCATGCCAAACTTCGTTTTCTTCATACTCTTCCTCCTTATTAAATCCCCTCATTTGTGATTCACTGATAAAAAAACCAAGCAAACAGTTTTTTTATCTTAAAATGGCTTTTTTATTAGAAAATCTGAACGAGATTAACTAAATTATAACAATTTTCTCAAAACTCTTTCCGTCAATAATTTCATCAATCTATGAAATTATTGAAAATAAGACGAAAATCATTGATAAATCGCTATTGCTTTTTTTCAAATATTCTTAAGTTTTTCTTTTATGACGTTCCTTTTCTCTCATATTTTTCGAAAAGCGCCTTGTGGAAACTGTCAAAAAAACCTTCTTAGACGAGAAAAGATGTGATACTATGAAAAAAAGGAGCGTTCAGTGAAACTATGTCAGACAAACGAATTTTCTTACAAACGAAATCGAAACCTTTTGCACCGATCTCACAGCTCTTAACTCAGCGGTTGCTTCTGGCTTACAGCTGTGTGTTGATTCTACTCGGCTTGTTCACCTCGCCGCCTCAGGCATTGTGGCAAGGATCGCTGGCCATTTTGAATGCCCCTAGCAATTTGATTTCGGATTATTTTGCAATCGGTAATCTTGGAAGCGCCTTTTTAAATAGCGGCTTATTGACCTTGATCAGTATCCTACTTGCTAAAAAGCAAGGAACCATTATTAGTGGTCCGATGATCGCCGCTTTCTTTACCATATCCGGCTTTTCTTTTTTTGGAAAAAACATCTTTAACTCAATCCCCATTCCCTTGGGTGTCTATCTATACTCTTACATACAGCAACGGCCCTCAACCCAGTACTCACTTGTCGCTTTATTTGGTAGTGCTGCCTCACCCGTCATTAGTTACTTAGCATTTGGCTTAGGCTTACCTTTGCCCCTAGGAATCGCGTTAGGTTATGGAATCGGCATTTTGATTGGCTTAACACTCCCTCCACTGGCAGCACAATTTTTACAATTCCATCAAGGATTTTCTTTGTACAATATTGGCTTTGCCACCGGTATTATCACCATGTTTTTCACTAGCTTTTTACGATTATTCGACATGGAAGTCTATTCGAACAAGCAATTGACGACTGACTATCACTATTATCTGACGGCTTTCTTGCTCATCCTTTGTTTTTTCTTGTTTTTTATTGGTTATTTTTTAAATAAACGATCGATAAAAGGTTTAACGGATCTTTTTAAAACTTCTGGGAAACTGATGACCGATTATGTCACAATTTTTTCACTAGGAATCACCATGATGAACATGGCAATGATGGGGCTCTTGATGTTAGTCTTTATTTTCCTTCTGCAAGGCGAGCTTTCCGGTCCACTTTTAGGGGCTGTATTGACCGTGATTGGTTTCAGTGCCTTTGGAAACCATTGGAAAAATAGTTTGCCCGTGATGATTGGGGTGGTTTTAGCCACCAAAGTCGGTTTGACTTCTGATGTATCCACCTTCAGCTTATTACTGACAGCGATCTTTGGAACAAGTTTAGCTCCGATCAGTGGGTATTATGGTCCTGTAGCTGGTATCTTAGCAGGCATCGTCCATGCAGCACTGGTCACAAATATCACTTATTTACATGGAGGATTGAACTTATACAATAACGGTTTTTCCAGTGGATTTGTCGCGGCGGCAATGGTACCATTGTTAGATGAATACCAACAAATCAGAAGGCGGCGAAAAAAATGATTGAAAAAGAACGGGCACGACGAATCGTCGATGAAGTAGTCACCTACTTTTTGTCCCATGACTGTCAAAAGATAACGAGCGAGATGGCCTTTGAAGCAGAAGGTTTCAAAGCAGTCGTGCAGGGCCCTTTCCCTGAACAGCCCTCTGATCTAGAACATTTTATCAACATGCTCAATACACCAAGAGACAGTACCTTGGAAAACTATTACGTCGAACTGTTGGGCGGTCATCAAACGATCCATGAAGAAAAAGATTACTATTTATTGGGATTAATGATCGATGAAGCCGCCATTATGTATGATGAGGGACAACTAGTCGTTGAACTGTTTCGCAAAAAATATGACTGAAGAGTAACAAGCAAACGACGTTTCTGATTTGTGGATCACACAATTCAGAAACGTTTTTTTGTTCGTTCCTCGTGACAAAATTGAAAGTTTATTGATAGATTTTTCACACTCTTTTTCAGAAAACTAGCGTTATACTTTCATCATAATAAAAAACGAGGTGACCTATTTATGAAAAAATTTTTGATTGGACTAGCAGTTGTCGTGCTTGTGGGATTTGGTGCATTGCAAATTGCTGAATCAGTCATCATGGGGGGCGACAGCTATTATGTCCAAATCACGACAGATGGCGAAAAGACGACTTCTAAAGATGACAGTGGCAATGTCTATACTCAATACCACTATGAACTACCGGCTTATGACGAAAATGGCAAAAGCAAAACCCTTGATTTCAATGGTTTCCAAGAGCGGCCTTTGCGTAAAGAAGCCTATTTGAAACTTACTTGGAATGAGAAAAAAGGCGTGACCAGCTATGAAGAGGTCAAAGAAAAAGACATTCCCGCAAAAGCACTAACTCAATTAAAAGGAGCGTAACTTAATCATGGAAAAAATTATTCAAGCAAGTGAACTTACTAAAGTTTACGGAAAAGCCAACGAAAAACAAACCGAAGCCTTGAAAGGCATCAGCTTTGATATTGAAAAAGGTGAATTTATCGGAATCATGGGAGCTTCAGGCTCCGGTAAGTCTACCTTGTTGAACATTCTTTCAACCTTGGATCATCCAACCAAAGGTACGATCCGCATCAACAACAGCGACATCACCAAACTAAAAGGTGATGCCTTGGCAGATTTTCGCAGCCGTGAAATTGGCTTCATTTTCCAAGATTTCAATCTCCTAGAAAACTTAACAGCTTCTGAAAACATCGCGGTGCCCCTTTCTTTACAAGGGGTCAAACCAAAGATCATCCAACAACGGATCAAACGAGTCGCAGAACGTTTGTCTATCACGCATATCCTCGACAACTATCCGGCAGCAATCTCAGGTGGACAAAAACAACGGGTGGCAGCCGCTCGAGCCTTGATCACGGAACCAACGATTCTTTTTGCAGATGAACCGACAGGTGCCTTGGATTCAAAAAGTGCCAAAGACTTATTAAATATGATGGACGACTTGAATACCAATGACCAAGTATCGATTTTATTGGTCACTCATGATCCCCTTTCTGCCAGCTATTGCCAACGTATTTTATTTATCAAGGACGGGAAGATCCATCAAGAAGTGAAACGTGAGGATCAAAGCCGGGAAGAATTTTACCGCAAGATCCTTGTCATTCTAGGAAACTTGGAACAATAAGGAGGAAGAACACATGCTTTGGAAATTATCACTTACCGGAATCAAAGGCCGGTTGAAGGATTATATCGTCCTCTTTTCTGGTTTAGTCATGGCCTCAGCCATCTTCTATATGTTCGAATCAATGGCCAGCAATGAAGCCTTTTTAAAAAGCAACTCGATCATCAGTATGGTGGTCTTTATCTTTCGCTTTGGTTCTGTCTTATTGGGGATCATCACCTTTGCCTACATTTTATACGCCAATTCTTTCTTAATGGCGATGCGGCAAAAAGACTATGCCATGTTTATGATGCTAGGAGCCAAAGGACGTAAGATCGCCCAAATGATTTTCATTGAAACATTCTTGGTCGGGATCGCCGCCACTGCTGTTGGTTCTTTACTAGGTATTGGATTAGCCAGTGGTGTCAATACCTTACTAGTGAACCAATTAAATTTACAGATCAGCCATTATGCGGCCTTTAATCTACAAGCATTAGTCGTGACACTTGCATTCTTCTCGATTCTCTTTTTGATCGCTGCTATCTTTAATGCACGGGCAATTGCCAAGAAATCAATTTTAGCCTTGTTACGAGAAACCAGCACTCCGGCGCAAGTCAAGCAACGTCCTTTCATGCTCTTTTTGCAAACTGTCTTAGGGATTTGTTCTTTAGCAGTCGGTTATTATATGATGAGCGACTTGATGAAATTCCAATTAGTGGGGATCGGTGTTGCCCTAGTTACTATTATTTTAGGGACCTACCTTGTCTTTCGTTCCGTGATCATCACGATTTTATCTTTGCTGAAGAGGACCGATGCCATTGCTTTGAAAAGGTTAAACAATTTCACCTTGTCTCAGCTAAGCTTTCGGATTCGTGATTATACGCAGATGCTATCGATGGTAGCTATGCTCTTTGCTCTTGCATTAGGTGCCTTGACTGTTGGTCTGGGCTTCAAAAACGAGATCCCAATTATGGCAAAATCCGTTGCCCCTTATGACTTGTATTTGAATAATGCCCAAAATGCTTCTGACGAAAAAGTTGCAGCCTTAAAGCCGACTCTTGATGTCACTTATAGTCTGAAGGAAACAGACGACACCCTTTATTACAATAAAGATCAATTCAACAAGAACAACTTGCTCAGCACCAGTACGAATCAGTTGAGTATCGACGTTACCTACAACAAGCTGTCGGGAGACCAATTAGCCAAAGATATCACCGCGCAGGACCAATTGCGTAGCTACCTCTTGCCAGAACAACGAGGCAAAGAGATCCAAGTTGTCGATCAAACCGCTTTTGACACAATCAATGCCCCTGAATCCAGCTTGCGAATGGTGCAAGTCAAAGACTTTCAAGCAAGTTACGATGCATTACATGAATTGGCGCAAACAAACCAAGAAACCAATACTACTGAAACTGCCGATACGAATTTTTCGCAACGGGTCTTCGTCTATGACACGTATAATGGTCTCTTCTCCGGTTTTGAATTTATGGGCTTTTTCTTGGGGATCGCCTTCTTGACGATGTTAGCAAGCTGCTTGATGTTTAAAATTCTTTCTGGGGCCAACAGCGACATTCAACGCTATACGATGTTGAAAAAAATCGGAACCCGGACTAGCTTATTGAAAGGATCGATCCGCAAAGAGATTGGTGTGCTCTTCCTAGTTCCTGGTATCTTAGGGATGATCCATGTCTTGTTCGGATTACAAATGTTCACAACATTGATGATCGATCCGTACCACGATCTATGGCTGCCCTTTGGCATCTTTATTGCTCTCTATGCCATTTATTACGTGGTGACCATCTGGTTATACACCAACATCGTTTTACGACCAAACAAAAAATAACTCGTACAGACTTTCTGAATTGCTCAACGCAAAGAGACCATCAATCCGCTTGATGGTCTCTTTCATTTCGTCGCTCTTCTATCGAAAAAAAACGCCGTTAGCTTTGAGGTTTAACGCCCATATGCATCGCCGCCGCACCTCCTGCATAGCTTTTGACTTGCAACACATCAAAGCCAGCTGCCTGAAACTCCCGTTTCAATGCCTCCTTGTCAGGAAAATCCCGCGCAGACTCCTGGAGCCAGGAATATTCTTGATAGCTTTTGGCGAACAATTTGCCAAATAACGGCATGACATGGTGAAAATAAAAAGTAAACAGTTGCCGCCAGCCGATCAGTGTGGGCTGTGATGTTTCGAGACAAACGATTTTCCCGTCTGGGCGCAGCACCCGATGGATTTCCGCCAAGACATGTTGGCGATCCGCGACATTTCTCAACCCGAACCCGATCGTCACATAATCAAAGTGCGCGTCTGGAAAACTTAATGCCATCGCATTGCCGGTCTGCCACTGGATCTGCGTTTGTTGCTTTTTCTGTGCCTTTGCTTTGGCAACCGTTAACATTTCTTCGCTAAAATCAACGCCGGTCACTTGCCCCGTCGGACCGACCGCTTCATTTAAAGCAAACGCCCAATCCCCGGTCCCGCAGCATAAATCTAATATCTCCGCACCCATTGGTACTGCCATCCGTTTCATGGTGTCCTTGCGCCACCGTTTGTGGAGCTGAAAGGAGATAATACCGTTCATTCGATCATAACGGGAAGCGATCGATTCAAATACATCATGTACTTTGGTTTCTTTGGCTGTTGTTGCCATTGCGGCACGTCCTTTCTTTGTTCCCTTCGTTTTGCTGTTGCTTCACGTGCTTCTGCTTTTTAGTCTAGCACGAAAAAACCTGCGGAACAAAAACCCTGCTTTCGGCTTTTCCTCCAGTCATTTCCCCACAAAAAAACAGTCTTTCCTACATAGCTCCCCGCTTGTTGACCAAGGCAATTCGGTCAGCAACAAGCGGATCCAGCAGTGAAAGACTGTTCTTCTTCTGTTTGTTTTAAAAAAGGTTGTTCACGTTTAATCGATGAAGTCCCAGATATTGTTCCAATAAGAAACACGGTCTGCGCCATTTTCATCTTTGTAGAGCACAGAAATCAAATTACGGATGTCATGAACAGGAATGTCAAGGGTGACAGAATCCGTTACGGGTCTTTGTTGCACGTTGTATGTTCGATAAAAGGTGCCATCCATATAGACGTCAAAGGTACTAAGATTGGAATAAAAAATTTGCAGCTGATTGTTATGAACAGCAAGATTGATCAACTCACCAGTGACAGCGCGTGTGCCGGTCTGAAGCGTGAGACTGTCTTCCCCTATCAAAATGTTTTCCGTCTCTGGCTGATTCCCCGAAACTCTACCGTTGATCGTTACCGGGGTCAGAACATTACCAGCAGCTGCCTGTTCATCCACTCGAGCAGTCAAGTTCCATTCCATGCGATCCCCCGGTGCGATTGGTCGTTCTAAGTGGATCGTGATACGATCGCCAGAAAGACTAGACGAGGCTATATTGTCTTGGTACACGAGCGCATCGACATTTAAGAACGTCAATAAATTCGGCGAGATATCTAGTGTCACGACAGCATTCTCAATATCGTCTTTCCCAGAATTTCGCGCATCGTTGCTTTCTACGATCGTCCGCAAGATCAATTGATTGCCGACGGTGATAATCGGATTGCCTTCTTCATCACGATCAAAGCTTTGCGGTACTCGCAACGTAATCGATGGGTCAGAAGGTCGAATACTGGTGACTTCAAAGGAGAGCGCTGGTGGGAAACGTTCATCGCCAATGGCATCACGATACCCTAAATAGTCCTCATAATCGCTGGCGGACGGATTCGTGCTCCCCAACTGACCATTGGGTTCCGTCGTGGTCGTATCTGGTAACGTTCCTACGAAATCGTCGTAACGATCATTTGCAAAATCTTTCGCGTAAAATTCGATATACACATCCTCTTCAGGATCAAGGCGACGTGGTAATTGATACTGCCATGGCACGGAGTTGCCTTGTTCGGCATCAAGCGTAATGACATATGGGTCACCTGAAGCATCACGGATCAATCCTTGCGCGGTACTCGCATAAATGGCGACGCGCTCTTTTGGCTGGTCGTCTTGCGGAGAATGAAAATCCATGATCCCCGAAACTGTTGTCGTCCGTTCATTAAAGACCTGATCCTCTGCCACTTGCAGACCAGTCGGTGGTCGTACATCCACGACGACCGCATCAGGCAAAGCGGCAATACTCTCTTCTGTTGCATGAATGAAAATCGAATCGTCAACATCCTCCATCGTGGGGTCTAATCCTCGGTGGGCACGCAGCACTTCAAAACGTTGACCTGTCTTGAAAAAGTCGTCCCGCGTCCATGCGATCACACCATTATGCACCTCACCAAAAACATCGACAGTTGATTTGGAGGAAAGCCATTGCGTTTCAAGCTGGTTGCCTGCTTCGTCCTTCAAAGCAACTTCCACCCAGACCTCATCATCCCAGGCATCGCGAATCGCCCCCGTGTATTCATACGGAACGACCGCTTTGGCATAAAAGGTTTTGTCGGCATTGGTCGGGGTCACTAAGTGCTGGATCATTGGCGGATAATTATTGGCAGAAAATCGCGTATAGGCATTCCCGCCCCTAAAAGTCGTACTGTTGAATTCATTTGAAAAAGGCTCTCCCGGCTGCGGACTAACGATTTGTGCAAAATTGACATTGCCTAGTTGATAGCTCAGTGGATTCCAGAAATTGTCCGGATCACCATCTAGATTCACGTCGTTGCGCTTTTCCCAAACCGCTAGTCCAACACGATTAGACGTAAAGGTACTGTTGCGATTTGTGTTTGAGAATGCTTGTCCGCCATTCGGACGGTTATTTCGGAAGTCATAAAACAGTGGTTCGTCGATAGTGAAATTACTTACATTGGTGGAACTGATAATACCATTATTGGCTCCACTTGTATGCCCCTCCATTCGAAAGGTAGCATCTTTGCCAGCTAGAAATTCGAACCCACCACTTTGTCCCCAAACTGCTGGTCCCCTGTGAGCATAAATATGAATTCGACTGTTTTCGTCTTTTGCATTAAAGACCGAGGTTCCACTGCCATCAAGGGGAAACTGAATCCCTTGTCGACCTGCTCTATCTGCACCATTACTGGCAGTAATGGTGGAAGCGGCTGACGGATCAAGTTCTCGTTCTTCATCATTGTACTGATCGAATACGGCAAAGCCTGTTTCATCAATATAGATGCCGTCATCTGCCGCAGTCCTGGTGCCTGCATGGTTAAAGATATTCAACTGACCGGCTGACTCCACATAGAACTCGTTATTTCGACCATACATCCGTACTGCAGCCGCATTGCCATGGTATTTGACGATATTCATTCTCCCTTGGTCGGCAAGCACAAAGGTCTGTTCCCCTACTAAGCGAAACCGCATGACAGAAGCATAGTCATGATTTTGACCATCGCCAAATAAATTAAATTGTGAACCTTCCCCAGTTACCGTCACATTGCCACCGAGCTCGGTATCTCTTGACGCTTTGGAAATTTGATTGACAAAAGCAGCCGTTCCTTGCGGTACACCATTCGTGGGACTGGGCGCTCTAGAATAGGAGTTTACGACCGCCCCACCAGAAATAATCGTACGAGAAAACTTGTTATTCCCCTCATCCCGTTGTCCAATCAAGGAAATGATTGCACCGTCAGCTCCCGCTAAGTCCATTTGTGACGAGGCATTTAAAACCGTGCCTTCACCCTCGACTTCAAAAATCACCTCATTTGTGCGATTTTCCATATTCGCCCAAATTACTTGCCGCTGGACGCTGTAGAGGTCTACTTTAGAACCCTTATTGACTCGAAACGAGGTTGAAATGTTGTTGTTATTTGGATGAAGTCGAAAAATTGGCCGAGTATTTGAGATCTTGACATCCGCCTCATCCGTAATCAAGACACTTTTGACATTAAAGCTGCCATTATCATTATTAGTACCTGCGGTTGGATTCTTGTGAGCCACCCAATGGAACGTTCCTCGAATCTCGAGATTTCCTTGCTGCAAATAAAGGAAATCATTGCCCGTACTTCCCTCTAGCACACCACTTTTTGCCTCGATATTTTCTATTTTGACCGTCCAAAAAGCCGAAGCTGCCAGCGATTGTTGATAGATCAACGCGTTTAATCCTAGATTGTTCCCCTGAAAATCGATCGTCATATTTTTTAACTCAAAGACCGCTGGCTGACGATCATGGGTAGTCGTCAGTTCAAAGAAACGTCCAGTAGGATTCGTGCTATAGTTTGGTGTCCCGTTCGTGTTGAAACGCTTCGGTGTGGTTAAGGTAAAACCATTCCCATCGATGGACACTGACCGATTCAACGCAGTTAAGCGATTGTTGGCCTCATTCGTATAATCAGCGGTAATGTCAGCGAGAAACACGATTTCAGAGATCGAGGAATCACTAAAAGCAGCCCGCAGCTCTTGATAGTCCGAAACTTCGGCACGCTCTCCTTGCATCGCCCGTTCTGAAAGTAGTTCGACTGCCGCTGACTCATTGGTTTCCTGCTGCTGAATGTCAAGCAAGGCTGCTTCTTCTGCAGCCATGTCGGCTTCCAATCGCAAGGCTTGTCGTTCCTCGAGAGAAGGCGGAGCGATTTTTTGCAGCGTTCGGTTTCCCCGTTTAAGAACAAATTCGATGGCGTCTTCTTCTCCTAAAGAGACCGGTAATGCCAAGGACAACGTTTCTTCCGTAGGCGCCACTTCGATTGCCACACCATAAACACCCTCTTGTTCAGCTGGATGCAAGGTCGCTTCCTCAAGCTCAAGCATTTCAAACATTTCTAATGACACCAGCGCTTCATGATTCGCCATCAAGAAAAGCGTCTCGCCTGCGGCTTGTTCCGATTCGATCGTCACTACATATTGTCCTGTTTCTGGGTCAAAGTGACCGGACACTTCATAGGAATTGCCACCATGGATAGCAAAGACCGCATACAAGATAGAAATTACGATAAAGCCCCCTAATGCAGCGGTAGCCAATTTGATTTTCGAGACAGTCGCCAGAACAGTAAATGATTTCATCTAGGCACCCCTTTCCTTTGATTACTCCAACAGTTCTTGTCCCGTTTCAAAGCTCGATAGATAATACAGCTTGATAACGACACTTGCCGAAAACGCATCTGCTCCTGACGTATTACTTCCTTGCCGATATTCGACTGATTCCACTTTTAAAAAGCGATTCAGGTTTTCCATCCGATCAATAAAACGCACGATTCCTTCATTCGTCTCACTCAGGAGGTCAAAGCCGATCCTTGTGACCCGAAATTGCGTAGCCAAAGGATTGTCACCGGTCTGATCCGCCAGTTGTTCTGGTGTAGGGTAAAGCATCTCTTCATTAAAGGTCGATTGCAAAATCGTGATCGGCAATTCCGTTTCAAGGGCAGCGAGATCGGTAAAATAATACTCGATCGCCATACCATTGGGAATGATTGGCACCTCATTGACCGTCTCTGAGGAAAGAAGGTCTGGTTCCCCTTGCAGGTAGACTAGCTGTTCCTGAATGTCGCGGATCTCAGCTTCGATCCCAGCTAATTCCTGAGCCAATTCGATCCCTTCAGCACGTTTGGGGTTCAGTAAAAATAGCCAGAAAATGAGTACGGAAGTAGCGAGAACTAGCGCAATTACCGCGGAGATGATGATGTGTTTTTTAGAGAAAAAAACTCTAGTCATCCGCTTCCACCTCGCTTTCTTCTTCGCTCTCTTGACTGATCACTTGTGGTGCATCGATTCGTGAGAGGTAGACAGTGATGCGCCCATCTTGCGGCGTTGAACTATGAGAGAAGGATTGATAGGTCACATGGTGCACCCAATCGATTGCTTCAAAAGCCGATTTAAGGCGAATCAGACTTTCATAAACATCCCCTTGGACTGCCATGCTCACCAAAGGAAACAATGGTGTGCCGTCTTGGGCTGTTTCGGACATTGTCCCCTCGCCATTTAGCAGCAAATTATACGAATTGATGGTCACATCGATCCCTGATGCCACTTCCTCAAAGGTTTCCATAATGGGAGCCGTGAAATATTTCTCTTGCTTTTGCAGGACGATGAATTCTTGTAGCTCTTGTGATTTTGATGCCAGCATCTCTTCTAACTGGCGCTGGAAAACGATGCGCTCTGCTTGACTAGACATGATATTGCTTTGATTATTGGTCACCAGCCTTTGATAATACCAAAAGCCTAACCCACAAACCCCAACGACTACTAACGAAAGGAGAAGCGAAACCGAAAGAATGACTTCAAACGCCCGATTACGGATAAATTTATTAGGCAATAGATTGATGTTCATGGTTACACCTCTTTCGTCGCTAATCCCGCAGCCAAGATATAGCGGTCGGGAATTTTTTTCTTGCTGGTTTCACTTACTTTTGCGGAAATCGTTTTGACCGGCAAAGAAGACAACTCATGAAATATTTCTTGGACTTCTTTCCGCAGCATTGGATGACCGCCGACTAAGTAGATTTTTTTCAATTCACAATCAGGCGAGATTTCCTGATAATAGTAAGCAATCACCGAATTCAAGGTTTCTGCTAACCCTTCCAGAGCTTGGATCTCCGCACTTTCCCTAAAGTTCACTTGCACAGATTGGGCTTTTTCAATATATTTCCAGTTGGCTTGATTATAATCTTCATACTGCAGGTAAGTCGGCACCAATTCTTCAAAAAAGGTGATATTGGCGATGCCAGCATCTAACTCGACCAGCACGAAATTTTCACTCCAGTTGATCTGTCGCTGAAACATACGACTATACGCCAGAAAACTGCAATCGACGCCCATCAACTGATGGCCGCCTTTTTTCAATGTGTCGCCGAGTTGAATCAAAATCGGCTCTGATGTGACCACGACTGGCACATTGCCATTGATGGTAAACCGATTCCGCTGGATGACCACAGCTTGCGGTTCTGCTTTCTCTTCCTTCTTGCTGGCTTTTTTCTTTTGTGCTTTTGGTACTTTTTCCTTGTTACCTTTACCTAGGATCAGTAGATCAAAAATCGGGTTTTCAAAAGGCAAAGAGATGGACTCCCCCAATTCAAAATACAAGTACTCGCGAATCTCTTTTTCCGAGTTCATCTTACCGATTGGGATCTGTTTGATCAGCAGACGAGAATTTAGTGCCGTGATCACCACACTCATCGTGCGTAATCCCAAGCGTTTGGCAATCTCATTGAAGGCGGCTTCAAGACTATCAGGATTGCGCAGCTTATCATCTTTAAAAATCGTACCATTCACAACCAGCTCGCCGTATTTGAGACGGTCACCTTTTTTGGTACAGTAACGGATGCAGTTTTTTTGGATGTCGATCCCTACTAAGCGGGGAATTGTTTTTTTGCCAAACATACGAGGACCTGCTTTCTTCTTGTTGGTTTTATATGAAGGAACCAACGTTATTTCTATGTACAACGCTTGCTTAGCAAATCAAGCAAACGCCAAGGTCAGCAACCCAATTCAAAGGAACCAGCCGCTGCCAAGATAAACCATGCCGGTAGCAATGGCTATAAAGGGACCAAAAGCAATGTAGCGGCTTTTGACTTTGCCCCGTAGCATTTGGATCACGTAAAAGATCACTGCCAAGCAAGAAGCGACAAATAAAACCGTCAAGACTTGCACTGGGCCGATATACACGCCTAAGACGGCAAATAATTTGATATCGCCGCCACCCATGCCTTTTTTACTGAGCTCCGCTAAGAGATACAATGGCAAGAAGCCAGCAAAGAAGCCAACGAGCCAATACCACCAAAATTCATTTTGCGGTTGGATCAACCGTAAACCGATCCCTCCGGCGAAAAAAGGGGCTAACACTTTATTGGGGATCAGCTGATAGAAGATGTCGCTGGCAGAAATAATGGCTAATAAGGCTAATAAACACCAAGCGGCAATCACTTCAGCAGTGCCCCAAAACAGCAAGGTCGTACCCGTAAATAGCATGCCGATCAACACTTCATAAAGAAAAGCAATCAGCGGGATCTTTTTTTGACACTTACGGCACTTGCCTTTTAAAATAAGGTATGATAAAACTGGAATGAGGTCCCTTGCACCTAATGTCTGTTGGCAGTCATCACAGTGCGAGCGAGTCAGCAGGGATTCCTTTTTGGGAACCCGCCAACCAACCACTAGGAAAAAAGAACCTAGACACATTCCTATGATGAAAAGATAACCAATGATTAGGCCCATTGGGATCTGTTGCAAAATTTCGTTCATAAAAAACTCCTTTTTTCCTGGGGGGTTGAGTTGCCGTACACCTTAGGTCAGGTTAGTGACTTGAGGTGTTTTTAGTTTCCTAAAAAAATTAATATCTTATAACGGTGGAGGAGCTGGTTGAGGATCTCCAAATACATACTCTCGAGTTAAACCATTGATTTGATTTTGTGTTAACCCAGTACCGAGAACACCTATCTCGTTGCTATTTTCTTGTCCAGCCTTTAAAACGCCAGCTGGAGCATACATTGTTAAAGCACCTGTTGATCCGATATAAAACATAACATTATCAGTATCTTCCCATGATGTACTGTTTAGTAATCCATCATCCATTACATCTTCTAAGGTAAAATCTAAAACCGCGTTAGCTGTCCCGTCATTCAAGTTGCTATTAGTTGATTGATAGAGCACTGCTGCTGAGAAAGCTTGTTGAATATCAGAAACAACTGCATCTTCTCGAGCATTTTGAATCACGTTCCCAATCGCAATAACCCCGATCCCAGCGATGATCGCTAAGATAACGACTACTGCCAGCAACTCGACCAAGGAGAGGCCGCGCTCGTCTTTCAATAATTTATTCAATCGATTGTCCGTTGTTTCTTCTGCTAAAATTGCATCAATCATAGTGTGTTTACTCCTCCTGTTTTTTCCATATATATTAAACAAGCCGTCTAGGTGGCTTGATAATACCAAAATTCATTACCCTTGGATCGCACCGAATAAATCGAACATCGGGATCATGATCGCCGCAACGATCAAGCCAACGATCACACAGATTATCAAGATGACAATCGGTTCCATGATCGTTTTCAGTCGCTTACTGGTTTCATCAACTTCTTTTTGATAGATGATACTCAATCGTTTTAGCATGTCCTCTAGGGAACCAGTACTTTCGCCCATCTCGACCATCTGGGTCACTAACATCGGGACCATCATGTTGCCACGAAAGATATCACTCATCTTGCCACCTTCTTCAATTTGAAAGGCACAATTATCGATGATTCGCTTGATGTATTTATTGGAAACGACATCCCGACTCATATTCAAGGCGGTCACCATACCGACAGAGCTGCTAAGCAGTGTCGACATGGTTGTCATAAATAATGAAAAACTATTTTTGGTGATCATATCGCCCACCAACGGAATACGTAATAGAAAACTTTGAAAAGCGAAATCGAAGGTTGGATTGCGTCGCGCGATCCACAGTCCGACGAAAAATCCGACGATCAAGACGGCTAAAACCCACCCTCTGGTCTGAAGGAACTCGCTGATCGCCATCGTTACGACGGTGATCGTCGGCAGATCCGCATCAAATCCTTCAAATACTTCCACGAACATCGGTACGATCATCACCAATAAAATGATCCCCACGATAAAGGTTAAAATCACTAAAATAATCGGATAGACCATCGCTGTGACGATCCCGCTGCGGTTTTCGGCGCTTTTTTCATAGTAATCCGCCATATCCTTCAAATTTCCTTCCAGTGATCCAGACATCTCCGAAACAGCGATGACACTGGTCAGAAGTGTCGGAAAGGCATTGGGATGATCTTTGTAGGCTTCTGAGAGCGGGCGTCCGCTATCAATCTCATCCCGAACTTCGCCAAGAATTTTCTTGAAATTCGGGTTTTTTTGTTGCTCTTCCAGCATTCGTGAGGCATCAACAATCGTGATCCCCGAAGCGATCAATGTCGAAAACTGGCGCAAATACCCTACCAGCAGTTTTAACGAAACTTTTGTAAAGAGTTGAATCTCTTTATTCGCCAAGGTTTCTGGCTGTTCGATCAAACTGTTGACTTTGATATGCTTTTGGCGCAGCTTTTGGCGGGCTTCGACGGAGGAATTGGCACGCAAGCTGCCAGAAAACGTTTCGCCTCGGACATTGGTGCCTTGATAGGCAAAGAGTGCCATCGGCTATTCGCCCCCTTCCTCCATTAAGTTATCTGCCACATCAGCATCGACCCGTTCCGCAGCAACCAGTTCTTCTAAAGAAGCGCTCATGGTATGCATGCCTTCGTTTTTTCCCATCTGCAGCATATTATGGATCTGGTGGGTTTTCCCTTGACGGATCAAGCTGGCGATCCCTCGGGTATTGAGCATCATTTCGGTTGCTGCTACCCGTCCGTTGCCATCGATCGTTGGCAGCAAGCGCTGGGACAAGATCCCTAGTAATGCGCCAGCAAGCTGTGTACGAATCTGAGTCTGCTGATCGGCAGGAAAGACATCGACGATCCGTTCAATAGTCGCTGGGGCACTTGACGTATGCAAGGTTCCTAATACCAAGTGTCCCGTTTCCGCTGCCGTCAAAGCAATCGAGATTGTTTCAAAATCTCGTAGCTCCCCTACTAAGATGACGTCTGGATCTTGACGCAGGGCAGCTCGTAAGCCATTACCAAAGGACATGGTGTCGCTGCCGACTTCGCGCTGGGCAACGATGCTTTTTTTGTGGTTATGGATGTACTCAATCGGGTCTTCCAACGTCAAAATATGCGTCTTTTTGGTATCATTCAAATAGTCCAGCATCGCAGCCAGTGTCGTTGTTTTCCCTGAACCGGTCGGCCCTGTAACTAAGAACAAGCCTTGGCTTTTATGGATCAGAGTCCGCAAGACGGTCGGCATACCGAGTTTGCTTAGCTTCGGGATCTCGATGGGGATCTGCCGCAAGGCGATCGAAACGGTATCTTTTTGGCGGAAAATATTGACCCGAAAGCGACAGATGTCGCCTAGTTCGTAGGCCAAGTCGGTCTCGCCTTTTCCCTTGAATTCCTCCCATTGCCGTTGGTTGCAAAGGATTTCGGCAATGGCTTCGATGTCCTTGGTGTCGATGGTCGGAACCCCTTCGATCGGTAGCAAGTCGCCGTGGCGACGAAAAATCGGCGGTACGCCTTCGACTAAATGGATATCCGATGCTTTTTGTTCGACGGCGATCATCAACCAATGATCGATCCGCTCTTTAGGTGACACCGCAGCAAATTGCGCCGCTTCGTTGCGATTGACGCCCTGTGTACTGCTGGCAGTCGTCGTTTTTGTCACTGCTTGCCGTTCTGCTTTTTGAATGATCTCCCGCGTCGAGACAGATCGGTCTTGATCGCTCTGGCGACTGTGGGCACGTTTTTTTTCTCTCAGTTCACGATTTTCCCGAATGCGGGTACGGGTCGGAGCTGTTTTTTCTCTCGTCGCCCTTTTGGTTGCTCGCTCTTGTGTTGCCACTCTCGTTTGATCCATTAAACCAGCCCCTTTCTATGTGCATTTCCTTTTAAAACAATGTATGTAGTTCTTCGGTGATCCCTAGATCACCGATAAATCAATCCGCGCCTCACTCTTCTGCGGCGACCACCTTCAAGACTTCTTCGATGGTGGAAAAGCCTTGTTGCACTTTGTCTAACCCATCATCCAACAAAAAGCGCATCTTTCGTTCCTGAACATAATCCATCAGCTGGTCGTTAGTCGCTTTGTTCGTGATCATACGACGCAGCTTGGCATCGATCGTCAACAGCTCTTGGACGGCCATTCGCCCTTTGAATCCCGTATTGCCACACTTTGGACAGCCCACAGGCTGTGCCAGTTCCGCAACCGTGATGCCATAGGATTCAAATAACTGCTTGTCCTTGTCGCTGGCTGGTCCTACTGTCTTACAAGAAGAACAAAGGGTTCGGACGAGCCGTTGAGCTAAGATGCCTTCTAACGCATTAGCGACCAGAAACGGTTCTACCCCCATGTCGACTAAGCGATTGATGGTGCTGACGGAATCATTGGTATGCAGGGTGGATAATACCAAGTGCCCGGTCATGGAAGCCCGAATCGCAATCTCCGCCGTTTCGCCATCTCGAATCTCTCCCACCATCACGACATTGGGGTCTTGTCGCAAGATCGACCGTAACCCAGCGGAAAAGGTCAAACCGACATTGCTGTTGACTGCCACTTGGTTGATACCTTGCAGCTGAAACTCTACTGGGTCTTCGACGGTGATAATATTGATCTCCGGCGTGTTCAACTCTTGCAGCGCCGCATACAAGGAAGATGATTTCCCTGATCCTGTCGGTCCTGTGACAAGAATGATTCCATGGGGTTTATGCAAAATCGCTTTAAAGGTCGCCAATACCTTCGGTTCAAAGCGAAACTCATCTAGGCGCCGAATGCCACTGGAGCGATCCAACACCCGAATCACGACTTTCTCCCCATGAATGACAGGCAAAACCGATACCCGCAAATCAACCACGTTGCCCCCGTTACGAATCATTGCCCGACCATCTTGTGGCACACGTGTTTCGGTGATATCCAAGGAGGAAATGATTTTCAGTCGTGAAGTAACACCAGTCTGAATACTCTTAGGCAAGTTTTCATGGGTACGAAGCTCCCCATCGACCCGTAAGCGGACAACTAATCCTTTTTCTTGGGGATCGAAATGGATATCACTGGCGCCCCGATCCACTGCATCTTGCAGCAGGGTATTGACCAATTTGACAATCGGCGAATCATCTAATTTTGAGTCGCCTTCTGGGTCGATGGTTTCAACGAGAGAGTCGCTCAAGCCATCCAAACTGATCTCAGAAGGGTAATCGCGAACGATCAGTTGTTGGATATCGGCATTGTGGGCTTTTTGCGGACGAATCAATAACCCAGTGATCAAACGCATTTCATTGATCGCCGCGTAATCCCCAGGGTTTGCCATCGCAACGGTCAAGCGGTTGCCTTTTTTTTCTAATGGAAAGACGCTGTGCTGTTTGGCAAACGAGCGGGGGATCAGGGACAAAACCTCTGAGCTGATCTCTAAGTCAAACAGGTTGCCTGTTTGTGTTTTCTCAGCAGTGGTTGAACTTGTGGTGTTCTCTGACTTTTTGAGAGGCCTTCTAGGTTTTCTACGTGGCGTTCTTTCACTTGATTGCGGCAACTGGCGCCCTCCTTTCAATAATCGAGTTTGTTGATATAGTCAAACATTCGTGTAACGGTTAAATATGCTTCATCATCAGACCACATGTTTCGATCCAAAAAACTTCTGAGGATCGTTACCTCCCCCGATTGCGCCTGACTTTCAAAGTCGCGGACGCGATAATTGACGCCTAATTGTTGCAGTTGATTTTCTAGTTCCACCTGGTCATCCATATAGTAAGGTACGAGAACGACCGTTCCTTCAAGACGACGGTTATGAGCCCCTGTTGCTAAAAAAGTCGGGTCAAATAATGCCAAATCTGGCAGTATTTCCATGACAAAGGTCGACTCTCTATCCACAGCTAAATGAAAGGGTTCAACGCCTGTATGACCCAAGATCAGCTGGGCACCATTTTTTAAGGTGATTTGATTCCAATACGCTGGATCTTCATAATAAGAATCAAAAACCGCGGAACTGCCGGCTTCTGCTAATGCCAATCTACGAGCAGTTTTCGGCGCATCGATAAATGAAAGCCCGTGAACCTCCATTATGGTATTGCTGCCATCCAATGTGATTCTTGACGGGTCATGGGGCACTGTGAATTGATTTTGATTCTGAAAATACGAGAAATCATCGATCGTTCCACCACTAGGCATCATCGTATTCGTCAGCATAAAATCACCATAAACAGTAATCCTTCGTTCCGTATCTTCGGTACTATGCACGATCGAGCCTTCCGTGACTGGTCCCGCATAAAAATTGCTGCTCGTCAGAACCATCGACGGCTTCATAAACGTCAAACTACCATCTGCCGCAGGATTCTGTTTCGTGGCTTCTCGATGATAAAAATTAAAATAATTGCTATTTAATTCGCCTAACCCAGTGCCCGCATCCGGTGAATTTACGGAAACATTTAGATGGCCTTCAGCAAAGAGAACCCCTTCTTGCTCAACTCTCGAAGCCGAACTATTGGTGTTGTTGATCCATACGTTTCCAGCAAGGATATCCGTATATGCTTGTGATAGGACCAAGCGACTGCCAGCTCGACTGCCCAAATCGATATACATTCCTAAACCGGCTTGCAAGAAGATGTCTTTGATCACGTTCAACCCGTTACTAGGCTGTCCGCCATCATTCTGGATCGCAAGCAGACTTTTTGCCGAAAATTGCCCGCTTCCCTGTCCTTCCATCTGGACCCCATGATTAAAGAAAAAGGAACCATCGAAATGCAGCCAATTAAGAATCGGCTTTGTTCGAAAATCTAAAAATCTGCCGTCTTGAAAATCTTGCAGGACATTGTTGGCAAACCCGAATTGCAAGAAGTCATCCGATTCAAAAGCGAGATAATCAAACGATGGACGTGCGCGTTGAAAATCGGCGACTTCAAACAATTTTCGAACCCAAGTATCGGCGGATACAGCTTGCCCTGCTGTAGAGGGTAAGTAATAGGGATAAAAAATGTTTCGCCAAATATCCAGCTGTGTTTGTCTTTGTTCGAGGTCTTCTTCTTCAAGCTGCATTTCATAGATATATTCGGCAGAAGCTGTATGTACTCGCGGTTGCCCTTCAGCCAATTGCGTCTGCTCCGTGACTTGCGATTGAATTTGAATAATGATTTGAAGATTGGTTTTATCTGGCAGCATCGAGGCGGATTGGATCCATCCTTGCTCCCCACCAGATTTGGTCATTACATAAGGGGCGATCTCATTATATTCATAGTCAACGACAGAGGAGGTAAAAGAAAATGTATCATCGATGGTCTCATTCACATCGACTTCGTCCAGCACAAATCTCAATTCGTTATCTAGATGGTCTTGCCATTCATTATTATTAGAATAGAAGCCGCCATTCTGCATGGTTCGAGTGATGAAATCATCTATTCTCAGTTTTAGCTCCTGAGAAGCGAGTTGAAAGGAATATTCGTGTACATCTTCCACTCGACGGAAGCTATCTATCGTTCGAATTTGTGAATTGACATTTCGAGCAACAAGGAAGACCAAGCCAATCATCAAAGAGGAAAGAATGATCGCCGCGAGGGCATAAATCAGCGCAAAACCAGCTTCATTTTGTCTACCATCGTCCATTCCCGGGTACCCCCCCTCTTGCTTTCTCATTGTCACGATAATTGATCGTAAATTCTCGTTTATAGATAATCTGCTTGTGGTAATCAGTGACCAGCTCCTCCATCTGCCACCAGCCAGTCAAATCATCATAATAATCCGCAAAGTTGATCGTTTCCGTGTAAAATAAAACGAAAAACTTGGTCTGGATACTGAACGTATCGCGATAATTTGGCGTATAGTGATGGGTCAACGTCGCTTCATTCTCATTTTTTTGTTGAATGATCTTTAACTTAATCGTAGGATCTTTCGTATCATAGACTCTGGCACGAATATTGTTGGTATCTGTGATATCCGTCACAACCATTCGCGGACTGCCCTCTTCCGTAATCGTTGCCCCTAAGGTTCCTTCGGGCATTGTTTTGACAATATGTTCCTCGTGGAAAAGAAGACTATCATATTTTCCTAAATACCCCGCATGTTCATAGATACCATCAATTTTGGCGATTTGGTCTGCTTGCGCCAAGATTTCATTCGCTATCCCTTGAAAGGCAGCAATTCGACCTTGACGAACAGAGGCTTGGACGATCAAAAAGAGTGTCCCAGAAAAGAGTGCAATGATGATGCCGAATATGACCATCGCCCCTAACAATTCGACAAGCGTGATTCCTTGCTCATCCTGTAATCGATGCTTCATCTGCGCCCCTCCTTTGCAACTTCCGCAAGAACAGCCAGCCCTTTCAATAGTCTACTACCCAATGCAGATACGTTTCTGTCAAAAATGCGCCCGTTTGTTTATCGAAGACCTGAATAATAAGTCCGAGCCCGAGCTGACGACGGTCGTAACTGTCTTCTCGCAGTCCATGTCTGGGGTCTTCGCGAATGGAGACCTTGACCAAATAGTTGGTGGTTTCTTCATTCTCCGACAAGTACGTTCCCATATAGAGGCGATTTTCTTCCGAATTTACCAAGGGCTGCGGCAAATGAGCGCCAGAATGATCGTATACCACCTTGCGAATAAATCGGCCCCGATTGAGATCATCTACAGCAATCGGGATTTCTTCATACATCGGTTGCCCTTGCGCATTGTATTGAATCCCTGAATTATCGAGGACCAAATGGTGTCGGCGTACTTCTGAGGGATCATCTGGATCGACCATCATCCAAGAAGGTCTAGCCGTAAAGATTCCGATATTCAAATCCGCCAAGTCTTGAGTCTGTGCCCGGTAGATTAGCCATTCCTTGACATCATCTCGTGCTGCGATGGCCTCTTCCATTCGGGTATTGTAACTAAGGATCAGGTTGTTTTGGATGATCAGCATGGCGATCATGACCATTGCGATCCCGAGAATGACGATCGCTCCAAGGATCTCAACCAGGCTGAACCCTGATTCATCAAGTACACTATGTGCATGTCTGCCATTTTTCAGTTTTATCACCTGCTTTTTGCCTAGTCCCGATCAAAGAGAATCCTTTTCTTCTAGGTGGTTGATACTTGTATCTGGGTCAAGAAAAGATAATTTGCTAAGGGTAAACCCCCAGTGAATCAGTTTATTGAAATCAGGGTAGTCAGCTAATGGGATACTTTTTTTGGCTTTGCGTGTAATGCGGATTCGTTCCCTGATGTAATGATACCTTTCTTCTTCAACCAGTCGCTGAATCTCGGCGATCCCTTTTTCAACATCAGGATCTTCGACATTCGCTTGCATGTATTGTTGGTAGAAATAATCCAAATACTTCCCGTATTGAAGAAAATAACGGTATTCAATTTCTTCAATGACCATTTTCACGTGAATCTCTCCTTGACTTATTTTCTAGCAACTTATTGAAGTGAGTGCAAATGCCGATAGATGATCGCTGTGGCACTCTCTGGCCGATCATTGTCTAACTGAAAGACCTCCTTTAGTGATTGTCGATCAGAAGCCTGAATGACTTCGACTTTTGGTAAAAGTTCGTAGGCAAGATGGCTATCGTCTGCGATACTTGTATCGATCATCACTTGTTCGATCAGTGAACGGGTGACGCCATAACCGTCTTCACTTTGATAGGATCGGTCCAAAGGAAAACTATAATAAAACCAGCCATCATCGGGATTATAGATCCAAGTATTTCGATCGATCTGACGGTAATCGCTCAAAGACCCGAATTCGATCATGATGGCTTCTGAGTCGATCTGGGCGGGACTTTCAGAGACAAAGCTGCTTAGCGTTTTCACCGATTGGGTCGGATACAAGCCAGCAGCATCGGGAAACGCACTGATCATCTCTGGCAATTGAAAGGCACTGCCTAACCCAGATTCTGTCGTCGTGTAATCAAATGACGACTGGTCAATCGTTCCCTGTTCTCCGAGATACGTGAATCCCGTAGGTTCTTCATTGGTGGAAAAGGGGCTGGCTAGCTGCGACTCCGCCCAGTTTCGAACAAAATAACGATACCCTTCAAGATAATAACTATAGGTCAAGTTGGCTGCTTCAAAGGTCCACTCAGCAACCGGATCAGCAGGATTGAGCAGCAGCAGTTCCCCACTCATTTTCTGCATGACCGGTTGTTGGTTTCGTCGAAAGGAATAGCTGAAGTGAGCTTCGACAAGGACCGGTTCTTGCCAGAGATCTGGCGGACCATCGATCAAGTCTGATGACGGTTGCTCCTCCATTTCGTCATTGCCCTCGGTGTGATCGTAGAAGTTCTCAGGATTATCCTGTCCTTCAGCGTCTAATTCCCCCAATAACTCCTGCACCTCTTCGCTATCGAAGGCATCCAAGGCAGGCGTGGGTGCCAACTCTTCGATCGTCTCATCGCTGATCCAAACCATCACTTGACCATCAAGAGCATTTCCAATGAGTTCTGGGATCTGCTGGGTCACGTTCTGATACCCTCTTGCTAAAATCTCGTTTTCATCAAAGCGAGACAGTACTGGTAATAAGTCTGGCGCATCACTCGCATCAGCCGCCTGCTCAAAGGCTGCTTCCTCACTGTCTGGCGCGATATAGCGCAGCACTTCTTCAAAGCTTGCTCGGACAAAGACTGGCACTTCACTAGCGTTCATTACCCGAACGGATCGTTGGATCGTCGTCCCTGTAAGGGTCATTCGTTCCTGCCATTCTTCCAAAATCTCGATTTTTTCGAACACTTCATTTTCATCCGCTAATCGACGAATATGAATAGACTGATTATTCTGCCAAATCAAGATGCTAAGCAACAAAAGAAAGAAAAGCAGACCCGCGATACTATTTCTTAACACTATTTTTTTTTGCACCCTTGTTTCCTCTTTTCTCAAGTAATGACGGCTCTCAAGTAAAGAGATAAATGCCTAATAGAATGAATAAGGCGATCAATGATACACAGAAGATGATGGATAATATCAAGTTTTGATCAATAAAACGAAACACATCTGCTACATGGTTGATACTCATTGAGACTTCTCCAACGAAACGGTCTGCTTCGATGGCTTCTTCCCCAAATGCCTGTCCATCACCAATGACGGATAAATGATAGCCCTGCTCTTCGTCAGCCTCGATCGATAGTACTCGGCGAGCAATATAGCCGGTTCCTGAGCCATTTGTAAAGACCGCGAGCCCGTTTGGCTGTACTTGAGTGAAGGCTTGTTCTCTTAAAATGATCAAATCTTGTGTGCGTAATGCGGAGCTGTCAAGATTCGCCATCCCATTATCTGATAAACGCACCACCCGATGATTAAAAACTGTCATTTCGTTTTGATCAGTCACATATAAGCCGATAAACGTAAATAGGACAGTCATGCTACAAACCAAGAAAATCAGATAGATGATTTTCAGTACGAGATTGCCAGATTTCTTTTTGGCTGTTGGTTTCTTCGTCGCGGCTTTGCCTTTTTGCGGGGGACGTCGTTTCTGGGAAACTTCCGCTGGTTTTTTGCCGTGCTTGTGGGTCCCTTTTGATTTGGCATTAGGATGACTTGATTTTTTGATTTTCCCCTGCTCGTTGTGCTGACTTGGACGTGCTTGCTGCGGTGGACGCTTTTTCTTTTTGCGTGGTGCTTCACTGGTCGTACTGGCAGCTGCTCTTTCTTTTTGCTTGCTAGGACGCTGCTTTTCGGTCGGTAATTTGGGGCGATTCGCTGTACCAGCCGCTTTTTTTCGTTTCTTTTTCACAGGCGCCTGTCCTGTCGGTTCTTTTTGGGTCGGCTTTTTTGGTCGTTTCTTGCCACTAGAAGGGCTGGCTTGCTTTCCTTGCGCCTGAAACTTTTCGATTCGGGGATTTCTCGGTGTATCCTCTGGTTGGTCTCGTTTTTTTTCACGTTTGGCAGGCTGTGGCGGACGTTTTTTTCTTCTAGGTGCTTGCGACTGATTACTCATTGGCATCTACCTCGCTGCCCGCTCGTTCCATCCCTCTTAATTGGTTTGCATAAGTATTGGCATTGGCATTTTCCTGCAAGCGATCCTTGACGGTCCGAATGGATGCTGGCAAATTCCCTGAGCCTCGACGATTTGCCGCGCTTCTTTGCAAGTCTTCAAACAACGAACGGGTCGTCTCCGCTTCTTCCTTGCGGGCTGCTTCGATTGCGTGTGCACGTGTGCGTTCAATCTCTTCCAAAATCTCTTCGGTCGGCTCATTATCATAAATGGTTAGATCATAGGCCTCGATCAACGCATTCAGCTTTTGGTCATAATGGATGTCCGTAGCATAGCGCCCTGTCAACCACGCAGTTGCTTCCCGATAAGTTGGGGCATTTTCTTTCCAAACGGGGGCATAAAAGCGCGGGTTGCCAGTGATGCCTCCTCTTAGTAAGCGAGCGTAATCTTCGATGGATTCACGGTAACTTGGGTATTTACGGAAATTGGAAGAGATCGTATACCACGCACCACTTCCATCATCTTCTTGCGTATTGAAGGTCACTTTTTGCCCACGAAAGCTGCCCTTGATGCCGAAAAGATTATGGTTTGGCGGACTGGATAAGGCGCTGTTTCCTGAGCCGGTCTCCAAGATGGCTTGTGCGATCATCACTGAGGCATAAAGATCATTGTTATAGGCAACATCTTGCGCGTCAGAACCAATCTCATTGATGAATTGTTGTGTCGTTAGATTACGTGAAACCGAAAACTGAAAGTTGCTTTCCCGCTCTTCTTCATCGATCGGCGATTCGGGTTCTTCAGTGATTGGATCGGGCTCTTTTTCTTTGTCCTGATTGGTTTGATTCCCATTTGATTGGTTGTTTCCGCTATTGTTGCTGCTGTTGGTATCGTTGGTTTCTTGCTCATTCGTTTCAGGTCCAGCAGGCTGATTCGGCTGTTGATCGCCTTCTGAAGGATCTGGCGTCGACGGAACATTTTCGGCCTCTTGGTCTTCTGTTTCATCCGAGCCGCTCTCCATCTCTTCCTCGTCTGTCTGTCCCTCGTCTGCCGGTCGTTCCACATCATTTACGACTTGGACTTCCGTTCCTTTTTCGGCCTGCTCCGCTTCTTCTGGAAGGGTTTCTTTTGTTTGTTCTGGAGGAGTATCAAGTTGCTCCGTTATCCTGTCAGCTCCTTCGTAAGAGACCGGTCGGAGGGCATCCGTTATCGATTGCCCACGACTTTCTCGTTGTGCATCGATGGTTTCCATATAAGTAGATGGTTCTACACCTAAGATCGATCGAACCATGGCTTCAGAAATCGTTTGATTATTGATGATTCCGATAAATGCTCCGATCGCTAACAGACTTTTTACGTTTCTTCTGGGCTTTTTCATCTTCTTGATCCTCCTCCTTGGGGCTGTTCTTGCTGGTGCCTTTTTTTGGTCGTTCATGGTCTTTGCTTTCATTTTTCTCAAGCTGCACAAGCAGCAATTGATAATGAAAGGCATTGTTCCGCAAATACATCGTAAAACCTAGCAAAAGAGCGAGTAAAAACAAGTGACTGATAGTGACATATTCTCGAAAGGCAGAGAGATAAAAATAGGCGGTTAGCTGCAAAAATACCGCTAATGGGATCAAAGAAGCAATAAAGTAGATGCGGTATAAGAATAAGAATCGTTGTTTTTGCTTTTGGGTTCTCATAGACTGCTCCTAACGTCTGTATTGCCTTCGATCAATGCTTTTTTTTCTAATAGATAGCTTTCGCTTTGGAGAAGATCAAAGTAAGCAGCTTTTCGTAAAAGATTGTCATAGTCCATCTTCATAATGCGTGCGTAAGGTTTTCTAAACCATGGTCGCTCATACAATTTGACTCGTGACTCAATCACGCTGCATTCATAAAAAACCAAACTGATATCTTTAGCAGATAGGTTGTTGTCGACCACTTGCTGCACTTGCCCTCTCTCATAGGTCAATTCTTTTTCGTTCAAGGTCATTTTTTCGATCTTTTGTACGAGATTGTCATTGATGCGCCAAACCTGTTCGAGGTATTTGGCTTTTTGAAAAAGATAGGTATATTCTCGTAAGCTGATTTTCAATTGCGTATGCCAGTTCTCGTCTTCTTCATCGGTCAAGCTATTTAAATAGTGGATACTATTTTTGATCAAAGAGGCTTCTAAGTTTTCGATGTAGATCTCAAGCTTTTGATTGGCCAAGCGCAAGCGCTCTTTGCTTGCTCGTTCTCGTTTCGCCTCTTCCTCCAACGCTAATTCATTGGCGTTGACTTTGGACAATTGCTTGGCTTTTTTTGACTGTTTTTTTTGCTGCTTTTTTTTCGAACTTTCTTTTTGAACTTTGGTGGCTCATCCGCACTGACCTTTTGGAACTCGAGCGTGTCTTCCAGTTCTTTTTTCACTACATTGGTTTTGCCCTGACGTTTTTCTTCATGGACTTGCGCTTTCGGGCGACTCACAAACGTGACATTTTGTTCGTCGATCACGCTTTGTACGATTTTTACCAGTTGCTCTTTAAAGTCGTTCGCATCACTTACACCAGCGGGGGCTTGCTGCTGCAAGCTAGCATGCAACTGCATCGTAAAGGGAAACTCTTCTTCTGTGTATGCGATTGGTACAAACTCCAAAAACAAATTGCTTTTCTCATCGGACACATGATTGATGCCGATTTGCGTCCACACAAACTGAGGAAATTGCTGTTCCAAGGGAATGCGTAATTTTGAGTAATCGATTTTTTTCCGTAAGATCTCCATCTCGATATGATGAGTGAAGGCTTCGATGGAATAAAATTGCTCAAAGTAATGCGTCACTTGTTTGCGAATCGACGATTTGAGCGGCCACTTTTTTTGATAGAGGTTGTCGCAGGCAGTGATTACTGATGGAAGTGCCTCTTGTTTGTAAAATAATTCCTCAAGATTTGGACTCAAGGTTGGATAGATGGCAATTTTTAAAATATCATTCGTCACATTCGTCCCAATGACCAACATTCTCATAAGAAATCAAGTCGTAGTTGTTGCTTGTGATTTCTTATACAGCACATATGGTCCTAGTGGGTTTCCCTCCTTTGTCGTGTCGCTCTCGGAAATTATTTAGCAGACCTTTTCGTCTATTCCGACTCATAACCTTCTTTTTAGTCTGGAAGATTCAACACTTTGCTATGCTGGATCAACTGCTCAAACAACCCTTTCGATTCATGATGAAACGTCGTAAGTCGTTCTTGGTATTGCTTGATCTCTTGACGGATTTTCATCACTTCCATCGATGCTTCTGAAATGATCTTGTGGGCTTCATTTTCCGCCATCTGACGTCTTCTGTCGGCTTCCAGTTCTGCTTCAGCAGCGGTTTCCCGTGCTTTTTCTTTTGCTTCGATCAAAATCGTCGCCAGCTCGTCCTTCATTTGTTCGACCTTTGCCAGCTCACGTTCCAAGTCACGCTGTAAGACATTCTTATCTGCCAATTGTTCGACTCTTGAACGTTCGAGATCCCGATATTTCGCTTCCGCTTCTTGCAAGCGCAAGTTCAACTGTTGATTTTCATTTTCAAGCGAAGTGATCCGGCGCATGCTTTCGACTTCTTTTAATTTGTAGTTTTCGATTATCGCCGCTTTTTCTTCTAAATGAATCGCTTTTTCTTCAAAAGCTTCCACTTGCTTGCTTTTCTCTTCTAATTCTTTTAGCAGTTCATCTTCTCTTTGACGCAATTGTTCGAGCTCTTCTTCTACTTCGATCAATTCGTCTTCTTGACTCGTCAACTGCTCAATTTCTTGCTCATAATTGGTTTTGAGGGCTTCTTGTTGACGTTCTGCTTCTTTTAACTGCTGCTGTAACTCGTTGTAGCGCATTTGCAGCTGCTTGTTTTCATAAATGATACTTTCTTGTTGCGTCGCTTGCGAAGCCATCCGATTGATGGATTCTTGTTTGTTTTCCAATTGCTTGGTCAAATGTTCGACGGTCTTGGTCAGTTGTGAAACGGTATTTTCTAATGCCAGCAGCTCTTCTTGGGCATCATCGTCATACTCGTCTTCCTCGTATTCTTCATCCTCGTACTCATCGTCCTCGTACTCGTCGTCCTCATATTCTTCATCGTCATCATATTCTTCATCATCGTACTCGTCTTCGTCGTACTCTTCTTCATCATATTCCTCGTCGTAGACATGAACGCCTTCGTAAGTTTCTTCATCTTTCTTTTTGCGAAATAATGCCATGTTACCCCTCCTGATTCCTCACTCATCGATGATTTGATTCGTTAACAATTTAGTGTGTCTACAAATTGGTCTGCTTGAACGTCTACTTTCGTGAAAAGTTGCACTTTGGCTGTTCTAACCTCGGTCTTTTTTCAAACGAGCTGACATTTCTGCTGTGACCTTTTGAGCAGTGATGTCCGTTTCCTTCTTGCCATCATTCGTTCAAAAAAAGAAAGCAAAACCACCACACCCCATGATTTCCACGACCTCCATTTATTTTGGAGGATAGAAATCAAGTCAGTGAATCGGCCTGTTTCTCAATAAAATAGCCATTAAACGAAAAGACGGCTTCCGTTCGCAGAACATCTGTTGTCTATTTGATAGTATCAAAGCAAAAACAGATTGAAAAATCAGATATTTCTTCACTTGATGAAATATTTGTCAGAGCAAGTCGTTTATCCACATGATATTGTTAAAAATTGAGCAAAATATCCTCGTATTAAGGAAACGAATGGTCTTCTTTAAACGATCTTTATCTTAAATCAACAATCACGCCTTCCTAACCGCCGATCAATCCCCTCAAAAAAAATCAGCGACCTTATAAGCCAAGGTCGCTGATCGATTCTTTACCTATTATATAGTTTTACTGCTCAGTCATCTTTCATCTATTGGAAGCGATCCCTTTTCTCTCAGTTTGAAAGCCGGTTCCTGTCTACCGATCTGCAACTGTAAGTCTTTTTTCTCCCTGATGGGCTGCTTTTCTCTTGCCTTCAAAAAAAGAAAGAACCGTTTCTTGAAAATCAGTTTGCTTTAAACGAATAACTTTTTATGCATGTATAATGTCGCCATCCGATAATCATAATGGATCATCGAAAAGGCTAATAGCTCCCCATTTCTCAGATAGCTGTCATCTCGTACGATCAATGCGGGCATGCCTTCTTCTAGATGAAAGAACGCAGCTTGTTCCTGTGATAACGGTTTGCTTTGAATGAACTTGTCGATGAAGGCGACTGTCAGTTGTTTTTCTTCTGCCAAAGCTTGGAACATTGACCCCTCCATCATTGTTTCGGAGATCTCCCCTACGATTTCAGGTATATAATAGGAACGTTCAATCAAATACGGTTTGTCATCTAGCGTGCGAAACCGTTGGACTTCGATAAAGTGCTGATCTTTCGCAAATTGTTTTTGACTTGGGAGAAACAACGCCTCTGATACTTTGACCAGTCGCTTTGAGGCTTTGACCGTTCGAATGTTTTTCTCGCCCCGGGTCAAGTCTTCATTGAAGCCAAGATCTCCTTGTTCAATGGTCGGTTTTTGGTTGTTATGAAAACGAATATACGAGCCGCGGCCTTGCATCTGGTAGATCCAGCCCATCTTGCTCAACTTATTGAGGGCTTGGCGTAACGTATAACGAGAAACTGGATAAATTGCCAAAAGCTCTCGTTCACTAGGCATCTTCCCCTGCTCATTTCCAATGTCACCAGCTTCGATCTTTCTGATCAATTCTGCTGCTAAGTCTTCAATACTGAGTTTCGTCATCTGCCTACTCCTTTCCTTGCGATTCTCTACTACTATTATCGTCTTTGGCGTAAAAAAAGCCAGCTATTTTTCATAGCCGGCTTATCAAAAAAACGGAAAGATTATGCCTTCGTTGCGTTTGCTTGTTCGTCCTTGTATAATTTGCCATCATACATTTTGATGAATGGGAACCAAATCAAGAAAGCAACGACTGCACAGATGATTGCTAAGACAAAGGCACGCCAGTCACCACCTGAACCAATAAAGCCGGATAAGCCAATTGGGGTCGGCCACGCTACTTGGGCAATCGGTGGGTTAACAAAGCCTAAGTTGATGCCAAAATAAGCAACGGACATTGAAACCATCGGTGCTAAGAAGAATGGGATCGCTGTGTACGGGTTGTATACCACTGGCATCCCGAACAAAATCGGTTCATTGATATTGAAGAAGGATGGCACGATCGCTGCTTTTCCTAAAGCACTTAACTGCGCTGATTTTGCAAAGAAGGCGATGAAAATCACCATTCCTAACGTCGCTCCTGAACCACCGATCGTTACGAAACTATTGTTAAACTCACCCGCAAAGGCAATGTTGGCACCATTTTGGTTTTCCACCATATTCGACAATACGATTGGCGTCAAAAATGAGGTCACGATCGTTGCCCCATGAATACCCACGATCCAGAGCGCATGCATGAAGAAGTAGATAACAAGTAGTCCGACCCAGGTACTGGTCAATTGCGTCACGAAACTAAAAGGAATCGCAATGACTTTGAAAATATCTGTGCCCATTGCGACTAATACACCATTGATGACGATTACAGTAAGTGCGATTAGCGCTGTAGGAATCAAAGCAGTAAATGAGGAAGAAACACCTGTAGGCACTGTATCAGGCATTTTGATGACAATATTGCGCTTCACACAAAACGCGTAGATTTTTACCGCAATGATCGCCATGATGATCGCTGTAAAGATCCCAGTTGTTCCTAAACGAGTAACGCCTCCTCCGATTTCCCAACCATTAATGATTTTTTGATCGTCAGAAATCACTTCTACTAGCGTGGCTACTCCGCCTTCAAACACTAGTTGCGGTAAGCACATAAAGAACGCCATCATTGAAAGCAATGCCCCATTGACTGGACTTAAAACAAGTTTTTCTTCTTGTGCTTGAATCTTAGTATACTCATATCCAAAGACAATACAAAAATATAGTGCTAAAATCCCCATTGTTGCAGTATTACCCAGCATATATAGATTAACTACTTTATCAAATGATGTGCTCCAAATGCCCTCTAATACAGGAAAACTTTGGGGTAAAACGCTGATGATCAAGAACATAGATCCTACAATAGTGAAAGGAATCGACGCCATCCCGGCTGCCATGACCCCACGAACGATCCGTAATTGTGAGATTTTCCCCATTGGACCCATTAAGTAGCGGTCCAAGAAGGCAAACATTTTGTTATTTTCTGAATCCATTGACTGTTCCTCCTTGAGTTTCAAATGTAGTCAAATACGTGAAATATTTGTCGCGGTCATGCTCGATCAACCACGCTTTACGCTGGATGAACAGGCACGCGATCATGCCGACAGTAAACAAGGCAAGTAAGATGCCTCTACCCGATTGATTCATAAAAGGAATCAATGTTGCTTGCTGTCCGATCAAAATAAATAGAATTGCAATCAGATTGACACCGAATTGGAGCCAATATCCGATTTTTGTCACCAGTAAACGATTCGATTGCTGCCAATATTTTTGAGTTTGTTCAATAAGTATAAGTCCATCAACGATCAATAAGGCAATGGGAATCAAACCAGCCCATGTCCATTGAGACAGACTCAATATGGTCCAATAAAGATTGACAAAGAAAAAGATCGCAGTCATGTAACGAAAAAGTAAAAAACGATTAAACCGCATACTTTTGTTTGCATATTCTTTCTTGGCTGCTTGGGTTACCGGTTTCCTTTTGGTCACAAGTCCTCCTCCTTTCTTTTTGCTTTCGCTCAACAACTTGTTCGAACAAGTTATATTCTAGCAGAATTCTTGTTGAATGCAACCGATTTCTTTTTGAAAGTTTTCTCTGAAAATAACCTGCTTTTTCATTTGTTGTTTCTGAAAAGTTAAGCTGATCTCAAGGAACCTTGCAGGATAATACTGGAATGTTCCTGATGTTTGGCTTTTGTTCGAGCAGAAAAAAAGTTGTTTTTAGCGTTACTTTTTGCAAAAAATGTTTGTTTCTGAAGGCTTTATCCCCCATGCAAGGCAACAGGTTTGTCAACTTACTAACTTTACAGTACACTCTAAGTAACAAAATAGTTGATTTCAAACATGCGTTATTTTTATTAATCGACATTGCCTGTACTCGTTCCTTAAAACGAAAGGAGATCTCCCAGTGGATGTATTAGAAACTTACTTAACCAGCATTGAAGATCCAGTAAAACAAGAAAAACTGCGTGCCTTATTTGCCGCTATTACCAAGAAATTTCCTGACCTCGTTCCAGTCATTAAATGGAATCAGCCGATGTTCACCGCACATGAAACCTTTATTATCGGTTTCAGCGTTTCAAAACCGCACTTTTCTGTCTCTCCAGAAACCAAGTGTCTTGAACAGTTTATCGATGCCATTGAAAAAGCTGGCTACAGCCATACGGATAACATTTTTCGCATCAAGTGGACTGAGCCGATCGATCAAGCATTGATTGAAGACATGATCGCTTTCAACCTGAAAGACAAAGCGGAGATGACCCGCTTTTGGCGCTGAGCCAATTGAGACTTCGTAAAAGAATAGCAACCAAAAAATCCGCAGAAGCCTGTTCGCTTCTGCGGATTTTCTGACTATTATAAGCCCAATTCTGGTGCCGGATCAAAGAATCCTGACCATAAGCTTGTTGACATCCCTAAATGTAGATGGACGCCAGTTGAATTTCCAGTCGTTCCCATACCGCCTACATATTGTCTAGCTGAGACGCTTTGTCCGACCGAGACAGCTGGCAGTGTACTAAAGTGCATGTAGTAGCTGTAAATGCCATTGGCATGTTTGACGATCACATAGTTACCAGTTGACGGACCATAGCCCGCTTCGACAACTTCGCCTGCTTGAATCGCATAGATCGGTGTTCCTGTCCCCCCGGTAAAGTCGATGCCATTATGTTGATTTCCTGATGCCCCTGTTGGATCTGTTCGATACCCAAAACGACTCGAAATATGAACCGAATCGACTGGCATTTGCCATCCACCTGTGCTTGCTTGTTCTTTTGGCTCAGTTGCTTGCTGCACAGGTGCAGGAGTAGCTGCAGTTTTTTCTGGAGCCACCGATGTTTCTGGCGCCACTGCTGCTTCCGTCTTCGGCTGTGCTGCTGCCACTGCTGCTTGTTGAACGGCAGGATTTTCAGCAGTTTTAGCTGACTCGGCTTCTGCTGCTTGCTGGCGTTTTGCTGCTTCTTCTGCTTCTTTGCGCGCTTTTGCTTCTTGTGCTTCTTGCTCAGCCAGTTGCTTCAACGCTGCTTCTCGTTGCCGTTTTGCTTCTGCTTGGTCCGCTTCCAATCGGTCTTTTTTCTCTTCTTCGGTGTTCAATGCCAAGGCAAGGTCCGCTAGTTCAACTTCTTGATTCAATTTGACATCAGCTAATTCCGCTTGTTTTCCTTGCAATGCGTTTGACTGCTCTTCGATCACAACCAATTGTTCCTGCAACTCTTTTTCCAATTGCTGGCTCGTTGCGATATCTTCTTGCTGTTGTTCGACGATGCTATTGCTGGCATTCATGATCGTTACTGAAGCGATCGCCCGTTGAATGGCTTCTCCGATGGATTCAGCATCAACGATTTTTTGGAACAACCGATTGGAAGGTTCCGACGTTTGAATGTCACGCGCTTGATTCGCCAGTACCTCTGTGCGCTTGATGATTTTTTCTTCAAGGACTTGGATCTCTTGTGCCAAGGCATTGACTTCTTCTTCCGTCGTCGTTTTCTTTTGTAGGATTGCTTGGATTTCTCCTTCAATCGATTGAATCTCTGCCTCTGTGGAGCGTTTCAGTGATTCTAATGAGGTAGATTCATTTTTTATGTCATTGATTTTTTCATTTTGCTGCTGGATCTTCTGATCAAAGCTGTCTGCGGATACCGTCACGACAGGCAGCGTCAGCAAAACAAGTGAACTTGCAACCAAAAGTGTCTTTTTCATTTTTTCTCCTTAACTAGATGTGTCTTATCGCTTTCTCTAGCATACCGAAAGATTTCATTCTTGGGGCTGTTTTCACACAAATAACATCTGGCTGCAAGAAATTGACATCTAGCTGAAACGAAATTGTTAGAATATTTCAACGAAAAAGATTGCTTTTCTTCGTCATTTAACCTTCGTTACTTATCAAGCGGTTCGTCTCCTGACCAATTGCCTACAAAAGTGCCGCGATTCGCAGCAATCAGCAATATACCTATGCTATACTGAATAAAAACGGAGGTTCTCATGATACAACAAGTGACCCAATTTACTGATTCTGAATTAGAAACCATCGCCCAGATTTGGCTGCAAAGTAATTTGGATGCCCATGACTTTATTTCGGCTGCCCATTGGCAAGATAACTATGATTTTGTGAAAAAAGCCTTCTCTGATGCCCTTATTTACACCTATTCGGTGGATGATCATCCCGTCGGCTTCATCGGGATGTTGGGTGATTATATCGCTGGTATTTTCGTTTTGAAAGACTATCGTGCCCACGGCATTGGCAAGCAGCTTTTACAAAAAGTACAAGCAGAACACGAGAAGCTGACTCTGAATGTCTACCAAAAAAATACAGCTGCTATTGCGTTTTATCTCAAAAACGGCTTTACCATCGTTTCTGAACAACTGGATTCTGATACCAATGAAATCGAAAACACCATGGAGTGGCATCGTTGATGCTGCTCTTTTTCCTTTTTTTTTCTACCTGTTAGTTAACGAACCCTTTGGAAACTGTTTAATAAAAAAAGTATAACTGATCAAACAACATATTTCCCAGCAATACATATAGGACAAATATACAAAATTTGAATGAGCAACATGATTGATTATTTTTCCCTTCGTGCAGTCCCATCTTCCCTTCGATTGGCACTGTCAAATGGTATAAAGCAGTGGATACTATGGTCATTGATGCAATGAAAGTAAACAGCCTCCTCCTAAATTTTAGGAGGAGGCTGTTTAGGATTGAATCGAACTTATACAGAAGATTCTGCTGGATACTCCCGCAAGCGATACCCGACGCCGATTTCAGTGATCAAATATTCTGGCTGCAGCGTATTGGTTTCGATTTTTTTGCGAATGTTTGAGATATTGACTCGTAAGGTTTGTGCATCCGCTGCAAAAGGTCCCCAGACTTCACTGGTCAGCGTATCGTAAGTGACGACTTTACCTAAATTCTTGAACATTACTGCCATGATACGGTATTCGTTTTTGGTCAAATGGATCTCATTTTGATTCTTGTACAGGATTTTCTTCTCAAAATCGATCGTTAACTCCTTGTTTACGAGAATCGGGCTGCTGCTAAAGGCAGCTGACTCCTTGTGCCGCAATGCCGTGCGGATACGGGCAAATAATTCATTAGTACTGAAGGGCTTTGTTACATAATCATCGGCACCGAGGTCTAACGCTTGCACTTTGTCTTGTTCATCTTTGCGGGCAGAGATCACGATGATCGGTGTGTTCATGCGCTTACGAATGATTTTCAACAGCTCCATGCCGTCAATGTCCGGTAAGCCCAGATCCAGCAAGATGAAGTCGATAGTTTCTTCCTGCAAGAGCATCAATGCCTCCATGCCCGTGCCAACTGACGTAAAGTTGTAGTGTTCTCTTTGCAAGACGACCTCCATAAAATCAACGATATTCGAATCATCTTCAATCAATAAAAAATGTCGCTGCATGCTCTTCCTCCTTACTGCTTTAAATAAATACGAAAGATGGTACTGCCAGCTTTCGTTTCGATCGCCAATTTGCCTTCATGGGCATGGATGATGGTTTTAACGATACTCAGTCCGATGCCTAGTCCATTTTTGGAATCCACCGGCACTTCGGTGTCATTAGTCAAATTCGCTTGGATTTTTTGGTATTGCCCTAGGGGGATCTCCCCTTGGTTCTCGATTTCAATGACCACTTCTTGCTCCTGAAAAACTCGCAAGAAAATCGGTGTATCGGCGGTTCCATGGCGTACGCCATTTTCAATCAAATTAAACAAGGCTTGTTCGATCAAGATTGGATCGACTTTGACAAAAATCAGCTGATCGGGCATCTTCACGATGATTTTTTGTTGCGGATAGACTTTTTTTAGGTGCGTTAAAACCGCTTCGATAATTTCTTCGATTGGTTCTTCACTGCGCTTGACCGCCATGTTAGTCAAATTGATGCGGGTCACCGACAGTAAGTTTTCGACCATGCGGATTAACCACTGGGATTCACTTTGGATATCTCCTAGCAGCTTTTGTTTCGTTTCCTTTTTGATCGCGCCTTCGGTTTCGCTCAATGTTTCGGCAATGCCAGAAATCGTCGTCAGTGGCGTCCGCAAGTCATGAGAAACCGCACGCAGTAGATTGCTGCGGACTTTTTCCCGTTCGTTTTCTAATTGGATCTGTTCTTTCTCACTCGCCAGAGAGACTTGCTCCAACACGGTAGCAATTTGGGTGATCACAAGGCGCAAGTAATTCAATTGACTATTGGCCAACTGATGCTCCTCGTTGCGTTCTACCCCAAGGGCGCCTAGTGGTTTGCCGTTTAAAACGATCGGCAAGTAAAATCCATTGGCACCAATCAGAGTATCTGTGCCGCGACCGGCTTCTTTTTGATTTTTCACGACCCAAAAAGCGACGGCTTTCTCATCCTTGCCAGTTAGTTGAGACAATGTTTCTCTTGAAGAATGCAGACTTCTCAAGTGACCTTCTCTGTCATATAACGCCACTTCTCGCTGGAGTAAGCGTGCCAAATAGGTGGTCGTACTTTCATAAATGTCTTGCTCATTCCGCGTTTCCATGTATTGTTTGTTCAACTCATACAATATCTCCATTTGATGCTCTTTTTCCTTGGCATTTTCTGCCTGGGTCTTCAATCGAACCATCAAATTACTGATCATTAAGGCAACGATCAGCATGATCACTAATGTGATTGGATAGCCTGCTTTATAGACCGTCAAGGAATACAAAGGTTCGACAAAGAACCAGTTGTAAGAAAGGACACTAATGATTGATGCCATGGCACTCCATAGATAGCCACTCGTGTAACGTGCCACTAAGAGAACAAAAAAGATATAAACCAGCATCAAATTCTGATCGCCGAAATGTAAGTACTGCATTCCTTCTGTCACTATGGTAGCGAGCATGATCAGCCCAAAGGTCAAGCTGAAATCTCGACCGCCGCCTTCAAATAATTGCGAAAACGTCAGCCGTGGTCGCTGCATTTTTTCTTTAAAAGGAATCAAATGGATCTCAATGTCATCAAGGCGCCGAATCAAGCGGTCTTCTAAATCCTCGACAAACAATTTTTGGAACCACTTCTGAGAAACCTGTTTCCCCATGATAATGTCACTGGCACCCGTCATTTTGGCATACTCTACGATGGTCTCAAAACTGTCATCCGCTTCGATGTTGATGACTTCTGCTCCCAAACGCTCTGCCAATGGCACCTCGGTAGGTGTATCATCTAACGATCGAACTTGAATCACCGTCCATTCCGCCCCCACTCCTTGGGCTAAGCGGGCGGTCCAACGAATGCATTTCTCTGCCATTTTCGGCAAGCGATCATCAATAATCGTCAAAAGCTTGCTTTGGACTCGTTTTCGACCGCCGTTCATTTGATTGATATGATTGGAAGCTTTTTGGATCGCTAATCCACGTAAATGATCAAGTTTTTCTGGCGTAAAAAAGTTTTTTAGTGCCCGCTTGGCATTTTCATCGGCATAGATTTTGCCTTGTTCCAACCGATCAATCAGTTCGTCTGGTTCAACGTCCACCACTCGTAAGCTGGCGTGCTGGAAAAAGGTGTCGGGTACAGTTTCTCTGACTTCCACTTCCGTGACCTTTTCCACGATGTCATTCAGACTTTCGATATGCTGGACATTGATGGTCGTGTAGACGGTGATTCCTGCATGCAAAAGTTCATCAACATCTTGGTAACGTTTTTTGTTTCGCGCACCAATGGGATTGGTATGTGCTAACTCATCGATCAAGACGATATCTGGTTTTAGTTGGATCAGTCGATCGATATCCGGCTCATATAGGGTCAATTGCTTGTGCTGGTATTGCTTTAATGGTACTTGTGGTAACCCTTCAAGCAATCGATTGGTATCGGGACGTTTGTGGGGTTCGATATAGCCGATCACCACATTTTTGCCCATGAGCAAACACTCATGGGCTTCGGTTAACATCGTATAGGTTTTTCCGACACCGGCAGCAAAACCGAAAAATACCCGCAGCTTGCCACGTTTGGGGCCAAATCCGGCTTGCAGCAGCATCTCTTCTGGGATCGTCTGCTGGTTGTTTTCACTCATAGATGCTTCCCCCTATTCTTCGGGTAATTGATCGAGCTGCTGATTCAAGGTCATGATATTGACATATTCTCTCGTGGAGAACAGATCAGCTACTTTATTTCTGTTTATTATATCATGAATTGTTTGTTCATCGATGCCTCTTGTGTCAGCGATCCGCGGCAGTTGAAAAAGTGCCGCTTCGACACTGATATCAGGATCAACGCCACTACCCGAAGCGGTCACGAGATCGATCGGCACACTGGTTTGGGTTGGGTTTTCTGCCAGTAACGCCGCTGTCCGCTCAGCTACAGTCTTTTTTTGGGTCGGATCATAGGGCGACAATTGTGAAACAGTTTGATCACGGCCTTGGAAGTAACCTGCTTGGTCAAAGGGTTGCGCAAGCAGCTCAGACCCTTTGACCTCTCCACCTTCCACGATTTGACTGCCATTGGCTTGATGGGCAAAAAAGACTTGTCCGACACCGGTGACCAACAATGTATAGAGACCGCCAAATAGCACGGTACTAAATAGTAAAAATTTGATACTGGCAAAGAGGGTGTTCTTCATCATGTTTTCCTCCTAAATGACTCTTTGACTCTGATGGACTTCTCTTATAGTAGAACAGCTGACAAAAGCAAATCTACTAGCTTGATACAAATGAATGGTGCGATGATGCCGCCTAGGCCGTAGACGACAAGATTGTGCCGCAGCATTTGGCTGGCTGGTTTTTCTTGGTATTTGACCCCTTTTAACGCCAGAGGGATCAAGGCGATGATCACGACTGCATTGTAAATGACTGCGGACAAAATCGCCGTCAAGGGACTACCAAGATTCATAATATTCAGCGCTGCAAGTTCTGGATAAATCGCATAAAACAGGACAGGGATCACTGCGAAATATTTGGCGATATCATTCGCGATACTAAAGGTCGTCAATGCCCCACGGGTCATCAGCAGCTGTTTACCAATTTGGACTACTTGCAGTAATTTGGTTGGGCTGGAATCAAGGTCGATCATATTGCCCGCTTCTTTGGCTGCTTGCGTACCGGTATTCATCGCCATTGCCACATCGGCTTGGGCGAGTGCGGGTGCATCGTTGGTTCCATCCCCCGTCATCGCCACCAAATGCCCTTTTTCCTGATATTCGCGAATCAGGTTCATTTTGTTTTCTGGTGTTGCTTCGGCTAAGAAATCATCGACGCCCGCTTCCGCAGCAATAGCAGCTGCCGTCAAAGGGTTGTCTCCAGTGATCATGATCGTCTTGATGCCCATCTTTCGCATGTCGGCAAATTTTTCTTTGACGCCATTTTTCACGATGTCTTTTAAATAAACGACCCCGAGTACCTGGCCATTTTTCACTACGACCAATGGGGTTCCACCAGCTTTAGCGACTTTTTCCACAATCTCGTCACATGCAGTGGGATAGGTCTGCCCTTTTGCCGTCACGTATTGCTTGATCGTATCAGCAGCTCCTTTACGGATCTCATCACCACGATAGTCGATCCCAGACATCCGTGTTTTGGCACTAAAATCGATCCAATGGACATCAGCTTGCTGAAATACCCGTTCACGAATATTGAAGGCTTCTTTGGCTAAAATTACGATACTGCGTCCTTCTGCCGTTTCATCGGCAAAAGATGCCAACTGCGCTGCATCTGCTAACTCTTTGGCGGTGACCCCCGGTACCGGCAAGAACTCGCTGGCACGGCGGTTTCCCAGAGTAATGGTTCCTGTTTTATCCAGCAGCAAAACATCCACATCTCCTGCAGCTTCAATCGCGCGTCCACTCATGGCGATGACGTTTTCTTTGGTCAAACGGCTCATTCCAGCGATCCCAATCGAGGAAATCAAGGCGCCGATCGTGGTTGGTGCGAGACAAATCAGTAAAGCGATCACGATCACACTGGAAATCGCCGTTCCCCGACCAGATAACTGACTGCTAAAATCAGTAAAGGGAATCAATGTGATGGAAACAGCCAAGAAGATGATGGTCAGTGTCACTAAGAACAGCTGCAAGCCAATCTCATTGGGTGTTTTTTTCCGCTGTGTCCCTTCCACCATCGCAATCATCTTATCCAAAAAAGAATGACCATTTTCAGCGGTCACTTTAATGACCAAGTAATCGGAAACGACTAAGGTTCCTCCCGTGACTGCACTACGGTCGCCACCAGATTCACGAATGACAGGTGCTGATTCTCCTGTGATGGCACTTTCGTCCACCGAAGCAGCACCTTCCACGACATCCCCATCGGCAGGAATTTGTTCGCCAGAAGGAACATAAACCAAATCGCCTTTTTTCAAATCGGAGGAACGGACTTCAACAAAAGCCTCTTTGGCGACATCTTCCAAGGACATGACTTTGTAGGTCATGATGTCTTTTTTGGCTTGCTTCAAACTATCTGCTTGTGCTTTGCCGCGCCCTTCTGCCACTGCTTCGGCAAAATTGGCAAACAATATAGTCAACCATAAGAAGACGGTCACACTGATGCTAAACCACAACGGGACCGTTTGTTCTTGAAAACATAAAATCGTTGTCAAGATCGCCCCTAGGTAAACCACAAACATCACGGGGTTTTTGATTTGTTGGCGAGGATCCAATTTCTTAAAGGATTCGCCGATCGCCCATTGATAGATTTTTTTCATTTTTTCTCTCTCCTATTTCGTTGTAAAAAAGTCTGCGATTGGTCCTAAAGCCATCGCTGGTAAAAAGCTCAGTGCACCGATCACGATGATCACAATGATTAGCATCGTGACAAAGACTGGACTCGTGGTTGACAAGGTTCCTTCATTACGAACGGTTTTCTTTCTGGCACCCATGTTTTCTGCCAGATACAAGATGGCTGCGATGGGAACGAAACGTGAAACGAACATCAAGATACTACCCAAACTATTCAGGAAAACAGTATCTGCGGTCAAGCCGCCAAAGGCACTCCCGTTGTTGTTGCTGAACGAAGTTGCTGCATACAACAGTTCGCTAAAGCCATGGGCGCCTTGGTTGGTTAGCCAGCTCATGATGTCAGGATGCAAGGTCATCAACATAGCCCCGAAAAGCGTCAGTAGCAATGGCGTCAAAATAACGATACTCGTCATTTTAATGTCAAAGGCTTCGATTTTTTTGCCGATATATTCTGGTGTTCGTCCCACGAGTAAACCAGCGATAAAGACCGTCAATAATAGAAAAGCGATCATGCCATAAAGTCCGCTACCGACACCGCCAAAGATGATTTCCCCCAGCTGCATCAAGAACATTGGGATCGCACCCCCGAGTGGTGTGAAACTATCCAGCATGGCATTGACTGATCCACTGGAAGCGGCGGTGGTACTCACTGCCCAGAGACTCGACCAACCGATACCGAAACGTACTTCTTTGCCTTCTAGGTTGGCATTCCCAAGCACTTGACTGAATTGCGGCCCATAAGCTTCACTGATCACTACGCCAATAAAGGCCAGGATCAAAAAGACGGTTGCGGTGATCAAGATCGTACGTCCTTGTTTCCACTCTTTGATCCAAAAGCCAAAGGCAAAAATCACAGCAGCTGGCAGCAACAAGATCGCTAAGTTTTCTAAAAAATTACTGAACATCGTTGGGTTTTCAAATGGATGGGCGGCGTTGGCGCCAAAAAAACCGCCGCCGTTGGTCCCTAATTGCTTGATGGCGATTTGACTCGCTACCGGCCCGAGCGCCATCCAAAAGGATTTCCCTTCAAATCCATTGACTTCCACGCCGCTGCTCAACGTTTGAACGACGCCTTGAGACAGGAGCAAGATCGCTAAAATCAATGAGAGTGGTAAAAGGATATACAGTAAGGAACGGGTGATGTCTTGCCAAAAATTCCCTACCGTTCGTTTTTGTTTTTGCTGCAGCCCACGAATCAAGGCACACAGTACAGCTAGTCCTACTGCCGCAGATAAGAAATTTTGCACCGTTAATCCTAATGCTTGGGAAAGATTGGTCAGTGCTTCTTCCCCAGCGTAAGCTTGCCAGTTCGTGTTCGTCACAAAACTGACGGCTGTGTTCAATGCTAAGTCAAAGGACAAATTCTCAACGGCCGCCCCTTGCGGTAACCAGTGCTGGACCATCAATAATCCGGTCAATCCGATGATGGAAAAGACGCTGACGGCCAAGACTGAAAATAGATAAGTTTTGGCGGTCATTTCTTTTTTGCTGACCGAACCAATCACTCGATAGGTCAACCGTTCAATGGGTTGAATAAAGCGGACAAACCGCGGTGTTTTTCCTTGCATGATTTCTTTGATATACCAGCCCAAAGGAACCGCTGCTGCTAGTAAGATCAGTAAAAATAAAAAACCTTGCACAAAATAGCTACTCATCGTTCTCCCCCCTCAAACAAGTACCAAAAGAGATAGATCATTACGATCACTCCGATTATTCCTAAAACAAGATTCATATTCTTCACTCCTTCATGACGTAAGCATACGCAAAAAGAAATAAAAATAGTGTAAATCTTCTGCTAGAGTCTTTATATCTTCTTTATACGGCTGCTTATCAGACAAGAAAACCGCAATACTGCAGGTTTTTTTAGAAAAAAACAAAAACAGCGGATATCGTGAAGGATATCCGCTGTTAGAGTCATTGAGACTTATTTTGTTTTTCTGCTTTTGTTCGTGTGTTTCTTACGAAAGAAGACGATCCCCGCTAGTGCAATAAGGCTCACTCCTGCAATCGAATAGCCTTGAGTGATGGCTGTACCGGTCTTTGGTAACACCCGCTTGTCCTTTGCGGTCGCTTTGCTTTGTGTACCAGGCTGTCCTGCATCCGTTGGTTTTTCTTGCCCTTTATTAGAATCATCTTTCTCTGGCTGCTTATCATTCTCCTCTGGTTCTTCTGCTTTTTCAATGACTTTGATCGTCGCTGTGGCGGTGACTGCTTCTTGTGAGTCAGTACCAAATAAGCGTGCGAAAAAGTTAGGAGTTGCTGCTTCATCGGTTATGATTGAATAAGTGACTTGATAGGATCCGGTTTTTTTGGTATCAACCGAACCGTCCACCAACAGTTGCTCCAACGTAAGTGTGTTACCATCACGATCTGTAGCGGAGACAAAATTGTCGGCAGCTGTCCAGTTGTCACCAACATAAATCACGCTATCTTTCACAGTCACAGAGGTCTGGTCTGCCAACACGGTAATTGTGGCAGTGGCTTCGGCTTTGCCGTTGCGATAGGTTACTTGGTATCTGCCTGGTGTGGTGCTGTCAACTGTACCTACTGTTGTGATATCAGTCAGTTGCACTTCGTTGCCGTCTTTATCTGTTGCAGACACAAAGTTATCGGCTGCTTGCCAGTCTTCACCCTCATAAATCGTACTGTCTTTGGCAACTACCGTTTCTTGGTCAGCCACCACGGTAATCATCGCAGTTGCTTTTACATTGCCATTTTGATAAACCACTGGGTACTCGTCTGCTTTGGAGGTATCGACTGTGCCACTAACCGTCACTCCTGAAAACGATAGATTTGCTCCCGTTTTGTCTGTGGCTGAGACAAAGTTGTCGGCAGCTTCCCAATCGTCGCCGACGTATAGGGTACTGTCTTTAGCTTTAATGCTTGTTTGATCAGCTAACACGGTGATCGTCGCTTTTGCTTCGGCTTTGCCATTGCGATAAATTACTTCATATTTCCCTGGTGTGGCGCTGTCGACTGTACCTACTGTTGTGATATCAGTCAGTTTTAATGCGTTGCCGTCTTTGTCTGTTGCCGACACAAAGTTGTCGGCAGCTTGCCAGTCATCACCTTCATAAATCATACTGTCTTTGGCGACTACCGTTTCTTGGTTAGCAACGACCGTAATCGTAGCAATAGCTTCCATTTTCTCATTGCTATAAGTAACTTTATACTGACCTTCTTTGCTGGTATCAACTGATCCGCTAACGATCACTCCTGAAAATGGTAGGTTTGCTCCGGTTTTGTCTGTGGCTGAGACAAAGTTGTCGATTGCTTGCCAGTCATCCCCGATATATAAGGTGCTATCTTTGGCTTCAACTGATGTTTGATCAGCTAACACGGTGATCGTTGCTTTCGCCTCGGCCTTGCCATTGCGATAAATTACTTCATATTTCCCTGGTGTGGCGCTGTCGACTGTACCTATCGTTGTGATATCAGCCAGTTTTACTGCGTTGCCGTCTTTATCTGTTGCCGACACAAAGTTATCGGCGACTTGCCAGTCATCGCCTTCATAAATCGTACTATCTTTGGCGACTACCGTTTCTTTGTTGGCAACCACCGTAATCGTCGCCGTTGCTTTTACTTTGCCGTTTTGATAAACCACTGGATATTGACCTTCTTTGGAAGTATCAACGGCTCCACTAACGGTCACATTTGAAAATGGGACATTCGATCCTGTTTTGTCTGTGGCTGAAACAAAGTTATCAACCGCATGCCAGTCATCCCCAACATATAAGGTACTGTCTTTGGCTTTGACACTCGTTTGATCTGCCAATACAGTGATCGTCGCTGTTGCTTCGGCTTTGCCATTGCGATAGGTTACTTGGTATTCTCCTGGTACTTTCGTATCCACGTCACCACTGGTGGTGACTTCTGCCAAGCTTAACGGTTGTCCCTTCTTATCCGTTGCTGAAACAAAATTATCCGCAAGCTCCCACGCATCTCCAACATAAAGTGTACTATCCTTGGCAACGACTGTTTCTTGATTGGCAACCACGGTGATCGTGGCGACTGCTTTTTGATTGCCATTTTGATAAACCACTAAATATTGGCCTTCTTTGGAAGTATCCACGGCTCCACTAACTGTCACATTTGAAAATGGAACGTTCGCTCCTGTTTTGTCCGTTGCCGAAACAAAGTTATCAACCGCAAGCCAGTCGTCCCCGATGTATAAGGTGCTGTCTTTGGCTTTAACCGAAGTTTGGTCTGCTAAGACCGTGATCGTAGCTGTTGCTTCGGCTTTGCCGTTACGATAGATTACTTGGTATTCTCCAGGTGTATCCGTGTCAACTTCACCGGTGATGGTCACTTCTGTGATTGCCACTGTGTTACCGTCTTTATCCGTTGCCGCTAGAAAATTATCAGCTGCTGTCCATGCATCGCCCACATATAACGTGCTGTCTTTGGCTGCCACCGTTTCTTGGTTGGCCACCACAGTGATCGTCGCTGTCTCGCTCACGTTGCCATTCATGTATTTGACTTCATAAGTGCCGACTTTAGATGTGTCGACCTCACCGTTGACGGTAATTTCCGAGAAGGTCAACGCATTGCCATGCTTGTCTGTCGCTGAAACAAAGTTGTCTTCAGCATGCCATTCATCTCCCACGTAGATCGTGCTATCTTTGGCGTCGATCGTCGACAAGTCTTCTTCTGGTGTGATGCCGACAGAAAGATGATTGCCCGTCCGGTTCACTTGCACCTCTTTACCAAGCTGAAGTTCCTGTGGTATGACGTAACCTTCTGGGACGTAGGAAACATAAAGCATATAGGTCCCTGTATAAATATCAGCTAATTGATACTCTCCCTTCTCATCCGTTACAACAGAAATAACATCTCCAGTCAACTGATTCCAAAGCATCAATGTAACGCCTGCAATTTTCTGAGTTGGTTCTTCGGTATTATAAACATCAAGTGACGCACTAGTTTTGTAAATGATCCCGTTTGAATCACCTGCCGAAAATTGCAGGTTAGTCACCGTCGAAGTAGCCGTCCGTTTGGCTTCCGACAAGGTATCAATCGTATCAGAAACGATCGTTGCTGAAGCTGAGATTTGGCCGGCGTTTTGTGAAAGTACGTTGTAACTGATTTCGATATTTTTCGTTAAAACATAGTTTGAAAAGACAAGCTGTACGTCTCCGTCAACTTCTTTGATTTCGTAGCTATCGTCTGGCACATTTGAAACATTGATTGACCTAAGATCGATTTCACCATTGGTATTTCCCAATGATTTTAGAAGGATCGTTGGATTTGCTACTTTTTTCGAGCCATCATCGATATTTTTTGTTGTGACCTTGACCTGAGTCATGTTTTTTGTATTATTCACGGTATTTTGAGTAATCCCAATAATATCCGTCGCTGTATTGGAAACCGAAACGGTAGTTGAGCCTTGCTGATTATTTGATAGCGGCTCTTTTGCAAAACCAGGTACATAAATCGTACTCATTTCCTGCCAACCATTGGCGTACTGATAGGAAATGATGTAGCGATGGTTAGTCGTCCCAAAATCAAAGGTATAATAGTTGGTTGCCTCATCATGGGTGATCGTTGGATAATTCGGATCGCTTTCTTTCATGGCTTGATTATCATAATAACCACGATCCCAGTACTGTGGATAAATGCCACTGACTTGTTCATTGGAAACATCGATGATCGAAAACACAACATCCGTATTTTTCGGAACATGGGTCTCAACAGTCAAATCACTGATGGTATCTTGACGAGCGTTGACTAAAAACTGATTCTTACTGCTTTGGAGCGTGCGTTCAGAATACAGTTTTCTTCCGGTATAGACGGAGGTATGAACCGTGTCAAGTCCTGTCGCGGAAATCGTGATTGGAATTGTATCGTTAGGAATTGATTTTGTCGGTGCTAAACTATCTGGCACATAATTGAAGCCAATATCAAATTGAACAGAATAGGTAATGGGCGACGTAAAGGTGACCATCGTTCCGCCTGCTACTTCTTCAATCGTATAATCAGTTCCTAAAGTATAATAGAAGCCGACTTTTGGTACCTTTCTTAAAGAAAGATACTCGGGATGTTCAATAAACATTTGTAAATTTTCAATCGGTTGTGAGGTGCTGCCTTCGATATTGACTGAAGTGTCACTGGCATAGGCACCATTTTGATCATAATTTCCCCAAGCAGTTTCAGCGTTATTGGGATTAAGAACACTGATTGGTTCGACGTAGTTGTCTTCAACGATTTTGAATTCTTTATTAGCAATTAACGGTGTCGAGACATTGAGGATGATATCTTTCTGATCAAAGGGTACGGTTATGTTCGTGGAACCAAGAGTGAGATTGCTGTCTTTTGTGGCCGTCACAATCAGTTTGTCCCCATTATTTTCGACAGAAAAATAATCCGTAAAAGTCACATTTTGATAGAAGGCGTCTCTTGCTGTTAACTGTTTCGCCGTGATCGGCTGTCCGTTTTGACTCGAAAGAATGATTTGTTGACCTGCTTTCATCTCCGTCGGCATTTGATGAATTGATACATAGTAGTTTCCTTTAGAAAGGCCATTCATAAAACTGGCAGAAGCAACCCCCATATAATACCTAGAATCGACTTCTTTTTCATCTTTACTGGTTGCTGCCGTGAAGGAAAACCCTCTGTTTTGGGCAGCTGTTTGTTTTAGCTGTACCGAACCAAATCCGGTCGTCGGATACCCTTTTGAAAAAGAAGAAGTATAATCCCTCAACGCGGTCAAACTCATCGTGAATTGATAAGAAACACCATAGGCCTTTTGCTTGTCCATTTGTTTGACTTCAACAGCAGTATTGTAGAGACTATTTGAGGTGATTGTGTAGTCCGTCCCTTCAGTCAATGCTGTTTGTGTTTCTGGCTTGATCTTTCCTTTGATATCCACTTCATAGCTGAAGACTTTTAACGGTTGGGTCTCAATCTTTTTGAAGGACGCACCCGGCGTATCAACCAAATGCAGTGAAAGAGTTTCCGTTCCAGATAATGTCCGATCGGTATTGTAGTAAACCATTCCTTGCATCCCAAAGACATTTTTTTCTGACACATATTGAATCGGGTCAACTTCTTCATACAAATCAATGGCGTAGCTTGTCTGGTTTTGATCGCCCATCTCAATGGTTAGCTGAGGCTTGTCTTCTGAATAAAGATAACTGGTCAACTCGATCGAAAACGATGCATCATGAATGGATTGGTTAAAGGTGATCGTTAATTGATGGGCGGCACTATCTACTGCCCACGAAGCATTGATTGCTTCATTTGTTCCTTGCATATCACTAAAACCAAGGCCTTCCGGCAGGTCAAAAACAGCAGTGGTGCCGGCTAAATAGTCTTCGTCATTGATTTCAAAGTCTAATTTCAGTTTCACCGGACTATTGTTTAAAATCCGCGTTTCTTCCGTTTGACTGAACTCCTCACCAGCAATCGTCAGTAATGTGCCTTTTTCTAAAAGCTCTTGTCCATTGATGCGGGTGCTGACACGGGAACTCTTTTCGGCTCCTTTTGCCTCTTTCGATTCAGTTTCTGAAGAACTTGTTTGCGTCGAATCTGTAGTATCTGCTGTATGCGTTGATGAAGTTGTAGCTGGCGTTTCACTTTGACTCGTTGTTGCTGCATCCGTCTTGGAGGTTGCTTCGCCGCTTTCTTCTGAAGAACGATCCGTTTGAGTAGTCTCAGTTGTTTGCGCGTCGCTTGTGTTTGTTTCATTGGCAACGCCGCTGGTTGATTCCAGCAGATGATTTGAGTTATCTAAAGTACGAATGGTCTGTTCCTGTTCCGTGGTTTCCGCAAGCGCCATGACCGGAGTGATCACTTGGGACAGACCTAAAGCGGTAACAACAATGCCATGACGAATTCGTTTATTTCTCTTTTTCATTTTTTTCCTCCATTAAATATATGTAGTTTTAACTGATTGCTTTACGGATTTTTTTTCCAACTTCTAATTCTTCCCCATTAAAAAAGCAAAGGACATTGTTTGTTCGATCAATCATTTTGATTTGTCGCGCATTAATAATGTACGATTTGAATACTTTATAATACTCAGGCAAATCTAGCTGTTTGATGACCTTTAACGAAGTTTCAATGCACTCAACTGATTTCTTTTGATGGAATACGATTCGGTTTCGCTCACCTTTGATCGTTGTTATGTAGTTGATTGCTTCTGCATCAACGATCATCAACTCTCGTTTACTAACAATTTTTAATAAGTGTTTTTTTCCCAGCAATGATCGTTTCACTTCAATTGCTTCTGTTAACAAATTTCTTAACTGCATTGCCACATCCTTTTCTTCTGTATCGATGATTCCTAAAGGACAGATAAGATTCAGTTTCTTGATTTCGATTTTGGACGCATAGGCACCATAAAAAGCAATTTGACACTTTTTGCACTGCTCCCTCAATCGCCCTGCTAATTGAAAACTTCGATCAAAGCCCATCATTTCAATGGAAAATAAAAATAAATCGTTCACATCTGTTAGATACCCTTCAAGAAAAGAATCTAGTTCTTCCGGTGAAATGATCTCCACCATAGAATAAGGAACATGACTTTCAGTGATCATTTTTTTCATCAAATTTCCATTAAAAAAGTTGTCATCTACTATATAAACAGCGAAATTGCTCAAATTTGCAGACATCTTAATTCTCCTTTTCACATCATTTCTAATTGTATTCTTAATTAAAAATGCCTGCTTGCACTTTCAAACGAATTAGCGAAACGTTTATGCAAAAAAGGTAGTTTAAATTAAAAACAAAGTAAGAAAAGACTTTATAATTGGTCTAAACCTATTATAGTAAAGGAGTTCCCGTCGTACTGCTTTCTTAACACATTTATAAGACAGAAAGCGCAAACAACAATAAAAACTTATGTTTTTTTAAGTAGTTTAACTAATTAACAATTCCAAAACTTACCGACTACTGCCCAACCTTTCTAATGATTTTCAAAAAAAAAACCTTCGTTCAAATTAAATATTAATCGTTATTTATTCTTCGTTTTTTCGCAAAAAAAAGCTACCCTTCTCTTTGGGCAGTCCGGTTAAGGGTAATCAACTGTTTCCTCTGAAGATTTTCCATCAAAATAAAAGAGATCGTTCGCTGCTGCAAGATGCAATCAAAAAAAATTTTCTACTTAATTTACCATATCGAATCTTCATGGACACGACAAAAAACCATTTATTTCGAACAATAAATGGCCTGTTTGCTGCTTTTATTATGCTTTTGATTTACATGCATCCCGTGAATTTTGATTGTTTTCTTTTTTTCCTTCTATATTAATAAGGAATTTTTTCAAGTGCTCATGGGGTTTTATCATCTGTTTTTTTTAATGCTCGTTTTAGTTTTCGATTATGCCAAATCAGATAAGCGATGATCAAACATAAAACACCACCAATCGATAGATAGAGAAGGATCGGCGAAGCGGTTTCTTCAATACTGACATCTTGCTCGTTTCTTTCTTGCGCTTCTTGCCTTGCAACTTGGAAGGTCGGCTCTCCCTGCCATTCTTGATCGGCTGCTTTAAGGGTCGCTTTTATTTCATACTCTCCTGATAGCAGTTCCTTTCCATCCAGCGGAAGTGCGTAATTCATTAATGCATTGGGCGCTAATTGGATTTCTTTTTCCCCTTTGATGGCTGTTGCTTTTCCTTCATGGAACACTTCATAAGCAAGCGTGGCTTTACTGAGATAATCGGCTGCTGCATTTTCCACCGCTACGATGATGACATTGCGGCGGTTGATCTCTTCCAAATGGGCTTCTTCAATTCGGACCGCTGGCGGGATGTCTGACTCTTTATTTCGGAGCAATACCGCCACTTCTCTTGCTAATAGGTTTTGAACATTCCCTTGAAATTCTTCACTGCCGGTTTGCTGTACGTATAGTCCCCCTGCCAAAATCCCATCAAATGATTTAGATGGCATCCGGACTGTCAAGGTGATTTCTTTTTGTTCATTAGGGGCTAATGAAAGTGTTTCATCACTCAAAGTAACGAGTTCTTCGATCGCGTACGGAGCAGAAGGCGTTGCTTCCTCATTTGCCCCAGAGTACTCAACGACGCCAGTCATGTTCGTGACCGCTCGATTAAACGATAGCTGTAGATTGATTGGTTGCTCGCTTTTATTGGAAACCATGACTGCTAGTTTTTCTTCTGCCTTGGGCTCCAGCAACAAATCATAGTACATCAACTCTTTGTCCCGCTGTGACTCCGGCAATTTGATTTGAACATCGAAGGTATCAAGTGAATCTGCTGCCCCCGTACTACTAGTACCAATGAAAAATAAGACCGTTAGAATACTTACTACCCAATACTGAAATCCTTTGCCTCGAAGTTTGTTCTGATGCATCCTGTCAGATCCTTTCTACACAAAATAGGAAAGAAAAATCAGCTAGCATAAAAAGCAGCCGCTTAGGCAAGCTGCTTTTTTTCTGCTAACTGTTAAGCAATGACTACTAACCTATGGGGTCGTCGGAGCATTGCTGATCGTCCAAACGAGGGTCGTTTGATAGGTTGCCGATTGTTTTTCCGTATTGGCTGGGATCGAAAGGGTAAATTGTTCTAGAGGCATCGATGTTTCACCGATCCCTTCACCAGCATTGGCGGTCAAGAAAGCATATTCATTGTTGATCGCCGCAAAATCAAGCTCGCCATTGGCAATATCACTGGTTCCGGTTGGCGGCGAACTTAAGTTGTTGGTCAATGTACCCGTATCTACCGTTAATATCGCACCGTCCAACGTACTGTCTCCTGCCGTAAATTGGGTTGCTTGCCGTACTTTAATTGCCCAAGAAGAGTTCGCCTGTCCTCGGTTATCACTGACTGCAACTGCCCCTCTTTGCAGCGTGGACCCATCGCCAGGTAGTCCAGTCCCATCCGTAGTAGCCACCCACGTTTCGCCATTTTCTGTTTGGATCTCATGGGCACCAAAATCTAAATTCGTTGGTAGCTGCGTATTGGGATCACTCCCGCCTTTATCCGGGTCAAACACGATGCCACCAGAGGTATATTCTACGACACCGGTCGTATCGTCCGCTTGCACCGTGGTCACAATACTAAGGGCGGTCAATACCCCCAATGCGCCTATTACCGATTTCTTTGAAATCATGTTGCCATCCTCCTTTTTTTGATGCAAATGATCAATGTCAGACTAATGAAGAATCCGCCTATTAAGGGCAGCCAAAAGTGATTGGTTTCAGCAAGCTGCGGCAGTGGTTCTTCTACGTTAGTGACCGTTTCTTGATTGGTTGGTGGTTCAATTTCTTCATCAATTGAATCACTGCTAGCTGTTTCCGTTGGTCCTTCATAAAACTCAATGTTGCCGGTCGTCGTATTGGCTACTGCTGATGGAACGAAACTGCAGAAACTGCCGATCATCAAAATCAGAAGCAGCACAAGGGAATTCTTTTTCATTCTGCTCTTCCTTTTCAAGGTGTATCGGAAACGGTCCACACGACTGTGGCGCGATACTGACCTTGAAATTTAGGTGTTTTCTCAGGTACAAATAAATTGAACTGTGAGAAGTTAACGGTCAGTCCACCAGTCGATGCCGCATTTTCCAACGTCACCACATTTTTTTCGACATTTTGCTGCAGGGCAATCGTTGCATTATCAGGTAAAACAACTCGACCATCCGTAAAGGTCGAATTGACAGTGCCAAGCTGAACCCTTAATTCGGCGGCTGGCAATGTGCGTGTACCATTGACCCAATTGGTGGATTGTCTGACCTTGACTTGCCATTTTTTCTGCCGATTGCGGGTATCATTGATCCGTAAAATCCCAGTTGTAGCAGCTGAGCTTTGATCGCCGTTGGCGGTTGCCCGCCACGTCTCACTCTTTTTCGTTTGAATGGCATGTCGGCCAAAATTCAGCTGAGTCGGTAGATTCGTCCGATCCATCGTCAGTGCTTCGACCATGAAATAAATCATGGTTTGGCGACTGCTGATATTTAGCGCACTAAAGTTCAAGAGATTGATGTCCGTCGGCTTTGCTTTCAAAACAGAAGCGGAAAAATTAGCAGTCCAATTTGCAGTCAACTGACCCGGACCTGAAAGTAACGTCGGAATTTGAACATCCGTTGCTCCTAAAACAGCTGCATCCGCCAGCTGTTCTTGGACAGTTGTCAAATTATTCAATGCTGAGTTCACGGTGCTAAGTAGAGTATTGAGCAACCCTTGCAGCAATGCGCGCACGACGCCGCCAATATCGATGCCGATCACTCGGATCTGGGTATTTTGAATCGCGGTACTTAAATTCCGTAGAATTTGCGGGACATTGGTTCCTAAGACGACACCAAGGTTCGAACTCATATTGGCATATAAAGCTTCTTTCTGGGTCGTAAACTGCAACGGACTGGTAAATTCAACATTCCCAATATTTCCGACAGTCTTTAGTAAAGAAATCTGCTGATTGATCGCTGTCAAATCGATTTGAACAATCCCAAGGTTGAGATTTAGTGAACTGGTCAAGGAATCAAGCGCTGTTAAGATCGCATTCAAAAGTGGGACATTGGCAATATTGACTGTGGTCGACGTCTTGATCGATGCTGATCCATTGGCACTAATGCTAGTTCTCAATTCTGCTGGGATCGCTAATAAAGCAAATTTATCTTCCCCACTGACATTGACAGAAGCGTTCAACCCGCCGTTGCCTTTAATAGAAAAAGTCACTGGTCGATTTGTCACGCTGCCTGGCCATGGAACGCTTACTGAGGTGCCACTTGTATTGGCACTCGTTAAATTGCTTAAAATCTCCACATCTAAAACATTCACTGCTGCTTCGGCTTTTATTGTCGTTGTTAAAAGATACAAATTGACGAAACTGATGCTGGTCAAAAAGAGAATTAATTGGCCGATCGTCCATTTGTAAAGACGTTTTTCCCTCCTTCTGCTTTTCATACCATTTCTAACCCTTTCTTTACGAAACGATGATCATTGCTTCAAAACTATTGTTCACTAGAGATACCAGCGGAGGATGTCCACTCCGCTGGTAAAGTCATGCTATTTTTGTTGGTCTTTTTTCTTTCTTGCTTTGAAGAACAAACCAATTCCTCCTACAACGAAGACTGCTGCCCCAATCAGTGAAGCATACCAAGTTCCTTCAGATCCCGTTTTCGGTAGGTACTTACTTCCCCACCAGCTTTGGTTGTTATTGCTACCGTTGCCGTTGTTGTTCCCCCAACTGCCCCAGTTACCCCAAACGCCGTTGCTTCCGTCGGTACCATTCGTTCCATTGGTACCGTCCGTGCCATTGCTACCGTCAGTGCCATTGCTACCGTCAGTGCCATTGCTACCGTCCGTGCCGTCGGTACCATCCGTACCATTGTCACCCGTTGGTACCACGATTGGTGTTGCTGCACTGCGGTATTCTCTGCCACCTGCTGTAACGATAGCCACAACGTTAAGGGTTTCTTCTGGTGAAACATCCTCTGGGTCTAATGTGATGCTGAAGGCACCATTCCCATTGGTCGTTCCAGTTCCGACAACGTCACCCGCTTCATTCAAGATTTCGATCGTCGCATTGGCTGGCCCATTCCCGAAGACTGGATAGCCATCGGTAGGATTGCCAGTGATCGTGGCAACCGGTGCGTCAACCGTCAAGGCACCGACTACGGTCGTCGTCGGATCACTTAAGGTTTCGCCTTCGGCTAAGGCAAGAACCGTAACGGTTTCACCTTCCGTCGCTTCCGCGGATAACTCAACACGCCAGTCGCCATTTTGATCGGCGATCGTTGTGATCGGTCCTTCAGCCGCAAAGATGGTTAGGAATCTGCTTGTTAACGGATCACTGATGGTAACGGTGATCGTAGCACCCGGCTCACTCGTTCCGCTGATCGTTGTATCACCAGCCGTGACTGGGTCAATGGTTGGTGTATCTGTCTTGATATTTTCCTCATCGACAGGTACGACGATTGGCGTCGCATTACTGCGGTAGTCATCCCCACCAGCAGTAACGATCGCCACAACCGATAAGTTTTCTTCTGGTGCGACATCCTCACTAGTCAATGTGATCGTATAGTCACCATTTTCATCGGTCGTGCCTGTTCCTACGACAACACCCGCTTCATTCAAAATTTCAATTGCTGCATTGGCAGGTCCGTTCCCACTTACTGGATAGCCATCTTGGGAATCCCCAGTAATGGACGCTGAAGGTGCGTTGACCGTGATGCCATTAACAACGGTCGTTGCTGGTTCACTGGCGGTTTCTCCTTCACTTTGCGCCACTGCTGTTACGATTTCATCTCGAGAAACTTCTGCAACTTCCACTGACCAATTTCCTGCTTCATCTGCTTCGGTTTCAACCGCTTCTTCTCCCGTTACCGTCACGGTGACCATCGATCCCGGTACAGCAGTACCAGTGATGGTCGTGTCACCAGCTGTGACTGGTTCGATGATTGGTGTGGCCGTTTGATCGATCGTATTCTCAACGGGCACTACGATTGGTGTGGCATTACTTCGGTAGTCTTTGCCGCCGGCTGTAATGATCGCAACGACGTTCAATGATTCTTCAGGAGAAACATCTTCACCAGAGAGCGTGATCGTGTAGTTGCCATTTTCATCAGTATTGCCTGATCCAACGACATCCCCCGCTTCATTCACGATTTCAATCGCCGCATTTGGTGCTGCCATCCCCGTCACTGGATAACCATCCTCTGGATTGCCAGTGATGGAAGCGGTCGGTGCTGAAACCGTGATGCCATCCACACTCACTGTGATTGGTGCACTAGGGTCTTTTTCAGGGGATTGTGCCACAACAGTGACGGTATCACCCTCCGCAACTTCAGGTACCTCGACTGTCCAATTGCCCTCTTCGTCCGTTTCAGTTGTGATCGGTTCATTTTCACCAATCGTTACCGTCACCGTCGAACCTGGTTCGGCAGTCCCGCTGATCGTCGTATCGCCAGCTTTGACTGGATCGATCGTTGGTGTTGCAGTTTGTTGCTCTTCTTGATCCAAAGGTACCACGATTGGTGTCGCATTACTGCGGTATTCTTTGCCGCCAGCTGTCAGAACTGCGACGACTGTTAGGCTTTCCGCTGGTGCAACAGCTGTTGGTTCAAGAGTGATGCTGTAGCTTCCTTCTGCGTCTGCAGTTCCTGAACCGACGATTTGTCCATCGCTATTCAAGATTTGCACGGTGGCATTGGCTGGTGCCGTTCCAGTTACTGGATAGCCATCCGTACTATTGCCTGTGATAGTTGCACTAGGAGCAGTGACCGTCAACGCACCCACACCAACTGTGACTGGAGCGCTTGGCTCTTTGTCAGGTGATTGAGCCACAACAGTGACTGCATCGCCTTCAGAAACTTCTGGTACTTCTGCTGTCCAATTGCCTTCGTCATCCGTTTCAGCCGTGATTGGTTCCGCATCTGGTACAGTGATCGTCACGGTTGAACCTGGTTCTGCGGTCCCACTGATGCTGGTATCTCCTGCCGTGATTGGATTGATCGTTGGTGCAGCTGTCTGATCCACTACCGTATCTGCTGGTACGACGACCGCTGTGGGATTACTGCGATACTCTTTCCCACCAGCTGTTACGATGGCAACGACATTTAAGGTTTCTTCTGGATTGACAGTTTCAGCAGTTAAGTCCACTGTATAGTTGCCGTCTCCATCGGCAGTGCCTGTTCCAACGACTTCATTGTCTGCGTTCAAGATCTCGATCGCTGCATTGGCTGGTGCTGTACCAGTCACTGGGTAGCCATCCGTGCTGTTGCCGCTGATGGAAGCTGTTGGTGCTGCGACAGTCACTCCTTCAACGATGACAGTGATTGGATCACTTGGGTCTTTGCCGTCACTGTCTGCGACGACTGTGATGGTATCCCCTTCAGACAATTCAGGCACATCGACACTCCAGTTGCCCTCATCATCTGTTTCGGCGGTTTCTTCTGTGCCGTCAGGTAGTGTCACAGTCACAGTTGAGCCTGGTTCTGCCGTTCCGCTAACTGTTTCGTCGCCTGCTTTGATTGGATCAACCGTTGGTGCCGTTGTTTGATTTTCACCCGGTTCAGCTGGCACCATGATTGGTGTCGCTGGACTACGATAATCTGTACCACCAGCTGTGACCACCGCAACTACCGTCAAGTTTTCTTCAGGAGAGACACCTTCACTGGTCAAATCGATCGTGTAAAGCCCTGCATCATTGGTCGTACCCGTTCCAACTGTCTCGCCAGCTTCGTTCAAGATTTCGATGGTCGCATTCGCTGGTCCTGTTCCGGTCACTGGATAACCATCGGCTGCATTGCCACTGATGGACGCACTAGGAGCCGCCACCGTTAATGCACCGACTGTGATCGTTGCTGGTGTACTTGGTGTCTCATTTTCTACTTCTGCTACTGCCGTAACAATCGTCCCTTCGGAAAGCTCTGGCACATCAACTTGCCAATTGCCCTCTTCGTCAACTTCGGCTGAGATTGGGTCTTGCTCACCGACCGTCACGTTGACTATTGCTCCTTGTTCGGCTGTCCCGCTGATTTCTGTTGCGCCGGCAACTGCTGGATTGATCGTTGGTGTCGCCGTTTGATCCGCAGGTACCACGACAGCCGTTGGTTGACTACGGAAATCATCCCCACCTGCTGAAACGATGGCAATGACACGGACCGTTTCTCCTGCTGATGCCTCTTCACTGGTCAAGGTAACGGTGTAAACACCATTCTCATTGGCCGTCCCTGTGCCAATCACTTGATCATCAGCATTTAAGATTTCGATTGACGCATTAGCTGGTGCTGTACCAGTTACTGGATAGCCATCTGCACTATTGCCAGAAATCGTTGCCGATGGTGCTGCCACGATCAGCCCTTGCACCGTCACTGTTACTGGTAAACTTTCTGTTTTGCCGTCTGCCAAGGCAGTAACTGTCAAGACATCATCTAGAGAAACCGTCGGCACAGTTGCCGTCCACTCACCTTCGTCATTCGCTACCACTGTAACAGTATCGCCGTTTGGTAGTTCAACCGTTACATCGGCCCCAGGTTCAGCCGTTCCGCTAACGGTTGTAGCCCCAGCAATCACTGGTGCGACAGTCGGTGCCGCTGTTTGGTCTTCTGCGTTATCTTCTGGCACCACGATAGTAGTTGCCGGACTGCGATAGTCTTGACCGCCGGCTGATACGATAGCCACCACGCGCAAGGTTTCTGCTGGTGAAACACCTTCTGTCAAGGTGATCGTATACTCACCGTCTCCATTGGCAGTACCACTGCCTACCACTTCATTGGCAGCATTTAAGATTTCAATGGTTGCGTTGGCTGGTGCTGTTCCTGTGACTGGATAGCCGTCAGTACTGTTGCCCGTGATCGTTGCGGTTGGTGCAGCCACGTTCAAGGCACCGACACCAACACTGATTGGTGCACTTGGGTCTTTGCCTTCAGCTTCAGCAACCACTGTGACCGTGTCGCCTTCTGAAAGTTCTGGTACGGTGACTGTCCAATTGCCTTCCTCATCCGTTTCGGCAGTCACTGGATCTTCTCCAGGAATCGTTACCGTCACCGTTGAACCAGGTTCGGCAGTTCCTCCGACGGATGTATCACCTGCTTGCACTGGATCGATCGTTGGGGTGGTCGTTTGGTCTGCTGGTACCACGATGGAGAGCGGCGCACTGCGGTACTCATCGCCGCCAGCTGTTACCACTGCCACCACCTGAAGTGCTTCTGAAGGATTAACATCGTCGCTGCTCAATGTGATGCTGTAAGCACCTTCCTCATTTGCTTCACCGCTACCAACAACCTCACCGGCTGCATTTAAGATCTCAATCGCTGCATTTGGCGTGGCCGTTCCGGTTACTGGATACCCCTCCGAACTATTGCCGCTGATCGCTGCTGTCGGTGTCGCCACAGTGAGTGGATTTACGACGACCGTAGCTGCATCACTTGGTGTTTCCCCATCAAGGGTCGCTACCACAGAAACAATTTCTCCTTGAGAAACCTCGGGCACAGTTGCCGTCCACTTGCCTTCGTCATCCGCTTCGGCAGTGACTGGCTCTGCGTCACCAATCGTGACTGAGACTGTCGCGCCAGGTTCAGCCGTACCACTGATGGTCGTGTCGCCGGCTGTCACCGATTCAATCGTTGGGACTGCAGTTTGATCCAAAGGTACTGTGATTGGTGCATCCGCACTGCGGTACTCTTGACCACCGGCTGTGACTACAGCAACTACTCGTAAGTTTTCAGCTGGAGACGCATCATCACTCGTTAACGTGATCGTGTATTGGCCTTCGTCATTTGCGGTGCCAGTTCCAACAACCTCGTCATCGGCATTTAAGATTTCAATCGCTGCATTGGCTGGTGCCGTTCCCGTTACTGGGTAACCATCGGTACTATTGCCACTGATCGTCGCAGTTGGTGTAGCGATCGTCAGTCCATTGACCCCAACACTGATTGGTGCACTTGGGTCTTTGTCTGGTGCTTGTGCGACCACTGTGACGGTTTCTCCTTCAGAAACTTCAGGAACTTCAACTGTCCAGTTCCCCTCGTCATCGGCTTCACCAGTAACAGGTTCTTCACCTGGGATCGTTACCGTCACCGTAGCGCCTGGTTCTGCGGTCCCACTGATCGTCGTATCCCCGGCATTGATTGGGTCGATGGTTGGTGATGCTGTTTGTTCAAGCTCATCTGCTGGGACCGTCACCGGTGTGGCAGGACTGCGGTACTGATCTCCGCCAGCTGTTACGATCGCAACGACAGACAAGGTTTCTTCTGGTGCTGCATCGGATGGTGCGATGGTTACCGTATAGTTTCCATCCCCATCGGCTGTCCCAGTACCGATCACATCGCCTGACTCATTCAACACTTCGATCTCTGCGTTCGCTGGAGCAGTCCCCGTGATTGGATAGCCATCGGTACTATTGCCGCTGATGATCGCTGTTGGTGCTGCAACGGTGACTCCATTGACTCCAACGCTGACTGGCGCGCTTGGCTCTTTGCCTTCGGCTTCCGCAACGACTGTGACTGTATCACCACCAGAGACTGCTGGCACTTCCGCAAGCCAGTTTCCTTCGTCATCCGTTTCAGCCGTTACTGGTTCTTGACCGGTGATCGTAACAGTAACCGTCGAACCTGGTTCTGCCGTTCCGCTAATCGTGGTATCACCTGCTGTGACCGGATCGATCGTTGGTGTCCCAGTTTGTTCAATGTCTGCTGGTACCGTGATTGGCGTGGCATTACTGCGGTAGTCTTGACCGCCCGCTGTCACAACTGCCACCACCTGCAAGGCTTCTTCTGGCGCCACATCAGCTGGATCTAAGATGACGGTATAAACACCCGTGTCATCCGCCGTCGTGCTACCAACGACATCGCCTGCTTCATTCAAAATCTCAATGGCCGCATTCGGCGTGGTTGTTCCACTGACCGGATAGCCATCCGTACTATTGCCTGTGATGGAAGCGCTCGGTGCACTGACAGTCACACCATCAACGGTCACGGTAATCGGTGCACTTGGCTCTTTGCCATCTACTTCGGCAACGACTGTTACCGTATCACCTTCCGTTAATTCTGGTACCGTCGCTTCCCAATTGCCTTCGTCATCGGCTTTTGCCGTGATCGGATCGCCTTCAGGCAGCGTAATCGTCACAGTTGCCCCTGGTTCAGCCGTTCCGCTGACGGTCGTATCCCCAGCTGTTACTGGGTCGATTGTTGGTGTTTCAGTTAAATTTTCTTCATCATCTGCAGGAACTACAAGCGGTGTGCCTGTACTGCGATAATCTTCACCACCAGCCGTCACGATCGCTTCCACTCGTAAGTTGTCGCCAGCTGTCACCTCTTGAGGATCAAGGGTGATCGTGAAGTTACCATCCTCATCAGCTGTTCCGCTACCAACGACCTCTCCTGCTTCATTCAAAATTTCAATTGCTGCATTGGCAGTCGCTGTTCCCGTTACTGGATACCCATCTGTGCTATTTCCGGTGATCGTAGCCGTTGGCGCCGCCACGGTTAAACCGTTTACACTCACGGTGATTGGGGCACTCGGATCTTTGCCTTCAGACTCAGCTACGACGGTCACGGAATCGCCTTCTGATAATTCAGGAACCGTTGCTTCCCAGTTGCCTTCATCATCGGCTTCAGCCGTGATTGGATCGCCTTCAGGAAGCGTGATCGTTACCGTTGCCCCCGGTTCCGCTGTCCCACTAACGGTCGTATCTCCAGCACTGACTGGATCGATCGTTGGTGTTTCCGTCTGCAGGATATCTGCAGGCACCACAACAGGTGTTGGGTTGCTTCGATAGGTTTCGCCGCCAGCGGTCACAACCGCTGTCACATTCAGGGTTTCTTCCGCGTCAACATCCGCTGGATCTAACGTGACTGTATAAACACCATTCTCATTGGCGGTACCTGTTCCGACAATTTCGCCATCCGCATTGGTGATCTCAATGGCCGCATTTGGTGCTGCGGTTCCAGTCACTGGATAGCCCTCTTGACTATTTCCTGTGATCGAAGCCGTTGGTGCGTTGACTGTTAAGGCGGACACGGTGGTGCTAGCCGGTTGGCTTGGCGTTTGTCCTGCTAGTTCGGCGATAGCTGAAACCGTATCGCCCTCTGACACTTCGTCCACATCCACACGCCAATTGCCCTCTTCATCGGCTTCCGTCACGATCGGATCTGCACCGTTGATGGTCACAGTAATCGAGGCACCAGGCTCAGCAGTTCCGCTGACGCTTGTATCCCCGGCAGTCACCGGTTGAATCGTTGGTGTTCCCGTTTGTTGCTCCGCATCGTCTGCTGGAACGACGATTGGCGTATTGCCACTACGGTAAGTTTGCCCACCGGCAGTGACGATTGCGGCAACATTCAAGTTTTCATTTTCTACTACATCTGCTGGGTTCAACGTGATACTGTAGTTACCGTTCTCATTTACCGTCCCAGAGCCAACGACTTCACCTTCGGCATTGGTGATTTCAATGGCTGCATTTGCTGCGGCTGTCCCCGTCACAGGGTACCCATCGGTACTATTACCTGTAATCGAAGCCGTTGGTGCATTAACCACTGGTGCTGCTACCGTTGCCGTTGCAGGCTCACTCGCCGATTCCCCATCAGCTTCCGCTACTGCTGTGACTGTATCGCCTTCCACCAATTCAGGGACATCTGCCGTCCAATTGCCGTCACCATCTGCGGTTGTTGTAATAGGTGCACCTCCGTTGATCGCCAATGTGATGGCTGCGCCTGGCTCAGATGTTCCGCTGATCGTCGTTTCCCCTGCTGTCAATGGATTGATTGTTGGTGTATCGGTTTGATCTTCTGGTGTATCTGGCGCAAACCAAATCGAGTTATTGCCGTCAGCATCCGTAAATAAATCAATGGTGATCAAATCAAGTTGAGACATCGTTCCTTCGAAGCGGGCTTCGTAAGGATTAGATGGATTCGCCACGCCGTTTTCAACCAATTGTGCATAGGTCGGACTGGTGACATTCGTTGGAATGACCACATTGGTTTGACCTAAAACAGATGCAGAAGCGATTTGATCTGCTAAATCTATCGTTGCATTGAAGACTGTTTGTGCCGTTTCAACCGTTGCGTTTAAAGTGGCTTTAGCTGTATTAACGGTACTTTGTACCAACGTATTGATTTGACCGATCAAGGTACCGATGCCTGGAATCCCACTTGCACCATCCAAAATACTGACTTGAATCTGGGCTGCTTGTAAATTATCGAGAATTTGATTGATGCGTTGATTGATAACGATAAATAAACCATCATCCACATTGGCAATCAGGGCACGTTCGTTATCGGTTAGTCCAGCTGGAACTTCAAAATTTGCTTGGCCAAATTGTCCAAGTTGATTTAATAAGTCTAACTGGGTAGTGATTTCATCTAAGTTGACGGAAATCACTTGGCTAACATCCACGATTGAAGCCGCTGTATACAACGGATTTGGCAAGCCGCCAACGATTGTTGGCGGAATATCAAGTGCATCAGCTAAATTTTGATTGACGATTCCATCCACCGTGCTGATCAAGGTATTGACTGCTGGTGTGACTGTACCGATCAATGTTTGCAAGGCTGGGAAATTCCCCAGTTGGAGTATCACATTGGTGGAAATCGATGCATTACCTGCCGGTTGAACCAAACCAGTAAGGCCTTGAGGAACCCCAACAACCGCGACTTTATCCCCATTCAAGACATCAACCGTTACTGCATTCGATCCAGAAATCGAGAAATTGACTTGGTTCGTTGCACCAGGAGTTGCATAAGGTGCAGACGCACTCGTGCCTGAGTTATTAGACGCTGTGATATCTGAGAAAAGTTCAGCTGAAACCAAAGCAGCTTCAACCGTCGTTGGTGCCCATAACAAACTTGCTGGCACGACCACCGTACTTGTCAACAACATTCCACTGACAGTTAAATTCGCAATAATATTTTTCTTTGTTCGAACGCGTGTGTTTTTCTTTGAATCCATGAGCTTTTTATAATTAATGCCTTTCATTCATTCTCCTCCTGTTCGAAAAAAATTTAACCGACAAAAGATAAAACTGATGATCTCTGGAATCCTTCTTTCCCCCTTTAAAACCAGATGAAAATCTATTTCAACCCAACACCAAAAGGCATAGAGAGAAAACAAAAAGTAACCGATCGCAAAGCGAAGATTTTTTCGCATGCTTTCTGAAAAACCCAGTGATTTGTGTTCAAATAGTTTAGAAGCACATTAGCTCACTCTTGTGAAACTAAAAAATAAAATAACTAAACGAACACACTGTGTACCAAAATTCTAGCAAATTTATTTCTTTCCAACAAATTATAAACACGATAAATAATTAAAAAAACACTGAATTTCACCTTTCAAAACACAAAAGGTTTATTTTATAAACAAGCAGAAATTATTTATATTTAACTTATAAACAAATGTATAATGATAAAATATTGCCTTTTTTCGTCAGTTAACCTTTCTTTTTTTTATATTTAATCAATATAATGAATACGATTACAATTGCATGTTTATACACCGGGATAGAGAAAAATGATGATTGTGTTTTTTCATGATTTTAACCTCGTTTTTTACCTCCGCAAATAAAAAAACAAAAATAATTTAGACGTTTTTCACGATATCACCTAAAATAACTCTTGCTAACGAAAAAAAGGAATCGAAACGCTCGCAGAAAGTTCTGTGAAAAAAGAATGAAACTATTCTATCAAAATCAACGTTGCACTATTATGAACGATTATTTCTTCAGTTGCTCTTCGCTGCTTTTCATCCTCACCTAGTTATTTGGTCCTACATTTCGGACGTAAGCGTTCATTCTACTCGAAGCGGTTATACTTGTTGGTAAGAAGGAAACACCGCTGCCCAATTGACTTCTTCTAATACGACTTAAGGAGCAACAAACGATGCATTGGCTAGTAATGATTTTTCTATTGATCTGCCTCAGTTTTGTCTAAAAAAAGCGTGAGAACCGAATGTTCTCACGCTTTTCTACGATCCCCCTCTGAGGATCCTCTATCACAAAGATTACTGAACGATTTCTTCCACCAAATCAAGGAAAGTCTGAAATAAAAGACCTTTTAGATTCCTCTATTGGCTTTACTTTACTATAATGGGGATACAAGATCTCATTAATTCAACGAGAGCGGAGGCTTTCTTATGTATGGCGAAACGATCAGACAAATCCGATTGAAAAAAGGCTTCACCCAAAAAGAAGTCTATGGCACGATTATTTCAAAGTCTTATGCCATCGAGTTCGAAAAAGGCAAGCATCAAATTGCTGCCAACTTGCTGTTGCAAATTTTAGAAAATCTCTCAATGGATATCGATGAATTTCTCTATATCGCGAATGGCTATCGCCTGGATGAGCAAAACAGCTATAATCATCGGTATAATCAATATTCAAACAAACACGATCTGCCAAATTTACAAAAGCTGTTACAGGAACTACAACAAACCACTAGTAGACTGAACAATATCCGTATTGCAGAGGTTCGCTCGCGAATTCGCATGCTACAATGCTTGGCAAAACATGGGGTCTATCGACAAAGTGCTGTTTTAGAATGCGATCGCCAAACGATCACTTCTTACCTCATTGATGTTGAGAGCTGGACGTTACAAGAAATCCAACTATTTGGCAACACCATCGATCTTCTGGAAAACGACCATAATTTCCTCTTTTTCAAAAAAGTATCCAAGATGCTCGAGTACTACATCGATATGGAAAAAGGTCGTGAAATCTACTGCGCCTTGCTGATCAATTTGATTGAATATACGCTAAAACACCAGCAGTACGATGCGACGGAAGTTCTCGTTGTCCAATTGAAACTTTTAGCGACAGACTACAAAGAATTTTTCCACCAAACCGTCTGCAAGTTTTTCCAAGGCGTGTTGCTCATAAGAACCGGCGATCAAAAAGCTGGTGAAACGATCACGCAAAAGATGTTGGCTATTATGCGAGAACTGGATCAAGAAGCCCTTGCCGATGATTTTGCTTTGCTATTGGATGAAGATTATCTCCGAGCATTTGCCTCCTCCGAGTGATAAAGCGGCAACTGCAGCGTTCGTTAATAAAAAAAGGAAGTGATGATTGCCATCACTTCCTTTTTCAGCTATTAGCTAACACTACGTTCGTCTGTCGCTCCAAAGTATTGATACATTGGTTTTTGGTCGCCATTGAGCAATTGATCCACCGTCACAAATTCATAGCCTTGCGCTTTCAGCGTTTGAATAATACCAGGTACGGCTTGAACGGATTTCGGATGAATATCATGGAGCAGAATTATTGAACCATCGTAGACATTATTTTGTACGACCTTCAAAATTTTGTTCGGATCTTTTAGCTTCCAATCCTCGGTATCAACACTCCATTGAATGATCGATTTTCCTGCCGCTTGGGCGCTCTGTTGATCGATCGCCCCATACGGCGGGCGCAAATTCTTAGGTAAGACTCCTGTTGCCTGATAGATTGCTTTGTCGGTCTTAGTTATTTCAGCTTTGACATCCTCCGGCGACAACGTATTTAATTGCGGATGTGAATAGGAGTGACTGGCAATTTCATGCCCTTCCTCATGGACTTTTTTCGATACTTCAGGATATCGATCCACCATTTGTCCTAATTCAAAAAACGTTGCTTTGACATCGTTGTCCTTTAAAATCTTCAAAAGATCTAATGTGGTTGTGTCGTTAGGGCCATCATCGAAAGTCAGTGCAACATATTTTTTGTTTTGGTCCAATGTCGATTGTTGCTCTTTCAATTGATCCGCATTAACAAGTTCCGGATCAATAAACGGTGCAATCTCTTTGTACGCCAACGTGATCTCAGATACACCAGTTTGATTTTGTGGCAACTGAATCGTTATTTTTTCAGGATCATACGTAAATTTCGACTCATAGGTGATTCGATCCATCGCCAAGACCGCATCAATGACTTTATCAGGTTCCTTGGCTTGGTCTAAAATCTTTTGCTGAATGACTTGCTGGATCCCTAGCAAGCTGCCCTCGTCTGGAACCAAGTCTTTCAAGGATAATTCATTGCCGGTTTTCTCGGAAATAAAAATTGGATCGGCAACCACGCTATCCGCATCTTCAAAGCGACCAGTTTCCCGATTCCAAACATAGCTGTCCGCTTTTAAAGAATAGGTTGACACTTTCGATGCGACAGCTTGTGCTTCAATCCGAGCAACGGTGACTGTCTCTTTGTCGGTGTGTTTTTTGCATAATTTGTTCGCCATGGTCGACAATTTCTTGCTTGCATCTTTGACAGGAATCGTACTTTCTTCTTTTGGTCGGAAAATCAATTCTTTCTTGTCCCCATTAGACAATGTTTCGAGTTTTGCTGGGATTCCCTCTTTAGCTTGTTCTTCTTGGATCGATGCCAATAACTTTTCAGCAGCAGCCTCATATTTTTCCCGTGCCAAGGCTTCTTGCTGCTTCAACGTGAAAGCAATATAGCCGCCAGTGGCGATAATGACGATTGTCAGCAGCGTCATCAATGAAAAGAGATACTTGCGATGGGTTGGCTTCTTTTTAGAAACTTGACGATTGGTGGTTTGCGTGCGTCTTGCCGTTCCCGTTGTTTGCTTTTGATGTGATTCGACCCTTGAAAAAGGTGCTTGTTTTTCAGACGTCGCTTCTTTATGTTGTGAATTATTTGAATAATTGCTTGATTTCTTCATAAACATTCTCCCTAAAACATAATAACGCAAACAAAATGTAACATAAGCGTAATAATATTTCAACAGTGTTACAGAGATTCTTATAAACTTCTCTTTTTGTTCATAAATTTTGAGAATTGTTCTAAGAAATCTTTTATTCTGATACTAATAAAAGCAAGCCTATCAGCCATGATATCGTATTCACTCCGTTTTATTTTCGTTTAAAAATAATGAGAGAGATCTTTTTGTACTTTGATGTTTTTTCTGTTTATAATTCAGCGTGTGGCAATTACTTTAAAGGATGTGTTCAAAATGAAACACAAGTCAGCAACGTATTTATTTATTCTTACATTAGTCATCGGTTTAACCTATCAAATGCTTCCCTATACACCCCTAAGCGATTCCGTTTTATCCATCATTGGTACTGTATGGAATGTGATTTTGGCATTTGGTGCAGGGTACTTTCTCTTACGAAGGACCTTTTTGGAACAATTCAAACATTTTCGTTTCATCGTTTTATTATGGGGTGTGCCTTTCGTCATTTTGACTGGCGTGTTCTTTTCCTTTATTTATGCCGCTATTTTTGGACAACCAACAACTAACTCGATCGGCGAAACCATCACTGTCCAAATGGTCTTTTTACAAGTACCTTTCATGTTGATGGGAGAAGAGTTGCTTAGTACCAATCTCTTGTTAGCTTTACAGAAAAAAGGATTCTCTTTCCTCTGGTCTTCCATCATTTGCAGTGTGCTGTTCGCTTTGTGGCATATCCCAGCGTACGGTTTTCATCCAGCACAATTATTGATCACCTTGATGCCCGCAAGATTGGCACTCAACTACGTCTGGAAAAAATCCAATAGTGTTTGGGTCAGCTGGATCTGCCATTTTCTTTATGATGGACTCGGTTTTATTTCATTCTTTCGTTAAATAATCAAAAAAAGACAGCTGAATCGTAGCTGTCTTTTTTTGATAGTCAGTAACGCCTTTCCCCAATGACTTACTTGATCGCTATTTTCGCTTTCTGAAATAAAGCCAGCTTGCTGTGGCGACGAAGCACAAACCAACTACAAATGGGAACAACGTCCCCTGCTCATCGGTTTGCGGCAATCTTTGCGCAGAATTGCTTTTTTTCGAAGTGACAGTCGCTGTTGGGTCTTTTTCTTTTTTATCAGAACTATCCACTGTTGCTACGTTTTCTTTTGTATAAACATACGTCACAGTTGCCCCCTGCTTACCGAATGTGCCTTTGGCATTTTGCGGCAGCTGACTTCCGTCTAATATGTAGCCGTCGATTGTTAGTTGATATTTTTCTGTGCTGGCATCATAAGAGTCGCCTAAGTTTCCACTGATCCTTTGTGGAGGGTGAATTTCTTTGCCTTCGGTGTCCATATACTCCACTGTTATATCCGCTGCTGGTATCGGATTTTTTTTGTAGATGTAGGTGACAGTTTGTGCTGTTTCTTCAAATACACCTTTACTATTTTCTGGTAATTGACTTTGATCTAAGGTGTAGCCTTCGATTGTTACTTGGTATTTTTCTGTGCTGGCATCGTAAGACTCGCCTACGTTTCCAGTTATGATTTGAGAAGGGTGAATTTCTTTGCCTTCTGTATCCACATACTCGACCGTTATATCCGCTGCTGGTACAGAATTTTTTGTGTAGATGTATGTGACTGTTTGTGCTGTTTCGCTAAACAAACCTTTACTATTTTCTGGTAATTGACTTTGATCTAAGGTGTAGCCTTCGATTGTTAGTTGATATTTTTCTGTACTAGCATCGTAAGATTCGCCTACGTTTCCACTGATCGTTTGTGAAGAGTGAATTTCTTTGCCTTCTGTATCCACGTACTCCACTGTGACATCAGCTGCTGGTACCGGATTTTTTATATAGATATACGCAACTGTTTCCGCGGTTTCGCTAAAAATACCTTTACTATTTTCTGGCAACTGGGTTTCATCCAGAGTATAGCCTTCGATCGTTACTTTATATTGATGTGTGCTGGCATCGTATGAATCACCTATACTTCCGCTAATGGTTCGGGAGTCATGAATTTCATTGCCCTCTGTATCAACGTATTTTACTGTTATATCCGCTGCTGGTATCGGATTTTTTATGTAAATGTAGGTAACAGTTTGGGCCGTATCGCTGAATACACCGATACCATTTTCTGGTAGCTTAGTTTCGTCTAAAGTGTAGCCTTCGATTTTTAATTGATATTTTTCTACGCTGGCATCGTATGATTCACCTACATTACCGCTAATCGTTTGGCTAGCGTGGATTTCGTTGCCTTCTGTATCCACATACTCAATCGTTACATCTGCTGCTGGTACGGGATTTTTTGTATACACATAAGTGACTGTTTGCACCGTTTCACCAAATACTCCTGTGGTATTTTCTGGCAGTTGGCTTTCATCCAGTGTATAGCCGTCGATCGTTAATTGATAGTTCTCTGTACTGGCATCGTATGGATTGCCCACATTACCGCTAATCGTCTGAGAAGCGTGGATTTCGTTGCCTTCGGTATCTATATATTCGACCGTGATATCCGCTGCTGGTACGGGATTTTTTGTATACACATAAGTGACTGTTTGCACCGTTTCGCCAAATACACCGATACCATTTTCTGGTAGTTTAGTTTCGTCTAAAGTGTAGCCTTCGATTTTTAATTGATATTGTTCTGTGCTAGCATCGTATGGGTCCCCTACATTTCCACTGATCGTTTGAGAAGGATGAACTTCTTTGCCTTCTGTATCTACGTACTCGACTGTTACATCTGCTGCTGGTACGGGATTTTTTGTATACACATAGGTGACCGTCTGTGCTGTTTCTCCCAAGATACCTTTACTGTTTTCTGGTAACTTAGTTTCATCTAACGTGTAGCCATCAATTGTTAACTTATATTCTTCGTTGCTGACATCATATGGTTCACCAATGGTACCGGTCAAGGTCTGCATCTCATGGATTTCTTGCCCTTGACCATCAAGGTATCGGACATTTACCTCTCCAATTTGCTCCGGATCGACAATGACATTGACCACATGTGTGGTATTCACGCTATAGGAGGCCTGTCGAGCCATAAAAATTGCTACATAGGAACCTGGGTTGCTTGGGTCAACATTGGTGTAGTAAGGATAGATTTGCGAGTCAGAAATGCTTTTTTCTATATTGCCGCTAAAATTTAGTTTAAACGCCTCAATGCCTAATGCTTTGGTTGAGAAATCAAACGTACTGTTTACAGGAATATGAATCGTATCGGGACTGTTTCCAAAAGCATACTCACCCGTAATTAAACGCTCGTAGAGTTCAAGTGTTTTCGTTTCCCCAGGCTGCAAGGTGATGGAATTTCCAACCGACGTGAATGCATAGTTTTGTCTTTGATTCGTGGTACCAACTTGCTTAATAAAATAGCCACCTGAAGGAAGTTGAATTGTAACCTTTCCTGAACTGTCCGTGACTAACAATGTCACTTCACCAGATGTCGAGGAGGTCAATGTGAAATAAGCTCCTTGGATCGGTTGGTTTGAATTACCATCTAACACTTGAACCGTCAGTTGCCCATTGACAACTCTTGCAGCTGAAGCATTAACAGATGAGGGGACCTTATCTACAGTGCTTACAGCAGAATCTTCTTTAATATCTGATTCAGAAATATTTTTTTCATTATCACTGTTGACTTGCGTTTGCTCGTTTTTAGCATCCACACTCGATGAGGTCATTGATGTCATCGCAGCATTATCTGCTTCCGTTGAATCATTTGTATCATTAGATGGTGTAGCTATCTTTTCGTCTTGCTCCAACTGTTGGGAATCTGAAAAACCTTCGCTTTCCGCCATTACCTGAAATGCTGGCGTTACCACCGCAGCACTTAATAGGATTATTAAAGACATAATATGTTTAAATTTCTTTTTCACAAACTTTCACCTTAACCTTCTTTTTCAAAATTTATACTTTTTTATTCAAGCTTTTTTCACGCCTGAAAATCATTATAATTTATTAAATTTTAATTTACAAACATTTTTTTATTTATAGTATTCTCCACTCCTAGCTGAAGTTTTTATGCGGACTCATGAAATGCCCTTTATCTTGTGTATACCTGATTCATTTATCATTGCACTACATCACCTCTTCAGAATTTTATAATTCAAGTACCCTTCCCTTCAAGCAAATCCAGTGCAAATCAACGCAAAGCTTCTTTGCATCCTTGTTTTATCAACGATTTCCGTTTTCCGAAAACAGGACACTATTTTCACCTAAGATTTCCTTTCTTTTTTAAATGACTCATATAAAAATACCTCCTAATCTTCAAAAGAGATATTTTTTCAAATTTCCAACTCAGCATAATTGAATTAGGTATTATTTAAAAGAAAAAATCACTAACAATAATCGAGTTGCCGTGAATACCCAATGCGAAATTCTAAGCTAAACTCATTTTATTTTCATTTTTTGAAAACGAAGAAATACACTTGTGCATTTCTTCGTTAAATCGAGCTTTACAATTGTTTCTTTGAACCGCTTTATGATAGGATATGTCAGAAGGAGCATTGAAATGACTATAGCTGAAAAAATAAAAGAGAGTCGCTTGAAATTAGGACTCACCCAACAAGAAGTTTCCGAAAAATTATTTGTTACCAGACAAACGATCTCAAATTGGGAAAACAACCGAAGTACCCCAGACATCGATACATTGATCAAATTAAGTGATCTCTATCAAATCGATTTAGAGGCACTGCTAAAACCAGAACAATTAGCAGACGAACCAGAAAGAATGAGTGAGGAAAAGAAACCCACCTTCCGCCTTCCTCTATACTTGCTCAATTTGACTGCAGTCGTCGCTTGCGTTTTCACCGACTTCTTAACACCTACAGGAACAATGACCCTATGGACAGCTGCTGCACATTTTTTGTTACTAGTTAACTTTGTCCTTTTATTCGGTTTTTTCCTCACAAAAAAAAGACCCCTTCCTGCAAAAACAATTGTCTTTACATTAGGAAAAGGTCTGCTGATCTTAGCCATTATATTAGGTTTTACTCTTTGGTCGAATAAAGGAGCTTCCGCTGATGCGTTACATCTGATCGGCCATAATTATGGTCATTTTGTCTATTTGATGTTTAAAGCAATTGGGGTGATTTATTTGTTTGATTGGCGGAAGTTTGAGATTTAATAATTTCAAACTTGTCTTTGGATGAACTTATATAAAAACAAACAAATTATATCTTTTTAGTTAAACCTTATAAAAAAATCAAAATAATAATCAATATTGCATATATTCTTTTCTTATAAAATGTTCATCACTCAATTCTAGGAGAACACGCTTCTTTTCGTTGTATTCTAAATTTTTAGTTTTGACGTTTAATAACATCATTCTTTTTTTAAAATCTTCTACATTTCCGATTATTCTCGCTGGATTTCCACCTACGATTTTCCCTGTGGGTATTGATTTAGTAACTACACTACCCGCTCCTACAATAACTTGATTTTCAATAATTACACCTGGCATAATTATAGCATTGTTACCTATATAAACATCATTTTTGATTAAAATTTTACCAAAAAAATCACTGTTAGGATCATCTTCTCTTAATAACCAAGCACCACCATGAGTAAAAAAGCTAACACCTTTAGTTATCTGAACATTATTTCCAATATGAATTAAATACGGCTCAGATCCAAAGTTTTTAGTCATGATGCTACATTTCTCACCTATAGTAACACCTTTTTTTAGGGCGTATTCTTTTGGTGATAAAAAAAATTCATTAATTTTTTTTAATACCTTTATCAAATTACATACCTCCTTAAAATACTTTAGAAATATTGGACTTTGTAAAATCAATAATTCTTTCTCTGTCCTTCTTAGAGAAAATCAGTAGAGTTGTAAAATAAATAACGACGAGCAACATTATACTAAAAATATCCCATACAAGAGAATTAAAAATATTCTTCAATGTACTTCCTATTAAAAACATTATAATCGAAGAAATTATATAAGGCAGTACATTAAAAACTTGTTTAAATGAATTTTGCTTGAAAGTAAACCACCAGAAAACTAATGACAAAACAATTAATAGTACACATATTAAACTGCGAGATATGTATAATACACGAAAATTTTGTTGCGCTGCCCAGTACAATAACGGAAGCATAATTATCACTTGAATAGTTTGAACCAAAACTGAGATTTTAGGTTTTCCGACGGCTCTAAAAGCTTCTAGACAATAAGAACTCAGTATTAATTTAAAGACGTTAACAAAACTCCATAAACCCAAGAAATCTGCAGCTTCTCCCCATTGACTTCCCAATAAGACAAAAGTAACCAAATCTCTGTATAAAAAAATCCCTACTCCTAAAGGAATTAGTACAATTCCTACATTTTTTTGAAATTCATAATATACTGAGAAAAACTTTTTTTCCGAATTACTCAGTCGAGACAATGATGAAAAAAGAACTGGTAATGTAGCAGAAACAATTACAGACAGAATTGAATTTGAAATATTAATAGATGTTCTATATAATCCTAAATAATAATTTGACAGAAAAATACCGATAACAAAAATCCCACCATAGTTACCTAACCAACCTAAAATCGACTCCAATAGAGTCCAGATACTAAATGAGAACATTTCTTTTAAATGTTCAAAATTGTAATATAGGCGTGGCTTCCATTCGGACAAATAAGTTAGTACAACTGCGTTAAGTAAATGTCCGGTTAATGTTCCAATAATCATGGCCCAATAATTTCTATATATGAAAGCTAGTGGAATTGTTACAAAGAAAGGAGTTATTATTCCAACAATTCTAGCATAAAAAAGCTTTTTAAACTCAAACGCTCTCCTAAAGAGTGCCATTTGAATGCTGGAAAATGATGTAAGAGGCAATGCTAAACAACTTATGATCAATACATTGCCTAAACCTTCTATTCCAATGGATCTAGCTATACCGTCTCTCATAATGAAAATGATTAACCAAGCTAAAATTGAAATAAGCAAATTTGTTATAAAAGCAACATTAGTTGATTTATAAAGATTTTTTTTGCTTGAAAAATTATGCTGTATTAAAAATTTCTGAAAACCAGCATCTGAAAAAATATCTGCAAAACTATTTACCATAGTTATAGTAGCAACGATTCCAAAAATATCAGGTGTTAGAATACGAGCTAATACCATATTAGAAATAGGTGTTATCAGTTTAGACATAATCTCTGCAAATCCTGCCCACTTTGTAGCAAATGCAATATTCTCATTCATATTTTTCAACGCCTTATCTCCTTGCTAAATATCGTATTCTTCAAAATGGTCACTATTAAGTATACTATAAAAAAAAGTACAGTAAGATAAATATATACTCTTAATCTTACAAAAAAAGTATATAAACTATTTCGATGAATATAAAAAGCACACTCAATACCAACGGTCATCGCCCAAGTTTTAGTAAATAATGATGTTCTTTTTGAAATCGATAAGTTAAATAAGAAATTAGAAAATGATATTAAAAGAATTACTATAATAGCAACCAAAAGAAAGCTACCTTGAGAATATGCTTCTGCTAAAAATGAATTCCCTAACGAACCTAACCTATAATCAGGATAATAAGCTGCTTGTAAAAATGAATTAAAAGAATTAACTTGAAAGTACCTGCCAACAAAAGGGACCATAAGTGTTAAAATTACACTATAGGTATTGCCATTTATATTTAAACCATAGGTAACTACATTATTAACATGATTTAAAATTACATTTGACTCACCCATTCTAAAACTATCAAGATAGTAGCTTGGTGTTGTTAGTCTTTCCTTCACTAAATCAAAATCACCAGTAAAAATTGCTCCAGAGACCCCTTTTATAACGTATACAAAAATAATTAATAGAAGTACTAAAAAAATCATTTTTCTATTCTTTCTTAAAAACATTAGCAGATTTCCATCATACAAGATCTCATTTATATAAATAATAAAAGCTGCAATTAAAGATAGTACTAAAAAAGATCTATGTCCCATTAGAAAAGTTACTAAAAGTGGGTAAAAGAGAAGGATTTTCCAAAAAAAAGTAATCTTATCCCATACTAACAACCCAGCTACGAAAAAGTAAAATGATCCATATTTAAAATAAGTTTCAATAAAGCTGGAGTTTTCAAGTAATTCACTTTTATTAAATTCAATTCTTGTAAACAAATTCATACTTATTGTAAAGTAAATAGCACAAAGAAAAAGCAATAGAGTTATAACTTTTAATGCCCATATGATACTCATATAATTAGTATCATTTTTAACATTTACTTCAGTTACTCTTTTTTTAGGTATTAGATAAAATAGTAGTATTATTAATTGATTTAAGCATAGAAGTAAGTAGGTTTGATTACTTATTTCTATGGGTATAGGAATTCTTAAGCTGTGTAAACTATAGATATTTCCGATAAAAGCATTAATGTAATAAAAAATAGAAGAAACAAAATATAAATCAACGAATGTAATCTTCTTTTTTTTAAATATTAAAAAAGAAAAATTAAGGAAAACTATAGTATAATACACCCAAATCAATTAAACCGCTCCTTTTTTTTAATTAACACTAATATTTTTTTTAAAAAAGCTTCTAAAGAAAAATTATCTGAAATATATTTTTTAATATCACAACTATGAAAATGAAGATATTTTTCTTTAGCAATGTAATCAATTAGATCACACTCGTCGGCAAATACTTTACCGTTAATTTCATCTTCACTTATAACTTCTCTTATACCTCCAGGTATTTCTAAGCATAATGCTGGAATCCCGCATGTATTAGCTTCTAGGATAACATTAGGGAATGACTCCCTCTCAGATGTCAAGATGAGAAAGTTCGATAATTTCATATATCTATATACATTGTTATTGTATCCGTGCAAAATAATTTTATCTTGAAGTTTATTTCTTTTAATCAACTCATTCAAACTTTCCTTTTCCTTACCTTCACCAAAAACATCCAGAATATAATCATCTGAAAGATTTTTTATAATATTAAACATTCGAGGATAATCTTTTACTGTTTCAAGTCTCCCCACTGAAATAATATGTTGTTTATCAAAATCCCATTTAACGCTTTTATCCAAAGGAAGATTAGAGTTCTCTTCAATACTATCAAAATCAATTGGGTTTGAAATAACTGAAATTTGGTTTTCTTTAACAGCAAACATCTCGTTTATATCTTTTTTCATAAACTCTGATTGAGCTATAATTGTATCCAAGTGTTTCAGAAAAATCTTATATGAACAGTACAATAAACTTTTTTTCAGGTTCTTATTCTTTTTGAACCAAATAGAATGTACTGCATTTTCTCTGCCAATGAAGGTAATTTCTCTAAAATAAATAATTTTTAGAAAAGATAGCATGATGTTCACATGCCCTATTATTGAAAAAACCACCTCGGGTGAATTGTCTTTTATAATACACTTTAAAGAGTGCAATCTTGAAAATATATTTTTACCTTTCACTTCTATTACTTTGATTTCTGGATTAATACTGCTAAGCAATTTACCTTTTTCACTTAACAAAACAAGGCTACAATTAAAACCCATTTTTGATAGATTATTTACTATTGTTACTAGAACTTTTTCTGCACCACCTGGATTTAAATTAGGCGCAACAAATAAAATTTTTTCCATAAACTACCTCAATTATTTTTCTTGTACCATTCAATCGTTTTTGAAAGACCTTGTTTAAAAAGAATCTCTCCCCTATAGTTAAAATCAATTCTAGCACTTTCTATGCTAGCATTTGAATGCCTTATATCCCCTTTTCTCTCGTCTTTATAAATTGGAGATATTCCTGATATTGACAAATATGAGGAAATTTCTGAAAATAACTCATTTAATGTTACTCTACCACCTGTTGCAACATTATAAGCTTTACCACTTATCTTAACATCAGAGATAGCTGCTTTTAAATTGGCCTCAATTACATTATCTATATAAGTAAAATCTCTTGAAGTTTCTCCATCACCATTAATAATTGGAGGACAATTATTAATTAAAGAAAGGATAAATTTGGGAATAACTGCAGCATAGGCTCCATTAGAATTTTGTCTACGACCAAAAACATTAAAATACCTTAAACCCACAGTTTGTAAGCCATAAATATTAGAATAAATTTTCCCATACTCCTCATTAACTTTTTTTGTTAGTGCATATGGTGAGAGAACATTCCCTTCGTTTCCTTCTATCTTTGGTAAAGTTGGGCTATCACCATATACAGATGAGCTAGATGCATAGACAAATTTCTTGACTTTGTTTTTTAGTGCCGCATCCATCATATTTACAGTACCTTTAATATTTACCTCTTCATAAAACACAGGCATTTCAATACTTCTAGGTACACTCCCCCATGCAGCCTGGTGCAAAACATAATCAACATCTTTACACGCGTGATTACATACATCATAATCTGTAATAGTACCATTTATGAATTCAAAATTTGTATTATTGATAAATGGTTTGATATTCTCGTAAAACCCATTTGACAAGTTGTCTAGACACCTTACTTGATACCCCATATTTAACAATGCTTCACACAAATTGCTACCGATAAAACCGGCACCACCTGTAACTAAAAATCGACTGTTTTCTGGAAAAATAACTTCGCTATAACTCAATTTTATAACCTCCAATATGCAACATCTAATGATTCTACTTCGTCTTTGTTCAACATACCTTTCAGATCCATAATAACTTTTTTATTATTTACTCTATTTAACCAATAACTCATTTTTTGATCAGAGAAGGCATCATGATTGACAGCAATAATCATTAAATCTAAATTATTCATCTCATCTTCTTTTACAAATTTCAATCCATAAATTTGTTCAGCTTCTTCGGCATCTGCCTCTGGATCAAAAACGAGAGGCTCTATATTAAATTCATTTAACTCATTTATAATATCAATAACCTTAGTGTTTCTAGTATCTGGACAGTTCTCCTTAAATGTAAACCCAAAAATCCCCACTTTAGCATTTGCCACATCTTTTTTATTCTTAATCATTAGCTTTATGGCACTTTCAGCAACAACTCTCCCCATATCATCATTTATCTGTCTTCCTGCTAAAATAATCTGTGAATGATACCCTAACTGCTCTGCTTTATGAGTTAGATAATATGGATCCACTCCGATACAATGTCCTCCAACAAGTCCTGGTGAAAATTTAAGAAAATTCCATTTTGTCCCTGCTGCTTCCAGCACTTCTTTAGTATCTATTCCCATCTTATGGAAGATTAGAGAAAGTTCGTTCATAAAAGCGATATTAATATCTCTTTGCGAGTTTTCAATAACTTTCGCTGCTTCAGCAACTTTAATGGTGGCAGCTTTATATACCCCAGCTTCAACAACCAGCTCATATGTTTTTGCGATAATTTCCAAAGATTCTTGATCCATTCCAGAAACAACTTTTACGATTGTCTCAAGACGATGGACTTTATCTCCCGGATTAATTCTTTCTGGAGAATACCCTACTTTAAAGTCTTTCCCACAAACTAAACCTGATTCTTTTTCTAATATTGGTATACAAATTTCTTCTGTAACTCCAGGATAAACAGTAGATTCAAAAACCACAATAGAACCTGCTGTCAAATTTTGTCCTACTATTTTACTCGCTGATTCTACTGGTGTTAAGTCAGGCGTATGGTCTTCATTAACCGGTGTTGGGACAGCTACAATATGAAACTTAGCTTTTTTTAAATCTTCTGGATTTGATGTAAACTCTACAGAAGTATTTTGAATCACTTTATCTCCAACTTCTTTCGTCGGATCAATTCCATTTTTATATAGAGATATTTTTTCAGAATTTAAATCAAATCCAATTACTCTAGTTTTTTTTGCAAAAGCAACAGCAATAGGCATCCCAACATATCCTAATCCAACTAAAGAAATAGCCTCTTCTTTTCTAACAATCTTTTGATATAAATTTTCCATTTTGAATTTCTCCTAATCTAGTTGTATAGTAATCAATAATGATATCACGATCAAAACTACTTTCTACTTTTCTCCTAGCTGCTTCGCCCATTATTTTTTGTTCATAAAAGCTCAAGCCAATAAATTTCCTGACTGCTTCTTCAAGACTATGTTTATTTTTCACTTCACACAAAAATCCCGTTTCATTATCATCAATAATCTCTTGACAACCAGGGATGTTACTAGCAATTACTGGACGAGCACTTGCAGACGCCTCCAATAAAACATTGGACATTCCTTCATGATAACTTGGCAATACAATACAATTCATTGCTTGAAATAAATTAGTAACATTATCTACCATCCCATGATAGATTATATTCCCTCTCTCATGTTCATTTTTTATAACTTCTTCATAGTCGCCATCTACAAAACCAGCTACATGGAAATTGCAATGTGTATAAACTTTTTTTAATTTTTTTGCAACAAATAAATATTCTTCTATACCTTTTTCTTTCATTATTCTTGCTAGGAAAAGAAAATTTATAGTTTTTGCTTCTGGGTAATCTAAAGGCTTAAATTGCGTTAAATTAACTCCTGAACCAGGTAACAAGCTGTATTTATTAGAATCTAACTCCTTTTCAAAGTAACCTAAATTGGCTTTGTTCTGAAAAAAAACATGATATGCACGTTTTAAAGAAAAGCTATACATTTTTGTGCTAATTTTTTTAATAAAGTTTTGGTTTTCAATAGCATTTCCTAAACCCGTTACATTTGTGATATATGGTACTTTTAGTAACTTAGCAGCTATTCCCCCATAAATATTTGGTTTTATGGTATATGTTAAAACAGCTATAGGCATAATAGATTTAATTTCAAAAAGATATCTTTTTACTAGTTTTAAATCCTCTAAAATACTGGTTCCGTGACGGTTCACATTTATTTCTTTATGAATACATCCCATCTCAACTAATTTATCTATTCTACTACCTGAGGGCGAAAATATATGGATTTCATATTCCATCTCTAATAATCTTTCTATAAGTTCACGCCGAAAGTTGTATATCACTACATCATGGTTTACAATGAAAACTATTTTTTCTTTCATAACTTTATTTCCATATCAGAATTTTCGTATACTAAATTTCCAAAAGCTTTATTTACTAATTTTCCTATTTTACCTGGAAAGTAACCTAGTAAATATATAAGCCAGTTTAACCCAGAAAAAAGTTTTACTTTTTTTCCGTTTGATGCAGCTATCTCTTTGACCATAAAACTAGTGCGTACATATTGCGGATCTTGCGGAAAAAAAATTCCCGATTCAGGAAATTCAATTCTATTTTTAATAAAATCACATAAATGATCAATAGATAACATTGAGCGCTCGTTTTCGATATTGGGAAAAACAGGTAACTTTTTGGCTATCTTTACTAGTTGTTGATAATTCCCTTTACTTCCCTCTCCATAAATCATTGGCGGGCGGATGATTGCTATTCTGAAAGTGTCACTTTTAAGAGGAGTCAATTTTTTTTCAGCTTTCAACTTACTATCACCATAAAAATTGGATGGATTAGGTTGTGTTTCTGGAGTAATAACACGCTTCTTATTTATATTTGTTTCCTCACCATAAATAATAATCGAACTCATGTAAATAAATTGTCCGTTTTTTCCATTTAAATCGTTTTTGTACTTTTCTGCTGTCTCAACTGCAAGATCGCAATTCACTTTATAATAAAGTTGTTTCGTTTCTTCACTGACTTTTGATACATCTGCATGAGCAATTCCTGCGACATGAAAAACAGAATCATACTGAGAGAAATCTTTTTCTTTCCATTGATCTCCATGCATATCAATTGTATCAATTTGATAGTTATCGCCAAATTGCTGCATCCATTTCTCAAAGGATGTACCGATATAACTATTCGCTCCTGTAATTAGAATTCTTTTCATTCGATTTCCTCCTTCTTTATCGTTCCAGTCCCGCCTTCAACGACACCGTCACTTTTGAAAACAGAAGTAATCGTACCAAAGAAGCATTTTATATCCATCATTAAACTAATATTATCCGTATATTTGCCATCTAACTTGGCCTTAATTGGAATCTCAAGCTCGTCTCGACCACTAATTTGAGCCAACCCAGTCAATCCTGGTCGAATATTATTTGCCCCATACTTATCACGTTCTTCAATCAAATCATATTGATTCCATAGCGCTGGACGAGGCCCAATGACAGCCATATCACCTTTGATAATATTGAACAACTGAGGCAGTTCATCTAAACTTGTTTTTCTTAAAAATTTTCCGACCTTTGTGATATAAAAATCAGGGTCTTCTAAAAGATGTGTTGGCATTTCTTTTGGTGTATCAATCTTCATTGTTCTGAATTTATAAATATTAAAATAGGTTTTATTCTTTCCAACCCGTTTTTGTTTAAATATAATGGGACCCTTTGAATCGATTTTTATCGCTAGACATAATAGTAATAGTACTGGTGATAAAACAATTATCCCTATTAGCGATAATAGAAAATCTATAATTCTTTTCATTCCATCCTTATACAACAAAACCCACTCCTATTTGTTTGAAGCATTTGCAAATTTCACAATTTCATTAGCCAATGTAGCACTGTCTTTAGGAAGTGCTTCTACAAAACAAAGTACCTCTTCCAATGAATATCCTTTGATATTCCCAACAAAAATTTTCTCAAAGACTGCTTTATCATTTCTTTCTTTATCCAGCAAAAGCTCTTCATATAATTTTTCCCCAGGTCGAATCCCAGTTTCAATAATCTCAATCTCTTCTTCGCTATAACCACTTAGACGAATCATGTTCTTCGCAAGATCAACAATCTTCACCGGTTCGCCCATATCTAAAATGAAGATTTCGCCACCTTTAGCAAGTGCCCCTGACTGAATAACCAAGCGGCTTGCTTCTGGAATCGTCATGAAGTAGCGAGTCATACGAAAATCAGTCACTGTGATTGGTCCGCCTTTTGCTATTTGCTCACGGAATACTGGAATCACACTGCCTCTTGATCCTAAGACATTACCAAAGCGTACAGCAGAAAATTTCGTGCAACCTTTTTCATTTAAGCCAGTAACAATCATCTCGGAGATGCGCTTTGTTGCCCCCATAACGTTTGGTGGATTATTGGCTTTATCCGTAGACACCATTACAAAGTTTTTCACTTTCGCAGCTTTGGCAGCTTCAGCGGTATTTTTCGTTCCGTAAATATTGTTTTTAACTGCTTCTTTAGGATTGTATTCCATCAACGGTACGTGTTTATGGGCTGCCGCATGATAAACGATATCCGGTTTGACTTCCTTCATGATTTCAAACATCTTTTCTCGATCTTGTATATCGGCTATAACAGGAACGATTTCGGTAATATTGTCTTTAAAATTGATTTTCAACTCACGGTCAATTAAGTAAATCGAGTTTTCTCCATGTCCCAACAAAACTAGTTTTTTAGGATTGAATTGAATCACTTGGCGACAGATTTCGGAACCGATCGATCCACCAGCACCAGTCACTAATATCGTCTTTCCAGTAATTTGATCTTTGATGGAGTCGATATCCAATTTGACTTCATCTCTCCCTAGCAAATCAACGACATCGATTTTCTTCAAACGTGAGGTGCTGATTTTTCCAGAGGCGATTTCTTCCATTGATGGCATCGTGTTGACTTTGACATGCAAAGGTTCAATTAAGCTAAAAATACTCCGCAATTTTTTCCGTGACAAGGATGGAATAGCGATCGTAACCATATTGATCTCATACTTTTGAATCAAATCAGGTAAATCACTGATACAACCCAAGACTTTTTTTCCAGAAAGATAAGTGTTTCGTTTATTCGGATCATCATCGACAAATCCGATAATATTAATGTCACTTGCCGTTTTCGAACCTACAAAGCTATTATAAAGAATTCTGCCGCCTTCACCTGCGCCGACGATCAAGGTATTCTTAACAACCTCATTGGATGCCCCTCTCATGTTTTTTCTTTCTATATAGATCCGCCATATCAATCGACTAGCAATGATCAAAAAGAGCGAAAGAAAGTACGTAAAGATCACTAAGCGCATGCTATAGGTTTCATCACCGAAAAACAAGATCACGTTACAAGTAAAAGCGCTGCATGATACAGCCAAGAAGATAGCGATCATTTCTTTCAAGTTCGTGTAACGATTGATCCGAGAAAAAACACGAAATACGGAACCATAAAAAAGGTAGAAACCTACAGACAGACTCACCGACATCAATGTAAATTCTTTTGGAATCGCCACAAAGGGTTTCATAAAATAAACTGCTGCTATATTCGCTGCTATGATCAATAAACTATCTACAACTATCAAAGTTACAATTTTTCTTCTTCTCGTTAATTCAAACAACCCAGTTGCCCCCTAAAATAACCCGAATTTCTTTTTTTTCACTTCTGTAAAAGCTGGAAAACTGATTTGATCCCCATTTATCAAATCTTTTGCTACTTGTTTCATCAAGGTTACTTTGAGCATGCCAAAATCTTGCTCAATTTGCTCATAAGCTTCTTTTAAATTAAAGGTGCGTTTTGTAACGCCATGGGCATCCGAAGCGACCATCTGAACAAGATTATGTTCAACCATTGTTTTTGCTGTTTTTTGGATTTCTTTTCCAAATACGCCGACATAACTTGGCGCAGTTAACTGTGCCAAACAGCCCATATCCAAAAAAGGGATGAGATTGTTAGGGTCTTTTCTAAAATGAGCATTCCGCTCGGGGTGGACAATGACTGGAATCTTTCCCAGCTGTAGTAAATCGAAGAATATTTGTTCTGTATACGTAGGCACTTCAATCGTAGGAAATTCTATCAAGATATACGTATCATCAAGATCTGTAAAAAGGATGTCATTTTTCTGTATATCCTCAATTAAATCTCCTGTTATCCTAACCTCTTGCCCCTCAAGAACTGTCAAGGGCAGGTTCCGTGCGTCTAATTCTTCTTGTAAAGAGGTAACGAGAGAAATGACCTCTGACTTCGGATTGCGGTATTTTCCATTGTTATGATGTGGGGTACAAAGGATATGCGTAATTCCTTGGCTAATCGCTTTTTCAGCCATAGCAATGCTCGCATTGATGTCTTCTGCACCATCATCAATTCCTGGTAAAATGTGGCAATGTAAATCAATCATTTCTCTCGTCTCCTTCAAATTAATTAATTTCCATAATAATAGTAGTAACCTGAGTCTTTCGAGTGTTCGGCACCGTTATAGACCACCCCAATGATTCTTGCTTGAACCATATTCAATAGATCTCTCGCTTTTGTTAAGGATTCTTTACGTGCAACATTTTCTCGAACCACTAAGATCGTCCCATCTGCTTTAGATGCCATGATTTGTGCATCGGTGACTGCTACAACTGGTGGCATATCAAAGATAACCACATCGTAAAGGTTTTTCGCTTCTTCCATCACTTGGTTCATTCGTGCTGACCCAAGTAGCTCAGATGGATTTGGTGGTTTTGGTCCGCTGGTTAAGACAGATAAATTATCAATCACCGTTTTTTGAGCTGCTTCAAGGACGCTCGTTGAGGTACTTAATACGGTACTCAATCCACTCGCATTGTTTAAGCTGAATGTTTTGTATACAGTAGGCTTTCGCATATCGGCATCAACTAACAATACTCGTTGTCCTGATTTTGCAAAAACAACCGCTAAATTAGCTGAAGTTGTCGATTTCCCTTCACCTGGACCAGAAGAAGTAACAACAATGGTCTTGATTTGTTTATCTGCTGAAGACGCAAATTGAATATTTGTACGGATCGTACGATATTGCTCTGAGATTGGTGAAGAAGGATCAACCATTGTAATCAAGCTCACTGCATGTGTCTGTGTCCCAGTACGTTCTTGTTTTTTTGCCATCATTGTTCCCTCCTAGACCCGGCTACGACTACGGCGTGATTCTGCCGTTTTGTCGCCTTGCGGTTTCTTAATAAATGGTGCGCTTGGTTTTTTCTGAATGGTCGCAGCCAATTCTTTTGGTGACATTTGGGGTACAGTACCCAATACGGTAAAGCCTAATGTTTCGGTTACAAATTTATCATCTTTGACAGTTCGATCTAGTAGCTCCAATAAGAAGGCTAAACCGACACCGACCACGATCCCTAATACCAGACCAATGGCTAAATTTAGTTTGTTGTTAGGTGAAACGGGTGTAGTACTAGCTACCGCACTTGAAATGATTGAGATTTTATCAACATTCATAACATCTTGAGCATTTTCTTGAAAGACCAATGCTGTTGTGTTGGCAATATTTTGCGCTGACACTGCATTGGTACTAGTTGCCTGAATGGAAAACATTTGTGAGTTCTGTGACTGGTTGATTGAAATGGATTCTTTCAATTGTCCGACAGTCAAGTCAAGGTTATTTTCAGACTCCAAACGATCCTTTACTTGTGTCATAACCAAGTCACTGACAATCATATCCTTATACGTATTGATCATTTGCAAGTTTGTATTCACATCGTTGGCATTGGTAGTTTCGGATTGTGGCAATGTCACAATCAACTGAGCTTGTGAACTGTATTTCGGTGTAATGACAAAGAAGGTGAATATCCCTGCTAAAGCTAAACCAGCAAACATTGAAATAAAAATAGCAGCTAAGTGTTTCCGTAGAATTGCGAATATTTCTTTTAAGCTAATTGTTTCTTCCATCTTTTCTCCACTTTCCTATTCATTCTCTAGATTTAGTTGAGCTTTCAACTCTTTTTGAACTCTTGCTAGTTCTTCGTCACTCACACGCTGATATGAGATGCCATCTTGCATGAATCCTTCCCCTTGCAACTGATCTTGTTTGATCGTTTGAAAGGCACTGCGATAGTTAAATGCTAAGGTTCGTATGTCATCGAAACTCATATCTGTCTTCATGTTTTGCTCAACGGCATTTAAGATCGTTTGATATTGGGTGATTCCATCAAGACTCAAGACTTTCTTAACGATCCCTTCAACGATTTTACGTTGGCGTTCTTGACGCCCATAATCGCCGTTTGGATCTTCATAACGCATTCTTGAATAGGCAAGGGCTTGTTCGCCATTTAGTGATGTACGTCCGATAGCAAAATCAAAGCCGTCTTGCGAAAAGGTGATTTCATTATCAACTTCAATGCCGCCAACCGCATCGACTAATTCTTTCAAACCAGCCATATTGATTGATACATAATGATCGATCGGAATATCCAAGAATTTTTCTACGGTATTCATTGCCATCGCTGGTCCACCAAAAGCATAGGCATGATTAATTTTATCTGTCGTCCCATGTCCAACGATATCAACATAGGAATCTCTTCCAATACTCACCACCGTCGTCTGATTGTCTTGTGGGCTGATAGTCGCAACCATCATGGTATCAGAACGTCCTTGTTCGACTCTTCCTAAATCACCGGTATCGATCCCCATCAGTAAAACCGAGAAGGAATCTTTTTGGGATAGGTCGACATCATTTTCACGTAGTCGATCTTCTCGATCACGTTCGACTGATTGATAGGTTTCTTGAATTGAGTTTGATACATCAAAATATAATTTTGCAGCGACACCGATCATTCCGATGACTAACACTGCAACGATTGAAAAGATGATTAAAAAGATTTTTTTTCCTTTTGACATTTGCTTTCCTCCAGTTATCTCTATTTTCTTCGATACATCTTTAAATTAGTAAACAGTGTCTGAACTTTGGTCTGTCCAGGTGCCTTCTCCTGCGGATGTATCCTCTGAATAACTTTCTGTTGAAGCGGGGGGTGTATACGTGCTGTATCCTGTGTACCCCATTTGGGTAGCGACTTTATCTGCTAATTCGGTGAATTTCTCTTTCAATTCTTCGTTGCGAACTTTGCTGATACTGTCGACTGCACTCAGGTATTTTTCTAAGGTGACTTCACTTGTCACCTCATCCCCATCAAGCATTTCATCAAAAGTTTCTTGTAATTTTGCAATGCGGTCCAATTGAGTATCCGCATATTCTAAATAGGAAACAACTAACTCTTTCCATTTACTATCCTCAAAAAAGCTCAGATTTTCACGGACATTCCCGACATCCGTTTCTTTTAGATCAGCTCTAATGGTGACATCATTTTCAGCACTTTGCCAATTTGAAACACCTTCAGTAAATAAGGCTTCCGTATCCGCTTGTACTTTTAATTTTGCCTCGATGTCTTTTAGCTGATCATCAAGGGCGGTTTTTTCTTGTTGGATCTCCACTGACTCACTTGGCAGTGCATCATCATCGATCCCATAATCGTCTGCAGATACTTTCACTGCAGAAAGTTTTGCGACTGTTTTAAGAACGTCTTCTTCTTTAAGATCTTTTCGCAAAAACGTTTGATCTTCGTTGCTGTAAAATTCAGCAATTTCATTTGACAACTCATTGATGCGATCTTTTTCGCTGGCAATCGCTGTCTGTGCATATTCGACTCGCTGCTGATATTGCCTTTGGTTATTTTGTCGGTAACCAATAAAACAAATTGCAACGGCGCCAATACCAACGGCTAAAACAGTCAAAGTCTTTATTAACGGCTTTCCCATGAACACACTCCCTACTTCAATTGTGCTTGTTTAAGCATTCTGCCTTCCTCTCACATAATAAAGGCAATTCTAGTTTATTATAAGAGAAATGTATCATTAAATAAAGGAAATTCCCGTTTTTTATTTATTAAGGTATATTTTTCGTCAATAAAAGACTTATATAATGCCAAACATCAGTTATTTTAAAAAACCATAAATAACGTCTACTTTACTTGACAGTTTTTTTAAACCCTCATTTTAAATAATGATTAATTCAGTTATAATCGTTGTTCTCATCACCTTTGAAGGTTGTCACATTATAGAAAAATAACCTTAAGAGATTATATTCGTTCACTTTCTCAACATCTTTTCATTATAAATAGAAAAGATAAGAAATTCAGAAAGTATTTTTATACACTTTTCTTGTTATTATAAATTAATTTGGCAAAGCTGAATTCTTTTCTTGGCGCACTTAGGGTTTCCTTTGCGGCTGCTATTTATTTACGTCAATCGTTCCTGTTAAAATTATAAGTTGTCTTTCGCAAAGTGACTTTTTTCTTCAATTCTGTTCCCCTTAATATTCAATCGCCCCCCGAAAAACAATAATCATTTAATTTTTATTCCACCACTAAAAACTTATCGTCTCGCCTCCTCTCTGGCTATTCAATTTCAATCAATCTTCTTCGACATGCTGGAAAAAACGTGTTTCTACCTATATATATGCCGATCGTCAGTTGATTTATAGAAAATGCAAAAAATCTCGCATAGACTCAGGTATAGATTTCACCAATCGATGAAATACGTGATTTGTTTTTTCTTCCCTATCTTCTTTAAGATGAATAAGTAAGATTTGCGATTTTGTTCATGAAAGGAGCCACGTCTTGAGAAATTTTCAAATAAATTTTATTACTAATACTGCAACGATTCGATGGCTGAAAATTTTGAGGGCATTCGAGAAAAATTATCAATGTTCGACTCAAGGTTTGGCAAAAATTTCAGGAAGTACCACGCGAACGATCGTTACGGATGTGACGGATCTAAAAGAGTACTTTGGCGATTGTTTATCGATCGACTCTTCTCACAAGGGGTATATTTTTTCGATCAAACATTCCGCTGTTTATTTAACGAAAAAACGTGCACTGATTGCCAATGAGATTCTGTTCCATATCATCGAAAGTATTTTCCACAATGATCTTTATAGCTCATCTGAATGGGCTGAGAAATACCATATATCAGAAAGCACTGTTCTTCGCTATTTGCGGAAAGTGCAACCGATTTTTTCTTTCTATCGTTTGGAGATCCAAACCAATCCTATTTGCTTTATTGGTGAGGAGATCAATATTCGCAAGTTTTTCCATGATTTCTATTACGAATCGGAAATTACTGCCCATACGATTTTTCCGCCGATCGCCATCCAAAATATCACTGCTAGCGCTTTTTCTAGATGTTATCAACTTGACCAGCATGCTTGTTCGTTTGGTGAATTCAATTATTACTTGTATATCACCTTTGAGCGCCATTGTGCGGGTCAAGGTATCGAGTTGCCTAAGCAAATAAAAAAAATATTTGAGCAATATAATGATTTTCGGCTATTTTCTGAAATCAACGAGGCAATGAGTGAACAATACCAAAAAGAACTTCCCTATGAGGAAGTCCTTTATTTGTTCTTATTGGTGAAAACCCGTCGTTCGATCAGCAACTTGGCGATCGAACAAACCTTTTGTAAAGAGTATAATCATTGGCCTGAAATTAAGCAGCTTGCTGCAGCCTTTGTCAAGGATTGTTTGCCAGATACTCAAGATAGCGCTCGTGACCGGCTCTTAGTAGAATCCTTTTTTACGGTAGCAAAAATCAAGCAATTATTATCCCCCTTATTAAACCATATGATTTCGGATACCGTTCATTTTGTCGAAGAGGCGTATATGGATGATTACCATCTATTTAAAAACTATCTGTTGACGCAACCATTAGCCAGAGAAATTTGGGACAGTATCACACTGGAACACTTAGGAACGAGTCTTACGATGTACGTTACCTCTATTAAATCTTTGTACTGGCAAGCAAAGAAAAATATCGCTTTTTTGTTTGAAGGCCCCTTTTATTTATGCCAATTATTAAAATGCAAATCTGTTCGTTATTTGCGCAGCTCTCGGACATTTTATTTTCCAGACTCCAATGAATTGTCGGCAGGCTATTTGGAAAAAAATCAAATTGACTTGATCGTCACCAACTATACGGAATACATTACCGAATATGCCCAAGACATTGATTATTTGCTATTCAAAACTTTTCCCGATGAGCACGACTGGGAAGCTTTAGAAGAAAAACTGAATGCCAACTTCAATCCTTGATAAATGAAAATCTTGGCCCTTTAATTTATGGGACTGAGGAATCATAACTGATTCTTCAGCCCCATTTTCATTTTAGGTATTAAAAAACATATCGTTCTCTAGTATGATTAGATCACCACAAAATAAATAACTGAGAGAACGATTGTAAGGACTTATAGGCAATTTAAATAAAAACAGAGCGTATCCGTTCGGGTCGGCACTGACACAGCGATACGCTCTCTACTTATGGCTTATTCTATTAAAAGCAAAAAAAAGAAGCAGCCACTTCATTCTGTGAGCTGCTTCTTGCTAGTTGATTGATTAATCGAGAATCGTTACTTTTACTTGACGACGTCCCCATTGGATACATTGTGCTACGTTATCAAAGTGAACATCAATGATATTTCCTTTGATCGCGCCACCAGTATCAAGCGCTAGTGCTACGCCATAACCTTCAACATTGACTAAGGTGCCTAACGGAATCACGCTTGGATCCACGGCAACTGCCATTGGATTTTTACGTAAGTCTGTACCGCTTGCTGTAAAGAAACTGGAGCCAGCTTCTTTATAAGAGTAGGCAGTTGATTCCATCATCAATGTCCGACCACTGCTTGTATTGCTGTTGTTGCTATTGTTGCTATTGTTGCTATTGTTATTGTTATTGCTTGAGCTGCTATTTGAGCTATTGTTACTGCTTGAAGAGCTGCTCGATGATGAGGTGCTACTTTCAGTCGTATTGCTGCTCGATGAAGCAGACGATTGTGATTCAGAAGCGCTTGAACGTTCGGCAGCTTGGGCTGCTTCTTTTTCTGCTTTTTCTTTCGCTGCTTGTTCTGCCGCTTCTTTGGCTGCTCGTTCTTCTGCTGCTTTTTCAGCAGCTAAGCGAGCTGTTTCAGCTTCTTTGCTTGAAGCGATTTGTGCCAAAGTTGATTCGTTTTCTTTCAATTGGGCTTGTAGATTCGCAATTTTTGAATCCAGTGTTTTGGCTTCTGATTCTAATGCGGTTTGATTTTCTTTCAATGATTGCTGTGTTGACTGTGCTTTTTCTTCTAAAGCTTCTAGCTTTTCTTTTTCAGCTGTTAATGAATCGATCTTTTCTTTTTCCAAGTTTTGTAACATCGTCATCGCATAGGCACGATTGATAAAATCTTGGATGTTTGATGATTCTAACAGTACCGTCCAGTCTCTGGTAGACCCGCCATTGACTTGGATGTCTTTCATACGTTCCGCAACGACTGCTTCACGCTTTTCAATTGTTTCTTGTGCAGTTTTGATTTCTGCTTTGGTTGTTGCTAATGATTCTTCATTTTCAGCGATCTGAGCTTTTAGCTCTTCTACCTCACTGTATTTCGCATTCACATCAGTCAATGCAATCTGTACTTCCGTACTGATTTCCTGACTTTGCTGCATGACGGCACTTTCTTGCTCTTGCAATGATTCAAGTGACTCAGCCTGCGCAAAGATTGGAGAAACGATTCCTGCCGCAAAGACAGCGACAACGATTGTTCGTAGTTTCTTTGCCTTCAAAAAATTCCCTCACTTCTCACTATGTTTTCCAACATATCCTATTATACAAATTCTTAAGAAGAATTTTATTGCAGGACCTTTACAATTTGTTACAAATTATCGTAAAAGTGGGTGTTTTAATCGTCTTTTTCAACTGAAATCAGTCAGAAGTGGGAAGAATCAGCATTGATAAGGGTTTATTTTTTGTAACCTTACCGTAACAAACCTATTTTTTCTTACGGATCGCTTCAATAAATCGAGACAATTCCTGACTGCTTTTTATCTGATTGATTTCTAACTTTTGAAAGTTTTTTAAGAGTCTTCTTTGATGGAAATTCAATCTTGGTAGATTCTGTTTTAATGCGCGCCATTCTTCTGGAAACGCTGCGAAGCGCCCTTGCCAATCGTTTTTATATTGCTCAATATTTTCAGCCAATTCTTTTTTGTGCTGTTCAAAGGCTTGATTGACCTGTTGCACCGCTTTCTGAAAGGCAACCAAGTTAGCTAGGGTATAGCCCATATCAAAAGAGAGAACCATTAATAAGAAAACTGGCAATAAGAATCCTACGCGAGCACTCAATGTTTGAACAATCTCCAGCATTTGCGGATGAACAAATCGAACAATGAGCACACAGCACACGCCCCAAAAAAGAGAAATCGGCAATGCCACCCGTCCATTGATATTTAATGGGACTTCTTTATAATCCCACCATGAGGCATGAAAAAAACGCTCAAGTAAATAACTTGTCACATATTCAAGCACGGTAACCAACAATGCTGCCGCAAAGAACAGTGGAATCACTTGCTCATGCAATGGCCGCAATAAATAGACAACGCCAAGAATCCCAAAGCCGTAGATGGGTGTGATGGGACCAACAAGGAAGCCCCGATAAACAAAGTGCTTGGCTTTTAGTGAGCAATAAATGGTTTCCCAAAGCCAACCGATAAATGAGTACAAGAAAAATAATAAAATGATCCGTTCAAATTGAACCATACCTATCCGCTCCTTTTCAAACTGTCACAATGATCTGTGCAATCGTACTTGTCATCACAATCATACCACAAATCAATCAGTCTTATTTTGAATCAGTGCAGTAGCTTATTCCCTGTTTGAACGTTCTTTTTTCGTTGCTTATTGATCACCAAAAATAATTGATGGGTGCACTTGTTCTTTCAAACTATAGCCACATAGTTCTTTGTTGAAGGTAAAATGATCTTGTTCCACATTTGCAATGATCTCATCTTCGGAAAATCCGTGAAAATCGTAGTCATTGATGTAACTGCGAAGTAATACTAATTTTGCATCGATCAAGAGAACTCTTTGGATATCCATCCAAAAAGCCATGTCTTTGTTTTTCAATATTTTTTTCAATTCTGCTTCCTGTGCTAACCAGTACGCATAGACTGATGGCATTTCACCTTTAATGGTTTCAGCAGATAATCCTTCTCTCATTTTTACTAGATACTCATTTACTGATTGATAAAACAATTTCCTTCCCCCTAGTTCCATTATTTTTAAACGTAGATCTTATGTTTTTTCTATTCCTCGCCGCTTTGAGCTATCTTTCTCTATCCGGCTGTCGCTGATGTCGCCCTACTTTTTGTATCGAAAGAAGCCATAGTATTTCGCAACAAAATTCTGACAATTATTCAAAACAAATAGATAAATAAAAAACACACTATTATTTTATAGATATAACCGACACAATTTTTAACTTCACTATTCTTTTAATGCTTCCTTTCTTTTCTAAAGCATAGCAAAAGTCGCCCCGTATTTATAATCAACTTTTGCATCAATCTAAGAAAAAAGTGAAAATAAGCGGTAACAGTCAGTTATTTCGGCTTCATTTTTTTAATTTATTATTTAACAATCCTTTATTTTTTTCTTTTCATGCAGTAACTGAGAATATTTTATTGCGTTATTTCCTTTCCTATTATACGATTAACTAAATAATGTTGGTTATTTGAAAATAGAAAACAAAGGGGAACGTGAGAATAATGAGAAAAAGTGTTGTTTTTAGTTTATTGGGGTTCACACTTCTTTTTGCTGGCTGTACGCCAAAAGAGGAGAAACCAGCTTCAGAAAGCACGGAAAATGCAAGCGCTACAAGCTTATCTATGACTTCGTCAACAGAAGTCGCGCAAGAATCGACGGGCTCTTCCAGCGAAGCGGCTTTACCGAGTTCGGAACAAACCATCACAGGCGTGAGTGGAACAAACTATACCATCGATTTGCCTAGTAATTGGCAAGAGGTACCCGATTTCACTTCATTGAATCCTGACAATGATTTCATGTTGTCAGATGCGTTAGAAACGAAATACTTAGCTGCAGTCGTTGAATCGAAACAAGATTTTGCCGATTTAGAAACGTATCTCGGATTGGTTCAAGAAAATTTGGCAACAAGCTTCGATACGACCGCCACCTTTTTACCAATTCCTGACACGAAGGCCTATTTCGTTGATCTCCCAGCGACAGTTGAGGGGCTAAATATCCACTATATTTATTATGTACTTGAAACCGACAATAATTATGTTCAGTTGTATGGTTGGACGTTAGAAAGCTTATACGACTCTTCAAAAGACGAGCTAACAGCGATCATGAACAGCTTCAAAGAAGAATAAACAAAACATCTGGAACCATTTTGGCAAATAGCCGCAAAAATGGTTCCAGATGTTTTTTCATTTTATCTACGGACTACAAGACGCTGTCCTACAAGAATCAATGAGCCAGAAAGATTATTCCACTGCATCAACTGATTCACAGTCACACTGTAGCGTTGCGAAATGCCCCATAGAGTGTCTCCCGAACGTACGGTATAGGTGGTGCTGTTTGATGAGGAAGTGTTCGTTTCTTGAACATACGCTGCACTTACCCAGCCACGCCCTTCAATTCGATACCAGACGTTGTTGCCATTCACACTGGTTCCGGTCTTTTGCGCAACCGCGCGAAAAGAAGAGTTGTTTAACAAAGAACCAACAATTCTGGCACTGGTAGACGCATCAGAGCGAATATTTAATGTTGCGGTTGTACGAAACTCTTTGTTGATGCTTTGCTCAGAGCTATTACTTCCAGCGTTCACTTCTGTCACGTACGTAGCACTCACCCAGCCGCGTCCTTGAATTCGATACCACACATTGTTTCCGTTGACACTCGTTCCCGTCTTTTGAGCGACTGCTCGAAATGTCGCATTACTTGCCAAGGAGCCAACAACAGAAGCGCTAGTCGATGCATCTGAACGGATGTTCAAGGCAGCAGTTGTGCGGAACTCTTTGTTGATGCTTTGTTCGGCATTGTTGTTATTGTTGTTGTTACCATTATTATTGTTGTTATCATTCCCACCCGTATTCGATGAGATCTCCGTCACGTGAGCAGCACTTACCCAGCCACGTCCTTGAATTCGATACCACGTCGTATTGCCGTTCACACTGGTACCAGTTTTTTGCGCTACTGCTTCAAATGTTGCATTGGCAGCCAATGAACCAACGATCGAGGCGCTAGTGGAAGCATCCGAACGGATATTGAGTGCTGCATTTGTTCTGAATTGCTTATTGATCGCCTGCTCAGAATTGTTATTGTTGTTATCATTTGAACCGCCACCACTTGATGTATCGTACTGGGTCAAATTGTGCGTTTCAATCAAGTTGTTTAGCTTACTTGCATAAGAAGTATCGGTGGCATAACGTCCTTGCAGCCATTGAGTCGCGTCACGATAAGAATTTGTATTAGACTTCCATGCCCCATGGTAGAAGAAAACACCCGGCGAAAATGAGGTAGTTCTCAAAACGTGCGCATTGTCTTGAAAAGATTCTTTTAATGAGGGGTATTTACGAAACCTAGCAATAATCGGATAGAGATTGCCATTCCCGTCATCTTCCATGGTTTGCATCTCTACAAATTGTCCATTGTAAGATCCCTTGATACCAAACATATTATTTGCAAGAGTGGTCAGCGTGGATTGCCCCCAACCCGATTCTAAGATCGCTTGGGCAATCATGACCGAAGCGTAGAGGTCATTTGCCCCGGCAACTTCTTGTGCCATTGGTCCTACTTGCTGAATAAATGCTTGCTGATTGTTGGAACGTGCCATTGGATTGTTGTAGTTGGGCATGACCTTCGTTTCAATGGCGATCCGCTCTTCTTCTGACAGAACAGGAATATCACTATCGGTTTCTGCTTCATTCTGTTCAGAAGCATCATCTGCTGGTGCATTTTCGGGTACCTCTTGGATGTCTACTCCATCCGCACTTTCAGCTTCTGATGGATCGGTACTATCTTGAGTTGCTGGTGATCCCTCGTTCACTTCTTGATCTTCTACAATGCTCACTGAATCATGCGTCGATGTGTCTTGGGTTGACTCTGCTGTTTCAACTACTTGAACACCATTTTGGGCTTCTGCTGACTCGAGTGTATCTGCTAAAACATTCATCGGCAAAATATTCACCGTACTAACAAGTGCAGCGGTTGCCGCCGCACTTTTACGGTAAAGAAGCCCTCTTTTTTGTTTCTTCGCACGATAACGAAGTTGTTTTCTTTCTTCCATTTGTCTCTCCTTAAAACTACAGCTAGCTACTTCTTACATTCTTACTGCAAAGCTAGGTGTAAAATGAGCGGTGCTGCCAACAGAAATATTTTGTCCTGGGCGTGGTGCATGAATGTATTGTCCGCCACCTAAAGCAATGGCTACATGATAGGTGCTACCTGATGAACCCCAGAATAAAAGATCTCCTGGTTGTGCTTGGCTAACGGAAATCACTGTACCGGCTGTTTCTTGTGGCACCGTCCATCCACCAATATCTCTCCCTGTTACTTGTAAAAAGACATAGCGAGTAAACCCAGAACAGTCAAAGCTGTCCGGTCCTTTGGCACCCCACACATAGGGTTTTCCGATATGCTTATAGGCTTCTGCCACGATTGCAGCACCATTTGTTGATGCTGGTGCAGAAGGTGCTGGCGGCGTCACGATCGGTGCAGGTGACGGAGCAGGCGTTGGCGCCGGTGTTGGTGTAACTGGCGTCGGTGCTGGCGTTGGTGCAGGAACTGCAGGTGCACTGTCCGCTGGCGTCTCCGGTGCTGCAGGTGTCACTGGTGTTTCTGGCTCATGAATTTCTGGTGTATCTACTGGTGTTTCCTCTGGAACCTCTGGTGTTTCAACCGGTTCAGATTCTTGCGTTTCCTCTGGTTGCGTTTCTGCTGGTGCTTCTGGCTCTTCCACTGGCGCTGGGCTCTCTGTTTCTACGTCAGGTTCTGTGCTCTCTACTTGAACAGCTGCTTCATTCAAGGCTGCTTCTTCCGCTGCAGCTTGTTCTGCCTGCTGTTGCGCCGCTTGTTCCGCTTGGGCTTGTAAAGCAGCTACTCGGGCAGCTTCTTCACGAATTCTTGCTTGCTCCGCTTCATAGGCTTCTTTTTCCGCACGCAGCTGTTCTTTTTCTTCTTCTTTCGTTGCTTCTTCGTAGGCTAAATTACTAACTAAGACATTTAATTCTGCTTGGCTTGCTTCCAAAACACCTTTTTGTGCTTCCAGATGGCTCTGTGCTGCTTGCAATTCTGCCACTTTTTCTTGTGATTCCGCACGCTTTTGTTCAACAGCTTGTTGGTCGGCTTTTTGCTGTTCGATCACTTCATTATTCGCTCGAATGATCGTCGTCATCGCATGCAAACGACCGACTAGATCACTGACAGAGTCCGCCTCTAGTACCGCTGTTAGAAAATGGTCGCCTTTTCCATTAACTTGTGTTTCTCTGGCTTGCTTTTCAATGTTTTCTGAGCGTTTGGCAATGCGCTCTTCTAACTGACTGATTTCCTGATCCAATCCTTCGATCGCTTGCAACAAATCACTTTGCTGCGCTAAAATGATTGCTGCTTCTTGATTTAACGAATCAATTTCTGCAGACAATCCGTCAATTTCCCCTTGTACGCTTTGACGTTGCTGTCTCAACTGATCAATTTCGTTATTTTTTTGTTCAATCAATTGATCGTGATTCGTAGCAAAAACGGTCACAGGTCCGCCGAATGATGACAATACAATGCCGCACATACACACTGTTGCAAAGATTTTCTTCTTCATCTGATCCTCCAAATTCAATTTTAAAACTTTTTTTTCATTTATTTGACCATTTTAATTTTACCATAGTTCAGCAACAAACCCAATCCGTAAGCGATTTACATTTTAGTTACATAAATAAGCTCTGTTTTTTTATTACATGTTCCCCACTCCTATCCCACCGACACGCCGAGTGAATCCCTATGTATCAACTGTTCAAGAAAACTTCATAGAAAAAGTCCTTTTTCTTAAGAAAAAATAAATAATGTTGTAGATTTCACTTTTATTACATTAATTTTCTGCAAAATATGCTTGATTCACAAAGTTATAAACAGACGAAAAAAGCTCCTTCCTAGTGTTTTCTAGAAAAGAGCGAGGTTTTTTTGTCTGTGTTATTCACGATAAGGGAGTAGTTGTCTCATTACGGCGATTTGGTCATCAATGGTCTGTTCTGTGATGTGACCGGTCAGAGCCAAAATCCCTAATCCTTCAATCACGAACATATAGTTTTCTGCAATCACTGCCAAGTTTTCATCTTTTAATACACCTTGCTGAACGCCCACTTGAAAAATCTCATGGATCGTCCGTTTCGTCTCAGCGAGTTGAGCTTGCTGCAGTGAACTGGAGGCTTCGGTTTTATGCGTATAGTAATACTCATAGACGGCTCGCAGCATACCGTCAGAAATGCTGTGGAGTAGACGCTTGCGATGGTCGGAAAAATATTTGTTTAAAATCGTTTCAAAGGGTACTTGCTCCATGATCATCTCTCGTACATCATCAAATTTTCGTTTGGAACGCTGCTCTAACACTGCCAAAAAAATCTCATCCACCGAACGAAAGTACAAATAAATGCCGCCGCGACTAATGCCGCACTCTTCAATAATGTCCTTCATTGTCGCATCAATCAAACCTTTCTTACTAAAGACGACTTTGGCACTTTCAAGAATCAAATCACGCTTTTGTTGTTTTTTCTTTTCAGCTGTAGTCAATTCGCTCTGCTGCTTCTTCGCCATTTTTTTGGCTCCTTTCATCACATTATTAATGACACTCGTGTCATTTTGTTGTATAATCAACCTAACTTAAAAATGACACGAGTGTCATTATAAAAAAGGAGTTTTTACAATGAATACAAAAAGCAAAACCTATCGCCTTGTCATTCGTGCCATTTTGACTGCTATTATTATTTTACAGACGATGGTGCCTTTCCTTGGATTTATTCCGATCGGTATCACTAGTTTGACGATCATCCATATCACGGTAATCGTCGCTGCCATCGTTTTAGGGACAAAAGACGGGATGTTCATTGGCTTAGTCTGGGGCATTTTTACCATGATCCGTGCGTTTACCTCCCCGACAACGCCCTTGGACATTGCCGTTTTCACCAACCCAATCATCTCAGTGGTCCCCCGTGTGTTGGTTGGCTTAGTGGCTGGTCTCTTATTTACGATCATTTACAAAAAGACCAAAAAAGTCGTCGCTGCTTCGATTGTTGCAGCGATCTTTGGGACCATCACAAATACAGTTTTGGTCTTAACCCTAATGGGAACCTTATATACTGGGTTAGTTGCCAATACCTATGGTGTCGATGCTTCGGCTTTATTCGTGACCCTCGGTGGAATTGCTATAACGAATGGAATCTCTGAGGTGATCACAGCTGCGATCTTAACACCCATTCTAGTAAAAGCCTTATTTGCGGCAACCAGTTTACGTCCAGAAAATCGTTAGTCCCTTCTCTTATCCTATCATTTTTTTCACGTTCTGAGTACTCTTTGCCCAAACATTAAAAGCCCCCGATTTAAGAAAGCTTCTATTGTATAGAAAGGCTTTCTTAGATTAGGGGGCTTCTTCTTTTATTGGTTAAAAAAAGGTGGACAGCAAGGCAAGGATCGCTAGACCGCCTTGGGTCAAAATAATTTTCTTGTCGCTAGTCACACTGCCATATGCAGCTACTAAGATAATGTAGATCAGCGACAAGCGACTGATTTCCAATGGTGCTGAAGCAAAGGTAATACTATACAGTAACCCCAAACCAATGAGTCCATTGTAAACCCCTTGGTTTTTGAACAAGGTCACAACGATCGGTCGTTCAAGTTCTGCTTTCGTCACGTTGAAGACCCGCGCCGTTGCTTTGGACGTAGTGGCAAATGTTTCTAAATAGAGAATATAGAAAAACTCTAAGGCAACCAGTACAATCAAAATCGTCGATAAAATCGTCATCTTTATTCTCCTTGATGAGCGACAACGATCTCGCTCGGTTTGGCTGCAAAGTCAGGCATTTGTTGGAATAATTGTTGCAGCAGCGGGTTTTGATTGTGAGCGGTGATCGCTTCTTGATTCGCCCATTTTTCGACCATGACAAACCGATTGTTCTCTTCCAATGATTCATAGAGATGATAGCCGTGGCAGCCATCCTCAGTTCTTGCCGATGCTATTAATGGGGTAACAGCGGCTAAAAAATCTGCCCGCTTTTCTTCTTTGATGTAAAACGTTGCATTGATGATTTCCATCGTTTTCCCTCCTCTTATAGAAATGTCGTAATTTGTTCTGCGTCTAACCGAACGGATTCATAGCCTAATTCTTTGGCTTTTCCGACTGAAAGGATCATGACAGGAACATAACGTTCTTTGTCTAAGCCAAAAGCTTCTGCTAATTGATCTGCTTCAAAACCGCCGATTGGGTTGGTTTCATAGCCATGCGCCCGCGCAACTAACATAAATTGCATCGCTGCTAAACTAGCGTCGATCTTCACCACATCATTCATTTGTTCTTTTGTAAGATTTTCGTAATGAGGAATGATCGCTGCTAATTGTTGGTCACGTACTTCCGCTGGCATTTTGCCTTCTGCTACTGCTTTGTTATAAATTTCTTCTCCTAGTTCATGACAAAGCATATCGCCAAAAATCAAGACCATTGCAGAAGATGTATCATTTTGTCGGACGTTGAAACGAATCAACGGTTTCAATTTTGCTTTTTGCTCATCGCTTTCCACAACGACAAAGCGCCAAGGCTGCATATTGACTGAGGAAGGTGCTGTCGTTGACTCTTGGATCATGGTCAACATTTCTTCATGAGGGATTTTGTAGGTTTCATCATAGACACGGACCGATTTTCGGCCAAAGGTAATCTCTGAAAAATTGTTATTGCTGTATTCTGTCATGGGTTTGCCTTCTTTCATGGAACTAATTTCATAAGTAATGTTAGAAGCTGTGCTTCTTCTTCTTCGGTCAAATTGATGCCTAACGTCTCCTCAGAGCTGGCATGCTTTGAAGCACAACTAGCCAAATCGGCTTGTGCTTTCGGTGTCAAAGAAACAAAAATCTCGCGGTTATTGTCTTTGTTTCGTTCCCGTGTCACAAATTGTTTTTCTTCGAGAATCTTCAAATGCCGAGTGACCGCTGCACTATCGATCTTCAATTCATTCTGTACTTGGTTTTGGGTACAGCGTCCTTGCTCATTCAAAAACTGCAGCAACTGATAACGGGTCAGACTAAAGCCAGTCTCTTTTTCAAAGATCGCCGTTAATTCTTGATTCACGATTTTCATCCGATACAGCAATCCGCTTAGCTCACGTAAATTCATTGCATAAACCGCTCCTTTCATCATTGACTTGTCAACTGTTGACTAGTCAAGTATAAATCATTTTCTTTTGCTTGTAAAGAGTAAGCAAAAAAGACCCGCAGCTAGGCGAACTTCATCAAGGATCGAATCAAGAATCCTTTGGCGAAGTTGCGCCATTAGGCTGCGGGTCTTCGTTACTCCGGTATTGAGAAAATACTGGAGAATTTATTTTATTTTAATTGGAAGAGTTTCTTCAAGCCCATCACAATCAGTGTAGAGATCGCTGCAGCAGCGAAGATGATCCCCCACGTGCCGGCTTGAATTGGCATCGTGTCTAATAGCTCATTCATAAACGGTACATAGACTGCTGAAAGCTGCAAACCTACGGAAAGGAGCAATGCCCCCATCAACGGTTTGTTTTTCAAGAGAGTTTTGTCTAAGCCAAAACCGCTGCTCTTACGAACGTTGAAAATATGCATCAATTGCGCTACTGCCATAAAGGTAAAGGTCGCTGTTTGTGCATAAAGCAACTCGTGATCCGTCAACATCAAGAAATTGAAGAAGCCAAACGCCACCAAACCAATCACAACACCACTTAAAATGATGCGTCCTAAGAAGCGTTTGTTGACGAGGCCATCAGCTTTCGACCGTGGCTGACGTTTCATGATATCGTCTTCTGCTGGTTCAAAGGCTAACGCCATTGCTGGCGCAATATCGATGACTAGATTTAAGAAAAGGATATGCAGCGGTTGGATCGGCATTGGCATCAAGAAGATGACACTTAAAAAGATCGTCACGATCTCAACCATATTACATGAGAATAAGAAAGAAACATATTTTTTGATGTTGTCAAAAATGATGCGTCCTTCTTTGATGGCATCGACGATTGTTCCAAAACGGTCATCCGTTAAAATCATATCGGAAGATTCTTTGGCTACTTCTGTCCCACGAATCCCCATGGCGATCCCGATATCGGCGCCGTTGAGTGCCGGCGCATCGTTAACGCCATCGCCAGTCATAGAAACGATATCGCCTTCTTCACGCAAGGCTTCCACAAGTTGTAATTTATTTTTTGGAGAGACTCGAGCAAAGACAGCGACTTCTTCGATTTTTTCGTTAAAGCCTTCCTGCCCTGCCAATTCATCGATCTCGCGACCTGTCATGGTTTTTTCATGATCTTTTAAGCCAATTTCTTTGGCGATCATTGATGCGGTCTTCGGATGGTCCCCCGTGATCATCTTCACTCGGATCCCCGCTTCTTGGGCGACCTTCACTGCCTCTTTGACATCTGTTCGTGGCGGATCGACGATGCCCGCAAAGCCTTGGATCTTGATTTCCTGTAATGCTGCTTTCAGTTCTGCTTCGTCCGTCCCACCTTGATAATCCTTGATGCAACCGACAGCGATCACCCGCTGCCCATGACTGGCTAACGTGTCATTGTATTCATGAAGTTGTTCTTTTTCTGTGGCATCAGCATCAGCTAAATCAATTAAGACATCTGGTGCCCCTTTGATGATCAATGTCCGTTGCTCTCCTTCATACACGGTCACCATGTATTTGTTGTCGGAATCAAAGGGCATTTCTGCGATTTTCTTCAGCCCGCTGTCCTGCTCTTTTTGCCGATCGATGCCGATCTTTTGACCTAAAACGACAAACGCCCCATCCGTTGGATCACCGAGGATCTCGTATTGCCCTTCGTTTTCACGTAAAGTGGCGGTGGTACATAAAGCGCCATTTGCAACCATCCCTTGCAGTGCATCATGATTGGTTGCGTCGATCTCGGAATTATCATCCGAGTCTGCCTTATAGAATTTTCCGTTGGGTTCATACCCATTTCCTGTCACTTTGAACATTTCCCCAGAACCTAAAATAATCTCGGCAACCGTCATTTGGTTTTCTGTCAGCGTCCCCGTTTTATCACTGGCAATGATACTGGTGGCGCCAAGAGTCTCGACGGCAGATAACGATTTGACGAGTGCTTTGTGCTCGGCCATCGTCCGCATGCCTCGAGACAATGTGATTGTCGAAACGGCTGGCATTGCTTCAGGAATGGCTGCGACCGCTAAAATAATCGAAATATGGATCATTTCGACAAATGGCTGATTCGTCAAAATACCTGCGACCAAAACTGCCACCGCAGCAAAGAGCGCTGCAATAATGATTGCTTTTCCAAGCTTGTCCAATTCGATATCTAACGGCGTTTGACGCTTTTTGTCACCCGTCAGCATGTCACTGATTTTTCCGACCTCGGTCTTCATGCCGGTTTCTGTCACTACTGCATAGGCATTTCCCCGAGTTGCCGCAGTTCCTGCGAAAACGACATTGCGGCGATCGCCTAATGGAACATCTTCTTCATAAGTTTCTCGTGCATCTTTTTCAACAGCTTCTGACTCACCGGTCAGCGCTGATTCGATGCAGGCAAAGTTGCTCGTTTCAAGTAAGCGGGCATCTGCCGCAATAGCATCCCCTTCTTCCAAAACGAGAATATCGCCTGGAACGATCTTTGCCGACTCGATCTCCATTACTTCTCCATCACGAATCACTTTTGCGGTAGTGTAAATCATGCTTTGAAGTGAATCAATTGATTTTTGTGCTCGTAATTCTGTAATGAAACCGGTCATTACAGCAATCACCACGGCAATCAATACTGCAATTCCTTCAACCGTTTCCCCCATCGCAAAAGAGAGTAACGCAGCTGCTAGCAAGAGATAAACAATCAAGTTGTTCAAGTTATGCCACAGCAATTCCCATACAGAAAGGGATTCTTGTTGCTGGATCGTGTTTTCTCCGTATTTTTCTAAGCGTTTGTCGGCTTCTTTCCCGCTTAGGCCTTGCTTGCGGTCACTTTCAAAATGTTTCAAGGTCTCTTCAGTCTTTTGCTGGTAAAATTTTTCCATCAAATTCCTCCTTTTAATTGTAAACTTCTTGCCGAGGGTTTCCACGTTTCTGAAGGGATAAATCGGTACAGATACCTTGCACAGTCATTTTTTGATTTTTAATCGGTTCAGGCAATTGCTGATTGAAGGGAATATAACCAATAAGAAAAGCAAGCGCAGATTGACTGGCTGAGGGAAAAGGTATGTGTGATGAGCATCGATCATTTTGCGAGCAGTGAAGTAACTTTTTTTGGTAGTCGCAAGTGATCTTTCTATGTACGTACTTTGTGAAAAAACCATTCGGCCTATTTCTAACCTATCATGGATGAAGATGTTCGCAAAGGATTTTGCTTCACAAGTAAAGTAAAAAAACAGTCGTGACAAAATTAGCACCTCAGCTTTTGGTGTCGATTTGACAGCGTGCCAGTAATGGCAAACAGGCACTCGTTTCGGCGTTTTCTTAATAACCTGAGCTTTCGCTATGTTGTGATTTACAATGTTACAACTCTAGCAAAAAAATAACTTTAAAAAGAGAACGCTCATTGTCCTTACTTTATTTTAACAAAAAAACACAAACTTTTGAACAAAAAAACTGTTTACTGCTAAAAAAATAGATAAATCGCTGCATCTTTCCGCTTACAATCTAATTCCTGATCGTCAAAAAAGCCTAAAGTTAAAACAAGCCATTGATCCTTTGTGTTCATTCAACACGAGCTCACCACTACCCAAAACAAGCATTCCTGTGTTGAATTGTGAATCACCAACCGAAGAATGCTTCGTATTTATTCTACTTTATGAGGGAACTTCCTCACTCTCGATATAGCAATAGACCCTCAGTTCAGGCAAAGCCTGTTTTATTTGCTGCTCAATGGTATCAATAAACGTGCTTGGTTCTTCATCCGGCGCTAGTTTCAAGCTAAGGTCGGCGACGATCAAAAGTTCCTCTGGGCTTAGATGGAGGGTTCGTAAATCTTTGATTTGAATGATGGCAGGGTTGGCTAAAATTTGTTTGATCGCCATTAAATCTGATGCGGATGCCCCTTCGCCAATCAAAAGGCTATAAAATTCTTTGGCTAAAAAGACAGCAGCAGCTATCAACAACAATCCACCTAAAATGCCCCCGAGGGAATCAAATACCGGATTGCCTGTCAAAGCAGTCAATGAGATTCCTGCGATGGCGATCGTCACACTACCTAAGGCAAACAAATTTTCCGTGAAGCCTAAAAGCAGATCGGAATCGCGGCTTTCTTTTAAGAAACGGACGAGGGGCTGGTTTTGCTTGTTTTGTTCTTTGACTTCTTGCCATCCCTCTTGTACAGCCGTCACTTCAATGAACAAACTGACAAATAAGATCGCTGCCACCAGCTGGAGCTGTTCCACTTCGTGGGTTGGGTCCAGCAAATCGCGGCTGGCTTCAACAACCGCTAAAATCCCACCGCCTAAAAAAACTGTCATGGCAACTACGGTACTAAAAAAATAGGTCGCTCGTCCTTCACCAAACTGATGCAGTTCACTGCGTCCTCGCTGTGCTCGGTTTTCACCGATGGCTAGAAGTCCTTGATTGATGCAATCGATCAGACTATGGATACTTTCGTTCATCAAGACAGCACTGCCGCTAAAGAAGTAGCCGATGGCTTTCATGATCAACCCTAAGACGTGGGTCAGCAAAACGATTCTACGGGCTTTTTGTTCTTGCTGTTTTTCCATCATGGTTCCTCCCCCAGTGTATGACTTGCTGCAACAAGTTGTCTCTTTTCTTAAGAATAGCACTGCACTTCTGAGCTGCAAACGAAAGCGGCTTGAGAGACTGAACTTGTTTTCAATCGATTTTTAAAGGTCTGAGGGTATAAAAAAAGTCAGGAATGTTCCTGACTTTTTTCTCTTGATTAGTAGCCGGTTCCGTCATCAACGACATCCGAGCCGTATCCGTCACCAGTTCCTGCACCTGTCTCGTTTCCAACACCGGTTTGTGTTTCTGTATTGGCATCTGCTTGCGAATCTGCTGGTGCTTGACCTAAGGCTTTCAGCATATCATTACGGATTTCATTGTAAGAATAGTCTTGAATATATACGATCGATTGTCCATCATAAGATTCCCCATCGTACCATTCAAAGGTATGTTTTTGAATATCGAACCCAGACAACATATTGCCCGCTAAAGATACTAAGTCTTCAAACTTAAAGTTTGTATTCACATCTTCGCTGACAGAATCTAAAATTTCTTGGTACTTGGTGACATTATTGATTTTCAAAGCTTGGTGGATCGCTGCTTCAATAACTTCTTGCTGACGGTTTCCTCGATCCACATCAGTATCCATTTTCCGGATACGGGCAAAAATCAAGGCTTGTTCACCGTTCAACAATTGACGTCCTTCTGGAATCAACGTTTCTCCCGTGTTGTCTGAAGTATATTTCTTGTTGATGTCGTAAGGCACATCAACAGTGATTCCGCCAATCGCATCGATTATTTTTTCAAAACTTGTAAAATTGATGTTTACGTAATAGTCAATTGGCAATTGCAGGTAGTTTTGGACTGTTTCAATCGTTGCGTCTTCCTCACCAATCGTGAATGCACTATTGATCTTGGCTGTAGTAGCAATTGTCCCAGTTCCTGTTCCATCATAAATATTGGTCCAAATATCTCTAGGGAGACTAACCATATCGATTTTCTTGTTTTCGCCATCATATACCATGTAAATCAAACTGTCGGTACGGGCACTGTCCAAATGTTCTGTCTTTTCACGTTCCGCGTCATTATCGACACCCATCAGCAAGATCCCAAACTTTGAATTAACATCAGAAGCTTTCAATGAGTTGTCTTCTTTACTTTTATTGGAACTGATTACAGCGGATTCTTTAAACATTTTATCCACTGAATTTTTTGCTGCATAATACGTATAGCCGGCAAATAAAACGATGCCTGCAATGGCGAAAAGAAAGATTCCTCCAATAATCACGCGTTTGTTGCGCGCTTTGTGGGCTCTTTGCTGTTTATATCTCGTCTTTCTATCCATAGTGCCTCCTTCATTTCTCCTGAATTGCTCTCCCCGATTGTACCAGAATTTTTGCGATCCGCCTATTTTTTTAAGAAGTTTTATTCTTTTTCTGTGAAGTCCTTTAAACATTCCTTAAAAATAATTCTGATGATGAAAGAAAGCTGGATAATTAGTCAACTTCTATGGATATTTTATTAAAAAACGATTTTTTTCATTCACCCTTTTTTGATGGATCAACTTCTTTTTCGACAGTAAGCTGAATAATTACACCAAATGGATCGCGAACACTTGCATAAAAAAACGCAAACGGATTTTCACTAGGTGCCTGGATCACCTGACTGCCCTTTTCCACTAGTCGTTGATAAAGCTTTTGAGCTGTTTTGGTGTCGTCTATCGTCAAACTCAAGGATAAGTGATTCCCTGCTTGAATGGGCTCCCCTTCGATCAATGGATTGTCAGCCAGCTGCAACTGGAAATCTCCGATTTGTAGGATGGAATGAGAAAGATACTGTTCTTGACCTGCAAGAATCTCCAGTGTTGGATCAAGTTTTTCTTGATATTCTTGGTTGGTGATGGCGAATAAGAGGGTCGCGTCTAATGTTTCCTGATAAAAGTGGATGGCTTCTTGGGCTTTGCCGTCTAAGGTTAAAAATAAAGCGATTTTTGGTTCGATCATTTGTTGGTTCCTCCTTTTCTTGTTACCATAAGTGTAACTGTGAATATTGCCAAAACTTGGCACCATTGGAGAAAGAAATGAAAAAATCAGAACGTTTAACTCAGGAGCTATTGTATTTACAAGGAAAAACCACTTTTCATCTAGCTGATTTGATGAAAACCTTTGCGATTTCAAAACGCACAGCCGTCCGCGATGTCCAATCGTTGGAAGAGCTGGGATTGCCTCTCGTGGTAGAAACCGGTCGTTATGGCGGCTATCAGATCTTAAAAAATCAACTGACCCCCTTGTACTTTGACAAAAATGAACGTTATACCCTTTTCTTTGCTTTACAGCTCTTACAAAAATTATCCGATTCTCCTTTTGATCGGAGCTATCAAGGGCTGCGGCGAAAACTTTTGCAGTCTTTTTATCAAGGAGATACCGACTGGTTAGAAAAAATGGAGACGGCGGTTTCATTTCAAGGGGTGCCTCAATTGACGAGTGCACCGATCCTCTCAGCGCTTTTTTCAGCGATCGTACAAGAACAGGTCATCCAATTTACCTATCAGCGTTATCAAAAAACGAACAAGACCGTACAACCCTTTCAGCTGGATTTTCGTGCTGGTTACTGGTATTGTTTGGCCTTTGATTGTCAAAAGCAGGCCTTTCGCCGCTATCGCTGTGATACAATGCAGGGACTTGTTGTAACGACAACAAAGGGCTATCCCTTAGATCAGTTAGCCAGAAAACAGACGCAACAGCGAGTAATAACTCAAACATTGGCCTATCAGATCCGCTTGATACCGCAAGTGAAAGAACGAGTTATGCAAGAACGATATCCTGACATGAGAGTGACCGAACGCTCTAGTGAGCTTTGTTTGGATGGCTATATCAGCGAAAATGAGCTTGATTTTCTAGCTGACTTTCTCTTGCAATTTGGGCCAACCATCAAAGAAATCGAACCGTTAGCCCTCAAACAGGCGTATACTGAAAAAGTTCGGCGGATGCTGCAGCCATTTACAACTGACTAAGCGTCTTCACGCTGTTCGATGATGGTTGACACTCTGCCTAAAACGATTCTTACTTATAAGGAGTTTTCTACCCATGTTTCTTTTAAATAAAAAAACCTTCCAAGCGTTGGCAGCCCCCTATTTGACGGAAGGAGCTGTGATCGGCTATGCAAAATGGCAGTCCTTCAATGCCATCACCAGCCGTACCCTGCTCGTCTTAGATGATCAGCAATTGACGATTTTGGCATTGAATCTTTTCTCGACAAAAGTCCTGCAGCACAAAATCTTGCCGCTTGCTGAGCTAAAAAAACAGCACAAAGATCCTGTTGTAGGGATGCTCGTCCAGATTCGCTTTACTTATAAAGGGGAAACCTACCGTTTTCAAATGCAGCGAGTGATTTTGCCCTTGGGCGATTGGCAAAAAACCTTTCTTGCCCGCTGGCAGGCGTGGTAAGTAGGCAGCAACTGGCAAGTTCTGATTGTAAAAGAAGAATTTTCATGAAATTTACACTCTTTTACAAGAAAGTTGTTGTATTTTTCTGATAATGTTTTCGGCTATTTCGTTCTATGGTAAGATGTCCCTAAAGAAATGGAGGCTGTCTATGGTATGTATGGAAAGTGAACGGTTAACGATCCGTCCGTTTCAAGAAAGTGATTTTGCCGATACCTTTGCTATTTATCAGCAAGCGGAAGTTTGCCGTTTCTTACTTCATGAGCCTTGGCAGACAGAAACGGCAGCGGCGTCTTTTGCCAAAAAATGTCAACAGCACACCTTGACGGACCAAGCAGGTCTTTCTTTGGCGGTACTACACGATCAAACGGTCATCGGCGATTTGTCGGTGTGGTCTACTGGTCAGCCGTCTTCCGTTGAAATCGGCTATGCCTTCCATCCGTCATTTGGCGGACAAGGGTTTGCTCAAGAAGCCTTGAAAGAGTTGTTGGACTGGTTGTTTGCCAGTCAGAAGATCCATCGGGTCCAAGCGACGCTAGATGCCCGCAATCAGGCCTCAGCCAAGCTTTGCCAACGGATTGGATTGCGCCAAGAAGCACATTTTATCCAAGACTGGTGGAACAAGGGGGAATGGACCGATAGTTTGGTTTTTGCCTGTTTAGTCAGTGAATATCCTGCTCATCCGAAATAATTTAGGAGGTTTTTTATGATAAGCTTGTTACGCTACGCCAAGGATTATCGCAAACAGATTATTCTTGGTCCGTTTTTCAAATTTTTAGAAGCGGTGTTTGAATTGGTTCTGCCTTTGCAGATGGCCGCTTTAGTCGATGAGGGCCTACGGCAAAACAATTGGTCGAAGGTCGTTGAAATGACGATCTGGATGATCGTGATGTCCGTGGTGGGGATGATCTGTGCCGTCATCTGTCAGTATTATGCTTCCGTCGCTTCTCAAGGATTCGGGACAGAATTACGCAATCGCTTGATGAAAAAAATCAACACCCTTTCCCATAGCGAACTGAACTTATTCGGTACTGATACGTTGATTACTCGAATGACCAACGACATCAATCAGATGCAGATTGCTTTGGCGATGCTGATTCGGCTGGTGGTCCGGGCACCCTTCTTAAGTATCGGTTCCGTGATTATGGCCTTTGTCATTGATTGGCAAGCTGGCTTGATTTTCCTACTCGTTTTACCGCTCTTTTGTATCGTCTTATTCTGGATCATCGCCAAAACCGTGCCATTGTATAAGAAAGTTCAAGTCCATTTAGATGAGTTGAATGAGCTAGTTAGTCAAAATTTAAGCGGGATTCGGGTGATTCGTGCCTTTGCCCGCACAAAAACGGAAACGAAACGCTTTGATAAGGCAACTGATGATTTAAGTGAGGTCTATTTACGGGTGACAAATCTGTCTGCTTTATTGACGCCTGCCACCACCTTGATCATGAATGTCGGCATTATCGCGTTGTTTTATATCGGTGGATTCAAAGTCAATATAGGCAATTTGCAGCAAGGACAAGTGCTGGCACTGGTCAATTACATGAATCAAATGCTCTTAGCATTGATCGTGGTTTCCAACTTAGTGATCATCTTTACCCGTGCGGCAGCATCAGGTTCACGGATCAACGAAGTTTTAACCACTGAGCCGTCGATCGGCGATGAACTTTCAGAAGTCTTTATGGATCAGCCGAAAAACAACGTCGGAGCGATTCGCTTTGAACATGTTGATTTCCGCTTTTCAAAAGAATACGGATTAGCTTTGAAAAACATTGATTTCCAAGTCGCGCCAGGGTCTATTTTAGGTATCACTGGACCAACCGGGAGTGGGAAATCTGCCTTGACCCAATTGATTCCCCGCTTCTACGATGTAGCAGATGGCAAAGTGATCGTTGACGGTCACGATGTGCGGAAATGGCCTTTACAGCAATTACGCCAAAAAATCGCTATGGTGCCTCAAACCGCCGTGCTGTTTACGGGGACGATTCGGGAAAACTTGCAATGGGGAAAAAAAGAGGCCACTGATGAAGAATGCTGGCGCGCTTTAGAGATCGCTCAAAGCCGTGACTTCGTTGAAGCCTTGCCGCAGCAACTGGATACCCCGATTTTTGAAGGTGGCAAGAACTTTTCTGGGGGACAAAAACAACGGTTAACGATCGCCAGAGCGTTGATTGCTAAACCAGATATCTTGATTTTGGATGATTCCCTAAGCGCCCTTGACTATCAAACCGATCTTGATTTGCGGATGGCTTTAAAAGAAAGCATTCGTGGCACGGTCATCATTATCTCTCAACGGGTTCGCTCCATTCAAGATGCGCAGCAGATCTTAGTCTTAGACCAAGGGAATTTGGTAGGCAAAGGGACCCATGAAGAGCTGTTGGCATCTTCAAAAGAATACCAAGAAATCGTGGCATCACAGGCAGAGGAGGAAGAAGCATGAAAAAGAAATCATTCGATTGGTCGGCCTTTCGTCGCTACCTCCCTTATTTGACTGCCTATGCGAAGGAAACTTGGGCAGCAGTTGTCCTCGGGATCGCTGCTGGCGTCTCCTCGGTTTATATGACGTATCAGATTGGTCAAGCCGTCGATCAGCTGATAGGTGCTGATCAAGTGCAATTTAGCACTCTCTATCGTATTTTGCTTCTGTTTGCCGGAGTGGTTTTAGTGACTGTGGTCAGTCAATGGTTGATCCAGCGACTGGGTAACCGCGTGGCGTATTTATCTGTCGCCGATTTGCGCAAAAAAGGTTTTGCGCATCTCAATACATTGCCTTTGCGCTATTATGACCAAAACTCCCACGGCAACATCGTCAGTCGTTTTACCAATGACATGGATAATATTTCCATTGCCGTCGCTGCAGTCTTCAACCAGCTGTTTTCTGGTATTTCGGTCGTCTTGATCGCCTTAGTCGTCATGCTGCAAATGAGTGTGCCCTTAACGTTGGTCGTATTGGTTTCGACCCCGATCATCTTTTTGGTCAACTGGATCGTGGCACGAACGTCACAATCGCATTTTGCTCGGCAACAAGAAATCGTCGGCGAAATTTCTGGCTTTGTTACGGAAATGATCGGCAATCAAAAAATCGTCAAAGCCTTTGATCGAGAAACCATCAACCAAAACCGTTTTGAAACGATCAACCAAGAATTGAATGTCCGGGGGCAAAAGGCACAGTTTTCTTCTTCTTTGACCAATCCCCTTTCACGATTCGTCGATCATTTGGCGTATCTGTCAGTCGGCTTTGTCGGCGGTCTGCTTTACTTTTCTGGTACAGGTGCTGTCACGGTTGGGATGATTTCCAGCTTTACGATCTACTCCAGTCAGTTTTCGAAACCATTCATTGAATTGTCAGGAATTACGACCCAGATCCAAACGGCATTGGCTGGACTTTCAAGAACCTTTGAGCTGTTGGATCAAGAGCCAGAAACAGCCGATGATCAAGAATCTCAATCACTGGGAGAGATCAAAGGCGAGATTGCCTTTGAGGAGGTGTCTTTTGCTTATGATCCTGGTCAAAAATTGATCGAAGATTTCACTTTTACTGCAAAACCTGGAGAAACCGTCGCAATCGTCGGAAAAACCGGTGCCGGTAAATCGACGTTGGTCAATTTGTTGATGCGTTTCTATGATGTCGATAAAGGCGCGATCAAGATCGATGGCACCGATATTCGTCAGTTGAAACGAGAAGAATTACGGCAAAGCTTCGGAATGGTCTTGCAAGATACATGGCTCTTTGATGCCTCTTTACGAGAAAACTTGCAATACGGAAATGACACTGCCACAGATGAAGAAATCTATGATGCCCTAAAGCATGCCTATATGTATGAATATGTGATGCGCTTACCAGAAACACTAGATACACCGATCGGTCATCAAGGCATCAAGATCTCTGACGGACAACGACAGCTATTGACGATTGCCCGCACGATGATCAGTAACCCACCCATGCTGATTTTGGATGAAGCAACCAGTTCGGTTGATACTCTGACTGAGAAAAAAATCCAAGATGCCTTTTTGAAAATGATGGAAGGCAAAACCAGCTTTGTGATCGCCCATCGGTTATCAACGATTCGAGCAGCAGACAAGATCCTTGTAATGGATGCCGGTCAAATCGTGGAGCAAGGAACTCATGAAGAATTACTGGCAGAACAAGGCTATTACTATCGCCTGTACCATGCTCAATTCCAACATTGATCAGTCATACCAAAAACCCCCATCAGCTCAAGAAGGTACCTGCTTGAGCTGATGGGGGTCTTTTTATTTATTGGTTCCAAACATCGGCATATTCTGGTTTGCGTTCAAATTCTTTTTTGGCAAAGGGACACAAAGGAATGATTTTCTTTTGTTCTTTGCGGGCTTTTTCCACCCCTTTTGCCACTAATTTTTCGGCCAGACCTTGGCCCCGATAAGCGGGATCGACAAAGGTATGGTCAATGATCAAGCGCGTTTCGCCCGCTTCCGACCACGTCATTTCACCAATTTCTTTGTCACCGTCTTTTAACACAAATCGAGCATTTTCTTCTAAGATTTCCATGATTGTTCCTCCTTTAACACATACTTTAATGCACCGCTTGGACAGGTATGGATCACTTGTGCCGCTTGGGCTGCTTCCCCATTATCAGGAATCACCCAGGGACGCCGTCCAACTTCAAAAATGGCGGGATTGCCCCGCACACAATTACCGCTGTGGGTGCAGATCTCTTTGTTGTAATAAATATCGATCGCTTCACCACGATACTTCCGATATCCTGCAGCAATCAACCCTTCTTCTGTTTCATTCGCTAGTGGCTGTTCGTCCATGTTGAACACCCTCCTCTTACTGATTGTCAGAAGCAAACTGCCTGCCTCCTCCTTCATCATACGACTTCTCGAGAAAAAAATAAATCATTTGTTCTAAAATAGCCTCTCAGTTGCCGATCATTAGCCAAAAGCTTACGGCAGCAAAATAAAGCGTCCCGTCAAAACATGCTGCTTTGACGGGACGCTTTTTTCATTCGTGGGGCACTTTTGCAACAAAATGAAACCGCTTCGTGGCGTAATCCCCGGCTAAATGAGGATCGATATACAACCCGAGTTGCATCAATTCATCGCCACCGAAGCTCTCTCCCCCGCTTTGATAGGTGAGGTCAGGATCAAGACCAGCCAGCTTTAAAGTAACCAATGGTGCAGAGGCTTCAGCTAAGACTCGGAAGTAAAAGACGATCGCTTCTTTTTTATCCTGAGAAACATACAGCCAGGCGGCGTCATTGCCTTCATAAGGGCTGAGCAGTCGAACAAAGCGGCCCAACTGCAGCAGGCGCCGATGTTTTTTATAAAAAGTGATTTGTTCTTTGATTTGCGTTTTTTCTTCTTCTGTCAGCTGTGTTAAATCAAGCTCATAGCCTAGCAAGCCGGACATCGCAGCATTGCCGCGAATCGCTAGATCCGTTGCCCGTTGGGTCTGATGGTTCGGGATCGCTGAGACATGCGCCCCCATGGTGGATGGCGGATAGACCAGACTGGTACCGTACTGGATCTTCAAGCGGGCGATGGCGTCGGTGTTGTCGCTGGTCCAAATCTGCGGCATATAATACAAGAAACCGGCATCAAAACGCCCGCCACCGCCAGAACAGCCTTCAAACAGGATCGTCGGATAGGCAGTGGTCAGTTTCTCGAGGAACTCGTACAAGCCCAGCAGATAGCGATGCGCGACCTCCCCTTGCTGGGCAGGATCGAGGAGCAAGGAATAGACATCCGACAGACTGCGGTTCATGTCCCATTTGATATAGTCGATGGCAACCGTATCAAACAGTTGGGATAATTGCTGATAGAGATGGTCTCTGACATCTTGTCGAGAAAAGTCCAACACATACTGACTGCGGCTAAGCGCTGGCTTGCGATTTGGTACTTGTAACAGCCAATCAGGGTGCTGTCGGTTTAGTTCACTGTCACCAGAAATCATTTCTGGTTCCAGCCAAAGCCCGAATTGCAGTCCTTTGTCATGGACTTTTTGGGCAAATCCTGCCAAGCCAGAAGCTAGCTTGCCTTCGTTTTCAAACCAATCGCCTAATGAGGTTTGGTCATCTTCTCGCTGACCAAACCAGCCGTCATCCAAAACAAACAGTTCGATTCCCAGCTCCTTCGCTTCATCAACGAGGGCATCCAGTTTTTCTTCATTGAAATCAAAGTACGTTGCTTCCCAGTTATTGATCAGGATCGGCCGTTCTTGCTTTTTGTATTTGCCCCGAATCAAATGCTCATCATAAAAGTCATGATAGGTGGCTGACAGCTGGTTCAAGCCAGCCTCACTATAAGCAATCACTGCTTCTGGGGCTTGAAAGCTTTCAGTTGGCGGCAATTGCCAGGCAAATTGATGGCTGTTGATCCCCATGATCACACGAGTCTGATGGTAAGGATCTTTTTCGATGATAATTTCATGGTTGCCACTATACAGCAAACTAAAACCAAAACACTCCCCAGCAAACTCCGTAGCATTAGGTTCCAGTATGACGGCAAAGGGATTTTGCTGATGGCTACTGGAACCACGCTTGCTGTCCAAACGCTTGATGCCGCGATTGATTGGTTCTCGGGTGACTTGGCGTTCTTTCGCCCATGCCCCCGGCAAGTGGATCAAATCAAAGGGACGGTTAGGAAAATCGAGCGCTTGACTCGCCAGCTGCTCGATCGTAACAGGCTGGTTTCCGTGGTTGATTACTTTACTTGAGCGGACGATCACTGCCGCATCCTCGAAAATCGTGTAAAACAGCTGCAGTTCGAGTCCCGTCACATCATCTTTTAAGGACAGAATCAGTGTTTCGATCCCGTCGTCGGCACCATGGGTCTGAGGCAATCCTGCTAGGGCGGGTTTGCCTTGTTGAATCTGGTAATCACTAAAGACAAAATGGCTGACTCGGCTACCGTTAGACTGGCGAATCCTATAAGCTGCTTCTCGAAAATCTCCGAAGCCGTTGCCAGGAAATTCCATCATCAAGGTGTCTAATGAGAAAAGTCGGTCGCTGCTGTCTGGGGGATTGGGCGAAAAGGACCGATCAAGACGTGGATAACGATAGCCGCCAGAATAATGAGCGATTTTTTTTCCAAAATAAAGGTGTGCCACATTGCCCCCTTCTTCTATTTGTATGAGATAGCTGATTTGATCGTTGCTTAAATGAAAGACGTTTAATTGTTTGTCAAAAAGAATCATATCGTACCCTCTACTTTATAATTGTTCGCTGATACTCCGTTTATTTCACGGATCCCAGCATACCTTGGACAAATTGTTTTTGTAAAACGAAGAAAATGATGGCCGTTGGCAGTGTGGCGATCACAATGCCGCACATCATCATGCCATAATCAGGTGTATAAGAAGCACCCATAGCCGAAAGAACCAGTGGAACGGTCCGTTTGTCTGGTGATTGCAAGGCAACTAATGGCCACAAATAATTGTTCCAGCTGCCCATAAACGTAATGATCGCGGCAGCTGCATAAGTATTTTTAGCCGTCGGCATGTAGACTCTAAAGAAAATACTCAGTTCATTCAAGCCATCGATCCGAGCAGCTTCGACTAATTCTCTAGGGAATGCCTTGATGTTTTGGCGGAAAAAGAAAATCAAAAAGGCGGTACAGACCGAGGGCAAAATCACGACAGCGAAGGTATTGATCCCGATTGGTGTGCCGCTAAGCTTGCTGAACATCCGATAGAGCGGGATCATTAGCGCGGCAAAAGGCACCATCATCGACAGCAATAGAATATTAAAGATACGGTCTTTGGTTTTCGTCCGATAGATCTCAAAGCCATACCCTGCCATGGAGGAGAACAACAGTGCAAAGAAGGTCGTAATCACGGCAATCACCGCTGAGTTTCCTAATGCCCGAGTAAAATTCAAATCGGAAGAAAAAAGATTTTGGAAGTTGATGACCAACTGAGCCCCAATCATGATTTTCCCGGCAACGATATCAAAGGTTTGATTGGTCATCCCTAGGATCATCCAAACAAATGGAAAAATAGAGATGAAAGCCAAAATCGCCAGAAAGACGTATTTTAAAGTGAGTGAGATTGTTTTCAATTTTCTTTTCCTCCTATTTTCGTTTGGATGATCGATAAAATCACGATCGCGATCACAATGACAAAGGAGACCGCAGCGGCATACCCAAAGTTTGGCGTGAATTTGTAACTCAAATTGTAGATATATTGTGACAAGGTCGTCGTGGCATTGGCTGGTCCACCGCCAGTGATATTTTGAACTTCATCGAATAATTGCAGCGTACCGATCGTTGAAGTGATCGTGGTAAATAGGATGATTGGACGCAAGTTGGGAATCGTGATTTTGAAGAATTGATCCCATTTTGAAGCGCCATCGATCTCTGCCGCTTCATAAATACTTGGATCGATATTCTGCATGCCTGAGATGAAAAAGATCATATTGTAGCCGGTCCAACGCCACGTGATGGCAAAAATAATCAGTACTTTTGCCCAAAAAGGATCTGTCAACCATTGGATCGGCGCATCGATCAGGTGTAGCTGCGTCAAAAAGTTATTGACTAACCCGTTTGCCGAAAAGAGACTTTTCATGATCAAGGAATAAGAAACCAAGGATGTGATACATGGTAAAAACAAGGCGGTGCGGAACAGCCCTTTAAATTTCAATTTTTTGTCATTCAATATGTTCGATACGATCAGCGCCAAAAAGAGCATGATCGGAACTTGGACTAATAAGTATAAAAACGTATTGCCAAAGGCTTTTTTAAAAGTTGAGTCGCTCAACATCCGCTGATAGTTGCCAAGACCGTTAAAGGTCATCGCTGTCGGTGGTCCTGATTGGAATGACGTGAACAATGCCGAGACCATCGGGATAAAGACCAGCATCGTGATCAAAATGACGGGTAAGGTAATAAAGGCATTGCCGTTTGCAAACCAATTTTTTGTTTTGTTTTTCATTGTAATTCCCCCTTAACACAGAAACTCGCGATCGCTCACGAGTTTCTGCAAAGTTGTTCGATTAGTTTGCAATTTGTGCTTCCACTTGTGATTGTGCTTCTTCTAATACTTTATCGATGTCTTCGCCGTTGATCACTCGTTGCAAGCTTTCAGTCAAGACAGATTCAATGGCATAGGTGTGATTGCCGTAGTTCACGGCTGGAATTTCTTGTGACCATTGAGAGAAATCTTGGAAGACTTTTTGACCGCCATAGAAATCAAGCCCCGACGTATATTCTTCCGTTTCTTCTGCAGCATTCATGGTTGAAACCAAACCGATCTCGGTAGCTAGTGTACCCATCAATTCTTTGTTTGAAGCAAAGGTATTGGCTAAAAAGTCTTTGGCATTTTCTTCGCCGTCAACCCCTTTGATCACGTACCAGCCTGCTCCGCCGATGCTGGAAGCATTGACTGAATTGCTATCGCCAGCGATGGATGGGATCGGAGCGATCGCCCATTTGCCGCTTTGATCTTCAGCGCCTTGAATTGTGCTAGAATACCACGCACCGGTTGGCGCAGACGCAACATTCCCCGATTGAACAGCATTGACCCCGCCATCCCAATCGGAAACTTGTTCAACTAAGCCTTCATTCAACAATGTTGCCAAGACAGTTAGACCGGCTTTGAAGGATTCATTGTCTTTGATGGTCACGGTGGAGCCATCTTCACCGGTATACCATTCGCCTGCCGATTGCATAATGATTCGTGCCAAGCCAAGATCGCTTGGGTCTAACGACATCATAGCGTGACCCGTTTTTTCTTTGACATCTTTGGCAATGCTGATAAAATCATCCCAGGTAATATCTTGGAGATCCGCTTGCTCATAGCCTGCATCGGTCAAATAATCTGTGCGGTAAAATAGTCCTGCGACGCCACTGTCAAATGGCACCCCATAAATGACATCGTCGACTTTATTGACCGCAAATTTATAGCTGGAGAAATCCTCCTCATTCACGATATCCGTTAGATCACTAAACGCATCTGGATAAGAAGAAAGGTACCCTTGGATGCGGTAGTCTTCGATCAAGACGATATTTGGCAGTCCGTCCGTATTTCCTGATGCCAGACTAGTATTTAATTTTTGGACGATATCATCTTGCGACATCGTCACAACTTCCACATCGACATCTTGATTTTCATACACTTTTTTGGCTTCATTGACTGCCTTGATGTTGAAGGTCTCATCCCATGCCCAGACCGTGACTTTGTTTGAGGACTCGCCGGAATCCCCAGAGCTTGTGTTGCTGTTTCCGCAAGCCGCCAAAGTCAGCACTGCAGCCGCCGTTACCATCGATGCAAGTAGTTTTTTCATTTTTATCCCTCTTTCCTTTTATTTACAAGGCTAACTATACACTGATTTTGTAACCGTATTCAACGATTATGAAAGAGCTTACTAAATTTGTCCAAAAATAGAAAAAAGTTACAATACCTTTCTTTTTTGAAAGCGTTTATAATAAAGAAGAGATATAGGGGGGATACCATGACTATTTTACGCACGGTCTTAGTCGTTGATGATGAGGCAACGATCCGAGATGGATTGAAACATATGATACGTTGGGAGCAAGAAGGGTTCCGTCTCTTAGGCGATGCAGCGAACGGGCAAGAAGCATTGGCGCTGATCCATGAGCTAAATCCCGACATCGTGATTACGGATTTGAAAATGCCACAAATGGACGGCCTTCAACTCACAACGATCATTCAACAACAATATCCAGAAGTCCATTTTTTGGTCTTGAGCAGCTACGATGATTTCCAATATGTCAGTCAATCTTTTAGAAATGGTGCCGTAGATTATCTTTTAAAACCGACACTGACACCGACACTCTTGTTGAAGACGCTACACAACATCACACAAAAGCTGTCACATACAAAAGGCTCCGTGACTGAGGAAACGCAGCTGCAAGAATCGTTGAATCGCTATTTAGCAGGGTATGAAGAACCGTTGGCTCCTTTAGCGGACTCTCTTGCATTGGGTCAGCCGCAACAGCAAGCCCAAATTTTGACCACCAATTTTAGCGGCTTTCGTGCCAATGATCAGCTGCTACATGCGTTGACAGAATTTACTCAATCACAACCGCAGGTAAAGACGCTCTTTTTTCAAACCAGTAATAAAGATGCCGGCTTAGTGATCAGTTATCCAGAAGGAACGAATGTTTATTCCGCTTTGAAAGAAACGTTGGAACAATTGCGTTTTACCGAGCCGGATGCCTTCTTTACTCTCAGTGTGCCCTTTCGAAAGATTGAACAGTTACGGGATCATTTTGTGACCCTTAAAGCCAAAAGCCAAGGACAATCGTTTTTTTATAAACGCCAACGGTTGGTGCCAGAACAAGAACTCTTTTTGTACATTGAAAGTGATCGCTTTGATACGAAGAAGTTCTTACGGGCTTTGTTAGACAACAACTTTTTATTAGGAATCACCAGAATTGAGGAATATTTTAATGACATGATCTTATCCAATGTCGATCCGACATTTTTAAAACAGCAGGCCAGCAGTATTTTTTACACGTTACTGTCCCGCTTGGAAGAAGAATTTCCCACTGCTCCCCGCTTTAGCCGCTTAAAAGCCGAATTTTTGCATGCCATCGGTCACGTGCAGTATTTGGAAGATTTTTCTGATTTGTTGTTGGCGACCATTGATGATATTCGTCAACAGCTGACGACCTTATCACCGCTGGATGAAGATGATCTACTCGTTGCGATCCAGCGCTTCATTCAAGACAACTACACTAAAAGTCTGTCTTTGTCTGAACTGGCTGAAACCTTTCATTTTAGTTACACCTATCTTTCGGCTTTTCTTTCTGCGAAACTGAAAATGAGCTTTTCTGAGTATGTAAAGAAAACCCGCTTGGATAAAGCCAAAGAACTACTGACACAATCTGATCTGAATCTATCTGAAATCAGTGAAGCGGTCGGGTATTCGGATATCAGCTATTTTTCTCGCATCTTTAAGAAAGAATGCCAAGTCACCCCATCGAAGTATCGGCGGTTGAATCAATTATGAAAATCAACCAATGGATTCAGAAAAATGAATTATTCAGTCGGATCTTCCTCTTTGTTGTCGTCGGGGTCATTAGTGTTTGTCTGCTAACCGTCGTCGTGATCTATGGTCGCTCGAAAGATGCCTATGTTGCTTCGTACCAGAGTTCCAATCAGCTGCTACTGGAAAAAATCCAAGAAGATTATGAGCGTCTGAACGAGAATATCCATCGAATTTTTGATATCGTCGATGAAAGCAAAGCCGTTGAAACATACTTAGAAGGCGACATGAATCAAGGCCGTACGATTTTAGAATTAAACGAGCAATTAAAAGACACGCGCTCTTTGTTTCAAGACATCCCCTCGAATTTGGTGTTGATTGGGGTCAACGGGGGCACTTTCTTTCAAAACGATGCGGTTCGCAATCAATCAGTAGATGATTTTCTCGCCAGTGCCTTTATCCAGCAGATCAATGACAATGACGCCATCAGTCAATATTATTTCTTGGACCAAGGCTTAAGTACCTCCACCAGCGACTCCCCTGGCTTGATGTACGTGCGCAAATTAATGAAAGAAGAAACGATTTTCGGCTATGCCCTGATTTTCTTAAAAGAATCCGATTTTTCTTCGATCTATCGTCAACTCTTAGATACCAGTCTCCACTCGATCTATATCGTCAATGAACAAAATCAAATTCTTTCCACTTCTGATCCGAGCCTTTTAGGCCAGCCGTTTGAAGATCGCCTCGTCACGGTCAAAAGAGATACTAGCATCAATCAGCTGCCCCTTTATTCGTATCATTTTACTTTTTACGATGTTTTGGATGAATCGCATCTAGTACGCAATATGAATCTGATCAAGCCAGCTCTTTTGATTTCTGTCGTCAGTATTTTACTTTTTAGTCTGCTGGCATTTTGGATCATCCGCAACATCACCCAACCGATTTATCAGCTGATTGCCAAGCTGCCTGCGGTCACACAAGGCGATTTCAGCGACAAGGTTACCATCAACGGGACATACGAAACGCGAGAATTGGGGCGTGCGTATAACTTGATGCTAGAGGACTTGGAATCTTATGTCGATCATTTAATGGTTACAGAAGCCGAAAAACGCAAGTTCGAGATCCGCTCGTTGCAAATGCAGATCCAACCGCATTTTGTCTACAACACATTGACTGCCATCAAGTTTTTGATCTGGCAAAACGAACAAGAAGCCGCCACCCAAGCGATTGAAAGCTTTGTCCAATTGTTGCGGCACACCTTTAACCGCAAAGAGATCGTCCCCTTAAAGGATGAGCTAGCGATCGTGGAAGAATACCTCGTTTTAATGAACGTACGTTACGGCAATCGCATCCAGTCAACGATTTTTTCAGAAGATGGCTGCGAAGATATTCTCGTACCGAAGATGATTTTGCAACCGATTATCGAAAATGGCTACCTGCATGCCTTTCCCGAAGAGGATTCAGGATTGATCCAGATTTTTTCTCGTGTCAGTAAGGAAGGCCTGAAAATTGAGATCATCGATACGGGCATCGGGTTCAATGAAGAGCACCCAACCAGCTCCGCGAACCACTTTGAACACTATTCGGGTATTGGCTTAGACAATATTGATCAGCGTATCAAGCTGCTCTATGGGGAGAAATATGGATTGACTGTAGAATCACGCATCAACGAAGGAACCACCGTTCGCTTGCTGCTGCCGATCCAGCGGGAGGAAGCAGAATAATTTCTTTCGTTAAATAAGAAAAACGCCAACAGAACCAGGCTGCTTCCATGAGCAGTTCTGTTCCGCTGGCGTTTCTTTCCTTAATGATAATCGTTAGTTAACTGGCTTAAGCCAAGTCTTCCCCATTTGAGGCAATCACTTTTTTGTACCAATAAAAGGATTGCTTTTTGCTGCGGGCTAATGTGCCATTGCCTTCATTGTCGCGATCGACATAGATATAGCCATAGCGTTTCTTCATTTCTCCGGTTCCTGCAGAAACCAAATCGATACAGCCCCATGAAGTATAGCCCAACAGTTCCACACCGTCTTGGTCAATCGCTTCTTTCATCGCAGCGATATGCGCACGTAGATAGTCGATGCGATACACATCATTGATTTTTCCATCTTCGTTTGGCGTATCCACCGCTCCTAGACCGTTTTCGACGATGAAAAGCGGCTTTTGGTAACGATCATAGAGATCATTCATCGTGATTCGCAAACCAAGCGGATCAATCTGCCAGCCCCATTCTGACGCTTCTAAATACGGGTTTTTAATGGTCGGGAACAAGTTGCCTTCCGTTTTCTCAACACCGGAATCTTCTGAAGCAGCAACCCGAGAGGCATAGTATGAAAAGGAAATAAAATCGACGGTATGGGCTTTTAATAAAGCCGCATCTTCGGCGGTTCGTTCCAAAGTGATTCCTTTATCAGCTAGCATCTTCAAACCATAATTTGGATATTCTCCTCGCGATTGCACATCGATAAAGAAATAGTTGCCGCGATCGCTTTTTTTGCTTTCCCAGACATCTTTCGGATTGCAGCTGTAAGGATAATAACTAGCCGCAGCCAGCATACAGCCAACTTTATTTTCTGGATCGATCTCGTGGGCGATTTTTGTTGCCAACGCACTTGCGACTAATTCATGATGAGCAGCTTGGTATTTAATTTGTTCTTCATTTTCGCCTTCAGCAAAGGTCAGCCCAGCACCGAGAAATGGGGCATGCAAAATCATATTAATTTCGTTAAAGGTCAGCCAGTACTTCACCAATCCTTTGTATCGAGTGAAGATCGCTCGACAAAGGTTTTCATAAAAGGTGATCATCTTACGGTTGCGCCAACCGCCATATTCTTTGATCAAATGGATCGGACAGTCAAAATGAGTGATCGTCACCAAGGGTTCGATTTGGTATTTACGGCACTCTAAAAAAAGTTCTTCATAAAAGCGCAAGCCTTCTTCATTAGGGGTTTCTTCATCCCCCTTCGGAAAAATTCTTGACCAAGCAATCGATAAACGATAGGTTTTAAAGCCCATCTCCGCAAACAAGGCGATATCTTCTTTGAAATGATGGTACATATCGATCGCTTCTTTGGCTGGATAGAAATACCCTTCTTCAAAAGCAAGCATCTCACGCTTGCCGGTAATAACTGCTCGGCGGTCCTTGCCAGTCGGAATTACATCGACATTGGCAAGCCCACGCCCGCCTTGATTAAACCCGCCTTCACATTGATTGGCGGCTGTTGCACCGCCCCATAAAAAGTTTTCTGGAAATCCCATGTCTTATTCTCCTTTTTTAGCCGATCACTTTGATGATTTGATCGCCAAACGTAATCGGGCCACTGTTAGCCGTCAAAATGTCCCCCACTTCAGTACTGTTGGTGATAACGATCGGCGTGATTACTGGATAGCCTTTTTCTTTAATAAATTCAATATCAAACGTAATCAATGGATCCCCGACTGTCACTTTTTGCCCTTTTTCTACTTGATAGGCATAGCCTTCACCATTTAATTGCACTGTATCGATCCCCACGTGGATCAATAGTTCAATGCCTTCCTCACTGGTCAAGCCAATAGCATGTTTTGAATCAAAGACTGCTGTGACAGTCCCGTTTACTGGAGCTAGCACTTCTCCGACGGTTGGCTCAATCGCTACCCCTTGGCCAAGAATCTCTTCCGAAAACATGCCGTCATTGACTGCTTGCAAGCTTTTTAGTTCCCCTTTTAAAGGTGCTTTGATCTCTGCGCCGCTGATTTGATGTGCGGGTTCTTGCGCTTTGTCTGTCGGTGTTGCTTCAGGTGCTTCTTCTGTGACAGGGTCTTTGTATAAGAATAATGTCGCAATAAATGTGATCACGATACTGATTGCCGCACCGATACAAGCATTGGTCAAATGACGTAAGGTGTCATCGCCGATATAGCTTGGCAAAGTCAACAGGCCTGGTGATCCGCCTGAGAAATTGCGGACACGCATGATTCCCATAAATAGACCACCAAATCCGCCACCGATCATTGCTGCATACAAGGGTGTTTTAAACCGCAAATTGACCCCATACAACGCCGGTTCAGTAATGCCGAATAGCCCAGTCAGACCAGCAGAAAATGCCAGTTGTTTAATCGTAGAATCTTTTGATTTAAAACCAACGCCGATAGCTGCAGCTCCCTGACTGACGTTTGAAGCCAGCATGCCAGGGTAGATCACTGTGTCATAACCTGTGGTCATCCGGTTGTTGATACCGATAGGAACCAATCCATAGTGGGTACCAGTTGCCACGAACAATGGTGTGAAGGCGCCAATCAGTAATGGAACGATCCATGGGCTAACCGTTTCTAAGGCTTGGATCCCTGTAGAGATCGCTTCACTGATCATGTAGCCTAGAGGGCCTAAAGCAACTAATGCTACTGTCCCTACGACGAAGATCGTTAGCAACGGTTTGCTGAAGAATTTGATTGCTTTTGGCGAGACTTTATCGGCGATCGGTTCAACGTAAGACATAAACCAAACACTCAAGATGATTGGGATAACCGATGATGAATAACTCACTGGTGAAATCGGCAAGCCGAATAAATGGATGCCGCCGCCTGCCTCATTGACTGCTGTCACCATCGCGATAAAGTTCGGATGGAGTAAAATCCCCCCTACCATCATAGCTAAATACATATTGGCTTTGAATTTTTGTGCAGAAGAAGCAGCCAGCAAAATTGGCAAGAAGTAGAACGCCGCATCCGCCATAAAGTTTAATATTTGGTAACTTTGACTCTCTGCCGTCAAGACATTGAAGACCACTAGCAATGAAAGAACCGCTTTTAGCATCCCAGCTGCCGTGATGGCTGGTAATATTGGAGTGAAGATCCCGGTGATCGTATCGATGACTTTCGCAACACGTCCACGATCGTCTTCTACTGTTTCTTGGTCACTAGTCAAATTGGTTTGGGCAGTGATTTCGTTGTAGACATTGCCAACATCACTACCGATGATTACTTGGTATTGCCCACCTTTATTGACCACACCCATGATCCCTGGTGTATGTTTTAAAGTACTTTCTTGGGGTTTGCTATCATCTTTCAAGTTGAAGCGCAAGCGTGTCGCACAATGGGTCAAGCTTTGGATATTTTCTTCCCCACCAACATTGGTGATGATCGTTTTTGCTAACTCTTTGTAATTCATGTCGTTCCTCCTATTTTGGTCTTTCGCTTGTTTTTTGTGTGTCAAACCATAAAAAAATACCTAAACAAACCCCTTGGGAGTTCATTTAGGTATAGCCTGCCAATCCAGTAACAATCCTAAGCACTTGTTATTCGTTTGATGTGTATAGTTAAATAGATCAATTCGTCTTCTTCTAACGGTCTACCGAATTCTTTGTTGATGTAGTCACTGATTTTCAACGCACACGCATATTCCTTCATGTATCGGTCTTTCAACATAAAAATAAAACTGCCGGTTCCTGCATCATCGAGCTTTGTACCGCTGAATAAGCGCTGGACAAAAAATTTCAAATGGGTCACAAAGCGTTCGTAGTTCAATGAATACTCATCAAGCTCCATTGAAAAATGATATTTGACGATGTTTAGGATATGCTGAATGATCTTCGCCATTTCCGATACTTGACTGACCTGCGCCATATCCAACTCAGCATTGACAATGTGCAGAGCAATGAAGCCGGCTTCATCTTCCGGCAGCTCGATCGCCAAGCGATTTTTAATGATCGATAACGCTTCTTTGCCAATGAGGTATTCATGGTTATAAAACCGCTTGATCTCCCATAGCAAGGCATTATTAATTTCCATGCCGTTTTGATAGCGCTCGATAGCATAATTGATATGATCGGTCAGCGTCAGAAACAATTTTTCGCTCAACTTTTTCCCAAGGGAAACTTTTGCAAAACTGATGATCTCATTCGCTGCTTGAATATGTTCGATAGGGATAGAAGAAAGTAATTGGGTTAGTTTTGTGACATTCCACTCTTGTGTACTGAGATAGACTTTTTCAATCTTGGTATCGTCGATCGCATCGCCCGGCTTTTTCTTAAAGCCTAAGCCTTTGCCCATGACGACCAATTCTTGTTTTTCCTCATTCTCAGAAATCACAATGTTGTTATTGATCACTTTTGTTACGTTCATTTTAACGACCCAATTCTTCTTTAGATTTCTTCACACAAAAAAATAGGTATAGCCCGCCTAAAGCGGTAACAATCCTCAGAGCCAGTGTAGCATGAGAAAAATCACTCGTCAATGGGGATTTTCAACCGCTTGTTTAAAAGCAGAAAACAGCGCTGCTGCCATTTGAATCTTCGGCAGAACGCTGTTCACTGGTTTATAAATCACTAGCTCTCTTGATGAGAGGTAAAATTAGATACGGTTTTCGTGGTCAGCAGTTTTAACTAAGTTTGCTCCCACCATACCACCGATTGACGTAAGAGCGAGTCCTAAGACCATTGCCACAAAGCCCCAAATAGACGCTTTGGCTGTTGCATCACTTGCTTCTTCCGCTTTTTGACGAGCGTCTTCCACTGCTTGGTCAATGTCTTGTTTGGCTTGTTCAAGATTTTGTTGTGCATTTTCGATTTGTTTTTGTGCTTCATCAGAAGCATCTTGTAAGCCGTTCACGATATTGTTCGTTGCTTCTTCCGCTTCTTGTTGGCTTAGATCTGTGTTTTGAGCCACTGCATTTGAGATTGCTTCTTTATCGACTGAATCACCGATCGTTGTAGCACGATCTTGTAATTTGCTTGCTAAATCATCAATGATTTTATCAGCATCATTTGGATTGGTTGCAATGTCTTTGCCGGCATCTTTGATGTCGTTCGTCGCATCAGACAATTGATTTTGCAAGTAGTCTGGTTGCAATTCAGGAACATCGGTATCTTGTAAAACATCATTGACATTCGCTTGTAATTCATCTGTATTGACGTCTTCAATGTTTCCTGTTATTTCATCGAAGGCTTTTGAAGCGACATCGCCAGCACCTGAGGCAACTGTTTCAACGCCACTGCCAACAGCAGAAGCAACGTTTCCTAAAAGTGAACCGACTACAGAAAATGCACCGATCGTTAAGTAAGAGAGCATAACCATCATCACGATCATACTAGTTGCCCATGTTAAGAAACCATGAACCAATCCAACACGTCGAGCCGCCACACCTGAAACAAAACCTGCACCGAATAATGCCAAGACAAAGGTAATGACTGTCCAAATCAATAATCCTGTACCCACACCATCTAATGGATTATTTGATGTTGGTTCCACCAAACCAAAACCGATTGCTGAGCCGATCATTGACAGTGTCATGAACAATGCGATAAATGTTACGACCCCTGCAAAGATAGAACCCCAAGACAAATTATAGCCTGCCTCCCGCTCATCTGAACCTAAATAATTTCTGAATCCTTTTTTCATCATTACATCCCCTTTTTGTTTTTTTAACCTGTATTCAGTCTAACAACTGATTGTTTTTTTATCAATCAACTCGACTTGCGCTATCTTTTTGTAAGAAAAATGAATGATTCTGAATTGTTTGACTATTTATTAAAATAAAACAAAAATTCATTCATGTATTTTAACTAAAAAAATCTTTCCACGCTCTTTCTTCCGATCACAGGCTTGTTTCTCACAGTCTTCTGCTGATTCGTCATTTTGAAGCTAGCAGGGTTTCACTAGAGAAAAAACAGCTCTTCTCAATGTGTCACAAATGAGTAGCGATCACAAAAAACCACCTTTGCCCGAGGCAAAGGTGGTTGTCTGCTTATTATTCTTCATTTAGTCGATCTGGCATCATGTTTTCCATAAAACCCCAAACGCCATTTTGTAATACGAGTTCCTCACGTTCGTAAGTAGAAACCGTGGTGCGGATCAACTCATCTTGACCGTCTAAGACTTTTTGTCCCCAATGAGGATCGATCAACAATGCCCGCCCCACTGCAACAAAATCTGCATGTTCTAGCAAGCCCGCGGCATCTTTCGACGTTCGGACATCCCCTACACCAATCAAAGGAACCCGCTGAGCGATTTTTTCATAGACATACGCCAACATCGATTTTTCTTGATACGCTTTTGAAATCGATTTACGGGTATAATCCGCAAGAGAAATGTGCAGATAGTCTAATCCTTTTTCTGCCAGTTGGTCCACTAAGAACAACGTATCTTCAAAGCGAATCCCTGGTTCTTCGAATTCTTCCGGTGAAAACCGATAACCGACGATAAACTCCTTCACACCTGATTGGTCTACTGTTTCCAATACTTCATCGACGAGCTTCTCAATAAAACGATAACGGTTCTCTAGTGAGCCACCCCATTCATCGGATCGACGATTTGAGTGAGGAGAAAAGAATTGTTGAATCAAATACGTATTGGCTCCGTGGAGTTCTACGCCATCAAACCCCGCCTTGATCGCCCGTTCGGTAGCTTTTTTAAAGTTTTCAATAATCGCTAATATCTCATCCACCGTAACTTCTCGGGGAACTTGGGCATTTGGTCGTTCAGCTGCAACCGCGCTGGCGGATATGGGTTGTGTGCCTCGTAGAACTGAGTCATCCGTCATCCGACCGGCATGAAAAATCTGTAAAATGGCTTTGGTCCCATTTGTTTTGATGGTGCTGGCTAATTTGCTTAATCCAGGTAAAAAGGCATCGTCATAAGCGCCTAATTCCCCTTCCCAGCCCTTGCCATCTTCTTGGACATTGGCTGCCGCTGTGATGACTGCTCCGACTTCCCCAGAGCGTAAGCCATAGTAAGCCAACTCATCTTTCGTAATCACCCCATCAAAGAAGGACATCTTGGTCGTCATTGGTGCCATAATGATTCGATTTTTCAACTGTAATCCGCGCTTAAATGTTGCTTTGTCTGTTACATTTCGCATGGGTTTCCCACCTTTTCCATTGGATTCATTTCGCTTTGTAAATCTGACTGGCTTGGTTACCTAAGGAGATCCTTAAAGCAAATCGGTGCATTTTTTTCTCTTTTGCCAAAATATACATGCACATGCATCTATATTACAAAAGAATCAAGGAGAAAACAAGTGAAACCTTCTTTAGTCTAGCATTTCCTCCAAGACTTTTTCAAAAACGACTTTAGAACGCTGCAGTTTCTTTTCCCCTGATTGGGTCAAATCAATATAGATCCCCCGCTTATCCTCTTGACAAGAATGCCGTTCGATCACACCACACAAATTGTCTTCCATGCGCATGATCATGCGTGACATCGCACTTTGACTCAAATCAAAATGGGCGATCAAATCGTTGAGGCGCATGCTATGATTGGGGGTCTTTTCTAAGTAATAAAGCACGTAATACTCATTCAAAGACAGATTGCTTTCTGCTTTGAGGGCTTGTTCCAAGCGAGCTTCGATCGCTTGATGCTGATTCGTGAAGGCTAACCATTGGCCCATCCGTTCTTTTTCCATCCTCTTCACCACCCCATTCTCCTATACCAAGGTATTTTAATCTAGATCCCTGCGTTACGCAAGCCGCCAGAAAGATTCGCCACTATGGCTGAAACTTTATTATACAAAACTAGCCAGCTGCTGCGGACGTTAATGAATATTTTATGATAGAATTGACGAAAAATTCAGCAAAAACTTCCTATTCTTTTTCAGTGTTCTGGATTACAATATCTTTAACATTAAAGAATATTTAAACGCTATGTCAGCAAAATTGTGCATTCCGACACAATAGTTTGCTTGTTTTAGATGCTTTAGTATTCTAAGGAAAGGATGAAGTAAACAATGAAAAAAACATTTTCTTTGATTGGCACACTGACGCTCGTCAGTTTGGGGCTTTTGACAGGCTGTAACAACGAAAAAGATACCGCGCAATCAACAAGCGAGCTAAGTCAGAGTCGTGTGTCTACTGAAAGCAAACAAAGCACGACGGCGCAAACGACTGAAAGCAGCTCCTTAGCGTCAAGCTCCACTTCAAAAACTTCAACCACAAGCCAGCAATCGACGGATCACTCTGACGCAACGCAAACAACAGCAAGCTCAGTATCCACCAATGAGTTTCCATATGCCGTTGATCTTTCCCAATATGGCCCTTCACTGACTTTTTATTTCCATGGCGTCAATGTACCAGATGCTGTCACGATTCAAAATACGAGCCCATTGATCATTTCGATCGGCGACAGCGCAAGCTATGAAGCACAAGTCGATACGATCGCAACAAAAGAGATTCGCGTGTTTTCTGCGAAAAACAATGAGATTCGCACAGTAAAAGTGAACACTCAGTTGACCTTTTCGAAAGGGATCACTTCCAATGGAAATCCTGATTTTAACCAAAACCTGTACCTATTTACAAATAAAGAGGGTGGTCTATCTTTAATCACACCAAATTATGCGGGGAATGTCAGCGATGACCAACGAGATGTGATGTTAGAAGTACTTCAATAAACGAAAAACAGGGAAACGAAGCGTGCTTCGTTTCCCTGTTTCGTTACCCGATCATCACGGTTTCATCAGGATATTTGTAGCCAGCTTCTTGTTTGTTGGCGTTTTTCATCAATGAAAAAGCAACGGTCATGATGCCGACTCGACCAATGAACATCAAAAAAATGATCAGTAGTTTGCCAAAAACCGACAAGTAAGGCGTCAACCCCATGGTCAACCCCACGGTTCCAAAAGCGGAAAAAACTTCAAAAGCAATGGTTGGCAACCCAAAGTTTGGGGTTTGCGGCATACGCTCAGTGATCGACAATAAGAAAATCGCTACGAAGCATAACGTCAAGGTAAGAAAGAACAACGTAAAGGCACGCGATACAGCAGATTCTTTGATCGTGCGACCGAACACTTCCGCTCGACTGCGCCCTTTCAATAAACTGCGGATCTTGATGATCAAGACTGCAAACGTCGTTGTCTTCAATCCCCCAGCCGTTGATCCAGAGGTCCCGCCGATATACATTAAAATCATCGTCAGCATCAAGCCTGCTTGACTCATTTGTCCGTAATCAATACTGAAAAATCCCGCGGTTCTTGGGGTGACCGCTAAGAAGAGGTATTGGAAAAAACGTTCGATGACCGAGTCACCCGTGATCAACTGTGAATTGGCTTCGGTCAAAAAGAACCCTGCCGTTCCAAAAACCACCAAAACGATCATAGCGATCCATGCCAAGCGACTATGCAGGGACCGTTTTTTGGACGCCGTATGCAGGAGATCGAACCAAACGAGAAACCCAAGACCGCCGGCAATGATCAAGAAACTGATAATCCCCAGCACAAATGGGTCATTTTGAAACCCTACCATGCTGTTGCCGAACAAATCAAACCCAGCATTACAAAAGGCCGAGATCGCATGAAAAACGCTGTACCAAAGGCCTTGCTCCCAACCAAAACGGGGCACGAATGCAAAAGCCAGCAAGATAATCCCGCTGACTTGGATCAAAAAGGCGATCCGAATCAGGTACCATGCCAAATGGATCTCTCCAGACATCCGATCCAGGTTCAATGATTCCCGCAAAATCATCCGGGTACTAAGATGGACTCTTTTTCTCGCCAAGATGTAAAAGAAGACGGGAATCGACATGAAGCCGATCCCACCGATCTCAATCAACATCAGCAAAATCCCTTGGCCCCAGAGATTGTAATGGTCGGCTACTGTCAAGGTCGAAAGACCCGTCACGCAAACAGCCGATGTGGCAGTAAACAGTGCATCTAAAAAGTTGGTACCTTCACCACTTTTGGTGACAGCCGGCAGCATCAGTAAGCCAGTTCCTGCCAATATCAGCAAAACGAAGACCAGTGTGACGATCTGCGGAATCAAAAAGCGTTGCGATGCCAGCTTTTTTTTCAAACGATTTCTTTTTTTCATTTTCATTTCCTTTGACCTTTTGCAAAAACCAATGGCTTGGTAATCATAGTTTATTGCAGTTGTTTTTCACTTATCATACCATTTTATTTTGATTTATTCTTCACTTTGATCATTCTTGTTACGTTTGCTCGTTCATTTTCTTCCAGCCGCATTTTGATTCCATAAATGGCTTCTTCCAGCTCGGGAATCGTCAAATATTCTAGGGCATTGACGCGTCGGCGAGTACGTTCGATTTCCCCTGCCATCAATTGACAGGTCTTTTCGATTTCCGTTAGCTCCAACAGCTTCGGCATGGCGTCGGTAAAACGGGCGACCGCATTATCTAACGGAACATTGGAATTCAAAAAGCCATATTCGATCGGCGCTTGCATCACCGTATCGTCATAATCAAAATGCATCACTGGCACTTCCACACTCATGATATTTTTCGTGGATAACTCAAGGGAGACCTCAGTTGCTGGTAAAATAAACATTTCTTCAATGTATTTTTCATTGATCGTGGCATTGGCTAAGCGAAATGCCTTCATGGCACGCTGCAATTGTTCTTCTACTTCTTTACGCAAGTGGTCATTCTTTTTGATCAATTCAATAAATTGACGCATGAGTTCGTCTTGTTTGTCTTTTAATAATTTATGTCCGCGTTTGGCTGTCGCCAATTGTTTGCTGAGGCGCGACAGCTCCATGCGGGTTGGATTAACGGTTTTTTGCGCCATTGTTCTCCTCTCCCGGTAAGTATTCCGCCAGTAAGGCATCGCTGATCCGCTTCAGCTCGACTTTTGGCAGCATCGCCAATAATTCCCACCCTAATTCCAAGGTTTCGATAATCGAGCGGTTGGTGCGATACCCTTGGTTCAAGTATTCATTTTCGAAGCGTTCCGCAAATTTGGCATAGGTTTTATCTACTTCCGACAATGCCGATTCTCCTAAAACGACTGCCAATTCCTTGGCTTGCTTTCCTTGAGCATACGCAGAAAACAACTGGTTCATCGTTGCGGCATGGTCTTTACGTGTCTTGCCTTCGCCGGTCCCTTTATCTTTTAACCGTGACAATGACGGCAAGACATCGATGGGCGGCTGGATACCGTTTTTATACAAATCACGAGACAAGATGATTTGTCCTTCGGTGATATAGCCGGTCAAATCAGGAATCGGATGGGTTTTGTCATCTTCTGGCATGGTCAAAATCGGCAGCTGGGTCACTGAACCTTTCAAGCCGCGAATCCGTCCAGCACGTTCATATAACGTGGATAGATTGGTATATAGATACCCAGGATAGCCGCGACGTCCTGGCACTTCACGACGAGCAGAGGAGATCTCCCGCAAAGCTTCACAGTAGTTGGTCATATCCGTCATGATCACCAAGACATGCATGCCCTTTTCATAAGCCAAGTATTCGGCCGCCGTCAGTGCCATTCGGGGAGTAGCGATCCGCTCGATCGCTGGGTCATTGGCTAGATTCATAAAGACGACAGAATGGTCGATGGCGCCCGTTTGACGAAAATCTTCCATGAAATATTCAGCTTCTTCAAAGGTGATCCCAATGCCAGCAAACACAACAGCGAAATCATCTTCTGAATTCAACACTTGTGCTTGACGCGCAATTTGCGAAGCCAATTCTTTATGAGGCAGACCAGATCCAGAAAAAATCGGTAGCTTTTGTCCCCGAACGAGCGTATTCAAGTGGTCGATCGATGAGATCCCCGTTTGAATAAACTCATCAGGATAATCCCGCGCTGCTGGATTAATCACTTCGCCGTTGATGTCCATAAATTTTTCTGGGACGATCTCTACTCCGCCATCTTTGACCCGACCTAAGCCGTCAAAGACTCGTCCGATCATTTGCTCGGAAACGCCTAATTCCAAAGGATGTCCTAAAAAGCGGACCGCAGATTCTCGCAAATTGATCCCGCCGGTTCCTTCAAAAATTTGGACCAACGCTTTGTCTTCTTGGATCTCCAGTACTTGTCCTTTCCGCGTTTCGCCGTTTTGCATGCGGACTTCGATCAACTCTTCGTATTTGACACCGGAGACGCGATCGACGGCCATCAATGGTCCGACGACTTCTCCAATCGTTTTATATTCCTTGATCATCAGTGCGGTCTCCTTTCTGTAAAATTTCTTTCATCGTTGCTTTGATCTCTTGATGCAAAGCAGGAATTTTTGCTAATTCCGCTTCAGGCAGGTACTTCATACGTGCCACTTTGTCTCGCAATTCTTCGGTCCCTGCATAAATTTCTGAAAGATAGGCACCTAGTGTCAACGCATCTTCCGCTTCTTTGTGGAGTAGCAAGATCGTTTCCAGCATTTTGAACTGCTTTTCACGAGAGGTAAACGTATCGACATCGTCAAAAGCGTTTTGCTGCAAGAAATCTTCTCGCAAAGACTTGGTGGTTTCCAGCAATAACTGATCTTTTTCGGATAAAGCGTCGATGCCGACAAGTCGCACGATCTCTGACAACTCAGATTCTTTTTGCAGCATCCGCATGGCTTCTGTTACTTGTTTGGACCAATCTACTTGCATTTGTTGGTCTAAAAAGGCACCCAATTCGTTTTCGTATAAAGAATAGCTCTTCAACCAATCGATCGATGGAAAATGACGCTTTTGCGCTAAGGTGGCATCTAAGCCCCAAAAGACTTTAACAACCCGCAACGTATTTTGGGTAACTGGTTCTGAAATATCACCGCCTGATGGTGAAACAGCGCTGATGGCAGTGATGCTGCCTTCTTGATCAGAACCTAAGCAAATCGCTTTTCCAGAACGCTCATAATACTCTGCCAAGCGGCTGCCTAAGTAAGCCGGATACCCTTCATCCCCGGGCATTTCTTCCAGACGACCAGACATTTCCCGCAGTGCTTCTGCCCAACGTGAGGTGGAATCCGCCATGATCGCCACGGAATACCCCATGTCTCGGAAGTATTCCGCAATCGTGATCCCAGTATAAATCGACGCTTCCCGAGCGGCTACCGGCATATTGGAGGTGTTAGCGATCAACACGGTTCTCGCCATTAAAGATTCACCACTGCGAGGGTCGATCAACTCTGGGAACTCGTTCATTACATCGGTCATTTCATTGCCGCGTTCGCCGCAGCCGACATAGACGACTAGGTCGACATCCGCCCATTTGGCGATTTGGTGCTGAACGACAGTCTTCCCTGCACCAAAAGGTCCTGGAACGGCTGACGCCCCGCCTTTAGCGATTGGAAAGAAGGTGTCGATCACTCGCTGGCCAGTAATCATTGGTTCGACTGGATTCAGTTTTTGCTTTACAGGACGACTATGACGAACGGGCCATTTTTGCAGCATCGTGAAAGACCGTTCTCCTTTGGGGGTATCTAAAACATAAATCGTTTCATCGATCGTAAATTCCCCCGCATAAACAGCCTTGACTGTTCCTGAAACGCCATGAGGAACCATGATCTTGTGATTGATCAACGGTGTTTCTTGCACGGTGCCGATGACCATCCCGGTACTGACTGTTGCGCCGACTTCCACGGTCGGTACAAAAGGCCACTTTTTCTCATGATCCAACGCAGGCAATTGCACCCCACGCGACAAGAAGTTACTTTGGGTGACAGACATGAAGGTTTCTAAGGGACGTTGGATGCCATCAAACATTTGTGACATGATCCCAGGCGCCAATTCTACGGATAGCGGTTCACCGGTGGTTTCGACTGGTTCACCAGGTCCGATCCCGGACGTTTCTTCATAGACTTGGATCGAAGCGACGTCGCCGCGCATTTCGATGATCTCACCGACCACGCCTAAATCTCCTACATAACAGATATCTTCTAAACTTGCATGGCCCATATTTTTGGCTAACACCAATGGACCGGATACTTTAATAATTGTTCCTTTTTCCACAACATCGGCTCCTCTCTATAGTATGTTTTGCCCAACTGCTTTTTCGACATTTTCTTGAATCATTCGTTTGCCGATTCCTCGGGAACCATCGTAATCAGGAATCAAGATGACTGCAGGTGTCATTTTTTGTTGGACTTTTGCTAATTCATCGGGAATCAGCTCGGCACATTTTTCAGTCAGGTAGATGATCGTACTGTTCTTCATTAATTTTGCCAGCGCCTGCTTCACTTCTTTTTCTTCCGAGGCATAGCAGACCTGAAAGCCAAATAGTTGAAAAGGAATGACGGATTCTTTCTCGCCGATCACGCCGATTTTATGAGTCATAGTGCCGCATCCTTTCTCTGATTTGTTCTTCCGTAAAGCCGCTGCGTTTGCCTACCAGCAAGATACGCAGATTTTGCAGTTCCAAAACCTTAGCATTCAAAAATGCGAGTAAAGGCAGTGGTCCTAAAGCATCCGTTTGAGCTTGACCATAGCTTTCTGTGATCAAATTGTCTTGTAAAAGTGCCAAGCCAGCAAAGTCGATCACCTGTTCATGAATCAAAGGCCGCAACACTTCCTGATAATCACTTTCTAATAAGAAGGCTAAAAAGTCGCTATAGGACGCATCCGCAAACGCTAAAAATTCTTCTTTCGGGATACTGCCGACACTCACTAGGACTGCCTCCATAAAACTGCGCGATCGTTTTTGAAGTACACAACGAGCGGCGATCGTTAGATTGGTCAGATCGATCATCTTGATGACAGCTTCTTGTAGCTCAGGGATCTTGATTTCATCTGCCAGTCGCCGTTGTTCATGTAAATACCGGCGATCGTAAATGATATCGATGCCTTGCAGCACGGCGCCGCCTTCTAAGTACTCCCGCACCTCTTGGATCGTAGTCACGATTTTCTCAGGCAATACCTCTGAGGTTCCCGTTTTGATGGCGGTCCGACACTCATCGATCGTGTAAAAACCATCTTCGTTCAGTAGATGATTATAATCTTTTTTAGTGACCGACTCTTTGGTCAAGACTTTTAGATTATGGAAAGTAAAAGGCATCATATACAGTCGGAGGATCTCTTGATCAGGAACCAGCTCGGCCAATTCTTTGATCGTCTTTAACAATTCTTCATCGAGATAGGTTTCGAATCGTTCATGAAAATCCGGCTTCAAATAGCGTTGATAATGGGTCTGCTGCAAGACAGCTTCGACTTCAGCAAAAGCTTTTGCCGCAATCATTTGCTCGACTTCTTGCGACTTTAACAACGTCATCTCTTTCAGCCGAATGATTGGATTCAATTGATGATAGTTCCTCATGGATCAACCTCCTTGTTGTATGATCTGCAACCACCGTTCCCGGGTTTCTTTCTTGTATTCATCAAGCAGTACCTGATAGGTAAAATTGTATTGAATGCCGTTGTCATCTACCAAAAAGCCCGCTTCTGTCAATGGTGCGCCTTCTTTGATTTGATACGGTAGTTTTGATTGACAAGACGTAAGCCAAGCGGCATCTAGATGGGCTACTTGCTCAGGACCAGCGTGGAAGGTCACCATCCCACTGATCGGCAACTGCTGCAGCACATTTTCAGCAAATGACTGCAGCTCTTCTGGCGTCCAGGTAACCATTTTTTGATACGCTTGCTCAAAAAGTTGTGTCAGGTATTCGTTTTGTTTCACCATTTGCTGCTGCTTAGCGGCACTTGCTTGGCGATTCAGGGCTTGCTGATAATGTTTTTCGGCTTGCTTTTTTGCTTGCTGGGCACGAAGCTGCAAGTCCGACTCTTTTTTCGCCCAGTCACGTGCCATCGTTTCACTGATCCTAGCACGTTCAGCGGCAGCCAAACGTTCCCGTTTTGTCTGCGCTTCTTGGTCTAGTTCAGCAATCATTTTGTCGATTGCGTCCATACCTTCGCCCCCTTTAAATCGTTCCTAAAAGTAAAAAAGAAATAACAAAGCCTAAGATGGCATACATCTCAACCATTACTGAGAACATGACCCCTTTAAAGAAATGCTCTGGTTTCTTCGCTAAAATTTGAATCCCAGCTGCAGCGACCTTCCCTTGGGCCATTCCTGAGAATAAGCCAGTAAAGGCAACTGGCAGTGAGGCCATCAAATACGCCATACCAGTCACTGTCGACATTTCACCACTTAAGCTACCATAGATCATAAACGCAATAACGAATCCGTATAGCCCTTGCGTTCCGGGAAGTAATTGTAAAATCAAGGCTTGTCCAAACTTCTCCGGCTGATTCGTCGTTAAGGCTGCCGCTGCTTCACCAGTTTGGCCCACCCCTTTGGCTGAACCGATCCCAGAAAAGATCGTAGCGATCCCCATTCCGATAATTGCAAACACCATACCACCATTGTTATTAATTAAGTAATCAATCATTTATTGTCTCCTCCATTTTCTTTATCAAAATCAACGTATTTCTCACTTGGCTTGAAGGTTTCAAATTGGCGCCCCCCACCAGTGAAAAATTTTCCGAAAAACTCTACATATTGTAAACGTGCGGCATGCACATACGCACTCAGTAACGATAAAAAGATGTTTAAAGCTTGTAGGACAACCAATAAGAGAATGCCTACAGAAAAACGAGCGGCTGGCGGCAAGTAGCCCACCAATATGTTGAAAGCTGCTGCGATACTCCCACCGGAGATCCCTAATGCCATCAAGCGGCTGTAGCTGACAAAGTCGCCGATGTAACTGGTCACACCGTACAAGTCATACAACCCTAAAAAGAAGCCGCCCACTTTGGTTTTCCCTTTCAGAATCGGTACCACGATGATCAATAAGGCACTAAAGCCTGCTAAAATCAAGCCGACGGTTGTTAGTGCTGGGACATCGATCAAAAGATTGCCTGCGGCTGCCACTAAAAGACCACTCAAAAGTCCTAGCCACGCAAAGCCATCGTTGACTGCACCTAAAAGATCCTTTTTGCGGATATTTTCTTTGGCTGCTAAATAAAGGCCTGTAAACAGTTGGATCCCACCAAAAATCATGGATAGACCAAAGATCGCCATAAAATCTTCGGAGGGTGATAAGAGTTGGAAGGGCAATGTAGCGCCAAAGAAAGAGCCGTAGACTGCGCCCCAAATCATAGTTGGCACGGACAAAATCTGGAACAATTTCAGAAACCGTTTGGTCCCTTTGGGCAAACGCATGGCGTGCAGCCCGATCGTGGTCGCTACAGCCATTAATGCACCATAACCTAAGTCAGCCACCATCATACCAAAGAAAACATAGTAAAAGGGCATCATCCATGGGGTTGGATCGATCTCATCGTATTTTGGCAGGCTGTACATCTCCGTCAACATTTCAAAGGGTTGAATAAACAAGGCGTTTTTTAGCTTCGTTGGCACTTGATTAGCAGCGATCTCCTCTGCAGTGGGTTCTTCAAACGAATAGTAAATCTCGTTGGCAAAGGATTCTTGGACCATTTCCGCCACTAACGGTTGATCCTTTTCTGCGATCCAGCCGCGCAAGAGGGCAAAGGTCTGACCAGCTGCTAAGCGCTGTTGCATCATTGTCCGATTCTCACGAGTCAAAAACAGTTCTTCCGCTTGCTGCAACAGGATCAGCCGTTGTTTGTGCTGACTGATTTCTGTAATCAGTTCTTTGCGCTGCTGGGTCAAGGAAGTCAACGCTTGTTTCGCGTTTTGCAAAACCACTTTTGGTGATTCGGATGTTCGACCGGTTTCTTTCTTCACCCCATATCGGTGAAACAATTGGAACACTTGCTCTTCGATCGCTGCTAAAAATAGGCAGCTGAAATTGACTTTTTTTGGCTCAGAATAGATCACTTCGATATGAACCTCTTCCAATTGTCGCAAGGCTTCAGCTAGATCTTCCCAGCGTGGGCCTTCGACACGCCCAGCAAAAAAACTTGTATGAGCAGGTGCTTCGATCTCCAACGGCACGTCAAGATTTTGCCACTGTGTCGCCCATTCTTCCGTCTGCGTCGCTGCTTCGATCGCTTCGATCGTCTCTACCCAGCGCTCTTGCAACTTCTCGACTTCAACCAGCTCCGTCAATGCTGCTGCTTCATCGAAGCTTGTTTCAAAGTCCGACAGCCGCAAGGCATCTCGTTGCCATTCTATGCCTTTTTTCGCATCACCATTTTGGCGAATAAAGCGGATTGCTTCTTGCAGTCGACGAATCATTGGTTGGTGAGAAGCACCTTCTGGGGTGGCTCCTGCAAAAAATTCCCGTAGCCAAGTTTCGTTCGCTTCCTGCTCAAATACGTTCTCGATTTCAACAAACTGCATCGTTTGCAGCTTCGTCAATACCCTTTCTTGGTAGTGCTTCGGGGTGATCAACGTTAGTTTATTTAGTTTGGTTACTGCCATAAGTTCCGATCACTCCTTCAACGATCTGTTGAACCGCTTGCTCTTGGAAGCTTTGCATATTTTTTTGGTAACGATCTAACACTTGCTGGGTCTCTTTTGCCAGCTGCTGCTTTTGTGCTTCTAGTGACTGTTGCAACTGGTCTTCGACTGTTGCTTGTTCCTGAGCAAGGGCTTCTTCCAAAGCGGAAGCCCGCTCTTGCAATGCTTGTTGCTGCTGCGCTTCTTCCGACTGCAGTTCTTTTTTCAAAGCGAGCAATTGCTGTTCATTGGCTTCTTCTGCTTCTCGTAAACGAGTCAAAGCTTCTCTCATCGATTTCCCTCCCATAGTGATTTATATTCTCAACTGAAAAATAAACAAAAAAAGCATACCTCACGAAGAAGTATGCTGATAACAAAAAAAAGGCCAGCATTCCTCCAAGAACGTTTGCCTCACCCCTTGGCAAACCTGATCCTTGAAGCATAAAAAATGCTCAACCTTTGTCTATTTTATTTTTCAATTCCTGAACTATTATAGCAAAAAAAAATGTTCCCTTCAAGTAGAATCGTTTTTTATGAGAAAAAGACGATTTCTACTATTTGTATGTTCGCTCGTAATTCCACTGCTCTTGGCTGTCCGAATGACCATTACTATTCGTTCAGTCTCTTAGGGACTTTTCACCTAACATTTGCCAGGGATCGGATTGTTCTTACTAAATTGAAATCGGTCAAAATCAATTTAAGCCTTAAAATGGTCTGAATGAAGAACGTTGAGATTTTTTGAAAATGCTAGACATCATTTGATTGGTACTAAAAAGGAGATAACAATTCCAACAACCCGTTCGACCCCTGACAAATCTTAAGTGAGAAGTTCGCTTATTTCGCTTCTCTTTTTATCGATGGCAGCGGTTGGCCCTTTTCTTCACAAATGAAATAACCGCCTCGGTAAAGGCATGTATAAATCTTACCGGGCTCCATTGTTAGAGGAAGCCCATTTTTTAAATACATCGGTTTTCTTTCCATTGTGCTCACCTTGTCTTTCGTGGGATAATAAGTCAAAATAAAAAACAACAGCTATTTCTAATCTTATCTTCAAGATTACCAAAAAATAAACTAATTTTCTAGTTTTTAATCAAAATATCGCAAATATATTGAATATTTTATAAAAAAATGGATATTTATCCGAGAGCGTGTGTAAAGAATGAACAGGAGGAAAAAAGGATGTCAGATGAACGTTGGTTTCAAATAAGAAGAAAGCGAAACATCGAATTGGGAATTTGTTTGCTCGTCGTCCTGCCGATGGTCTATGGCTTATGGTTTCAACTGGCTTTTTTGATCCATTACATGTCGTTTTTGTTTCTGGTTGCTGTCTTTACTGCAATCTACGAAGGAATTCGTTGTATCTGGGCTTTCATTAGAAAAAAACGATCTTGAGAAAGCTTTGCTCTGCTATAATAAATGAAACGAGCAGAGAGGAGTGCTTCTATGAAACGAATCATTATGGCTTGTGACTTACAACATACCCCCAAAGCTTTACAAGAATCCGCCCTTTCTTTTGACCCCTTTATCCCGGATTCTCGAAGTGTCGCAGAACTTTTTTATTCGGCCTATCATGAAACGACGGATGACGAAGGGGAATCGATTGCTGACTGGCAAAGAGAGCTGAGAGAGACTGCTGATGGAAAATACGGTCCCTTGAGTCCAGAGCTTTCTTTTCAGTTGCAAAAGGATAATTATCCTATCGGTGCCGTAGTAACCAGCACGTTTCAAGAGCTTCCCCTGCTATTATTTGTTGTTATGAGTGCAGCCTTTAAAGGCAAAGGCTTATCCAAGCTGCTGATGAATGAAGTGATCCAACGAGCAAAAGCCATGGGACTCACTCACCTTTATCTGGTAGTGACGGTTGAAAATCAGCCAGCCTACAAGCTGTATGAAGCATGCGGTTTTTCCTTTGCAGGTGAAAGCTGGGCTGATCTTTCCCCTTAGCTAAGCTTGCAAGTTATCTGTGTCATTTTCTACTATTTGAAAAGGAGCTTCGAACCAATGAATGAACGACTAGCTGCTGCGATCCAACTGCGGGCTGAAAAAAAGCTGCAACAATCAAATGAACAATTGATTCAATTAGCTGCCGAAAATCCCCAAGATGCCTTTGTCCACTACCAAACGGCTTGGAGTTATGATCTTTTAGGGGAAGAACAACAGGCAACTCCTTATTATGAACAAGCAATCGCGTTAGGTTTATCAGAAAACGACTTGCCAGATGCCTACCTAGGTCTAGGCAGCACCTATCGTGCTCTCGGCAAGTATCAAAAAGCCGAAGAAGTGTTTTTACACGCGATGAAGCAGTTTCCAAAAAATCATGCTTTGCAAACCTTCTATGCCATGACACTGTTTAATCTAGCAGAGTATGAGCAAGCCACTAAACGGCTATTGACCCTGCTTGCCGAAACTTCTAGCGATCCAGATATCCAATCTTACCATCAGGCGCTTTTGTTTTATGCCGATAAGCTCAACGAAACATGGAACTAGAGGTTTCCGTTGGATCAATCCTTCTGCTCCCTTCTCGATTAAAGAAAGGGAGTATTTCTTTTTTCCTGTCCCCTAAATATTCCTTCCCTATCAGCGCTTTGTTGAATCAATAGCCATCGACTTTCCTATAATCCTTTTTCCTTCAATCAATACCAACCATCCATTATCGAAAATTCCGATAACAAAACCAATTGACGAGTACGGTCAAATTTGCTAATTTATCTATGCTTTTTTTATCAATATTTTGGAGGAATGACTATGCCCTTTATTGTCTATTTTTTTCTATCCTTATTGATTATTTATATTCCGACACCTACACTTTTGCTATTTTTTCAAAAACTTGCCTCCCAGCATGACAATCTGACGGCTTTTAGCAAACTTTTTCTATTATTGATGATCTTGCTGGATTATTACTTAAGCTATTATTGGTTGAAAAACTGCAAGGTCAAAAAAGCGCACTACCTTTATTTAGTCTTTGTCAATGTCTTCGAATGGCTGATCCACTTCTATCTTTATTCACGATTTGAAACGATCAATCTACTAGTCATTTTGTTGTTCCAAACCGTGCTACTATGCTGTATGATCTTTTTTCCTGTCTCAGAGAAATTTCGCTCATTCCTTTTTACCTAAAAAAGAGCATCCTTGGTTTCCACATAAAAAAATCCAGCTTCTCAATCGTTTCTTTCTAAGAACGGATTTACACGATAGCCCACCTTTGTTACGATTGATAAAAAGGATGTGTTGTGATGCCATTGATCGTCTTGATTGGCGCGCAAGCGGTAGGAAAAATGACTGTGGGGAAAGAACTGGAAAAACGATTGGATGCAAAACTATTATTCAATCACCAGACCATTGATCTATTTGCGAATTTTCTTGGCTATAGCCCAGCAGCATTTGCTTTGTCTAATCAAACGCGGATCGAACTCTTCAAAGCCTTTGTTCATAATGAAGCCAATAATACGACAAAATCAATCATCTTTACGGTCTTGATTGATTTCGATCAAGCGGGAGATTTAGCTTTTTTACAAGAGATCGCCCAGCTATTTACCGATGCCCGACAAGAGGTCTATTTTATCGAATTAGTGGCTGATATTGAGGAACGTTTAAAGCGCAATTGCCATGAGGACCGTTTAGCCGCAAAGCCGTCAAAAAGAGCGCTGGCTTTTTCTAGAAATGAGCTTTTGTCTTCGTATGAAAACTATCGCTTAGAAAGCCTGCCACAGGAATTAACTACCCTTTTCCCAACGATTCCTTCGCTGAAAATCAACAATACCCACTTGTCACCTGATGAAGTGAGTCAAAAAATTATTGCCCATTTTTCCTTGACTTAAGTGCCAAAGAAACGCCATTATCAAGCTTTGCTTCACTACGAAAATGTCTATTGACTTTGACGCTGCGTCAAGCGGTATCCTCTAATCAAGAGGAGGTGTCAAAATGAAAGTTTATGTTATGCCAATGTTTTACCAAATGAAGACAAAAGATATTGTGCAATCATCGAAATGGTTCACAGAAATCTTGGGTTTCCAGTCATTGTATCAGTTTCGCAATCAAGAAAATCAAGTTATGATGGACCACCTGCGTCTTGCTGACTACCAAGATTTGATGCTGATTGCAGCAGAAGCGTTCACTGTTGGCGATGGGCAATTTTGAATGTAGCGATGAATGATCTTCAGAATATCGCTCAGAAAATTCCCTCAAAGTGGATCGTGGAACCTTTGATGGAAAAGCCTTGGAATGCCCTTGAAATGACCATCAAAGACCCCAACGGTTATTTGTTTACCCTAACAGAGGCAATTAGAAAAAACGAATCAGACTTTCAAACCTTGATGGACCAAGCCAAGGATTATTTTCAATAAAAGGAACCGAGTAAGAAGAATTGCTTTCTTACTCGGTTCCTTTTTTATATAAAAACTTGATTCTGGCAGCAATGACAAAAAAACGACCCTTTCCTAGATTTACCTAGCGAAACTTTTTGCCCCATCAGATGTACCAATACACCGCTTTAGTATATTTTTAAGTATTGAAGGTAATTATTAACACACCTAACTCAGAACATGTTACACTAAGCGAAAAGGGGGATTTCCTATGGAAAAGAAATCGAAGCTTCCGTGGTACAAGCGTAAAAAATTCTACCTTCCAGTTGCCGTCGTCCTCGGCGTGATTGGGTTTCTTCCCAGTCTCGTTTCTCTTTTCGGGGTATCGATCGATGATGAATTCAATCCTGATTACTATTCTGATCCGAATGAACCAATGTTTAAGAAAAAGCAAAACTGACTGTTGCGATGCCGTATGTAGGTTTTTTGACCAACAAAAAAAGAGCAATCACTCGCTGTTGTGTTTGCTCCTTTTTTAAAAGGGATTCGGCAAACCTACGCACCTTGACAGGGTAAGCTGTTTGGGGAGAGGGCGTTTGAATGCGCGAATGAACAGTAACTTATTACGTGAAACCACTTATACTTTTTTCCTGTTAAAAAATCAATTGCTAACCAATCACAAAGGATCGATTATTTGAAGAAAGAAAAAACGTTAGCCATTAGTTCTACAACTTCCCAGGGAAAACTAAAAAAATCAAACATCCATTTCTCCTCCTTTAATTGACTTTCTTCAAGTTTACCCGCAAAATAAAGCTGTAACATATTTGGACTATTTTTCCGTCCACTTTTTTAGGAGGGATTTTTTGAAGGCCAATGACTTGTTAAAAGAGTTACGAACGGAACGAAATATCTCACAGCGAAAATTGGTTGAGAACATTTCAGAACGCAGTACACTGGCAACCTTTGAACAAAAAGGGCATCGCATCGCCTTTGATATTTTGCACCAATATTTGGACCGCTTAAATGTCACCTTAGAGGAATTTGAGTATCGCTTGGATGACAATCAAGTCAGCGAGAAAAAACAGCTATCCAAACAGTTGACCACCGCTTACTATGAAAGCAATTATTCTGAAGTACTCTCTTTGATCAACAAAGCCCAAGCACTGTATAAAACCACGAAGGATTTTTTCTATTATGTATTGTATAGTCAATTCTTTTTGATTTTAGAGAAAAAAGGCGTAGTTACCGACGAGGAAGAACGTTGCATCATCGAAGCGACCATCAAGAAATACTTGGAACGAATCGACACGTGGGGAAAGTTTGAAATCTCCTTATTTACCAATCTGCTTTTCCTTTTTTCTGACGAGTACATCTTGTATCAAATGAAACACCTGAATAAAAAAATTTTTTACAGCAATACGCTAAGTATCAATTATCAAATCTACACAAAATTGCTGACGAATGCGGCTTTCTTGTTTATCGATCGCAAAAAACCTGCCGAGTTGGCGCATGTGCTGACGTATCTAGCCGATCACCTGCCGCCGGACAATGATCGTATCCGCCTGATGATTCGTTATTTCGAAGGCATTTACGCCTTGTTCCAAGGAGATCGTACGCTGGGAATGGCCACGATTGAAAAAGCCTTGGACTATCTGCGATTTATTGGACAAGAAGCCTTTGCCAAAGAATTAGAGGTACTGGCTCATAGTATCTAAAAAAACCTGCTGCTTCCTCTCAGTAAGAGAACGACTCTCTTACACGGAGGAAACAGCAGGTTTATTTTTTCTTAAAGTAAATGCAATGCTTCTTTCCAGAGCAAAACTCGTTTGACGGAAGCATTCAAATCAGCTTCCAAATAGCGGCCATCTTCAACCGCTTGTACGACAAAGGGGATCTGTTCTTGGTAGGTAGATGAGATCACTAGATCATTTCCCGCCTGCAACGCCTGTAATGCGGCTTCATTTTGCGGAATGAACTCAGAAAGTCCTGCCATATCCAAGTCATCCGTCATGATGACCCCTTCAAAATGCAATTCATTTCGGAGCAACTCATGCACGGGTTTTGAAATAGAGGCGGGTACAGTGTTATCGATACTATTGACAATCGTATGGGCCACCAAAATACTATCGGCACCAGCCTTGATCCCTGCGGCAAAAGGCAGAAAATCCGTTTCCCGCAGTGCAGATAGCGGGCGGTCATCGGTGACGATGGCGACATGCGAGTCACGATTGTTGCCATAGCCGGGAAAATGCTTCAAGGTTGACCCCACGTGGTGTTTCTGCAAAACATGAACCACACGTTCTACAAACGCACTCGTGCCCTGCGCATCCATGCCAATGGTTCGGTCGTAGATAAAGGACTGCGGATCAGTGGAAACATCGGCAACGGGAAACAGCCCGGCATTGATGCCATACGCTTTTAAAATTTCCGCTTTCTTTGCTGTATCTTCTTCGATCGCCGACCATCCACCTTGGGCATATAGCTGTTGTGGTGAGAGAAAACGCTGATCCGTAAGGTTCGGATTGCGGCTGATGCGAGTCACCGTGCCCCCTTCTTCGTCCATACCGATCAACAGCGGAATGGCGCTGGCTGCTTGGTAATCTGAAATTTTCTGTTTCAAGCTCTCCGCCGTCTCATTTTCGGTATCACGGCCGAATAACAGATAGCCGCCAAAGTGATAGTTTTGAAGTTCTTCGATTTGATTGCTTTTAGGTACACGGACAAAAAACAATTGCCCGACCTTCTCCTCCAAACTCATCGTGGCGATTTTTTCTTCTATTGCCTCTTCTGACTGTTCTTGCGTGGAAGTTGAAACAGAAGGTGACGTGGAAACTGAGGTGGTTTCTTGGCTTGCACTGCTTTCTTCCTTTGTTTCGTCTCTCGAGCTGCTTTGCTGGATCACGGATGACTCCTCCGTTTGCTGTTTTTGCTGTTCTATCACCCACTTCATCCCTCCCATTGCTGCTAAGACCAAGAAAAGAAACAGTCCCATAGCGAGTCCTTTTTTATTCATAGGTTCACCTTCCCCTCTAAACAAGTTATTGAGAATGACTAAGCCCATCCTTAGAAAGAAAAAAGTGAACCACTGACGAAATATTCGCAGATGATTCACTTCAATGGATGTTATCGTTCTTTTTTACTCGTTAAACGAACCGTCGGATCAGCCGTTTGTATGGTACCGCACGCCCTACGATGTAAATCAACGCAGTTTGTATCGGGAACATGATGACTGCTTTTAGCAAGCGGACCGACCAGATGGCCCAGCTTGTCAAAGGAATATTCAGCATCATGGCTAACCAGATCGGAGTTAAGATCAAGGTTATCAAAATAGTATTTAACAAGACGACCGTTGCCGCTCGTTTTAATGTGACTTCTTTCCGATAGAAGAAGTAGCCATAAATCAGTCCACCAACAAAGGCATTGATGGTAAAGCCGAAAAAGTAGGCTGATTTTGGAAAAATCACCATTCCTGCGATATCGGCTAATGAGGAGCCAACTGCTGTCCAAAACGGACCAAACAGCATACCCATGATCAGCTGTGGTACAAAGGAAAATGTGATTTTGATATAGGAGGTTTCAAACCCCAAGATTTGCGACAAGACCACCATTAAGGCAATCAAAAGTCCCATGACCGCAATCATGTGTGCATCGACTTTTCTTTTCATAGCGAGCATCTCCTTTTAGAGTTGCTACAAATTCATGCAGCGAATGCGAAAATAAAACCGCGAACGAATGATCGTTCTTCGTCCGAAAGGCAACATCCCATCCTTTCAGCACTTAACGCTTTATTTCCTACTCTGATTTTTATTAGGTATTGCTACCCAGACACACTATAGCATACAAGCGCGGACTGCCACAATTTTTCTTGCTTATTTTCTTGTACAAACTCTGCCAATGTTCGCTTTTCTTTTTTGCGCATCAAAAAAACGCTTTTCTCATGTGAATCTTTCTACCACCAGTAAGTGAGCAGGAAACATTCTCAAAAAAAGCGTTCATTCCTGTTTCTTGTTTCATTTCATGCTTTATGGCAAATTATCCAATCAGATTGTCATTGATCAATACCGATTTGATGTCGCGTAATTGATGATCGATAGCAAGTTGTTCATGGGTCATCGTTGCGGTGACCTCTTTCATAGCGTGCATTTCTTCATTTAATTCGTTGATGTTCGTCACTAATTTGTTCAATGCTTCAATAATCAATTGATTGTTATCCATGGTGAAACACTCCTTTTTGTGATGGTTGAGGTCATTCTTCTTCGTTGATTGGCTGCTTCAAAGTACCAACGGCGGCAACTGCGCGTTTCGTTTTATAAAACAATTTGTATAAAACAAGAACGACGACTGGGATCAGTCCGCATAAGATGTAGATCTGCGAGTAATCAAACAGACCGTGCAAGCTTCCTAATGCATAGGGACCTACGCCTAAGCCGAGGTCCAGCCCGATGAAATAGGTGGAGAGCGCTACGCCGACACGGTGAGGATCGACCTCTTTTAGGCAAACGGCTTGGCCATTCGACATGAAGGTGCCATAGCCCAAGCCGACAAAGCAACCCGCAAGCAACAACATCCAGCTGTTGCCGGTAATACTCAATAGGAAAAGACCAAGGGTCAAGAAAAGAAAGCTAGGATACATGACCGCATCTGCGCCATGGCGGTCAAATAGTTTGCCAGTCATTGGCCGTGTGAAGGTCACGGAAAGTGCATAGACGATGAAGAAAAAGGCACCGGCCGTTTCTAACCCAAGCTCACTGGCGTAGATCGACAAGAAGCCGAGAACACTGGAGTAAGCCAACCCGATCAAAAAGGCAATCCCGGAAATGAAAAAGACTTTTGGTTCGACAAAACTTTTGATGGACCATTTTTTTAGTTGTGCTCTGTGTTCTTCTGTTAATGGGATGTTTTTGACTGGGAACCAGAAACACGCGATGGCTGTTGCGATTGATAAGATGGTTGCTAACCAAATAATGAAATCAAAGCCGACGGTCGGTAATAATAGCATGCCAATAAAAGGCCCGACTGCCGCTGCTAAACTGGTACTTAATCCATAGTAATTGATCCCTTCGCCATGTTTGGAAGCTGGGATATATGCTGTGACGATCGCATTAGCCGCAGTTGAGACAGCACCATAAGCAAAGCCATTGAAAAAGCGCACAGTATCTAAAATATAAATGTTGACTGAGACCAAATAAGCAGCGGTGGTAATGACATAAAACAATATCCCCCAGCGCAAAACAGCTTTACGACCAACTAATTCTAAAATTTTTCCAACATACAAGCGAGCGATCAAGGTTCCGATAATGTAGATCCCCGCTGCCAAGCCAGCTTGTGCGGTGGATGCCCCTAGCTCCTGAGTGGCAAATTTCGCAGTGATGACGACAAAACAATAATACACGAGAAAGACGATAAAATTGATCAAGGTAATCGTGATAAACCCTTTGTTCCATAGTTTTTCATTTTTGGTTGACGGCGTCGAGCTGACGATTCCTTCTTGATTGGTTTCCCTGTCTGACATGTTTCTTCCATTCCTCCTGTTTGTGCTGTGATGCGTTTTACTATACCGAAACTTCCTCTACTTGAAATGCGCTTTTGCTGTTAAAAAAGAGCATTAACAAGAAACATTAACATTTGTTATTGCTTTTTCACTAGAAATGTCTTTTAATGGAGCTTGAATAGAGGATATTTCATCTTTTTTTCAGAAAATGTTGGGTTGGCATGAAGTGAAGGAGTAACGTGGGTGGAGAAACAGATATTACGTGATTATTTAGAAAAACAAGCAATACCGGTCGTTATCCGCAAGAAAAAGAGTTACTTGACGTATGAAGGCATCCCGGATCGGTACGTCTATATTTTAAAAAAAGGCATCATCAAAACTAGCGTAGTGACCCATGAAGGGCGCGAATTCAACTTGCGCTATTTGACGGATTTCGAGATCGTCTCTTTGTTTAAAGACGAATCTTCTCAAGAAGTCGAAGCCCCTTTTAATGTGCGGGTTGAATCAGAAGAAGCCGAATTATACAAAATCGTGCGGGATCAATTTTGGGCAGATGTCAATCGTGACCGTCTGCTACAGGATTATGTCAAAGAGTATTATCGGAGAAACTTGATGGATACGATGAAAAAGATGCAGCAAATGCTGATGAACGGCAAATTCGGTGCTGTCTGTACCCAAATCAATGAGCTCTATGAAACTTTTGGGGTTCAAACAACAGAGGGCGTCTTGATCGACTTTGAAGTCACCAATGAAGAGATCGCTCGCTTTTGCGGCATTACCTCTGCCAGCAGTGTCAATCGAATGATGCAAAAATTACGAGAATCTGGCGCCCTAAAGAGTGTCGATCGCAAACTATTAGTGACAGATATCGATTTTATTCGGGAGAATATTATTTATTGATCAAAAAAGACTTTGTACGCCTTTTGGTTTCAGGCACACAAAGTCTTTTTTCGATTAAATAAACGTCACTGTTTCCGTCACTTCGATCGCTGGATCTAATGATTGGATCACGGGGCAATTTGGTGAAACGAGTTTTAGGCAACGGGTCGCTTTGTCATGGTCGGCTTCAGCGATTTTCGCATAAAACTGAATGTGGATAGCACTGACTGGTTGGGCTTTTTTGTTGTCGTCCCGGTCATAGCTGACTTCGATCTTTTCGATTTCTGCTGTGATTTTTGAATTCTCTAGGACGGATGCGTATACATAGCCGCCGCAAGCAGCGACCGCACTCACCAGCATTTGGACTGGCGAATAGCCTTTTTCCCGTGCTAACACCCAATTGCCAGTTGGGGTCGTCATTTCAAATTTGTCGCTTCCTTGATGGATCGTCAATGTTTCTACTGTCATCGTTTTTCTCTCCTCACAAAATGATCTGGTTCAACTTCGACCCATTCATACAATGGTGTCAAAGTAATCGTGCTTTGAATTTCCGTTTGTTCCATCGCACCTCTTGCTAACACAGGATCAGCGATCGGAGCTGCTGCTAATAATTTCTTCGTGTAAGGATGCAGCGGATTTTCAAACAAGCGATCGGTAGGTGCCAATTCAACTAATTTTCCTTGATACATGACGGCTGTTCGATCACTGATATGACGAATCACGGATAAGTCATGGGAAATGAATAAATAAGACAATGAAAACTCTTTTTGTAGACGCAGTAGCAATTGGATGATCTGAGCCTGAATGGATACATCTAATGCCGAAGTCGGTTCGTCACACAAGACGAACGCCGGGCGATTGACCACCGCACGAGCGATACCGATCCGTTGCCGTTGTCCGCCGCTGAAACTGCGAGGCAGTTTATGGACATCATCACCGGTGATCCCGACGATCGCTAAAATTTCTTTGGCTTTCGCTCGAGCAGCATCTTTCGTTTCATGATACAACGGCTCCATCACCAGTTCAAGTGCTGTCATACGGGGATTCAATGATGAATACGGATCTTGGAAAATGATCTGCATTTGCTGATACGCTGCTTTGCGATCTTCTGCCGTCAATGCTGTTATCTCTTTGCCTTCAAAGAAAATCTCCCCGCTTGTTAAGGTCTCTAAATTTAAAATACTGCGTCCTAAAGTGGTTTTCCCACTCCCAGATTCCCCCACTAGCCCCAATGTCTCGCCCCGATGGATCGTTAGGCTGACATCTTCGACCGCTCGGACTTCACTGACAGTGCCGCGCCAGTTTTTACTGCGAAAGATTTTCGTCGCATGTTCTACGCGAATCAGTTCTTCCATTATTCTGTCACCTCCTGATTGCGCCAGACGCGATGTGTCTTAGATAGTTGCGTTTCTTGCAGTTCATCTGCCAATGTCTCATGATAGTCAAAGACTTTTAATTCGGCATGCTTGTCGCCTAAATGGGCCGCCTGCAATAATTGTTTCGTATAAGGATGTTCCGGCTGATAAAAAATTTCTTCCGTGGTTCCTTCTTCCACGACTCGGCCTTGATACATCACTTTAATAAAGTCGCACATTCCTGCAACGACCCCAAAGTCATGGGTCACAAGGACGACGGAAAGCTGGTTCTCTCTTTGCAGGTTTTTGATCAATGCCAAAATCTGTGCTTGGATCGTCACATCTAAAGCCGTTGTCGGTTCATCTGCGATCAGCAATTTCGGTTGCGCCAACAAAGCCATGGCAATCATCACCCGCTGACGCATCCCCCCAGATAGCTCATGAGGATATTGTTTCATGCGTTGTGCTGGAAAAGGTATGCCGACTTTTTCTAACTCTTTGACGGCGATTTCTTGTGCTGCTTTTTTCGATACTTTTTGTGAGCGGCGAATCACTTCGATCAAATGATAGCCAATCGTGCGCAAAGGATTTAACGAAGTCATCGGGTCTTGAAAAATCATGGCGATCGGTAATGTTCGACGATCGGTCACTGCTGTTCCTTCAAATGTATAACTGGTATAGTGATCGGTCACTTTATCAGGCAAAAGATCCATGACGCTTTTCATGGTCATACTTTTGCCGCTGCCAGATTCGCCAACGATCCCAACGACTTTGCCCTTAGGAATTACCAGATCAAGATTTTTTACTAACGGTTTCGGACCGGTTTTGCTTTGAAATGTCACATTCAACGCTTCGATCGCTAATAACTCTGTCTTCATCGGTCACACCTCTCTCTGCAAGACATGTTTGATCATGTCGCCGATATTGTTAAAGGAATAGATGGTGAAAATAACAAAGAGCCCTGGAAGAATCGCCATGTATGGTGCCCGCTGCAAGCTGTTTTGCGCGTTTTGCAACAGACTGCCCCACGAAGCCATCGGTTGCTGTATTCCTAAGCCTAGAAAACTCAAAGCCGATTCGGTCATGATCGCTCCTGAAATACTTGCAGATGCCGCAACGATCAAGGTAGGAAGCACTGCTGGGAAAACATGCTTCACGATAATACTAAATGAAGAACGTCCGATAAATTTCCCGTAAGCGACATATTCCCGTTCTTTCGCCGCTAACGTTTCACCACGAATCAAACGAGCGATGTTCATCCAGGAGAAGCCACCGATCACAATAATAATCGTGGTTAGTCCGGGACGTAAAAAGACGCTCAAAACGATCACTAACACCAACCAAGGAATCGATGACAATACATCGACGAGCCGCATCAGCAGGTTGTCGATCCAACCGCCAAAGTAGCCAGAAACAAGACCGACAAGAGTCCCAATAAACGTCGCTGTGATCATTGCCAAAACACCTACAAACAATGATACCCGACCGCCGTAGACGACCCGAATAAAGTAATCTCGCCCCACTTCATCGGTTCCAAATAAATGAGACCAACTCGGCGGCTGTGACATGTTGCTGACATCCGTTGCATTAGGATCGATGGGGATCAAAGGTGCAACAAGCGACAAAATAATCAATAACGTCAGGAAAACGACAGAAAAGGTATAGATGGGCGAAGCAAGCATGACTTCACTGATTTTTTTGAAACGTTTCATTACTTACTCCCTCCTTTACGGATACGTGGATCAACCACGGAGTATAATACATCCGCTAACAAATTCCCTAAGATGACCAGTGTTGCTGACAACAGCATGATGGCCATGATCACAGGATAATCGAGGCTTTTCGTCGCACTCATCAAGTAAGGGCCGACGCCCGGCCAGCCGTAGATCGTTTCTGTAATGATCGCACCGGTAACTAACATCGGCAACGCCAAGCCGATTTGGGTGACAACAGGAATCAAAATATTTCGACTAATATGACGGCTGAAAATCTGCCATTTGCTGGCATGAAATGCCCGTTGCACCATCACGTAGTCTTCTGAAACTTGTTGTGTCGCTGATGCGCGGATATACCGCGTCAAATCTGGAAAGAAGGCGACTGTCAATGTGGTATAAGGCAAAATAAAATGCTGCAGAAAATCGCCAAAATCCCCTTCTTTACCGACCGTATACATGCCAATGATTGGAAACATATTTAATAAGTAACCAAATACATAAATCAAGATCATCGCAAACCAGAAGGTCGGCACAGCGATCCCTAGAGATGCCACAGCGTCAATGATTCGATCCCAAATTTTTCCTTTGTTGGCAGCAGCCAACAGGCCCAAAATGATGGCCAACAACAAGGCAGTCAAATAAGCGGGGATGACTAAGCGCATGGTATTGGGAATCCGAGTCGCAAGTTCTTGTGAAATACTACTTTGAGACACCAAAGAAAAGCCAAGATTACCGGTAAGAATATTTCTGATCCAAAGAAAATATTGAACCAAAAAGGGTTGATCCAAGCCATAGCGCTGCCGCAAAAGATCGATTTGCTCTTGCGACATATTGGGTGTCGTGATGGAGTCGATCACATCATACGGTGCGATATGTATAAGTGAAAAAACGATAAAAGAGATCACAAACAGCAAAGGGATTGCTTGCAATACTCGTTTTGCAATGTATCGAAACATAACTGACCTACTTTCTTTTTCATAGAAAAAAGCTGTGATAAAAAAGATTCCTCTTTATCACAGCCAATGGATTTACTTGATTGTCAATTTAGACATATCTTCGAATGTATAGATTGGGATCAAACCTGCATCTTCTACATTACCAATTCGGTTATTGACCGCTAGGATTTTCTTGTTGTCAACGATTGGGTAAATGATCGCTTCGTCAGCAATGGCCTTTTGCAAATCATCATACAATGCTTCACGTTTGTCCGTGTCTAATTCAACTGCTGCTTGGGCAAACAAATTGTCAATGGTTTCGCTATTGCTTTGGAAGTAGTTGGCACTACCGCCAGTTTCAAATAGACTGCCGTATAAGTCAGGGTCATTTCCCATGATATACCCGCCAAGGAATAAGTTGTACTTCGTTGAATCAGGTTTCTTCAACTCGGTAAAGATCGCTGTACCATCGCCACCTTCAAGTGTAACCGTTATGCCTGCTTGTTGCAATTGTTGTTGGATCAACGTAGCTTGGATCGTTTGGGCTGGATCGGTTGAGTTGAAAGCCAAATTCAATGACAAATCAGTCACACCAGCTTCTTGTAAAAGTTCTTTTGCTTTTTCAGCATTCGTCTCATATTTTTCAACATCATCAGTAACGTATGGATTGTTTGGTGGCAAGAATGAATATGGTGTTGCGTAATACTCTTCATCTAAATACGCCGCTTGATTTAATTCATCTTTGTTCAACGCATAGAGAACTGCTTGTCGAACTTTCACATCTTGCAAAGCATCTGAGTGAGTGTTCAAGCCTAGATAACCGACACGGTTTTCAGTATAAGGATAAACAGAGATCTGATCATCATCTAAATCTTCAATATCTGAAGGCAAGACAACGGCTGCATCCACTTCCCCTTTTTGCAAAGCGACTTTCGCAGTATCGGTACTTTCGATGATGCGCAACGTCACATTTTGAATCGAAGGCTTGCCGCCATAATAGTTTTCATTGGCTTCAAAAGTAAAGTACTCACCACGTTTGTATTCTTTCAGTTGATACGGACCAGTGCCGACTGGTTTTTCAGGCAGTTCACTGACAGAGAAGTCGGTAACATCTTTAAAGATATGCTCGGGAATGATGTATGTTTCGGTTGCAATATTGCTGATCGCTGCCGCACTCGGTGTCGGCAACACGAATTTGACGGTGTATTCATCCACTTTTTCGATCGCGATTGGTTGGTCGTCGACCCAAAGGGAATCGGCATTGCCATTTTCTTTTTTGACTTTTTGTTCATATGTGAAAACAACGTCATCGGCGGTAAAGTCTTCGCCATCTGACCATTTCACATCTTGTTTCAAATGTACTGTCAATGAAAGGCCGTCTTCAGCTGGTTCCACTGATTCTGCCAACGCATTTTTTGTTGTTCCGTCTGCTTCCACTGTAACTAGTGGAGAATAGATCATGTTTGTCACTGTCAATCCCCAACGATCACTGGTGTTGATCGGGTTAGTGGACGATGGGTCCCCGCTGATCGCATAAGTGAATGTTGAATCATCCCCAGCTCCAGCTGCACTACTGGTTGACGTTTCTTCTGTATTTGATCCACCGCAGGCTGCTAGAACAAATCCTAGTCCAACGACGGCAACACTTGCTAAACCTTTTTTCCAATTTATCATTTTTCCATCCTACTTCCTGTTCCTATATAGTAATAGTCGTTTTTAACTTTCTATTCCCATACAGGTATACTAGATTTCTTTGTTACTTCCTCGATGATTGCTTTTACTTCATCGGTCTGATAATATCGAACGACCGTTTGGTAAACGTCATTGTCTGCTTCGTCTGCTCGCGCAGCGATCACATTATAATAAGGCTTGGAGGAATCAGCCACAGGTTCTAAGAAAATCGCATCTTCTGTAGGAACCAAACCAGCATCGACGGCCATGCCATTATTGATCAAAGAAATGTCGACATCGGTCATTGCCCGAGCAGTTTGATTGGAGTCAAGTAGCTCAAATTTCAGGGCTTTGGGATTGTCAATGACATCACTGGTTGTTGGCAGTAAACCTTTTGATTCATCCAAAGTGATTAAACCGGCGGTCTGTAAGAGTAATAGTGCACGGCTCTCATTTGAGACATCATTGGGTAAAGCCACCGTATCACCATCTGCCAATTAGTTGACATCGGTGATTTTATCGGAATAAATACCAAGTGGGTTTAATGTCGTATAGGCAATCGTCGTGTTGGAATAACCACTTTCTTCGTTGACATTGTCCATAAAAATCTCCGTCAATGCTGCGTGAAGGTCAATTGAGCCATCCTCAAGCGCCACGATTGGCTGACGATAATCGGTGAATTTCACCAATTGCAAGTCGATATTTTCGTTTTCCTTCAATTCTTCCTGCACATGTTCCCAGGCTTCGTTTTGCTCACCCACGACACCCAATTTGACAACGGTGGCTTCCTCATCTGCTTGACTGCTGCCGCAAGCGGCGAAGCTGAACAATGCCAGCAATCCAAGAGCCCCTGTTGCCAATCCCTTTACTACGTTTCTTTTCATCCCTTTTTCCCCTTTTGTTCCCTCCTCAGATCAATCGTCCCGTTTTCTTGACGTATTGCTCAACTAGACCAATTTCACCTCTGTTTCTCAAAACAAATTGTTTTTTCAAAGGAGAAATGGCAAATGCCTGTTGCCGTCAACCGAAAACATCGGACTCACTATTCATATGTAGTGTAACTTTATCCTATACAACTAAAACTGTCAATAAAATTACTCTACAAAAGTAAGTTTTTAACTAGCTGATCTGTGGTCGGGTTATTTGAATATCTTCAGTGCATTTTCTAAGTCATCGATCAAATCTTTACTACTTTCGATCCCAATGGAGATCCGTAAAAGATCCGGCGTCAACCCATAAGATTCTCGTACCTCTTGAGGAATATCCGCGTGGGTCTGTGTCGTTGGATACGTGATGAGACTTTCCACACCACCTAGGCTTTCCGCAAAGGTAAAGACCTGTAATGCTGCTAAAAAGCCGCTGATTTTGGTTTCATCAAGCACCCGAATACTGATCATCGCGCCGGCGTTCGGATAAAGCACCTCTTTGATCGCCGGATGGGCTCGTAAAAAGCGGCCGACTTCCTTGGCGTTGGCTTCCTGCCGTTCAAAGCGCAATGGCAGCGTCTTTAAACTACGAATAAATAACCACGTATCAAAGCTGCTCAAGGTAGGGCCAGAAGTATTGGCTAAATAGTTCAAACGCTCCCCCAGCTGCGCATCTTTTGCGATGACGACGCCTGCCAAAATATCATTGTGACCAGATAAGAACTTGGTACCTGAATGGATCACTAGATCCGCGCCATCTTCTAAGGGCAACTGCCGTAAGGGCGTCAAAAAGGTATTATCTACGATCAATAGCGCCCCCTGTTCGTGAGCAAGCTTGGCGGTTTCAGCAATATCCGTCACGGTCATCAAAGGATTCGTCGGGGTCTCTAAGAAGACAGCCGTTACCTCGTCAGTTAATTTTTCACTTAATTCGGCTAAAGTACTGAAGGTATCGAAAAAGGCCCGCTGGCTATTTTCCAGTTCCGCAAAATAGCGAAAGCTACCGCCGTACAAGTCACGAGAAACCAAAAAGCGGCTGCCGCTGGCAAATAAATCAAAAATCAAAGCGATCGCACTCATGCCAGAGCTGGTCACTACTGCCCGAGCCCCTTTTTCTAATTCGGCAAGGCCTGCTTCTAAAATATCCCGGGTCGGATTTTTGGTCCTAGTATAATCATAGCCGGTACTTTGCCCCAATTCAGGATGTGCAAAGGTCGTGGAAAGATAAATTGGCGGACTGATCGCCCCGGTTTGCTGATCCGAATGATTGCCTAATTGGGCGAGAAAAGTTGCTGTATCAATGGTCATGTCGTTCCTCCTTTTTGATTGCCTCAATCAAACGATCAAGGGCTTTTTGAATGATCGTTGGTGTTGTCGCAAGATTCAGACGAATCAAGCCCTGACCGTCTTGTGAAAACCATTCCCCATAGTCGACTGCCAGACCGGCAGTATCTTGGATCACGTGCTTGGTTCGTTCTTTGGCGATGACTTGCCGCAGATCGACCCAGAGAAGATAGGTTCCTTCTAATGGCAGGAGCTCAATTTTGGGAAATGCTTCTTGCAGTTGCTGGCGGACCATTTGTTCATTGGCAGCAACCACCAAAAGCAGGTCATCTAGCCATTGATCCCCCGATTCATACGCGGCTTTCGCAGCCACCAATCCCAAACGATTGACTTCCGTCTGCTTGTATTGTCGGCACCAAGCCTGATAGGCTCTGCGCATCTCTAAATCAGGAATCCAAACATGAGAGAGTAACAATCCTGCTAAGTTGAAGGTTTTTGAGGGCGAATCCAGAACGATCAGCTTCTCAAAGCCGAACCCCTGTGCCACTGTCACGGCTGAAACAAATTGCTGCTCACCGAGTATCAGTTCACGATGGATCTCGTCGGCGATCACGACAACCTCATGTTTTTGGCAAATGGCCAATAACTGATGCAATTCTTTCTCTTGCCAGACCCGCCCTACTGGATTGTGGGGGGAGCAGAGAATAAATAGTTTCACTTTTTCTTCAATGATTTTGGCTTCAAAAGCAGCAAAATCGATTTGATAGGAATTCTTCACCTTTTGCAAGGGTGCTTCTATCAAGCGCCTTTTCGTCTCTTTGATGCTGTCAAAAAAGGGATAATAGACGGGCGGCTGGATCAAGATGCCATCGTCAGGTTCTGTGAAACAATGAAGCAAATCAACCAAAGATTGGACGACCCCTGTGGAAAACGAGAGCCATTTTTCTTCGAATTTCGTCCCCCAGTGGCGATCTTGCCAAGCTTGATAGGCTAAAAAATAGCCTGAGGGGGGAATCGCATAGCCAAAGGTTCCTTGAGCAACCAGTTGCTGCAAGGCTTCTTCCACTGCCTTTGGCGCCGCAAAATCCATATCAGCTACCCATAAAGGCAAAAGCTTTTCTCCTTGGAACCGTTGATCCACAAGATCCCATTTTAAAGAATTGGTGCCTTTTCGCTGCCTGGCATAGTGGGAGAGAAAATGCTCAATCGTCATTGATACTCACCCGACCTTCTGGCTCACTGCCAATTCGGTAACCTTCTTTCGTTGGCATGACGGACAGGTCATACGGCGTTCGCAAATAGGTTTCATTGATCCAATTGCTGAAAAACAAAGAGGCATGTCCCCGCCAACGGTTGGTGATTTTTCCCCCTAAGCGGTCATAAGCAAAGTAATTTTTGGGCAACGCGGTATCTAAGCCCCGTTCCATGTCTCGCAAGTACTCTTCATTCAAGGTCGCTGAATGGTATTCAAAATGTCCTAGCAAGAAGGCATTTTTATGATCTTCTGATACGAAGATGGAAGGCCCTGTTTCAACGCCCGCTGCCAATATTTCTAAAGGCGCTTGGGCCAGCTGGACATCATCGATGCCAGTATAGCGCGAATGCGGTGTATAAAAGACGTCGTCAAAGCCCCGAACCAGTGGATGAAAATGCGTGACTGTTTGTTCGAAGACACCGAACAATTTGCTTTGGTACAACACTTTGTCGATACCGTAATGGTAATAAAGCCCCGCTTGTGCCCCCCAGCAAATATGTAGGACTGAAGTGCAATTCGTCTGACTCCAATCCATGATTTTTTGTAGTTCTTGCCAATAGTCAATGGCTTCGAATGCCATTTTTTCAACTGGGGCTCCGGTGATGATCAAGCCATCGAATCGTTGCGGCTGGATCACTGAAAATTCTTGATAAAACTTTTCCATGTGATCGACAGAGGTGTTTTTGCTTTCGTGGTATTTCATTTTTAGTAAAGTCACCTCAATTTGCAGTGGACTTTGGGAAAGTAAACGCAACAACTGATTTTCTGTAGCGATCTTTTTCGGCATCAAATTGACGATCGCGATTTTCAAGGGACGGATCTCTTGCTTCGCCGCTTTATGCTGCAGTAAGGCAAAGACATTTTCTTTTTGCAGGACCGCTGCAGCGGGTAATTCTTTGGGAATAATGATTGGCATTGCTTCAACCCCTTACAGATAAATTTCTTGTTGAAGAGAAAGCGAACAGTTTCGGCTGTGAAAAACAAAAAAAGCCGCCCTTTTATCCTTATGGATAAAAGGGACGACTTGATGCGCGTTACCACCCTAATTCGTGCTATTCTCACAAATAACACCTCAACAGTACACTATGATACTTGGCGCTGTAACGGGCGCATGCCGTTTTGCTGGCGTGAACCAACAAAAAAACTCAGAGCTCATCTTCACTGATCACCGCATGTCTCCTTTTTCACCAACCGGAGTCTCTGTACCTTTGTTGATCTGCTACTCTTCTCTTCAACGTTATCGAAATCTTTGTTTAATTTTAAAAAATTATAATTGTTTTTTCATTTACTGTCAACGGCAAGTTGAGACTTTTCCTTAGATTTCTTCTAAATATAAGTATTGCTGACCCATTTTTTCATAGATCGCTGCTAAGTCTTCTTTGCTGACTTCGCGATCCTTATGCCCATAAGGGTCGTTGACATACATCGTATCACCATCGATGCCAGTGATCACTACCGAATGGATCAATGCAGTCACAAGGATTTCGCCATTTTGGGTATTCCATTGAAAGAAATCAGCATCGGTAGGTACTTGTAATTCTAACGTCGCGATCATCCAAACTGGTTTCCCAGATTGCAGGACTTTGACGATCTCATCAAAACTTTTGTCTCGTCCACTAACGACTTCATATTGCTCTTTTACAATACTTTCGGCGACATCAGTGATCGGTTCTACGTCAACACCCATCGCGCTATCGCCGCCATAGATGTTTCCAACAAAGCCTTCTCGCGGATCTCCATGGTGATTATAATCCTCATAAAGTGGGACATACACTAATTCTTCTGCCAATTGATTTTTATTGGTATCAAATCCGTAAAAATTCAAGAGCATCGATAAAGCCGTTACTTCACAACCATTTCCTAACGTAACTTCATCGAATTGATTTTCTAACGGAACATCCAATTGAATAACGTCACTGTATTCAGGCTCTGGTGTTTGTTCTTCATCCGAAAGTGCTAGTGTCAATTCATCCTCTATCTTTTCAAAGGGGGACTGCCCATTCTTACTGTCATAAAAAATCAGCAGAAAGAAGAGCATCAAGACGAACATACCTAAAAGTAACCGTTTTAACTTTTTCTTCTTCATCTACTTCCTCCTCTTTTATATTATAACTTATTTCTGTTTATTATTTCACTATAATAAACGTTTTAAGAAGGAGTATTTTCTTAATCTGAATACAAAAAAATAGACCCGTTTACGCAGCGGGTCTATTCAAACTGGCGCTTATGCCGCTTTCTTCTGTTTCTGAATAAAGCGTCCTTTTGCTTTTGAAAACGAACGAATATCAAATTGTTTGCTTAAGGCACCTGCAACAAAATAAGCCAAATTGAAATCGATCAAGCTATGGATCAAGCCACCGATCCCCATCAAAACGAACAAGAAATAGTAGAAATTGCCATCGAATGCTGTCCCTGGTACATTTCCTGTGAAGTAAAAGGCGGCAACGACTGCCATTTCAACGGCAGAATGAATCAGTCCGATAATCAAGTTAAAGCTCTGAAATTTGATATTCAATAAAGAGGGTTTGCCATTTTTCAGTAAAATATCTGGGTGCTTCTGTAAATAAAAGGCACCGATGACTGCAAAAACAACATGGGACAATGCCCGTAATGCAATGATTGGTGGTAGTGTTAAGAAAAAGCCAAAGGTCGTTCCTAAAGCTACAGCGATCGCCATCGCTGGTGAAAAGAACATCGCCACAAATACGGGAACATGGCTAGCTAAGGTAAAAGATGCAGGTCCGATGACGATTTTGGGCATTACCATGGGAATGACGATCCCCATGCCGATTAACAATGCAGCGATCGTTAAATGGCGGATGGAATGATTTTTCATTTATACTCTCTCCTTAAATGTGTCATGACAGTTCTGTCTTGCTTATTCTACTGGTATTTCCACAAGGTGTCAAGACACAAAAAAACGAATGTTTATTCAACATCCGTTTTTATAGAAGTTATCCTTTGCGCGCTTGCATTTCATTGCTTAATTTGGCAAATTCCGCTAACGACAGCGTTTCTCCACGACGTTTCGGATCGATCCCACTTGCTTCTAAACTGTCTGCCAACCACTGTTTGGTTTCTTCATCTTTTCCATAGCTATTTTGCAAATTGTTCCAAAGGGTTTTACGACGCAACTGAAAGGCTGCTTTCGTTAATTTAAAGAACTCTTTTTCATCGGTGACTGCGACCGCTGGTTGTGGACGGCGCGTCAATTTCAAAATAGCCGAATCAACATTCGGTTGGGGTACAAAAACGGTTTTCGGGACGATGAATGCCAGTTTTGCTTCCATGTAGTATTGCACAGCGATCGACAACGAGCCATAGGCTTTGGTCCCGGGAACTGCTGAGATTCGATCAGCCACTTCTTTTTGCATCATCACGACCATTTCATCTACTGGTACCTGAGACTCTAAAAAGTGCATCATGATAGGCGTAGTAATATAATAAGGCAGATTTGCGACAACTTTTAATGAAGCAGCCGTATCGCTGAATTCTGACCGAATGGTCGTTGATAGGTCTGCTTGCAAGACATCTTGATGAATGATCTTTACGTTTGCGTAAGGCTGCATCGTATCAGCTAATACAGGGATCAACCGATCATCGATTTCAAACGCCAACACTTGCTTGGCGTGTTTTGCCAACTGTTCGGTCAGCGCACCGATTCCAGGTCCAACCTCAATGACGTTTGTCGTTTCGTCGATGCCTGCTGTTTCTACGATTTTCCGTAAAATATTCGGTTCTGTTAAGAAGTTTTGTCCTAAACTTTTTTTAAAGGTAAAGCCATGTTTCGCTAAAATCTCTTTGGTTCTTGAGGGGGTTGCTATATCCCGTTCTTCCTTCACAATTCTTCCTCCACTGTTTTCATAGCTTCTGCCAACTCTGCATCGGTGATACGAAACATTGCCAGCCGCTTCTCTAATTGTTTGCCGTTCGTATAGCCGATGCGTAAAAGATCTCCTAGCCGCTCTCGTTTCTCTTTTGCTCCAGCGCCTGCGATCAAGCCATACGCTAATAACTGTTGGCGATCAATGGTTCCTTCACTGACTTCATTTGAAGCAATCGGGGTTACGACTTTTCGCAAGGCTTCTTTCAATGCTTCATGGCTGGCGTGTTCCACGCCCAAACTGCCTTTGCTTTTCGGTGCTGCCTGACTGCGCGGTAAAAAGGCATGCTTGGCATCCGGAACCACTTCCATAATGATTTTGCGGATCTTTTCTCCCGAAAAATCGGGATCGGTAAACACGATGACCCCTCGTGTTTCTTGGGCATGCTCGATTTGATCAAGGATCGTATCATCGATCGCTGAACCGATCGTTTCGATCGTATCTACTTCGAACACTTCTTGCAATCGACGGGTGTCGTCTTTGCCTTCGACGACAATGATTTCTTCGATTTTCGGTTTATCAGTCATTGATCCTAAACAAGCGGTGGGCATTTTTTGTCGTGTAGGCCGCAACATCAGCGACCGCTTCTTGCCGCAGCTCCGCGATTTTATCCACCACATAATGGGTATAGCCGGGTTCATTGCGTTTGCCGCGATAAGGAACAGGGGCTAAATACGGCGCGTCAGTCTCAACGAGTAGCCGATCTTGTGGTACGACTAGTGCAGCTTCTTGTACCTCCGTGGCCTTTTTGAAGGTCACGACACCACTAAAGGAAATGTACATTCCTAGATCCAAGAACTTTTTCGCCCATTCTCCGTCTCCACTAAAGCTGTGCATAATACCACCGATTGTTTGGACTTTTTCATCCTTTAAGATCGCATAGGTATCTTCTAAGGCTTCACGGGTATGAATACTGATGGGCAGCTGATGTTCACGAGCGATTGCCATTTGCCGACGAAAGACCTTTTCTTGAACTTCTTTCGGATCTTCCATCCAATGGTAGTCTAAACCGATTTCACCTAAGGCAACGACTTTTGGTCGTTCCAAGCGCTCTTGCAAATAGGTTTCTACGTGTGGGGTATAAGAACCAGCTTCGGTGGGATGCCAACCGATAATGCTGTAAATGCCAGGATATTCTTTGCTTAATGCTAACGATTTTTCAATCGTTGGCTGATCGAAACCGACGACCGCCATCTCCGTTACTCCTAGTTCATGCGCACGGGCGACGGTTTCGGGAATGTCTTCGTTAAACTGTTCTGCATTCAAATGTGTATGAGAATCAAAAATCATGAAATCTCCTCCTTAGTCCTTCTATACTCTAGCATATTTTGACGGTTTAAGAAACGAATCCTCTCCGCTTTTTTCAGCAGTTTAAGAAAACTTTCAGCAAGCAAAAAAAATCCGCCCAAAGTTGGAGGACGCCGAAGCTTATTTTCTCTATACTGAGGGTAACGAAATCGTATGGAGGTGGAAATATGGAACGATCAAAAATTGATCCCGGCCGCTTTTTTTCTGGCCAAAAAGCAGCAACGAAAGGCACGTTAAAACATCAATATCATTACTATCGGCAGCAAAATGCCCATCAAGCATTCAACAGCGATTTTCAGCGAAATTTCCAGCATGATTTCCCGAATTTTGCTACCTGGCTAAAATTGCAGCAACAGACACCACAAAAGAATCAAACAACGACTTTTTCTCACTGGTTTTTGGTTGGTTTCTTCGGACTTTTGACAGCAGCAAACTTTACGCAACAGCTCTTATTCCTACTTTTTATCTTTGTCTTAGCCGCTCTCGTCAAAGGACCTGGCATGATCGTATGGGGCATCGTGTATTCCTTCTTAGTTAGTCTGTTCCCGCCATTGGGTATCGTTCTTTCTGGCTTATTTTTCTTACTGACCCTGCGTCAATTAACCAAAAATGTCACTTTCGTTTTGACTGCATTGTACTTTTACGGCTATCCCTTTGTCATCACAGCCCTCCAACACTTTACGAATTGGAACCCGCAATGGCTGTGGGTCGGCAGTATCGGTTTTGCCTTGATCAGTGGCCATTTTGTCTTAAAGCAAAACTATCCCTTTGCTTCAAGTAAAAGTCTCGCATGGGCGATCATCTCCGTCCCTTATGATTGTGTCATGGCTTTGATCCCCGTCAAACACAAAGCACGCTTTAAACGTTTGGTGAAAATCAAATAATTGCGATCTAGGATACAAAAGATCGGCTATTGCCGCCCCTTTTGTATCTTTTTTAATGGAAAAATCAAGCGAAATACGATGGATATTTTTTGTTATTTTTGCTTCCGTATGATTGCTTTTTTTGTAAGAATCTACTATGCTAGAAACTAGCAAATCAAAAAAGGAGCCACGCCATGTACACCCTCATTCTTATTGCATTCCTCCTTACGGGCTTGCTAGTTTACTCCTTTATTATTGAACCGCATCTTCTCAAACAACGGCATTATCTCATAAAAAAAGACAAGCGCACCGTCTTAGATATTTCAAAAGCTTATGACCTTTACCAAGCAGAAAGCAATATCGTGATTGCCCATATCAGTGATCTCCATTTTTCTCGTTGGTTTAAACCAAGACGAATGAATCGCATCATTCGATCAACGATCCAAAACAAGCCGGATCTGATCATCATCACGGGGGATCTGATCGATAATTATAAAAAATGGCCGCATCGTTCAACCAAGCGACTGATCGAAAAGCTGAAAAAATTGCAAGCGCCTCTGGGTAAGATCGCAGTTATGGGGAACCATGACCATTTGAATGACGGTCATTACTTTGTTAAGGAAATATACCAGCATGCAGGGTTTACCTTACTTGATAATGAGTCGGTTTTTGGTTCTGATGACAAGACGTCGATGAATATTGTCGGTATCGATATAGAAAGTCCGAAAGTCAGTTTTACCTATGAAGCAACCTTAGCAGAATGGCAGCTGCTTTTGCTCCATGAACCCGATTATGTTTCTCGGATCACCAATCTGCCAAACTACGACTTGATTCTTTCTGGCCATAGCCATGGCGGGCAGATTCGCTTGCCTTTTTATTATGCGAAAACAAAGGGCGCGTTGAAATATACCGATGGGCTCTACCTTTTAGGAAATGAGACCTTATTGAGTGTTTCCAGTGGGGTCGGTATGACCAAGATTCCCGCCCGACTCGGCGTCCCGCCAGAGATCCTTTATTACCATTTAGAACCGCAACAGCAATTGAACGTTTCTTAACTGTTCATCGTTGTAATTGGGAAAAAATCAGCAAATCGTTTCAGCAAACGTTCGATTCGCTGATTTTCTTTTTGCCCCTACCGTGTTAAAATATACCAAATAAATACTTTTAAACAATTAGGAGGAACCAAAAAATGGTCATCTCAGGAACACTCTGGTTTTTGATCGCCTTCTTTGCTTATACAGCCTATGTTTACGGTCAGGGGTTGTACTTTCCTGTCATCGCATTTCTTGCTGCCTTGATGGGCTGCGGATTTTATCTCTTTGCTTTTCTCCAGCACAAAAATACGACGAAAAAACATCCTTAGCCAGAACGAGCTAAGGATGTTTTTGTATTATTGATTCAAGCCTTGATAAATCGTCTCGAGATTCCACTTCATCATGTTATAGTAGCTGTCGCCTTCTTCTCCCGGTTCTGCAATCGAATCGGTAAAGACGGTTCCGAAAATCGGAATGCCCGCATCACGAGAAACACTTTGCATTGGACGAGTATTGACGCTGCTTTCGACAAACAAGGAAGCGACGGCTGAGTTTTGCAGCTGATCCACTAAGTTTTTGATTTGCGCAGGGGTACCTTCTTCTTCGGTATTGATTTCCCAAATATAGGCAGACGGTACACCATAGGCTTTAGAGAAGTATTTGAAGGCTCCCTCACTGGTGACGATCAATTTCTTCTCTTCAGGAATCGATTGGAAGTTTTCCTTCGCTTGCTGATCCAGTTCTTCTAATGAAGCCAAGTAGCGTTCAAGGTTTTCTTCATAGAAAGAGCGATTGTCAGGGTCCTTTTCACTCAGGCGTTGAGCGATGTTACGGGCATAGATCATGCCGTTTTCTAGATTTAACCATGCATGAGGATCGGCTTTGCTGTGGTCTTCATCATCAGATAAATAAAGCACATCCACGCCATCACTGACGGCAAAGTAATCTTCATTTTCTACCTTATTGGCATTGTTCATCAATTTGGTAAACCAGCCATTGCCGCCAGTTTCTAGATTCAAGCCGTTGTAAAGGATAAGATCAGCATCGGTCGCTTTTCGAACATCTTCCACTAAAGGTTCATATTCATGGGGATCACGCCCCACTGGTACGATACTGTGAAGATCGATTCGATCACCGGCAATGTTTTCCGTAATATCAGCAATGATCGAATTGGTCGCTACTACTGAAAGTTTCCCTTCTGTTTGGGCCATCTGTCCGTTTTGCTGTGCCAAAAAGAAGCCACCGGCTACAGCTGCCGTTGCTAAAACCGCTGTCGCTGACCAGCGCTTGACTGGACTGGTCTTTTGTTTTGGTGAGAACAAGAAACCGATCACGAAAAAGGCTCCTGCGGTCAAAACGATACTTGATCCTGCGGCAATATTAAAGCTGTACCCGATAAACAAGCCGATAAATGAGGCGAGACCACCTAAAACCCCTGCGATGATCATCATATGCTTCAATTGTTTTGTATATAAATAAGCCGTTGCTGCTGGAGTGACTAATAAAGCCACGATCAAGATCGTTCCGACGCTTTGCATCGCTGTCACTGAAACCAAAGTTAATAAGAACATCAATAAGTAGTGATAGGCTTGCACTTTCATCCCAAAAGCCTTTGCCATCATCGGATCAAAAGAAGTGATCAGCAGTGGACGGAAGAAGAGGATGATCACTGCCAGCACAAGGATAGCGATAGCGATCGTCAGCCATTTGTCGCTATCTTGCACCGCTAGCACATTCCCAAACAAAATGTGAAACAAATCAGTCGAACTGTTTGCTACCCCAATTAAGATAACCCCTAAAGCTAGAAACGAACTAAAGGTGATACCGATCGCCGTATCGCTTTTGATCAGGCTGTTATTGGCGATATAGGTAATGATCATGGAGGCTAAAATCCCAAAGAAGATTGCCCCGACAAAAAAGTGAACGCCGAAGATATAAGACAAGGCTACCCCTGGTAAGACCGCATGAGAGATTGCATCCCCCATCAAGGACATCCCTCGTAAGATGATAAAACAACCAATCACCCCTGCGACGATCCCGATCGCGACTGCCGTGATCAAGGCATTTTGTAAGAAATGATAGTTACTTAAACTCGTAAAAAAGCTTGTCAACATGTTAAACGCCTCCTTTCACGATGATCGCATCACCAAATGTTTGCTTCAAATTGCTTTCGGTAAAGACTTCACTGACTGGTCCCGCAGCGATCAGGGTTTGATTGAGAAAAACCAAGTAATCAAAGTATTCGGTGATTTTCCCCAGATCATGATGAACGATAAAAATCGTCTTTCCGGCATCTCGCAAGTTACGCAACAGGCCGACGATGATCGCTTCACTGGTGGCATCGATCCCTACAAAGGGCTCATCGAGGAAGATATAGTTAGCATCTTGCACCAACGTTCGAGCAATCAAGACCCGCTGAAACTGCCCACCGGACAATTCCCCAATCTGACGCTCCGCAAAGGATTCCATTTCTACCGCTGCCAGAGCGGCTGTCACTTTCTGCCAATCGTTGGCCGACATTCTTTGGAACATGCGCATCTTAGGATACAAGCCTAAAGATACGACTTCTTTGACTGTGATCGGAAACGTGTAATCAACCGCAGTCTTTTGTTCGACATAGGCAATTTCCTTTTGAAAGTCTTTTAACGCTTTTTTGTTGACACTCATGTTCCCACTGGAAGGGATCAACTTCAACGCCGCTTTGATCAGCGTCGACTTCCCTGCCCCATTTGGTCCGATGATCCCTACGATCGCTGGTTTCTCTACTTGAAACGACAAATCCGAGATCACTTGATGATTGCCATCATAGGCTGCGGATATTTCTGAAAAAGTAATCATTATTTTCACTCCATTTCCATAGTTAAGGATAGTTTATTTATTTTTTAGGTAGACCTAACTTATTTTTATTATACAAGAAAGGATTGGTTTTGCAAGACAGTTCTCTTGATTTTTTTAAGAAACACCGCAATTTTTTGGCAATGGTTCTTGAAACCCAAGATTCTATCTCTATTTATTGAATAAAAATTGGCGACCACAAATACTGATTCCACTAATTTCTTTCTATCTTTTGATCGCAAAGCGTTTAATTTATTTTCAATAAAAGAGATCGTTCCTCGGCACCTCAGTGACGTACTTTTTTTCAATAACAGAAAAGAGAAAAATCAAATCTCATTTCATACTCCCTTCATGATTAATACCAAACAAATCAAAGAATCAGTAATTCTTCTATTTCCACAAATTCACGAATCTACTCTTTTTTATGATGACCAAGAAACCCTTTCATCTCGACTAAAACGCTTTATAAATTAAACTTTTCTAATTATTATGTGATTTTTCGAACAAAACCTAAAAATAACATGACAACTATGTTAGTCTTTGATTTGGAAAAAGTTTTAGGAGGAATAAAAACAATGAAGAAAATTTTCCAAACACTATTAGTCCTAACCTCGTTAGCAACTTTGAGTGCTTGTGGCGCTGATTCACAAACAAGCAGCAGCACAAGTACTGGTTCATCTGCTAATGAAGAAACAGATGCAACTTCAGCTGCATCTGGTCAAGAATACACAGACCCTAGCGAACTTGCAGACAGCTACGATGTCGTGATTGTCGGTGCGGGTGGCGCTGGAATGGCCGCTGCGATCCAAGCAAAGGAAGCTGGCGCAAACCCAGTTATTTTAGAAAAAATGCCAATTTCTGGTGGGAATACATTGAAATCTTCTGCAGGAATGAACGCTTCAGAAACCAAATTCCAAGAAGCAGAAGGCATTGAAGATTCAAACGATCTATTCTATGAAGAAACATTAGCTGGCGGTCACAACACCAATGATGAAGAATTGTTGCGCTACTTTGTGGATCATTCAGCAGAAGCGATCGATTGGTTAGATTCCATGGGTATCACTTTAGACAACTTAACAACGACTGGCGGGATGAGTGAAAAAAGAACGCACCGTCCATCTGATGGTTCCGCGGTTGGGGAATACTTAGTTGATGGCTTGATGCGCAACATCCATGAATTGGAAATCCCAATTTTTGTAAATGCCGATGTCAAAGAAATCAATGAAGAAGATGGTCAAGTCAACGGGGTGACCGTTGAAGTAGAAGGAAACGAACAAACCATTGATGCCAAAGCAGTTGTCGTTACAACAGGCGGTTTCGGTGCCAATTTCGACATGATCACCGAGTACAAACCAGAATTGGCAGACTACGTGACAACGAACCAAGAGGGTTCGACTGGTGATGGAATCAAAATGATCGAAGCGTTAGGCGGACAAACGGTTGATTTAGAGCAAATCCAAATCCACCCAACAGTGGATCAGTCTAAATCACTGTTGATCACTGAAGCTGTCCGTGGAGAAGGCGCGATCTTGGTCAATCAAGAAGGCGAACGGTTCTTCAATGAAATGGAAACACGAGACAAAGTCTCTGAAGCGATTATTGCCCTACCTGAAAAATCGGCAACGTTAGTTTTTGATGCAGGTGTCAAAGAACGCGTAACAGCCATTGATTTTTACGAGCAACAAGGGTTAGTCAAATCCGCTGACACGATCGAAGAATTGGCAAAAGAATTGGACATGCCAGAAGCAGCGCTTGCTGAAACGATCGCTACCTGGAACAGCAGTGTGGCTGCTGGTGAAGACGAAGCCTTTGGACGCAGCACAGCAATGGACAACGATTTGTCAACAGGACCTTACTATGCCATCGCCATAGCTCCTGGTATCCACCACACGATGGGCGGCGTGAAGATCAACACGAACAAAGAAGTGATCGCTACGGATAACGAGATCATTCCAGGTCTCTTTGCAGCCGGAGAAGTAACTGGTGGGTTGCATGGTGAAAACCGAATTGGCGGAAATGCAGTTGCCGATATCATCATCTTCGGACGCCAAGCAGGAACAAAAGCTGCCGAATTTGCGCAAGAAAATTAAACCATTCTCTATAAAAAAGAAGTATTAACGCTTTTCATCAGCGTTAGTACTTCTTTTTTCTCATATAATTGACACAATAGTTTTATTGATCTTATGCTGTCACTTTGATGATCTGCACCTCATAAGGCGCCAACTGAAGAAGTTGGCTTGTCGTTTTTCCAGTAAGCAAGTCGATTCCTGAAGTTGCTACCTCTACTTCTTGATTTTCTTCGGAAAAATTCATCACAAAATAATAGGTAGTCGGAGCGAGCTGCTCTTGCTGACTTTCTCTACTTTGAATCGACACGTTCGTTGAACCTTGGCGGACCCACTCATTTTGTAAGCGAAGCTGTTGTGTTACTTCTTGATAGAAGTCTTCCAAAAAGGCTTGATCCGTCCGTCCCCCAAGATAGTAGGCACTTCCTTCACCATAATCATTTACGGTCACTGCAGCTTGACCTTGATAAAAATCTGCACCGTACACCCCTAACGTTTGGGCGGTGTTTGTTTGGACAATACTACAATAATCATGAATTCGGTACTGCTGTTCCTTCATTAAAAGCATATTTTTTTGTTTCGGATATAACGTATCGATTTCTTTCACAGACACACCAAACAGTTCTTCTAACTCTTGGGGCCATCCTCCTAAATAGGTCAAGTCCGTTTCATTCACGATCCCCGTCAAATAAGTGGAAACCAGTGTCCCGCCATTTTTCGTATACTGTTGAAATTTTTTCATAGTTTCTTTTGTTAAGAGGTAAAGCATCGGAGCGATGATCAATTGGTAAGCATCAAAGTCATGGTCTTTCGTGATGACATCAACCGCGATGTCATGATCCCAAAAATAGCGGTAATGCTCTTGCAACGTTTGTGGGTAGCGTTTGCTCTCTAAACCAAAACCTTGCGCATCATTGAGCGCCCAATTGTTATCCCAATCATAGATGATCGCCACTTTGGCTTTTTTGTGCAATCCCTTGATTTCTTTGATTTCTTCTAAGGCTTTCCCAACTTCTACTACATCATGAAAAACACGATTTTGTTCGTCGTTGTCATGGTCCACGACAGCCCCATGGAACTTCTCAGACGAGCCTCGAGATTTCCGCCATTGGAAATAAAGATTACTGTCTGAACCGTGAGCAATAAATTGCATAGAAGACAAAAGATGCATCCCGGGACGTTTCGTGCGATTGACTGGATGCCAATTCACACCACTAGGGGTTGATTCCATGATCAAAAATGGTTGCTTTTTCAAGCTACGATATTGATCATTGATAAACCCAACCTTACTTGCCAAATCGGCTGTCGTTCCCCAATCATTATGCCAAGCAGGATAACAGTCCCAACTAATGACATCCACATGCTGGGCAAATTTTCCATAATCAAGACTATAAAAGGGAATCAAATCACGGGTATCTGCCATGAAATTCGTTGTGATCGGCACATCTGGAGACAAACGACGAATGTCTTTGATCTCATGTTCATAGAAATCAATAGTCTGATCGGTTACAAAACGATGCCAGTCTAGATTTAGTCCATGAACTTGCATTTCGCCGATCGGTGAAGGAGATTCGATTTGCGACCAATCGGTGATGGTATGGCTCCAGAACGGTCCCCACCAGGCCTCATTCAAGGCTGCTAGCGTTTGGTACTTCTGCTTGACCCACTGACGAAAGTTTTCTTGGCAAATAGGACAATGACAATCTCCAGAATACTCATTGGAAATATGCCACATCAATAGTGCTGGGTGATCGTGGTAGCGTTCAGCTAATTTCCGATTGATGATCGCCACTTTCTCACGATAGATTGGCGAAGAAAAGCAGTGATTGTGTCGCCCACCGTGTAACATTTTTTCCCGTTTTTCATTGGTCCGGAGAACTTCAGGGTATGCTTTAGACAACCAGGCAGGACGCGCGCCGCTTGGCGTCGCTAAAATGACGTTACTGTTTCGTTCGGCAAGCTCATCCATGATTTTGTCTAACCATTCAAATTGAAACACCCCTTCTGCTGGCTCTAAGGCACTCCAAGCAAAAATACCAAGGGAAAATGTATTAGCATGAGCTTTTTCCATTAGTTCTAAATCTTTGGCTAAGATCTCGGGATAATTTAGCCACTGGTCAGGATTATAATCCCCACCATGTAAAAAGCGTTCTTCTAAGTTATATCTTGTCATCTTCTCTTCCTATCCTTTTGTGCCGCCAGCGGTCAAACCGGTGACAAAATGTTTTTGTAATGCAATAAAGACGAGCGCGATCGGAATACTGATCAAAATGGCCCCTGCCGCAAAAGTCGTATAGCTGGCACCCATTTTATCCGTGACTAATTTGTATAACCCGATGGGTAATGTATAGTACTCAGGATTACGTAAAATCACTGAAGACAGGGCAAAGTCTCCCAGTGGTCCGGTGAAACCATTCATGGCAACCACTGCCAGCATTGGTCGAGATAATGGAATCAAAATTTGCCAGAATATTCGCGTATTGCTTGCGCCATCTATCTTGGCACTCTCGTCTAAATCTAACGGGATCGAGTCAAAATATCCTTTCAATAAGTACGTGTTCATGGGAATCTGACCCCCAACGTAAATCAAGATCAGCAACCAATGACTATTGATCAAGCCGAGCATTTGCGCCAGTACAAAAATTGCGATCAAGGCAGAGAACTGCGGGATCATTTGTAGTAGTAAGAACATCATCAATCCATTTTTACGGCCTGTAAAACGAAACCGTGAAAAGGAATAAGCCGTCATGGAGACAAAGATCAGTGACAGGAACATAGTGCATACACTGATTTTCAATGAATTCAAATACCATTGACTATAATATAACGAATTGTCGCCAGCAAACAATTTCGTGTAGTGACTTAATGTCGGACTCGTCGGAATCAGACTCGTACTTATTAAACTGTTCCCAGGATTAAAACTAGCACCGATCGTCCATAGTAAAGGGTAGACGATCACCACTACCGTAAAAATCAGTACGAGATATGTCAAGGATAGGCGGACAAATTTTTGTTTTTTCATACTTGCTGCCTTCATGTTATCCAACCTCCTTGAATGAATTTGTTCGACGGAATTGCCATAAAGCAATCGCGATCACGACGATCGATAAGAGAATCGACAATGCTGCTGCTAGTGCATATTGACTATTTTGCATCGTGAGCTTATAGATCCATGAAACCAAAATATCGGTACCACCAGCGGTCGAACCAGGAACTGCCGGCCCACCAGAATTAAACAGATAAATGATATTGAAATTGTTGAAGTTAAACGTATATTGCGTAATCAAAATTGGTGCCATTGCATAAAGCAGTAATGGCAATGTGATTCGTCGGAATTTTTGCATAGCTGAAGCACCATCGATGGTCGCCGCCTCATACAAATCATCAGGAATGGATTGCAGCGTCCCTGTAGTCACGATAAAAATATACGGAAAGCCTAGCCAGCCTTGAATCAGTAACAAAGCTAAACGGGTCCAATTCGCACTCGTTAGCCAAGGAATCGGTGAAATCTGGAAGAAATTCAAAATCGTATTATTGATCGCACCAAAGGAATCATTGAACATTCCTGAAAATACCAAGATCGTAACAAATCCCGGAACTGCCCATGGGAGGATCAAAATCGTTCGAAAGAACTTTTTGAATCGTAGTTCTTTTTGATGCACCAGCACCGCTAAAAATATTCCGATAGAAACTTGTAACGTTGAGGCGATCAAGGTCCAGATAACTGTCCAGCCTAGAACATTGAAGAAGGTACTACGCCAAATATCGACAGTAAAAATCTTCTTAAAGGTCTCTAATCCCACCCAATCTGCTAAATTGGCAGGTGCAGAATGATACAGATCATAGTTCGTAAAAGCTAACGCGATACTAAAGAGAATCGGAAAAATAACAGAAAACACGAGTAAGAAAAATGCTGGGCTACTCATTAAATAAGGATAGCCTTCTCTTAATAGTGCCTGGTAGCTTTCACGGATAGAGTTGACTGGTAGCTCATTGTCTCTTAATTCGCCGTTTTTATAGGCATCACGGATGTTTAAATAATAGAACAACAGACCAAAACCGATGACGATCAAGGCAACTAATCCTTCTGCTAATAAAAAGATGGAATTGTCTCTCGGCACTTCCACGCCTAATGTCACGATGCCCCAAAGTCCCATATTAAATAAATCTTTAAAGACGACAAGATACATAGCAAAAAAGAAGAAAAATAAAGCGCCTTTGATTTTTTGCCGATTATAAAATTGACCGAATCCTGGTATTATCGAGAATAGCATTGCTCGTTTTGCATACGACTGCGTGTTTTTCACATTTTCGCCCCCTGTAAGAAAAAGCCGCTGACAAACGTTTCGTTCGGCATTACTTGATTCCTAGTGCTGAATCACCATCCGAAACGTTTGTCCTCGTAACGACTTTTTAGTTTTGAATTGCTGCAATGGCTGATTTGATCTGATCGACTGCCTGTGGTAGAGCTGTTTTCGGTTCAGCCTTTCCAGTAGCAATGGTTTGCAATGCGGCATCCATTGGTTCCCATACTGAATTCATTTCAGTGATCCCTGGTGTTAGTTCTGCGTGTTGGGACTGAGCGGCGATGGCTGCAGCACTTTCACTTTCTTGAACTGCTGGATCATCTGCCAAAGAAGCAACCGCTGGTACTTCTTGTGTTTTTTCATAACGGACTTTTGAATTCTCCTCATTGCTGATAAATTTCACGAACGCTTCAGCTAATTCAGGGTTTTGGGAATAGCTACTTACGTTGTAGCTTTTGACACCGATAAAGGAGCCCATATGTTCACCATTCCCTAATAATGGCAATTCTTTCACACCATAGTCGATGCCCGCTTCTTTATAAGGAGACAAGTTCCATGGTCCCGAGACGACAGCTGCAGCTTTTCCTTCCGTAAATAAAGAGTCCAACACATTGATTCCTTGTTCACCGACCAATCCGGATGGAAAAACACCTGCATCATAAAACTGTTGGATATAGTCCGCTCCTTCGATCGCACCTTCATTAGCTAATCCAATATCTTCAGGGTCATAGGATCCATCGGCATTCTCGCCAAAAACATAACCGCCATAACCGCTCAATACACCTTGTGCGTAATAAATTTGATCCCATAATGCCAGTAACCCATAACTGTCAGCACCTAAAACAGATTTAGAATACTCTAGCCACTCATCCGTTGTCTGTGGCAAGTCTTCTTCGGAAATTAGCTCTTTGTTATAATACAAAATTTGTGTTTCAACCGCTTTTGGTAAGCCGTAAACTTTGCCATCAACGATTTGCGATTGCATTGCTGATTCCGTATACAGATCTTGTAGCGTTTGATCGACTGTTAATTCTTTCAACAACCCTTCGGTAACTGCTGTACCGATTTGATCACCAGGAATTGTGATGACATCCGCACCTGTACCAGCGGGTCCATCCAATCGTAAATCTTCAATCTGTCCACCATAGGCTTTTTCGACCACTTTGATCGTCACATCGTGTTCTTCTTCAAATTGTTTGACTGCCTCTTCAATCCCAGCTGATTTTGCTTGGTCTTCCCAGACCAATAGATCATAGTCCTTATCGCTGCCACTATTTGCTGCAGTACTATCTGTCCCTTCACTTTGTGGACCGCAAGCACCTAATCCTAAAGCTGCTACACTTAAAAAAAGAACTCGAGACATTTTTTTCATCATCATTTCTCCACCTTTTCTTTATTTTGCAAACGCTATCTTCTTGTTTATAATAAATTATTTTACTTAATATGTAAATAGTTTTACTAAATTAATTTCTTTAACAGAGTAAACAAACGGGTTAAATCAAGGTTTTTCAAACAAACATTTTTTTGAAACACCTCCACGCTCTGAAATTTCACTATTCAGTAAATATATTTAGTAAATTCATTTACTTGGTAAAGTTGTTAGCGTATACTAGAAGAAAGAGGTGAAGAAGATTGGTTACAATAAAAAAAATTGCCGAGCAATCAGGCTTTTCACAAGCGACTGTTTCCCGATTATTGAAAGGCGACGAATCGTTGTCGATCGCAGCCGATACGCGTCAAAAAATTATTCATACCGCTTTATCACTAGGTTATGATCGCTCAAAAATAAAAACAACACTAGAAAAAATCGCCGTCCTTTTCTGGCTGACAGAACAAGAAGAGCTTCAAGATGTCTATTTTCGACAATTGCGAATCTCTTTAGAAAAATATGCGAAAATCAACAATTTGGAAATTCAACTGATCACCCATGAAGATGATGTTTTAGAAACATTGCAAGAGGTCGCGGGGTTTATTGGGATTGGCTCTTTCACTGAGAAAGAAACGCAGCAGTTCAAATCCGTTTGCCCCTATGGTGTCCTTTTGGAAATCAACCCCTGTCCAGAGCTGTTCGATACGGTCAAACCCGATACTGATCGAATGACGCAACTGGCGATCGATCTGTTTTTAACAAAAGGATACCGTAAGATCGGCTTTATTGGTGGCGCTTATCTAAACCCTGATACTCAACGTGCAGAAATGGATAGTCGCGAGATCATCTTCCGTCAAACGCTGGCTCGTCGAGATGCGTTCGATGAGGCGTTCCTGTTTACTGGTGGCAATTTTTCCGTTGAAACCGGCTATCGTTTGGCGAAAAAAATGGTGGAATCCCTTGGTGACAATTTGCCAGAGGCGCTCTTTGTGGCTTCTGACACCGTCGCAGTTGGTGTGCTCCAAGCGTTAAATGAACGATCTATCATCATTCCTGATCGCTTGGAATTAATCAGTATCAATGACAATGAGATCGCAAAATTTGTGGCTCCCCCACTAACAACGTTTAACATCGATGTGGAGGAAATCGCCAAAACCGCGATCGATTTGCTGGTGGATCAGATCGTTCATCCTCGAGCGATAACCAAAACAGTCCTTTTAGGGGCTGAACTCATCGAGCGAAAAAGCTTTACGCAAGCTTAAAAAACGCCCCTAGAAAGTTAGGAAAAGCTAACTTTCTAGGGGCGTTTCATTGTCTAAATCGAAAAAAGCATTCTTTCGTTTTTCACATCTCTTTCGCCACAGCATACACAAGATGCGGCATGTCCACTTGTCGATAGTGTTTAACAAAGCGATCCACCAGCTTCATTCCATTGCGCAATGCCACATTTATGGAGGCTTGATTGGACTCACGAATGATCGAATAAACAATATCGGCATTCAGCGTTGCAAACGCATAGTCTTTACAGGCCTGGGCGGCTTCTGTGGCAAACCCATGATGCCAGAAGTTCTTTTGAAACAAGTACCCAATTTCTAAAACGGCTTCTCCCTTGACGTCTTGCCATGTCAACCCGCATTGACCGATCGCTTGCCCGGATGCTTTCTCAATCACTAGCCACAAGCCAATGTGATCGTTTTGATAGTGTTGCAGCTGTTTGTCGATCCAACCAGTGACTTCTTGCTCACTGAAGGGTCCTTCATAGGCAATCATAACTTCTGGATCTTGCAAAATCTTTTCAATCGCTGGTCGATCGTCATGACTCATTTCTCGCAACAATAATCGCTCGGTTTCAATTAGTGGTTCCATAGTTGTTGCGCTCCCTTCTATTCCATTCGGTTTCTTTTCAAAAAATACCAACTTGCTGCCCATGCGGTGATGGGTAAAATAATCACCGCTGCCAGACCCGTGATCAAACAAACGACCAATTCTGAGACGAACGCCTTCGAATTGAGCATTTCACCAAAGGAGATCGACAAATCTTGAAACCACGCAATCAACGCCAGATTACTTCCCATAAAGGCAAACAATAAGGTATTGATCGTTGAAGACAATACGTCTGATACCACGGTCATACTACTTTTACTTAATGCCTTGATTGAGACTTGCGGGTTTGCTTGAAAAAGTTCATAGGTCGCAGTGCTGATCGCCATACTCCCATCTGCCACCGCCCCCGAAAAACTCATCAAAATGATCGCAGTCATCAATGTCTTAAAATCGATGGCTACATCAAAGGAATACATCGCCAACTCATCGAGTTCCTCTGCCGAAAACCCATGAAGATTCATTGCAGAGAGCACAAGAGGAAATAATAGTAGAAAAAGCCCTAGAAAGACCAACACACAGACAAAGGCAATTTTGGTTTTCTGATTGACGCCGTTCACGAAAAACAAGGTGATCGCCGCCACGGCTAAAAAGGCAACACAAGCCGCTGGTATGATCGGTGCCCCTCGGTCAATCAGGACCAGTAGCGCTAGAAAGACAGCCACATTCATAAACAGACCAGTGACTTGAAACAGCCCTTCGATCCGAAAAACAGCGAAAGTCAGCAAGAGAAAAAACAAGATCAACACAAACAAAACATTCATCCTGCTTTCCTCCTTTGTAGTTCAAAGCAAAGAAGCGTCAACGGTACCGATAAAACCAGCGCAAAGCCGCCGCATACTGTACGCACTATTTCTAAAGAAAGATGCATCGGCAATGCTTGCGACAGCAGCCAGCCATTTGCTAGGTAAAACAATAGCGCTGGCATACTCCCACTTAAATAAGCAAACAACAAGACATTGATCATCGAAGAAGTCGTATCTTGCGCGATGGACCGACCGATCGCTAATCGTTCCTTGCGGCTAGTCTGGGGATTGATGCGCTGGATCTCATCTAGACTGGCAATCAGCATGACGATATTGTCCATGCTGGCACCAATCGCGCCAATCAGCAGACTCCCTAGATAGACACTGCGATACGGACGGGTCAGAAACGACATTTCTTCATAGCGCAACCCATGATCTTGCAAAAGATCCATGGCGAACCGACAGAGAAAAAACGCCAAGAGGACGCTGGCTAACGAGGCAATGATTTTGCGGCTGTCGATCGTACGAAAGCCATAGGAAATCCCCATCGTCAAAACCAACGAGACGATCGTAAAAACGATCATCAAAAAGACCAATGAAAAGGAGCTGTTGCCTTTGTGAAACCAAAGAAAGAGTAGCAGCAAGCCAGTATTCACAAAGATACTAAGCAAAGCCCGTAAGCCCTTTTTGCCACCAATTGCGACTACTGCCATCAGGAATAAGGCAAGGAAGAAAAAGAGATACCCATCCCGTTTTTGTGCTTGTACCTGCCAGCCATCCCCTTCTTTTTGCAAAAGCAGCTGTTGTCCGGTCTGATACAACGGATGAATCGCACCGTTGGGCGTGTATTCTGTAATGACTGTCCGCAGTACCCCAGCTTCTTCTCCGTTAAGAAGGATCCCTTGAATCTGCTGCTGGTCGGCGGTGACTTGAACCGTTTGTACTTCTATGATCGGCTGTGCATAAAAGCGGCTGCTTTGGGTTTGGATCAGCCAGCTCAAGACAACCAAGCTAACAAAGGCCGCTAGATAATAATACTTTTTCAAGACCGTCTCCTTTCTTTTTCAGCAAAAAAAGAACTTAGACAAACCACCAGTCCTACGACCAATCACCTTGTGAAGCTGGCTGACTGGTCGAAATGGTTACTGTGTTGGCGAGACTAACTGCTTTGCTAGTCGCCTGCTTTGTCAAAGTCCTTTTGCTCGTTTTGCTTACACGACGTTTTGTGGCGTCCCTGCTTTAAAGCCGCTTAAGTTCGCCACAGCGATCCCCATCAAACGACGTCGGGTTTCGACGGGCGCCCAAGCGATATGCGGCGTCAAATAGCAATTTGGTGCTTGCAACAAGGGATTGTCCGCTGCAATCGGTTCTTTCGAGACGACATCTGCCGCCAAGGCTGCGATCTGCCCAGTTTGCAGCGCTTCAGCAACTGCCGCTTCATCGATCAAGCCGCCACGCGAGGTATTGATCAGGATCGCAGAAGGTTTCATTTGTGCCAATGCTGTGCGATCGACCATTTTTTCTGTCTCAGGAAACTGTGGAACATGAAGGCTAATGATATCTGCTTCTTGATACAGTTCCGCCAACGACACTTGTTTTGCCCAAGCAGCTTGTGCTGGTTTTGGTCGATGATTAAAGTAGATTACTTTCAATTGAAACGCATGTGCGATCGTGGCAACTGCTTGAGCGATCGCACCATATCCAATCAGCCCAATCGTTTTGCCTGCCAATTCCATCAATGGCGTCTGCCAATAAGAAAAATCTTTGCTGGTTTGCCAGTCACCCTGATGCACGGAACGATTATGGTGTCCCACTTGGTTCGTCACTTCCAGCAGCAAAGCAAAGGTCGCTTGTGCCACTGCATTGGTACTGTAGCTAGGAATATTGGTCACGGTGATTCCTTGTTCCTTCGCTGCTGCCAAATCAACGACATTGTATCCAGTTGCTAAGACCCCAATGTAGGTCAATTGCGGACATGCTTTGAGCACATCAGCGGTGATCGGTGTTTTATTTGTCAAAATCGCTTCGGCATCACCGATTCGATCAATTATTTCTTGTTTATCTGTATATGAGGTACGATCATATACCGTCACCTCTCCTAATTCTTCAAACCCTTGCCAAGCCAAATCCCCTGGATTCAACGCATAGCCATCAAGTACAACGATCTTCATTCTTTCGCCCCTCTCGCTTTTCCTTTTGCTTTTCCATAAAAAACGGGAATTCCTAGTAACGTCACGCCGATTCCCACGACTGCTAACCACGTGTCATTGATCAAGGTCATGATCAAGATAAAACAGCCACCTAAAATCGCAATCAAGGGAATGATTGGATAGAAGGGAACTTTATACGGACGCTTCATCTGCGGTTCTGTTTTTCGCAAACGAAAAACTCCTACAAACAATAATACACTAAAGAACCACATAACAAAAACCAGCATATCGGTCAAAAGATCAAAGGTGCCTAAAAGCATCATGATACAAGCGATCCCTAATTGTAAAAAGGCCGCCGCATAGGGTGCATTAGTGGTTTTACTTAAGGTCGCAAAGGTCTTGCTGAAAGGAATCTCATCTTCCAACGCCATCGCATATGGGACCCGCAAGCCAGTCATTGTATAGCCGTTCAATGCGCCATACACAGAGATCAAGATACCGATCGTGACCAATTTTCCGCCAAAACTGCCGAACAAGGCCATCGCAGTTTCTGAGGCACTGTTCAAATTACCAGCGATTTGATCGATCGGCAATGTTTTTAAAAAGGCAACATTGATCAACACATACACCAAGGTAACAAAACTCAACCCAAAGATGATGGCTTTTGGCAAATCTTTTTCGGGTCGCTTCATTTCTCCAGCGACATTGCCGACCCCCATCCAGCCATCATAAGCAAAAAGGGTTGCTAAGAGGGCACTACTGATACCAGCTGCAAGGGAGCCTTGAGTATTGGAAGAAAAATCCACCAATGAGACCGATACTTGCCCTGGTGTCATCAGGCCAGCCACGATAATCACCGCAATCGGAATCAGCTTGACTGCTAAGGTGACGGACTGGACTTGAGCTGCAGCTTTTGTTCCCAAAAGATTAATCAAGGTCACACTCGTTCCGGTCAAAATCGATAAAGGAAGCAAATAATTGCTAGGTAGATGAAATAAGTTCAAACATTGTGTTGCGAAAATAATACTTAAAGCCGCCACGTTCGCTGGAAAGTAAATGATACTTTGTGCCCAGCCTAATAAAAAGGAGGGTAATTTCCCATAAATTCTTTCGATATATCGAATAGGTCCGCCGGTCTCAGGAATCGCCGTCGCTAACTCTGCCACGGTCAAGCCGCCGCAAATCGTTAGAAAGCCGGCAAGTAGCCAAACCAACAAGGTCAATCCAGTCGATTGGGTCTGCTGGACCACAGCCGCTGCTTTGAAAAACACGCCGGCGCCAATCACCGTTCCCATTACTGTCGATAATGCCCCAAAAAAACTGATTTCTTTTTTCAATTGACTTTTCACAACATCACTTCCTTTTTAAATGAATAAGTCAAAGTATAGCGGATAGAAACTATCTTGACTAGAGGAATTTCAGAAAACAAAAAGCAAATACCATGAAAAGACGGCATTTGCTCCAAAATTTTTTTATTCTTTTGTGGATTCTTGAAAAACCAGCAACGGAAGCTGTCGTTTTTTGTGCATTTGTTGAACCAAATAAATTCCTGCCAGCAAGATGATCGGGAAAATGATCGCACCTAAAATCCCAACCTGCAGCTGTTGTCCCGTCCATTCGACGATGCTACCGACGACAGCGGGTCCGATTGAACATCCTAGATCTCCCGCTAATGCCAAATAAGCAAATAGCGCCGTCCCGCCGTTGCGAATGTATTGCGCAGAAAGACTAAAGACCCCCGGCCACATGATCCCTACGGCAAAACCGCTTAAGCCGCAGCCAAGGAACCCGATCAATGGCAATGAAGCAAAGCCGATCATCATATACGCCAGTAGGCAAAGCAAAACACTCAAAAACATAAAGCGTTTCAAATCGATTCGTTCTCCAAATTTGCCGTAAAGCAAGCGGGAGATCCCCATCATCAAGGCAAAAACCATCGGTCCTGCCAAATCGCCTAGTGTCTTACTAACACCTAAGCCCTGTTCAGCAAAGGTCGATGCCCATTGGCTGACTGCTTGTTCGCTGGCTCCAGCACAGACCATCATCACCAGAAACAGCCAAAAGCTTTTCAAGGAAAAGAGCTGCCGAGTGGTCAACCCTCGTTCTCCTTCGGCAACGATTGGCGCCAACGGGACTTTGGTAAAGAAAAACAAACTGACCAACGGGATCAGCGCCCAGACGATCGCTAAAATCGGCCACTGTTGAATACCGAACACCATGAAGAACGCCGTTGAGAACAAAACGACCCCCACGTACCCCCAGCAATAAAACGAGTGCAGCATGCTCATCGTTTTTTCCTTATGTTCCGTTGGACAGGCTTCAACGATGGGACTGACTAAGACTTCCAGCAAGCCACCGCCAATGGCATACAACAAAACCGCTGCTAACAATCCGCTAAACGGGGTCGGAAACCATAAGGGAAAAACGGCTAGACCAATCAAGCCGATCGCTGCAAAAAAATGCGCCGCTACGATCGAAATACGATAGCCGATACGGTCTACAAAAAAGATTGCTGCAAAATCGACGGCTAACTGAGTCAAAAAGTTAAAACTGACCAACAAAGTTATCTGGCTGATTGGTAGCTGGTATTGGCTTTGAAAGGTCAAAAATAATAAGGGGGCAAAATTATTGATCACGGCTTGAACGATGTACCCTACAAAGCAAGCCGCAATCGTCGAACGATAACTTTTCATTTTCACTTCTCCTTTGCTCGTCTTATCAGTATACCAAGTCCAATCAGTCGGGAACCATGGAGAAAACACTTTTTTTACCCAGAGAATCTTAAGGAAATCAGGATTCCTCTTTCTTCAGATGATTTCCTTAAATAGAAGCAGCAAAAAAGCTGCCCTCACAGACAGCTTTTTCCGACTTATTCTCAAGGCTAGGCGTTTTTCCTCCGGGCAGCGATGGTTTTCATGGTGGCTTCAAAGATTGGGCCAATAAAGACGATACACAAGAGAGTACCTAACCCCACACTGGCGCCTAACGCAAAACCGATCAAGACCATCGCAGCATCCAATCCGATACGGATCGTTTTTTGGGTCAATTTGCTTCGTTTGTAGATCAAGGCAGTCAAGGCTTCAAGTGCGGCCGACCCTTTGTTGGAAGAAACGTAAATGCCGGCGCCGATGCCAAATAAGATCGGTGCAGCGAAAATAGCGATCCATGGGTAGAAAGGCAAATGAATTGATACTTTGTCCATCACTGGTTCAAAGATCCCAATCAACAAGCCTAAGCCGATCCCGTTGATAAAACTGCCAATGCCTAATTCGGCACGATCAAAGACTGCAACGATCAACAAAACAACAATGTTAAAACACAAACTGGCTATCCAAAAAGGGACATCGATAAAATTCAAAATTCCTAACAAAAACGTACTGATCGTATCATATCCTTGATGGGCAGTGATCAATAAGGATATGGCTAACGCAATCAGCCCGGTACCTATCAAAACTTGTGCAAATTTTTTGGTTTCTTTCACAACATCACGCTCTCTTCTTTATTTTTCCTCTCTTAGTTTACCGTGAAAGCGTCACAATTACTATCATTTAATCACAAAAACCGGATTTTTTTTGAAGAAATCTAAATTCAATCAAGGGATTCATAATGCTGTTCATAGGTATCGCGAAACTCTTTGGGGGTCAAACCATTCAATTTCTTAAACATTTTGGAAAAATAGTTAGTATTGTTGTAACCAATGCGATCCCCGATCTCACTGATCGTGGCTTTCGAATGAAGCAGCAGCTGTTGGGCTTGCTTGATGCGCACCAGATTGACATACTGATTAAAGCTCATTTCCGTTTCTTTCTTAAAGAGCTGCCCCAAATAAACAACACTAACGTGCAGTTCTTCTGCCGCTGATTTGACCGTCAAATCATGGGTATAACCTTCTTCAATCAGCTGGATCGTCTTTTGAACGATCTCTGAATAACGTTTTTGCGGCGGTTGTGATTTAGCCAATTCCAGCACATCATCAAAGAGTTGCCGCAAATCTGCCAATGTATTGGACTCGCGGATTCGTGCTAAAATCTGCTCATGGTTTTCTTGGGAAAGCACCGGCAGTTGCCGATAAATATCATTGAACAATAAAAAAGAAACATAACGAACATGCTCAGGGTCTGCTTGGGTTTGTTCCAAAATAGCGAACATTTTATCCAACTCATGTTGGATCGTTTTAACATCCCCGATGGTCAGTGCTTTGTTAAAAGATAGAAACGGGAGTTCTTCGTTTCGCTCTAATATATCCACGTGGATCGTCTGTTCTTGTAAGAACAGATCTGGGTAGAAGGCTTGCAGTGACTGAACCTGTTTGATTTTTTCATAGGCTTTATACAAATTCTCCCACTCGTTGATGGTTTCGCTCATGATCAACTGCCAGTCTTTACTATCAAGCTGCTGTGCCAGTGCTTTTAGGTCAGCGTTGATTTGCTGTCTTGGTCCGGCTGCGGTAATGATCACTTGGTTTTCATCTAATCGTCCTGGTAAGATCAATGGCTGATCGTTTTGCTGAAAAAACGTCGTGATTTTTTGTAAGATCTCGGCAGTCCCATTGAACTGCAAAACGGTAAAGGGTGCTGCTAGCGGCACCCGCTGTTGCGCCAGCAAATGGAGGTACTCGCTTTCGTTCAATTCATCATTCAACCAAAGCAACAGGCTTGATTCTTGATAAAGTTCTTTTTCTGCCAACAGTTTTTGCTGCTCCTCTAACTCAGCTGCAATTGCTTGAACACTGCTACGCAGTTCTTCTTTGTTAACAGGTTTGACCAGATAATTACGCACACCTAACGCCATGCCTTGTTTGACAAAGGCAAACTCTTGATAGCCTGAGAGAATGATCGAGAAGAATCGATTCCCAAACGCTTGCGCTTGGCGGATCATATCGATGCCGTTCATTTCTGGCATCCGAATATCCGTGATCAGCAAATCAACGGAATGTTCTTGTAGATACTCGAGAGCCTCACTAGCACTTTTCGCTGTATGCACCACCTCAAAGCCCAGCTCTTGCCAAGGCAAGATCATCTGCAGCCCTTGCAAGATCATGTATTCATCGTCAACGAACATTGCTTTATACATCTGCCTCATGCCCCCTTTGCAAACTGTTTTCATCTAGACGGATCTTGACCGTAAACCCAGCGGCTGCTTGAGACGTAACATCCATTTGATAGGCGCCGTTGAACATTCCCCGCAACCGTTCGTGAACATTTTTGATCCCGATCGAGGTTTGGGCTCCGATCTCCTGATTTTGCAGTTCTTCATGAATCATCGCTAACTGCTGCGGATCTGCGCCTTTGCCATTGTCTTTGACTTCAATCACGATCTGATCGGCTTCTTTATAAGCTTTGATACTGATGGCGTTATCATTGCGCTGATAATCGATACCGTGAACAAAATAGTTTTCGACAAGCGGCTGCAGCGTGAACTTCGGCAATTCCAACTGTTCTAATGTCGGATCGATAGTTACATGATAGGCGATCTTATCTGGGTAGCGCATCTGAAACAAGTAGACATATTTTTCACAAAAATCGATTTCTTCTTTTAAGGTCTTCGTCTTTTCTTGCGTCGTATTGTTCCGTAGCAGTGCCGAAAAGGCATAGACGACATCTGCCAGCTCTTCTTGGTTGCGGCTCAAGGCATACATTCGAATGTATTCTAAGGTGTTATAGAGAAAATGCGGATTGATCTGGGCTTGCAATGCCCGCATGTCGGCATCCCGTTGTTTGATCTCTAGCGTGTAAATATCTTTGATGTACTCGTTGATACTGTAGGTCATTTGATTGATGGCTTCTGCGATTTCTTTCAGCTCTTGTTGGACATTGGCGGTATCGATCCGTTTGTCAAAATTCCCTTGGCTGACTTCTTTCGTCGCATAGACGATCTGCTGTACTTGCGATGTATAGCGCTTAAAGGTGCGATGAAGCACCCATAGGACTAATAAGAGAATCCCGATCCCGAAACTAAAGATCCAGATGGCACTAGAAAAAATATCACGCCAGATCACCCTTTTTGACAACAAAACCAGGGACACTTCTCCGCTGACAGTGGTTTGTTTTTTGATATAAAAGTCTTTCGAAAGAGTGTCGTGAATGGTTCCGTGAGCAACCGCCTGATCTATTTTAGCTAAAGTTTCCTTGCTGAGGTTCGTGGCATCCTTGTAAAGGCGCTGACCATTTGAGGTAAACAAAAAACTGTTGATTCCATGAACTTGGTTGTCTTCTTGTCGATTGGCTAAAACATCGTCTGAACGAAAGATCACGTAGACTTGTCCTAAGGGCTGGGCATAATTACTTGGTTGGGCGATCGAACGAACAAAAAACAGACGATTTTTTAAATCAATCTGTTTGCCGCTGTGTTTTTCTCCATAAGGTGTATCCGGCGTTGCCACTAATGTCTCATTGCTTTCATCCAATTGAATGATGATCTCTTCGATACTAGGATGATTACGAATCAAACGATAGAGAATATTGGGCAAGTAAACACTTTGTCCCGTCTGGCGAAAAATATCATTACTATAGGAAAAATAATCTGGCAATGAAAGCTGCAAATAGTTGCGTAATGATTCAAAGGCGGTATCTGAACTAGTAAATTCGCCAAGTACCGTTGAAACAACGGTATTTTGATCTTGCACGTAAGCATCCAGCTGCAAGCTTGTGCTCTCCACTAAACGTTCACTCGTAGTAAAACGATCCGCTCCGGTATAAGCGGTCAGGACCAACATAATAATGATGGAGATGATCACCAAGAGTACACTGTACAGCTGCATCAACTGATTGATCAAAAAATCATGTTTGAACAAACGAAAACGCCACTTAGTCATGTGCCAAATCCCGATCAATGACGTTTTTTTCCTGACTGATCGCCACATGGCACCATAAAATCAGTAAGCTGAATGTTCCAAAGAGCAAGAGCCCTTTCATCATCCAAGTAAAAACTAGAATACTAGCGATCCCAACCAGCAATTTTAGAAAGGTCGCCATATGAAGAAACAGACACACAAAGGACAATTTCAGGTTATTCCACAAGGATATCTCATAAGACGTGTCAAAAACCACACTTAACAGGTACAGTAAAACACTCAATCCACTGACAACAACTAAAACAAAAGAGATCATCAACCAAATCAAGCCTTGGATCTGGGTAGCTAAATACAGGTTATACACTAAGAACCCTGTCAGTAGGAAGAACAGATAAAACTGCTTATTGGCCTTGACAAAGACGTTGCGCCAAATGCGCCATGCGCTACGAAAACTTTGATTCTCATAATTTAGTCCATCTTCGTGGATCAAAGCACTGATGGTATGAAACGCTGGACCAATCCCTAAGATTCCCCCACCGGCAAGCGTCAATACGACAAAAAACAAATTCAACTTCACGATCGCCCAAATCAAGCGAAAGCCCTTGACCAACCCGCTATTTGCTGTTTCTTCCATTTAAAATTCCTCCCTTATTTGTTCCCTACCGAAAATGTAGCATGATTCCAGCTTCCTACTCAAGCTACCTGAGAATCTTTTAATGCTATGTACGTTTTAGATGCAACATGCTTGCTGTTTGAACGTTAAAAACAAAAGTAACGTTTTTATCAAAGATTTTGCTATTTACTTTAAAAGAAAAAGCAGCCAAAAGCTAGACGTGGGAACCATTGGTCCTGATGCGTTTAGCCTCCGGCTTGCTTGATCTATTGATTTATGAGAACCACCTGTTACTTATTCTTGGCTTGCGCGGTACTCATCAAATTGTTTTTGCATTTCATCGCGGACCTTCTCCCAGCCAGCGGTTTTTAATTCTTCGTTTAGTTTCGGAACATTTTCTTCTGGATCGATCGTTCCGGTTGCTAAACTTGCTTTGTAACGGTTCATGACATTGGCGATATTCGTGATTTCTGTTTTCACATTATCAGTCTTGAAGTTGAACCCTAAGATTGGTGATGCTTCCGCGTTAGCAATGTTTTCATCACGCTCTTTGATCATATCGTCTGTGATGGATTCTTGTGTGTAAAGGATCATGTTGTTCCCAGTGTTCCAAGCAGCCATCCGGGTATTTGGCAAGTAGCCATCAAGGAGACGGATTTTGTTGTCTTGGCCTTCGATTTTTTCCCATGCTTCACCTTCGACACCCCAAACCAATCCATTCAACAATTCAGGATCGCTGTTCAACAAGCCCAACACTTCCACTGCTTTTTCTTTGTTTTTCGAAACATTCGCTACGACAAAGTTTGCCATTTGCGCTTGTCCGGTTGATTTTAATTGTTTCGTGATTGGACGTGAAACCAATTCATGACCTGCGGCATTGCTTAAGATCGTATCACCGTAATCCATTGGTCCTTGGGTTTCTTCACGCATGAACCATGTGTTGCCTTCTAATGGGTAACCAGTTGTATTGGTGGCTGCATCGGTTGGGATCAAGCCTTCGTTGTACCATTTGTGCATCAATTTCAAGTTTTCCATTTGTTCATCATCTTCGTATTGATTGATGATCTTCGTTGTATCGCCATCCAATTTGACAGCAAATGGGTAATCTTTCCCAATCACATAATCATAGTTTCCAGAAACATTAAAGGTTTGTCCGATCGCAAACGGTGCGATGTTTGGTTCTTCTTCTTTGAACTTCTTCAACACGTCTTCGGCATCTGCATAAGATTCGATCCCGCTGATATCCAAATCATATTTGTCTAAATATTGTTTATTGAAGGTCAAGACTTGTTGGGCATAAATATTGCCGTTGACTGGAAAGGCATATAATTTTCCGTCGATCGTATTGCCTTTGATATAAGATTCGTCTAATTGATCATACGCTTCTTTGGCATATTTTGGTGCTAACTCCGTCAAATCTGCATACGCGCCTTTTTGCGCATTGGCAACATAGTTTGAGGCAAAAGAAATATCGTAGTTTTCACCCGATGAAATGATGGTGCTCATTTTTTGATCCCAGTCTCCCCAGCCGATGTACTGCAGATCGATGCGAGCGTTGGTTTTTTCTTCAATGCGTTTATTAGCGATCTCCATTAATTGATCAAAGTTTTCTGGCTTGTCCCCGACTTGATACATCAATAAAGTCGTTACGCCGTCTGCATTGTTCTCTGAATCGGATGTTGCGCCGTTCGACCCACAGGCAGCCATTCCCAAAGTTGCCGCTGCGGCCATCCCAGCAAAAGCTGTTTTTTTCCACAAATTCATTTTTGTTTCCTCCCTATACTCATTTGATTATTCTTTGACGCCACCAATTGTCAGACCACCGACAAAATACCGTTGGAAGAATGGATAGGTGATCGCAATCGGTAAGGTTGCAACAACAACGATTGCCATGCGAGCAGTTTCGCTTGGCAAAGCGGCCAAACCACCTTGGATCTGGGCAGCCATACCAGAGCTTTTGGCTAGATAGTCCAAGTTACTTTGAATCCGCATCAAAAGTGCTTGTAACGGCACTAAAGAGTCTTTTTGAATATACAACAATGCATTGAACCAGTCGTTCCAATAGCCAAGAGCGGCAAATAGACTGATCGTTGCGATCCCTGGAACCGCTAAGGGCAACACGATGGACAGAAAAATCTTCATTTCGCTGGCACCGTCGATGCGCGCAGATTCTATAATACTATCTGGTACCGTCTTTTTAAAGAAGGTCCGCATAACAAGGATATTAAAAGGCCCTAAGGCAAGGGGTAAAATCAACGCCCAAATCGTGTCTTTCAATTGGATCAAGTTGACCATCACTAAGTAATTGGCAACCATCCCTGGCGCAAACAACATGGTGATCAAAGCAAAGATCGTAAAGAACCGACGGAATGGAAAATTTGAGCGAGAGATGACATAGGCATATAGTGAAGTCATCGTTGCATTGACGAAGGTACCAAAAACAGTGATAAAAATAGATACGCCAAATGCTTGGAAAATTTTGCTGCTCATTTGTCCGCTAAACAGGTAGGTATATGCTGCGAACGAAAATTCTTGTGGCCAAAAGCGATAGCCGTTTTCTGCCAAAGAGGTTTCACTGGTCAATGAGATCGCGATCACAAAGAGAAACGGCAAGACACAGGAAATCGCGAACAGACCGATCACGATATTAAAAATCAGGTTGACCGTTGGGTTAAAGGAGCGGATCTCGACTTTCGTTACTTTTTTCTTCATTTATCCATCCTCCTTAGAATAATGCTGAATCTGGTTCTAGTTTACGAACAACCAAATTCGCTGTTAGTAATAATAATGCCCCAACCACTGATTGATAAAGGCCGGCAGCTGCGGTCATCCCGAAGTCGCCTGTGGCAGTCAGTCCATTATAAATGTACGTATCTAAAACGGAGGTGACTTGGTACAACGCCCCAGAGTTTCGTGGGACTTGATAGAAAAGTCCGAAGTCGGCACGGAAGATCCCACCGATGTTCAAAATCAACAAGACGGAAATCATTGGAATCAGTTGTGGCAACGTCACATTTTTAATCTGCTGCCATTTGCTGGCGCCATCGACCATCGCGGCTTCGTAATACGTTTGATCGATCCCGACCACTGACGCATAATAGATGATGCTGTTGTAGCCTAAGCTCTTCCAGACATTCATAAAGACGAAAATAAACGGCCACCATTTCGGATCAGCATACCAGTTGATTCCTTCACCGCCCATACCCGTGATCCATTGGTTGATGATCCCTTTGTCTGGACTCAAAAAGGCATAGACAAAGTACGAAATAACCACCCAAGAAAGGAAGTACGGCAACAGTGACATCGTGTGATAAACTTTTACCAAACGCTTATTGCGTAGCTCACTCATTATAATGGCAAAGGCAATCGCAAAGAATAGGTTGAATGCTAAAAATACGATATTGTAGAGTAACGTATTTCTAGTAATCAGCCAAGCATCATTGGATGCAAATAAAAATTTAAAGTTATCAAAGCCGACCCACGGGCTTTGTTTCAAACTGGCAAAAAAGCCGTCTGGTGAAATGTGGAAATCTTTGAACGCCACCACATTTGCGAATACAGGTATATAGAAAAAAAAGATAAACCAGACAACACCTGGCAAAGCCATCAATATTAACGCTTTGTATTGCCAGACATTCCTCCAAAACCCCTTTTTCTTCACATCTCATCATCTCCTTCATGCTACTAGAATAACGCTTTCATCCCTAAAAAATAAGGAACAAACTAAAGATAAAATGAAACAAATTAAAGGTCTTTGTTTATATTTTGTTTTTATTCTCTAAAAACCAAAAAAACGTCCTACCTTTTGCAAGATAGGACGCTTCATTGAGTTGTTTTTTACAAAGGATCAATCGACAAAGCCGTTTTGCTGAATCACTTCGCGGAACCACTCACCTGACTTTTTGATGGTGCGTTTTTGGGTAGCCAAATCAACGGCAATAAACCCGTAACGATTTTTGAATTCATTCAGCCAAGACCAATTATCCATGCAAGTCCACATGTGATACCCGCGGCACCGGCTGCCTTCTTGGATTGCTTGGTGAACATACCGCAAATGATCTTTGATAAAGGTGATGCGGTACTCATCTTGGATCTGACCGCTGGCATCGATAAAGCGTGTTTCATCTTCGACTCCCATGCCGTTTTCTGAAATATAACAAGGGATATTGCCGTAGTTGTCTCGTAGGTTGATCAAGGTATCATAAATGCCTCGTTCATAAATTTCCCAGCCTCGATGGGGATTGATTTTCTTTTCTGGCCAATCATAAACATCGAAGTAATCTTCTGGCATTGGAGTGTCCGCTGTTTTGGCATAACGCTTTTGCTGCACCCGCCGCGGCTGATAATAGTTGACCCCCAAGAGATCGACCGTGTTTTCTTTAATGATCTGCAAATCTTCTGCTCTGGTTTCTGGCATGATCGCCAACTCGTTTAAGATAGTGATCAATTCTTCCGGAAAGGTGCCTTTGACCGCTGGATCTAAGAAGGAACGGTTGAAAAAGGCATCTGCCAGTTGCGCCGCTTGGCCATCTTTTTCATCATTCGGATCTTTCGGATAGGTCGGTGTCAAATTCAAGATGATGCCGATTTCGCCTGATTGCTGAGACTGACGGAAGCGTTGGATCGCTAAAGCGCTGGCGAGTGCTTCATGGTAGCCGACTTGCACCGCATGTGCCAAGTTGATTTCTGCTGGGTAATGCTGTTGATACAAATACCCCATCTCCACTGGCACGATCGGTTCATTTTGCGTGAACCAATGACGGACTTGATCACCGAACAACTCAAAACACAAAGCGGCATAATCTGCAAATGCTGTGACAGTCTCGCGATTGAGCCAGCCGCCTTCTTTTTGCAGTGCCATCGGCATATCAAAATGATACAAATTGATGAAAGGCTCGATGCCATTTTCGATCAAAGTGGCGAAGTACTCGCGATAAAACGCCACCGCTTGTTGATTGACCGCTCCTCTTCCTTCTGGCAGCAAGCGACTCCACTGGATCGAGGTTCGAAAAGAATTAAAGCCAATCTCTTTCATCAATGCTACATCTTCTGGGTAACGCTGCAGCAGCTGGACGGTATCTTTGGGTCCCCGTTTTTGATAAAAGCGTTCTGGTTCCGTTGCGTACCAATAGTCCCAAATCGAATCGCCTTTGCCATCATCGGCCGTTCGTCCTTCAGTTTGCGGACCGCTGGCAGCGGCTCCCCACCAAAAATCTTTAGGAAAATGCAGGCTAGTCATGGGCAGTCACCTGCTCTTTGCCTAACAAGAGACAGCCGATAATGCCACTTTTGTTCGGCAAGCCCCAAGTGACGATGTAGTCTTCCACTGGTGGTGTCTCCATATAGCCTGCCATTTGTTTCAGGAAGGCTTGTTGGATTTGAGCGAGTAAATGCGGCTGATTCATGACCCCACCGCCTAAAATGATTATCTCAGGTGCTAAAGTTAACGTGATATTGACCAGCGCTTGCCCTAGATAAAAGGCCTGCAACCCCCAAATCTCGTGCGCTTGCGGCAAGTCTTGTCCTTTGATCCCCGTACGTCCTTCCAAAGAAGGCCCTGCGGCTAATCCTTCCAAACAGTCGCCGTGATACGGGCATGTACCAGCATACATATCTTCACTGTGGCGTTTGACATAGGTATGACCGATTTCTGGATGACCGATCCCTTCGAAAATCTTTCCTTCACGAACGACCCCGGCGCCAATGCCGGTCCCTACCGTCAAATAGACACAGCTGTCTTTGCCTTGTGCCGCTCCTTGGCGTAATTCTCCATAAGCGGCAGCATTGACATCTGTTGTCCAAGCAAATGCTGTCTCTGGGTAGCGCTTCTTCAACGCACCGAGAAAATCGAACTGCTGCCAGCCCTGTTTCGGCGTGGCTAGTATGTGGCCATAGGTCGCTTGGGTTGGATCGATCCCGATCGGACCAAAGGAACCGACCCCTAATGACACGAGATCGTAGGGATCGAAAAAGGCAAAGATCGCCGCTAACGTTTCCTCTGGCGTTGTCGTTGGGATCGACTCTTGGGCGATGATCGTCAGCTGTTCATCGGCAACGGCACAAATCATTTTTGTGCCGCCGGCTTCAATTCCTCCGTAAACCATCATTTCTCACTCCTTTACTCCAATGGTTCGAATTTCATATGGGTGTAATTGCTCATTGACGGACGATGCTTGTTCTTCCTCTAATAGGTTCAACAGACAGAGTGTCGCCTGCTCTTTTTGCACATGAAAGGCAGTGGCTTGATCCGCCAAATTATAGCCCCGCAAAACGATCTGCTGGTCTTGGCGATTGCGTTTTAAGGCGGTGATAGCTACCGTTGTTCCATGAGCTTCCATGTATTGGTTGCTGCTGGCTAGCTTGCCTTGATGCTTGTCGGTCTGGCTTGCCGTCCAAGGAACTTGGGCAGCTTGTGCTTGGCGATACGTTTCATAACGTTCTTCAGGAGCCCCATGACAGGCTACGCCATATTCAAAGGTGTGGCTGCCTAAGCATTGCGCTTCTGGTGTTGGGAAGTAGCCCCAATCGCCTAGCTCTCCCGTACAGCGCAACAAGGTCAAGCAGATCTGATCCTTCACGATTTCATATTCGTTCAAACCAAAATTAGAAACCGTCATGCCGCCTGTTTCATCATGCAAGTTGACAAAGGCGTGTTGATGCTGCGGATTCGTTGGGTTTTCCCAATGACTGGAAACCTGATTCGGCCGTTTTACGACTTCATAAATGCTGTCAGCTTCATGGAAATCCGTGATGATCCCTGTTGGGAATAAAACCCGCAGTCGGTGATCTTTGCTTTGGTTGTTGACGGTGGTTTTAAATGCCAGGCGGTTGCTGGTTCGTTCTAAGCGAATCTCCGTCTCGATCTTGAAAGCAACCAATTCTTGACTCCGCTGTGCTTTACGGAAACGGAAATCGACGACAGCTTTTTGTTCTTCTAACAAACGGTCATCTGCTGAAACAGGAATCTGTAATTCTTGTGTCAGTCGCACAATTCCCACCAGCGGATCGTTTTGTTCGATCGTCACCTGATGCGGAAATTGCGTCGATAAGATTGCTTGATCCCCTTCTGGTTGTTTGAAGATGTACTCATTGGCGATATCCCCCACATCCTCGAAAACCAGTAAATTGCGATACGTTTTTTGGGTTGCTTTGTCTGTAATCGTCAAGCTGCCGTTTTCAGTAATGACGGCTTCCAAATGTGCGTTGGCAAGTTTACGCCCTCCTTCTGAAACGATCGGTGCGCTCTCTACTGGCGTAGCGGCTTTTTCCACTAGGGCAAAGGTCTGCCATGAAAATTCCGGCAACTGGTTTGCTTCTACTTGAACCGTGACAAAGCGTTTCATGAAAGGAATCCGAAAGGCATCTTTAGGCAATTCATAGTCAAAAAGGACCTCTTCTTCACTGATGATCGCAGCAACAGGTTTCCCCTGTTCATCGATCACCGAATAAGAACCTTTTGGCTTCGCCAATAATTCGTGGTAAAGCTTGCTTGGCAATCCTTCACGGAATGTTTTACGCTCAAGTTCGATCACGACTTCCACTAAACCAGAACGGGTGCTGCCAGTGGTGTTGAAGACCACAAAGGGACGACTCTCCTCAGGAAACCTGCTCGTGTCGATGGCGGCTACTAAATTGCGTAACGCTTCATCTGCCACGAACTTACCAATTTCATTGGCTTTTTCAAACCGCGGCATCATTTCTCGGTGTACTTCGTCCACTGAACAGCCGCAGATACTGTCGTGAGGATGATTTTGCATCAGTGTTTTCCACGCATGATCCAACATATCGTGAGGATAGCTGCCGCTTGCTTCATAAGCCATAGTTGCTAATGGTTCAGCGACATTTTCTAATTGGCGGGAAACCTTTGTATTCCATTGTTTCAGATAGACTCGGGAAGAGGCGGTATTGGCTAGAGTATACCAACCATCGGTTTCTTGACTGGTCAATTCACCTGTGACAGTTCCTAGGTCATCTGGCAGATCTGCTTGCACCGCTTCAAGGTATTCGGTAAAGCTGGTGTGTTTGAATTCATACTCTGGGAAAAGCTCGTTAGCTGTACGAATCGCTGCCGAAATGTCTTTTTGGACAGGTTGATGATCGACCCCATTCATCATTAAGTAATGATTGGTGGCACCAAATTTCTCTACATCTTGCAGTTTTTGTGTCCAAAAAGCTTTGGCTTCTGCTTTATCCACTGGAATCTCATTGCCATTGGAGTACCAGTTGGCAAAAAGTAGGCCAAAGATTTGACTGCCATCTGGACCTTCCCAATGCATTTCAGAATATTGGGAAGTAAATTGATCATCGGGTAAAACTTCGTTGTCAAAGCCGATTGGTTTGACGCCACGTCCAAATGCAGCACTTTCAAGATTGGCTTGCAGCATCATTTGCGGGGTTTGCCCCATATTGCCGAAAGTATCTGGGAAATACCCCAACATAACAGGGGTGCCCCACTTTTTGCTTTCTGCCATTCCAATCAGCATATTACGGGTGTTTGATTCAGCACTGATCAAAAAGTCATCTTGCAAAATATAAAACGGACCGATCTGTAATTTTCCTTGTTTGATGGCCGCTTTGACCGCTTCGCGTTTTTCAGGTCGCACTTCTAAATAGTCATCCAAGATGATCGTCTGCCCATCTAGATGGAAGCTGTGGAACTCAGGGTCATTTTCAATTAACTCTAAAAGATCATCCATCAATTCAACTAGCCGCATGTGATGCTGTTCGTAAGGCATGTACCATTCCCGATCCCAGTGGCTGTGAGAGATGATATAAACTTGTTTCTTCATTGATTTTTACTCCTCGCTGTTTGCGTCGTTGGACTGCTTTTTGTGTCACTCGAACGGTCGTGGGTCGTGCTGCTTATTTTTCCACTCGGATATCGAAATAATCCATGACCAATTCACAAAACATCATGTTCGCCCAAGAGAACCATTCTCTCGTGTATTGCGAAGGATCATCGACATCGAACCCTTCATGCATCAAATTTGTACCCGCATCTGTCGCCACTAACTGATCCAAAATTCGTTTCTTTTCTTCTTTGTCAGTGGTGGTCATGCCTTCCATTGCCATGGCGATCGGCCACACATAATTTTCTGGCGTATGAGAGCTGCCAATGCCTTTAGCGTATTTGCCTTCATAGAAATACGGATTTTCACTGCTTAACAACGTTTTACGGGTCTGAAGATAAAGGGGATCTTCCATACTGCCATACCCCAAGTAAGGGGCGGCGATCAAATTCGGCACGTTGCTGTCATCCATCAGTGTGCCATTGCCGAATCCATCCACTTCATACGCGTAGACTTCTTCGCCAGCTTGATTTTTGGTCAACCCGTATGCTTTAATCCCTGCTTCGATCTCTGCTTGCAATTTTTTCGCTTGTGCCACGATCGCTGTGTCTTCTAAAACCGTCGTAAAGATTTCTTGGATATAGCCTAAGACCACCACCGCAAACATATTGGAGGGAATCAAATAGCCGTATTTGCAGGCATCATCACTTGGTCGAAAACCTGACCAAGTCAAGCCAACGGGTTTCACCGGCGCGCCTTTGCCGTCATGAGTCAAGGTATCTTCTTTTCGCCAGGTATCCCGTTCAAAGCGATACGGGGATTCCTCATGGTTTTGTTCTGTTACAAACACCTCCAAGGCTTTTTTGATGCCTGTTACAAAATCATCATTGAACTGATCGGTTCTGCCTGTGTTTTTATATAGCAGATAGGCCAGTTGGATCGGATAACACAAAGAATCGATCTCATATTTGCGTTCCCAGATCCAATCGTTCATTTCTGTATCGTCTGTTTGGTGGCCAGCGCCATTGGCTGATTCGTTAAAGGCATTTGCGTAAGGATCGATCGTAATATAGTAGAATTGCTTCTTGACCAACCCGCTGATCATACTTGCTAAGTCTTCATCTTCTTTGGCGATCACTAAATACGGACGAACTTGCGCAGTGGAATCTCGCAGCCACATGGCTGGAATATCCCCCGTCAGTAAAAAGGTCGTGCCATCCTCATGACGCTTGACCGTCGTTAATAGTGTATTGGCAAAAGCTGCATTAAAATTTTTCGCCCAATCGGCATGCGTTTCTCCGCATAGATCCGTAATCGTTTCCATAAATGTTGCTACTGAAGTTGGTATTTCTTTATAAACCATTCCATCACCTTCCCTGATTTGATATATCAATTTACGAACCTAGTATATCATGAATCATGTGAATGTCTAGCGCTTTTTCAAAATAATTAAAGGGTTTTCATTTTTATCGGTTTATGGTATGCTAACAAATATGATATATCAAAAGGGGTTTTCTTATGAAACAACCATTATATAAAAAAATTTACTCGGAGCTTCACGAAGCCATCGTTGAAGGGCGATTAGCTCCGGGCAGTCGTGTCCCTACTGAAAAAGAACTATCTGAACAATACCAAGTCAGTCGGATTACCTCTAAAAGAGCCTTGACGGAACTGGAACAAAATCAGCTGATCTATCGCGTGCAAGGCAGCGGCAGCTTTGTCCGAGAATTGAAGGAAAAAAAAGCGACTGGACGAATTTTGTTTGTCTTGCCCTTTGCCAATGATCTCTCTTTAGGAAACTTTACCGAAGGCATTTACCCCGTGATGCAAGAACACGGCTTTGAACTTTTGATGACACCAGTGGATTATTTGGAAAAAACGACGGCAGCTGAGCTGATGCAAGAATTCGACGGCCTGATCTATTACGCCAGCAATACGTTTTCTTACTATGACTTGCTGTTCGAATGTGCTGAAAAACACTTTCCTATCGTGACCTTAGATAAAAAGCTGCATGAGTTTGATTTTCCAGCGGTCATGCCAGATAACTTTCAAGGTGGACAGCTAGCTACGGAGCATTTACTTGCGTTGGGGCATCAACGGATCGCTTATATTTTTGGTGATACCCACCATCCACAATCCGTCCGTCAGCGTTATCTAGGTTACATCGATGCGCTGAAAAAAAACCAAAGAACCTTTCGCACCAAGCTAGACGACGCTACTGCCAGTATCGCAAATGCGCTTGCCTACCTGGAAGAACATCAGGTCACGGCAGCCGTCTGTGAAAATGACTTGATCGCCATCGAATTGATGCGTGCACTGCGTCAAGCAGATTTGCACGTCCCTGCCAACATTTCCCTGGTTGGTTTCGATAATATCCAAGCCGCTGCCCTCGTTGATCCAGCACTAACGACCATCGGGCAGAATTTTGCGGAGATGGGGCGCTTGGCAGGAAACCAAGTGATTGAGAAAATCAACGCTGCGAAGGCAGCACCCCCATTACCAACGGAGACGACCACCCATTTAGTGGCTGTTTCTTTGATCAAAAGAGAATCAACCCAATTAAAGGAGTGAACCAAGTGAACGTATCAATGATCGACACACGACACGGAACAGACAACCAATATAGTTTTTCCCATGGCAACTGCCTGCCTTATACAGGGGTTCCTTTTGGCATGAACTACTTTGCCCCGCAAACCAGCGATCAACGAGGCAGTTGGTGGTTTCATCCAGAAGATCGAACCTTTCAGGGCTTTCGCATCACCCATCAGCCTAGCCCTTGGATGGGTGATTTCAGCCATCTGACGATGCTGCCGATAAACGGCACGCTTTCTGAAAATACCCTTTTCCATGCGCAAAGCTCGTATCGTCCGGAAGAAAGCACCTTTAATCCAGCCTTTCTTAAAATCAAGACGCAGCGGTATTTAACAACAACGACTTTGATTCCCAGTATGTATGGCGGTGTGCTGTCTATTGAAAACTGCGGGGATCAGCCGGGTCTTGGCTTGTCACTGCCGGGTGACTATGTCTTAGAACAGTTGGATGAACAGACAGTGGCTGGTCAACTGATCGTATTTTCAGGATGCGAAGACGAAAGCTTCACCATCCATTTCGTCTATCGTTTTGAAACACCCATCACGGCGATCGAAGGTGCCTTGACAGGCAAAGAAGCCTTCGTCGTTCTCCGCTTTGATGATTGCCAAACACAGACGATCCGTTTTGCAACCTCGTTTCTCAGTCGCGAACAAGCTTGTTTGAACTTGCAGCGGGAACAGCAATGGGCTCCTGCCGATTATCTGGCTTCTGCCCAACAGCAATGGAATCATTTTTTGCAAAAAATCGAGATCGAGCATCACGATCAAGCACAAGTTTCTACTTTTTATCATAATTTTTATCGCTTATTCTTGTTTCCTCAAACCTTCTTCGAAATCGATCAAGAGGGTCGCAAAGTGCACTGGGATACCTTGGCAAAAGCGATCAAACCAGGACCACTGTACACAAACAACGGCTTTTGGGATACGTATAAAACTGTCTACCCGCTCTTTTCACTCTTGGCTGTCGAACAATTGGAAGACATGCTGGAAGGCTTTTTGAACAGTTATCGCGAAAGCGGCTTTTTACCAAAATGGCTATCACCTGATGAGCGGGGGTTGATGCCCGGGACGCTGATCGATGCCGTGATCGCTGATGCCGCAGTAAAAGGTATCCGTCCCGATTTGATGCCCGAATTTTTAGCAGCGATGAAAAAAGGTGCCACCGTCCAAAGTGAAAATCCCAATTATGGTCGGCGCGGCACGACGGACTATTTGACTTACGGGTATGTGCCATTGACGCATCATGAATCGGTCAATCACACCCTTGATTATTGTTACAGTGATTTTTGTATCTCACAAGTCGCGCAACAGCTGGGTGACGAGCAAGCAGACTATTATCAGCAGCAATCGCAAAATTACCGCAACATTTTCGATCAGGAGACCGGCTTTATGCGGGCAAAAGACCCAGATGGCGCTTTTCGTCCAGAGTTTAGTGACACACGCTGGGGCTTGGATTATGCAGAAGGCAGTGCGTGGCAAAGTAGTTTTGCTGTTTACCATGATTTCGCTGGCTTGATCACTGCACACGGCGGCAAAGCGGCCTTTGAAGCAAAACTGATCGACTTGTGCAATCAAGAACCTCGCTATACGACAGAAGGCTACGGGTTCGAGATCCATGAAATGAGTGAGATGGCCGCACTCGATTTTGGTCAGCTGGCGATCTCCAATCAGCCAAGCTTCCACTATCCGTATCTATTCAGCTATTTGGGCAAACCAGAAATGGCACAGCCCTTGATCAAGCAGCTACTGACACAGTGCTTCAATGACTCACCAAAAGGCTTTCCTGGCGATGAAGACAACGGCAGCATGGCTGGTTGGTACATCTTCAATGCCTTGGGCTTTTATCCAGTCACACCGGGGACAGGCGAATATGTCATTGGCATGCCCTTATTTGATCAAGCAACACTGCATCTTGCTTCAGGCAAAGACTTAGTGATCAAGAGCACGCCCAATGCGCCGCAACAGCTCTTCGTGGATAAAATTACATTGAACGAAGAACCCTTCGAGCGATTATTTTTCACCCACCAAGAATTGACTGCCGGTGGTACATTGAACTTCCAGCTAGGTATCGTCCCTCGCAGCAAAGAGTGGTCAGCCGATGCCTATCCTTATAGCGTCAGTCAACCACATGCATAACGAAAAAACCGCTCCTTAGCAACAGGCAGCAGTCTACTTTCAGTCAATTGAAAGTGCACGCTGTCCCTGCCAGGGAGCGATTTTTTTATTGTTTCATTTGTAGCGGTAACAGACGTTCGATAGTTTTCAGCACGCCATTTTCATCGTTTGATTTGGTCACAAACGCTGCCGCTGCCTTGACTTCCTCAAAGGCATTGCTCATGGCGAAACTAAACGTGCCAGCTGCCATCAACTCCAAATCGTTCAAGCCATCGCCGAAAACCATTGTCTCCTCGGGTGTGACGTGCAGCAATTCTTGCAAGTGTGCCACAGTCGTTCCTTTGTGGACGCCTTGATTGGTGATATCGATCCAAGCGGCTTCCGAAGCCACGATGTACGCTTCATTGGTAAATTCGCTTAACTGTTGGACATGCTCAAAACAACGTAGTTTGGGATCAAAAATAGTGAGCTTCACAAAATCTTCTGTGATAGTTTGATAATCCGCCACCGTTTTGACCACCCGATAAGAGCCACGCACTTTCTGCGCATCCGCTTCATTGGTTGTGTCAGCAATGTACGCCGCAGTCGGTGTACAAGCGATGATCACATGATCTTGCGCAATCGCAGCGAGCTTCGCAATGATCCGCCGCCCTAATTCGTTTGGCAGCAGCGATTCAAAGATGTACTCTCCTTGATGTTTGATGCGGGTCGCGCTATCCCCAAGAATCCAAACATCCGCTGCGGCTTCACCAAACAGTTCTTCCACTCGTTCACACTGTTTGCCGGTACACGCAGCAAAAGCAACACCCGCTTCTTTCATTTGTTGGCTGACTTGTTCATAATAAGGCCGATCAAAACTGCCTTGGCTGTTCAAAAATGTACCGTCTAAATCTGTGATGACTAATTTGATCATACGTTTCTCTTCCCCTCTACCTCGTGTCCTCTTCATTCCAAATCACTTAATTAACGTTATTAATTAAGTATACTTATTTTCAAGTTTTCCGTCAAGTCAGTCTTTTAAAAACTTTACATCGTTTCATCCCGTCGGTATACTTAATTAAATCACTTCATTAAGGAGAACATTTATGGCTTCTACCACCCATACCATTCGCCAGCAAAACAAACAGCTGGTTTTAAAAACTTTGTTTCAAAACGGGGCATTATTCGCCTCCGATTTAGTGAAGAAAACCGGCATCAGCATGGTCACCACTAACTCATTATTAAAAGAATTGTTAACAGAGGGGGAAATCACGAAAGGTCCGCTGGAGCAAAAAGAGCTAGGACGACCAGCAGTGACCTATCAGCTAAATCAAGACCGAGGTCATTCTCTTTTGCTTAGCTTTATCGATCACGATGGCTCCTTGGCTCTTTGGTCCATGCTGATCGATCGTAAGGGGAAGGTTTTGGCAAAACACGACCAGCCCTTTCCTGATGTTGCCCCTCACCGCTTTCAAGAATGTGTAACGAACGAGCTGGCATTATTTCCCTTTGTGGAACAGATCGCCCTCTTTTTACCAGGAAAAATCAGTAGAGGAACCGTGACTTCCAGCTGGTATGAAAAATTTAACGGTTGGCAGCTGGCAGCCCTCGTGGCAGAGGTCACTGCACTGCCCTTCTACTGTCAAAACGATGCCCATATTTTAACAATCGGCTATTGCATCGCCCAACAGATCTCCTTGCAGCAAACCATCGTTGGCATGTACAATCCTGAAAAAAGCATGCCCGGTATCACGCTCCTAGTCAATGGTGCGCTTTTAGAAGGAAAAGATGCCCTAGCGGGAGAGGCAAAATTTTTACCCGGCTACTTGGATCAAGGTGCACCGCAAGACCGCACGGCTTTGGTCCAGCGCCTGACAAGCATACTGCCATTTTACAATGCAGCTTTTGCCCCCCACTGTATCATTTTAGCCAGCAGTGATGCAGTAAAAACCGATCTCCTAGACGCGATCCAAAAAAATCCATTGCTGCAGCAACAACCCAATCAGCCCGCTTTCCATTATATCGATGCTATCGATGAAGCCATGGTGCTAGGCATGCACTGGCTGATTTTCCGCAAGACACCTTTTGACTTAGCCCGTTGATGACACAAAGACCATAGAATAATTGAGGTGGTGTGATATGAAAATAGCGATCATTGGTGCTGGTCCTCGTGGACTTTCACTTTCAGAACGACTGATTGCTCATAGCAAACAAAACAAACAAGCCATCGACTTGCTGCTGTTTGATCCTTTTCTTCCTGGGGCAGTTTGGCGCACGGACCAATCGGCAGATTTGCTATTGAATTCTGTGACCAGCCAAGTCACCCTTTTCACGGATGACACATTAAGCACCGGCGGCCCCGTGGTCAAAGGACCTACCTTGTACGAATGGGCAGTGACAGAAGGGAAACATTTCGCAGCCATCCATGCCCCTGAGCTCGTTGCGGAATGCACAGCACTTGATTCACTTGATCCTAACGGGCATTGCTCGCGGGCGTTATATGGACTCTATCAGCTGTGGTTTTATCAGCAGTTGTTAATAGAGTTACCTGAATCCATTACCATCAACCATCTGTCAGACAGGGTCAGCTCTTTGACCCCTCTTTCCAAAAATCGCTACCAGTTGACGACGGCTCACCAAACATTCCTTGTTGATGCCGTCGTCTTAGCTACAGGACATTCACAAGCCCAACTGTCATCAGGGGAACAACAATTGGCGGCTGCCGCAGAAAATAATGGCTGGTTTTATGCACCGCCAGCCAATGCGGCAGATACGGATCTAACGGCTGTGAAAGCTGGCGAACCTGTGATTTTACGGGGACTAGGACTTGCCTTTTACGATTACGTCACCCGCTTGACCAGTGGTCGGGGCGGAACCTTCGTCAAAGTCAATGAATCCCTCGTCTATCAACCTTCTGGTGAAGAACCGCAAATCATCGCCGGTTCTCGTCGGGGGGTCCCGTATCATCCTCGTGGCCGCAATCAAAAAACACCAACGCAGCAGCGAAAGCCCGTTTTTTTGACCCCTGAACGCCTCGCTGCTTGGCAAGCAGCCAAAACGGTTGCTGGCAAGACACTGCTCTTCTATTTAAAGAAAGAGGCAGAACTCGTCTATTATCAGACGCTGCTTTTAGAAAAACAGCGGCTTGACAAAGATCAGCTTGACGCTTTTACCACCGCCTTTGTTGCCACGGAAGGATCTGAAGACTTGCTAAAAAAATGGCAGCTTCCTAAGAGGGAATGGTGGTCATGGCACCAACTAGCCGATCCCTTTGCTCAGAAAGAGCAGCAGTCCTTGCAAGACTTTTTCATTGCGCTATTACGTACCCAAATCCATGATGCCGAAAAAGGCAATCTAGCGGGACCTATCAGCAGTGCCTTGGAAGTCTTCAAAGATCTGCGTGACCCGATTCGGTTTGTTCTCGATCATCAGCTAATGCCAGCAAAAGACCTGAAAACACTCTTTTGGCAGTCTTTCGTTCCCTTTAACAGCTTTTTATCGATCGGTCCGCCGGTTCAACGACTGCAGGAACTGGTCGCCTTGTTGGAAGCCGGAGTGGTGACCTTACTAGGTCCTGACATGACTGTTGAGATCGAGGAGGCTTATTGTACGTATTCAAAGCGATTTCCCGACACACGCTATCACGCGACGCAACTAATTGAGGCTCGCATTCCATCGACAGCGATTCGTCGAACCAACAATTCCTTGTTGCGGCAACTGCTAAACGATCGGATCATTCACCCGCACCGGTTGACGATACCCAATGAGGTGCCTTTTGAGACGGGTGCTATCGCCATCGATCCTGAGACCAATCAGGTCCTTGGACCAGATGAACGCCCCTACACTGCCCTCTATTGTTTCGGGATTCCCACAGAAGGCATCCACTGGCTGACGGCTGCCACTGCTCAGCCAGGAACCGATGCTTGGAATTTACGGCAGGCGGACCAGATCGCCGCTGACCTCTTACACCACATCTTCTAGTCGCTTCTTTTCTATCAAACGCAAACTTCCGACGAACCGCTTCGGAAGTTTTTTGCTTTTCTTCCGCAAACCCGCAGGCAGGATTTTCCTTTTTTTGAATATTCTTGAAATTTTCTTTAATTGTTACACGAAAATTGCGACAGTCCTAGAAAACCGTTACAATAGAAGAAAAGAACGCAAGGAGGTTGTTTCATGACCGCTGAATTACAAAAAATTGATGCCTTGATCGCAGAAGTGGAAAAAGTGATTTTAGGCAAACGAGATGTGATCCAATTTACCGTGGCTGCGCTGCTTGCTGGTGGACACGTTTTATTCGAAGATATCCCCGGTGTTGGGAAAACGATGTTGGTCAAATCATTAGCCAAAGCCATTCAAAGTGACTACAAACGGGTACAGTTTACCCCAGACCTTTTGCCTAACGATGTGTTAGGTGTGTCGATTTTTAATTCCCAAAGCCACCAGTTCGAGTTTCGTCCCGGCCCGATCTTCACCTCCGTCCTCTTGGCAGATGAGATCAACCGAACCACACCAAGGACGCAAGCCTCGCTCTTAGAAGCCATGTCAGAAAATCATGTCACCATCGACAATCAAACGTACCCATTGAGTCCCCACTTTTTTGTGTTAGCTACCCAAAACCCAATCGAATATGAAGGAACGTATCCTTTGCCTGAAGCCCAATTGGATCGTTTTTTGTTCCGCCTGCATATCGGTTACCCAGATTTTCAAGATGAGCTCGCCCTCTTGACTGGAAAACGACAGCAAAGCTTGGATCAGATCCAAACCATTTTACATGCTGATGAAGTGACCGCTTTGAAAGCGATGGTGGACGACGTGTATGTCGATGAGCGGGTCGCCCGTTACGCATTGCAGCTGGTTCAAGCGAGCCGCCAGCATAATGCCATTGACCTTGGTATCAGTCCTCGTGGTGGGATCGCCTTCTTAAAAGGGGCAAAAGCGTTAGCGTTGACGGAAGGACGGACCTTTGTCACGCCGCAAGACTTGCAGCGAATTTTACCAGCAGTCTTCGGTCATCGTTTATTACTGAAAGGCGGCGTTCATGCTAGCGCGGAGACCCTTTCAGATTTGATGAAACAGATGATCCAACGGGTGCCTGTCCCTACGAGGAAATAGCGATGAAGAAAAAAAAGCTTGAACGCGTGCTGCGCCTCCTGTTGTTTAGCGCTGCCTATTTTTTGCTGCTGGCTTACTGTGTGATCTTTAATAATAATGCCGGTTGGAGCCTCTGGTTTTTACTGACTCTGTTATTGTTGCTTGACGCAGTATTCTTGCTGCCCTCCCTCAAGAAGGTCCAAATCGTTTTAGAAGAATCGATCCAAGCTGAAACACAGACAGCGATCACCTTACCGCTGCAAGTCTTCAAGTATCGCCCGACGCTGCTGCCGCTGGTCGATTTCACCTTGCAGTTTGACGATCGTTTCAAGGAAAGTCATCACAGCGCCTTTTATCGAGGCAATCTGATTCGGCTCCATCTGCCTTGGACCCCAAAGGAGCGCGGCAGCTATGAAGAATTGCCCGTTCAATTGTACAGCCATGATCTCTTTGGCTTTTTTGAAAAAAGCTACGCTGCAGGTGCGAAACAATCGATTTTGATCCTACCGAAATTGAAGCTAGAAGCCGTTGCCCTATTGCCATTTTTTAAACAGCAAGTCCGCAGCCAAACCCACGGGGAACCCAATTTTTCTATTCGACAGTTCCGTCAATACCAGTTAGGGGATTCATTAAAAAATATCGATTGGAAATTATCCAGCAAACAACAGGAATTGATCTATCGCGAACGAGAATACGAAGAAGAACAAGACATCTTTCTGCTCTTTTGGGGAGAAGATCATCCTGCTTTTGAAGAGACCTTGACACTGTTTTATTCGATCCACCATTTCTCACAAAATCAACGACTTTTTCAGCCGCTCTTGATTGGTGACGGATTGACTTCCCCTTACCAAACGGATGCCGCTGCCTATGCCCAGATCCTTCCCTTCGAGAAAGTTCCTGAAGGAGTACCGCTCTTGACTGGCAGCCATCTTATCTTCATTGCCCCGGTTTTCACCCCACAACTGGAAAACTACCTCAGTCAGTTGGAAGCAAAAAACAGCTGCCAAGTGTTTACCTACGCTGATTTAATGAGGCAGTTGAATGAACTTGAGGAGGTGGTAGGATGAGATTTATTAAGAAAGCACTGATTGGTCTTTTGACCTTTCTCAGTCTATCACTGGTGATCTTGCCGTTTATCGCAGTTTATGACCTTGGCAATCAGTTCACCCTTTTAACTTATGCCTTTAGTGTCTGTTTGATTTTGACCATCGTGCCGAAAGTCCGTTACAGTTTGCCTTTGCTGGCAGCCGCTTGGCTGATCGTCTTGTATCGGATCTTTCCTTATGGGACTGCCTTTTCTTTTGATTGGCTACTGCGTTTTTGGCTAGACCTGCACCGTGCCTTTCAAGAGATCCTCAGTGGTGAAGTCGGCTATATCACCGAACTGGCGGCGGTGACATTGATCGTTAGTTGGGTCTTGTTTTTAGCGATCTTACCGATTGCTTATCAACGCTTTTTCTTGATTTACGGTACCATGATCGGCTACTTGCTGACAGTCGTGATTTTTAATCAATTTGATTTGACGTGGCATTTGATCGGTATTTTTCTTTGCGCGCTGGCTTCTTCCATGATCCAGCGCAGCGCCTTTCAATCCAGTCAAACGATCACCCCCTGGTTCGGCGTGATGCTATTGATTGGTGGCTTAGCCGTCACTGCTGTCTACTTGCCGCAGACGAGCGTGCGGGATCAGTTGGCAGCCCGTTCCACGCCTATACGGACAAATCTGAATCAGCTGGGTTTTTATCAATTTATTGAAGAACATGGCACCCCCACTGGTTCTCGCACGGGTTTCAGTGAAAATGATCGTCAATTAGGCGGACCACTACTTGATGATGCGACGATTTTATTTGAAGCGCAACAAGAAACCCCGCATTACTGGCGGGTGGAAAGCAAAGACTTTTATTCTGGTAAAGGCTGGATCAGTACGAGCCGCGAAGACGTTCGCTTGGAAGCAGACGATGTCACCATCGCTGACCAGAGCTATCAACAAACCTATCCTGAGAATGAACAAGTGCGGATCCAATTCCAAAACCATGGAGACTATGTGCCATTGCCCTATGGCCGCAGTAGGTTATCCCTTGAAAGCGGCGCACGTGGCTTTCAAATCAGCGACGCTATTCAACGGGTCGATTTGATTGATTCGCTACCAGACACGGCCTTGACCCTCGATTGGGACCATCCAGATTTTTCCGCAGAAAATCTTCAAAATCTGCCTTTGATCTATCCGGATTCTCCGATCGATTATATCCAATTACCCGATTCTTTGCCGCAGCGGGTACGAGATCTCGCCGCTGAGATCACCACTGACAGCAACAGTCTGTTTGACCGAGTCACCGCAATTGAAAGCTATTTGAAAGATCCGCTCGTATTTCGCTATTCCAAGACCGATGCCGTCGTGCCTGCAGAAGAGCAAGATTACGTTGATCAATTTTTATTTGAATCACAAGTCGGCTACTGCGACAATTTTTCCACGGCAATGGTCGTTCTACTACGGAGTTTAGAGATCCCTGCTCGCTGGGCAAAAGGCTTTTCTCCTGGATCCCCCGTGACAGAAAACGGAATCACTACCTATACCGTTCGCAACTTGAATGCCCACTCGTGGGTGGAAGTCTACTTTGACGGATACGGTTGGGTGCCTTTTGAACCGACACCTAGTTTCCAAAATCCAGATCGTCCCGTGTTGACCGAAGAATCTACTAGCTCCGAAGAAACACCGACCGCTAGCAGCGAGACAACACCAACGAGCAATACGGAAACAGAAAGTAGTGAAACCACGACCAGCAGTTCTGCAACAGCCGCGGTTACCGATGATGTTTGGTTGACTGAGGAGCTGAAACAAACGCTGCGTAATGGCTTCTTTGGAGGCTTAGCTCTCCTAGGACTTGGCCTGCTTTTCTATTTCCGCCATTCGTTTTTCCGTATTCATTTATGGTTGATCTGCCGCTTTAACAAACAGCCACTAGTTGCTGCCTATCCTTTGTTTTTAAGGCAAACGACGAAAGTTTTGTACCGTAACGAGGCGGAGCCGTTGATTGATTATGCCCAACGACTCGAAGCATTCTATCCACTGTTTCATGGTGATTTTATCCGCTTGACGCAGCAATACGAAGCCTACCTTTACAGCCAAGAACAGCCGGCTGGTCAAGAAGCCTTCTTGAAGCAAGTCGCTGCCCAAATCAGTCAGCTGAAAAAAATCAACTAAGCAGTGAGGAGAAACGACAAAAAAACGTATCGATCAAAGGATCGATACGTTTTTTGCTTTAGGCGTTTCCTTGACGTTTTTGAACGGCAATAATAATCAGTTTTGTGATTTCCATCAAAACAACTGCCACAGCAGCCATTGCGATACATAGACCGACATGTCCTAAAGTGAAGGTTGCTGGAATCGCAAAGACTTCACGGATGCCAGGAATCAAGGTAATGCTGTATAGTCCACCACAAACGACGATCGCCAACCACACCATTTTATTGGCAAAAAGGCCAGCTTGCCAAGCAGTCTCGGTATTTGAGCGTGCTGGCAATGTTTGCAATGTCCGGCTCCAGATAAGTGTTGAGAAGGCCATCGCTACACCTAACTCAGGTGATTGGCTCATCCCTAACCATTGTGCCAAAATCACGACAGCGGCAATCAAAATACCGCGATACGTTACTGAGATCAAAGTTTTTCCAGTGAAGATACCTGCATTTGGATCTCTAGGCTGACGTTGCATGATGGTTGGTTCGGCTTTTTCCATTCCCAGAGCAATTGCTGGTAATGAGTCGTTGACTAAGTTGATAAAGAGTAGCTGCAAGGCAGTAAATGGATTGTCCCAACCCATCACTAAGGCAAAGACGATCGCAATGATCGCACCTAAGTTTCCAGCAAACAAATACGAAATGGCTTTTTTGATGTTGTCAAAGACGTTTCGGCCAACTTCTACGGCACGAATGATCGAGGCAAAGTTATCATCCGTCAAGACCATCGCCGCTGCATCTTTGGCAACGTCCGTTCCGGTTCCCATTGCGATCCCGATATCCGCTTGTTTCAAGGCGGGTGCATCATTGACTCCATCTCCGGTCATGGCAGAGATCTTGCCTTTGTCTTGCCAAGCCCGCACGATACGGATTTTGTTTTCCGGCGAAACACGAGCATAAACCGTGATTTTGTCTAATTGATCCGCTAGTTCGGTTTCAGAAAGAGCATCCAATTCCGTACCAGTCAAGGCTAAGTCGCCCTCAGCTGAAATACCGATCTCTTGTGCGATCGCCACGGCTGTCGTTTTGTGGTCCCCTGTGATCATCACTGTTTTGATACCGGCAGATTTGGCATCTGCTACGGCTTGTTTGACTTCTTTACGAGGAGGATCGATCATTGCCATCAAACCAACCAAAATCAGCTCGTTTTCATCCTCAAGTGTCAATTCTCGTGATTGGGCATCGGTCAATGGACGGTAAGCAAACGCCAAGACCCGTAATGCCCGTTTTGAGAATTCTTCGTTTTGATGCTGCAATTTATTTCTGATTTCATCTGTTAAAGGCACGACTTGATCATCGATCAAGACTTTGGTACTGCGGCCAAAGACGATGTCTGGACCACCTTTGGTCAACAACAAATGTTCGCCATCGATCTCATGTAAGGTGGACATCAATTTACGATCAGAATCGAAAGGCAATTCTTGCAAACGAGGAAACTGTTGACGAATTGCCCGATAAGGCTGATTTAGTTTCTCACTGTAATCCAGAAAAGCAATTTCAGTAGGGTCTCCTAGCTTCGCCCCATCTTCACTGATGGCAGCATCATTTGCCAAGACACTGATTTCTACCAAGCGTTTTTCAGGCAATGTCCAGGTAGTTGGCTCATCGGGGAACGTGCCCGTTTGTCCATTTGGTAAATAGTAGTCAACAACGGTCATTTTGTTTTGGGTCAAGGTCCCTGTCTTATCTGTACAAACGATACTCGTTGAACCCAATGTTTCAACCGCCGGTAGTTTTCGAATGATGGCATGACGCTTCGCCATTTGTTTTGTTCCGATCGAAAGGACGATCGTCACGATCGATTGCAATGCTTCTGGAATCGCTGCTACGGCTACGGCTACCGCAAACATAAAGGCGTTGACTAAGTCTTCCGTCATATCACCTGTTCCGTCACCTAAGAACAACCGTGCTACTTGAACCCCTAAAATAATCAATGAAAGGACCAAGATCGCCAAGCTCAGTTTTTTACTGAAGCTGTCCAATCCTCGTTGCAATGGCGTTTTGTGTTCAACCGTACTTTCCAATAAGCCAGCCACTTGACCGATTTCCGTCACATTACCAGTCGCGGTTACGATAAACCGACCACGCCCATAAGTGACGATCGTTCCACTGAAGACCATGTTGTCACGGTCGCCGATCGGTGCGGTACGATCGATCACACCTAATTCTTTTTCCGCTGGCGTTGATTCCCCAGTCAGCATTCCTTCATCGACCTTCAAAGAACCCTCTTCAATCAATCGACCATCTGCTGGTACATAGTCCCCAGCTTCTAAAATAACGATATCGCCGACAACCAATTCTTTCGCCAGCACACTTTGTTCTTTGCCATCCCGAATGACGTTAGCATCTGGTGCTGACAAGCTTTTCAAAGCGTCTAACGATCCTTCGGCTTTTTTCGTTTGTATCACACTGACGACGGAATTCAACAAGAGTACTGCGAAGATAACGATGGACTCAACGTGTGCACCCATAACCATTTGGATGATTGCCACAATCAACAAGACGATCACCATCGCATCTTTGAAGGTATCTAAGAATAAGGCAAAGCTTGATTTCTTAGGTGCTTCCTTCAGCTGGTTCAGGCCATTTTCTAACCGCTTGGCTGCCTCTTGCTGCGTCAACCCCTCTGGACTGCTCTGGACCTCTGCCATAATTTCCGAGATTTCTTTTTGATACATTTCTTTCGCCAATTTTTTTGCCCCTTTTAATTTTATTTTCCTTAGGCACTCTGCTAGAAAAAAAGAGACCTAAGACAAGTATACGCTTGTCTTAGGTCTCACCATTTCAAATAATACCAGAAAGCTGTCGCCAGCTTACTTACTGTTGATATTATCGCAGCTTGCGCCACCGGTTACTCCCCTAAGGAATAATAATAAGAATGTATCATTATCATAACGGAAACTGTTGTGCTTGGCAACTATAAAACATCAATTTGAAAATTTTTTGAAAACATTCTTTTTGTTCCCATTCCTTTTTTTCTGTTACACTAAAGAAAAAAGAAATTTGTACGTTACAGGAGGAAAAACGATGGATCTTTTTGATACTTTTACCCGCCACAGCTCTGTCAGAGATTTTCAACCCCGGCCACTATCAAAGGAACTCAAGCAAAAATTAGTGACGGTTGCCCAAAGTGGTTCCAGTTCGAACTTTGTTCAAGCTTATTCGATCATTGAGGTCAGTGATCCTGAAAAACTGGCTGCTATCGAAAAAATTGCCGGTGCCCCAAATTACATCACTCGAACGGGGGTCTTCTATCTTTTTGTCGCCGACTTACATAAGCATCAGCAGCTGCTGACCCAAGCAGGGTTGCCGGATACCCACTTAACCACGATGGAACCGTTTATTGTGTCTGTCGTTGATACGACGATCGCTGCCCAAAATATGGTAGCATATGCTGAAGCACAAGACTTAGGAATTTGCTACATCGGCGGCATCCGCAATGATTTGCCTCGTATCGCAGAACTTGTCGGCTTACCAAAATTGACGTTTCCGTTATTCGGCTTGACGATCGGTTATCCGCAACATAGAAATGAGCCGAAAGTCCGCTTGCCTCAAGAAGCGATCGTAAGTGTCGATCAGTATCAACCGCTGACGCAGGAGCAAACAGCCCAGTACAACCAAACGACGGAAGCCTATTATGCACAGCGCAGCAGCAATCAACAGCAAACCAATTGGCAAACGAAAATGACGGAATTTTTCCGTGAACCGCGACGTCCAGATGTCGCTGCCTTTATGAAGCAACAAGGCTTCTCAGACCACTTCGGCGAATGAGGACACTAATCACCACGGGAAAATAAAAAACGATCTTTGGCAAGGAATCTTGTCAGGATCGTTTTTTTGCTTGGTGTAAAAAATCAGGTTCAGGCTGCTCTTGTATCTTTGTCGCGCTAATTAACGTGCGGCTTCTTGTGCGGCTTCGTTGACGGCAACTGCCTGCTCACATTTTTCCATTAATGCTACTAACGCTTTATCTAACACTGCTTCATTTTCGGAGGTTCGCTGACTGATTTGCGTCATAGGCTGCGCCGCAAGATCCAGCAAATAGGTAGGGATTGCTTCTTTTTCAGCAAAAGTGCCCTTGATCAGCGGCTGGTAGACAGACTCGCCACAGGGTCCGGTTTTGATAAAGGCTAGTTCGAACTGCGCCTTCCCTGACAAGCGCAACCGATAGACCCCTTCATTGGTCAGCAGTTTTTCATCGGTAAAGCGTGCCTGTAATCGTGCAAAGCGTTCATAATCCATGGTATCTGCTCCTTTTTGATTCCTTCTTTTCTCTAGTGTAGCAAATTTCTTGTTAGCAAAACATCTTTTTCATAGAGAACGCATCCCCTTTTTCCTCGTCTGGCGATTTTCCACTTTACAAGCAGAACAAATGTTCGTATAATTCAAGTGAGGTGAATGCGTATGCCAGCTGCAAAAATTGCTTATGCAAAACAAGAAACCTATGCATTTGAAAAACACTATTATGAATTGGTAAACTTTCCCACACCAGTGGCGCTTTTGTTTGATGAATTCGCACTGACGATGGAGCGCAATCAAAAATCATATATTGCGATCCCCGCGCGCTATTCCGTCTTAAAGGTTCCGCTCGTCTTTGTTTTTCGACTAGAGACTAAGGATGCGCCTGTTTATTATTATGAGCACGTACTTGCTGAAAATAAGATTATTCGCCGCTACAACCCCGAGCGTAACTATTTGCCCGGCGGAAGATAGACCAATGGTCCCCACCCCCGTTTACTGTACCAAGCGGCTGCTCTCTCCTCATGAAAATCACTGAGCAGCAGTTCGAATGTTTGTCATCAAAACAAAACCCCTCTATACTAAAAAGAAAGGGGTTTTTCACAATGACGAAAAAACCGCCGCAAACGTCTGAAGAAAAAGAAGCCGCTTCTAACAATATGGGATTGGGGATCGGTGTCGGAATGGCCTTAGGTGCTGCATTTGGGATGCTGTTTTTTGACAACCTGGCATTAGGCATGGGTTTAGGCATCGCACTAGGTGTAGCGATCGGTGCCGGCATGGATCAAAAAAGCAACAAAGACAAGAAATAGCTGAATCAAAGAGCTGTGTTTATCTGTCACAGCTTGCTGCCGAGTAAATACCCAAAAAGCCTAGGTTCTGCACTTGTTGTACAGGACCTAGGCTTTTTTGCTACTTCGAGCAATATTCTCGAAAGCAGCTGCTTCACAGTTGGTTACAGCAGATTTCTTTTCGCCATTTCCGCGCGATACAGTTCATAGACCGCATCACTTTGCTTTGCATGGCTGCGGTAAAAGAGCCCATAAGAGAAAATCGCTTGGAAATTGCTTCCTTGATTTGCTCGTGCTACAGCGTGGTACAAATTCGCCAATTGCTGATCAGACATCTTCCCGCTTTTGATTCGTTTGGCAACTGCTTTTTGGGAAAGGGTAAATAAAACCGTCGTAAATATTTGATAAACCACCCAAATCGCCAGAATAACCAAAATAAATTTCACCAAATCAGGCATCACTTTTCAACTCCTTACAAAAAGTAAATCATTCGGATGATTTGATGTCAATAATAAAATAACCCAACGAAAATAAAATATTTATTTTCTAAAGTAATAAAATAACAGTACGACAATGATTAAAACAATCAGTCGTACTGCTATTCCTTTATTGCCTCTATTCATCTAAGTATCAATAAATCGACTCCGCTAAAAAAGAATAGACGGTATCAATGTCTCTTTATTTCGCCAAACGGTAGATAGCATCTGCATAGATCACCGCTGCGTTGAATAGGTCATCCAAGCTCATGAATTCATTGGCTTGGTGCATGGTATCAACATAGCCTGGGAACATTGCGCCATAGGCAACGCCGCGTTTCAATAGACGGCCGTATGTGCCGCCGCCGATGATTTGTTCAAAGCCTTTTTCGCCGGTATGTTCTTCATAAACCGCCAATAAAGTTTCTACCAATGGATCATCTGCTGGCACGTAGTGAGGTTCCATGTTGCGGTCATTGCGAGTAATGGTGGCCCCTTCCATACCGACGGTGCGTTCCACACCGATTTCAAGTCCTTCCGCAGTTACCCCTTTAGGATAACGGAAGTTCAAGGCGATAAAGTTGTCTGCTTGCGTTCCTGCTTGGTTCGCTTTAAAAGCAAACAAGCCAGCATTCATAGTTAATTTACCCATTTTTTCGTCTTCGTACGCCACACCTAATTTTTCACCGTAGAAATCTTCATGGACATAGGCTGCTGCTGCATGGATGAATTGTTTTGCGCCGCCGCCAAAGGCATAGTTATCTAAGAAGACAGCTAAGAAGGTTCCCGCATTGATTCCTGATTGTGGGCTGGCACCATGGGCACCTTTACCGACTAATTCGATCGTCACTTGTTCATTTTCTGTTTCAATTGTGCCCGTCACTGGATTGGCTTCAACGTAATCGAAAAAGGCTTTTTCGATCGCTAATGCTTCTTCTGTTGATGGAGCAATGAAGCTTGCCGTTGCCGTTCCTGGTACCATATTTTCTCGCAAGCCAGCAGTGAAGCTTTGCAGCGTGAAGTCTCCTTCATTGTTGCCTTGGAAATGGATCCCTAATGTCACATTTCCTTTTTCTCCATTGATGATTGGGAAATTGGCATCTGGCGAGAAGCCAAAATCAGGCTTTTCTTCATGCTCAAAGTAGTAATCCATATCTGCCCAGCCGCTTTCTTCATCAGAACCAACGACAAAACGGATTTTTTTCGATAATGGCAAGCCCAATTCTTTAATGATTTTCATCCCATAATAGGCGGCCATTGAAGGACCTTTATCATCAGAAGAACCACGAGCATAGATTTTGTTGTCATTGATGACTGGATCATAAGGATCGGTTGACCAGCCGTCACCTGCAGGAACAACATCCATGTGACCGAAGATCCCTAATGTTTCGTCTCCTTCACCAAATTCGATGTGACCAGCGTAATTATCGACGTTTTTGACTGTGAAGCCATCACGTTCGCCATAAGCTAGCATGTGTAGCAACGCATCACGAGGTCCAGGACCAAATGGCGCGTCCGCAGTCACTTTATCATCTTCTCTTTCACTTTTCACTTTCAATAGATCAATCAAGTCGTTCAGCAAATCGTCTTTGCGGGCTTCGACCTCTTTTTTCCAATCGATTGTCATAGTGTTCCCTCCATTTCTGTTCTCGCTATTTATGATAACACTCTTAAACCAAAAAAGGAAAAAAAATTGCGCCTTTTTCCATGGGTCTTTTCTATGAAATTTCTAGGAAACAGGTATAATAAATATAACTCGATTTTGATTAACGAAAGGAGTCATTGCATGGAGCAACTTGATTCTGCGATTTTATCCAAAGTGATCCAACAGCGCCCGACAAAAAGCCACAAAGGTACCTTTGGCCGGGCCGTTTTAGTAGGGGGCAACCGCCAATTCGGTGGGGCGATCTTAATGGCGGCGCAAGCCTGTGTATATGGGGGAACTGGTTTGACCACTGTGATCTCCGATGGCGTCAACCGAACCGCCCTGCACGCCCGCTTGCCTGAAGCGATGTTTGTCGATTGGCAGCAAACAGAACTGATCGATACGGTCACCGAATCGGCGGACGTCCTACTGATTGGTCCCGGATTAGGAGAAGGAAAAAGCAATTTTGATCTGCTGCAGCGGATCGTTTCTGCCCAAAAAGAACACCAATGGTTGGTGATCGATGGTTCGGCGATCAATTTGGCTGCCAAATATCCGCTGATCATCCCCTTTCCTGAACAAGTCGTCTTCACGCCGCATCAGATGGAATGGCAACGGCTCAGCGGACTGGCAATTGCCGACCAGACCGAAGAAAACAATCAGCAAGCCCAACAAAAACTCGGAAGTCTGGTGGTCTTAAAAAGCCATCGCACGCAAATTTACGGTAGCAGCATCGCCCAAAATCCCCTAGGAACACCCGCAATGGCGACTGGTGGGATGGGTGATACGCTGGCAGGCATGATTACCAGCTTTTTGGCACAGTTTGAAAAAACAGAGGAAACGATCCACGCGGCTGTCTATCTCCATAGCCTGATTGGCGAAGCCTTGGCAAAAGAGCACTATGTCGTGTTGCCGACACAAATCAGTGCCGCATTGCCTCAATGGATGAAAAAGCACCAAGCAGCCGATCCAGAATGATTTCTGATAAACCATTCATCAAAAAAACGTCCCTTTCTGCATTTGTCGAAAGGGACGTTTTTTCCAATGGTCAGCTAATTGTTAAAATAAACCACTCGCACTTCATACGGCGCCAAGGTTGCTGTTTGAGGGACTGCTTGATTGGTCTCTAAATCAACGACTTCTTTGATCAAGTGTAGTGTCTGCTCTTTCTCAGAAAAATTCATGATGAAAAAGTACGTTCGTTCTGGACTGATCCTGCCTTGGATCGAGACTGCAGGATTGGCATGCGCGATCCTTTCCTCTGCCAAGGACAGCTCACGGACCAAAGAGGCATAAAACTGTTCGAAAAAGTCATAGTTGGTGCGAGCCGCCAGATAGTAGGCGGTGCCTGCACCAAAGGTATGTTTGGTGATCGCAGGTGTTCCTTGGTAAAAATCCGCTTGATACACCCCTAGTACCTCCGCTGTTTCGGCTTCGATGATTGCAGAATAGTCCCGTGTTTCAAAGGGCTGTCCTTGAAAAACCACTTGATTGTGTTCAGTGTCAAAAAGAGTTTCCAGCTCCAGCACGTTGATGCCTAATAACCCTCGCAACGGCTGTGGCAAGCCCCCCAGATACAACAGGTCGGTTTCATTGACCATGCCGCTAAAGTAACTGGAAATCAAGGTACCACCAGCTTCCGTGTACTGGCAAAGTTTTGCCATCGTCTCCGAGGTCATCAAGTAAAGCATCGGAGCGATCACCAACCGATAGTCAGAAAAATCTTGCTCTGGCGTCAAAATATCGACAGCGATGTCTTGTTCCCAGAAATAACGATAATGCTCCTGCAACGTTTGCGGATACCGTCTGGTTGGTCGACCAAACCCGCCGCCTCGCTTCAATGCCCAGTTGCTTTCCCAGTCAAAAAGGATCGCCACTGCTTTTTTTCTTGTGGTTCCTTGAATCTCTTTGATTTTTTCCAAGCGCTTGCCGTAAGCCGCAACTTCTTTGAAGACCCTATTCTCCGTGGAATCATCATGTCCCACGACTGCCCCATGGAATTTTTCTGAATTGCCGCGGGATTGGCGCCATTGAAAATACAAGGTACTATCTGAGCCGTGAGCGATCTGCTGCATGGCACTCAACTGATGGACACCAGGCTTTTTCGCTTTATTGAAGGAATGCCAGTTAACAAAACTCGGCGTGCATTCCATCACTAAAAAGGGCTGTTTCTTCAAAGACCAGTACTGGTCATGCACATAGGCAGATTTCATTGCTGTCGCTGTCAAAGATTCAAAGTTGTTGTTCCAATCAGGGTAACTATCCCAGCTAACGATGTCCACATGACGAGCAAACTTGCTGTAGTCAATGCCTTCCAAAGGAATAAAGTCTTGGGTAGCATGTCCTTCCGCCATAAAATTCGTCGTCACAGGAATGTCCGGTGTCAGTTGGCGAATCGGCGTACATTCATGCAAATAAAAATCGATCGTCCTATCTGTAACAAATCGTTTCCAATCAAGATCCATGCCATGCACTTTGTGTTCTCCTAGAGGCGAAGGCGGTAAAACCTGCGACCAATCGGAGTACGTACCACTCCAAAAAGAAGTCCACCAGGCATGATTCAACGTGGCTAAATCACCATATTTCTTTTGCAGCCAACTGCGCCAGTTTTCTTGACAATAGGAGCAAAAGCATTCCCCAGAGTACTCATTGGAGATATGCCACATGGCTAATGCCGGATGCTTGCCGTAACGTTTTGCCAACTGCTGATTGATTTGCGTTACCTTTTCCCGATAGATCGGTGAAGAGTAACAGTGATTGTGGCGAAACCCATGGGTATGTTTTTGCCCTTGGGCGTTGGTCCGATTGACTTCGGGATACTTTTGGCTCAACCATTGCGGACGTCCACCGCTAGGAGTGGCCAAAATGACTTTGCCGCCGATGCCATGGATCTGATCAAACACACGATCCAACCAGTCAAACTGATAAACGCCTTCTTGCGGCTCTAAGGCACTCCAAGCAAACACCCCTAATGTGACGGTGTTGACATGGGCTTGCTGCATATAAGCAAGATCCTTTTGCAAGATTTCTGGATGAGCCAGCCATTGATCGGGGTTGTAATCCCCGCCATGCATAAACTGCTGATCAAACAATTGATTGCTCATCATTCTGCTCCTTTTTTGGCTTGTAAATGGTATACAAATGATTGAAAATCGCCAGTGACTTGCGCCGTTCCATGGTTGACGGCATTAAACTGATAGGGTTTACGCAACCCTAATTGTCTTAACAGCTGACCAGAGACGGGTTCGCCATTGACCTGGTACACCTGTTGGCCATCGAGAAAGGCTGCGGGCAAAAAGTCTTCCGCCGTCGGATTGGCTTGTGCCAACACGCGAAAGAAAGCAACCAATGCTTCTTCGTTTTGCGGATCATACACCGCCCAAGTTTTTTCATTGGCATGTTCCAACTGCTGCAGCTGATAAAAAGTACCAAAGGTCAGCAATTGCCGCTGCTTTTTATAAAAAACGATTTGGGATTTGATTGCCTGCTTTTCAGCGTCAGACAAGTGAAAGAGATCGAGTTCATACCCCAATGGCCCAAACATTGCGACGGTTTGCCGAAAGGCTAAAGACGTTGCCCTGCCGACTTGGTGGTTTGGTGCCGCCGACACGTGATTGCTGAAGGAGGACAACGGATACCCTAACAACGTTCCGCTTTGGATGGCTAAACGTTCCACTGCATCACTATCATCACTAGGCCAAATCTGCGGACTGTAAAACAAGATTCCCAAATCGTATCTGCCCCCGCCGCCAGCACAGCCTTCGATCAAAAGGGTCGGAAACGCCGCTAAGATTTTTTCATATAAGCGATAAAGGCCTAAAATATAACGATGATAAAACTCCGTCTGAGAAATTCCCTGTTCCGCTAAGTAAGGAGAGTAAGCTTCCGTGATATTGCGGTTCATATCCCATTTGATGTAATCCAGCTTGGTTTCAAGGATCACTTTTTGCATCGCTTCGAAAATTGCCTCGACCACTGCTGGATTGGCAAAATCCAACACGTATTGCCCGCGCCCCACAGAGATCCGCTCATAAGGATGCTTGACTACCCACTCAGGATGCTCTTGGTACAACTGACTATCTGGCGAAACCATTTCCGGTTCAAACCAAATCCCCAGCTGCAGCTGCATGGCATGAATTTTCTCAGCAAAAGAGCCGATTCCTTTTGGAAATTTGGCAGGGTCCGCCACCCAATCGCCTAATGAACTGCGGTCGTTATTGCGTTTTCCAAACCAACCATCATCCAGCACAAAGCACTCCATCCCTAACGCCTTGCTTTCTTGGGCTAAGGTCAACAGCTTCTCTTCATTAAAATCAAAATAAGTCGCTTCCCAGTTATTAAAGACGATCGGCCGCTGCCGCTTTTGCCAATAAGGGGCAATCACATGCTTTTCGATAAATTGGGCGGATTCTTGACTCAAGCCATTCAGACCAGCAGCGGTGAAGGTGAAGAGACATTCTGGTGCTTCAAAGGTTTCTCCTTGTGAAAGCTGCCAGCTGAAATGCTCAGGATGTATCCCCAACATCAATCGAACGTTGTCCCACTCATCCATTTCCGCTTGCGCCAAAAAGTTGCCCGAATAAATCAGGTTGGCACCATAGACGTGACCAGTGTCATTGGTGGCTTGCTGTTCTTTTAAGGCGACAAAAGGATTGTGCTGATGACCAGACGCTCCTTTTAACGAGCCGACACTGATCGTCCCTTGGGTCAAAGGGACCGTCTTGATATGCCGTTCTTTCAGCCATGCGCCTGAAAGATGCAGCAGTTCAAAATCGCGATTTTTCAGCTCCAAGACACCACTCAAAAAGCGCTGGATGGTTCTAGGCTTGCTTCCCGTATTGGTCAGTGTCTGCTGCCTCGTGATGGTTCCTGATCCTTTGAAGATCGTATAGGTGATCGCCAGTTCCAGCTGTCGCTCTTGATCTACTAATTCAAAGACGATGCTTTGGCTTTCATCGGCAGCCGCGAAGCTGGCTGGTTGCGCCAGCTTTCGTTCTTTGCCCTCAAAACAGTGAAAAGCCACAAGTTTAAAATCAACATAAAGTGGGGTTTCTTCCTCAAAAACCGACACTACCCCTTCTCGAAAATCAGAAGTCCCATACGTTGGCAATTCTTGAAAACGGTCTGCCAAGGTAAAAAGATTGTCTGCTTCAAAAAATTTGACGGTTCCTGCCGATTTATTCTCTTTTTTCTCAAGGTACGCTTGATCAAACGGCGCCAGTGTGCCTAGAGATGGCCCAAAATAGACATGACCCAGTTGCTGATTTGGTAACACATTTATGATATAACTGATTTTTTCATTGTATAAGTGAAAGAGTTGTTCGTTCTTTATTTCTATCATTGCTATCCTCAATTTTCCCCATTTTTTTCATTTGTCCCTGCTCGTTGACAAGCTGCTTCAAGATAACGCAAGCGTTTTTTGACACCACGATTGAAAAAGAATTTGTAAAACAGCGCCGCCAACATAAAGCTGTAGGTTGTTTTCTGCTGCTCAAAACGGCTTTGTTCCGAATACGTGACTTGCAGCTTCCCTTTTCGTCCTGGAGCAAAACTATACCGTTGATCGATCACTCCTTCTTCATGGGTCGTACGAAGCCACAGCTCATCAGCGGCAATTTTTTTGACCGTCATAACGGCTGGTACCATCCGCGGAGCGGTTTTGTTTTGAATCATCGTTTCAATACGGCAACCTTCCCCGAACGGTTCTTGGGCTTGTTTGGCTCGAAAGAATTTCTCTTGTTCCGCCAATAACACACGGGAAAAATCCGTAGATGTGGTATTCATTTGATAACTACAAGACAAAGTATCGGTTCTCATCACAAATTCCTTTCTAAAGGGTGCGCGTATTGCATTCCTTTCCGTTTCTGGGCTTATCTTTCTTCTACCCTTTGATTGATCGTCTCAGATGTCGCTTGTTCATTTAATGCCGCTTCCGCTTTTTCTTCTTTCAAGTAGCCGCGATCCATTACGATCAAGAATGGCACCCAGATCAAGGTCATTACGGCAACCGTCACTAACTGTAAGATTGCGCCGGCAACAGAACCCGTGCCTAACCAACCAGATAAGAAGACCGGGGTCGTCCAAACCACCGTTGCTCCGATTGGTCGTGGCACCAAGCCTGCGGCAATCGCAAAGTAAGAGATCGTCGTACTAGCTAATGGCGCTAAGATCCATGGGACAAAAGCGATCGGGTTCAAGACGATCGGCAAACCAAAGGTCATCGGTTCAGATACGTTGAAAACAGATGGCGCGATCACGGTCTTCATTAATTTTTTCATCCGAATCGAACGAGCGATAAAGAAGGCCATCGTAATCGAGATCCCCAACTGCATTCCTTGATTGACGAACACGCCCATAAACGTAGTGTTAATGATATGGGGCAATTGTTCAGCCCCTGCTTTGTAAGCTTCATAGTTTTCAATCGCTAACGCATTCATGATTGGATCGATCACCGCATTGACCACTAGTGTCCCGTGAATCCCAAACCACCAGAAGAATTGGGTGAACAAGACGGCGATCAGTACTGCTGGCAACGTACCGCCTAAGCCCATCAATGGTTTTTGCAAAATCTCATAAACGAAATCAACGGCATTGCCCCATGAAGTAAAGGTGAACAAGTAGCGGATCAAATTGAAAAGGAACAACGGTGCCGCCCCAGGAATGATGGCGACAAATGATTCTGCGATCATTGGCGGAACCGAATCTGGCATTTTGATCGTCAGCCCAGCCGCACTGATTTTGCAATAGATCTGCGTAGCGATAATGGCCGTGATGATTCCGACAAACATTCCCTCAGCCCCTAATTTCGACAAGGGGATCACTGTACCTAACTCTTCGGATGAGCCAAAAGGCAGCAGCATCAAAAACGAAGACAGTGAGATGGCACCCGCAAATAATTTGGCTTGTCCATATTTGCCAGCCAACTGATAGCCGATCCCAAAAACAACGAAAATAGCGGTGATACTCATGGTCGCATTTCCGATAGGACCAAAAAAGTCGTTTAGAAACGTGATGAATCCCTCTGGAAGTTTTTCCGAGAGTCCGAAAGTAGCAGGCAGATTTTGAATAATAATCATAATTGACGCAAACATTGTTGCAGGAAAAGCGACCATAAACCCATCACGAAGACTTAACAAGTATTTGTTGTTGGCAATGATCTGAGCAAAAGGCACCATCTTTTCGGCTAATTTATCAATAAACTTCATTTCGTTTTCTCCTTTATTTTTAACTGTAAACGTTTACTACAATCAGTATAGTTGTTTAGTTAATGTTTACACAACCCCTAAAATAAAAAAAGATCAGACGTCACTGATCTTTTTCGGCAATCGATTCTCTAATGATCAATTCACTGCCACAAACGACGCGAACAGGCATCGTCCGCACCCCAAGGATTTTATTTTTCGCTAATTCGACACTCATCTGCCCCATCTCTTCAGCTTTCATCTTGACGGAAGACAGTGCGGGCGTCATAAATTGCGCCATTTCGATATCATCAAAACTAACGACTGACACATCTTTAGGAATCGATAGCCCCGCTTCAGCGAGTGCCTTGTAAACCCCGACAGCCATAGGATCGCTGGCAACGACGATCGCTGTGGGGCGAGGATTCATTTGCGCGATCTGCTGACCAAAATGCAAACCAGTCTCTGGTGACCATTTCCCCTGCAGCACGGTTGTGAACTTTTCCAATTTATTGAGCAGCATCCATTGGCGGTAGTTTTCTGCTCGAATCTCTTGTTCATCGTAAACGACTTCGCCAGAAATCGTCACTCGGCTGGCAACACCGCCCACAAAGGTAATATTCTCATGGCCCTTCTCTTTTAACAACGTGAGGATCTGGTGAGTCTTTTGGGCAAAATCGGTTTGGATGCAATCGTAGCTGGGTGCTTCACTATAATTATCCACCAGGATAATATTGGCATTTTGCTGACTGATCTCTGCCAAAGCATCGCTGGTCATCTCTCCAATAATAATGACTGCGCCATACTTCGCCAATTGTGCCAAATCTTTTTGAGGCTCCCGCATGGAAAAGGCCCGAATCGTTTTTAAGCGCCACTTCGCCGCTTCTTTTTCGATCCCATTGCGGATCATCATAAAATACGGATCGTTTCTTTCCGACTCTCGATCGTGGCGGGTAATGATGGCAATCGTGTTTTGGTCGCCGACTTCACGGGAATGGGGTTGATTTTTTTCTTTTGAATAATTCATTTGGTTGGCGATCTCAATGACTCGTTGACGCGTGTGTTCATTGATACTGAAGGTTTCATCATGGTTAAGGATTCTAGAAACACTTGCTACCGACACCCCGGCTAATTTCGCGATATCTCTCATACTTGCCATAGCTGCACCTCATCTGTTTACTGTTTACTAAATTTACATTCAGCATAGGCATAATTTTTGGCCCTGTCAACCTTCTTTTCACAAAAAAACCGAAACTCCTTAGCTTTTCACTAAGGAAGTTTCGGGATACCCATTTGTTTTCTATTTGAGCGCTTGGTCACAGAGCACGACATTGACTAAATACAAGGTGCTGATTCCTAAGACCAATAAGTAGACTGGACCAAACAGCAAAAAGGTCAAGACAAGCGTCACTGTTGCTAAAAGATGCGCCAGTACTCGTTTGGGTGAACGAGCAAACTGATAAAAACTATAAAACAATGAGCTGGGCTGCTGCGGATAGGTGTGAAGCAGCCTCGTTTGATAAAGTAAGACCAAGCAAAACAAGCCAAAGGTGAACGCTAACGCGTAACTAGCGATCTGAAACAGCGGGTGCTGCAAACGGCTAAAGATAAAGCTGTCCGCCAAAAGCAGCAGGAAGAATAGACTGAGCAAACGGTCTTGCCCTTTTCTTGTTGTCCACTGTTGATGAAATGCCTGCTGAAAACGAGCTTTGCTGCTTGCCTCCAAGCCATCGTTCCGCAGTTCCGTCAACGTCTCGATCAATGCTCGACTAGCGGTGGTACTGGTGATCAAAGGCAAGGAATACAACAGCCACATGCCTTGTAAAACCAGTAAATGCGGAAGCCAGTTGATGCCAGTCAACAGCGCTTGGTTCAAGCGTTGCGGGGTAACTTTTGTTCTCATCCTTTGGAACCTCCCGTCAGATCCATTCCCTCAATAAAGTAGCGTTGTGCGAGGAAGAATAGCAAGATCGTCGGCAATAGCACAAGCGTTGCTCCTGCCATCAAGTAGTTCCATTGGGTCGTTGATTGGTTTTGGAAGACTTGCAGGCCAATCTGCAGCGTGTACTTTTCTTGATTTTGAATATACAGTAATGGTCCTAAGAAATCATTCCACGCCCCATTGAAGGAGTTGATGGCAATCGTGATCAGCGCGGGTTTCGTCAATGGGATCATTAGATGGCTCCAAATATAAAGATGATTGGCGCCATCGATCTTAGCGGCTTCGATCAATTCATTGTTGACGGACAAGTAAAACTGCCGCATCAAGAAAATGTTAAAGGCGTTGCCGAAAAATGCTGGAACGATCAGCGGCAGATAGGTGCCAACCCAGCCGATTTTGGAAAACAAGACATATTGCGGGATCATCGTCACAAAGCCAGGAATCATCATCGTAGACAAGACGAGGGCAAAGATCAGATTTTTTCCTGGAAAGGCCAATTTTGCAAACCCATAAGCAATGAAGGAATTTGATAAGACATTCCCGAAGACCACTAAGACGGTAATGAATAACGTATTTTTTGCATACTGCCAAAATGGAAAGGCGTTGATAGTCTCCAAATAATTGCCAAGATTGATTTCTTCTGGGAAAAAGGTCGGCGGGTAGCGCACGATCTCCTCCATCGGTTTCAATGACGTAAAGACCATCCACAGCAACGGGATCAGCAGCACGATCCCGATGATCGACATCACCACATAGCTGATGATTTTTTTGACTCGCTGTTGGCTTGATTTGCTTCGTGTTTTTGTCGTCATTTCCATTAGCTGCCACCTCCGGTATAGTGAACCCAGCGTGGTGCCAGCTTGAGATTGATAAAGGTCAAGACTAAGACGATCAAGAACAAGATCATCGACATGGCCATCGCATAGCCCATATCAAAGGCAACAAATGCTTTGTTCCACATATGCAAATTATAGAATAGCAGCGAATTCGCCGGACCGCCGGTACCATTTTTGGTCATCACGTATGCTTCTTGGAAAATTTGAAAAGAACCGATCGTTGAAGTAATCACATCATAAAAGATGATCGGCGTGATCAAAGGAATCGTAATATTTTTGAATTTCGCCCAAACCCCCGCTCCATCGATCTCAGCCGATTCGTACAGCGTCGGCGAAATATTTTGCAAGGTAGCTAGATACAAGAGCATCGCGCCCCCTGAACTCCAAATCTTCATCAAAATCAACGCTGGTTTCGTCCATTCTGGATCAAACAGCCATGCCGGACCTTTGATATTGAACCAGCTCAAGAAGGTATTGATCAATCCTGCGGAAGGAGATAATAATTGCATCCATAAGACGTAGACGGCAACCCCTGAAAGGATCGCTGGTAAGTAAAAGGTCGTTCGGAAAAAACTGATTCCGCGGATTTTTTGATTCAGTAAAGTGGCTAGAAAAACACTGAATAACGTTGTTAAGGGAACATTGAAGAGTACAAAATACGCCGTGTTATAAAGAGATTTCCAAAACAGGGTATCTTGCGTAAACATGCGGGTAAAGTTCTTAAAGCCGATAAAATTCATTTTTGAAGTCAGATTGTAATCGGTAAAGCTTCCTACGAAGGAAAACAGCATGGGCCCTAACATAAAGATCACGAACCCAAGCAAAAATGGTGCTACGAAGAAGTAGCCCCAAAGAGCTTCTTGCCGTTTACTTTTTGAACGCTTCTTTGGCATTCCTTCCACTCCATTCTATTTTTACTCATTGTTTATTCAAGAAAACACGTCCGCTTCGCAAAGCGGAAAGCAAAGCCCAGTCCGCTAACCGACTGGACTTTCCTTCTTTTTTAAAAACGCTCGTTTTGAAATTTATTTGTTTTGCTCAACGAGATCTTCCACCGCTTTTTGCGCATCTGCCAACCCTTCAGCCGGTGTTTTGCTGCCCAGCATGATTTGGTCGATCTGTTCATTGACAAGACTGCTGAAATCAGGCGCTGTCAATGGTACAGGTGTGATCACCGTATTGGCAAAGTTTTCATCTGCCATTTGGTAGATCATTTGGCCGTTTTCATCTAGATTGTCGTTGTTGACCAAGTTTTCGTTGGCTGTTCGATTCGCCATGATATCAAAGCTTTTCTCACCAAATTTCTCTTGAACTTCTGGTGTCGACAAGTATTTGATAAACTCATAGGACGCTTCAGGATCTTTGGCTCCGTATGGCACTTCTAAGACGAACCCGCCACCCCATGACCAGTGACCAGAACCACTTTCTTTTTCAGGAATTTGAATGACCCCAAATTCAAAGTCATCCGGTGCATTTTCCGCTAAACTTGAGTAGTAGTTGATGTTTTGCGCACGCATCGCCACTAATCCAGAAATGAATGGATCGGCAACACCTGAACCAAATTCAGCTTCTAACCGATTGATGGTATCTTGACCATAATACTCTTGCCAGTCTAAGATCCATTCCAACGCTTCCACTTTGTTGTCTGTATCGATTTTGACGTTCTCATCCTTGTCAAACCAGCTGACGCCATCGTCGGCATTCAAGGCCCACACATCGGCGCCTAAATTCCACAATGGGTAAAAACCGATCCGCTCAAAGTCATCACCGTTTTTGACATCTAATTTACGAGCAACTGTTTCTAACTCCTCCCACGTTTGGGGCAGTTGCTCTTCACTGATACCTGCCTCTTTAAAGAGTGTCTTGTTGTAGAAAATCACTTGCGTATCTGTATTGAAAGGAACAGCATACGCATCCCCTTCATACTCCACCGTATCCCATAATTGCGGATAAAATTCATCAGAAAAGCCTTCTTCGATATACTCGCTTAAATTTGTTGCTTGCTGCGCTTCTGCCCGCTGAGCAACAGAATTAATATCTTGTACAATAACATCAGGCGGATTACCAGCAGTGATCGACGACAGTGATTTTGTCCAAATATCGCCCCAAGGCTGGTAGCTGTATTTGACCTCGATTTTATCTTGTGACGCATTAAAATCATCAATAATTTCTTCAATTACTTCTTGTCTTGCACCAGACCCCCAGAAGGACCAAAAATCCAACGTCGTTTTGCCATCTGCTGACTCATTCCCCGAGGAATCAGCGGTTTCACTATTGCCACATCCTGCCGCCAGTACACCAACTGAAAAAAGCAAAGTCCCCATATAAAATAACTTTCTCATTTAACCTAACCTACTTTCATTTATTTTTAATGTACTATTTAAAAGCTATCACTACTTCTTCTTTTCAGCAAACAAAAAGCATCGTTATTCGAATAAAAAAATAACATTTTTACCGTTTCACGATAAGAAGAGCGTTTTCTTTGAAAATTTAAAAAAAGTGGGGCATCATAGAAATAGCACCTATTTTTCAACCTCTCGTTAGATCATTTGAAAAACGATGTTTATAGAAAGGGAGTGACCACATGCTAGTCATTGTCGATATGCAAAACCAAATTCTCGATGAAGCGAACGAAGCGTATGTGCCAGATAGCGCCGCTCTCGTCAAACGAATCGCGAAGCGCCTAGAACAAGCGCGGGCGAATGGGGAGTACATCTTACACACCCGCGACATCCCAATCGAAGTCAAAGGAACGCCTGATGAAGAAGCCGCTGCCCTGCAGCTTATCCCAGAACTTAAGCCTCTCGAAAATGAAAAAGTCGTCAAGAAATACTATTACAGTATTCCACCTGAAGTCTTGATCGACATCAAGAAAAATCTATTTGAACCCGAGGAAAAAAAGAAAATCGAAATCACCGGTGTTGAAACCAACATCTGTGTCCTTTCCAATACGATCGAGATCCAAAGCGCCTTTCCTGACGCTGATTTCACCATCAATAAAACATTAGTCGCCGGTAAAAATCACGAGTCGCAAGGACTCGACATCTTACGAGACTTCAATGTCCAAATCATTGATGGAACAAAATAAACCAATGACCAATAAATAACGAAAGCTCCCTGTTCAAGGAACAGGGAGCTTTTTCAATTTAATTATTCATTCAATTCATTGAGCCATCTAATAGCTCGGTCGGAATTTCAATCCGAACCTCATTTTCTGTCTGACAGTTTGGACATACGAAGGTTCCTTCAATGGCTTCCTTCACTTCCCCGTAAGTATAATGAATAGCGATTTCATCTTCTGCCAATTCATTCGTTTCCAACGGTGGTACCATGGTTAATTGCCCCTCGCTGTCTTCTTGTAAATGAACGACTAGCTTCCCATCAAAGTTTTCATTGCAATTGGTGCAGGAAGCTTTTCCTCGAATCGTTAGATCCATGATCATCCCTCCTCATTTCTTGTCACTGGTTGATGCAGGTTCCAGTAGATACTCGTAACACATGCATGCTTCACTTTAATAGTGTCACGCTTTCACTTTTTTAGCAAATCATCTGTTTTTCTTTTTTTAAACCATTGATGAAGAAAAATCCTAATCAACCGTTTTGAGCGTTTTCGTTGTCAAATCGTTAAAATCCTTGCAGAATTAACTTATCTGTTACTGAAAAGTAAAAACATGTTGTTGGAAAAATTAGTGATTGTCCGAACTTATCTGAACAAACAAGGAGGAAAAATGATGCAAGCAGTAACCTGGCAAGGAAATCAAAAAATGGACGTTCGCCGTGTAGAAGATCCAACGATTTTAGAACCGACGGATGCGATCATCCGAATCACCGCAACTGCAATCTGCGGCTCTGATCTCCACCTTTACCACCATGGCGGCTCGGTTTTGGAAGAAGGCTATGTCGTTGGTCACGAACCAATGGGTATTGTCGAAGAAGTCGGCAGTCAAATACAGAAACTAAAAAAAGGCGACCGCGTCGTCATCCCTTTCAATATCGGTTGCGGTCACTGCCACTTTTGTCAAAATGAGATGGAAAGTCAATGCGACAATTCTTCAGAAGATACATTGTATGGCGGCTTATTCGGTTTTGGAAAAATGAACGGCAACCACTGGGGCGGTCAAGCCGAATTCTTGCGCGTACCGTTCGCAGATTTCACCTCGTTTATCGTACCTGAATCAACGATCCCTGATGAAAAAGTATTGTTTTTATCTGACATCTTACCTACAGCATATTGGAGCGTCCAAAATGCCGGCGTCAAAAAAGATGATACCGTGATCGTCTTAGGCTCAGGACCAGTTGGCTTGTTTGCGCAAAAATTTGCTGTGATGGCAGGCGCTAAGCGGGTGATTGCCGTGGACCCTGTTGCTCATCGCTTAGAAAAAGCCAGCAGCTACAATCAAGTCGAAACATTCCAATTGGATGATCTGGCTACTAGTGCCGATGAATTGTATGAACTGACCAAAGGTGGCGCTGATGTGATCATCGACTGTGTTGGGATGGATGGTTTAGAACCCGTCAAAGAAAAAGCCAAAAATCTAGTCAGCTTGCAAAGTGGAACAATCTCACCGATCCAGATGGCCGCCAAGGCAGTCAAAAAATTTGGTACCGTCCAAATCACTGGCGTTTACATGACACCTGCTTCTTCTTATCCATTGCAAGAATTCTTTATGCGCAACATTGATGTCAAACACGGGCAAGCACCTGTGATCCATTTGATGCCAAAAATTTATGATATGATCGCGGACGGTTTGTTTGACCCGTCACAGATCATCACCCACACGATGCCTTTAGCAGATGCTGCCAAAGCGTATGAGATTTTTGACAAAAAAGAAGACAAGAACATCAAAGTTGTCTTGAAACCTTAGCACAAATAAAGGAGCAGTGATGGCACCTATGCCAAAAATCAAACGGAGTGAACATCAATTCGATCCGGGAAAAGAAGAAGATGTGATCATCAAGGCAAGCCGCTTTCGCATCTACTTTCAAAATCGCTACATGTTGATCTCACTTACGAATGATATTTTGACGGGCTTGTTTTATATTTTCGGGAGTATCGTTTCATTAACTAGTTTGCCTGCGATATACGGAACGATCGCCTATTTGATCGGCGGAGTCTTTTTGACCATTCGCCCGCTGATTAAAATCGTTCGCCATGTCTATATTTATAATGAGCGCAATCAAGACGGCGAGAAAGAAAAAGATGTCACCATCACCGACGATGAACGTTGATGGGGCGACAACTAGAGAGGAGTTTCCTATGTTAAAAACATTTGATGGGATCGCACTGACGCTATTGATCATCGGCGGTATCAATTGGCTGCTGGTCGGCGCCTTCGAGTTTGACCTTGTCGCAGCGATCACCGGCGGCAGCACGTCGATCATTGCCCGCGTCATTTATATTCTAGTTGGGATCAGTGCATTGTATAGCCTGAAATTCTTTCCAGCTATCGCCCGCCAACAAACCCTCGACTAATTGAAAATAAAACCTGCATCTGCGGTGTCCTGACCCCAAAAAAGTTAGATTTTTGGTCTAACTTTTTGAGGTCGCATCTGTGGATGTAGTTTTTTTGTCTACAATCATTGAAAAAAAACACCAGTTGTACTACTCTTGTATTTAACCTACTATTTTCGAAAATATAAAAAGGACGTGACTCATGACCCCACCTACTAGACCCTCGCTGATACGTCGGATACTCGGTCGGATGCTTTTGCTATTGATTTTCTTATTTATTCTAGGTATTATTGGCGGAATTATTGTTTTAAATAACCTCACCATCGCGGAAAATTGGTTTGGTCTGAATGAATACCAAGTCGTTGAAACCAGGCATCAGATCATTCGTTTGTTCCCCTACTTTTGGGTAGCAGGGATCCTGCTGGTCTTTTTGATCGGTCTGATCATCGGCCTCAAAAAACACAAAAAATCGCCATTTTACTGGTTATTCTCATTGCTCTTGCTGCCAGCGATTCTCTTTTGTATTGGCGTAGTTTCCACCTTTTTACCTGTAGACCGCCAACTCTTTCGAGAAGAAACCAGTGCCAAAGAAATTATGGCGGCGCTACCAAATCAATCTTCATTCAAGGACAAAGAGCTGCAACTGGTCAGCTATAGTTTTCACATCCGCAATGTCCCGCTAAAAAGCGGCATTTATGCAGTTGCGCGAGTGATCAATCCAAACACAGGCCTACAAGACGAGTATTGGTATTACCCAGAAAATCTGTTGACCAAATGGAAAAAAGACGACGATACGATCGAGCTTTCGATGGAAGATACCATTGCCTTTGATGCCATCGACTGGGGCGTCATTCCCAAGATCATCAAGGATTCTGAGGCGCGAGCAGCTCAGCTAGATCACTATGTTCCTGGTGTCAGCATCGTCATTTTAAACGGCTTCCAAGGTGAATGGACTTGGACCGTTGGTTTAAATGGGATTCGTAATCGAACCGAGATCAATTATGTCTATGATCTCAAAGGAAATTATCAATCCGAATGGCAATAAAACAAGCGGCACCTATCCCTGTGAATAGGTGCCACTTTTGCTTTTATCGGTTTACTGATCCAAGTCTTTGACACACCGAAACCCTAAATTATTGGCTGCCGACATCCCAGAATTACCATTTCTAGCGGCAATTCGGTATCGTTTGCAATAGGATTCATGGCACAAAAATGAACCGCCGCGAGTCGCATACAGTTGATCATCTTGTGTTTGATTCCTTATCCAAAAGGTTTGTCCCGTCTGTTGTTGAAACTGCGTCAACGGGATGCGGGCAGGATTGACGCACCATTCCCAGACGTTGCCGATCACTTGATACAGACCAAAGCCGTTGGGCTCATACCATTTCGCTGGCGCTGTATTGGCAAAGCCATCTGCTCGCGTGTTGCTTTTTGGAAACTCTCCTTGCCAAATATTGCAATGATAGGTATTTTCTGCCAAAAATTCCCTTCCCCAAGGATATTTTTCAAAACTTGTCCCGCCTTTTGCAGCGATCTCCCACTCTGCTTCTGTCGGGAGGCGTTTTTTTGCCCATTGGCAATAGGCGATCGCATCGTTGCGAGACACCTGAACCACTGGGTGATCCATCCGCTGGGCAATCGTTGAATCAGGTCCTTCAGGATGACGCCAATCTGCGCCGCTAACCGCGTACCACCAAGCCATATTCGGTACCTTTTGACTGCGGTGTTTCGTTTGCTCACTTAAAAAATAGTGAAAAACGAACGACCAGCCAAAGCGCTCGGCTTCTGTGACATATCCTGTTGCTTCCACAAAAACTTGGAAAGCTTGGTTCGTCACCGTCGTGGCATCAATGGCAAATGCTGGGCTGTCGAGGCTGATTTGCGGTCCCTCAAGATCCTCGGCAAAGCCGTCCATCGTATTCGTGCCGATTCGATAAGTTCCTGCTGGAATCGTGGGCATCTGTTTGCCTCCTTTTTACAATAATTGATAGCCATTGTACAGATTGATCAGTAACACCAGCACGATCACGGTTTGGAATACCAGTGTCACTCGCTGCGGTGACAGGACGTTGCTGGCCTTGGCGCCTAATAGTCCTCCCACGATCGCGGCTGGAATAACAAACCACAAAATTTGCAGATCATACGCACCAAAACCTGTCGAAAAAGCGATCGTCAAAATTTTTGCCAGCTGCGAGAAAAAAATCGTACAAATTGAATAAATCGTCGCCTCTTTGATCGGCATGGCAAACAGCAACATCAATAAAGAAACATTGATGGGTCCGCCGCCGATCCCCAGCAAACTGGCTAGAAAACCGAGAATCAAACCGCAAGCTGCATACCAGCCGACTTTTTCCAACGCAAACCCGCGCCAGTTATATTTTGTATACAAAAAAGCAAACAATAGTGTCAGCACGGTCAAAAGGATTTGGATCAGCTGAACCATCTTGTCGTCTCGAAAAACCAGCAATAGCTGTTCAAAGGCAACATTGCCTAAAACACCGCCTAACACAGCACCACCAGAAACCCACAAGGCAATCGACCAATTGATTTTCCGTCCACTGGCTAATTGTCTAGCTGTCGAAACGATAGACATCGTGAAGACAGCTGTCGCCGAGTAAAAAGAGATCGCAGCAACAGAATGGGCGCCGATAAAATCGAAAATCGGTTTGATCAATACACCACCACCCATGCCGGAAACTGCACCTACGGCATTTGCTAAGACGATCACGAGAAAATAAATCAATCCGATCATTGTCTCACCCCTTGCAACAGCCCCAATATCTCATTGATTCTGGGTGTGAAGTCTTTTAACAGCTCCTGATAGCCGCAAAACCCCTCACTATCCACGTACATTGCATCTTTCATTCGTTTACAGCCTCCTCGGCACATTTTTTGGAAAGGACATTGCGTACACTTCGAAGGCATGTCTTTTTTCTGGCACAAAAACTGCTGCGAACAGTCTTGAGAAAACAATTCCCGCAACGTTTGCTCTTGGATATAGCCCATGCGAAACTCATCTAATACATAGAAGTCACAAGGATAGACACTGCCGTCGGCTTCGATCACATACTGCACTTGGCAGTTGCCTAGAATCCCACAGGCAGTTACTTGCTGCCGCACCAATAGATTTAGTAAATCATCGAACAGCTTAATACTTAGGTAGCGCCCTTGTGTCAATTCCTGCAGCCAAAACGCCAACAGCTGCTGATAAAAGTGCGCAAAGCTTCTTGGTGTCAAGGCATAGTCGTTCGTTGACGTGGCATCCAAATCAGCCAAACAAGGAATGAACTGCGCAAAGGCAATCTGCTCTTCCTTGAGAAAATCAAACACACGCTGGGCTTCCTTTGCTAATGGATTTGTCAACACGCACAAGACATTGTACTCGATCTGATAGGCGTCCAATAATCGCTTGGTCTGCAAAACCCGCGCAAAGGTCCCCCGCCCTTTGGCGTCTAATCGATGCCGATCGTGCGCAAGCGGATGCCCATCGATCGACAGCCCGACTAAAAAGCGATACTCTTTCAAAAAACGACACCATTTATCATTGATCACCATGCCGTTGGTCTGGATCGCATAGTGTACTGTCACTCGCTTTTTTTGCGCCGCAACATAAGCCGTTAGTTTTCTAAAATAACTCAGCCCTGCCATCGTCGGCTCTCCGCCTTGAAATGCCAACGTCAAATGATCGCCAGCTTCTAAGTCTGCATAGATGTTTGCAATCATCTTTTCCATTACACCCTCTTTCATTTTGCCAAAGGAACGCACTTCGCGCAAGGAACTGACGTTGGCATAAAAGCAATAGGTGCAGCGCAGATTGCAAAGAGAGGATGCTGGCTTGATCAATACGGAGATGTGTTTCATTTGTTGTTCCTCACTTCTTTATTTCTTTTGTGCGATTGTCTGCCTCTGACTATTGCTTAAACCTAAGCGCTGATACTCGCTTTCAGGAGCTTCAATCTGATTCATTACTTTAATCAATTTCTGAATCATTTCTTGTTCAATCAGTGGGTCATGAAACGGTGTTAACTGCTTTGGATCATTCTTTAAATCAAACAACAAGTGGCCTACCGAATAAGAATCGATATAGGTGGAAACTTCGACTTCTGTGTAAGGAAAATGATTTGTAAATCGATTGCCCTTTTTCAAGACCATGCTGTCTAAGACCTCTTTATTCAAAAAACCACGCAATGAAGCATAACTAAGCGTCTGCATTGTGATTGGTCCATTCGAAGGGTGAACCGATGCACGCATATACACATAACGACCATCGTAGATATTGACATGACCGCCGTTTGTACCAAAAATAATTTCTTGATGAAGCGGTTGCGAATGCTGTTTTTTCAACACAGGCAACAAAGATTTGCCATCCATATCTAAGGTGTTCTCAATTTCAAAATAATCCAATAAAGTTGCTGGAATATCGATGGTTTGACTCAATACTGGAGTATGGGTTCCCGATTCAGCTTGTGGGTAACTGATGAAAAAGGGCAGATGAATGATTTCTTCATACATCGGTGCTACGTTTTTTCCTAACCAGTCATGTTCCCCTAACAAAAAGCCATGGTCGGTATTCACAATGATCAAGGTATCCTCCCACATATTATTTTTTTCTATAAAGTCCAGCACTCGTCCTAAGTGATGGTCACACATACTGATCAACGCTGCGTATTCTTTTTGCAGCTCAATCAAATCCTGCTCGCCAACGTCTTCTGTTACACGACCATATTTTGGCCAAAAGTAAGGTGATTCATTTGGTGTCTCCTGGTACAATTTGCGATAGGTTTCTGGCACATAAAATGGTTCATGGGGGTCAAAACATTCGACTTGCAAAAACCATTGATCTTCATTTTTGTACTGTTCCAAAAAATCCAAACCGGCTTGGATCGTTTGAACCGTGGACAGGTCTTCTTCTACTGCTTGCCGTGTTCGATTCGCAAAATGCTGTTCCACAGAAATACCACTCTTATTTAACGGATTCAGCGGTGGATGATTCTCTGCCTGTTTTCTTGGAACCCATCGGTCGCCTTCTTGTCCTCTAAATCCTTCCCATGTGGAATAACGGTTATGATACGTGGCACCGCCATCTTCAAAGTAATGGGAATGGTCGGTTACCAAATGACAATAGACACCATTTTGCTGCAGCGTATCAAAAATTGACGAATCAAACGGTTCTAATTGTCCCCACGAACGATGCATAAAATTGTAACGACCTGTATGAATTTCTCTTCTCGCTGGCATACAAGGCATGCTGCCACCATAAAAGTTGTCAAACGTAATCGTTTTTTCTCTTAACCGTTCAAAATTTGGCGTGTTGATCCAATCGTTTCCGTAGTTTGATAAAAAATCTCTAGCCAGAGTATCAAACATCAGCATAATTGCTCGCATAGCATTCTTTCCTTCTTTCTTTTCTTTCCTTTTCTTGGTCGTTGCGACTACTTGACGATCGTTATCGCCCCTCGATTATCATCAGCGATCACATCTAAGTATGCGGAAGTATTCGTAACGACGATCGGCGTCACTAACGAGTATCCTGCCTCTTCAATTTCTTCTTTATCAAATGTAAGCAATACCTCTCCTTGCTTGACCTGATCCCCTTGCTTGACTTTTGTTTCAAAAAAACGACCATCTAAGTTCACTGTATCCATGCCGATGTGAATCAACACTTCCACGCCATCGTCCGACTTCAAGCCAATCGCATGCTTCGTTGGAAACAGTGTTTCAACTACTCCGTCAAAAGGTGCTCGAACCAGTCCTTCATCTGGTGAAACTGCTAAGCCTTTTCCTAATAGTCCATTTGCAAATGCTTGATCTTCTACTGCCGACAAAGGCAAAACGATGCCTGTTAATGGTAACGAAAAAGTGATTTCTTTCGCTGCTCTTTCTTCTGGGATCAAAGGCGAGGCTTCGTTATTACTAGCTGTTGCTTCTTGCCGATCCTCTTGCGGATCATACAAGAAAGTAATCGTTAAAATAAATGATAAGACGAATGCTACAGTGATTGCTAATACATACCCATAAAAGCCGCTTCCAATGCCTTCTGTCGGATCAATGTAGTTGGGTAAACTGAAGATACCCATCCCACCTATAATAAAGGATTTTGTTCCCATTGCACCCATGATCAATCCGCCGATCGATGCTGAAATCAAGGTCGCAATAAATGGTTTTTTTCTAGGCAACGTGATACCGTACAAGGATGGCTCCGATACCCCAAACAGACTGGAAATAAATGCGGGAATCCCGATTGCCCGAATAGAATTATTTCTAGACTTAATAATAACTGCCAGCACAGCTCCTGCGGTCGCAAAAGGAGTCGCTTGTCCTAAGACCATCACTGGGTCGTAACCAAGAACACCAATATTGTTGATTGCGATCGGAATGATCCCCCAGTGAAGACCAAACATGACCAACACTTGCCAAACAGCACCAACTGCAATCCCTGCAATAATTGGGCTGAAGTTATAGATCGCCAACACAGCCGCACCCAACAAATTGCCGATCCATGTCGCGATCGGACCAATGACAATGAAAGTCAGCGGAACCATGATCAAGACAGTTAGAAACGGAACTAAGAAACTCCGTACAATACTAGGAATGATTTTTGTAATGCCTTTTTCTAATCTGGCACCAAAATAGGTAGCAATGACGATTGGAATAACACTGGAACTATAACTCATTAAAATGACTGGTATTCCTAAAAAAGTGACATAAACAGGCGATTCAAAAACGGTTCCTGCAAACAAGGTATACAACGGTTCGGCATTTGCCGTCAAGCCAGACAAGGCTGGATAAACAAGGGCAGCACCGATCGCCATACCGACAAATTGCTTTAAACCAAATTTTTTCGCTGCGGTATATCCTAAAAAGATTGGAAAGAAGTAGAAGAAACAATCACCTGCTGCTTGCAAAATCGCATAGGTTCCTGACGTATTCTCAATCCATCCCAAAGAAACAAATAGCGCATTTAATCCTTTGATCATTCCTGTGGCAGCTAGAAGACCCAATACAGGTGTAAAGATACTGGAGATCACATCGATAAAAGCATCCAGCGGTCCTTTCTTTTCTCCCGAAGGTGCCTCATCATTTCCTGCCAATCCTGCATGTTGAACAAATTCTTGGTACACCTCTGGCACATGATTGCCGATCACGACTTGGTATTGACCGCCGCTTTGAACGACTGTCACGATTCCTTTCGTCTTTTTCAGTGTTTCTGTGTCTGCTTGCTCCTCATGTTTTAAATCAAAACGCAGTCTTGTGATGCAGTGGGTCACCCCATTGATATTTTCTTTTCCGCCGACTCCTTTTAAAATTTCATCGACCAATTCTTGATATGCCATCGTTCTCATCCTTTCAATGTAAAAATAAAAAGCAAGACAAATAACTATTCCTTGATGGAATAATTATCAGTCTTGCCTGCATTATCAGTAACAACCTTTATTCGTTCTCTATTAATTTTTGAATGTGTAACGTTAAGTACAGCTTTTCATCATCGTTCAAGGGAACACCTAAATACTTTTCAATCAAAAGCATCGTCTTATACGCGTCTGCATACTGTCCGCTCACGTGTCCCAATAGCGGATTTGCTTTTACCACATCTGGTCGAGCCTTCAATCGCTGGAAAAAAAAGCGCAAATGGGTGATAAATCGATCGAATGCCAAAGAGTTTTCATCAATTTGTATCTTGTTAGAAAATCGAATAAGTGAAATAATATCGCGAATCTTTTTTGCAATCGATTGGACATCTTTTGGCTGATCAATCTCATCTGTTACTTGTGCATTGATCAAATGCATTGCTATATTTCCTGCTTCTTCTTCCTCAAAGACGACCCCTGTTTCTTGTCCGATCCGTTCCAATGCTTTTTTACCAACTTCAAATTCCTGCGGATAAAACTTCTTTAATTCCCATGATAATCGGTTCGTAACTGTGATTCCTTGTTCATGCAGTTTGAACAGATTATACAAATGATCGGTAAGTGATACATACAGCGTCTCGCTTAACTCCTGTTTTATTTCTGCTTTCGCAAGTGAGATAATATCATCCGCTAAAGACACATATTTTGTCGGAATGGATGACAATAAACTTAAAAATCGCTCGGAAACTTTGTTCTTATGAAGCACAAACACTTTTTCAATTTTTGATTCATCAGCAGTTTGCCCGGGTTTCATTTTGAAGCCAAGGCCGGTACCGATCCAGATAAAATCTTTGCCATCTTGTCCGACCAAAACTGCATTGTTGTTTAAGATTTTTTTGATCTTCAAGACGCTTCTCACCTCCTTAAAATGAAAAAAGGCGATACCTTAATACATGTGTAGGATCCATACACACGTAAAAAGGTATAGCCTGCATTATCAGTAACTACCCATTTGATTGCCTTTACTATACTATTTTTCTAGAAACGTTGCAAGCGTTTTATTGATTTTTCTTTTTTTGCTTCGTTTCAAATAGACACGGATCAGCCTTTCTCCAAACTGCTCACTGATCAAGCAAACGGCTTTGCCCTTCGATTTTTTGGATCTCCGTAATGTCTTGCGTGACTTCTAGACAACCTAAATAGATGCCTGCTTCATTTTTTAATGCAAAGTAGCGAATATAGATTTTACGGCCCCGCATATCGATCCAAAATTCAGATGTCTCCCTTGTACCCGCTCGAAAATCATCCAAAATCTGTTGCACGAGATGCATGCTTTTCGGTGGATGGCAGTTGACGACTTCACGACCTAAAACCGAATTCGTTCGTGGAAAGACGCGACTCTTGCCTTCTGAATAAAAGCGCACCCGCTCTTCACTATCTACAAAGGTCAAGTCCACTGGCAGCGTTTGAAAAATGGCCACCAATTGCTCAAATTGCAGATTACCAGTAGGCAATGAAACGGTCGGCTGTTCAGCAATTTGCGGCGAATCTTCCGATTCTGTGACTTGAAAGTCATTGAATCCTAAACCGGCTGCGATGCCAGCGGTTGTTTCTTGGGCTTGTTTGATCGCCGCTTGCCGTGCGGGTTCTGCCGCCTGTTCCTTTTCAAGGGCTTCTTGGCTCGGTTTCCAAGGAAGCGGTTCTGGGATAAAGGCAAAGCCGATGTCAAAGCTGTCAGCCGCAATTTGTTCCCAATCTTTAAGACTGAAGACATCCAGCGTCATAGGCACCATGATTTCTTCTTCTTTGAAAATCATCTCTTCAATCTCGTTTTTGACTGCTTCCCATTGGACAGCGATTGGATTATAGGCAGCTTTTTCGGATGCCAAAAGCTCATTGAGCGCTTTGATCATAACCCGAATATCATCATCAACACCCCACATCACTTTTGGCGGCGCAGTGATGCCGTACTTCTCCATGTAAGAAAAAATCAACGTTTCTTTTCGCGCATAGTGTTTGTCGATCTGCATTAAATCATTGCAGGCAGCTTGTAGACGCTTTTTAGGCGTCCAATCACCGGTTTTGATTTTGGCTAAGAGGCTGTCGATCTCATCGGCCAACAGGGATTGCAGGACTTGGTTCTCCAATTTCAGGGTATGCACAGGATGGCCTGGTTGCCCATATTCTTCATTGGAGTGATGGATCTCGTTGATCGAACCTTTGAAAACAGCAGCATGAATATTGCACAAACGCTGAATCTCAGAAGGGTCCAACCCCGTTTGGATCAAAGCTTTTTCAGCAGCAGTGATCTCCGTCACATCCACACCATCAAATTCTTCGTTAAACAAGCGTTTAGCTTCTTCAAAGGAACCGCCTTGGTGAAGCAAACTCAGTATTTCGACGATCCGTTCTTGTCTTTGACTGTTAGTTTTCATTTCGTCGCTCCTTTCACAAGAAACCCTTGTTTTTCGAAAGCGAGACAAACCATTTCCAAGGGGATCTTCTTCATCTGTGCACCTTTGGGGATCGTCATATAACGTCCAGCAGTTTGCAGCATCCCTGGTTGATTGATCGCCGTAAACCCTAGTTGACTCATGATTTCTTGTATTTCAGGATATTGTGCCACAAGTTCATAGAGCGTTTTTGACAGATCGATTTCTTTCATAGTAAGGTCTTCCTTTCAGTGAGAATGATTCTCAATAAGATATCCTTAGTATAAATCATTTTGTTCAAAAATACACGAACTGCCGCAAACATTTATCAATCGATCATTTTTTTCTAAGATTGTCGGTAACGGCACACCACTTTTTCCAACCAATCGATACTGGCAAAAAGCAGATAGCCCATCAAAGCAATCAGGAGGATGCCCGAAAGCATTTGTGGGTAGTCCATTTTTGACCACGCACTTAAGATCAGATAGCCGACACCATACGTCGTGTTATAGTTTTCGGCAAAAAAGAGGGAGGCCAACGCGATCCCGATACTGACCCGCACACTGGCAAAAAGTGCTGGCATAAGCGCGGGCAAAATAACGAAGCGCAAGACATGGCGCCATTGATTGGTATAATTTTTCATGACCTGAAAATACGCTGGTGGGATCTTTGTGACTGCATCACGAATCGAGACGATCACTTGAATGACGATTACCGCAAAAATCAAGAGAACTTTTGAGAGATTGCCTAAGCCAAAGAAAATCATAAAGACGGGTAAAAACGCAACTTTAGGAATCGGATATAAAAAGTAAAGCAGTGGACCAAGCAGCCGATCCACTCTTTGGGATCGCCCAATCAAGATTCCTAACGGCACCCCGACTAGCAACGCCCCACTCAACGCCGCAAATACCCGCAGCAAACTGGCACCTGCGTGGATCAGCAAGACTTCTCGCAATGCCCAAAAACGTTCAGCTGTTTCTAAAGGATTAGGCAGTGAGCGATTGTTGGTCACCCAGCTTACACCCCACCAAACCACGACAAACGAACAGAAGCCCCAAGCAAAAGATTTGATGGTTTTCATTGCCTTGCCTCCCTCATTTGTTCTTTCAACTGCAAGACGACTTCATAAAAAGCCAATGAGTCTCGTTCCTGCTGGCGGCCATAAAAAGGATTACTGATCGGCGTAACGCCCTGATCTTTTAGCAACAAAATCGTCTGCCCCAAAAACACTGCCTCTTCTGGATCGTGGGTCACCACGATCAAGCTGTTTTGTCTACGCTGCTGTTGGGCAGCGATCATGGCTTGGGCGTTTGCTTTGGTTTCTTGATCCAGCGAAGCAGTCGGCTCATCCAATAATAAAACATCGGGGTGTGTGATCAGTCCCCGCCCCATGGCGGTCCGTTGTTTTTGACCGCCACTAAGCTGATGTGGATAGCGGTCCTGCACCTGCGTCAATCCCAACTCCGCCAAACAGCTTGTGACCCGTTTTTTACGGCTCTCACTGGGTGTTTGATTGATAAGCAGCGGCATTTCCAGTGCTTGGTAAACTGTTTGCCAAGGAAACAAATGCAGTTCTTGGAAAACGACCTCGATGTTGTCAGGGGAACAGCCTTGGTAAGTGATCGTGCCTGATTGCGGTCGCTGCAACCCTTTGATCAAGGATAAAAGCGTGCTTTTGCCAATCCCCGATTCTCCCAGCAGCACATAGGTCGTTCCTTGTTCAAAACAAAACGAAAGATCCTTAAAAATGACGGTTTCCCCATACGTAAAGGAAACGGAATCGAATCGAATACTCATCAGAGAATAAACTTCTTTCTTAAAATTATTTGTGTTGGTTTTCACATTTTATGCTATACTATTTTTTGCGTGATTGACAAGAAAGGATGGTTTATGATGTTTCAGACCCTCGTATTTCATGAAATACGTCCCGAAGCAGAACTTTATGATCAGGTGCGCCCGATCAAAGTCGCAGACGGCTATCAAGATGCCTTGCCTCTGCCCTTATTCAATAGCACTTCTCATTTTAAACAACAAATCGACTTTTTGAAAGCAGAAAATTACCATACGTTGACCCTTGCAGAAGTCAAAGATTTTTATTTCCGGCAGCAGCCGCTACCAGAAAAATCCGTGTTGCTGACCTTTGACGACTGTTATCAATCAATGAAAGAATATGCCTACCCACTGTTGAAGGAAGCTGGTTTCAAGGCCACTGCCTTTGTCGTGACCGGCTGGCTTTTTGATGCCCCTCAGCCTTACGAACCAGAAGTTTCGCGGACATTGAGCAGTGCCGAATTAGCCGAAATGAGCGATGTCTTCGAATATGCCAATCATACCGCTCATTTTCACGAACGCAAGAACCAGCAAGGGCGGTCAATGTGGGAAACACCGGCAGCCTTTGCGCAAGACTTACGAAGCTGCAATCAGCACGTGGCCATCAAGGATGTTTTTGCCTATCCCTTTGGCTTTTATGATCAGCAGACGATCGCAACACTAGAAAAGGAAGGCTTTGTTCTGGCATTTACAACCAAACCAGGCATCAATACGACAAAAACCAAGCCAATGGAACTCCATCGGGCAGTCATCCCGTTCTCACTACCAACGGCTGCTTTTGAACAACGATTTAGAAACGAGGAAATGAACCAATGAAAAAAACGATTTTAGCAAGTATCCTAGCACTATTCGCTGTTGGCGCTGCCGCATGCGGCAACACTGGCGAAACAGCAAGTACCAGCAATTCCAGCACTAGCAGTACAGAAGCTGCGGTAACGGATCAAACATTGACGATCGGGGTGTTACCAGCAGAATCAGCGATTCCGATCATTCTAGCAAAAGAAGAAGGCTTTTTCGAAAAGCAAGGATTGACTGTGGAACTCAAATCCTTCACTTCCCCGAATGACCGCAATGTGGCGGTGCAGGCAGGCGAGCTGGATGGTACCATCAGCGATGTCATGACAGAAGCGACCTTCAAGCAAAACGGCATCGATATGACGATCACTTCTGATATTTTGGAAAACTTCAAGATTCTCGCTTCACCGAATTCAGGGATTACTGAGATGAAAGGGTTAGCGGATAAAAAAATCACCCTTGTACCGAATTTCATTTTAGAATACATCATGGATCAATTTGCACAAGAAAATGATTTTACTTATGACATCGTGGATATCGCTTCTTTTTCTGCCCGTTCCGAAGCATTGCTCAATGACCAAGTCGATGGCGCTGTTTACACGGAACCACAAGCCAGCATGTTGGCTGCCCAAGGGGCGATTGTTTTAGGCAGCTCTAAAGATGCTGGCATCAAAGGCGGGACGCTGCAATTTATGGACGAAGTCATCCAAAATCGACCGCAAGACCTAAAAGCATTCTACACTGCTTACAACGAAGCCATTGATTACATGAATGCTCATTCAGCAAAAGACTATGCCGACATCTTGGCAGACTATCAATTTCCAGATGCTATGAGTACTTACTTAGACAGCCAGGAAGACTATCCTTATGCCCAAGCTGTACCGCAAGAGCAATACGACGCGATCATTGCTTGGACGAAAGACAAAGGACAAATCGACAAAGCATATTCCTACAACGAGTTGACCAATTTCGATTTTTTACCCGCTGACGAATAAGAAAAGACAAAAAAGACGCAAATGCGTCTTTTTTGTCTTTTCACTTCTTTTTGACACTCTTTTTTGCTCGTGGCAAGAAATTCAGGTATACTTTTGACAAATCAGCTGCCATGAAAGGATTTGATTTAATGCCAACGATCGCTGTTTATGCCGACCAGAAAGAAGATACTTGGGAAGCACACTTGACTCACCAGTTAAAAATAAATGAAGAAAGGACCCAGGCTCATCAAACATTCCATAACGAACCTTTAACGATCGACGAATACTTCTTTACAGAAGATCCTGCCCCCTTTCATACGAATCAAGCCGTCAAGCAGCAATTAGCAAGCAATGGCCGCAGCTGTCTGCCACTCGTTTATGTCGACGATCAGCTATTTTGCCAAGGTCGCTTGCCAACGATCCGTGAATGGGAACAATTGACGAAATCTGGGATCACTGTGCAATTTGATGAGTAGCAGCCACTGTTTTCTTTGCCAGACAAAACAACGCACCACGTGCCAATCATAAGCGTTTAGTTCTCCCCCTTCGCGGCAACTGCGTCGGTAACGCCTTTTTCTTCTTCCGTTAAACTTCGTTCGCTGATTTTAAAGAATGGATAGTAGATCGCCACACTAATCAGTAAGGAAGCGATACTCCAAAGAACAGCAGGGATATTGCCGCCGGTTGCAAGGTAAGTATTGATAAAGGGCGGTGTGGTCCACGGTGGATTGAACATGATTCGCCCAATGACATTGGTGACCGACAAGAAATACGTTCCGACACATAATACAAGGGGTGTCAGGATGAAAGGAATCATCATAATAGGGTTCATCACGATCGGAAACCCAAAAATGACTGGCTCATTGATACAAAAAATAGCAGAGGGCAAAGCCATCTTCCCTAGGGAACGATAGGCTTTTTTCTTTGAAACTAACATGTTGATGATCAGCCCCAGTGTTGAACCAGTGCCTCCATAGCACAAAAATATGATATAAAACCCGCCTGCAAAAATGTTCGGTAACGGTTCGCCTGCAGTGTAGGCATCGGTATTGGCTGCTAATAAAGCTAGAAAAATCGGATCGCCGATACTCCCCATCACATTGCTGCCATGAATCCCTAAACACCAAAGCAACAAAATCAAAAAGGTATACAACAGCATCCCAGGCAATGTGTTTAGACCAACTGCCAGCGGTGAAAAGATGGCTTGCACGAATTGATTGACATTAAATTCCAACAAGACCCGAATCACCCAGGCACCAGTGATGATGGCAGCTCCGGGAAGCAAGACCGAAAAACTCTTGGCAACTGCGGGCGGCACTTCTGCTGGCATCCGAATAACTAAGCGGTGCTTGAGAAAAAAGCGATGGATCACTACTGTCGCAATCGCTGTGACGATTCCTGTAAACAGACCAGACGCCCCCAAAGAAGCTGGATCGATCGTCCATTCTTCCCCCGCCTGCAGCAGCAAAAACGCGCAGACTGCCAACACGACAGAACCGATCCGATCGATCTCATACGAAGCCGCCAAATAGTAGGCGATCCCGATACAAGCGGCCAGTCCCAAAATTCCAAATGTAAAATTGCTGGCAGCGCCTAGTTTGACGCCAAACTCCCCGACAAACTCGGTCCAGCCAGGAAAAGGCATATTGGCCAAAATCAAAAAGAGACTGCCGATAATCGTCAGCGGCATCGTAACGGCGACTCCGTTGCGCACGGCAACTAAAAACCGATTTTCACTGATCCTAACCAATTTTGGTGCAAAATTTTCCTGAAACCCTTCAATCAACCGATTCATCCTGTCTCCTCCTACTAAACATCTCGATTTTTTAATAAGAGTAGCATAAAAAACGCTTTCTGCATTTTTAAAACACTCGACGCCTTCCCGATTCCAAGAATACTGCTGGCTAACTGTTTCTTTGCCAAATGGGTAAAGCCCCTGCCAAATCACGTTCCTTCGACCAAGCGATGGCACCTGACAGCAAAAAGAAACTAATGACCGTCCCTTCCCTCACCGCTAGCGGTAAGCCCAAACTGATTGCTAGCAAGAGTGCCCCCGAAATACAGACTGCATCAACGCCATAACGGTACTGCTTAAATGTCCAACGACTGCGTTGCGCCAGCAAATGACACCAGTGCTCGATTGGAAATTTCAAGACCTGCAACCGTAGGACTTGTCCCGTCGCCGTTCCAGAAATTAAGATCCCACCGATCAAAGCAGCTAGTTGGCTCCAATAATTCGTCAAGTGCAGCGATGCCAAGAAGTAGTAAACAAAGCCATTGATCAAATAGCCGAAAGCCAGCAAAGCGAAAAACATAATCAAGTACTCACTGCCTTTTTGTTTGAGGGACGTCTGCCGCCGATCCAATAGCCAACAGGCAGCTAAAAAGCCCAAGTTGATGGCTGTTGTGATGGTGCCGACTTTGATTCCTGACATCGTTGCCAGCGTAACATTCAAGGCATTAAAACTACTGACCCCAACGCTTGCTTTAATGGTCAAGCTGATCCCGAATGCACTCAGCCCATAAAAAATCCCTGATCCTATCCATTGCTTTTTATTCATTTTTTCTCCCACACTTTCGTTTTTGCTTTTCTAAGTATGTGCTATACTGACTAAAAACAAATAGGAGATTTCTCCTAGTTTGGAGGAAAAAAGTGAAAAAAACCGCTTATGCCTTGGCAATAAAGCAGGTACCAATCAAAGAAAGCTGCCCCTTGCCGATTCCTGAGGAGATTTTACAACAAAGTGCCCTCTGGACCTTTGATCATCGAGAAGCGATCCAAAAAGAAACGGTGCCGATGTCGGTCTTTTTTGTCCTATTGACTGGCAAAGCCAAGATCATTCAAACGCAAGAAAACGGCAAACGTGCCTTGCTGCAGTTTCTCCATCCTGGTGATTGCATTGGCGATCTCACGTTGATTGGCGCCGAAACAGTACCGAAAGCCGTGGTTGCGATCGGTGAAACAACATGTCTGGGCATTCCGATGCAAGCAGCAGCTCACGGGCTCATGCAAGACCTGGCTTTCGTACAAACACTAGGCAAAACTATCGGTGAAAAATTGCTGCTGCGTATGGATCATTTTTCCGTCAATCAAACCTATCCCTTAGCTTGGCGCCTTGCTCATCTACTGTTGGAAGCTTCGATCGATGATCTTTTTCAAGAAAAATTGACGGAGACCGCAGAATACTTAGGCGTGAGCTATCGCCATTTGACGTATACCTTAAAAGATTTCAAAACGCAAAAACTAGTCACAAAAACTGAAGACGGCTATCGGATCGATGCGCCTGCGCTGCAGACCTTTATCCAAAACCAACAAAAGCAGTAACAAGCAAATAACGACAGCGAAATAGTTGGTATGATGCCCCCCTAAAAGCCAGAGAAAAAGCTGACTCTTGGGGGTGCAACAAGAAAAACCAACTGTTTGCTGTCGTTTTCGGATCGTTGCTTTATTTTTTCGCCAATGCCCAAGCATTGACAGTAACCGTGCCGGTTCCGCTGAGAGCGATCGCCTCGGTCCGTTTTGGATACACGCGAGAGGTCAAACAATATTGCCCGCCATTTAGGAAGATCTCAATCGAAGACGTATCGACAAAAATCTGCAGCTGCGTCAGTTCATCGACCTTGACACTGCGCTGTTTACGACCGTAGCCAGAAACGCCATGATGGATCGTGAAGACACCAGCTTCATAAGCCAAAGTCGTATCTTGCAAAAGTCCAAGCTGGAACTGCTGCAATGGGGCTTCCGCCGTAACTTGCAACTCATATGCCAATTCATCGAAAGACAAGTGCTGCGGTTTCTCTGAAAGCACAATTTTTTGGCTGACTTGCTTGTCTCGCAATTTTTGGAATTCTGGCAAAGGTTCTTGATACAACTGGTCATTTTTGACCGAAAGCTGTCTTGGCAGCGTTGCGGCATGCTGCCAGCCGCGAGGGATCGTCGGATTGCTGTATTCAGGACTGGTATCCCCTAGCCCCATCCAGCCCCACAAGATCCGACGTTTCTGCTCATCTTCAAAGGTTTGCGGGGCATAGAAGTCAAACCCATAATCAAGTTCACGAAACGCAGAAGTTTCTTTAAACGTCAGGGTCTCCCAATCCACCTCACCAATCAGATACCCTGATTGATGAATATTTTGGTAGGCATGTTCTTTGGCTGCCAAGCCTTGCGGTGAGAAGACCAACACATCTTTGCCATCTAAATGGAAGTAGTCTGGGCATTCCCACATGTAGCCTAGAGCATAGTCCTCACCGAAAAAGATTCCTCGATAGGTCCATTCATTTAAATCCGTCGATTCATAAATCAAAATTTTGCCTTCGTTTTCCAACGTACGCGCGCCTAGCAGCATATAGTAGGTGTCTTCGTGGGCAAAAACCTTTGGGTCACGAATATGATCGGTAAATCCTTCAGGGTAGTCCTCATGAGGAATCACGACTTCTTGCTTTTCGACGGTATAGCCGTCTTTGCTGATTACATGGACCGTGTTTTGTTCTCGTCCACTAAAGGTATAGTCATGATCACCAGGATGTTTGACATTCCCAGTATAGAAGAAATGGATCGCGTCATTCTCGATAAAGGCAGAGCCCGAGTAGACCCCGTCTTTGTCATAGTCGTGTTCGGGAGAAAGAAACAGCGCTTCTTCTTGAAACGTGACATAATCCGTCGACGTTTTGTGTCCCCAGTGAGGTGGTTCCCCGCCATGGGGCGTTTGCGGTACATATTGATGGTAAAAATGAACCACGCCTTTGAATTGGCAAAGACCATTCGGGTCGTTCATCCATCCTGTTTCTGGCATCAAATGATAGTTCAAGCGCCACGCATCAGCACTGATTTTTTCTGCTAATTCGTTTTGTGTTTGGGCAAGCTGTGCCCAGTATTCCTTCGTTAACAATGCGGTACCTCTTTTCTCTTGCCGATGAACAGCAAGGGATTATTTATTGATTCAACTCTTTGGCTAGCGGTTTGCGCTGCAATTGGACACCAGCAAAACCGACTGCAAAGGCAATCAAAATCACGACAACGTATTTCAGCATGGCACCGAAATCTCCAGTATACAACAACAGTCCTGGTATAAAAGTGATGCCCATCCCAGTGGCAGCTAATTGGAAGACATACGTCGCAAACCCGCCGACTGCGCCCCCCAGCATGCCTGCGCCAAAAATCCGCATCGAGCGTAAGTTGACCCCAAATAGTAAAGGTTCAGTGATCCCAAATAAGGTTGGAACCGCCGCACTGATGGCATTTGAGCGTTTGACTTTGTTTTTATAAATAAATGCCGCAGCGATCGCAGCCCCGAATTGTCCCGCCATACTTGCTGTACCTAAGACTTGTAGGACGTTTTCGCCTGTCGTATTCAATAACCCTAACTCAATAATACTTAACGAATGGTGCAATCCAGTGATCACGATCACTTGCTGAACCCCTCCGTAAATGATATAACCGATGCCCAATGGCGCTTGCACCAAGTAGACGATACTGTTGATGACTGCTCTTTCAGCTACTTGCAAGATTGGTCCTAACGCAAACAAAATCAAGCCTAAAGTAATGACGATCGTTAAGAATGGTGTCACGATCAAATCCATCATTTGCGGAACAAATTTACGGAACCATTTTTCTAGCTTAGAAACTAAGATCCCGACAATAATTGCTGGAAAAATCGACCCTTGATACCCAGAGATCGATAAACCGAATAAGTGCAATGGCTCTGCATCCCCGCTGGCAACTGCCCAAGCGTTCGGCAATTGCGGTGCCACCATCATTAACCCTACCACGATCCCAATGATCGGATTACCGCCGAATTTTTTCGTCGCACTATAGGCGATCAAAACAGGTAAAAAGGCAAAGGCTGTATCCGTTAACATTTCAAACATGGCTAACCAGTCAGCACTATAGGTGACCCCCAACTCGGTCAATAACCCCCGAATCCCCATCAAGAGCCCTGTCGTTACCAAAGCTGGAATCAATGGCACCAAGACATCTGACAACGTGCGGACAACTTTTTGGACGGGTGACAGATTCGAATAAACATCATCTTTGAAGCCAGCTTTTTCAGCGGAGGCGTCATTGCCCATTTCTGCTGCGAAGGCTTGATAAACTTCATTGACTTTTCCTGTTCCAAAAATGAACTGATGCTGTCCCGTGTTGAAAAAATAGCCCTTGCTGCCCTCAACTGCTTCCGCTTTGTCTTTATCTACTAACTGATCGTCTTTCAAAATCAAGCGCAAACGTGTGGCACAGTGTTCAAAGTTTTTGACATTTTCTTTGCCGCCAACAGCTTCTAACACTTGGTCGATCGTTTTTTGTTCCTTCATTTTTCCCACTCCTTTGATCGTCGGTTCATTTGTGGAACCGGTTCTACATTTGTAGATTAACAGAAACCGCTTGCAATTGCAAGCAAAGAAAATAAAAAAACAGAACGCCGCAACTGGACGTCCTGTTTTCTCTAAAAATGTTTGCTTTATTGCTCCTGCTTGTCAAGCTTGGCAGTCGACTGTTTGACCACTAATCGATTCGGCAATTCGATCACTTCAGGAACCTTTTCCCCTTGCGTCAGTTTTTGGATCGTTAAGACGGCATCGATGCCTAACTGGACATAGGGATATTGGGTCGTTGTGATGGTCGGATAGACATAATCCGTCGAATCATAGCCGCCAAATCCGTTCAAGGAAAAGTCTTTCGGCACTTGGTACCCTAGTTCATGGGCGGCTTTCAATACAGCAACAGCAATATTATCGGTAGCACAGGCGATGTACGTTGCCGGTTGATCTTTCAAGAACACAAGGGCTTTTTGGTACGTTTCTCTTCTTGAAAAAGACGTTTCGATAAAGTCGACTTTGACGTTGGGCGTTTGTGCCAAGACATCAAGAAATCCTTTTTTTCGCAAGACACCTACCGCATAATCATTTTCGCTGACCCCAACAAATAAATAACGTCGGTGGCCAGCGCTGACTGCATATTCTGCCATGGTTTTGCCCGCTTGATAATCTTCATGGACGATGGAATGAATGCCAGCTAACTGTTGGCCCAACAATAAAACCGGCATAGGAACCTCTGCCAGCACCGCTTGCAGCTGCGGCGTGATTTTGCGCGCAAAAAGGATCATCCCTGCTACTTTTTGTTTGACTAGCATTTCGATATTTTCTAGTTCCCGTTCATCGCTTTGATCGGAGTTGGTGATCAGCATTTGATAGCCGTTTTCCCGAGCCGTCGTATCGATCCCTTTTAACACATCATTTGTCGAGGGCGAATTCAATCGAGGAATGATCACGCCCAGCAATTTCGTGTCTTGGGCTTTCAGCGATCGAGCAAATGTATTGGGGCGATAACCAGTTTCAGCAATGATCTGATCAATTTTTTTGCGCTTTTCTTCACTGATATAGCCATTGTTCAGATAGCGGGAAACCGTACTTTTCGCTACTCCCGCCTTTTCAGCAATGTCCTTGATCGTTGTCATGATTTCCCACCTTTGCATTTTCTTTTATTATAACAATAACTGAAAGAAAAGCGCAGGTTTTGCGTAAAAATTGTTGGGTTGGGCGGTTTTGGAATGAAGCTTCACTTCAAAGTAATCTTACAATCAATGAATGGTAGAGAAACTAAAATCTCCCTTTACAAGCTATGGCGAAGATCGATCAGATCATTGAGCATATTTTTTAAGCAATACACCGCCATGATTCGTCAGCAGATAAACCACGGATAGTAAACCATTATTGGATTCTGAACATCTTTATAGCAAGCGACATATAATAAAAAAACCAGTTAAGCCACGCTTAGCTGGTTTTTCATTAGTAGAAATCCAATCCTAAGTTTACATTAAAACGCCTCTATCACACATTCAAAATCCACATAAACCCAAGAAAGACAAAGAACAAGCCGTACATGATTGGTGAGACTTCTTTGCCGCGTTTGGCTGCTAACATGGTAATTGGGTAAAAGATGAAGCCCAACGCGATCCCATCGGAGATGCTGTAGGTCAACGGCATGCCTAATAGAATCAAGAAGGCTGGGATTGCGATTTCCATTTCGTGCCATTTGATCTCTCGCAGCGATTGCGCCATCAATACACCTACGACGATCAGTGCTGGTGCCGTCACTTGAGAAGTGACAACGGATAGCAATGGTGAAAAGAACAAGCCGAACAAGAAGAAAATTCCAGTCGTCACAGCAGTCAAGCCAGAACGACCGCCCACGGCGATCCCAGCGGAAGATTCCACATACGCCCCTACTGGTGAGGTCCCTAATAAAGAACCGGCGAGCATGGCGGTGGAGTCAGAAGCAAGTGCTTTGCCGACCCGCGGCATTTTGTTGTCTTTCATGAAGCCTGCTTGGTTGGCAAGCCCCACCAAGGTGCCTGCGGTATCAAAGAAAGTGACGAGTAAGAAAGTCAGTACTACGACCCACATTTGCAGGGAGTTGATGTCTCCTACATGGTTTAGCGCCACTAAGAATGTGGAAGAAATACTTGGTGCAGCAGAAACGATACTGGATGGTGCTTGGATCAAGCCAGTCAAAAGACCTAAAACAGTTGTTGCGGCCATCCCGATAAAAATTCCACCAGGAACTCTGCGAACCATCAAGACGGCAGTGATCACTAGACCAAAAATCGTCAGCCACGTCGTACCGACACTCAATGAGCCTAGTGCCACAAGGGTCGAATCGTCGGAAACGATGATCCCGCCTTCGCTCAGTCCCAAAAAGGCGATGAACAGACCGATCCCGCCAGAGATGGCGTATTTTAAATCAGCAGGGATCGCATCAATGATCAGCTCCCTTAATTTGAAGATCGTGATCACGATGAAAATCAGTGATGCCACAAACACACCCGCTAATGCTGTTTGCCATGGAACCCCCATTCCAATACAAACTGAATAAGAAAAGAAGGCGTTGATCCCTAATGCGGGTGCTGTAGCGATCGGGTATTTTGCTAAAACCCCCATCAAGATACAGCCCAATGCACTGGCTAACGCCGTTGCTGTAAAGACGGCACCTTCGTCCATCCCAGATGCCCCGAGGACCGTTGGATTGACGAATAAAATATAGGCCATTGAGATAAAGGTGGTGAAACCAGCTAAGATTTCTCGTTTGACCGTTGTTTGTAAGGTATCTAGCCCAAAAAAGGAATTGATTTGATTCTTCATTTTTACTCCTCCAGCAATCAAGCAAAGGTGTCGCCATTGCTTGATTTTTTTATAATGAAAACGACGAAATCAATCATAAACCAACTTTATCTGCAAGTAAATATTATCCGGTTAAAAAAACCAATAAAACGCTTTTTCCAACATCTTACCCTTAGTTGTTTCTAATCAACGTGTAACGACTTCTCATTCACCAATTGCTCCAGCTGTTCCTTGGTGGTGCGCTTGATGGAAAGCTTTGGCAACTCGTTCAACGCAAAGTAATCGCTGTTGGAGGTTTCACTGTTTTTGATAAAGTCCCCTGCCAGAACCTCACATTCAAAGACCAACTTATAGTATTGAAACACTTGCGGAATGTCTTGTCTTAGATTCGTATCAAAAATTGCTCGCAGCTCCTTCACCTCTACTAGCAAACCGGTTTCTTCCAGCACTTCTTTTTTGATGTTTTCCCGAGGCGTCAAGCCAATCTCTGCATAGCCACCCGGCAGTGACCATTCTTTCGTCAGGCTGTCTTCCACTAGCAAGATTTTTTCGTCTTTTTGGATCAATGCTCGTACGTCGACTTTAGGTGTAGGATACCCCTCATTTTTTTCTATTAAAAGGGTCAACGCAGCTGCGTCTTGATCCACGACGGTACTCATCAAATGCAATGCCAACTCTTTGATTTCTTGGTATCGTTCCTTATCGTACACATCTTTGCCATAGTACAAACCTGCTTCAGCGATCGATAACAGGCGTTTGTATTGCGCAAAATAATCTTTCATCCATTCCCCGCCTTTTCCATTTCTCTGTTATGCTTCTTATTCTAGAGGAAATCGGCGGTTTTGCAAAAGAAAGTCTTCTGAGACATAAGAAACAATCCGTCTTGCTTTGACAGCTAAACTTCCCCAAAAGCTGAGTCATGAGAAATAGCTCATAAAAAAAAGCAGTTGGCATGTACCTAGAACAGGTATAACGCCCACTGCTTTGCTTATTTACTTAGCTCAATTGCGATTCTCTCGATCAACGGACGATAATCCACTTGCTTGTAATCTTCCACATTGACTTCGATAAGCTCCCCTAACTGAAAGTCATCGTAACGGCGATCGGTGATGATTTGCCGAAACGCTTCTTTGGTTATATGGTTGGTTGCAGCATGTCTATCTTCCAGCACATCCCCGTAATGGTATCGTTCCATGATAAAACTCAAATGACGGTCATCCGCTCGATCACGTATGAAACGTCTTTCCCATAAGGTTTCAAACGAGGCAGTCAAACGTATGGTCAAGCAGTCGTAGCCATAACTTTGAGCGAGAAAAGTCAGCAAGGGCTTCTGCTTTTCACTAAAGGGGTATTCCGAGACCACCAAGCGTTTTCCTAGAGACATATACAAGCCCAATGCCTGATAGTAAAAAGGCCAAACATACTGTTTTTCGATCTGGGCTTTTTCTGCCAATGAATCAAAGCCAAGGGATTCGGCATAGCACTCTTTGATTTCATCTGGCGTAAGAGCGAAAAGATCGGGAAAACGTGCCTTCAGCAGATTCAGTAAATAACTTTTTCCAGTCCCAGGACTGCCTGCCAATAAAACAAGCATCTTTTTGCGTACCATCTATTTGCCGATCGCAGTCGGCGCTTTCGTATTCATGAAAAGGCCGATCTTGTGCTTGACGATTTCTTTGATGGCTTCATTGGATGGGATCACGTTGTGGCGCAATGATTTGTTGACTTCCGTTGCCCCAAAATTTTCTTTCGCAATCTTCGTCCAATTGACCAACAATTCAGTACCTACATTAAACTTGCGAATGCCGTTATTGATCAATTCAGGATAATCTTCTTCTTTGACGCCAGTTCCTCCATGAATGACTAGCGGCACGTCGACGACTGCATGGATCTCCTTCAATAACGCAACATTCACTTCGGTTTTGGAGCGGAATTGGCCGTGATTGGTTCCGATAGCGATGGCTAGCGCATCGACGCCAGTAGCAGCGACAAATTCTACTGCATCTTCTGGGCGTGTGAAGACTTTATCGTCTTCTTCCACATGAATGCCTTCTTCTGTGCCGCCGATCGTTCCTAGTTCTCCTTCGACGGACACCCCATGGGCATGGGCGTATTCTACGACTGCGCGCGTTTTCAAAATGTTTTCTTTGAAGGGCAAATGCGAGCCATCATACATCACCGAGCTATAGCCGCTATCAATCGCCGCTTTGATCTCATCGAAATCTCTGGCATGATCCAAATGCAAGACAGCATCTACTAGCTCGTGATCGGCAATCGTTTTGACGACATTGACCAAGACATCATAGCCGATGTATTTCGCCGTATCGATACTTGTTTGAATGATGATGGGTGCCCCCATCTCTTTGGCTGCCCGCAGCATACTTGGCAGCATTTCTAAATTATGGGTATTAAAAGCCCCCACTGTAAAATTCAATGCTTCTGCTGTTTTCGTTACTTCTTTTAATGTTGTATACATCCTTGATTCCACCTCGTCTAGTTTAATTGCCGCTGATCGTAAGTTGTTTGGCGATTTGCCGCATTTCTTCCATTTTGTCCATGTAATAGTCGATCTTTGCATCGTCGCCGTTTCGTGCGGCGGCGGCACGCTGAGCATTGTAAAGGGACATCAGTTTTTTGTAGCCGTCCCCGATCGATTTTTTCGCCTGCAAGCTTTTTTCCAATGCGTCGATCGCTTCTTCTGTGCGGGAAAGTTTTGCCTGGGCTAAGCCTAACGCTTCATACAATTTTGCTTGTTCGTCGATGTCAGTTTCTGCTTGCAACTGACTTTCTAAAGTTTTAATAAGCGCTTCTGCCTCTTGGCTTTCTTCAGCGGTCAAAGGAACCGCTGGTGTTTCTGTGGGCTTTTTTTCTTTTTTGAAAAAAGAGAACATAGGTCTTCCTCCTAGCGATTAAAAGTTTTTCAATAAGGGACTGATGATCCAAGCATATAGCAAGGCTGCCGTAACGGTATCCACATCAGTTGCAGTAGCGTTAACAAAGCCCATTTGATTGAAGATCGTTACAAGTAGGGCTGGCAGTAATGTGATGAAGAATCCGTGAAAGATCCCTCCGATGATCGCCCCTCGACGTCCACCGACCGCATTGCCGAAGATCCCAGCGGTACCGCCGGCAAAGAAGTTCGTCAGCATCCCCGGCAAGATCATCGCCAAGCCAAAGACTGGTAAAACGAACATGGCGATGACTGTCCCAATCGTTGTAGTAATGAAGCCTAAAATAACTGCATTGGGGCTATATGGGAAGAACACTGGGCAATCGAGTGCTGGTTTTGCATCAGGCACCAATTTCATGGCGATCCCACGAAATGCAGGGACGATCTCGCCTAAGAGCAACCGAACGCCAGCTAGCAAAACATAGACCCCAACCACGAATTGAATGGCTTGCAAGAAGGCATACATGATGTAATTTTGATCACCAGAAAGCGTAGAAGCAAAGGTTTCTCCAGCAAACAAGACCGTCACGATATACAGTGGAACCATCACGACCATGACAGAAAGATAGGTATCTTGTAAAAATTCAAAAGAACGTGGCAGTTTGATGTCTTCGATCGATTTTTTCTTCTCGCCTCTTTCTCCAAACAGATAGGCAACGCCTGCTTCAAAGAGGTAGCCGATCGTACAGAAATGTCCGAGAGCAATGTCGTCTGACCCAGTGACTTTGCGGATGATGGGCTGAGCCATCGCTGGCATCGCTACGGCAAAGATCGCCCCAATCAACCCACCGACAAGAATCAAGACAACGCCCCGTAAACCAGCGAAATAGCCAAAGACCGTCGTCATGGTCGCCATCCATAAAATGGCTTGACCCGTCAAGAAAATATATTTCCATTTTGTAAAGCGTGCCAATAAAATATTAAAAACAAAGATGGCTAAAAATGTCAGCGCTATGTCCCGACCCAAGCCCAACTCATTCATCGCTTGCCCGTTGATGGCTTCGATGGAAGGAATTATGCCTTGCATGTCGAATCCTTCTGTGAAAATCTCGCCGAAATAGGTCAAACTACCGACGATGATGCTAGAACCAGCGCTTAAAACCTGGAAGCCCAATAGCGTCTTCAAACTTCCTGAAATGACTTGACCTGCTGACTTTTTCTGAAGCAACAGCCCTAGCATCGCGATCAAAGCGATCGTGATCGATGCCTGCGTTAAAATATTATCAATGATAAAATTGATGATGCCCATTTTTTCAAACTCCCTTCGTCATGCCTCTTCCTTACAGTGCGCCTTTTTCCGTTAATACTGGGGTGATTTTTTCTTCGATTTCTGGTTTTGAAACGATGTTGCGCAAATAAATGATTGCGGTTGTCGGGTCCAAGGCAAACTTTTCAAATTGCGTTCGGAAATTCTCTGCCGTAATGATGATGTCTGGTTTCATTGATACCGCTGATGAGATATCGACATGATCCAATTTCGCCTCCACTCCTAATTTCGTTAAGACATCTTCTGTTGACATCTGAGCCGCAAAGCTGCTGCCAAGACCTGCACCGCATACGAATAAGATCGATAATTTGTTCATGATTTTTCCCCTTTTCTTTTTTTTATGAAAATAGCAATGATTGAAAAGCTTCAATCGTAGAGCAAGCCAGCAACTGCGTGACTTTTTCTTCATCATTGATCAGTTCGATCAATTCCTTCATGATGGCAAGATGAGAGTAGGAGTCCACCGCAGCCAAGCAAAAAATGATTTTGACGGGGTCCATTTCTGGGTTCCCAAATGCGACTGGCGGCGCCAAGGTGAGGACACTCACACCCAACTGCTGGGCGCCATCTTCTGGTCGTGCATGCGCCAGCGCCAAATGTTTGCCAATGACGATATAAGGACCGTATTCCTCCACCGCCGCAACCATTGCCTCGATATAGCGTTTTTCGATGATCTGTTCTTTTACTAGCGGCTGCGCAGAGCGTTCAATGGCTTCTTCCCAATTTTGAACAGGAACATTTAATTGAATATGACTAGCGGATAAAACATCTTTTAACATTGGCTGAATCTCCCTTGCATTAATGGCTAATTGATTTTGTTCAAACAAATGTGTCAATTTGCGATAGGCGGCAGCATCGACCGTTCCACCGCTTTCTTCAATGACTGTAAGCAATTGATTGAAGAACAGCGTGGCATTTTTTTGGTCAAAGGCGATCCGCTTGAATTGTTCATTGTTTTTTAAGAAACGGCGGATCACTTGGTGATTTTCTTCATTGATGATCGGTGGGATCAGTAATACCGGCTTTTCTCGATAATCGATCTCATAGGTTGAAAAAACCAGATCCACATCGAATTTCGTGATCAAATTGACTTCTTGTGAATTCAAGACTGCCGCAACTTCTACTTCTGGAAACTTCTCCTTGAGGCTGGCTGCCAGCAGATTGCCGGTTGCCATTCCATGGTTACAGACGACGACCGCCTTATAGATCGTAATAATCTCGTGGTTCAATGAACTTAGGGCTGTAGAAAAATGAATCACGAGAAATGTCAGTTCATCTTCTGATAGTGGTTGACCGACGATCTCTTCGATCGTGGGGGCGAATCCCTTGACGGCTTGGTAGATTTGTCCATAATTTTTGCGAACGGTCTCTTTGATCGGATTGGGTACTTGAATGCCGCTCTTGGCTCGAACGATCAGCGCTGCCATATGTTTATACAATCCCTCTAACAACTCTTCTTCCTTTTTACTAAAAGGGATCTTGGTTTGGCATTCCACAAATTGGATCAGCTGCAGCGACAAGAGTTGCGCATGCGCCCATTCGATGGAATTGGACAAATCTTTAAAATTCAGTGATTCGATGATGAAAGAAAGATAGTTGACTTCGATTTCTGGTGGCTCGATCGAAAAGGTTTCAGCGATCGCCTGGATATAGGCTGACCCTTGGAGCGGATTGCTGGAAGTAGACCAGTTCATGCGAGTGATAAATTCCTTCATTCTGATGCGCATCAGCCAAATGGCGGTAAACAATAAGATTTGGCTGCTGTACAACTCATTTTGATTTGGCGGCAACACTGCTTGCATCACTTGTTGGATCTGTTTGATTTCTTTTTGCGGCAAATAGCGATAAAGCAATTTTGTAAAGACTAAATCTGGGGTCTGTTTATCAAGTGGCAGCCTACCGATCCGCTGATTGATGATGTCAAAAATCATCGTCCGAATCGCTCGTTCCGATCCATTCAACCGCAGTCCTTTTTTTCCTAGGCTGATGATCTCAATGCCATATTTATTGATGTCCGCCCGCAAACGGCGCATGTCTTCATCCATGCTGCTTTTCGATATCTGGTACGCTTCTTCTTTTTTATTCAACACCAGGATCTCTTTTGAAAATGTCAGATGCAGTAGCAGATCAAAACTACGCTCTTCACGGGTCATATATTCCGACTGTTGTGCCTGTAATGCCTGCCAAACGATGGCTTGCTGCTTTGAGGGCATTTTCAAAAGGATGCCCTTTCCTCGAAGGGTTTGGACCGGTCCGATGTGTAAGTCAGCGAGAAACGTGTTGATCTCATTCAAATCATTGCGGATCGTCCGCCCACTCGCTGCGGTCTCTTCTGCCAGTTGCTCGATGGATAGTGGATAATCAGTCACCAACAGGCGATGCAAAACATCTACGATTCGTTTTTTCACAACTTTCTCTCCTTCTCTGATTTGAGTATATGATTTCGCTTACAACAAAAAAAGTAGATGTTTCTGCCACTTTAGTTTGCAAAAATGTAAACGCTTCTATTTCGAATTAGGAATCTTTGCTCGATTATTTCATATTTTCCTTATTTTTCCTATCCGATGGAGAAAACGTTTAGCTAGAGAATCAGATGCAAAAAAAGCAAGAGCAGCTGCTCTTGCTTATCGATGATGGTGCATTCTATTGTGTTTGATCCGTCGTGTCTTCTTGCTTATTTCCCAGCGCTTGCTCCATTTGCTTTACTGCCCAATCCATTAGAAAGATCAACAGCATTGCCAGCACGCTGCCAATCAATGCCCCTGAAAAACGCAATGGGATCAATTTCAGTGGCGTAAAACTAGTACCGATCGTCATTAACAGCAGGACTTGTGGGTTGGTAAAGAAATTAGCAACGGTATAATTGACTGGCATAAAAAACTCCGTCAATATGTTTAGAATGATCAAGACAACTGCGATCGCTTCAAGGGGCATATGCAAGGACATCAATAAGAAACCCAGCAGCAGCCCTACGATTCCTCCCAGTACCCTGCCGATCGTGCGATTTTTGATTTTTTCCATATGTTCCCCTGCCAATACGGCAGCAGCGGAAATCAAGATCCAATACCCGTTGCTGTCCCGCAACAGATAGGCAATGTAGGTCGCAATGAACAATATCAAAGAAAAGTGCAGCGCCTTGATGACCATTTCTGGTTGCTGAGATAATGCTAGCGAATATTTCTCGTGCAAGCTCAGTTGTTGAAAGGCCGTTTTTTCTTCTTTCAACGGCAGCTGTTCAGCCAACGAAATCACCAGTCCAGCAAGCAGTGAGCCTGCGATGCCATAAAGCAAATAGGAACTGTGGTGCAAGATCTCTCCAAGGTGCGCTGCGTGAAAATTAAAGCCGGTGGCATAAAGCATCAACACGAAGAAATAATCGGGCTTGGGGATCCGCATCACTTTTGACAACAAAAACGCAGAAAACGATAACGCACCGATGATAAAAGGTGCGCTCCAGGGAATCAGTGCTGTCCCAGCGCCTAAAATAAATGCCAGCAGCAGCGCAGCGCCGTGGGTCAAAATGGCGCGCAGATTATAAAAAAGGGACCGATGTTGAAAAGCCAAGTAGGAAAAAGCCCCCATCGCCCCCACAGAACTTATCAAAGGGTCCTGAACGAGGATCCCTATAAACAAAGGAACCGCCATCGCAAACCCTGATCCTAACGGACGCAAGACTTTTCGTTTGTCTTTCATGCAATTCCTCCTATCAAAAAATATGTACGATGATACAGCCGTTTTATAAGCAACGTCCTAAACTAGTATACGAAGCAAAAGATGAATATGCAAATTTTTTTCAGAAACTTTGTGAAATCCTCGCAATGATGTCCTTGATCAACTCAATCGCTCATAGAAAACCGTTTATTCATGAAAAAGCAGCAAAAAGAGAAGCATTCGCTTGGCAACTGATTGCAAGCGAATGCTTCTAGCGATTCCTTCTCTCCCTTTATACAACCCTTATTTCACTGAAGCGCTGGTGACCGCATCTGCTGCAGGTGCGTCATGAGTACTGGCACTAGTGACCGCATCGGTCGGTTCTTGGTGCACAGAAGCACTGGAAATGGCGTCTTCATTGCCGACAAGTTTTTGACCGGTTTGTTGCAAATACCATTCGATGATTGGCTTGAAATCAAGGATGTATTCGTTGATCCCCGCATATTCGCCGTTTTCATCGTGCATCGCTTGATAATTGTGGACGATGTATTTTTCTGGCACCTGTTTCGGCACATGGACCCGAACCGCGTCGGTTGCCCCACTGCGCAGCTGTTGGATCACCCACTCAACATTTTTGAAGGATTTTTCAGGATGGCATTTTGCTAATGGATTGCCGACTTGTCCTGGCACACGTGCTGCTAGCATATTTTGGGCTTCTTCGCGCAGATTGTAATACAAGAATTGGTTGTTGCTATCGGCAAATGTCAATTCCATCGGCATCGAATCTAAGAAGTAATTGATCTGATCGACTGTCAGCAAGCCGCGATTTAGTTTGACGTAGGTATTGCCAGAAACAGCACCGACTGCTTCAGCGGCTTTTTCCAGCCATTGATCATCATACATATCCACCCCTTCCACGGTGGTTGCGATTTTCCCTGTGGCGTAGAGGTCTTCGGGCGGCAATTGTTTGGGACCCGCTAAGGCAGAAACGACTTTGATAAATTGCAAGAAGCTGTTGATCGTCGCATCTAAAAAAGCAACCGTTCGGGCATCGATCAAATCACCCGCTTCATCGAAAGCTTCTTTGGCTTTGCCCAACAAAAACTCATTCCCTGGCATCACTAAAGCATTGACTCCCGGTGCGTCCAAAATCTGGCGCAGATGCAGCTGGGCCCTTGAAGTTCCTTGATCGTAGTAAGAGGCACCCACGATCATCACTGGTTTGTTTTCCAGAGGATGGATCTTGAATGAAAGCCATTCTAGCAAGCTTTTCAGTCCTGCCGTCACGGTATGGTTGTGCTCTGGTGTAGCAATGATCACACCGTCTGCCATCAGCAATTGCCGATTCAAACGCTGGATGGCTGGGCTTTGGGTTTGATCTTCCTCTTGATTAAAGAGAGGAAAGTCTTTGATCTCTACAAGTTCTAACGTGAATTCCTTTTTGTATTGCTTTTTGATAAAGTTCAGCAGCTGACGATTGGTGGAGACTTCAGCGGCTGATCCGACGATTCCGATCAATTTCATTGTCTTTACGCTCCTATCTTTTGCGATTAGATGGTTTCCCATGAAAATTCAGCAGCTTCTTTTTGATTGGCGGCATGGGCGTGCTGCAACTGGCTGGTAATTTTTACAAATAATAGAAAATCGTTGAACAGTCCTTGCAGTTTTTGGGTCTGCTCTTCATCGATCAAGTTGCCTTGCTCGTCAAACGCTTGCAGCGAATGACCTAATAGAAATTCAGAGCTAGGCATGATCCGTGCTTTTAACTCTGGAGAATCCAGAATCTGTCTTAGATGGGCTTGGGCACGAGAAGAACCTAACGTCCCATAAGAAGCACCAGTGATCATCACTGGCTTGTCAACAAACGGGAAAATTCCATAGGACAACCAGTTCAGGGCATTGATCAACGCTGCGGGTACGGCATGATCGTATTCTGGTGTGCTGATGATCACACCGTCTGCTGCCGTGATTTTTTCGGCAAGCTGGGTTACTTGTACGGGCAACTCCTTTGATTCTGGTTTGTTGAACATTGGAAGATCTTTGATCTCGACTAGTTCGATCTCTGCCTCATTGGCAAACATTTTTTTCATAAACTGCAACAACGTGCGATTGGTGGAACGAGTGGCATTGGTTCCTACGAATCCGATAAATTTCATCCTGTCTCTTCCTTTCTGGTTGGGCTATCTTAAAAGTCTTGCCTGAATGCCTTTAGAGGCAATGACTTCATTTTCTTTGGTTACGATGATTCCTTCGATTTCTGGCTGCTGCTGAATCTCTTGCAAAACAACTGGAATGGGCTTGCCAAACAAGCGCGAAGTCCAGATTTCCCCCAGTAACGATGTCGCTGCAACGATCGTGATGCTCAAATACCCACATTCGATGGGAAAGCCACTCTGAGGATCAATCAAATGATGATACGTTCCTTCAGCGGTGGTCAAGACCCGCTCATAGATCCCCGAAGTGACGACGGTTTGGTCCTTGATTGGCAGAATGCCCAAGGTGTCTGCCCGACCGCCTTTGGGATCTCGGATCCCGATCCGCCAATGCCCGTCCGAATGATTTGGTGCAGCGCCGAAACAGACAATATTTCCGCCTAAGTTGATCAATCCATACGCTGCTCCACGGGCTTGGCAAAGGGTGCGTAACTTATCAGCGATGTAGCCTTTTGCTAATGCTCCGAGGTCGATCCTCATTCCAGCTTTTTTCAAAAAAACCTTGCCTGCTGCCAATTGGATCTGTTGCGGATCTGTTAGCGCAAGCAATTCTTTGACCTGCGTCTTTGATACGATGCGGGCATCTTCAAACCCGATGCGCCATGCTTGGACCAGTGGACCGATGGCAATATTCAGCTGACTGTGGGGAGCACAGCTATGATGTTTGCCGATTTCGATCAGCTGGTACAATTCTGGATCAAGCACAAGCCCCTTTTGTCCTGCCAACTGATTCAGCTGATTCAATTCCGATCGCGGATCATTGGCACTAAAGCGATGGTCGTATCCTTTCAGCTGGGTCTCCAGCTCGTCCAGTACACTTTCTGGTTCTGTATGAGCGACTTTTAACTCAATGGACGTGCCCATCCGCTGAATCGTGCGAGCGGCTTCTCTCACTGCTGCCTTCATAAAATCCCTTCTCCTAAAAACGATATACCTCAAATTATGTTAGTTTTTTCACAATTAAAGAATACTCCCGATATATTTTTTTGTCAACACGATTATATATTTTTTTATATAAAAGGAATTCAAAAAAGCAGTCCCTTCGTCGAAAGGACTGCTATCTATCAAGCATTTGAGCAACAAAGCTTTTTTGTCGAAAATATATTTTTAATTGATCGTTTCCTCGATCGATTTTAAATGCGCCAGTAATTTTACGTTTTTATTGATTTTGGCATATGCTCGTGCATCGTGTAACATTTCCAAAATTGTTTCTTTCGGCTGTTGTTCACGAATGGCATTTTCGGTCAGTTGGGCTGCCGCGCGAGCCAAGTAGTAGGTCAAGTGATTGTCGGAACAAATCGCCAACACATAATTCAACAAGGTATCACTAGTTTCCAAATCATCGACTTTGGCATAAAAGACGCCGCAATGAAAGACGATGTTCAACACCCGCCACGTGTCTTCGATCGTTTTGATCGGATAGGTATAAATTTTCTCAAAGACCTTCGTCACATAAAACTCAGCCTTTGCCCATTCCTCTTCTCTGGCATACACCAAACCGATCCCAGTATACGCTAAGAAATCAAACAATTCCTCCGCCGTTTCATTCATCAATAACTGATCGAATTGAAACAAGACATCGGTAATCGCAGCTTCATTAAAAATCATTTCAAAGCCTTTTAAATAATCATATTGCGCTTTTAATGCTGGTTCATCGATCAGCTTCACTTCGATTTGACTTAACAATGCAGCCAACTGTTCATACTCGCTCGTGATCAAGTAGAATTCGGCTTTTGCCAATTCTTCTTTGATTTTGGTCGTTGCGACATTCATGGAAGAAAACAAGTCGACCAATGGCAAGCCGATCCGATTACACAATTTGATCAAAATTTTGAGGGACGGTGCCTGCCCGTTGTTTTCAAATTTACTCAAAGTGGCTTGCGTACAGATTCCTTCCGAAAGTTCTTGCTGCGAGAAGCCCGCCTGTTTCCTCGCTTCAATAAATCGTTCAACATTCATCGCCTTGCTCCCTCCCATTGTCGATAAGACACTTCTTTTTTTTCGTAAGCTGTCCTCAACTGCTGGGTCAGCTTGTCACAGATGCTGCGTTTTTCTTAGAAAAATCACCTTTTGCGATGGCTTTGTCCGTACAATAGTGTCCTTTGCCATGGGTCTGACGGACTTCCGCCAGTTTTTCTTGGATCATCTCGAGGATCACCATGAGGTTGTCTTCATTGGCAACAAAGTCCAATTGATCCCCATCAATTTGCATTTTCGGACAAACGTCAAAGTTTTCATACCATTCATCGTATCGCTGATTCAATTCTTTGTAATAATCGTACAATGTCGGATCATTGGCAATTTGTTCATAGGAACGACCACGTTTATTGATCCGTTCGATCATCGTATTCAAGGAAACCTTGATATGAACCATTAAATCTGGATGTTTCAACGGCGCCGATTCTTCCAATTCCCGCAGCATCGTATTCAACAGGTTATCGTATTGTTCGACCTCCATCGGTGCGATTCGACCTAGATCCGCATTTAGATGAAACATCAAACTGTCCTCATAGATGGAGCGATCAATGACATTGTCATCATTCGACAAAGCTTCTCGCATCCCTAAAAAACTTTTGTTTAAGAAAAAAATCTGCAATAAAAAGGCGTATCGTTCTGGATTGGAATAAAACAATGGCAGAACATCGTTGTCCTCCACGTTTTCATAAAAAGGCTTCGACGCCATTTCCTTCGATAAAAAATCAGTCAAACTGCTTTTTCCTGCCCCGATCGTACCTGCGATTAATAACACATTCATCCATCCTTTATTAAATATAGTCACCTACAAATGCTCGGTGCGCCATCTTTTCAAAATCATACGCTGTTCGTGCCGTCAAATCAGTCAAATACGCTTGTACCGACTCCGTCAACATCAGATTGACCGCCGCGGCTTTTTCCTGAAAAGCGATCACTGGTTTATTTAGTACGTGTGCTGCGCCGATTTCAAAGGCTGTTCCCGGATCAGTGATTCCTTCATGGTAATCCAAAACGGCAACGACGACGTCGGCTCGTGTCAATTCCAGCACGTCTTTTTCAAAAATTTCTCTCGTCCATTCCGGTGTATTGGGTTCAGATGAACCTTCTTGATACAGGCGCGGCGAATAGACCGCCAAAGGCTGTGGGTTTTCAGCTAAACTGCATTCTACCTGTTTGAGTCGTGCGACTTGTTCGTTTGAAAAAAACGGTCCAGCTAAATAGACATGCTTCATCCTGCCAAGCACTCCTTTCCTGACCCCTTCGCCGCCAATCGTTGGATCAACGACTCAACGTCAGATAGGAAAAAGAGCGTTTCCGGCAGTTCAGCCCAAGCAAAGCTGGAAGCTTCAAACATTTTTAGCAGTGGCTTCAGTCCATCCTTCAAGCCTTCGTTCATCAACACACCGATTGGCTTGACTGGCAATTTCCCAAGAGTCATAAAAGAGCATATTGATGACAACTCCTCTAGTGTACCAAATCCACCAGGTAATACAAGGTAGGCATCGCTCATTTCCAGCAATTGTTGTGTTTGCTCCTCCCTCGTATCCGTATAGAACTCAGTGTATGTGCTTGATCCAGTGACAATTGGCGGCAAATCTTCTGCAAAGGAACCTGATGGATAGATCCCCGTCACTGCGCCTTCTTTTTCAAAGACCCCATTAACGATCTCCCTCATCAAGCCAGCCAAAGGGGCGCAATAAATCAACTCGATGTGATTTTTTGCTAAGGCATTGCCGATGGCACGAGCGGTCTTTGCCAACTTTTCCTCATTTTCTAAACGGGTACCGCAAAATACAGTTACTCTCAAAAACAACAGCTCCTTCTTCACTACACCTGCTATTTTACACAATCTATTAAAAAAGTAAATACTACATATTGTGCTTTATTTAGATAAAAATCGATCTATTCACTATATATTGTATGAATCCGTTTACGTCTTTTCGCTTTCCCTTAAACGTTACAAACTTTGAAAATAGCAGATAAGAAAAAACAGCATCAGCTGCCATCGATTGCCTCAGTCCTCTTTCATCCCACATAAAAAAACACGATGCAGGTAGGCTCGTGTTTTTTTATCCATCACTTTTTTTCTCTTGTCCAAGCAAAATTTAGCAAAAATCTGTATAAAAAAATTATTTTTCGTCGGTGGCTGCTTTCAGCTTTTTCAAATCCTCTTGCTCGACAAAAAAGGTCACTTCTCCTGTTTCTAAATCGACGGATGCTTTGACTTCAACCCCTCGTGGGAAAAACTTGCTGGCATCAGTCTCGATTTTCAAACGCATCGTTCCGTCTTTCAATCCAGCACCATAGGTCATCGTACGAAAGTTCTTTTTCATTCCTGCTCGCTCCTTTTTTAATAGCTCATCGACACTGCACCCATAAAGGGTACTCAGTTTCAATAAATTCAAACTGTCTGGTACCGTCTTGCCGGTTTCCCAATTTGAGATCGATGTGCGGGTCACTAAAATTTTTTTTGCTACTTCTTCTTGGCTCATTTGCTGTGTGACTCGATGGTTCTTTAGTGCTTCCCCAATCGTCATCTTGGCCTCCTTCTTCTACCTTAACGCAGACCTGCTGTGATTGCTGCTCAAATCCATTGATATTACGGCATTGTCAAACAGTTTTGACAGGTTTTTCTTAAACGAACTCTCCGTGATAGCGGTTTTCTTTCTATCATAGATGAAAAAAGAACAAATGACTAGAAAATGATCTTGTTACTTCAACTATATTACGATAAAAAAAGTAGCACGAATAAATCGTACTACTTAAGAAAACATGACCTGTTGCTAACGGTGGATCGTCACTTCTTTTTTGACTTCCACGGTGATGCGGCCATTTTTGATGACCACTAAACGTTCAGGAATATCGATCAGCACATCGGCTTTTCTCTGGGTATCTAAAAGAATCAAATCTGCGCGGTTGCCAACAGCGATCCCATAGTCTTTGATATTTAATGCTTTGGCGGTATTGGTCGTAATCATTGGCAAGACTGTCGGCAGGTCATCGGCGCCGCCTAAATGCGCCACTGGCACAGCCAACATAGCGATTTGAATCAAATCACCGTTGCCATAGGGCGTAAAGGCGTTACGAATATTGTTGCTGCCTAAGCAAATATTCACACCAGCATCACGTAATTTGCGAATCGGCGTAACGGCACGACGAACGTTGTAGGCATCATTTCTAGCACCTAAGTGTAAGTCGGTCGCAGGCAACGGCATCACATTGATTTGGGCTTTGACCATCAAATCGATAACTTCTGCCAGCTGATCCGGTTCCATAGCGTGCAGCGCAGTCAAATGTCCTACAGATACCCGACCTTGGTAGCCTTCTGCGATGGTTTTTTCACACAGGTAGACGATCGATGTATCGTCTGCTTCGTCAGCAAAATCCTGATGCAAGTCAATGTCTTTGTCAAATTGTTTGGCGATCTCAAAGATCAAGTCGATGTGTTCATTGGCTGGCGCATCATTGTAAGGAATGCCGCCAACGACATCGGCGCCTTTTTCCATCGCTTCAATCATCATTTTATCCGTTCCGGGTGCTTTAAAAATTCCTTCTTGCGGAAAGGCAACGACCTGAATGTCGATCAGGTCTCGGTACTCTTCTTTTAAGCGCATGATGGTGTCAAACCCAGTGAAGCCTTGCGCCGGATCAAATTCGGCATGGGTGCGAACAGCAGTCGTACCATGTACGATCAGCATTTCTAATGCACGTTTCGCTCGATCATAAATATCTTCTTCGGTAAAAGTCGGTTTGAGCTTTGCCGTAACTTGGATCGCTTCTTGTAATGTACCTGAATTATTAGGTTCACGATCGGCAATCAAGGCTTTGTCTAAGTGGATATGGCTTTCGATCAATCCGGGGATCACCACTTTGCCTTTCGCCTCAATCGTTTTTGCTGCTGATTCTTCAATGTTGGGTGCAACTGCGGTGATTTTTCCTCCTGAAATTGCAATGTCTACTAATTCTGCATCGTCTTCAAGACGTGCTTGTTTGATCAATAAATCCATGTTTTCCTCCTATCCATCAGCCAAACACTAAGCCGATGACTAATAATAATACGGCTGCTAAACTCAACCACTTCACGTTTCCTTTGACTACATCCAGAATCGGAATTTGGAAACCAGAAGATAAAGCTTGCATCGTAATGTTGACGAAACTCATTTGACTGCCGAGTCCAACCCCCATCGTTACAAAACCAAGAGCTAACACTGGGAAGCCTAATGAAACGGCAACTGGTAACACTAATGTTAATACGGAGCCGACATAGGCACCTGCGGGAATCCCAATCAAGACACCCGTCAAGATCGCCACGGGAACGACGATCGCTGCGGGGGCATTTTGTGCCGCACCGGCAATAACAGCAAACGTCCCAGTTTCAGCGATCACGTTGATGAAGGCTAAAAAGATCCCCACTTGGAACAAGCGGGTCAAAATATACGTGGACCCATCCACCATCGCTTCCACCGATTGATTCATCGAAAAGTCGGTACAAACAAAAATCAACGCCAACGTGACCACCATATAAACTAGCGGCGTAAAGAGGACAAAGCCGATCAGGTCATTGATCAACGGGCCAAAGATGACCGCAAAAAGCAAGAAGATCGCAGGCAGTGTCGTTTTGAATAACTCGCCATTGCTTTTGTTTTCGTACTCTTGGTTGGCTGATTCTTTGAAGCCCAGATGACGACGCTTGGTCCCGAAGAATGCCAATAAAATCGCCAAACCAACGAATAACAACCAAAATGGGCGCATTTGATCGACATAAGAAGCGACACTAAAGCCGCCCAGTTCAGACACGATACTAGATTCCAAAGAGGCAGGAGAGGTCGTAAAGGAGACAGCTGCCGCTAACGACATCGCTGCGATCAATTCGGGTACCACCCCAACCGCCGCAAATGCTAATGGTGCGATCACCATTGCACTCCCGCCGCCGATCCCAGACATATAAGTCGCTGCTGCCAATAAGATGACAATAAAACCAGCCACATATTCCACTTTTCCTTTGGTCCCTCTTTTGGCTAAGGTTAAGGCTGCCGTATAACTACCGGCTTTGAAGACCGCCATCGCTACAGCGGAATTGATGATTGGCACCGTAATACTTAACATCGTCGGAATAGCTTCCAACAGTTGCGAATTGGCTTCAGCTAAACTGATCCCGCCAATAATCATCGCCAATATCCCAGCAATCAAGCCAGCAATGATCATATCTACTTTTTTAAAGAGTAAAACCAGTACTAACACTAACGGAATCAGTACTAAAAATGCTTTGACTCCAGTTGGTGCAACGATCTCATTGATCGCTTCTGCCGCAAACACTGTTCTTTCTGAAAAGATAAAAAGAATGAGAGCCATAAACAGTGAGACGAACGTTCCCTTTTTTTTCATCACATTTCTCCTAACTTATATGAATCTTCATATAATAAATGTTGTGTTGCTATGGGGTGTTGCTGATTGATTTTTCCGCTGATTATTCTCTGGTGTTTCCCACCTTCTTTCCTCGAAGAAAGGAATCAAGCAAAAGACACCTGCTTTTTCGACCTTTTTCGCCACTTTTTCTTTCTCTATTATAATTCTTGTTGTTAACGCTTTCTTTGGACATTATTCCAAAATAAATCTACGTTTTTTATCCAATTGGCTAAAAGCGCAGAAAAAAGCGCGGCTTGTGGAGAAAAGAGCCTTCATTTGATTCTTTTCCCCTTTTCTCGGAGCCCCGCTTTTTTTAGTGATCTTCTGTTTATGATCGTTTTTTTCCTCGGTTTGTCCAGCGTTTCAACCGATAAAAAAGCATCAGTTGTTTGCGCGCTCGCTTGATCCGCTGGTAGCGCTTTGGCTGTTTCTTGTAAAATGCTTGATGGTAGTTTTCCGCTGGCCAAAACTGCGTGGCCTTGCGGATCTCAGTCACGATGGGTTGCTGATAATAACCAGATTGGGCTAGTTCCTTTTTGGCTCCTTGCGCAAACACTTCCTGTTCAGCAGTCGTATAAAAAATGATTGGGCGATAAAAATTGCCGCGATCTTGAAATTGTCCGAAAGCATCTGTCGGGTCTGTCACTTGCCAGTACAACTGCAACAAGTCCTGATAGGTGATGATTTTGGGATCAAAAACGATCTCTACCGCTTCAACATGCCCTGTTGTTCCGCTTAGTACTTGATCATACGTCGGATTCGGGACTGTTCCCCCGGTATACCCCGACAAGACGGAAAGAATGCCCGGCTGGTCTTCAAAAGGCTCTACCATACACCAAAAGCAGCCGCCAGCAAAAATAGCCACTTCTTGTGCTTTTTCACCTGTTTCGTTCGGCTCCACGGAGACTTCTGCTGGTTGGACTTTGCCTGTATCTTCATTCATTGCCTTTTTCGGTGCTGACTGGCTGATTGTTTGATAAAACTCTGCGACATTCGGGGTCAGATTGTTTCTCAGTGCCAACGGACGCAACGACGCTTCTAGTTTTTCCAAAACCCGCTTGATCTGTTGGTCTTCAAGGCTATTTGACGATTCTTTTTCGTCTTTGCCTGCTTTTTGTTTGGTCGTCAGCTGAGTTTCCAGTGTATTTTTTGCTTGCACCAGTTGTTCTCGTTCCCACTGTCTCGTGCCAGGATGCAAGATCAAATTATAGATTTCTGACAGCCACGCCATCGTTGTTTGCTTCATCACCATTGCCCCTTTGTCTCATGAAGGAGCGGCTCTCGCTCCTTGTTTGGTTGCACTGTACCATAGTTTCGCCGATTCGCCCAATTTGATGCCCAAAAAACGTTCGAGAGAAATCCTCGAACGTTTTTGGCTTTTGTATGGATTAGTTCTTATGCATCCTCTGAGGAATCAGCTCAGTATAATTGGTGTGTACGCAACTGGGCATTCTTTTTTTTTAGAAACATTGAAGCGGAATGAGATAGGATTGCCAATTTCAAAGAGTGATCAAGAACCACTCAATGCAAATGAACGTTGCCTTTGTTGGTAAATACGCAATTTTTCTACAATCCGTTTAAATAGTCATCGGTTTTCATCACCGTAGAGAAGGTTTCCAAGGCCGATAAAAACGCTCGTTGAACAGCTTCTGCAGGAATTGCGTGTGCTTCAAATGTTAATGTTTTCGTTGCCGTGGCATCAGAAATCAGTATGGGCTGATAACCGAGTTCTTTACTAGCTCTTGTGGTTGAATCGATGCACATATGCGTCATCATCCCAGTGATGATAACTTGTTGGACACCTAAAGAGTCTAACATTTCTTTTAAATTTGTTTCAATGAACGAGTTAGGAAAGTGCTTTTCGATAATAATAGAAGAATGCGTTGTTTTTAACTGTTCATGCAGCAGTACGCCTTTGGTCCCTCGTTCAAAAAAATCAGCTGCTTCTTGATCGTTGATGTGTTGGATATAGATGATTGGGAGTTGCTTTTCGATAAAAGACGCTTCTAGTTTATTTATGTTTGCAAGCGCCTGTTCAGGGGAATGAAGGGCCATTCTTCCTTCTTTAAAATAGTCATTTTGGACATCAATAATTACTAAAGCTTTTTTCATAGAATCACCATTTCTTTTCTTATTTGTTATAATCCAGTATAAATACATATGACCTTACAACAAAGCGTCTCTTGAAAGAGATAAAGTCAATTTACTTTCATTATGAAAGGAGGAACCCTTATGGACATCATCGATGAACAAATCCTAGCTATCCTGAAACACAACAGCAAATTATCGAACAAAGAAATCGGCGAAATGGTCCACCTGACGGGACAAGCCGTGGGCAATCGGATCTTGAAATTGCAAGATGAGGGAATCATTCAGCGATTTAGTATTGTAGTAAACTACCCAAGTACGCAATACATCCGGTTTTTTATGGATTCAAATCGCTATACAGCTTTTGAAGCCTTCGTGAATCAATACAAAGAAATTGAGGTCTTTCATAAAGTTTCGGGTCAAGCTTGTTATCTCTTGGTGAGTCATTTTACAGATGTAACCTTCCCTTTATTTATAGAGAGTCTCTCAAAATGGGGCAGGTATAGTGTAGAAACCTTTGTGGCTGACAAACTCAATCATGGGGATGTTTGATGTTAGCGGCTGTGGGCTAGTCCTCCATTCATTAGATTCCTTGATAAATTTATCGAAGACTCAATCGTCGAAATTTTGGCAATGATGCCTAGCAGCAGCGTGCCGAATTCAAACATCGCCAAGCATAAAGTATTAAGACTGCTAGTGCAAACACAAAAGCGCCCCCATTGCCTTGTTTATAAAAGTATCGTTCAGGATCACGGGAATAGAGCTAGTATCTTAAAGATTGCAATGGAGTATAATGTTACGAGACAAAGCGTTTATAGAATAAAAGAAAACAGCATGGTCAACATCGATAAGATGAGCATGCTGTTTTTATCTACTTACTTTTTGAAATACTGTTCTAACTTTCATCAATAACTCATCAACCAAGTGCTCATGCGCTTTTTCCAAAAAAACACATGCTCTGGCTTCATAATCAATTGTCGTTAATTGATCCAACAATACTTTTCCTGTTGTCTTCATTCCATAATCTGGATTAATACTTACATATAACGGATAATTTCTACTTGTACTAGAAATTGGAGCAACGGTGGCAACGTTACTATAATTTGCAATCATGTCATGACTTAAAACAATATAGGGTCTTTTTCCCGTTTGTTCATGTCCAGAACGAGGAGCTGTATCCAATAACAAAATATCCCCTTGTCTAGGTTTTCTTACCATTTTTCATTCCCTACTGCTTCACCTAAATGTTGAATTACCACATGATTTTTCTCAGCAGAGTAATTTTCAAATAACTCTTCAATCGTTAACTCGTTTTCTAAATTTGCTGCTTCGATGATTAGCCGTTTATGTCCGTTTACTTCTTCTTGTATTATCTTCACTTTGTCATCAGTATGAATGCCAAGATACTCCATAATGTACTTTGGCAATCTAAGACCGTTACTATTGCCCCATTTTTTTATAGGTAGCATTTCCATGCGCGACACCTCTTTCTGTATATACATAGTATAACATATATCGCGACAGAGTATATACATAATTATCCTTTTTGGTCGATTCACCTATATTCATTTAAAAAGAATTGTTCTTACAAGTTTACACTGCTGTGCTAATAAAAATTTGTAGTATACCAAAATGTCAAATTGCGGGACAATGACTGACATAAACGATTTGATTATAACCACGTTGATACGCTCTTTAGGTATTAACAATATTTGGATGCAAGTAAGTAGTAAACAACAGGGATTGCTGTCCCTCCCCTACTTATTCCTTCATGTGTTCTATATTCGATAGCATAGCTAGTTCGAAAAAATAGTTAACTTTCCCACTAATCAGGGAGCCAACAATTTCTTCAATAGGAATACCTGCAAAACCGTCACCCATGGCTTTATCAGAAAATACTGGGTCGTTTACTTTATCCGAATTTATCACTTGCATGTACACCTAATTTAAATTTTTCTCTATTTAAAAAAAAGAGAAAACAATAACTCCCACTATAGACTATTTTTTTCACGGTAATACCTCAAGTGGGGGTTACCATCCATATTTCGGAAAATAGAAGTAGAGGTAATTAAATTTCAAATTTATTAGGTTTTCTTTATCTATTCGAGTGGATATCACGGGTAGTTTTTTATTTTCCCTGTGATATAATAACCTTGCGAAACGATAGAAAGTTTATAGCACTACAGCACAAAGGCGCTCCCTAACCGCGACGAAAGGGAGCGCCTTGTTTATGCTAGTTGCGACTGCTAGCATGTGAGTTGGATAGCAACTTGCTTAGTTATCGTCTTTGTCTTTCTCATCCAACCAGTGAGAAAATAGTTCGATGACTATACCAACAACAATTGGTGCGACAACCAACGATAGATAAATCATATACACTATACCCTCCACAGGGGGAGTAGAAAGTATTCATGTTACGGAAATTACACACAGTTATTTTTCAAAGACATTAAGTGATGTTCACGTTTCTTCCTTTTGCAACGTCATGATGACTGGACCTTCTTTGGTGATGGCGATCGAATGTTCATATTGGGCACAATAGCTCCCGTCAATCGTGCGTGCTGTCCAGCCGTTTGGGTCCATCTTCATGCGCCAAGTGCCGGTCGTAATCATCGGTTCGATGGTGATCGTCATGCCCTCTTTCAAACGAATTCCTTTGCCAGGTAACCCGAAATGAGGAAAGAATGGTTCTTCATGAATGGTTGGGCCAATGCCGTGAGCAATAAAGTCCCGCACGACACCATACCCTTTTTCTTCAGCGAAGCTTTGGATCGCATAACCAATATCGCCGACTCGGTTGCCAACCTGTGCTTGCTCGATGCCTCTCATCAAGGCTTCTTTCGTTACTTCCATCAGTGCTTGATGTTCTGGCGAAATCTCTCCTACAGCATATGTCCAACAGCTGTCAGAAATTGCTCCTTTGTAATCGACACAAAAATCGACTTTGACGACATCGCCTGATTTTAAAACATATTCTGAAGGGAAACCATGACAAATCTCTTCATTGACACTGATACACGTCGCAAATTCATACCCTTCAAACCCGATTTGCGCGGCTGTTGCCCCTGCAGCTTCTATCTGTTGATGGACAAAGGCGTTGATTTGGTTCGTGGTGATACCGGGAACGATTTTTTCCCGTAGCTGCTCGTGAATACTTGCCAAGATACGACCAGAAGTTTTCATTTGTTCGATCTCTCGTGGGGATTTTAATGTGATCAATAGATGATCTCCTTTCCTTAAATAGCCATTACCATGTTTCTTTTAATAATACACCTCATCTAGAAATAAGCCATGAGAAGGCACTGTTTCACCAGCTGCTTGTCGTACTTTATCGGCTAACACTTGATCGATCACTTCTGGCGGTAGCGTGCCATCGCCAATGGCAATCAGTGTGCCTGTCAAGATTCGGACCATTTTATGCAAAAAGCCGTTGCCTTTGAAGGTAAACCGCAATAGGTCGCCTTCTGGTGTGATAGTGATTTCATCGATTGTGCGCACCGTTGATTTTTTTGATTTTTTCAACGCAGAAAAGCCAATAAAATCATGGGTGCCGATCAACTTCTCAGCCGCTTGCTGCATTTTTTCCAAATCAAGGGGCTGCGGGCAATGAAAACTGGTATTGCGAGCAAAGACCGATGGGATCGCGTTGTTCCAAACATAATAGCTGTATTGCTTGCCTTTAGCGTGATAGCGTGCATGGAATCGTTCAGGCACTTCTTCAATCTTGTTGACAACGATGTCTTGCGGCAAATAGCGGTTAAAGAACTGCTGCATCTCTGGCAAACTCATTTGATGGGTCGTCTTGAAATTTGCCACTTGTCCTCGAGCATGCGTGCCCGCATCGGTTCTACCAGAACCCACGATCTCAATTTCTTCTCCCGTCAATAATTTGATGACCCCTTCAACTTTTTCTTGGATCGTTTTTTCAGAATCTCCTAGTCGTTGCCACCCTAAGTAGCGCTTGCCGTCGTATTCAATCGTTAGTTTGATATTTCGCATGGTTGTTGCTCCTTTTTACCGGTAGTACCGGTGGTTAATTTTTTCTATTATACTGCTTAAGATATTTACTTATGATACGGCGCTCCCGTATTGATTCGATACGCGCGATAAATCTGCTCCAATAAGATCAGTTTCATGAGTTGGTGGGGGTAGGTCATTTTGCCAAAGGAGATTTTGGCATCACTGCGAGTCATGACTTCTTGGCTTAAGCCTAGGGAGCCGCCGATGACGAAGGTCAGTTGGCTTTTTCCTTGGATGCCGAGTTGATCGATTTGTTTGGCGAAGGCTTCGCTGGTGGGATTGGTGCCTTCGATTGCTAAGGCAAAGACATATTCGGTGTCTTTGATTTTGGCTAAAATGCGCTGGCCTTCTTTTTCTTTGATTTGCAGCATTTGGGCTTCACTCAAGGTTTCTGGCGCTTTTTCATCTGGTACTTCGACAAACTCAAGCTTTGCGTATGCCCCCAATCGTTTGGCGTACTCGTTGATTCCTTGAACGAGGTACTTTTCTTTTAGTTTTCCTACTGTGACGATTTTGATTTTCATAGGTTCCTCCTCGTTATCCCCTTATTTTATGAAAATGTGGACAATGCTATCCACAACCTTTTACACACTTTGACTTTCTTTGAAATTCTTCTATCTTATCTATAAAACTGTGACAATTCAACGATTTCTTCATCCACCCAACCAACCCCACCAAGATTGTCCACACACTGTGGATAAAAAAACCTTTACTCCTCCCCAGATTTCTCTGCTATTTTTATTCAAAAATGAACGGGTCTTGCGAAGAAAATTTCATCGTTTGAAACAGATTCTTACGCAACTTCTTCATATTTTTTTCAAAATCTCTTAGTAGACTAATCTCAGATAGAAGGAATATACTGATTATAACGAATTATTCATTAAGGGGGAAATAGTAATGGCAAGAAAATATGTCACACCAGGTAAGAAAACTTCTCCTGGTTTATTAAAACGATTAGGTATTGGGATTTTAGGCGGTATGGTCGGCGGATTATTGACCTTCGGCGGTCTGTATCTGGCAATGGGTTCATCCTTGACTTCAACACCAGAAACCACGACCAACAGCGGGGTCCAAGATTCTAACGGACAAACCCAAGTATCCAATGTAAAACTTGATGTGACTAGCGATGTCACTGAGGCAGTTGAAAAAGTACAAGATTCGGTGGTTTCCATCATTAATCTACAACAAAGTCAAAGCAACGACTGGAACAGCCTCTTTGGTCAGCAAGGTGGACAAAGTGAAGGCGATAGCCAAAGCGAAGACGACAGCGCCTTAGAAGCTTCTTCTGAAGGTAGTGGTGTCATCTACAAAATCGATGGCGACGATGCCTATGTCGTAACCAACAACCACGTAGTTGAAGGTCAAGATGGTTTGGAAGTTGTCTTAGCAGATGGTACAAAAGTCAAAGCTGAATTGGTAGGTACCGATTCTTACACAGACTTAGCCGTCTTAAAAATCTCTTCTGAAAAAGTTACAACTGCCGCAACATTTGGCGATTCAAGTGCCTTGAAAGTCGGCGAACCAGCAATCGCGATCGGTTCTCCTCTAGGCTCTGACTACGCAAACTCTGTGACACAAGGGATCGTTTCTTCCTTGAATCGTCAAGTAACAAGCCAAAACGAATCTGGTGGTACGATCAGTATCAATGCGATCCAAACGGATGCTGCGATCAACCCAGGGAACTCAGGTGGTCCACTGATCAACGTTGATGGTCAAGTGATTGGGATCAACTCAAGTAAAATCGCCAGCACCTCTGGCTCTGCTTCAGGTGTTAGTGTCGAAGGGATGGGCTTTGCGATCCCAAGTAACGATGTCGTTGAAATCATCAATCAACTAGAAGCAGACGGCAAAGTGGTTCGTCCTGCACTAGGGATCCAAACGATCGATTTAGGTTCCATCACATCTCAACAACAAGAACAAATCTTGAAAGTTCCTTCATCCGTAACTTCAGGCGTTGTGATCTACTCAGTCAACAATGCAACACCAGCAGAACAAGCAGGATTGCAACAATATGACGTTATCACGAAGATCGATGATACAGAAGTCAGCACAACAACGGATCTGCAATCTGCGTTGTACAAACACAAAGTCGGTGACACGATCACTGTAACCTTCTATCGTGGCGATGAAGAAAAAACAGCAGAAGTAAAACTTTCCGTTGATACGTCGATCAACGAACAATCAACAGACAGCAGCAACTAATCACTAAAACCAATCGAAACAATCAAAAAATGAACTGCCGCAAAAACAGGAAGCGGCAGTTCATTTTTTTAGGCTTTACCGACTGGAAAAGCTTCACCTACAACGGCATCTTGAGGCAGCTCAAGGATGCCTTTTTTCATTGGTGCACCTTCTAAATGCAGTTCTTTAGCAGAGCAGATCATTCCAAAGCTTTCTACGCCACGAAGCGTCCCCGGCCAAATCATCAAGCCATCTGGCATCATTGCCCCAGGTTTTGCGACAACGACTTTCAAGCCTTTACGGATATTGGCAGCACCACAGACGATTTGCAAGACTTCCCCATCCCCAACTTCTGTTTCCGTGATAGACAGATGGTCGCTGTCTGGATGTTCCACACAAGACTTCACATAGCCAACGACGATTTTTGGTTCTGTGTCTGCAGGCAGTTCTTCGCTGAATCCAGCTTCTTTGATCATGGTGTTCAATTGTTGGATTTGTTCTTTCGTCAACGTCACTTGACCACGGCCTTCGATCGTCATCACTTCTGAGATCGCAAAAAAGTTCCAGCCGACGATCGTGCCTTCTTCATTTTTGATTTGGGCAACATTGCCTTTGCGTTCGACGGTTTGTTCTAATCCTTTATCATCTGCTGTGATGGCAAGCAGTGTATCACTGACATATTCTTTGTTATAAGCAAAAATCACGTTTTTTCCTCCTTAGGTACTTACACATTCCGCCCATAATCTTAACAAATTTTTCGGCATCCGTCATGGAATTTCTTTGTTTTCCTTGAAATTCTACTTATTTTCAAAGACAAAAAAGCCTGAAAACCAGCTACTGCTCATTTGCTAAAGACAATGCTTCACTAGCGAGCAAAACCACTGGTTCTCAGGAACTTCCTTTTGTCACTTGTTACTACCATGCGAACTATGGAAAAGAACACGGCAACGACAAGCTTATTTTTTCCAAAATGACCTTACGCTTTGGTTTCTTCAGGTGATACGATCAGCACGTCGCACCGGGCTTCACGAATAACGAAGCTGGCGACACTCCCCATCATGAAGCGTTCCACGGCGTTCAGCCCGGATTGCCCCACCATGATCAAATCGATGTCGTATTGATCCGGTAATTGGGTGGCAAGGGCGTCTTTGATGGAGCCGTAAGCGACGATGCCTTCTACTAGATCAAAATCTACTGATTTTGCGTAGGCTTTGCAGTCGTCGATCAGATTTTTCGCCGTGTCTTTTTCTTGTTCTAAGATGGAACTATCCAAAGGTGCATAGCCCATCATGGTCGGCACTTGCTGATCGATGATCGTTGCGGCATAGACCTTCCCTTGATTTCGACGAGCGACTTCCACTGCTTTTTTGAAGGCTGACATCGCTTGATCTGAACCGTCGATCCCTACTAAAATGTTTTGATATCTTTGTGCTTCCATCTTTTTCCCCTCCTATGCTGATTGTACTCTGGTTAAAAAGGCTTCGATCTCTTCTTTGGTTTTGCGATCCTTGTTGACTAACCGTCCCAGCTCCTTGCCGTCTTCGATAACGACGAGGCTAGGAATACCAAAAATGTTCCATTCAACCGCTACATCCATGTATTCGTCACGGTCGACTTCGATAAATTGAAGATCTGGAAAGTCCGCTTCGATCTCAGGCAATTGCGGTTTGATATATCGGCAATCGCCACACCAATCGGCGGTGAAAAAGAAGACATTTTTGCCTTTCTCCACATATGTTGCTAACTCTGCTAAATCTTTTGGAATAATCAAATACTCACCACTTTCTTTTCTTTAAGTATACACCTTTCTTTCAGGGACTACCAACTGACATGCTGATCTTGCAAAGCCCTGCAGAAAAAAAAGAGACAACGGGTGGCTGTCTCTTTGCTTTCGTTCGTTCTCGCTTATTGTCCTGCCAAAATCGTATCAACGGTTGAACGATCCAAACCTTTCAAGACTTGAATCACCATTTCCCGTGCCGCTTCATAATCAGCGATACTGAATAGGGTTTGGTGGGTATGGATGTACCGTCCAGGAACACCGATAACTGAACTTGGGATCCCTTCATTTGCCATGTGTGCCGCACCAGCGTCGGTACCACCTTTTGAAACAAAGTATTGATAAGGAATGTTGTTGCTTTCTGCTGTATCCAACAAGAATTCTTTCATCCGTGGCAACATGATCATGCCTGGATCATAGATTCGCATCAAAGTCCCGGCTCCTAGATGACCAAAGGTGCCATTTTTCGTGACTGTGTCATCCGCTGGCGAGCAATCGACCGCAAAGAACAAGTCTGGTTTGAATTTTGTCACAGACGGACGAGAACCCCGTAAGCCGACTTCTTCCTGAACGTTGGCACCAGCAATCAACGTATGGCCTAATGTTTCCTCTTTCAAGGCTTCAAGTGCTTCTAATACGACCGCACAGCCGTAACGGTTGTCCCAAGCTTTCGAGATGATGTTTTTCCCATTTGCTGTTTTGATGGTTTCCACTTGTGGAACGATCGTATCGCCAGGACGTACGCCAAAGCTTTCTGCTTCTTCTTTTGATTCAAACCCAGCATCAAACAAAATATCTGTCACTTCGACATTTTTTTGACCGCTGCTTCCTCGCAACAAATGTGGCGGTACTGAAGAAGAAACGCATGGGTAATCGCCCTTCGCTGTTTTCAATGTAAACCGTTGAGCAGAAACTACATAAGGGTTCCATCCACCTAAAGGAGTGACTTTGAATAAGCCGCGATCGGTGATCGTCGTCAATAAGAAACCAACTTCGTCCATGTGAGCAGCTAACATCACTCGTGGTGCATCTGCTTCTTGGTGGTGACGCAAACCGAAGATGCCGCCTAAGCCATCTTGTTGGATTTCATCTACCAATGGAGTCATCGCTTCACGCATATACGCTCGCACGTCGTGTTCAAACCCGCTGGTTCCTTGTAACTCCGTTAGTTCTTTGATACGTTGAAATGTTTTTTCTTCCATGATCATTCGAGAAACACGTATCAGTTGTTTGCTGCCCCAAAGAAACAAAGCTGCTTTTTTTGAAAAAGCAACGCTTGCTGTGGCTGTGTTTTCCAGCAATTTTCGGGTGAAACAACGGATGTGCTCTCTTCCTCCTTATTTCTACTGATATTCTTTATTATAGCGCAAATTTCTATTGTTGGTTATTTTTCTTATAGAATATTTCTAAACTATGGTAAACTATTGTTAAGAGAACCTGTGCTTTCACCGAGATCAAAACATTCGGGAAAACTTACTTTAGGAGGGACATTAGATGGAGAATGAGCATCCATTGCATTATTTTAAAAATGGACTGACCATCGGTTTAGGTCTTGGCTTTGCAGGAGGGATTTTTTCAACGATCTGGTTGAAGAAAAGGCAAGCCATGAATGCCGATGATGTCTTAGACAATATAAAAGCGGCGTTTATCAAAGAAGGACCGATCGAAGGTTCTTGGATCAATTTCGAAAAACAACCTTTGCGCAAATTTGCGATCACTTCCCAAGGATATACTGGCGGCATCACCCGCACCGAAGACGGACAGCTTGTCACCTATGAATTTTTGGCAGATGCTCATACCGGCACCGTCTTAGATATCCAACGAGCAATCGTGGAATAATTACTGCACTTACGACCAGCTTCTTAAGAGGCTGGTCTTTTTTCTTTTTAAGCAGTTATCTTTCTGAAGTAAGGTCGCAAGGTCCAATACCACGACTTCATCGATGCTGCCGCCTTTTTGCCGATACGCCCATGCCCCACTTTCAAACAAGCAGTACAGCTGCCCTTTTTCTACCACGATCTGTTCAAGGTAATGGGGAAACTTGATGCGCCGCAACGCATGTTTGCGGGTCAGCACCGTTGCATCCTTTGAAAAGACCCATAACTCAGCCGACCCTGGTCCAAAGGAACGTGCCAGCAACAAGTATTCAGTGGTAAAGGCGACACTTTGGACTTTCGTGGTGGTGACCCTTCTCTTACGCGGCTTGATGCAAGGAGATGCTTTGCGACCGCTGTCTGAAAGAACAGGCAGCGGATAATTCGCCACCACGCCACCGTTTTTCAAGGCAAAGGTCCCTGAGACAAGTTCACCGCTATCGGCTGCCAAATAGGAGCTATGAGTGATGCCAGCCAATTCGATGACTTGCTGATAAGCGATCGGCTGACTGGTTGCCAAGGAATCATCTTCCAGCAGTGTCTGCAGTGAAACACACGCCACTCGTCCCATTCCTTTCCCAGTGATGGTTAGCCACAGCACTTGCGTTGCTCGATCAAAGACTAATCCGCCGACATGGGGGCGTTTTGGCAGAACCACCGTTTTCAGATGCCGTCCGCTCGTTCTTTCTATTATATAAAGCTGTGAGTGATGTTCCTGCTGCGAACAGTACGCAGAGAGGAACAAATAGTCCTCCGAAACGGCCAACCCTTGTGGGGTCATTGCCTGACACTGATCCGCATGCTTGTACAGCCTCGTTTCTGCTTTCGCCGTTGCCGTCGTTGCAACTGCGGCAGTAGCTTTTTTTAAACCAGGAACCAAAAGGACTGCTTCCCTTTTTGCCCCGGCTGCCAACCACGCTTTCCGCACACTGGGATAACGCTTCAGCTGAGCTGCCAGTGCTTGATTGTGGCCCGCATGTCGATGCTTTTTCAGCCAGTACACCACAAAAAGGCCAACCACAAACACGCCCAAAAGCAGCAAGATCTCTGTTTGTCTCATTGATTGGCCTCCTTGATGAATTCCCTCTTGTCGGCTGATTCATCAGCCGCTTATTGTTTGTCTAGCTGCAATAATGCTTAGACTACTTGTACTTCGACATCAATGTTGCCACGAGTTGCCCGAGAATACGGACAAAAATCATGGGCTTCTTCTGCGATTTTCTCTGCCTCGGCTTTTTCAACGCCTGGTAACGACACTTCTAAAATCACGCCGATTTGGTAACTGCCGTCCTCATGCTGATACAAAGACACTCTTGCTTTAACTTCGGATTCGGATTCGATGTTATGCTCTTTCAGCATATGCTGTACGGCACCGTTGAAACAAGAAGCATAGCCAGCGGCAAATAATTGTTCTGGGTTTGTGCCCTCACTGTGAAGACCCGGTTTGTCGATTTTCAGGTGAAAACTGCCATTTGGTGCTTCGACCTCTCCGACACGTCCGCCTCGATTGATCATCGCTGTTTCATATTGCTTTTTCATTGAACCTCTTCCTTTCTTTTTTTGACCTACTTCAAGTGTAACGACAATTTCCCGATATGACAAAAGGATTGCTTATGCTTCCTTAAAAACAAAAAAGGCAAACCCAGAAAAATCTGGATTTGCCTGTCTATTCGAGGTAATTACTACCCGAAATAAATGAATGGAAACAATTGCTGAATGGACTAGCCGTTTGAACGTCCTAAGAAGAATGAAACAACAGCAACTACAATAACCGCACCAATAATTGATGGGACGATTGCCATTCCAGCAAGTGATGGACCCCAAGAACCTAAGATTGCTTGTCCAATAGCTGAACCTACTAAACCTGCAACGATGTTGGCGATCCAACCCATTGATCCACCTTTATTTGTGATAGCTCCGGCGATCAAACCGATAATAGCTCCTACGATTAATACCCATAACCAATGCATATTTTTCTCCTTCTTTCTTTTAAGTAGTTATTACACATATTATGTTACGCTTAATCCCCGTTTTAGACAAAAGATTTGCACTCAATTTGCAAAAAAAATTTTCAAACCTTGTTATATTAACGTTTATCAGTACTTCTTAATTATCGTTGTAAGAGCTTTAATTCGTTTTTTTTAATATTCGTGCATTTTTTGAAATCGCTTTATTTTATATTTTTCATCTTCGACGCTAAACTGAGGGAGAGCCACTCTCATTTTGTCAGATAATTGGCACTTTTTACTCCTCAGTGCGTTTTAGGACAGCTATCTTTTCAGCACTTCAGCTATTTTTCATTAGTGAACGTTTCGATCGTTTCAGATTGGAAATGTCTTCGCAGATTCCCATGTTTGCTTCCAGAGCTCCCAGCGAAAGCGGTACTTATTTGAAAATGACGGGAAAATACTCAGAAAAAAACGGTGTGACTGTAGAATTTCCTGATTTGCCTTACGCGGATTTATTGAGGATTCTAGTCAGTGCCGACTGCAGCTATGCGCTTACAAAATACGATGCCATTTTTTCTTCCTCTATCATCGCCATCACCATGCTGCCGATTACCAATCATTATGACACTGGGGATCTTCTCCTTCCAGTGGCGGTGGAAGGATTATATCTAGCCCTTGATCGTCTTGAATGATCCGAAAAAATACACCTTGCAAGTGGCGAACCGCAGCTTGGTGGGCACTGAAAATATCCATTGGACGATTTTGATTGCTGCCTTGGTAATTTACATCTTGCCTTTGCTGCTGGTCTTTCTCGCCTTTCAGCGCTGGACTCTCGACAGCAATTTGGACAGCGGGTTAAAATAAAAAAATGCCAACTGCTTCGTCACACCATTCTCCTTTTATGGATGAACGGTGCCACAGAGCAGCGGCGCTTTTTATTTTGAAAAGTCTTTCCGTGACAAGTAAATGGCGGTTAATATCCCAACTAAAATAGCTAAACCAAAGACAATGATCGTACCGATGGCATTGTCTTTTCCTGGCAGTCCCCCGGTGTTGATCCCCCATAGCCCCGCGATCAAGGACGGCACAGCCACCACCAATGCCGCAGAATCTAAGTATTTCATCAGATGGTTTAGATTGTTGTCCATCATATCGGAGAACAAGCCACCAATGGTTTCTAACAAGTCGCGATAGATAGTGACCATTTTCATGGCAAACTTCTGTCGTAGCTTAATGTCATAAACGAGTGCTTCATTATCCAAACGATCCAAAAATTCTTTGCGATCCATCAAACGATCGACGGTATGGTTCTGATCCCGTAAGGTGTGATCCAGATAGACCATGTCTCGTTCGGTATCGGCTAAATTAAACAATTCGTTGTTTTCCGTCGTTTTACGAGCTGCTTCATCTAGTGCATCGATCTGTTTCTTCATTTCCTGCAGACCTTTGATGTAATGGGTGTAGATCATCAGCGTCGAGTAGGCAACAATATCTTCATACCGTTGAATATCTTGCTCATGCTTTTCAATCAGGCGTTTAATCAGTGTAGATTGATGAGAGACATAAGTGATTAAAAGATCTTTGGTATAAATAAACGTCACCGGTTCTAAACGATCTTCGATGCGGTCTTGTGTCACTTCTGACAAATCGATCAAGGTATAAAGAATCGGATGATTTAACTTAGTGTTACGTAAGTATTCCAAACGTGAGACTTCTTCCGGTTCATTGGCGCCAATAAAAATATCTTCGGGCAGTTGATACTTATCTAACAAGTGGCGTTGTTCCTCTGGATCTGTCCCAGAAACCACCAGCCAATTGTAATCTTCCTCCGAGGATTCCCTTATTTTTCGGTCGTCCATTTTGTAATACTGAAACATGGTGACTCGCTCCTTTTCTAATTCTCTCTTAATTTAACTATCTAACGCTTCTCGCTTTTTGTCAAAGTAAATGGCTTTTCTTTTTGGAGCTTTTTTCATTTTGAACTAAGTGCATTTTATTAGACGAACCTTTCGATTCATGAGAAACTTTTTATGGGCCCAATAAAAAATTTTAGGAGGAATAGTATGTTTCGTCATCAAAAAGAACTACAGTTTGAAGCTAAACCAGAAAAACCAAATCCGTTAGTTGCGAAATACCTTCAAGAATTAATCGGTGGACAATATGGAGAGATGAGTGTTGCCATGCAATACTTATTCCAAGGATGGAGCTGCCGTGGGGAAGAAAAATACAAAGATATGTTGATGGATATCGCTACTGAAGAGCTTGGACACGTTGAAATGTTAGCAACGATGGTTGCACGTCTGCTGGAAGGTGCACCTGTGGAAGATCAGGAAGCTGCCATGAAAAAAGACCCAACGATCGGTGCGATCATTTCCGGAATGAATCCGCAACATGCCATCGTTGCCGGCTTAGGACCACGTCCTGCTGATAGCGTCGGCAATCCATGGTCAGGTGCGTATATCATTGCTAGTGGCAACTTACTTGCTGATTTCCGTGCCAACTTAAATGCAGAATCACAAGGTCGTCTGCAAGTAGCACGCATCTATGAAATGATCGATGACCGTGGGGTCAAAGACTTACTTTCGGTCTTATTAGCGCGTGATAGCTACCACCAAAATCTTTGGGCAGCTGCCGTGAAAGAATTGGAAGAAAACGAAGGCTCGATTTTAGTGCCGACTACCTTTGACCGCAAAAACGAACGCTTAGATATCGCTTATGATTTCTATAACTTCTCAGAAGGCGACCAAAGTAAAGAAGGCTCTTGGGCGAAAGGCAAAGCCCTTGATGGTGAAGGCGAATACCAATGGCTAGACGAACCAAAGATCGAAGGAAAAGCGCCAAAACTCGATCAAGTCACACCAAAAATGTATGGCACACCTCCTGAAAAATAATTTAATCAAAAAGAGCAATTGTTTCTGAAACAGAAACCGTTGCTCTTTTTTCTTTGTTTGAGCAAGTTGGTTACGTTCCTGGCAAAAAAGCGTTAGAGTAGAATGTAAAGAAAAGGAGGAATCATTTTATGAAAGCACCTTTACTGACATTAAACGACGGCAATTTACGCCCCGCCGTGGGCATCGGTACCTATCAGATCCGCGGTGGCGAAGGGTTGAGCCAGCTGCAAGCAGCGATCGCTGACGGGTATCGATTGATCGATTCTTCAACCAATTATGACAATGAAGGCATTGTCGGCAAAGCGATCCGTCGCTCTGGTATCCCACGTTCAGAATTTTATATCACCTCAAAATTACCGGGAAAATACCATGACTATGATGATGCCTTAACCAGCATTCAAGAATCCCTTGCTCGCATGGGACTCGACTACTTCGATGCCTTTTTGATCCACTGGCCATTACCAAAACGCGGCAAATATGTCGAAGCTTGGCAAGCCTTAGTGACCGCCCAGAAATTAGGTTTGATCCGTTCCATCGGCGTTTCCAATTTTGAGCCAGAACATTTTGATGCCATCATTGAAGCAACTGGTGTGACCCCTGCGCTAAATCAAATTGAGATCCATCCTTACTGGGTCCAAGAACGAATGGTCGCAGAAAACAAAAAACGCGGCATCGTAACGGAAGCTTGGAGCCCATTAGGTCGTGGCAGCGATGCCCTGAAAGAACCACTGATCACTGAATTAGCTGAGAAATACCAAAAATCAGCTGGTCAAATCATCTTACGCTGGCATGTGGAACGTGGCATTTTGCCCCTGCCAAAATCAAGAAACCTCGCCCATCAACGAGAAAATCTTGCGATCTTCGACTTTGAACTGACTGAAGATGAAATCAATCAAATCAATCAGTTAAACAAAGCAGACGGCCGCATCGATGGTCAAGACCCAAATGAGTATGAAGAATTTGAATAAACAATTACAACTGAAAAAAACACCATAGCTATCTCTTGGTAGACAAAACCTCTCAAAAATCAGCAACCAGCTGCTTTTGAGAGGCTTTTTATGTAATCAAGGCTCCAGTGATTAGCTTTGCGTGGATCAAAGTCGTACGATAAAAATATTCTTTTTGGCAGAAATCCCCTTGCTAGCAGTGTGATTTTCTTAAAGACGACCAGCGTCAGCTAGGCGTTCATCACAGCTTTTGATCGAATAGCGGTTTCTCGAAAAATGGTTGTCTTTCACTGTTTCGACACTTAAAGACAACAACGTTTCCCCCGTTCTCCTTCAGATTGAAAGGACTTTCCACATGCCCATCAGTAAACGTTATCCCCAAAACTCGTGTTTCTTGCGAGGAGGTCTTTTTCGGTAAATGAAGATGGCGAAACTCAGAATGCCACAAAATAGACCGGCGCCTCCTAGTAGTTTCACGATAGTCGGCAGCCCTCTCAAGCCCATATCTGCCATTGAAGAAACTGTGCCATTTTCATTAATGCTTCCCCAAAATTGGTATATTTGTTGTTCTAAGTGATTTAATCGCCTATCAAGAGGTTTTCTTTCGTATTCAGGAATTGTGTCATAACGTGGTGTTTTTATGTCTGCCAATATAGCTAAACGTGCTTCTGCAAAAATGTTGGGGTGCTCTGCCAATAGTTTTTGGGCTTTTTTTATCAATTCTCTAGGTGTCCCATCAGCAACCTTTACGCGGAAAAGAGAATAACTAGAAGGATTTCTTTCCAATCGAATCCCATCTATTGCTGTAATTGTTTCATCAATCTTATTTTCAATCAGTTTTTTACTAAGGTAAGTCTCTGGAAACGTTTCAGCATTCAAAAAAGATGTTTCTTCATGCAATTGAAAGCTCAACACATTGTTTTGGTACCTTCTCAAAAACAATCCAGGAACAAAACCAACTCGCACCATTTCAGGTTTTAACTCAAAGGAGCGGTTGACAGGTTATTCCTCACTAGGCAATAAGTCTGATGTGGCTAAATCTATCTCTTGGATCTTTCCATCAGCGATAAATCCATAGGATTCTGAGATTGACTTCTGTATAATCCTTTCAAGCTCTTCATAAGAAGTTCCCTTCAAACGAATTGTTGCAAAATCATTTTTATCTGGACCGGATAGAAGTTCACCACCAAAATATGAAAGTTCATAAAGTAATTTGTCTAAAACCGTTTCATGGTTTGACCCGAATTCTCGATTAAAGCGCTCCCTATCCAGTTGAAAATGGAGCCGATTGTTAATGAAGGTCACTTCTTCCCCATAATAATCTTTCGTCGTTACATCAGCGATAGTCGGCAACGGCGGCTCGGGATTTTCCGATAACCAAAATGACTGCTCTATGGGATAATAAGTCCTTTTGTTACTGCTATCGACGGCGACCAATTCAAATTTACTTTCCTGTTGATCAGCAGAAAGAAAAAGCCTCGCCTCACCAAATGTTCGCTCCGTGAACTTTGGCTCTCCTATCGCTCTTTGATACAAATGCCGATCATATTCGCCGTTCACACTAACATAGACTTCTTCCAGCATTTGCCCCTCGCTTGGTGTCACTGCATAAATCAGTTCTAAAAAGGGAATCATTAATTCTGAATCGGGAAGTTCCGTGACGATTTCCAGCAATGGTTCAGTGAGTGGCTCTGTGGGTTCTGGGGTATTCCTTTCGCTGTTGAAGATGTCGGCTAAGACGCCTTGAGACTGGCCGGTTGGTCCTTCGGCTGCTGATACTTGCCAACTGGTCATATGATAGATGGCAAGAGCAAAGAAACACAGACTAAAGATTTTATAGATGGGAAAGATATTTTCAAAAAATTTCTCTTCGGTTGAATTTATTTGCGCAGCGACTTGCATTCACTTTGCTCCTTTCTTCTTTGGAGGTAACAGAATTCTATTAGAATTTAAGAATGGCCAACGAGAATCAGTTTTTACCTGATTGTCTATTCCTTTTCCATCTTTCTGCCCTTTGACAAGCAAAAAGTTCAAATATAAACACAATAAAGCCGATAGAACCAAATCCTATCACCAACGCCATGCTGACAGTCACGCCGTGCCAACCCATACTCGTTAACGACGAAACTGTGCCATTCGGGTTGATGATTGCCCAGATAGGATAGTTCCGTTCTTCAAAGGTGATCATAACACGCCATCGTCGTTTGTATTCGTCTGTGGTACCATAACCATAAATATTTTGCCTTCCTCTGATTATTACATACCCTTTTGAAAAGACTTCGGGATAATTCGTCAGTAGTTGCTGCCCTTTCTTCACTAAATTCCTTGGTGTATTTCCTCCTACAGCTATTTGCACATAAGGATAAGAAAGTCGATTTTCTTCTAAACGAATGCCATCAATCGCTGCAACAGCTTCGTCGATTTTTTCATTTATCAGTTTCTTACTGAGATAAGTTTCAGGAAACGACTCGGGATTTAAAAAAATGGTTTCTTCATGCAGCTTGAAACCTACCACGTTGTCCTGATACCTTCGGAAAAACAAGCCCGGTACCCAGCCGATTTTTAACATATGCCGTTTAAACTCAACCGAGCGATCGACGGGTGCTGCTGTTTTGGGTAACTGGTCCACCTCAGCTAAAGTCATCTCTTCAATTTCTCCATCGGTAACAATACCAGAAGTAAATGTTTCTAAATCATAAATAAATCTATTAAGCTCTCTATAAGGAGTTTGCTTTAACTGAATCGTTACTCTCTCATTCTTGTCTGGTCCAGCAATCAACTCCATGTCATAGTAAGAAAGTTCATCCAACAGCTGATCTAAACTCGTTTCGCCGTTTTGCTCGTTTATTCCTGTAAGTATCTCGTCATTATATTGGAGATGGAGACGATTATGTACAAAAGCTATCTTTCCTTCATAACGATCAAGTATTGATATGTCGGCAATAGTCGGCAACGGCGGTTCGGGATTTTCGGATAACCAAAATGACTGCTCTATGGGATAATAAGTCCTTTTGTTACTGCTATCGACAGCGACTAATTCAAATCGGCTCTCCTGTTCATCGGCAGAAAGAAAGAGACGAGCTTCACCGAATGTTCGCTCCATGACCTTCGTCTCCCCTATCGCTCTCTGATACAAATGCCGATCATATTCACCGTTCACATTGACATAGACTTCTTTCAGCATTTCCCCCTCACTTGGTGTCACTGCATAAATCAATTCAAAAAAGGGAATCATTAGTTCTGAATCGGGTAACTCTGTGACGATTTCCAGCAATGGTTCAGTGAGTGGCTCTGTGGGCTCTGGGGTATTCCTTTCGCTGTTGAGGATGTCGGCTAAGACGCCTTGGGACTGGTCGGTTGGTACTTCGGCTGCTGGTACTTGTATGCTCGTAATAAGATTGCTGGCAAGAGCAAGGAAAAGCAGGAAGAAAATTTTGTACCTGCGAAAGAGTTTTTTTGATTTTAATGATTGCTTGTTTTTGTTCATTCCATTCATTCCTTACGTACAAAATCGAACTGTTATCGTTAATAAAGTTGATGTATATGTTTCTAAACTTTCACAATACTCTTTTTTTCCTTCGGTAAACAATTATTCCAGACGTCAAAGTGACACAAAGCATCATAATACCTAACATCACTTTCATAGTTATGGATAACCCTATTAAGCCTATTTCAATCAAAGAGGATACAGTACCATATTTATTGATAGTCGCCCAATAACGATAGACTTCATGCTCAAACTCAGGCAATTGTCTTCCCTGAGTGTTAACTTCTGGTATCCCCACACTAGATGATGATTCTATATCTGTAACAATCATTAGATAGGATTTCTCAAAAACTTCCGAATGATCCTTTAGTAGTGTTTTGGCGTTTTTTATTAATCCTCTGGGTGAATGACTAGGTAGGCTCACACGAACAAAAGGATAATTTCCTTCTAAATGAACATTCCGAATATTCATACTCGAAAATAGCTTGGTTCCACTAAGATCATTTGCTTGGTTTCCATCTATACGAATGCCGTCAATCTCTGAAACGACTTCATCGATTTTTTTATTGATCATTGCCCTACTAAGATAAGTTTCAGGAAACGATTCTTGGTTTAAAAACGAGGTTTCCTCCTGTAATTTAAACCCTATCATATCGTGCTGATACCTTCGGAAAAACAAACCCGGTACCCAGCCAATTTTTACCATTTTCGGCTCTAATTCACCAGAGCGATTGATTGAAGAATCTTCACTTGGAATCAGTTCAGCTGTTGCCAAATCGATTTCTTCAATTTTTGCATCAGTTATTAAAAAATCAGAAAAAGAGGGTAAATCGTTAATAAGATGATAAAGAGATGAGTAAGAGTTTTGCTTCAAGCCAACTGTCACAGAGCCGTTTTTATCTGGTCCAGCAATCATTTCAATATCATAGTAAGAGAGTTCATCTAGCAATTGAAGAACCGCTGATTCATTCTTCTTCCTGTCCTCTTGATTGTAATGACTACTACTTAATTGAAGTTGAAGTCTGTTATTAATGAAAGTCACTTCTTCTCCGTGAAAATCTATTGTTGATACATCAGCCTTAGACGGTAACGGCGGCACAGGATTTTCTGCCATAAAAAATGATTGCTCAATGGGGTAGATGGCACTTAGATTGCTACTGTCGACGGCGACCAGTTCAAATTTACTTTTCTGTTCATCGGTAGAAAGAAAGAGACGAGCTTCACCGAATGTTCGCTCTGTGACTTCAGGTTCTCCCGCTTTTTTTTGATACAAATGTCGATCGAATACGCCATTTACCTTAACATAGACTTCTTCCAGCGTTTCCCCCTCACTTGGTGTCACTGCATAGATCAATTCCAAAAAGGGAACCATTAGTTCTGAATCGGGTAGCTCTGTGACGATTTCTAGCAATGGTTCAGTAAGTGGCTTTGTGGGTTCTGGATTAATTCTTTCGCTGTTGAGGATCGCGGCTAAGATGCCTTCCATCTGATTTGAATCAGTGTCTGAAACTTCGGCTGATTCTACAGATAAAATAAAAAAGTGACTGATAGTGAAACAAAAAAGTAAAACACAAAAAACTAGACATAAGTGATTTTCTCTAACTACGTCATTCTTACTTTTCGAGGTTATTCGTTTATCTGTTTGCATTCAATTCGCTCCTTTCATTTAAGGATTTGGAAATATATTAAAAATGTCCATCAAATGATTACTTTTCACTAGTAAAAAAACTAATTGATAACCATTTGATGAACAACAAATTCATATTCCTTAAAAAGAACTCTATGCTGCTAAACGTTCAGACTCCACATTGGTCGTCTGAAGATTTTGAGCAATAGTATCTGAAAGTTCGATTTGCAGCTTTTGGATATCTTCGTCAAATAGCTCGTAACGAATTTTTTCAAAGATTTCTGCTAATTGCTGGAAGTTAGAGATGTGGAAGAATTCCCCATCTGTTTCTGTGGCTATACTCTCGAGAAAGCGTTGATTTAAATTATTTCCTACTCCTATAGAATAGATTGTCACATTGTTTTCTTTAGCATGTTGAATCAATTCTACCTCTGGTGGTCCTGAAACATTATTGTGTCCATCTGTAAGAACAACCATTATTTTTTTGGCGTTTTTTCGTCCATACTGTTCAAATTCTTGGTTACCTTGTGCGATTGCTTGGTTTAAAGCAGTACTACCGCCAACTTGCCTAGGAAGCCGCTCAGCTGCAAGTAACGGATTTAGAAATGAGAAATGTCGTCGAACGCTTGAATTAAAGGTAAACAAGCTTACACGATCATCATTTGTAAAAGCCTCTTCATTCAAAAAGAGATCTCTCGTTTCGCCAATCATGCGAGAAAAATCTATTGCATTGATGCTTCCTGAATCGTCCAGTAAAAATACAGTATCAATCCCCGTATAAGAAGACTCATGTAATGTAACTGTTCCAACTTCTGTTCTATCACTACCCACTACATTGGAAATGTTATTAATTCTGGCTGCCGTATGCCATGGATAATGAACTGTCACTCGATAATTATCACCAATTCCTTGATTATAGAATCGAAATTCTCCCAATCGATTCGTCCATGTTTGTGCTATCAACTGATCGTCATGATATAGACGGACACGGGCGTTATATGCCATGGATTCATCTCGATTCAACTTGACTTTGCCATACATAAGAACAGTTTCTTCCTCTGTGTCTACGCCACGAGCTCGTTTCAAAGCAGCGTTTGCATCTAATTGATAATAGGTCAGCTTCGGAGCTTTATCCCTATGCTCCTCTATCGTCTTACCATACCATCTTGCAGACTGAGTAATAACTTCTTTAACTTGTTTACTTGTTAACCCTGGATTCTCCTCCCACACCAAAGCCGCTACACCAGCAACGTGCGGAGATGCCATTGAAGTCCCACTACCCATACTATAGGAGTTAGTGGAAGAACCCCATGTACTCTTTATGTCAGAACCTGGCGCAACGACATCAACAATAGTACCGAAATTTGAGTAATCAGCCATTTCTATTTTTCCTCTCTCTTTTGTCGTTGCACCAACCGTAATAATTCTCTTGCGTAATTCGTGATTTTCCCCAATATGAGAAAACGAACCGACATATTTTGAATCCATTGCGCTATTTCCAGCAGCATGTACAACAACAAAATCATAATTCTCATCAACTAATCGTTGAGTCATTCTTAAAACGCTATTAAAAATACCAATCTGAAAAAAAGGCCTCTGCTTATTTTTAGAACCAAGACTTGCATTAATAATGCGTGCTCCATTTGTAACATTCCATTCCAATCCTCTGTTATGAGCTGCCATACTTGATGTTAGATTTCCTTCTTTGGTTACACCATCAAATGAATTATAACTTAGAAGATTTTTCCTATCAGTGTTAACTACCCCGCTTATTCCCTTTTGGTTGTCATGAATAGCTCCAATTGTCCCCATTACATGAGTACCGTGATTAGATTCAGAATCAACTACCCCCAATTTAGCAGCTTTATCATTCTTAATATTTCTATTCCTTAACTGCAAATCTTCGTGATTCCCCTTTACTCCATCGTCAATAATCCCGATTTTTATAATTTCTCGCTCAAACGTGCCAAATAACGCCCATGCTTCTGGTAATTTAATCGCACGTAGCCCCCATTCACCGTTATTCCACCAAGGATCGTCAGGAAAATATTCCTTATTGCTCAGTGTTTCCACAGGGGTGACTTCGTTGATTGATGCATCATCTAATGTATCAAGATTGCCATCTTCAAAGACTTCTGGGAAATTTTCTATCACATCTTCAATCATTTCAATCAGCTCTTCTGCCGTACTTTCTTTCACTTGAACAGTAAGCTGACCGAGCCAATCAGGTTCGATAAATAAAGTGGCATCAATGGAAGCAAGTGCTTCTTCAATCAGCTCTGGCGTCACATTTTTTCTTTCCTCAACGGTAGCTCCTGTAAGCCATAACTGGAAGCGATTATTCACAAAGGTGCGTTCATCTTCCCAAAAGAACTCCGTACTAATTTCTTCTGGTTTTGGTGAATCTGGAACAGGATGTTCCACCACTTTCACAGGCTGATCAACTTTATAACTTCCTGTCACACCACTACTATCAAAAGCCACGACCTCAATATGATTTTCTCCTTGTATCGGTCGGAAAAAGACTCTCCCTGTACCTAACTCACCCTTAGGCGTAATACCATTCCCGCCTTTCAGATACAAATAACTATCAAAATTACCGTTGATCTTCACATAGACTTCTATAATCTCATTGCCTATTGTTGGGGTTGCTGTATACTCAATGTCAATGAATGGGACAGTGACTTCTCCTTCTGGAAACGCTGTATGAACAATGATCATGGGTTCTTCGATCTCCTTTGGAATGTCAGGTTCTTTATAGGAAAATTGAAATACTGGATAGCCCTTATCAATGACCCAAGTATCTTCAAAGTCCCACCCATCGAATGTCCCTGACTGTGAAAATTCTTGCGTATCTTTTCCTTGAGGTCTAGCACCACTCGTTTGCTCGCCGCCTGCATTACTTAAATTTTGTGCGATACCAGCTATTTGCTGATCAAAATAATTCGTCCCTGCATATTGTTGCCGTGTGCCAAGATGTTGACCGGCAAAAGCACCGGCACGCTCTTGATTTCTTTCATCCGTATGGATCGTATTCGCTGCATAGCTGTTTTCAATGATCGCTGAATCATAGAATGTACCAACAAAACCACCTAGTTCGGTCGTTCCAGTCACTGCTCCTCGTGCGTAAGAATTACTTACAGAGGCCGAGTTATACAATGCTCCGACAAAGCCACCTGTATAGCGCACAGCCTCGACAGAACCATACGCCGCAGACTGGTCAACCGTTGAACGATCGTAAATAACTCCAGCAAAGCCGCCATTGTAGGCCCCTTTGCCGACTACTTTCGCATGTGTCAGTGTTTGCCGCACTTCACTGCCTTCATAAATTGCCCCAAATGCCCCTCCGGCATAGGAGCCTCTTCCCTGTACGCTGCTTTCAGTATCGACAATGTTTTTCGTTACTAATGTGCCATTGCTGTGCGCCTGAGCAGAGTATCCATAAGTAACCCCAGCTATCCCTCCAGCATAGGAATACGCCTCTACCTTGGCACGATTGATTGCATTATCGAATAATGAAGAGTTACGAGCAGCACCGACAAGTCCTCCGGCGTAGTTGCTAACGCCATTTGTCAGGACATTGATATGTTCTACCTGATTGTTTTCCAGTCGTGTATTATCTCCAGAATAACCAATCAGCCCGCCGGCATACCCAAGCAAAGCCGTGGCTCTAACTGTATACCCGTTGCCAATCACCTGATTGTTTTCTAAAACGGCACCATTGTTTGTTACATGCGTCGTTCGCCCTGCAATGACACCAACAGCGGAAGATCCTAGGATATCCCCACCAAGTGCAACGGTCACATTTTTGATTGTCGCTCCATTGACTGAACCAAATAAACCTAAAAAACTACTACCTGTTCGATTTATCCGCAACCCACTGATCGTATGGCCATTACCATTGAACACACCCGTAAAGTTTGGGATCGGTAGCCATCCTTGATTCGCAGTATTTGTATTAGAACGATAGTCGGATAGATCAATGTCCTTAACTAGCTTAAAATTACCGTTTAGTTCCTTACGTATTAAGGTATCTAATTCTTCTGCTGAATGAATCTCTGTATATTCGATACCATCTTCACTATTTTGCTTTTGTTCTGTAGAAGTAACGGCTTCTACCACATTGTCAGCATAACGACCAAATGGAAATAGATTAAGTACAAGGACAACGATCAGTCCGACAAGCAGATACTTATGTAGTTTCCGACTCCTTCGCTTGTCTGTTTCTTCACAATAACTTTTATCACCTAACATTCTCTTTTCTTTTTTCATATTCTTCCTCTCCTTCTTATCGAAAAATCGATACCCACTACCTACTCCATAAGCTGCTCCTTTCTAATCAACGGTTTGTAGATTTTTTATTCATTATTTGTTGTCTTGCTGTAGCTCCCAAGCTAATTATACCGAGCGGGAAGTTAAACAACAATCGTTTTTGTAGTATTTTATTCATATTTTAGCTAGCACTTTATATAATTTTATTTTTAAAGACCATTATTAAGTAAAAATACATAATTCCAGTTTAAGCCTTCTTTGCTTGAATCGCTTTTTCATCCCTATGCTCCGGCCCTTTTATAACAAGTAAGCAAAAAAAGACATTCTCTCGCAAGGAGAAAATGTCTTGAATGGTTTCTTTGACCGTCTTATTTCGCTAAGGAACGACTAACTCTTGACTTACAGCTGATAATGGATCGCTTCTTGGTACTTTTCAAACAGGGACTGGTTCAATTCATCCCCGCCGTCTAGATTCGCTGAGTAAAAAATCGGCGGATAGTCGACACCGGCTTCTTTTAGTTTTTGGCAAACTTCAACGATGATCGCATTTAAGATCGTTGCGCCGACTACGGTGGATGTAGGTCCGACTTTTTGTTCTACGTCTGGAATCGTACACGCAGCATCGCCAATCTCCCCATGATTGTCGATGACGATATCCGCCGTTTCAAACAAACGCAAGCCTGATGTATGACGGCTGCTGACTGTTTTCGAATAGGTAAGGTTCGTTAATGCGATGATCTTGACCCCTTTTTCTTTGGCATGAAGCGCCATATCGATGATAACTGGGTTTCGCCCAGACACCGAATGCAAGATCAGCACATCGCCTGCTGTAAAGGGCTGTGTCGCCGCCAAGGCACTACCGTAGCCTTCTAAGCGCTCCATTTTACTAGTGAAGGTGATTGGGCTGCGATCAAGCATCAGTTCTCTTCCAAAGATCGCGTTGATCGTCATCATGCCGCCTGCTCGATAATACATCTCTTCGGCTAAGATCCCAGCGTGACTAGCGCCAAAAATGTAGATGGCTTTTTTGGTCAAGTTGGCTTGCGTCAGCAATTCAATGGCTTGCTCAATCGCTGGTGCTTCTTTTTCTTCTACAATAGACAATAGTTCTTTTGCTTTTTCAAAGTATTGAAACATTTAAAACCCTCCAAACAGCTTGCCGATCAATTCACCAAGGATGCCCCATAGAGATAAATCGTTCCCACCGAAAATCAAGATCCAGTTTTGAATCGTCGTTGAGAATAACGCTGCAGAGATCCCAACGAGTGCTACCATAACGACAGAAGCTGTGATCGTACCAATAATGGCCCCTCGCAAGCCCCCTTGTCCTTCACCGATCACCGCAGCACCGCCACATTCAAAGAAGCTGGTGATGACTAAAGGAACGATCAAAATGCCAAAGACGTTGGTGGTATTGGCAATCACCACTAAAATCGTTGAGGTGATCATCGCCACGATAAAGCCGATGATTACAGCATTTGGACGATAGTTGAACAAGATGGGCACATCAAAAGCTGGTTTTGCTCCAGGAACGACTTTTTCTGCGATCCCTTGAAAGGCGGGAATGATTTGGTTGATCAATAGACGTACCCCATACAACATGATCAATAGTCCTGCACCGAAGTTCAAGCCAGCATCAACCGCAAACATCACCAAGTTGCCCCCTTCAGGAACTAATACGGGCGCAATCAGACCGATAACGATATTCATCAAAAACATCACTAACGCGCCAGTAATCGATATTTCACGGAAAAACGATAGATTTTCTGGCACTTTCAAATCTTCCGTCGATTTTTCTTTGTTTCCGACCCGTTTTGCAACAAAGCCTGAAACCAATGACAAGATCCCCGTTGGATGACCGATCAAGAATGAATCATCGCCTGTGGCATCCCACACATATTTACGCATGATCCATGGCATGAATGACCAGTAACAAGCAGATAGAACCGCCCCTAAGATCAACAGTGGGATTCCGGTAAGTCCGCCTTCAACGCCCCCAGCGACGATGACGAATGGGAACCACCACAACATGTGACCGGTGAGGAAAATCGTCTTCACAGGTGTAAAGCGAGCAATCAATAGATGAATGATCAGGCCGAAAAACATCGCTAAACCAACTGTTCCGCCGTATTCTGCCGTAAAGGTGATGTCAGAGAGTCCATCTGACACAGCAACGCCTAATTGGGTTTGAACCGCAGCATTGATCGGTGCGATCGTTCCCACCAACATGTTTACCCCAGCCGTCAATGCCACCATCCCGAAGGAAGCTGTTAAGGTTCCTTTGACGACTTCTGCGAAGGGCTTTCTTTGTACCAATAACCCAATCATGGCAATGATCCCCAATAGGACTGGCGGATTTTTTAAAATATAATCCGTGACAAAATTCATGATTATCCCTCTCTTTCAGCTAAAAATTTTTCCATTTGCTGTTTGACTTCTTCTTTATCCATATACTTTTTGATTGGATAAACGGGTGCTTTCACGGATCCTTTTAACTCATTCAATAATTCATTACTCGTAAAATAAACATCTGCTGGTGTCGCTTTTGCCGTTGATAAATCAGTATTCTCGGCAGTTGCCGTCAACCCTAACTCTTTGATCACCTTATCGATCGTCATCTTCAATACCATTGAGCTTCCTACACCAAATCCACATACTGCTAAAATTTTCATATCCTTTTCCTCCTATTGGAATAATTGACAAATTTGTTCCCGATCGCCGTTTAATATCACGTTGTATTTTTCTTCATCCATAAAGATCGCCATGATCTCTTTCAAGCTTTCTAGATGGCTTTCACTATCTGCGGCGGCTAAGACAAGAAATATCCGCACCGGTTTGCCCTCAAGATCGATGGGCTGTTTCGTTACTAAAAGGCTCATACTTTGCTCCAAAACCCCTTCTCCAGGACGGGCATGCATCAGCGCAAAGTAATCCGCCAACACCATGTAAGGACCATTTTCTTCCACGCTTTGAATCATCGCTTCGATGTAAGCTGACGTGATCAGCGCTTCATCGAGCAAGGGCTGACTGGCTAATTTTACGGCTGAGCGCCAATCTGCCACTGTCTCATCCGTCTGTATATGCTTCTCAGGCAAAGAATCCTTCACTTTCATTCTGATTTAACCTCCAACATTTTTGATAGGAACCATTCTTTGTTTTCGATTCCTTGCATGATCAATTTCATCATTGGTTCCACCTTTTGCGTCTCATCCTCTCGGATCATCAATAAAATAATGATGTCAGCTTTTTGGTTGCCCCATTCTACTGGCTGATCCAAAAGCAGGATCGAGATCGCTGTTTTTTCGACATAATTCGGATTGCCATGAGGGATGGCAAAGCCATTATCTAAATAGGTTGATTGTAGCTGCTCTCTTTCAATGACGGATTGCCGAAACTGCGCTTTTCGTTTTTCATCACTAAAAGGGGTTTGTTCGATCAGAAAATTGATGGCTTCTGTTTTGCTGGCAAATCGCTCGAAAAAGACGGTTGGCTGGATCATCGATTGGGCTTGAAGAAGTAAACCATTTTGATCGACCACCGCCTCATTATCGATGACTAAATCGATGTAGTGATTCATGATCCGCTTCATGTCGCGATTGGTCACCATAGGCGAGATCCGCACCACAGGTTTTTGAATCCCGACAAGATCGATGGTTGAAATAATAAAATCGATCGCCGAGATGTCCATCTGCTTTAATTTTTCTACTGAAACGGTTTCGATACTGTCAATCTCTGGCAGAATGCGACGAATTTTCGCAGAGACAAACGAGCTAGTGCCGACGCCATTGGGACAGACAAAAATGATTTTGTTCATGCGACGCATTCGCTCGATTGCTGCTTGAAAATGGATCGTGACAAATCCGATCTCATCATCAGAGATCCCCACTTGATACGCTTTCAAGAAATCATGAAGCGAGAACCAGACCACGCCATACAAGGCAGGATAGTTTTGTTTAATTTCTTCTAACAAAGGGTTGATGACTGTGGTTTGCGCTTCGATCCGCAGCAGTAGTTGATACAGATGGATCGTCACATCTTCTTCCAAACGATTGTCTTGGGTCAAGTCGGTGCCTAAGCCTTCGCTGATCTTTTGAATCAAGTTACGCACTTTTCCCCGAAAGACAAAAGGAACTTTTTCACTTTTCATAAAAAATTTCAAGCCGCTACCGACAATCAGGTAGGTTAGATATTGCACTTCTTTTGGTGAAAATTGATAAATGTGTTGTTCTTCGATTTCTTTCAGTAGCTCATAGACTAACGGATATTTGTCGAACTCCAAAAACAACTTCCCCACTTGGCGGTTTTCTTCAATCACTAAGCTTTCCGCATGACTCGCCCGCTCGATCAGCAGCACGATGGAAAGGACGATACTTTGGATATAGCTGTCGAGCATTTCTACTTGTTTTTCCACTAATGCTCGACGAAAGGCCTGATTTACTTCCTGGTATTTCGCAGGTTCCACCAACAAGGAAAACGCCGCTGGTTGATCCAGCATCATTAAGCAAAAGCGTTTGAGCACTCGATGGATCTGGGATTCACTTCCTTCAAAAAATGTACCTGAATTATCAAATCTCAGACGTAAGCTTTCTTTTTGAAACAGCTCTTTTAAATAAGAAATATCTTTGGCAATACTGCTGCGGGAAACGAAATAATCCTCTGCTAACTGCTGATAGCTGAGGTGCTCGCCAGCAATCAACCGTTTAAAAATCAAAATCCTTCGTTCCGATGTCCCCGAATAATTCATTTTCATACGCTCACCCTCTACATCTATTTTATTGCTACTGTACCAAATTAGAAGGCTAATTGTTAGATTAAAGAATGATTAAAAGGAGTGTACACTTTGATTTTTAAGGCTCCTGAAGGCATTTTATAACAATTTCAAGGCGCTTTTTTTCACAATCTGCCGCCTTTCTCTTATAATTAAGCTAGGATTTATATAGGAGGAGATAACATGAAATGGCGTGGGGGTAGACAAAGCAGCAATGTCGATGATCGAACGGGGCGATCATCTGGCTCAGGTGGGATGTTGGCTGCTGGTGGCGGGATCGGTACGGTGATCATCGCTGTTTTATTTTTCCTGTTTAGCGGTGGTGATTTAAATTCGCTGCCGGATGTCTTGGGTGGCAGCGGACAAGCAGCCAATTACCAGACAGAAAATGTGGGCACCAGTGAGTACACGGAAGAAAAAGAGTTTTCCGCAGTCGTGTTCGGCTATTTAGAAGATTACTGGCAAGACGTTTTTCAAGAGCGGCAAGAAACCTATCAAGACCCAACACTCGTATTATTTACGGGAAGTGTCCAGTCGGCATGCGGCTATGCCACGTCACAGGTTGGTCCGTTTTATTGCCCAGCAGATGAGAATGTGTACCTTGATCTGAGTTTTGCCAATGAGCTTTCTGATAAATATGGCACAAGCGGCGACTTTGCAATGGCCTATGTCATCGCCCATGAAGTCGGTCATCATGTGCAAAATGAGCTGGGGATCACCCAACAATTGGACAAAATCCGCCAGCAAGTTTCAGAGAAGGAGTACAACCAGTACAGCGTTCGCTTGGAGTTGCAAGCTGACTACTTAGCTGGTACCTTTGCGAAATATTTGCAAGGCGAAACCTATCAAGGACAGCCGATTTTAGAAGCTGGCGATATTCAAGAAGCGATCACGGCTGCCAATGCCATCGGGGATGATACGCTGCAAAAAGAATACCAAGGCTATGTTGTTCCAGATAGTTTTACGCACGGCACATCGCAGCAGCGCGTGGACTGGTTTAACCGTGGCTATCATTATGGTGACTTAGCACATGGCGACACCTTCAATGTCGATAGCCTTGATTTGAGCAAGTAGCTTTAACTAAAAAATCACTCCGAAACAGCATGAACCGCCTGCTGCTTCGGAGTGATTTTAGGTTCTGGGTGTCCCTTCAAGCCTTTTGGTGAAGGGGCACTTTAGGCTTTCTTAACTTTCGCAATGATTTTTTCGCAAAAACGTGCCTGCTTCGTCATACTTTTTTCACATTTCGAGACTATTATATAAGCATACCAACAAACAACCCTAACACTTTTTCATTTTTACTCCTTTGCCTGTCAGTCCCCGCTGACAGGCTCTTTTTTTGTCTTTTGATTGTTGTGCTCAGACCTGCAAGTCTTTGCGCTCGTAACGGTAAAAGGTGCCAAAGAAACACAATACACCGATCAGCAGGACCCATAGGACTGATGTGGCGCCGTTATCCATGAGTTGGACGGGTAATGCCATCCGCACAGGCGAAAGTCCTGCCAGCCATTCCAATTTATCGTAGAGTTCCCCCACGATGCCGAGCAAATACAGACCGAACACGCAGCCTAAGCCGACACTTGCGGTTTGTTTGCTGGAACGCAAGATCGTGGATAAAAAGAAACCTAGACAGAGGAAGAAGACTAAGACACCATACTCGGCAACGAAGATTTTGCTGATTTCTTCTATAAAAGAGGACAGGTCGTCTCCTGGTAGTTTGAATAGAGCAAACGAGGCCAGACTACTGCCATAGGCAATCAGCCAAAAGCCAGTCAGCAGCAACAATCGGGCGAGGAACTTCCACCCAACGATTTCTCTGCGGCTAATAGGCTGAGCATATAAATACTCGATCGTTCCTTCTGATTCTTCAGTGATCAGACTGTTCAAGCCTAAAAGCATCCCATAAATACACGCGGCGATAAATAAGTATTGAAAGTAGTACCCGAAAAAGCCTGTCGGTGAAACCAAGCTTGAGGGTCCTGTCAGTTGGATGTTAAAGATGCCTAGTAATTCTGGGCTGAAAGAGCCCAACATCTGGTCTAAGGACGTTTTCATTTCTGGCGTGATCATTTGAGGATAGATAGCCGTAAATCCAAAAATGATTGCTGCAAAAAGGATCGTCCAGACCAGCCAGCCTTTGAAGGTATTTTTAAGGTCGATTTTCATTAAAGTCATTTTTGAGAACCTCCTTCATAGAGCAGCATAAATTGCTGTTCAAGGGTTGGGTGTTCGATCGTGAACTCTTTAATGGCAGGATTGGTTAAAAAATGTGCCAGCTGATTCATGTCCCCTTGATAGAAAAAACGCAAGGTGTGTGATTCCTGAGCAAGAACTTGCACGTTTTCCAAGCCGGCTAATGAGAGGCTCCCCTCATTCGTGAGCGTTACAACTTTGCCGAAATTTTCTTCCTCACTCAGTTCTTTCACGGTGATGATCTGTCCTTCACGAATAAAGGCGGTCCGATGGGCATAGGTCTGAATTTCATGCAAATCATGGCTAGATAGAAAAATCGTCATCCCCTGTTTGTTTCTTCTAAGGAGCTCTTCAAACAGCCGTTTTTGAATCAAGGGATCTAAGCCATTGGTCGGTTCATCTAAAATCAACATTCTCGGTTGTGCAATCAAGGCGCTCGCAAGCCCGACTTTTTTCTTGTTGCCCAAAGAAAGTTCTGCGATCGATTTGTTTGGATCAATTTGAAAAAGCTCCATCAAATTCTGAATCTCTTTTTTTGGCTGCTTGACTTGATGAAAATCTGCCGTAAATGCCAGCAATTCTGCTGTCGTCATTTTTGAATAAAACCGTACATCACTGGAAACATATCCAGTAAACGTCTTGATTTCTTTGGCTGCTTGTTGGCAATCTCGTCCAAAAATCGCCGCATGCCCTGCATCCGGTTTAATAAAATTCAACAATACTTTGATGGTCGTTGATTTTCCCGCACCATTTGGTCCGATAAAGCCAAAAATCTCTCCTTCTGCCACTTGCAATGATACATTCTCGATGGCGTACTTCTTGTTGTATTGTTTGCTTAATCCGTTGATCGTAATGGCATCCATCCTGTCCCCTCCTTGTACTGCTTTGATGCCATCAGTGTAGCCTTATTTCGTGTTTCCGTCAATCAAAGATCTAAAAGGGTTCCGCTGGAATGTTTTACGAAAATCATCAACAGATTGACACACTTCTATTGCTTTCTCTTCCGATATTTTTCACATTTTCCCGCTATTATCAATACATACCAACAAACAACCCTAACACTTTTTCATTTTTACTCCTATCCCGCCAGTCCCCGCTGGCGGGCTCCTTTTTTTATCGGCAAAAAAACGCAGACCTAGCAGCAACTGGCTTTAGCAAATGTAGCACTCGCTAAAGTCAATTGACTGACTGTCCTGCGTTTTTTGTCTCGATCATTTATGGGACCGGATGAATCAGAGTTGATTCATCCGTCCCACTTTCATTATTGACAATGAGTCCGTTTTTTTAAGTTTTCATGTGTTGATTTGTTAACGAAACGGATTGTAGAAGCGTCCGCCATTAAGGACCATCAAGAACAATCCAAGCGCCACGATCAAGCAAACGACAGCAATCGCCAAGAGATCTTTGCCTTGGATCGGCTTAGCTTTCAGCCAGGTACGCTGCTTATGCTTGCCAAACCTTCTTAGCTCCATGGCAGCAGAAATATGGTCGATCCGTTCCAAGCTGGAAAAAATCAAAGGAATCGCGATCGCGACATTGCCTGCCACTCGTTTGCGCAAAGGTGCTTTTTTAGAAAGCTCCACGCCCCGTGCTTGCTGCGCTTTGGCAATGGTTCGAAAATCCTCTTGAATATCAGGGATGTAACGCAAAGCCAGTGCGACTGCATAGGCGATCTTGTAGGAAATCCCGATGCGGTTGATACTGGACGCCAACTCGCTTGGATTAGTGGTAAACAGGAAAATCAACCCTGGCGGAATCGTGACAAAATATTTGATCAACAGATTCAACTCATAAAACACTTGCTCTTGGGTCAATGTATACCGACCGATCCCTTCGAAAATCACGTGGCGCGTCCCGTAGATCTCCACCCCGTATTCTGGAGCGAAAAGATAGACCGCCACCAAATTCAAAATCGAAAAGAAGATGATAAATTTTAATACAAAAGCGATATCTCGGTAGCGAATTCCAGCACTGGCAAATAGAAAGACCGAAAACAATGCCAGTCCAATAAGAAAACGCGTATCATAAGAGATCATCCCGATAACGGATAGCAGCAAAAAACAAATCAGTTTTGCGGCACCGCTTAATTGGTGGATCCACGTTTTGCGGTCAAGATAGCCGATTAGATTACTCTCCATCGTGTCCCTCCTTCTCGCTGGCAATGAAGGCGGCAGTAAAAGCGGCGGGATCTGTCAACTGGTTAAGGGTCGCCAGTATATACAAGCTAGTTTCTTTAAGGTTCGCGGCACTCACCACTTGTTTGTCTGCTAAAACAACTTCTGGCGGTGCGTCCAGCAAAATCGTTCCTTGCGTCAAAACGATCGTCCGCTGTGTATACTCCAACATCAGGTGCATATCGTGGGTGATCATAACAATCGTTAATCCCCGCAGGTTCAACTCCTGTAAAAATTGCATCATTTCGGTGTAATGGCGATAGTCTTGTCCCGCTGTCGGCTCATCCAATAAAATGAGTTCAGGATCTAAGACGAGGATCGCTGCAATGGCGGCTCGGCGTTTTTGCCCATGACTTAGTGCCGACAATGGCCATGAGCGAAACGGATAAAGACCACAAATTTTCAAGGTCTGATGAACTTTTTCTGTGATTTCAGCCTCTGGGACATTTCGGTTGCGCAAGCCTAAGGCAACTTCGTCAAACAGGAAGTTTTTTGACAGCATTTGATTGCTGTTTTGCAAAACATACCCGATTTTTTGCGCTCGTTCTTTGATGGAATCATTGCCCATGTCTGTTCCTTGCCAAAGCAACTTGCCAGAAGTCGGTGTCAAAAAGCCGGTAATCAAATGGGACAAGGTCGATTTTCCTGCGCCATTATGCCCAACCAAACTAATCATTTCTCCTTGATGGATGGTAAAATCCAGTGCCTGCAAGATTGGTTTGCCCACTTGGTAAGAAAACGATAAATTCTTCGCTTCCAACAACGGCGGCTGTTGGCTAGGAAGTGCCGATTTCGGATATTCCTTTTGAAACCTAGTCAGTTTTTCGGCAATCTCAGGTGATGCAAATGCTTCTATCGCGACAAAATCAGCAGCATCGGTCACAGGAACCCCCGCTTTTTTTAAGGCGGCTAAATACAGTGGTTCACGAATGCCGACTTGCTGCAGCATGTCCGTTTTTAATAGTTCATTCGGTGTACTGTCGGCAATGATGCGGCCTTCTTCCATCACGATGATGCGATCGACAGCGGCGGCTAACACTTCTTCTAAGCGATGTTCGATGATGATGGTGGTAAAACGCTTCTCTTGATACAGCTGGTCGATCATTTTGATGGCTTCCACACCTGTTTGCGGATCTAAGTTGGCTAGGGGCTCATCAAATAGTAGAATCGGTGTTTCATCGATCAAAACACCTGCCATTGAAACACGCTGCTTTTGGCCACCCGATAATTCCTGCGGTTTTTTTGCCAAATGATCCATTAAGTCGGTCTTTTCTGCCCAAACGCGCAGCGCCTCCTGCATCACAGCTTGACTACGCTGATCGTTTTCCAAGGAAAACACGATATCTTCTGCTACGGTTAAGCCTACAAATTGGCTATCGGTGTCTTGCAGCACCGTGCCGACGGTCAAAGACAGCTCGTAGATGGAAGCTTGCCCAAAGGCATTGGTACCGATCGTCAATGCTCCGGTACTACTACCTTCGTCATTTTGCGGGATCAAACCGTTCAAACATTTTCCTAATGTACTTTTGCCAGAACCGCTAGCACCGACGATCAGGACTTTTTCTCCTTCATAGATCGTTAGATCGATGTTTTTCAAGGTCGGTTCCGCTTGTGCATCATATTGGAAAGAAAAATTCGTAAATTGAATGATTTTTTGTTTCATTTTTTAGCCTTCACACATTTCTTTGTTTAGGATTCCTTGCTCAAGCTGCCTTTTTTGGTTTTGGTTTGGGCATAGGCTTTTAGCAGGATCACTCCGATTATCCCAGTTACGACTGCGTTGGTCAATCCCGCAATGACTCCTTGCGCAAAGACTTTGTTCGCTGGTTCGCCATAGATCAAAATATCACCGATTGGGGCAATGATCACCCAGACGACCAAATTTGCGATCGATTCACCAATCAAGAAGGTCCGAATTTCTTTAGCGCCAAAGGTTCCTTGCTGGATTGGAATCCAACGAGTCAAAAGTCCGAAGAACACCCCTAAGATCCCAGAGGCGGCGATCCAAGACCACCACGGACCATAAGTCGTCAAATCTCCTAGGGCATGGCCGATAAAGCCCGCTAAACCAGCCACGATTGGACCGTAGACAACGCCTAATAATGCCAAGAAAGGATAGGCTGTGGCGATATCTGTATTTGGAAAACCAGTCGGAATCGTGACAAAACGTTTTAAGACGAAAAAGACGGCAGCACCGATTCCGATAGCAACAATGTGTTTTACTGTAAATTTTGATTGATTCATTTTTCATTTCTCCTTTTTTTGAGGGTAATTTTCCAATTCGTGCCAGTCCCGATTTTATAGGTTTCAGCAAATGAAGCCAAGTTGAGCCCTAAACCAATATTCAATAGGGAATTGACATATAAGACAGGTTCATTTTCCGACACTTGCGCAAAAGAGCGTCCGAAACGCACTTCTTCTTGATAACGCAGCGTATCTTGGTAATAAATACTGACGAGCAGCGGCTCATTGTACTGTACCTGCCATTGCTTAAAGAACGTATGGGGAATATTCGTCCACAACGAACCAAAACGAATATCAAGAATATCGATCGTGCCAGTGATCGTTTCTGCTGTTTGGCTTGGCTTTTCAATGACAAAGACTTGGATCGCTTCTTTAGGTTCGGGTGTTCCTAGCTCATCAAAGCTGATGGCGCCACTGGCGAGACGCGCGGCGTTATACATATAAACATCCCGACCATGAAATGTATGGCTTTCGGCTGATCCTACCAACCGCTCAGTTGCCTCATTGATCACCCGTAGTTCAGTGATTCCGATATAAGTCGCTAAATAGGTCAGTGTGCCATTATCTGGTGTCAAAACCAACTGTCCGGTCGCCAACTTGGCAACCACACTTCGTCGATCAGACCCTACGCCAGGATCGACCACTGAAACAAAGACCGTTCCTGCCGGCCAATAGGTGACGCTTTGCAGCAGACGATAGCTGGCATCATGAATGTTGTATGGCTCGATCTCATGAGTCAAATCAGCAATGACCAGCTCTGGTGCCACTTGATAAGCTACCCCGTACATCGCATTAACCGCTCCATCTTGCAAACCAAAATCGGTTTGAACCACTAATTTGTGCATTTTTCTCTCCTCCCAACAACCTTTCTCCTTTTTAACAAAACCTGCGCTTGAAACAGCTGACCGTGCAGACAAAAAAAAAGCCCTTAGCCAAAGCTAAGGGCATCACCTGCGGTACCACCTTAATCTGCAAAACCTTCACAGGCTTCACCTCATTCAGTACCCGAAAACACTCGGAGACTGTCGCTTGTTAACGGGGCAACCGTATTTTCCTAATTAGTCAGAAAATCCGCTCCAAAGTCATTTTCAAATCATTCGTTGTCGTTCCTTCCCACCTACCGGAACTCTCTGCTAGACAACTTCCTTGATTCTACTTTCTTTTTCATCGCGTTTGCATTTTGTTTCATTTAAATTATCAAAGCTTGTGCCTTTTGTCAATTCTCTTTTAAGAAAAAATTCAAACAGAAGGCATAATTTGTCAAAAGATTCACGCAATTCCTAAATTTCGCTCGAAAATTCTTCATATTTTCTCGGTATGATACTTGTATACCAACAAACAACCCTAACACTTTTTCATTTTTACTCCTTCCCGCCAGTCCCCGCTGGCGGGCTCCTTTTTGTCTTCTGACTGTTTTACATGGTTTCACTTTTTCTTGGCGATTTCTTCTCAGAATTCTGTTTGATTCGTCAACTTTTTTCACATTTTCACGCTATTATAAATGCATACCAACAAACAACCCTAACACTTTTTCATTTTTACTCCTATCCCGTCAGTCCCCGCTGGCGGGCTCCTTTTTGTCTTCTGATTGTTTTATCTAGTTTCACTTTTTCTTGGCGATTTCTTCTCAGAATTCTGTTTGATTCGTCAATTTTTTTTCACATTTACACGCTATTATAAATGCATACCAACAAACAACCCTAACACTTTTTCATTTTTACTCCTATCCCGCCAGTTCCCGCTGGCGGGCTCCTTTTTGTGAGATTGGACTTGCATTTCTTCCTAGAAAGGATTATCTTTATCTTATGCGGAAGTGGCGGAATGGCAGACGCGCACGCTTCAGGCGCGTGTGAGTTTATCTCGTGTGGGTTCAACTCCCATCTTCCGCATTTAGCAGTTCAGCTTTCTGAACTGCTTTTTTTGTTGCAAAAAGCGCATGTTCATCGAATAAACATGCGCTCTTCATTCAGCTATTTTTCTCCTTATTCACTGACATAGGCGGTGCGGAAAAAGAAATGCGCGCCATAGGCTGGGAATTGGATGTCTTTTACATTTGATTTGATCAGATAATTTGAAGCACTCTGGTATAGAGGGACTTGCGCAGCATCTTGTTCCAACAAAATTTCTTCTGCCGCTTTGTAATCTTCAAAATATTGATCGGGGTCATTGGCATGAACAGTGCGAGCATCTTCCGTCAATGCCGTATATTCTTCGTTGACATAGCCGCCGTAGTTAAAGGAAGCGCCATTTTTGTATAAGATAAAGAACATATCCATGTCACTACTTCCAGCGATCCAGCCAGAAACGGAAAGCTCGTAATCACTATTTGCTCTTGATTGATTCAAGCTGGCACGTGGCTGTTTGTTGATGGAGATCGACAAGCCTGGCAAGTTTTCTTGCAGTTGGCTTTGCAAGTACTCCCCGATTTTTTGACCATTGTCATCATCTGTCACTAATAAACGCAACGTCGTACTTTCGCCAATTTCCGCTTGGGCTTTTTCCCACTCTTCCTTGGCCGCCTCTAAATCATACAAGTTGTAATCACCGCTATATGCTCGAAAATCTTCGCCAGTATTTGGATTCGTAGCTAAGCCGGTGGGGACCAGCCCGTTTAAAACTTTCGCTCCATCGTTCAACACATTATCCACGAGACTTTCTTTGTCGATCGCCAACGCGATCGCTTTACGCACATGAACATTTGCCAAGGCATCGTTGGCCGTTTTGTTAAAGTCTAAGAAAAAGTTCGCAACATCATTTTGCGTAACTAGCTCTTCATTGTCTCCATATTGTTGAACGTAGATCCCACTGATTTTTTGCAAATCCAGGTCGCCGCTTTCAAACAATTGGATCCCAGTATTTTCTTCTTTGATGGTGGAGCCTTTGATCTCCTCCAATTGAACGACATCAGCATCATAGTATTGGTCATTTTTCACCAATGTCCACTCATCCCCAGTCTGTTGCCAATCGGTCAAGGTAAAGGGACCAGAATACAGCAAATCTTCACTTGTACGAGCATAGGTATCACCTTTTTCTTCAACAAAGGCTTGGTTTTGCGGTGCCAACCAGCCGATGGAAATCAAGGATAAAAAGGATGGCTGTGGCTGCTCCAACTGCACGATAAAGGTCGCGTCATCTGGGGTCTCCAGACCAATCGTTTCTATATCAGCATTGCCTTCACGAATGTCTTTACTATTAACTACATTATCTAACAAATAGGCGTTAGGTCCCATCGTTGCTGGATCGACTAACTTTTTCCACGCATAAGCAAAGTCAGCTGAAGTGATCGCTTCGCCATTGCTCCACTTCGCATCCTCTCGCAAGGTAAAGGTATAGGTTTTGCCATCTTCACTGATTTCGACTCCTTCTGCCAAGCCCGGAACTGGTTCACTGTTTTCATCGAAACGGTAAAGCCCTTCGAATAAATGTTGAACGATGGTAAATGTTGCTTTATCCGTCGTTTGAGTCGTATCGAGAGTCGTCAGCTCAGCCGGTAGACTCACCGCAATCGCTTGATTCGGCGCTCCGTTAGTTTCAGCCTCTGATCCCTCGGTATTTCCTGTTGTCGTGCAGCCGGAAAGGGTCAACCCAATCACTCCTGCTGCAACCAATAAACGCTTCTTCCAGATCATTTCCATTCTTCCTCCTATGTGATTGCGCAACCAACGCAAGTGTTTTTCATGACGGCAAAAAACGCATTCATCGATAAAAAGAAAAAACCTCATCCCTTTGCTTATCAATTTTGACAAACAAAGGGACGAGATTTTCGTGTTACCACCCTTTTTCGCACCATCCTCACAAATGGCACCTCAACAGTACGCTAAGATACTTGGCACGATAACGGCTGCTTTCCGTCTGATTTGCGTGAACAAATCAGATCACTCAGAGCTCATCTTCACTTTTTTTCTGCTGCCCTTTCTCACCATCCGGGTTCTCTTCTAACAGATTCCAAAGCTACTCTTCTCTTCATCGTCTTTCTTTTTATCTAAAAAACAGGTAAATGACGTTTTTTTGTCTATTTCATGATTGTTATAAAGTATACTATTGGTGTTTTTGGAAGTCAACAAGAATTGCGAATATTCAGTTTTTTATGATTTTTCTGGCAGACCTTTTTTTGCATCTTGCTTGCCTTTCATCACGTTCTTCTCTAGGATAAGAACTAGATAAGCTGTTCTCATTTGTAAAAAGGAGTGTGCCAAAATGAAATTAGCAGAAGCGTTACTTTTAAGACGGGATTTGAACAATCGTCTGTTTCAATTACGTAACGAGATCTCTAGCAGTGTGTTAGTCCAAGAAGGCGATACCTTGGATCGTAGTATCACAGAATTGTTCAAGGAATACGATGAGATCAATCAACAATATTCAGAATTAGTCGTTGCCATCAATCGGAAAAATGCGACTGCCTCTTTAGCAGATAGTGCGTTATTGCTGATGGAAGCACTAGAACAGCGAGAACAGCTGCGCCGCAAGCATGCACTGCTAACGCAAGCACTGGATGAAACCAAAGCAGCTCCCCGAATAGGTCGCAACGAAATTCGACTGGTGCGTACGATCGATACAAAAACGCTAACGGAGCAATTGAATGCGACCGCCAAGCAGCTGCGAGAATTAGATGGAAAGATCCAACAAACCAACTGGCTGGTCGATCTTTAATCAATATGGGTGGGTGTCAAAGGCGAGCACAAAGCAGGTACAGGCTGATATGTACACTATGGAACGTCTGGCAGAGACGTAAACGTAACAACCACTGCTTACGAATCACAATCGTAGCAATCACATTGTATTTTTTAGCGACCACGTGCTGATTTGACTGGATGGGAAAACCCTCTTCTTTTTTGAGAAGAGGGTTGTTTTTATCGTATCCAGTCGTACATGGAGGCGGCTCTTTTACTGCGAAGCCTGCTGCTTGTTACTCACAGCGGAAGGACGCGCCAGAAACGCTTGCCCTTTCTCACTGCTCCAAAACTCCTTCATCAATGCCGTCAATCCCTCTTTGTTTTGATTGGCTCCGAAGAAAGGGCTGCCGGGTTCTAACATGATGCCATTAGCTAAAGCACCGATAGGAAAGGGATCAAAACCGAAAGCGGCAACGATTTCGTCTGTCTGATCGAGGGCGGTTTGGTCATCACCAGCAATGGCGATGGCTTTTTTGGTAGTTCCTTGAGCAGCCGTTCTCGTCAGCAAGGATTCCTCTTGGATGTCGTGGTACCCCATATGATTGAATCCTTTGACTACTTTACTTTGGGAAAAATAGCGTTGCACACGTTCCGAAGAAGTCTGCTCGATGGATGAGTATTCTGTTTCTTTGCCATCGACTTCCCACCAATAATTCATGGCATCGATCACTAGCTTACCAGCCAAAGCTTCTGCCGGCAGCTGTTGGTACTTACTCAACGGAATTGCCAAAATGATCGTTTGGGCTTCCGCCATCACTTCAGCGGCATTTTTTGCGATTGCTCCCGGAGCCAACACAGAAACGGATAAGGCGATTTTTTCTGCTGGCTTCGTACTGGCGATCAAAACCCGATAGCCCGCCTTGGCACCAAGATTTGCGAGCGCTAAGCCTAACTTACCTGCGCCTAAAATTCCGATGGTTTTAGGCATTGCCATCACCTGCTGCCAACAATTCTTTTACCCGTGGAATCACTTTGGTTCCATACAATTCAATCGTTTTGAAACGGTCTTTTTGCAGCTGTCCGCCTGTACCGTAAACCAGATCAAAGCGTTCTACACCGACTTGCGGCATCATACGGGCGATTTTTTGCGCCACGGTTTCTGGACTGCCTACATAGTAAGAACCATGTTCGACTTCAAAGTCAAAGCGCTCTTTGCTCATGGCTGGCCAGCCGCGATCAAGACCGATTTTGTCCATGCTCTTTTTGATGTAGTTCCAGCCGATTTCATAGGCTTCTTCGTCGGTGTCGGCGATCACACCATGGGAGTGCATGCCGATTGGCAGAATCGGTTGTCCCAATTGCTGCGCTGCCTTTTTATACAGATCAACATAGGGCGCAAAACGAGCAGGTTCACCACCGATGATCGCTAACATAACGGGAAACCCATAACGGACGGCACGAATGATCGATTCAGGGGTTCCACCGACACCCACATAGGTATCTAATTGATGCCCCTCGATTTTTGGAAAAACGTCGGCATTTTTTAAGGATTGCGTGAACTTGCCTTCCCAAGTTAATGGTTTGCCTTTTCTCAATTCACTGAACATTGCTGTTTTTTCTTCAAATAGTTCTTCATAATCTTGCAAGTCATAGCCGAATAGAGGGAATGATTCAGTAAAAGAGCCTCGTCCCAGCATGATTTGTGCGCGACCGTTCGACAACGCATCAACAGTCGCGAACCGTTCGTAGACCCGCACGGGATCATCCGAACTCAAGACAGTTACACCGGTACCTAATTTGATGGTTTTGGTAACCATTGCTAAAGCCGCTAGTACCGTATCAGGACTTGAGATCGAATATTCTTCCCGATGGTGCTCCCCTAAGGCAATGACATCGATGCCGACTTCATCGGCTAATTTTCCTTCCGCTACGATATTGCGCAACGATTCGCTGTAACTGATCCGTTCTTTCGTTGTATCATCAAAGGCTAGATCGCCAAAAGTATCTAACCCAAATTCAAGATTTCTGTGATTGATGGTCATTTTCTTTTCCTCATTTCTCATTACTGATTCTCTGTTCTCACTATAACAAGGAACAAAAAAAGTTGCGAACAATATGCTTACTTTTTGTAAGTTAACGATTTTAAAGCGAAAAAAACACTTTCCCGAACAAAAATTCAGGAAAGTGTTTGGTCTTTAAAGATAGATCCCCTTACTATGGAGATTCACTAAGCATTCTTCCAAGTATGCTTCATCATGTTCTGGATAGATCGGCGTAGTCAAAGGGACTGCTTGAACGAATGGTTCCAGCGGCAGATTTTTGCCACGATACGCTGGATCGTACCATTCAGGTGCTGGCCGATAGCCTCGACGGGTCATTTCATCCAGCACTAACTGATGGTATTGAACCAATTTATAGGGTGGATGAGTAAAAACGTAATCGACCGTTGCGTGCTTCTTGCCCCAGCCTAACCCTCGTAAGGCTGCTGCTTCACGATGCTGGCCTAACAGCTGCTGCCGGGGCAAAGCAGGTATCAGTGCTTCATGCCATAAGCGCATCGGTTCAGCCTCCTTTATTCTGCGTCTTGGCTGATGAAATTGTCTTGATTTTCAATAACGATCTTACCTACTGCATGGTGTGTCTCACTCAATGCGTGGGCATCGTAAATTCCTTGTGCTGTCAATGGGAAGGTTGCACCGATGATACTGGTGACTTTTTCTGCTTCGATCAGCTCTGTCAATTCTGCCAATTGTTTGCCGTTGGTTCGTAACCAAACTGCTTTGGCGAAGATGTCTTTTTCTTTTGCCAAGTCTTCGTCTTCAATACTCAAAATCGAGATCAGACGGCCCTTAGGTTTTAAGACAGTGAAACTTTTCTTCTGGGTGTCGCCCCCCATCGTATCAAAGACCAAATCGATGTCTTGCAAGACTTCTTCAAAATCTGTCGTGTGGTAATCGATGATCTCATCGGCACCAAGTTTTTGCAATAACTCATGGTTACGTGGACTAGCCGTCGTGATGACGTAAGCGCCAACTGCTTTGGCCAGTTGGATCGCATAGGTACCAACTCCGCCTGCTCCGGCATGGATCAAGACTTTTTCCCCTTCTTTTAAACGACCGTGTTCAAACAACGCTTGGTAAGCAGTCAAACCAGCTAATGGCACTGCAGCTGCTTCTGCGTAGTTTTGGTTTTCTGGTTTAATCGCTGCTAACTCAGCATCCACGATGGCATAATCAGCATACGTCCCAAAACGAGTCGTTTCAGGGCGGGCATAGATTGCATCACCAACTTTGAATTCTGTCACGTCAGCGCCTATTTCTACGATATCCCCTGCGACATCCCATCCTAAAATAATTGGGAAGTCCCATGGAAACATTTGTTTCAAATAGCCTTCTCTTAATTTCCAATCGATTGGGTTGATGGATGTTGCGGCAACTTTGACTAATAATTGATTTGCTTTTAATTCTGGTAATTGGACCGTTGCTTCTTTTAATTGGTCTTTTCCACCATAGGCTTCAATAACGACAGCACGTGTTTCCATTGATGCTTCACTCCTTACATTCATTCTTCATCAAAGAGAGGTTCCTGTTTTTCCATCCCTTGATTTCTCACTTCCCTAGCTTAGGCAAAAGGAAGAAATTTGACAAATGATATGTTTGGAAACTGCCGCAGCCACCTGGCCATTCCTCCTGCTAAGCCTTGAAAGAAACGGGTTTATTTTTTCTTCATTTTTTTATTGCCTTTTCTTTAAAAATCAATTACGCTAATCAAGAAATACGAAATTGTAAAGAAAGAAGGAATTGATGAATTGAAAAGGTTGTGGGTATTTTTTGGCGGTGTGATCGGCATCACCGCATTGCTGTTTTTCGGTGCTTCGGTGTTAACGAAAGAATCGGGGGCAGCAACGTCGTCCGACAAAAATACAGTGATTATTTACAATTGGGGCGAATATATTGACCCCGAATTGATCAAAACATTCGAAACTGAGACTGGTTACTCAGTGATTTATAATACATTTGACTCCAACGAAGCGATGGAAACGAAAATCAAACAAGGCGGCTCGCGCTATGATTTGGTTTTCCCTAGCGAATCGATCATTCCGAAAATGATCGAAGAAGGATTGTTAGTGCCTTTAGACCATCAGAAATTGACGGGAACGGAAGATCTGTCGCCTTTTTTGATGGACCAAACCTTTGATCCGGACAATACCTACTCGATCCCCTATTTTTGGGGCACGATCGGGATCATGGCAAATACTGAAGAAGTCGATGTTTCTTCGATCCATGGCTGGGGGGATTTATGGAACCCTGCATTTAAAAATGATGTATTGATGGTGGATGGTGCTCGCGAAACCTTAGGAATCGCGTTACAGACGCTCGGTCTTTCCCAAAATGAAAAAGACCCGACCAAAGTCGCCAAAGCCTTGAAGAAGCTGGAAAGTATCCGCCCCAATGTCAAAGCAGTTTTGACCGACGAGATCAAAACCTTGATGATCAACAACGATGCCCCTTTAGGAATCGGGTATTCGGGCGATGCCGCTTATGTGATGGAGGAAAATCCTGCCGTCACCTATATCGTTCCCAATGACGGCGGTGCGATTTGGACGGACAATTTTGCGATTCCGAAAACCGTTGGTAATCTTGAAGGAGCCTACGCCTTCATCAATTTTATGCTCCGCCCAGAAAATGCCGCACAAAATGCCGAATACGTAGGCTACGCCACGCCGAGTGAAACGGCCAAAGCCATGCTGCCGGCTGAACTGACTGCTGACAAAGCTTTCTACCCTGAGCCAAGTGCGATGGAACAAATGGAACATTATGAATACTTAGGAAAAGAAGCGGTTGAGCTTTACAACGACCTTTTCCTTGAATGGAAGTTGGGATTATAATTGTCACTATTACTAAAATCTGAACACATCTTTGATACCAAAACGAAAACGACTTTTGCGGGCTTTCTCCTGATAGAAGACCAGAAAATCACGGCTGTGGGTCCTCTTTCAGCGCTGCCAACACTTGCTGAAGACACCCAGGTCATTGATCTCAAAGAACAAATGATCATCCCGGGCTTTATTGATGCTCATGTTCATTTTTATCTTTCCGCATTACTCCATCAAGGGGCACTGACCCATCTTACGGGAGTGACAGAAGAAGCCGTTGCCCAGCAAGTGCCCGCGCTGCCCATCACACATGGATGGAAAATCGGCATCGGCTGGTTCAGCAGTGATTTCGGTCAGCAAGTCTACCCAACGAAAGATTCGATCGACAACTATTGTGCCGACACGCCTGTCATGCTGATTTCCGGTGATGCCCACAGCATTTGGTTGAATAGCCAAGGGATCGCTGCTTTAGGGATCACACCTGAGAACTTGCCAACGGGGATCAGCGGGGAGGCATTGCTTGACGAAAACAGCGGACAATTAAGCGGCTGCTTTTTAGAAGCGATCGCCATTCATTATTTAGCAAAGGTCTTACAGTCGTTCCAAGCGCAAAGCCCTGCTGCTTTTCTGACCTATATGAAGCAGCTCAATCAATACGGCATCACGACGATCGGCGATGTTGCCTTGACAGGAGAAAGCTGGGACGATCTAGTCTATCCCACTCTTTATCGACAAACGGAAGCAGAAGCGACCCTGCGCGCTGTCTTTTATCCAGCCATGCGAGAAGACATCACGCAACTAAAAGAAACTTACCGTACGTATCGCTCCGAAAAAGTACAGATGGGCGGCGTCAAACAATTTTTTGACGGCGTGACGAGTACGCACACGGCTTTTTTAAAAGCGGAATATGAAACACCGTATTTTGCCGGTGATGTCGGGATGCCGTTGATCGATGTCCAACGGATGCGCCGCTTTATTTTACAAGCCAACCAGCAAGACTGGCCGATGCGCATCCATACCATCGGTGATGAAGCGATTCGACAAGCACTCCTCTTTTATCAAGAAAGTGCTGCTGCTCACCCGCTTTCTAAAGGAAAAGCCAATACCTTGGAACACTTGGAAGTGATGGATGCCGCTGATCTGCCACTAGTTCGCCAAGAACAACTGGTACTCTCCGTACAGCCTAGCCATTTATTAGTCGGTTATGAGACCCTCGATGAAGAAGTAGGACCTCAACGTGCCAGTCAAATGTTTCCTTTTCAATCCTTTCTAGAACAAGGTGCCACCTTGGCTTTTGGGACTGATACGCCGGTCGTGATCGACGTGACCCCTTTAGACTCGCTGTATTATGCGGTTGCTCGGCAAGAAAAAAATGGCCAGCCAGCAGGCGGATTGATGCCACAGGAAAAAATCACCATCGCCGATGCCCTCTATGCCCACACCGCAGGCGCCGCCAAAGCCTTGAGTCGGCAAGATATCGGTCGATTAGAAGTTGGCTGTTTAGCCGATCTTTGTATTTTGTCACAAAACATCTTGCCTTTAACTGCCGAAGAATTGCTTCAAACGACCGTTGAAGCCACCGTATTTGATGGACGATTTGTTTATCGGGGCAACTAACATGAACCCCTGATATGGACCACGCGTGTTTTACGCGTGGTTTTTGTTTTGTACGCGCTGAAATTGATACGCAAAAAAACTCCAGCACTTGTACACCGCAAGTACTGGAGTATTTAATCATAAGCCGTTTCGTTCAATCACTTTTTGATACCAATAGAAACTGTCTTTTTTCTTTCTATCTAAAGTCCCTGTCCCGTCGTCATATTTATCCACAAAAATGATGCCATACCTTTTTTTCATTTCTCCTGTAGAAGCACTGACAATATCAACGGCACTCCAAATCGTGTAACCAATCAACTCGACACCATCATCGATGGCTTTCTCCATTTCAGCAATATGCTTTTCTAAATAATCGATGCGATAATCATCATGAATCTGTCCATCTTCAGCAACAGTTTCTGAAACCCCGATCCCATTTTCCACGATCATCAATGGCAGTTGGTAGCGATCATAAATATCATTCAACGCAATTCTCAATCCTACTGGATCAATCATCGCATTCCATTCCGTCTGCTCTAGATAAGGATTATTTACGCCTGAACCGCCAATCATACTGTGTCCATTTTTGGTAACTTTCTCATCTGCAGAGACACAAAGTGTTAGATAGTAACTAAACGTGTAGTAATCCACTGTTCCCTTAGCTAGGATCGCTTGATCTTCTGGTGCAAACTCGATTGCAAAGCCATGATCAGCAAAATATTTCTTTGCATAATAAGGATATTTCCCTGTGACCTGCACATCGCCACAAAATTTCGAGTGCATATTTTCTTCTTGTTTGGCTAGTAATACATCATTTGGATGGCTAGTATAAGGATAGCGTGGCATATAAGAAATCATACAGCCGATTTTCAGGTCTGGATAATGCTCATGTCCGTAAGCGACAACCTTTGCACTGGCAACAAATTGATGATGCAGGGCTTGGTAGCGTTGCTGTAGATTATCCGGCTGATTGATAAATTCAGATTCACCAACTTGCAGTCCCAGTGATAAAAAGTTTCCGATACTTAAGGTGGCCGTGTTGATTTCATTAAAAGTGATCCAATAGTTTACTTTTTCGTGATAGCGTTCAAACAACACCGCCGCATATCTCGCATAAAAGTCGATCACGTCACGACTCGCCCAACCATTGTATTCTTGGCTCAAATATGCGGGAACATCAAAATGAGCAATGGTTACAATTGGTTCAATCCCGTACTTCCGACACTCGTCAAACACACGATCATAAAAGGCCAGGCCTTCTTCATTCGGTTCAGTGTCGTTGCCCTTGGGAAAAATCCGGGTCCAGTTGATAGACATGCGGAAAGCTTTAAATCCAGCTTCTGCAAACAATGCAATATCTTCTTGATAATGATGATAAAAATCAGTTGCTTCGTGGCTTGGATACAACAACTCTTCTTCAATTTTTGCTGTGATTTTCCGAGAAGTCGTATGGCTGCCACCGCTGATCAAGTCAGCACAAGCGAGCCCTTTTCCGCCCTCATTATAGCCGCCTTCATATTGGTTTGCCGCCGAAGCGCCGCCCCATAAAAATTGTTTTGGGAAACTCATTGCTATCATCCTTTCTTCTTTCTAATGGTTAAAAAATGGCTAATAACTGATCGCCAGCTTTAATTTCTTGATGTTGGGCAAGTGCCACAACATCTAAGAAGTCTGCCGTATTGGTAACAGTGATCATAACGGTATCTTCATACCCTGCCTGAGCGATTTTTTCTGAATCAAAGTGCAATAACGTTTCTCCCATAGTGATTTGATCACCTTCATTGACTAGTCGTTCAAAGGCACTTCCTTGCATATTCACCGTATCAATACCGATGTGGATCAGAAGTTCAATCCCCTCGGTACTGGTAAGTCCAATCGCATGATTTCCTGGAAAAACGGCAGAAACCTGTCCCGTAAATGGGGCAATCACCTGTTGATCTTGTGGCTTAACAGCAATTCCTTTACCTAATGCCAATGAAGCAAACGCCTGATCATTGGTTTCTGTCAATGGAACGGCAGTTCCTTTTAAAGGTGATAATACAATTTTTTCAATCGCTGATTGTTCTTTCTTCGTTTCAGAAGAAACATCAGTTGCTTTGGGTGTCACATCTTGCGCTCCAGATTTGACTGCTTGCGGCTGATTATTATTAGGAAAATCTGCATCTTTGACCATGACCCAGGTGTAAGCAAAGGCAATCGCAAAAGTAATCAACGAGCCGATCAGCGCATGAAACACACTGCTGTATGAAGGAAGCGCCACAAATGAAGCAATGACTACTGGCGTATTGATTTTCATCAAACCAAAATAAAGTCCCCCAGCAGCACCCCCCAGGATCATTCCGACAATCGGTTTTTTCAGACGTAAGGTTACTCCGTACAAAGCAGGTTCAGACACACCCATCAAGGCAGTAATTGCTGATGAAAAACTCACTTGTTTAAATTCCGTATCCTTAGCTTTGATTCCAGCCGCTAAACAAATCGCTGCTTCGGCAGCCAATCCAAGCAGCATACCAGGGACGATCAAATCATCATACCCGTACGTCGCCAAAGAAGTTAATAAAATAGGGGTCAACGTCGTGTGCATGCCCGTCATTACTAGCAATTGAGCAAAGGCACCCATAAACAAGACCGCTAACGGACCAAAATTGTTTGTTAAGTAGTTCAAAAACTGTGACACATAGTTGCCGATCGTCACACCTAATGGTCCGATTAGCAATAGAGCCAGCGGTGTGATCACGATGATGGCGATCAACGGACGGAGAATAAATTTGACACTGTTCGGTAAAATCCGATCGGCGAACCGATAGACATAAGACATAACCCAGACACTTAATAAGACTGGCAAAACGGAGGCATTGTAGCTCACATTCGGTACGAGCAACCCAAACAATGTGATTCCTCCTTCTTGGCTAAGAAGGGCCGTCAATCCTGGCATCACAAAAATCGCTCCGACGTAGCTTCCTAAGAAAGGATCAATTTTCAATCGTTTGGCCACAGAATTTCCTAAATAAACGGGAATGAAAAAGAAGGCTGCTTGCGATACTTGATACAATACGAGATACGTATCGTCAGTTGCAGCTAAAATTCCTGATAACTCCAATAGTGAAAGGACCACTTGCAGCATTCCTCCAGCTGCTATGATTGCAATCATCGGTGTAAAACAGCCTGCGATAAAGTCAAGGAGTCGTGAGATGATCGATTGATCGCTACTGCTTTGATCAGCCGTCGTTTCTGTCGTCGGTAGTTGAGCGTATACACTCGATACATCTGGCCCAATAATCACTTGGTATTGACCATTTCCCTGAACGAGTCCAGTCACTCCTTTTAACTGTTTAATTGCTTCACTGTCAGCTTTTTTGTCGTCGGCCAGCGTGAAACGCAGTCTTGTTGCACAGTGGGTCACGTGCTGGATATTTTTACCACCGCCGACATTTTCATAAATTTCATTGGCTAGTTGTTTATAGTCCATTGTTTTTCTCCCTTTCTCCTTGTTCCGTCAATTTCTGGATATGGAGTGATAGATAAATTTCTTCATTTTCTGAGATGTTGATATCATACGTATTTTTGATATAAACCTTGATTTTTTCCACACAGTGAAACGCTTGCGGATACATCTTCTCAATTTGTGCATAGAGCGTCGACGCTTCATAGCTGGGAAGTGTATGATTGATCACATTTTGTGCAAAATAGTGCAGATGCGTGACAAAGCGAGAATAATGGAAACTATTCTCATCAAAATTTTGTTTGTACTCATACTTTACGATCGTCAGTACGTCTTCTATAAATTTCGCGATTTGATTGGTAACCGCCATATCCTTCTTTTGTGATTGGACATTTACAAAATGCAATGCGATGGAGATCGCTTCTTCTGTTGGTACATCGATCGTTAGTTCTTGCTCCATAAGTTGGACAGCATACACCCCAATGGCATATTCATCGGGATAAAATCGCCGAATATCCCATTGCAAAGGACTATGAAAAGTCATTTGCTGCTTGATACGATGAACAGTGAAATCAATATGATCCAGCAAAGTCAAATAAATATAGTCGCTGACTGCTAAGCGATAATTCTGTTTGGCATAAGCCACGATTTTAGCAACGATCGCTACGTATTTTGGATCGCACTTTCCTAATTGATAGCTAAAATGTTCCAACATTGCGTGAGTATCCAATACAAAAATCTTTTCAAAATCTTGTTCTTCTACATCATCTCCTACCTTCTTATTGAAGCTGATGCCTGTAGAAAATCCGATAATTTCATTGCTGCCTTTCTTTAGTAAGACAACATTATTATTTAAAAACTTCTTTATTTTCATGATTTCCTCCACCTTAAAAACACTAAAAAACCTCATACTCCACCCTTGGTGGAATATGAGGTTTGCCTTCTTACAGTAACACGCCTCTTGGTCACAGCACTTCTGTAACCGTTATCTAATTACATCGGTATCATACCACTTCAAAAAAAACTTGTCAATCGCTTCCTTAAATTTTTTCACACGATCGTTAAGCCCCCGTTGAGCTTCTCACAAAAGCTATTTTTGTCAGACTGGTGTTTTAAGAACAACTTTTGCTTTTTTTAATCCCCAAACCAGCAACTTGCCGGCACAATAAACAACAATCTTCGTGCTTATGCAGCGCTTGAATCATCGTTTCTTTCTACAAACCATTTTTTGAGGGGAAAATGTCTCAATAACACGCAAAAACGAAAATAGATTCTCTTCTCTACTTTTGACACCTATCTTAGCTATTCCTCGATTGGTCTATTTGTTTAAATTTCAAAACAAAATCGCTTTCATTCTTTGTTCTTCTATGCTGGAAAGCAAGTAGCAGAAACTTTATACATCTAGGTTCCTTCGTCTTTCCTTTCAAATGCGCATTGGTCTATTCCACACCTCCTCCCTTTATCCCTCAATCTTTTCTTAAGCGTTTGAACAATTTCTTAATAAAATAACTAACAAAAAATAAATTTTTACTATATCTCTTGAATGTAAGCGGTAAATTTGTTATTATTACGAAGGATAAGGAGGTGTTTATCGATTGTATGCGATTAAAATCTTTCATGGTTATCTAACCGCCGAAGGAAAAAGAACACGGGACAAAACAATTGCATTGACCTATACTTGCAGAGAAGATGCTGAACGTTTCGCAAATAAAATCGGCGGGAGAGTTAAAAAAATTGGCTAACCAACTAGAATAAAAAAGGCTGTCAACCTCAGTAGGTGACTGCCTTTTTTTGTTATCTGATTTCTTTCAACTCTTTTCGCGGTACTAACTTTTTACATAACCGTCCCTATCCTTTCCTTGTCGAATCACGCTGTGAAGCAAGTTAGTTGGTTTTGACGCCTTGAGTCTTTATACTGAAACAAAGGAACCAGCCAATCCAAAAAAAGGAGTGACCTGTCCATGTGCGGCCGATACTTATTTGATCCATCAACTGGCGAATTGTCAGAATATTATCAAGAAGCCGCGGCGAAAGCCCGCAAGCGCCAACAGACTGTCGCTATCAATGATGTTTTCCCCTCCAATCACGTCGTAACCATCGGTGCAAATCAACAACAACAAGTTGTAGCCGGTGTGACAAGATGGGGCTTTACCGGCTTTAAAAAAGGGCATTTGATGATCAATGCGCGTTCTGAGACTGTTGAAGAAAAACCGACTTTTCGCCAGCCTTTTCAAGAGCATCGCTGTGTCTTTCCGATGTCTGGTTTCTATGAATGGAATCATGAAAAGGAAAAGTTCCTCTTTTCGCAAGATCACGTGATTTATGCTGCTGGTTTTTATCGCATCCTTCAAAAAGAGGATCAGATCGAAACCGAATCAATCATTCTAACGACTGCCGCGAACGATTCTGTTGAACCAGTTCATGATCGAATGCCTCTGTTCTTAGAAAAAGAAGCGATTGCTTCTTGGATCAATGACTTGGCTTTTGCTCGCCAACAACTCAAAGCAGAAATGCCCAAGCTGAAAACCCAATTGCTCTCTTCTTAACTGCTTGCTACTTCTTTTTCAGCAGAACAAAAACCGCCAAGTCAGCTTTGATTTGGCGGTTTTTTTCTACTTCTGCTTTTTCTTAATAAACGGTGAAGGTCTTGCCAGTCATGATTCCAAAGACTGCTTTTTGATACGCTGCAAAAACGGGTGCGTCACCAACGGGAATAAAGCCTTTGAAAGAATCGGCGAAGGTTTCCCAAGAGCCCACAAGCGCATTGGGACTGACTGCATTGATTCGTATCCCCTGACCGATCTCAAAAGCTGCCGATGCCACGAAGGCTTCTAAACCGCCGTTGACCAGTGCTGAAGGCGTGCCCATTGGGATAAATTCGTCTTTGATAATTCCAGAAGTCAGCGTGATACTGCCACCTTCATTGAGAAAATGCTGGCCAATCAACGCAAGGTTGACTTGTCCTTGCAGCTTCGAAGCCACCGACTGTTGAATATCTGCTGGCGTCAATTCCTCAAAGGGTTTAAACACTGTGCTTCCCGCAGCGGAAACAATGGCATCCACTTTCCCAGTGGCTGTAAATAGCTGGCTGACACTGTCTGCATCCGCAATTTCGACTTGATGATCGCCGCTGCTACGGCTAGCCGTGATCAGCTCCACCTCTGGTAGCTGCTGAAAGCCTTCAACTAAAAGCTGCCCAAGTGTGCCGGTATGTCCAATCAAAAGTAATTTCATTTGCTCGCCTCTTTTTTTGTTTTGTGTTTCGATTCTAACCCAACCAAGCGATTTCGACCATTCATCTGCTTTTCCTGCTTTTTAGGTCTATTCTTGCCCTTGTCCATTTGTTCCCCTACTAACTGCGTAGTGATTGGAATCACCTATCACGAAAGCAATTGACAACTTTCTCATCTTGTTCTAAGATACTACTAATTTCATACACATGCAGTGAGAAGAAGAGTACGATCCCCCCTTTCTTTCAAGAGAACTCGGAACTGGTGGAAACGAGTAAGGAAGACGATCCGAAAATGACCTTTGAGCATTCGTGGACGAACAATCCCCGACGGAGAAAGCCCGATAGCGCAATGCAGTTTATTTGATGAACTGACTGAGGTTTTTTGTTTCAGCAAAAAACAAACGAAGGTGGTACCGCGAAATGATCGTCCTTCCCAAAGACTATTCTTTGGGAAGGCTTTTTTTATAAAAAAGGAGGAAAAGTTATGAAACGAAAGATTCGATTGGGTGTGGGCATTGGTTTATTGTCCTTAGTTTTATTTGCCGGTTGTGGCAATCAAGAAGAAGTAACGGGAAATGCCGAGGAACAGCAGACAGAAATCAGATTGGGGACGACACCAGGGCCTTACAGCGAACTGTTTCTCAAAGGAATCAAACCGATTTTAGAAGAAGCTGGCTATACTGTGACGGATATTGGCTTTACTGGGGTCTTGGAAGCGGACATTGCATTGAACGATGGCGAGATCGACTTAAACGTCGATCAGCACACCGCCTATTTAGAAAACTTCAATGAAAACACGGATGCCGATTTAGTGGGTATCACACCAATTCCTACCGTTCCAGCCGGCTTGTATCCTGGCAGAAAGGACAGTTTAACAGCGATTGAAGCAAACGATACCATCGGGATCCCCAATGATCCGTCAAATAGTGCCCGGGCCCTGTTGCTGCTACAAAAAGCCGGCTGGATCGAGCTTGACTCCGAAGTGGCGCCCATTGACGCGACTTTGAGAAACATTACTAACAATCCTTATGACCTGGACATCGTCGAGATGGATTCTGCCCAAATCCCCCGCAGCTTAGCAGATTTAGACTATGCGGTGATTCCCGGCAGCATCGTTTATAGTGCTGGAATCGCTGCAGAGGAAAGCCTATTAAGTGAAGACATTTTGCAAGAATATGAACTGGTGGCAACGGTAAAAAAAGCCAACAAAGATAGTGACTGGGCACAGGCAGTGGTGGCAGCTTATCATTCTGAAGCCTTTAAAGAACTGCTGGCAGAAGAGAATCAAACGGGTTATTGGTTTATTCCTGAAGAATTGCAATGACCGCTTCACAAGTAGCAATAAGCAGCAAATATCGTCGTATTTTTTAAAGAAGCTTCTATTACTATAGAAGGAAAAGACATGACTACTATTGATTAGTGGACCATTCCCCGTCTGAATCTTTGTAAAGGAGGTCAAAAATTGAATATTCAACAAATGCGCATCGTGCAAGCGATCGCTGACCATGGAAGTTTTCGTGAAGCAGCCAAACGGCTGTATCTTTCGCAGCCAAGTCTTTCCCAAGCCGTGAAAGAGTTGGAAACAGAATTGGAGGTCCAGCTTTTCGAGCGTACGAATCAAGGCGCCCGCTTGACTGCCGAAGGCTCGGAATTTCTAGACCATGCCCAGCCGATCTTGAGTCAAGTGGCGCAGCTGCAAACGCGTTTTTCCAGCAAGCAAGCAGCGAGTCAAACCTTCGCTATCGCAAGCCAGCACTATGATTTCACGGCTGGAATTTTCAGTGAGCTGCTGCAGGAATTTCCCGACTGCCGCCAGTTTCGCTTATTAGAAACCACGACCTTAAAGGTGATCACGGACGTGCAACAATATCGAAGTGAATTTGGGATCCTTTATTTGAATGAGCAAAACCAAGCAGGATTGGAACGACTGCTGCAAGGCGCCCAATTGTCCTTCGAGGCGTTGGGACGGTTTCGCCCCCATGTCTTTTTGCGAGCAGCTCATCCCTTGACAGAAAAAAGGCAGCTTTCCTTAAGAGATCTCGCCCCTTATCCACAAGTACGCTTTTTGCAAGAAGATGAACGCTATTCGTTCTTCTCAGAAGATTTGATCGACTTCGCTCAAAGCCCTCAAGTGGTGCATGTCAGCGATCGAGGCACGATGGTCCAGCTATTACAACAGACGGATCTTTATGGAACCGGCTCGGGGATCGTTGCCCAACCAGAACGCCAAGGCTTGGCTTTTCTTCCTTTAATCGACGCGTCCGAGGGTGAGATCATCCTCATTAAAAAGAACGATCGCCCGTTATCAGTGATCGGCGAGCGTTTCTTAGCAAAATTACGGCATCATCTTACAGCTTTTCCTAGTGATATATAAGCGAAGGCCTCCTCTTCCAACTCCCCATAGATGATTGGCTGCTCCTTCGCATTATATAAAAAATCCTTGAGCCACTTCCCATGCAGGAGGCTCAAGGATTTTCTTTTACGGTTAACATTGTCGGCAATCACCGCTGATTACAGCTGCTCTGCCTGCATTTGATACATTTGCTGATAGATTCCTTGCCCTTGGACAAGACTCGAATGGGTTCCCCGTTCCACGATCTTCCCTTGATCCAAGACCAAGATTTGATCTGCTTGTTTGATCGTTGACAAACGGTGAGCGATCATAAAGGTCGTCCGTCCTTTTTGCAAGATGGTCATCGCCTTTTGAATGATGGATTCTGTTTCAGTGTCCACATGGCTCGTCGCTTCATCCAGAATCAAGATTTTCGGATCAAACACTAATGCACGGGCAAAACTGATCAGCTGGCGTTCTCCACTAGAAAACTCATTGCCTTTTTCAACGACTGGATGATGGATGCCTTTTTCGTAGCGGCTCAAAAGGTAGTCAGCGCCGACTTGTTTCAAGGCATCGATAATCATCGCTTCGGTGATCGTTGGATCGTTCATTCCGATGTTGCTGGCGATCGTTCCAGTAAATAGATAGGGATCTTGCATGACGATCGCCATTGAATCTCTTAAACTATGACGATCAAAATCAGCGATCACTTGTCCATCCACAACGATTTTTCCGTGCTGCGGATCATAAAAACGGAACAACAGGTTCAAAATACTCGATTTTCCAGAACCAGTATGACCGACTAGAGCAATGGTCTCTCCTGCGGCAACGTCAAAGTTGATATCGTGCAAGATCGCTTGCTCAGGATCGTAGCCAAAGGTCACCTGTTGGAAAGAAACATCGCCATTCGTGACAGTCAGCTGCTCACTTTGTTGTTTTTCAACCGGCTGATCAGCAAACTCAAAGACCCGCTGTCCGGCAGCCAATGATTGCTGCACATTGGTGATGGTTTGGACAAGCCCTTCGATGGGATCATACAGGCGGTTGATGTAATCAATAAAGGCATACAGCAAGCCTGCTGAGATCGCCAAGCGGCCATCAAGGAAAAAGGCGGCCAAGGTCGTGATCAAAAGCAAGATCGTTGAGTTTCGCAACAAATTGCCTAATCCCCAAGCGATACTTGAATCGAGTAAGAGGTATTTACGTCCAGTTTTGAACCATTTCTCTACTGTTTCATTAAATTCTTTCTGCAACTGCTTTTCTCGTTGGAAGGCTTGGATTATCGCCATTCCTTGGACAAATTCATTTAACTGCCCACTGATTTGTGAGATGTATTCCCGCATTGCTAAATTGTAACGAGAGGCATATTTGGTGTAAAAATGCTGCCAGATTCCTAAAATCGGGATCAGGATCAGCATCGCTGCTCCTAAGGTGCGGTTCAAAAGAAATAATGCAATAAACGCACCAATGATTTGGATAATGTTGCTTAACAAATTACTGATCACGATCACGTAGAAATTAGACCGCAAGACTTCGGTGTCATTCGTGATCCGTGCGACGACCTTGCCGGCTGGAATCTGGTCAAAGTAAGAAACCGGTAATTTGTGCATATGGTCAAAAAGCTGATCCCGCATTTTTTTGACAATACTGTTGGACATTTTTCGCAATTGCAGCAAGCTGATATAACGAAAGAGGGAACCAATCAAATTGACCAGCAAATACCCAGCGAGTAATTGGATCAAAAGCATCGTGTTTAGGTTTCTGCTGTCAACCGCCGGTGTCATCACTCGGTCGATCAGCTGTTTGGCAATCAGTGGTGAAGTCAGTTCGAGCGCTGCTGCCAACAACAGCAAGATTGCGCCCACGGTAAATTGTTTTTTATAATAGCTCAAATACGTGAGCAAACGCTTAATCGTTGAGAACACTTGTATCGTCCTCCTTTAACTGTTGATGGTAATACTGTTCTTGGTACCAGCCTGGCGTTTCGATCAACTCCTGATGGGTACCACGCTGTGTGATCCGTCCGTCTTCTAAGACGATGATTTGATCCGCTTCGGTGATGGCGGACAATCGATGGGTCACGATGATGGAGGTCGGTGCCTGCTTCATCGTTTTCAAATTCGTGATGATGGCTTGTTCCGTTTTGGCATCAACTGCCGAAAGGGCATCATCCAGTAAGAGGACTTCACTGTTTCGTAAAAACGCCCGTGCTAAGGACAAGCGTTGTTTTTGTCCACCAGACAGGGAAACGCCTTTCTCACCGACGACCGTTTCGAGCCCTTCTGGCATCCGCTTGATGTCTTCACTAAAGCAAGCGGCTTCCAGTGCTTCCCACAACACTTCTTCGGAAGCATCTGGCTGTCCGAATAGCAAGTTCTCGCGAATTGTTCGTGAAAACAAGGTATGTTCTTGCGGCACTTCTGCAAAGTGGTTGCGCACTGCTGTTGTTTGATAGGTCGTCAACGGCTGCTCGTTAATCAAGGGTACTTGATCAGAGTATGGATAGCGGTGACCGAATTGTCTTAGCAGCGTCGTTTTTCCGCTACCGGTCTTCCCAACGATCCCTAAGACTTCTCCACGAGTGATCGTCAAATCCAGTCCTTCTAACACATAACGAGCTGCTTGTGGGTATTGGAAATGGTATGCTTCAAAACGGATCGTATTGATGGCTTGCAGGTCGGCTTCACCAGGAGTTTCTAATTCATCACCCGTCTGCAGCACTTCATTGATCCGACGCCAGGATGCGGCACCTTGTTGCATCACATTCACAAGATCTCCTGCTGAGATCATCGGCCAAACGACCATTGTCAAGTACACTTGGAAAGAGACCATCGCACCGATGGTGATTGTTTGGTTGGCAACAAGAAACGCCCCGACACCAAAGCTCATCACAAAACTGATCGCTAAGATGATGGTAATCAGCGGCCCGAAACGGGAATCGATCTCAGAAACGATATTGTTTTTTGCTCTTGTTTCCAGTGTTTTCTTTTGAAACTGTTCAGTGGTAGCTCCTTCTAGTCCATAAGCTCGGACGACCCGAATGCCATCAATGATCTCCAACACTTCACTATTCATCTCAGAAACAGAATTCTGCGCTTCCGTAAACGCCTTATCGACTTGTGAGCCCCATTTGAAAATGTAATAGGCTAAAAGCGGCATTGGAATCAAGGCAATCAAGGTCAATAGCCAAGAAACCGTCCCAGCCATCATCGCTACGATAAAACTTAGATACAAACTAGTATTTAAGAAAACCATCAGTCCATACCCAACGGTCATCCCCATCACTTGGACATCGTCACTGGAACGAGTCATTAAATCGCCTGTTCGGAAACGATGGTAAAACGGCGCCCCCATTTTAAGAAAGTGGCTCATCAATTGTTCCCGTAATTGTTTTTGCAAATCGTAGGAACCAATAAATAAATTAAACGTCCAAACAAATTCGGCCAGATATCCTAACAAGATAGCTCCGGCAAAGAGGGTCACGTATTGGACCAGTACCGAATAATCAAAATTATCTTGGATCAGCGCATCAATGAATAAGCGCAAGATATAGATTGGTGCGACATACATCGCACTAGCAATCACCATAAAGACGAATACGAAGGTATAGCGCACCTTATGTTCTTTAAAATACGTTGTTAATTGTTTTAATACATACTTCATGTTTTATCCCTCACATTCTAAAAAAGTACACAAAAAAGCTCTGTCCCTTCGGAAAAAGGACAGAGCATAAACGTCGTTATTATAGACATTATCTGTACACTAATGGTTACCGAATGAGGGATTCACTTTATTCAATTTGGTTGTTTTTTTATCAAATACTTTTTGCATCGTAATCCCTCCTTCTCTTTTTATTTTGCTGACTACACCTAACACTTTACAGATAAGTTTCTGAGAATGCAACAACTTTTATTAATTTTCTTTAAAAAAGATTGACTTTTCTAAAAACACAGATGTGAAAACAGCCCTTTTTAACAACCTTTTTTTGAAAACGAATTCCTGTTTTACCCCAAGAGTTGCAACGATTTTGGCTAAAATAAAAAAACAGATGCCCTTCTCTTCAACAAACGCTGTTTGATCAGCACACTTAGTTGAAAAAAAGTTCCTCTGTTTTCTTACTACCTGTTTATTCTGTGACAGATGCTAGGCGATAGGATACTGTTCGTCCAAAAGGAAACACTTGCACCCCTTGCAAACGATCTGTTTTCAAATACGCCACCGCCCCTTGATATAACGGCAAAACGGCTGTATCTTCAACGATCAATTGTTTTTCCAGTTCTTTCAATAAGTCCCAACGGGCAGCTGGGTCGTTTGCTAAAGTCGTCCGTGCTTCTGCTAACCCTTGATCGTAACTTTCACTAGCATACCCAGACGTATTCAAGCCACCTGTTGAATCATAAAATTCTAAGAAGTTGATCGGGTCCGCGTAATCTGGTGTCCAAGTCCCAAAAACGAGATCAAATTCACCTTGGGATTGCAAGTCCAAACGGTTTTGTAAAGGAATCGACTTGGCATCGATGGTTAATCCCGGCAAATTGGTTTCTAACTGCCCTTGGACAAACTCGATGGTTTTCTTGGCTGCTGCTGTATCTGCTGACAACAGTTCCAAAGTGATTTCGTCTTGTCCCAACTCTTCTTTGGCTTGTGCCCAAAGCTCTTGTGCGGCTGTTAAATCGTACGGCAGTAAATCGCCATTTTCTTCACGAAAATCTTGGTCTGTTTCAGGATCTTTGGCAAAGTTGCTTGGCACAAAGCCGTTCAATGCAGTGGACCCATCACCTAAGATATTTTCGGCAAATGCCTCTTTGTCGATGGCTTGTAAAATTGCTTGACGTACTTTGACATTGCCTGTGACTTCTCGTTTTTGGTTGGCACTTAAATACCCCACCAGCGCCTTTGGCACATAGTTGGCTTGAGCTGAGTTTTGGTATTGCTGCGCGTAAGTATCCGTTAAGGTGGTGTAGTCCAGTTCTCCTGTTTCAAAAAGGCTGACACCAGTCGCCGTTTCCTTCACTACTTGCACGTCGATCTTGGTCAATTGGACATTCTCAGCATCCCAATAATCAGGATTTTTCGTTAACGTCCATGATTCGTTGGTCCCGTTCCACCCTTCGATCAAGAATGGGCCATTGCCGACAAAATTTTCCGCTGATAACCCATAATCGGCACCTTTTTCTTCAGCAAACGCTTGGTTTTTTGGCATAAAAGGTGTCCCGACCAAAATTTGATCCAGATACGAGATTGGACTTGCCAATGTCAGCTCTAACGTCTGCTGGTCCAATGCTTTTGCACCTAACTCACTCACCTCAGCGTCCCCTTGACGCACTTGACTGCCATTTTTCAACACATCCATTTGATTACTGCTACTAGAACCATTCTCTGGATTAGCAACATATTGAAAGGCGTAGACAAAATCATCCGCAGTAACAGGATCGCCATTGCTCCATTTTGCATCACGAATGGTGAAGGTATAAACCAGTCCGTCTTCTGATACCGTAGGCTCTTCAGCGGACATCGCAAGCTCAGGATCCCCCTCTTGATCAAGACGGTATAACCCTTCTGCCACTTGTCCGATCATATCGGAACTATTGACATCCGTGTATTGTCCGCTATCAAGGGTTGATAAGGCGCCAGCGGTTGACACTTGAATTTCTTGCGCAACGGCTCCTTGCTCCTCTTGCTGTCCAGAATCCGTCGTGGGGCTCGTGGTACTGCAGGCACTTAAAACCAATACTGTGAAAGCAGTGATACCCATCATTTTCTTTTTCATTTTTCTCCTCCTTGCGTGATCTTCTTTCTTACAATACGTCAACGACATACTTGAAAACCGCTTGTTCTTGTATAAGCGCATCATAGGCAAAATCAGGATGCCATTGAACCGCCAACAAGCGCTGACCCACGTGTTCAATGCCTTCAATGATGCCATCAGGACTCCAAGCTGTCTTTTGCAATGGACGAGCCAATCGATCCACCGCTTGATGATGAAAGGAATTAACCTTTGTTTTTTGACCGTAAACACGAGCCAACATGCTTTTTTCAGCCGTCACGATGGCATGGGTCGGCACTTCTTTCGGAATCGGCGCCTGCATATGAATGATCTCACTGAAGGTACTGATGTCTTGCTGCAGCGTGCCACCGAATGCCACGTTGACCAGCTGCATTCCCCGACAAACCGCAAAAATTGGTTTCTTTTGCAGCAGCGCTTCATCGATCAGCGCTAGTTCAAACTCATCCCGTGCCAACAAGCCGCTTCCAGTTGCCTGATGGGTCTCCTGCCCATAAAACTTGGGTGAAACATCTTGTCCACCAGCTAATACCAGTTTATCGATCTGTGAAACATAGTCCTTGGCTGCAGCTGGCTCACTGATTGGCACGAGCAATGGCAGTCCGCCCGCTTGCTGGATCGCTCGCACATACCCTAATGGTGTGTAGGCGATCGGCAAATGATGCAGCACATCGCCAGCATCTTGCACTTCATTCGCAGCGATCCCTATAATTGATTTGCCCATCGACATCCCTCCCTGATTAACGATTTTTTCAGAAAAAAGCGGTATCTAGCAGTTGAACAAGGCAAGCGCCGCACTTTTTCTCAAGATATGTTTCAACTATTCTAAACCAATCCGCACTTTTTGTGAAACACTATTTTCACTTTCGCGATCATTTATTACAATCACCATTCTATTTAACCCCCTCTTTGATAAGCAATAAAGAACACCGCTAGTCAGATATAGTTGAATTTTACCAATACTTTCTCTACGTAAAAAAACATGCGAGAAGCCGTTGCTTTCCGCATGTTTCATCATTAAAATAATCGATTGTCTTTTAAAAACTCCAGCATCTGTGTTTTTAGGGGATCTTTTTCATTACGGATCGACTTTGTTTGCGTTGTTTCATCAAGTGTCGATGGCCGCTTTTTAGGAAAAGGCGCCGCTGGTTCTTCTGCCAACTCTAAGATTTGGAAGCTATCCACCACCACTTCTGCCGCACAAAGTCTCTGACCTTCTGGTGTTTCATAAGGACAGCCTTGCAAGTGTCCATTGATTTTGATACTTGCCCCTTTTTGAGTATACCGTAAAAAGGTCTCTGCCTGCTTTCCATGAATGACGCAAGCAAACCATTCATGGTGCACTTCTTCACTGTTTTGCCATTGAGACACAATGACAAGATCAAAACGTACGCCCTGATCGTCCGCCGCATCAAACGCTTCTTTACTAGGCATCTCTGCGATTTTCCCAGTAAGAACCACTTTATTCATTGCCACGTTGCATCCTCGCTTTTCTCTCATTTCTTGAGTGATCTTAACTTATGCGACCTATTCTACCACATTCCAAAAAACAAGCAATCAAAGGTCGAATGGCTTAAGAAATGCTTTGAACAAAATGAACCAACTCAAAGAATTCGTCTGATCCTGCCAATAATGTGCGATTTTCTGACTGAAAACTTCTCTTTGCTCCACACAGCAAAAAAACAGTTGGTTCAATCCCCCTCTGAACCAACTGCCTTTTGCGGATTTTTATTTAGCAAAGGAATCTTGACTACCATAGCGATCAAAATGGAGGGTTTCGCTTTCGAGATAATCGATGATCGCTTTGGGGATCATGACCCCTTCTTGCTGGGCTTTTTCAAAGTGTATTTGGCTGATCTCTCCAGGATAGTAGACTTGTGATTGCCCTTCTACTGGCGGGATTGCATGCAGCTCAGTCACCATCTGATCGATGCTTTGCTTGAAGGTTTCGGTGTTGGTAAAACGAGATGGATCGATCACAAGAAGGAATTGTCCTAAGCGGCGTTTTTCCGTCAAGTCCGCATACATGGAGGTGACCTGTTTACCAAAAGCCAAGCCTAGCATCGAGCCAGCTAAAATATCCACCATCATCATCAAGCCATATCCTTTAGCACCAGCGATTGGCAATAATCCTTGGACTGCATAGGGGTCGGTGGTAGGCAAGCCTTGCTCGTCTACGGCCCAAGTATCGGGGATCTGCTGCTTCTTCGAGCGAGCGTCCAAAATTTTGCCCCACGCTTGAACCGTCGTCGCCATATCAAAAACCACCGGCGGATGATTGGCTCGTGGTGCTGCAAACGCGATTGGATTGGTGCCAAAATAGTTTTCGATCCCACCAAAAGGCACCGCCATCGGATCCGATTGACACATGGCGATCGCCACTAAGTCGGCTTCAGCAGCCTGTTTGACGTAATACGCCATCGTCCCGCTATGGCTGGTCTGCTCGATTCCTACTGCAGCGATCCCGACTTCTTTCGCCAGATGAATGGCGATCGCCATCGCTTCATTGCACACATAATGCCCCATGCCGTTATCTCCGTGGAAAATTCCGGTAGCGGCGCCTGTTTTTTCAAAAGACATGTTTGGTTCCAGCGTGATGCCACCTTTTACTAAACGCTCGGCATAGTAGTCCATCCGCACGGCACCATGAGAATGGATCCCGCAAGCATCCGCAAAGGTCAAATGCGCCGCTGTTTCACTGGCAGCGGCTTCTGGCAAACCAGCAGCCAATAGTTTCTTTTTCATCAATGCTTCTAATTCCAGCAGAGAACGTCTGCTCATTTCTTCCATCTTTTCTCCTCCTTAGAAAAAGAGAAGCACGCTTGGCAACGGCTTCTCTTATTGATTAAACACGCGATAATCCAGTTCATCGGCTGACTTAGCGATCAGCAGCGCTGAATAGACGTCTGAGTTCACGTTCAAAATTGTCCGCAGCATGCCAACAAACCATTCGACACCAGCAAATAGCGCAATGCTTTCGATTGGTAAACCAAGCTGGGGAATGATGATTGCCAAGGAAACTAACCCCGCTCCGGGAACAACTGCATTGGCTAAAGAAACGAAAGTCGCAGTTACAGCTACCGTCACCATTTGGATCCCGTCAAAGTTGATTTGATACATTTGGGCGATTGTCATGACGGTAATCGCCATATGCATCGCTGACCCATTGCTGTTCAAAGACATCCCTAACGGCAATACCAAATTGGTGATGCGGCTACTGAGTCCTAATTTATTCTGGGATTCTTCCATAGCGATCGGCAGCGTGATGGCAGAGGAGGTTGTCGCCAATGCCATGACCGACATATTTTTCATATTTTTGATCAATCGTAACGGATTGATCCGACAATACACGGTCAACAAGACTAGCCACAGCCCAAGGAACGTGACGGTGGCTAGACCGTAGACAAGCAAATAGCTGCCTAATGGCAAAATGATCTGCAAGCCCAGGGAGCTGATCGTTGAAGCGATCAAAGCAAAAATACCGATTGGTGCCACGATCATCACGTAACGAATGATGGCAATGACGACCTCATTCAGATCCACGATCAACCCATAAAGAGCTGACTCAGGTTTCTTTTGCATAAAGCGATTGAGAGCAACACCAAAGAACAACCCAAAAACGATGATTTGAATAATTGACCCTTTACTCAACGCATCGAAAATATTCGTGGGAATAAAGTTGATCACAGTCTCTGATATAGAAATTTCTTGTGCTTGCAGAGGTTCGCCGGCAGCTTGTGAAAAGTCGATCCCTTTGCCTGGAGCAAAGAAGAGCGCCATCAGCACGCCCCATGCAGCAGCGAATAAGGAGGAAATCCCAAAGACAGCGATCGTTTTTCCACCCAAACGAGTGAGTTCTTTCGGGGCAATCCCCCCAACTGCTTGAATGATTTGTCCAACGATCAATAACGGGATCGCCATTTGCATCAGACGCAAGAAAAGATCGCCCAAGATTTTTAGGAATGAAGCGGCTTGCCCAAAGAACAAACCGCAAAGAATCCCTAGAAGAACGGTAATAACGATCTGCGTCACCATCGGTAGTTTTTTTGCTTTCACTTTGATCCCCTCTTTATTTTCGAAGTATGGTTCCTGTATGCTGATCCAGTTCAGCTAACTTTTCGATTGAGGTAATAATCGCGGTTCTGGCTGCATCTTCTTCAACAAAATCAATCGCAGCTTCTATTTTTGGCAACATACTGCCCGTTGCAAAATGGCCTTCCTCGATGTAGCCCTTGGCTTGTGCCACACTGATTTCTCCTAAGGCTTGCTGATTCGGCTGGTTGTAATTGATGTAGATATTGTCGACACCGGTCAAAATAATCAGGCGATTGGCCTGCACATCTTTTGCTAAGACACTGGCGGTAAAGTCTTTGTCGTTGACGGCTTCCACGCCAGTAAACCCATTATCGTTGCGAACGACAGGTACGCCACCGCCACCGGCACAAATCGTGATCACACCTGCATCGACCAATGTTTTGATGGCTTCTTTTTCAACAATTTCTTGCGGTTTCGGCGATGGAACCACTTTGCGGTAACCACGCCCAGCGTCTTCTTGATACACCCCGCCATTGGCTGCCATCGCAGCATTGGCTTCCTCTTCACTATAAAAAGGTCCGACTGGTTTGGAAGGTTTCTCAAACGATGGATCTGCTGGATCGACACGAACTTGGGTGACTAATGAGATTACCGATGGATGTGCTTGACGTGTGGCAAACTCATTGATCAAGGCATTTTGCAGCCAATAACCGATACTTCCTTGGGTCATCGCTACGCAGCTGTCTAATTTCAATTGGGGATTTTTTTCACTTTCCCCGGCTTTTTGCTGCAACAGCAAGTTGCCGACTTGTGGTCCATTGCCGTGACAAACAATGACTTTTTCCCCTTTTTCGACAAAATCGGCAATATAACGTGCTGCTTGCGCAACAACTGCTTTTTGTCCTTCATCACTAGGGTCTTTATCTAAAATAGCATTGCCGCCTAACGCGATCACATTCAAACTCATTTTATGCTCTCCTTCTGATTTTCCTTTGCTAATACGGCAAAAACACCTAATCCGATCAGCAGTAATAGACAAGACAGGTAAAACCCGACCTGCATCGATCCTAAAGAATCGGCTAAAAAGCCAGTAACATAAGGTGCTAAGATCGACCCCGACATCCCGATAAAGTTATAGGCACTCAAGGTCGTTCCTAAGGCGCCTTTTGGTGCGTTTTTCGTCACAAAGGTCACGACGATTGGATCAAGCGCCAGCTTGCCAGTCAATCCATACAAAATCAAAACAGTGATCAATAAGGTACGATCCGTTACAAAGGCAATGGCAAATACGGAAAGGGTCGCCAATGGGACCAATAAATAGACTAATTTTTTCGTCGCGCCAGTTTTATCATTCAATCGAGCAAAAATCAACGCACCTGGAATCGATGCCCATGGGACTAAGGAAGCAATAAAGCCGACACTCGCCCCTTCAAAGCCACGCTCGGCAATCAAGAATTGCGGCAGCCAAGTTATAATCACAAAGTTTGCATAAATGCTGGTAAAGCATAGAACAAAGGCTGCCACGAGATTGCGGTTTGAAAAAATCTGCTTCAAGGAAATCTTTTCTTTTGGCCCCTCTTCTTTTATTTCTTGTCCTTCATCTTCTGGACGAATCACTTTTTCTTTCAAAACAAAATAGAACAAGACACCGACAATCAAGGTCGGAAACGCCATTAGGAAGAAGGGTTGGCTCCAATGGCCCCCGTTATCCAAGACCAATTTACTAGAAAGCAAGTACCCGCCAGACGTTCCAAACGCCATCCCACTGTTGATAATGGCATTTCCGACGGTCCGTTTGTTGTCGGGAATCGCTTCGGTAGACAATGCGTATTGCGGACCGTAATAGGCACCTTGACCAATCCCTGCAATGGCACGAATCACTAAGAACAAAACGAAGCTTGTGGCTAGCCCACTGAAGTAAGTAGTCACCGCCAATAAAACAAAACCTAGGGCGATCACCAATTTGCGACCGATTTTGTCGCCGATGATGCCAAAAGGAATTTGCGCAACGGCATATGTCAAAAAGAAAATACTATTGGCAAGTCCTAGTTGTGTGTTGCTTAAATTGAATTCTTCTCCGATCACACCCATGATTGGATTGAAGATCGTCCGTGTGGCGTACATTAAAATCCAGCCGACAAAGAAAATAGCAACGACTTTTTTCCAGTAAGAATTGCTTACTTTGACCGCATCTTTCTGGTTACTGATTTCCATGATTTCTCCCCATTTCTATTCTTTTTCCTCAAGTGACAATGACTCCAACGCTAACAACAACCCAAAACTAAGATCTTTGCCTGACGAATGACCAACGGACATCAACTGCTGCACATCTTTTTCAATCACCTGTGGGTTTTGCTTTTTTAAGTCTTTGAATAATTGCAGCATCAGAGAATTGACATATCCTTGACTGGCACTTTGAATATATGCAAGGCTGACATCCGTCGTAGACAGCGGTTTTGCCAATGCTTGCGCTAACGTTTCGGCTTCTGGCTGCTGCAAGGCATAGAGCATCGCTTGATAGGCAACGAGAAGATCATCGCCGCTAGGTGTCAATCCTTTGCCGCGACCAATCAGGTGGTCAATGATTGGTTCCCAATCTGAGACAGACTGCCGCAATGCCGCAAACACTGCTTGGGTTTTCTCATCTTCTGGCAACCCAATCTTGGTTTCTAGTTCTTGTTGAAGCAGTATTTCTTTCAAAAGCTGCAATTCCGCTGAGGTGAAGGATAACTCCTTCACCTGCAGCGAAACCAATTCTTTCTCCTCTAATGAAAGAGAAAATGTTCCTTTTGTGCTGTAAAAGGTCAGACCATGCTCTCGGACTTGCACGCGATTGCCGACTTCAATCAAAGGCAAGACTTGTTCAAACAATGCATCGGGTAAAAAGACCCCGAAGCCAGTCAAATAGTTGCGATAGTTGTTGATATTGACCAGCTGCTGCCCGATCATCACATTGAATGAACGATCAAACACGCTATGCACCCGACCGGTACGACCGAATCGTTGCAATGGGTCTAGATAATCACTGATTTTGATTTTCTCAGTCAACATCGATCCCCAGATCCTTCGCATAAGCCGTCAAGGCATTTTCAAAACAGCCTAACGGTGCACGCACCGTCCCTGCACCGACTTGACCGACACCTGCTTCTTTATGGGCGATCCCAGTATTGATGATTGGGGTGATGCCTGTTTCAACGACTTTCCGGATGTCGATCCCCAAACAAGTCCCCTGGAAGTCCCATGTTGGGATCGAGAAGGTCGGATTATGACCGAAACAGATTTTTGCCATTTCATTGGAAGTTTCTAGCGCATCTTCAAAGCCACCAGCGCCGACAAAGCGTGTTACACCTGGTGCGGCTACCATCGCCATTGCTCCGACACCGACGGTTTCAGTAATGGCACTGTCCCCAATATCAGGATTGCCATCTGCTTCGGTAAACCCAGTAAAGTACAAACCTTTCGGCGTATTGACTGGTGCAGTATGCCATTGGTCTTCTGTTTGGGCGACACGAACCCCAAAATTGACGCCGTTTCTCGTCATGGTGGTCACGATCGTTCCTTTGGCATCGACACGGGCACCGTCAACGATGGCTTTGCCGGTTGCCATCATGATATTCAAGAAGAACTGATCGGTATCTGCTAAGAACTTGATCACTTCATATTTTTGCTTTTCATCGATTTCTGTTTGGATGATCAACGGCGCGATCTCTTTCAAGAAGTTCAATGATGCTGCAATATTTCGTTGATGGAATTCATCCCCCATTGTGATCGACCGGGCAATCAATACATTCAAATTGATGCCTTCTTCAGTTAGTTTTAATGCCTTGGCAATGGTTGGTCCTAAGACGTCTTTGATCCAATCCAAACGATCGATGACTTCTTGTGAATAAGCACCGAATCGCAAGACTTTACCGATCCCTTCGTTCAAAATACAGTAGGCTTTGTTGCCGACAAGGCGGTTTTCAACCACAAAGACAGGCATATTCCCTGAAGTGATCCCGCCCATTGGACCGACTGCCTGGACATGGTGACATGGCATAAAGCGGACTTCCCCACTTTCGAGTAGGCGGCGGGCTTCGTCTTCATCCTTCGCCCAGCGTTCAAACAAGGCAGCGCCGATACAAGATCCTTGCATCGGTCCCGTCATTTCCGACCATTGGATCGGTGGTCCTGCATGCAGCAAGGTTTTCTGGCTTTCGTTTAATTCAGCGATCACTGATTTAGCTGGAACGACATCGATCAAGAATGGTTGGGCATTTTTGATTTTATCCGTCACTGCTTGGTTTTCAGCTGTGATTTTTTCGTCAAATTCTTCTAACGCGTCTAAAATACGGATCATTTTCTTGTTGCCGTTAGCACGAGGACGCCAGTTGAATTGTTCTGTTTTCCCGCCATATTGCAGGATCGATTCATTGAAGCTTTGCAAGCCAACATTGATGATCCGTGGTTTGGTGGTCAACAGCTCCATTACTTTCTCGCTGACAGTCGGCACCTCAACCTTGCTACCAGTATAGTCATTGACTGTTTTGTCTGCTTCAGAAAGAGTCGCCCCTTTTAAAGCGAGGGCTAATTGCACTGCTTGAGCATTGCTCGGTGCCACATAGACGCCAGCTGCTTTCAAACGGTTGACTGCTTCTTGGTAGTTTTGCGGATCTTTTTCAGTTCCGCAGACGGTAGCAACAAAGTACAACGCGCGATCAGCTGCTTGGGCTGTTTGCTGTGCAGCTTCGATAGCTGGTAACAAAGCTCCTACCATATCTGTATGCGCGCCGTAACCTAGCACCACATCAAATAAAATGACCCCGGTTTGCTCATCTTGCGCATAGTCTTCGATTTTTTTGATGCGCACTTCAGGATCGATCATTGGATGCGGTTTGCCTTGGGTATAGATATCATCACCAAGGTCGATCACATCATAGCCGTGGGAATGCAAGATATAGCCTTCTTGTTTTACAAGGCCTTCTAGATTCAAGGCTTCGGAGATCAGCATTCCTGCTTCGGCAGCTAATGTACCGCCAGAATAAAGACCTTTGACCACTTTGTCTTCAGCGAGTTTGGGCACATCTGGGGATTTCACGCGTTCAAAATAGTTCGCTTTGACGGGTTCTTCATTGGCAAGATCAACAGCGATACGCGCTGTTTCTTCCAGCGTATGTGCCAAATAGACTTTTCCTTCATGGGCTTCTGGTTTTTCTCCTAAGAAAATCGCTACCACAGGTTTGCTGATACTTTGCAGCAATTGAACGACTTCATCCCGCACTTCTTTTGCAGGTGGTTTCGAGATCACGCAAATCACATCTGTCGGTTCATGATTTTCTAAAGCAACGATGGCATCTTTGACAGTGATCGCCCCAACTTTGTCGCTTAAGTCACGTCCGCCGGTCCCGATGGCATGAACGACACCACCGCCTAATCGGTCAATGATCGTCGTCACTTCTTGAATCCCCGTACCAGAGGCACCAACGACGCCGATGTTTCCTGGTGCCACGACATTCGTGAAGGCAATCGGAATGCTAGAAATAATACCAGTCCCACAGTCAGGCCCCATCATCAATAAGCCTTTTTCATGAGCCAGCTTTTTCAAACGCACTTCATCTTCGATAGCGACATTGTCCGTAAACGAGAAAACATGCAAGTCATTTTTTAGCGCTTTTTCCATCTCGGCTGCGCCATATTCCCCAGGAATACTAAATAATGCAACATTGGCATCTGGCATTGCGCTCAAGGCTTCTTGCCATGAAGCCGCCGCTGGCGTTTCTTTGCCTTGATCTTTTGCTGAAAGATCAGCTAAAAATGAATCGATCGCTGGCATTACTTGATCCATGATCTGTTCGTTTTGGCTATCGACCACGATCATCATATCGTTGGGTGAAGCACCTTCTGCCTCTTTAGAAAGCAATCCAGTGTTATTTAATATGTCTTTGTTTGCATCCGTCCCCATCATGATTTGACTCATTTCGACATCGCCTAGATCATTGATCGTATTCGTCAGCAGCATTAAGTTAATGGAATCTTGGTAGTTATTCTTTAAGATTACTGTGTGCAGCATTTGTTCTCCTCCTTTTCTTATACTCTCATTCTAACGAGCCTTGTTTGCGTTTTCATTGGATAAAGTTCTAAAAAAATGCTATACTTTTTATCCAAAAGAGAAAAAAGGAGCATTTTATGAAATTAAAAGAATTGGTTGAACTGCCGCTTTTTGAAAAAAGTAAAGTCCTGACTGGCTCCATTGGTTTAACAAATTCCGTTGGTTCCGTTATGGTGTTGGAAGCGATGGATATCGAAAAATGGAGCAAAGCCCATCAATTGATTTTGACTTCTTTTTATGCCTTCAAAGACCAATCGCCTGAGGAACTGCGTGTTTTTTTTGAAAAAATGCAGCAAATCGGTGTCAGCGGTTTAGTGATCAAAGTGGATCGCTTGATTCCTATGATTCCAGATTGGGTGATTGAGCTTAGCTTTGCTTATCAGATCCCTTTGATCAAAGTACAGCAAGAAGTCAGCTATGAAGCCATCATGCTAGCGGTTTACGAACCATTGCTGAATCACCAAACCCAGCTGCTGCGTACCTATTACGAAGTTCGCCAGCGCTTCATGAAAGTCGAGCGCAACCACTCTTCTTTCGATCAGATCATGCAAGAGTTCTATCAATTGATCGAAAAGCCTTGTTCTTTGCGCATCCCCCATTTAGATGTGCATGTGTCCGTCGGTCAATCCTTTAAGAATTTCGTGGTGACCAAACAAGAACCCATGAAAACCGTCGAGTTTACCAAGAACCACTACGAATATTTAGAATTATTTTCTCATGAGAACAATCAATATGTGACTGCCATCAAAGTAGAGATCATCAATCCTTACAATGATTTATGTACCTTGATCGTTTATCAGAAAGATTCGCAGATCCCTGAGGCAAAAGTCATGATTATTGAAAATGTGATCGACGTCATCTATGAACGCCTCCAAATGGCGTATTTGTTGAAGAAAGAGCGCTACAATCGCATGAACAATCTTGCCGATGCGATCTTGCAAAACACTCCTAGCAATTTGGCTGAGCTGGATCTTTTGTTAGAAGAAGCGCAACTGGATCGCTACGATTTCTACCAAGGCATCGCCTTTGCTTCCAACAGCTTTAAAGATAAGGAGCGTAAGTCCGTCGTTTTGCACAAGCTACGGGCGTTGAAAACACCCCACGTCTTTTTTGAACACCACAATTATTTGGTGATCCTCTATAATTTCCAATCGATCGCCCATCAGGTGACGAAACAGATGCTGCAGACATATTTTGATGATGCCCTGCTAGCCGATGAACATGGCTGCTTGGTGGTCAGCGAAGTCTTACGCAAGGAACAGATCAAAGAGATCCTGCCAGAGTGTTTGGATGCGATCCGCTTCAATCGGCAGTTTTATTTGGCGCCGATCATTGCCTATAGCGACTTAGGTATCTTTAGTTCCTTTATCAAGGAGAACCAACTGGAAAAGCTGCAGCAAAGCATTCCCCCGAAGCTGTATCAACTCTCGGAAGAAAATGAAGAGCTGTTCAAAACGCTATATACCTTTTTTATCACGAATCGCAATTACAAAAATACGGCTGAAACCTTGTTTCTTCATGCCAAAACGATTCGTTATCGGCTAAGCAAAATCGAACAGCTACTAGAGATCGATCTGACAAGTCCGATCCAATTAGTCAATTACGAGATCGGCACCTATTTATTAGAGCTTCAGAAAAGGAGTCAAGCAAAATGAAAAAAGAATGGCAATTGACCACCGGTGCTTCCGTGACCCTCTATCCGGCTTCGGAGAAATACCTGATTTATTTTCACGGCGGCGGTTTTGTTTATGGAACCCGCCAAGACATTCCCGCATCACTGATCACACTATTTCAAGCGCAGCAATACAGCGTCCTCACAGTCGATTATTTACTGGCGCCCAATTCCTCGTTAGCGGAGATTTTGGCGCTGAACTGGCAAAATTTTCAAGAATTGCAAGCAACTGTGCTTAAAGATAACCCGTTTTGTTTCTGCGGACGCTCAGCTGGCGGTTATTTGATGCTGGCGCTTACCCAGCAATTACTGAAGGAACAACAGAGATTGCCTGAAAAACTGGTCAATTTTTATGGGTATACCGATCTTTCTTTTATTGAAAACAAACGAGTCTTGCAGCAGCCGCTCTTAAGCAAAGAGCAAGTCCCTTCTTTGGATCAAACCGAGATCGTTTGGGATGATCCGCAGTTTCAGCGCTATTTGCCTTATGTTTATTGGGTTCAACAGCAAGAACTCACAACGATCTATGGTCTAACAGCTGAAGCTCTTTCTGACTATGCCATTGATCCTGAGCTGCTTGCTCAATTTCCTCCAATTTTCAGCAGTGCCAGCAGTACCGATGAGGAAGTTCCTTTTCGTTACAGCAAAGGCTTGAAGAAAGTGCCTAAAAGCAAATTTGTCCCTGTCTATGATTTGCCCCACGACTTTTTGAAAAACGTCGAGGAGCCGCAAGTCCAAATGGTTTTTCAACGGCTTGCCCGTTGGCTCGAACAATAATTTGTTACAAGTAAAGTGAAAATAATGTTTTTTTATTTCGACGAGTGCACAGAAAAACTCTGATTGCCTTCGCTTCCTCCTTATCTCAAAAAACGTGTGGTTTAATGAAACTCTTTTAATAAAAAAAGGCTTGATACAGGCTCAATTCAAGAGAGAATGCTATACTAAAGGGGAGTATGTTATAGGAAAGAAGGATGAGGTTTTATGCATTTTGTCGGGATTTTGTGTTTGATCCTAATCACGACGACCCTCTTCTCGCATCTGGCGAGACGGATGGGCGTTCCTGCTGTTATCGGGCAGTTGTTAGCGGGGGTTTTATTAGGAGGCGCAGGACTCAATTGGGTCCATCCAGATATTCTGGTTCATGATTTTTCAGAGATTGGTGTTATTTTGCTGATGTTTTTAGCGGGATTGGAAAGTGATATTTCTTTATTGAAACGCTATTTTCGTCCAGGGATGCTCGTTGCCCTTTTGGGGATCGTGTTCCCTATGCTCTTCGGGTATGCCACGGGGGTCGGTTTTCAAAGCAGTCCCACAGAAGCGTTCTTTTTCGGGATCGTATTAGCTGCCACCTCAGTCAGTATTTCTGTCGAAGTATTGAAAGAGTTGAATGTGGTGAATACGAAAGAAGGGTCGACGATTCTTGGTGCTTCCGTCGTGGATGATATTTTGGTCGTGTTGGTTTTGAGTCTTAGCCTTTCCTTTTTAGGCGGCGAAAGCAGCCAAGCAACACCACTGCCGGTCACCTTATTGGTAGAATTGATTTATTTTGTGTTGATTTTTCTATTAGTGAAATGGATTGCTCCGTTCTTATTGGCACTTGCAGAAAAGCTATTTGCAAATTCCGCGGTGATCATCATGTCACTGATCATCTGCTTAGGAATGGCGTATCTTGCTGACCTCGTTGGGTTAAGCTCGGTCATTGGTGCCTTCTTCGCAGGGATCGCTGTCAGTCAAACGAAGGTTCGTGAGGAAGTGGAACACAGTGTCGAAGCATTAGGTTACGCCGTCTTCATTCCGGTGTTCTTTGTCAGCGTTGGCTTAGAAGTTGATTTTTCCCGCTTAAATGAGCAATTATTCTTTATTCTTGCCTTTACCGTGGTCGCGATCATGACCAAATTGGTCGGCGGCTATGTCGGGGCGAAAATCGCGAAATTCTCAAACAACAGTGCTTGGATGGTGGGAGCTGGAATGATTTCCCGAGGTGAAATGGCATTGATCATTTTACAGATTGGTCAACAAAACCAATTGATTTCGTCCGCATTGTATTCCCCTTTGGTGATCGTTGTCTTGTTGAGTACCTTGATCTCTCCCCTGATCTTAAAATACTTTACGAAAAAGATTTATTAAGCGATGTAGCAACAGCTAGGCGATACCGATGATTGCGAAAAAAACAGCGCGGGTTTTGTAGTGACCGCTCAACGGCCGATTGTTGATCGAACGTTGGGCGGTCGCTTCCTTTCCCGCGCTGTTTTTCTCTATACAGGTATAAAAGCGACTATGCTGCTAGTTACTAGAAACCAATGTTAATTTCCCATGATCGATTAGATACACGTCATCCGCGACGGCATCGATAAACGCTTGATCGTGAGATGTGAACAAAACGATGCCTCGATAGCTGCGAATCAATTGTTCCAAGACGGTGATTGTCGGTAGATCAATAAAGTTCGTCGGTTCATCAAGTATCAAGACATTGGCAGATTGAGTAAAGATGCGTGCGAGCTCGACCCGTGTCGCTTCCCCGCCGCTTAGCACATTGACTGGCTTCATCACGTCAATCTGGCTAAATCCCAGATTGTGTAAAATACTGCGGACCAGTGGTTCCTGATAGTCTGTTTGAGCCATCAATTCCGTCAAAAGCGGTGTGGTGCTGTTTTTTCGATAGCCCATTTGCTCGTAGACCGCAAAGACGATTTTCGGTGATACATAGATTCCCTCTCCACCTGCGATGATTTCTTTTAGTAAAGTCGACTTCCCCGAACCGTTCGGACCCACGATAGCGATTTTCTTCCCGGCAGCAAACTGGAAACTGCTGCTGTCTAGCAAACGTTTCGCCCCTCTTTGAATGGTTACTTGCTCCCCACGAATCGGTCGTTTATTATGCAGCTCCACTGCAGGGACTACTGGAAAACGAATCACCTGCTGCCCGGCAACACCCTTCACTTCTTCCAACTGATCCAAGCGGCTTTCCATGGCTTTGACTGTTTTTTGCAATGACTTTTGCACCGTGTCTTTTTGTTTTGATGACGACAAACGGTCTGGTCGGATGTTCTGCTGCCGCTTTTTTTCAGAAATGCGACTGCTCTTGATCGCTTGTTCTTTTTTCTTTTGGATCGCTTGGGTCAACTGCTGTTTTTGTTGCTGATACTGCGCAGCCTCCCAGGCAACACGCTGTGCCGCTTGCTCTTTTTGCTGTCGATAACTGTCATAATTACCAGAATACTCGGTGACTTTTCCTTGATCGACTTCCCAGATTTTCGTTGCCAGCTGATTCAATAGATACCGATCATGACTGACCACGATCAGGGTGCCATAATAATACTGCAGTTCATCAATCAAGACTTGAATTCCTTGCTGGTCCAAGTGGGTCGTTGGCTCATCGAGCAAAAGTCCTAACTGATAGGAAGATAACGTTTGTGCCAACCGGTATTTGGTCTCCTCCCCGCCGCTTAGTGTCGCCAATTCATTTGTTGGGATCGAAAAACGACCGAACAGCGCCCAGTCAAGGGCCTCTGTCTTTTCAGTCACCTCAGCGATTTGCGGGAAATAGTGAAACGAATTTTCTTTTTGGATCGTTCCTGAATCAGGATCGACCACTCCCGCAATCAACTTCAGCAAGGTAGACTTGCCTTGCCCGTTTGCGCCCACGATCCCGATACGATCCGTTTGATAGGCACTCAGTTCTTCAATGTTCAGTACTTCTTTGGCCCCATAATTTTTGATTAGATTGTTTATTTTTACACTTAATTGTTCCATCAGTCTGTCCTTCCCGTCTAGGAAAACGCAAGCACAAAAAAAGGGCATAGCCTACCGCTATACCCTGATTTTAATAAGAAATTGGAAAAAAGAGGACACTCATCCCTTGAAATCACGATTGCCTAGACTTTTGAAATAGATTTAAATTAGCTATTCAAAAGGTCAATCCACAATTTCATCGATGCTGTCATGTTTTTTCCTCCTCTTTTTGTCGTATTTGTCTGTTGAATGACAAGCGGAAAATCAGCCGCTACTGTTTACCGTTTACGGTATTTCAGGAAGCTTCTTTAGTCTATCAACGAATCAATCGTAGCACGTTTCCAAAAAAGAGTAAAGTTTCATCACAAGAATGATTGGTCTTATACGCCATCGGTGATTTTTTCTGCTAATTTGACCTGGGCTTTTTCACCATTGAAGATTGCACGATCCAGTTCTCCTTCATCATGAGCAACGATCAACGCCACCGTGACGTCAGGGTCAACATTCAAGAGGGTCCGAAACATCCCAGAAAACCAATCGATCCCTGCCAGTAAGGCGATGCTTTCATTAGGCAGTCCTAACATAGGTAAAACCGTAGCCAGTGTGACTAATCCGCCGCCTGGAACGACGATCGTTCCCAAGCATGCCAACGAGGACAACAAGACCACTTGCAAAAGATCCCCCCAGCTCAATTGGATCTGGTACGCCTGAGCAACGGTTACGATTGCCAGGGCTAAAAATAAGGAGAGCCCATTGCTATTTAAGGTCATGCCTAGAGGCATCACGAGCTTATTGATTCGATCACTGATCCCAAATCGTTCTTTGCCATCTTCGATTTGAAACGGCAATGAAACAGCAGAAGAGGTGGTCGTAAAGGAAATCACCGATAGACGCCACATATTCTTTATCAAACGAAACAAGGAAACTTTGCAATAGAGCGACGTCAAGAGAAACCAAAGAAACAAAAAGAGCAAAGATGCCGCTGCTAACGTCAATAAAAAACTGGCTAACATTCCCAACACACGAATGCCGGTATCTTCTACCAAGGAAGCAACAAGGCCGAAAATCCCGATCGGCGCCAACTTCATGATCATGCTGACCATTTTTAACAAAATATGATTAAAACTACTGATCATATCTAGAAACAGCTGATTCTTTTTTTCATGCTTGATTAAGCTCAAGGCAAGGCCAAAGAAGAGCGAAAAAATAATCACTTGGATCATATTCTGCTCCACCATGGCTTGAATAATGTTCAGTGGAACAAAGTTCAAGATGACTTCTTCTATACTGCTGGTACTTAATGCAGTTTCTGTACTTTGCAGCAGCGACTGGTCAAGGCCTGCGCCGGGCTTGAGGATCAAGGCGAACAAGAGACCGAAAATAGCGGCGACGAGGGTCGAACCGGTAAACCAGAGGAAGACTTTCCCGCCGATCCCACCTAATTCTTTTGGATCAAGTCCCCCCACCGCTTCAATCACCGAGCCCATGACCAACACGACCACAGACATTTGAATCAGTCGCAAGAAGAAGTCCCCGACTAGCTGCATTTGATCACCTAAACCGGGAAAGGAAACGCCCCAAAAAATCCCCAATACCGTTGCAATCATGATTTGGTTGGTCAAACTGATTTTTAAGGATCGTTTTTTCATCTGTTGTTCCTCACTTTTCTACTTTGCTGTTTTCTTAGAGTTTACAGTCAAGAATAAGAATGTACCACCGATCAACAAAATAATTGCGATATAAAAGCCCATTACTTTTGACCCTGTTGCATCCGAGATCGATCCGGTCAATGTTGGTGCGATAACGGAAGACATCATGCCGAAAAAGTTGAAGACCCCTAATGTCGTACCGACCCCAACTTTTGGTGCATTTTCCCCTAGCCAAGAAATGATGATTGGTTCAACCGCTAGTTTTCCAAGGAACCCGTACAAGATCAACGCGATCATTAAGAAGGTCGAATTTGTTGCTTGCACCGTTACTAATAACATCAACGCCGCTAATATTTCTAAAATAACGATAAAGGTAACTTTTTTATGCATGTATTTGTCTGCCAAGCGGCTAAAGAACAAGGCCCCAGGAATCGAAGCAAATGCCACCAATGAAGAAGAGAATCCGATTGCGACTCCTTGGAAGCCTCGTTCTGTTCCTAAGAAGTTTGGTAGCCAAGTAACCGTCATATAGTAGGCATAACACGTCGCAAAATATAACACATACGTAAAGAGCATCCGCAGGGAGAACAAGGTCGAAAGGGAAACTTTTTCTTTCGGCTGATCCGTTGTTTCTTCTTCAGCTGCTGCTTGACTCTCCAAGAAAGCTACGTCTTCTTTGTTGCTGCGGATCACCAATGCGAAAGCGATCGTCATACATACGATCAAGAAAGCGGATAAATACATCATTGTTTGCCAAGGCATATTCATCTGAATAACGATAAAGCTTGATAAGATCATCCCAAACCCTGAACCAACGGCAGAACCACTATTGACGATCGCTGTTGAGAAGCTCTTCTTTTCTTTCGGAATGTTCTGTGAGGTCAAAGAATACGCGGAACCATAAAATGATCCACAGCCGATCCCTGCTAAAAAGCTACCGGTATAGATCATGGAGATTGAAGAGGCTTGTGAAATCAGTAAAGCTGCCAGTGCAAATACCACAAATCCCGGAAGCAGAACTGTTTTCTTCCCAATCTTATCCACTAAAAAGCCGGCAGGGATCTGCATGATCACATAGCCGAAAAAGTAAAAGCTGGCGATCGATCCTAATGCTGTATCAGAAATATTGCCACCAAGTGACTCATTGATTTGCGGATAGACCGGTGATAACGCAGCGCGATAAATCCAGATAGTGACCCAGCCTGAACACATTAAGATAATAATTTGTTTCCAGTAGGCAAGCCCACCACGTTCTTTATTGATTTCCATTTTTTTCCCTCCATCAGTTACACAAGTAAAGTTTGTGAAGCACGCCAACGAAAGCGCTTTAAGATAGTCTTAGTGTACGTTTTTTTGCCGACTATTGCATTTGTCATTTTTCACAAAGCGCTTTCAGTCGTTGTGCATTTGTGCTAAAATTTTAAGTCGTTTTTTGGTAGTAATTTAACGCAGCGATGAGCGCTTTGCCGGCAGAAATTGGTGCTTGCTGGTACAATAGTGCCCCTTCTAACGCGGCTAGGACATGTAAAATATTTTCTTTGCGGCTGCTGTAGCCCATATTTCCAATCCGCCAGATTTTTCCTTTTAGATCACCAAATGAACTAGCGATCTCTACACCAAAGGAGTGAAGCATCTCTTCTCGGACAGCTTCGCCATCAACACCTTCTGGAATAAAGATGGGGGTAACTGTCGGCATTTTGGTTGCTTTTTCGCCATAAATCGAAAGCCCCATTGCCTCCAGTCCAGCGACCAACGCCCCTTCATTCGTCAAATGACGTTGATAGGCTGCATCGAGGCCTTCGTTTAGCAACATCCGTAATCCTTCATGAAGCGCATAGATCATACTCGTCGCTTCTGTGTGATGGTTGATTCGCTCTTTGTTCCAGTAGCGTTGCAATTGACTCAAATCCAAGTAATTACTCATAATGTGCCGCTTGTTTCGATCCGTTTTGCTCAAGCCTAATTCTTTTTGGTAACGGGCATTAAGGACGGCTTCGACTCGATCGTTGTAGGTCACTAATGAAAGACCAGACGGCACACTTAAACACTTCTGTGTACCGGCAATTGCCAAATCGACACACCAATCATCGACTGACAGGGCCACGCCACCATAAGTCGCCACCATGTCAACGACAAAGAAAATATCTTTTGCGCGACAATACTGCCCGATTTCTGCTAACGGCTGCATTTGCCCATTGGCAGTTTCCCCGTGGACCATCGCCACGATCTTGGGTTGAAATGCGTCGATTTCTTTGATGACCTCTGCGGGTGCAAAAGGAGCCGTCCATTCTTTTTCTACATATTTGACTTGCGCTTGGGCACGTTCACAGATTTCTCCAAGTAAGAAAGCAAAGCGCCCATAGGCGGGGATCAAGACTTTGTCCCCTGGTTCGATCAAAGCGATCAGCGCCGCTTCTAAACCAGCTCGGGAAGTCCCATCAATGGCAAATGCCTCTTTGTTTTTGGTTCCAAACGGTTGTTTGATCATTTCTTTGACCTCATCCATGATCGCCAAAAAATTCGGATCAAACTGTCCCAAAATACGATTGGTCATTGCTTGAAGAACAGCTGGATGTGCTTCTACAGGCCCAGGTGTCATGATCGTACGTTGTGCGATCGTTAACTCTTTATACATCTTTTCCCCTCATTTCTCTTTTTGATTTCACTGCCCAACGCCTTGTCAACGTTTCCAAGTTTGTTGTACAATAAAGCTAAAAAAGGACATGTTTTTGTTTGTTTTGTTCAATTCTAAAAGGAGTTTCTCTATGAAGTTAGTTGCTGAATTGCTTGCTACACCACGCTTTTCCAATTTGCGTTTGTTGACAGATCCCATTACCGCGGAAATTCCCGTCGACAGTATCGAAATCACTGAGACCCCCGATATCGCACACTATATTCCTGAGCATACCTTTATCTTAAGCACGGCGATGGTTTATAAAGATAATCAAGGAGCACTGCTTGAACTGATCGATTCCCTCGTAGCCAAAAATGCCGCTGGATTAGGCATCAAGATCGGTCGTTTTTTGGATGTCATCGATCCTGAAGTCATCGCCTACGCCGATAGTTTAGGTTTCCCCATCGTAGAAGTACCTGCCACGATGCCGCTGGGCCGTTTGATGCACCAGCTTTTGAATTTACTATGGAACACCAAAACCGAGCAGCTGAGTTATGCCTTAGATATCCAAAAACGGTTCTCTGCTTCCTTGATGAAGGATGTCAGCATCGCTCGCTTTATCGCTGATTTTGGCCAAATGGTCAATACACCGATCATTTTGTTGAATCCTTTCAAACAAGTGATTGCCCATTCCAAGCATTTCACCCGCATGTCAAAACCCGCGGAGTACTACATCCATCAATTAGGACAAACGAAAGGGGTTTTTACTGGTGAAAAAAGCGGGGCGATCCCTATCAAAGATCTCCATGAAAAAACGTCACAAATTTCTTATTATGCCATTGAAACCTCCACTTATTTCCCCCATTATTTAGTCATTTTGAATCCTGAGGCGATTCCTTATCCTGTCTCGGATTTTGCGCTGGAACAAGCAGCATTGGTCTTGTCGTTTATGCTCTACAAAAACCAAAAAGTGCAAGAATCTTTTGAAGATTTAAAAAGTGACTTTTTAACACGGATGATCGAATACCAGCAATCTTCCAAACAGGAACAAAAAGATTGGTTAGATCTCGGAAAGACTTACGGGTTGGTCAAAGCCCGCCATTATCGTGTCATCTATGGTGCCTGTGAACCAACCAAAGAAACCAAAGACAAAGACAAATACCTAAAAGAAGAAAGTGACTTGGTCTATCAGTGGTTTAGTGAACAACTGCCTTATCGCATCAAAGATGTTTGTCTCTTTCGCTTAAAGGGCAGCAATCACTTTGCGATTTTCGTGCAGCATAAGTGTGATGCCTTAGAAGACCATTTGATTGAGACCGCCAATGCTTTGACCAATCGGTTGCCTTTTCGAATGGCCTTTGGTGTAGGGAGTGTCTGTGAAAGCATCAATGATTTAGCCAGCTCCTACATTGAAGCAAAGACTGCTTATGAAGAACGAAGAGGCCAACATGATTCTCCCATCGTCTCTTTCTACCATCAACGGGGAATGCGGAGTCTATTTGAAAAAATGAGCCCTGAAGATATCCATTATTTCTGCCGCACGATCCTCAAAGAATTGGCGTTTCCGCAAGAAGATGCCACCATCGAATTGCGCAAAACCTTACGGGCTTACTTGGATTATCAATGTGAGATCACCCGCACCGCCAAAGCCTTGTTCGTTCATCGCAATACGATCAAATACCGCATCGAACAGTGCCAAAAGCTACTAGGAAAAAACGTGCATGATCCTAGCATTAGCCTGGATCTGCGCTTAGCCCTTGAGCTGTCCGAAGAAGGCGACTAATAGGCGAATCAAGCAGTTGGATCGCTGGTGTTACCCAGCGATCCTTGTGCCTGCTTCACCTAACAATGCTAAGTCTGCTTCTTCCAATGAGCAGATGATTGCCGTCTTTCCTTGCTTGGCAAACGCAATCGCTGCTTCCATTTTCGGCCCCATACTGCCTTCTGCAAAATGCCCCGCATCAAAATATGCTTGCGCTTCACTTACGGATAATCCCGTTAATTTTTCTTGCTCCGGTGTTCCGTAATTGATATAAACGTTGCTGACGTCGGTCAGCATCATAAATACATCGGCATCCACTTGTTCTGCCAATTTTTTCCCAGTTCGGTCTTTATCGATGACTGCTTCGATCCCTTTCAAGCCTTCCGCTTGTTTTACGACTGGAATCCCACCGCCGCCACCAGCGATCACGATGGTATTTTGATTCAATAAATGAACCATTGATTCCACGCCGTGGATCGTCACAGGTTGTGGGGATGGCACGACGCGACGGTACCCACGTCCAGCATCTTCTTCCATCACCCAATGTTTTTCCTCAGCCATTGTTTTTGCTTCTTCTTCTGAGTAGAACAAGCCGATCGGCTTCGTTGGCTTTTCAAACGCGGGATCATCCGCTGCCACTTCCACTTGAGTCAATAAGGTCACGACATTGCTGGTCAGTTCTTCTTGATCGATTTTATTTTTGATGCTTTGCTCCATCAAATAACCGATAAAGCCTTGTGACTCTGCATTGCAGACATCCAGTGGAAAAGGCGGCACGACTTCTTTGGCTTCTTCATTTTGTCGTAAAATATTGCCGACTTGCGGCCCATTGCCATGCGTCACAACGATTTGATGGTCAAGTTTCTCGATTTTAGCGATCTGTTCTGCACTTAACTGGATATTTGCAAGCTGTGTCTCTACGGTCGCTGGTTGATTCGGTTTTAAAATTGCATTGCCCCCTAGAGCGATGACCACTCGTTTTGCCATATGAATTCCTCATTTCTATTGTTTTGAAATTGATTGATACTGCGAGCAAACCCTGCCAAAAAGTCAGCCCCCGAGGTATGACCGATCGCTAGTATCTCTTTGATTACTTGGTAAAAAGCCGCTGAATCGGTACACCTGGTCAAGGATAACGCCGATTGATTGAATGCGCCTGTCAGTGCATGCAGAAGATAATGTTTACTGACGTCAGTCGTCAAATCATTGACTGTCAACAGCCTTCTTTGTAGATAAGCCACCAAGCGGGTATCTTCTTGCCCCATCACTCGGCGAGCCAGTAAATGGCCAACTAGCATATCATCGCCTGTGGGGGTCAATCCGACACCCCGTCCGACTAAATAAGCGACTGCTTGACGTTGTTCTTTAAATGAAGGCGTGCATAGCTGATCGATTGCGTCATAAAACGGATGATTGCTGCTGATGGTTTGTGAAACAGCTTCTTGAATCCCCGTCTTTTCCGTGACATGTTGGAGGGTTGACCAAAACAGTTCTCGATCAAATGGGACTGTGCCAGCTGGGAAGGTGGTTGTAAACATGGCTGCCTTTTGAAAAGACAGACGATGATGCGGAAAATGGATCACTCGTTGCTGAACCAAAAGAGTGGTACCAGCAAGCAAGTCGGTCGCCAACGCTGCATAATCGTCGGCAGCTAAAATCATTCCTTTGGGCACGCGAGCCGCTTGTTTGGAGACACAGATCAGCTGATCCTGACGAGGATCTTGCAGATTGAAACTATGCTGAAACACACTGTGAACGAGCCAGGTGCCATTGATAAATGCGGGTTCAAATAAAGCTTGGTCGATCCATTTTGCCTGTATCATCGCTAGGTTGCTCCTTTTCACGTTTTCAGACCCTGAGTTATTCTTCAAATCCTAATTTTTTTGCATAAGCCAAGACAGCTTTTTCAAAGCAATCCATTGGTGGTGTCACTGTCCCGGCCCCAATTTGTCCCCGTCCAGCTTGTTTGTTGGCGATCCCTGTATTGATCACCGGTAAGATCCCTGTTTCCACGACTTTCCGAGCATCGATCCCTAAACAGATCCCTTTGAAGTCCCATGTAGGAACGGGAAAATTCGGATTGGTATCAATGGAGATCTCTAACATCTCATTGCTGGTTTTCAACGCATCGTGAAATCCGCCGGAACCAACGAAGCGTGTCACAGCTGGGGCAGCAATCATCGCCATTCCCCCAACACCAAAGGTTTCCGTAATGGCACTGTCGCCCATATCTGGAGAGGCATCTTCTTCACTGAATCCTGAGAAATACAACCCTTTTGGTGTATTGACAGGACCGGTAAACCACTCGTCCCCCATACCAGAAATACGGATACCGAATTCATGCCCGTTGCGACACATTGCTGTCACAACCGTTCCTTCTTCAATCGTCCGGGCGCCATCAAGCACCGCTTTTGAAGAAGCCATCATGATATTCAAGAAAAACTGATCCGTGTCTGCTAGAAACTGAATGACTTCTGGTTTTTCTTTTTCAAATCCTTCAAGGGTAACGATCGCTGGTGCTACTTCTTTTAAGAACGCCAACGAAGCAGCGATATTCCGTTGATGGAACTCATCCCCCATGGCGATTGCTTTTGCGACTAAGACATTGATGTTCAAGCCATCGGGTTTTGTTTGTAGTGCAGCACTTAAAACTGGTGCTAACGTATTTTTCATCCAATGCAAGCGATCAATGACTTCTTGAGAATAGGCGCCAAAACGTAAAACTGCCCCAATCCCTTCGTTCATCGTACAGTACGCTCGGTTGCCGTCTGTTTTGTTTTCCACCACGAGAACCGGCATATTGGCAGAGGTGATGCCCCCCATTGGGCCAACCGCTTGCACGTGGTGACAAGGAATCAGTTGAACTTCCCCAGATGCTAATAAATGACGTACCTCTTCTTCCGTTTCGCCCCAACCTTCAAAAAGTCCCGCTCCAACACAAGCGCCTTGAATCGGATCGATCATCTGGTCGTAGCGGATCGGTGGTCCTGCGTGCAATAGGACTTTTCCTTCACCTAATTCTGGAATGACACTGACTGCTGGAACGACATCCAACAAAAAAGGCGAACCGGCAACGATCTTGGCAATAACGGCTTGGTTTGCTTCTTCAATAGTTTCGTACACGATAACTTCCTCCTACTCTGATAGTGACACTTGTGCTAAGAAACGTAAGGCTTTTTGTAACGTTACGTTCCCACCAGCAATTGGCTGCCAGTCATATTGAACGACTTGACCGTGATGCGTCTGGATCGCTTCTGCAAAGCTACGCAATCCTACATTGATGAACGCGTCATTCGACAACAATTCGCGGCTCTTTTCAGATGGCTCTGGCAACCCATCGGCAGTTGTCACTGCTTTTGGCAACAGCTTACGACTAATTGGGGAAAAGGGATGGCCGAGCATTGCTAAAGCTTTTTTGACTGCTTGGGCATTGCTTTGACACAAAATCACGCCAGCTGCGGTTAAAATCTCTGCTTGCTCGTTGCTATCTTGGGGGTCTAAATCAGTTCCAACGATCGTAGCGATCACCGCTAACTCCCGACCAGCTGCTTGTGCTTCTTCCTTCAATGATTTGATGGTCGGTGCCAATTCACTCGCCATATCTTGATGAGAGCCGTACCCTAAAACGATATCTAACAAAATCACTGCCGTTTCAGGATCTTCCCCCGCTTGTTTCAACAGTTCGATCCGCTTTGTTGGGTCGATCATCGGATGGGGCTTGCCTTGAGTATAAATGTCATCACCTAAATCGATGATCTCATGGCCAGCTGCTTTTAAGATGTACCCTTCCTGATGGGTATCTTCTTGTTCCAGATTTAATCCTGCTTTAACAAGCATCGCTGCTTCGTACGCCAATGTTCCGCCAGAATAGTAAGCTTTGATTTTTTGTTGTTCAGGTCCAAAAGTGGCAGCTGCTGTTTCCTCTTTCACTGGCTCTAGTCCAATCTGTTCTTGGCGTAGCAGCTGCACGGCTAATTGAGCCGCTTCTTCCAGCGTGTAGGCTCGGTAAAGATTTTCTTCGTGGTCCGTTGGCTCTTCCCCAAGAAAAATCGTGACTGCAGGTTTTGTTCCTCTTCTTAAAAGTGCCAACACTTCATCTCGGACACGTGGTGCAGGTGGTTTGGAGATCACCACGATCACCTCCGTATCAGGATCGTGTTCCAAGGCAAGAATGCTATCTTTCATGGTGATCCCACCGACGGCTTCTTTGAGATCTCGTCCACCGGTTCCGATGGCTTGTGTTACACCGGCACCCAATTTATGAATAATAGTGGTGACTTCTTGGATACCAGTACCCGAAGCGCCGACAACACCGATTTTCCCTTTACGGACGGCATTGGTGAAGGCTACTGGTATCCCATTGAGAATCCCTGTGCCACAATCTGGTCCCATTAAAAGAAGTCCTTTTTCATGCGCCAGTTTCTTTAGCCGAACTTCCTCTTCCAATGAAACGTTATCACTGAAACAAAATACATGTTTGCCCGCTGCTAATGCGGTTTCAATTTCTGGTGCTGCCATAGTACCGGGAATCGATAAGACAGCGACCTTCGCATCTTTTCCAAGATCTAAGGCTTTTTCCCAAGTTTTGACGCTTTGGGTTTCCTCTCCTGCGCTATTGCTTTGGTCCGATAAGAAGGCATCGATTTCTGACAGGACTGTTTCGATGATTTCTTCCTCTTCGATGTCTAAAACGAGCACCATATCGTTGGATGTCGCATTGCTCATCTCCTCGGTATAAAGACCACCCGTCTTGAAAATGTCCTTATTGGCAGGTGTGCCCATCATGACCGAAGCGTTGTTGATCCCTTCGATCGTCAGTAGACGATTGGTCAAAAGCATTAAAACAATGGAATCTTGGTAATTGTTTTTTTGAATAATAGTGTGTAACATGGGTCTCCTCACTCTCCTGTTCCTGTCTGTGCAAAGGCATCTGACCCAGAATACTGGTCAAAATGAACCGTGTCGCTAATGAGATAGCGATAAATGTTCTTCTCGATGGGAATGCCTTCTGCCATATATTTTTCATAGGTTAGTTGATTGATCTCGCCTGGATAATAGACTTGCTGGAACTGTTCAGCAGCCGGTATGTCATGCAGTTCGGCAACCATCGTCTCCACCGACTCTTTAAATGTGTCTAAATCTGTAAAGCGTTGCGGATCGATCAGCAAAATAAATTGCCCTAAGTCGCGACCTTTCGTCAGATCGTTGTACATAGAGGAAACATGCTTGCCAAAAGGCAGCCCAAGGAGCATTCCTGATAAGATATCCACCATCATCATCAACCCAAAGCCTTTTGGCCCTGAGATCGGCAGTAAGCCGTGGACATGATGTGGATTCGTCGTTGGCTTGCCATGAGCATCCACGGCCCATGTCGCAGGAATCTCTTTATTTTTGGAGCGAGCGTCTAATATTTTGCCCCACGCTTGGACCGTCGTTGCCATGTCAAAGACCACCGGTGCCCCCTGTTTTCTTGGTGCGGCAAATGCGATTGGATTGGTACCAAAATAATTTTCTTTGCCGCCAAAAGGAACCACCATTGAATCTGATTGGCACATAGATAATGCAATCAAGTCAGCTTCTGCAGCTTTTTTGACATAATAGGATAGCGCCCCACTATGACTCGTTTTCCGTACACCAACCGCCGCGATCCCAGAACGTTTGGCCATCTCAATGGCATGCTTAGTCGCTTCTAATACAACGACCTGCCCTGCGCCATTTTGACCGTGAACGATCCCGCTGCTAGGCCCAGTCTCTTCAAACGTGATCTGTGGAGTGCGATTCATTCCACCTTTAGCGATCCGCTCTGCGTAATAGTCTACCCGTACAGCCCCATGAGAGTGGATCCCGCTGGCATCGGCAAAGACCAAATGCTCTGCAACGATGGCTGCGTGCGCTTCAGACAAACCAGCAGCCGCTAATTTTTTTTGGATCAATTGCTGTAACTCTTGTGACTGTACAATAACCGTCTCTTCCATTTTCTAAACTCCTTTAAATTTCCGGATCGCGGTTGCAATCTTTGGAATAAATATAGGTCAATGGTTCATCACGACCGACACCATAGGCCGCTTGCTGTACATAGGCACTCATGAAAATATAGTCGCCTTTTTCCACTGGGAACCACTCATTGTCTAAGTTATACATCCCTTTACCTGACAGTAAGTACGCCCCGTGTTCTTGGTAGTGGGTCTCAATGTAGCCATGACTTGCCCCTGGTTCAAAGGAAAGGATATGGATATTCATGTCAAAACCCAACTCTTTCGGTAAGAAATCCCAAAGCAGGACGTCTTCCATCCCTTCGTATTGGATCGGTATCAACTCTGAAAGATTCCCCACTACTTTGTAGGCTTGGTGATTTTCTAACGGTTGGTAACGCTTCTTATATAAGAACACTTCTGTCGCTTCTTCTTGGAGATTTTTCATATACAGTTTTTCTCCAGCAGGCAGATAGATATAGCCTCCGTCCGTCAATGTATGGGTTTCTTTACCATCACTCACTTCCAGTTTGCCCGAGATGACATACAAGAAACTCTCGATCTCTGGTCCGCCGAAGCCCAATTGGTTGGCGCCATCTTTTTTGAATGAAATGATGTAATCGACAAAAGACGCCCCTAATTTTGGTGTGCCGAGTATCGAACATTCACAGTTTTCGAATCCTGGAATGACATTATTCACTAACCCGTCATGCGGCAAGATCGCAAAATTATTTTTTCTAATGACTGCACGTGATTGCAGCAATCCATCTAAATAGCCCGTATTATTATTTTTGTATCCCATGTGTGTCCCTGCTTTCTATTCTTTGTATGCTAGCTCGTAAAGGGAAGCTGCTAAAACTTCTACCCCAGCTGTTAAATCTTCGATAGTTGTTGCTTCGGCTGGGTTGTGGCTAATCCCATCAATACTTGGTACAAACAGCATCGCCGTTGGAAAATGTGGTGCAATGATTTGGGAATCATGACCCGCCCCACTATGCATCACTTTGTAGCGTTTGCCGGTTTGCTTCACCGCTTGTTCCACCGTGGCAACGATCGTATCGTCCATCGGCACTGGGCGTTCATCCATCCATAGGTCCATCTCCACTGTCAGGTCGTGCTCTTTGGCGATCGCTTGAATGATCTGTTCTGCTTCAGCAGTAAAGGCATCCAATAGCTGCCCATCAGTATGGCGACAATCCATCGTAAACAACACTTCACCAGGAACCACGTTGACCGTATTCGGCTTTGGCTCAACTTTACCGAATGTCACAACTAATGGATCCCCAAGATCTAAGCCACGGTCGATCACTGCGGCACACATTTTGGCAAAACCATACACAGCATCTTGACGATAGCCCATCGGTGTGGTGCCTGCATGATTGGCTTGTCCTTTTAAGACAAAGGTGTAGCGCTTTTGACCAGCGATACTATTGACGACACCGATCTGCAAGTTTTCTTTTTCTAAAACACTGCCTTGTTCGATATGGATTTCCACGAAGGCTTTGATGTCTGATCGAACCGGTTCTTGTGGGTCGCGAAAGTCAAAGCCTTGGCGTTGCATCTCTGCCACGAAGCGATTGCCTTCAAAATCTGCGATCGCTTCAACATCGGCTTTTTTGGCCTCTCCGACAAAGTTTTTACTTCCCCAAAAAACGGTTGGAAAACGACTGCCTTCTTCTTCTGCCATTGAGATGACTTCCAAGGAGCGTAAAGGTTGCCCATAGGTCTCTTTTAAATACTTGATCGCTAAAGCAGCAGCAACGACCCCGTATTGACCGTCTAATGTGCCCCCGTTGACGACGGTATCGATATGTGACCCTGAAAGAATCGTTTCTTCTGGATACTGGCTGCCTTCCATTCTGCCGAAGAGATTGCCGACTGCATCATAGGACGTCGTTAAGCCAGTTTTTTTTAATTGTTTTTCTACAAATGATTGCGCTTCTTTCCATGAATCGGTATAAAGCAGTCTAGTCATTCCTCCAGTTGGATCATTCCCAATCTGAGATAATGCATCGATCATTGCCGCTACTTCTTTTTTCAACTCCATTGTTCTGCCTCCTTTGATTTATACGGTTATTGTAAGCGTGTTACTGAAGGACATCATTGTTCACTTTCGACAAAACCGTTTCTATTTTTAGTCATAACGCTGTTTTCTAAACCGCTTCCTTCTCCTATACTCTTCCTTATACTATCGAAGAAGAGAAAGGAAGAAAACAATGGTTTATCCTAAAAATGCCTTTGCGCAAACAGAAAAAATCCAATTTGACACCTACGGCACTTTGCCGTTAGAAGTGACGATCCTAAAAGCAGCGCAGCCTCGGATCAGCCTTTTGTATTTTCATGGTGGTGGCTTCCTCTATGGTCAGCGGGAAGACCTTCCGCAGGATTATGTCCACCAATTGCTGGCTGCCGGTGTTAGCCTTTATCTCTTTGATTATCCACTGGCTCCCGAAGTAGCGCTGAACGACATTTACCTTCATACAAAAAAGGCAGTGGAATGGTTTTTGACAGAGGGCTGGCACTTCAGCGGCGTTGGTGCAAATGAGTACATTCTATTCGGTCGCTCCGCCGGCGGTTTTTTAGCGACCTTACTGACCGCACGCACAAAGCATCCGGAGCAAAAAGGCTTGATCCGATTTTACGGATACCAAGAGTTGTTTTATAAAGAATTTTTGCAGCCGGCACGCTTTTACACGCAATTTCCGAAAGTCCCGCCACTCGACGCCGAAGCTATGATCGAAAGCCAACCAATCACCCACGGCACGTTAGAAAAACGATTCCCTTTGTACCTTTCCGCCCGTCAATATGGCAACTGGCAGCGTTATTTAGGCAATCGGGAACAGCTGGCAGCCTTGGCGATTCCTGCTGCCGCTTACAAAGACTTTCCTCCTTGCTTTGTCGTTCATTGCAAAAAAGATCCAGACGTTCCCTTCAGCGCCTCCGAAGCTTTCGCTGCACAAGTCCCCCGTGCCAAAACACTTTGGCTCGACTTAGAACAGCATGACTTTGATCAGACACCAAATGCGATCGCTGATGACTGCTATCGAGAGATGATTTCATGGCTCCTTTTAACAATAGAGAAAAATTAAGCGCAGATTTGGCCATGCTTCTTTAGTAAACAAAAACAGGCGATCTTCAAAGGAATGTTCCCTCTAAAGATCGCCTGTTTTTTGATTATAGTGAGTTGAAGGTATTCACGACATTCTCAACACTGAAGCCGAATTCCGCTAAGACTTTGTCACCAGGTGCGGATGCACCGAAATGATCGATCGCGATCACTTTTCCATGGCAACCGGTGTAACGTTCCCAACCAAATGGGGAAGCCGCTTCGATCGCTACGCGTTTCTTCACTGCTTTTGGCAAGACGCTTTCTTTGTATTCTGAACTTTGTGCTTCAAACAAATCAAAGCTTGGTAAGGAGACCACCGATACATCGATGCCTTCTTCTGCCAATTTAGCTTGTGCTTGGACCGCAAGATTCACTTCAGAACCTGTGGCGATCAAAATACCCGCTGGTGTTTCACCAGCTTGTTTTGAAATCACGTAACCACCTTTTGCGACATTTTCATCCGCACCGGTTTGCGTGCCTTCGATCACTGGTAGATTTTGTCGGCTTAAGACTAAGACCGTTGGTTTATCCGTTGTTGTCATGGCCAATTTCCAGGCAGCACGGGTTTCATTGCCGTCTGCTGGACGAATCACTTGGACATTTGGCATGCAACGGACGCTAGCTAATTGCTCGATCGGCTCGTGGGTCGGTCCATCTTCTCCCACCGCCACGGAGTCATGTGTCAAGACATAGATCACAGGTGCATGCTGGATCGCAGACAAGCGCACCGCTGGACGCAAGTAATCAACGAAGACGAAGAAGGTCCCGCCATAGATTCGCGTACCGCCATGCAATTGGATGCCGTTCATGGCTGCCGCCATCGCAAATTCTCGGACACCAAACCAAATGTTGCGGCCTTCGTATTGGCCAGGTTCAAAGTCTTTTTCTGCTGCCACCATCGTGTTGTTGGAACCAGAAAGGTCAGCCGATCCGCCCCAGAGACCAGGGACGGCTTTGGATAAGGCTTGGATCATCTCTTTGCTGGATACCCGGCTAGCTTGTGAGCTGCCAACTTCGTAGCTTGGTAATGCTGCATCCCAATCTGCTGGCAATTCACCCGCAAAGGCTTGTTTGAATTGCGCCGCAAGTTCTGGGTAGGCTGCTTCATAGGCATGGAAAGTTTCGTTCCAAGCGGCTTCAGCTTTTTGTCCTTCATCGATCATGGTTTCTTTGAAGCGCGCGGCAACTTCTTCGGGTACGGTAAATTCTGGGTATTCCCAGCCATAAATCGCTTTAGCTGCAGAAATGCCTTCGGCACCGATCGGCGCACCATGAACGGCAGAGGTGCCTTGATTTGGCGCACCGTATCCGATCACAGTCTTGATTTCGATCAAGGTTGGTTTGTCGCTTTCAGCTTTTGCTTCGTCGATCGCTTTCGAGATCGCTTCTAAATCATTGCCGTCTTCAACGAGAATGTGTTGCCAGCCATACGCTTCAAAACGCGCACCGACATTTTCTGTAAAAGCTTTTGAGGTCGGACCATCTAGGGAAATGTCGTTTGAATCGTACAAGACGATCAGTTTATCTAATTTCATGTGACCCGCCATGGATGCAGCTTCTTGCGAAACACCTTCCATCAAATCCCCATCGCCACATAAGGCATAGGTATAGTGATCGATGACTTGATACTTGTCGCGATTGTAGGTTGCAGCCAAGTGGGCTTCGGCCATCGCCATACCGACTGCCATAGCGATCCCTTGTCCTAAAGGTCCAGTGGTTGCTTCCACGCCGTCTGTGTGATCGACTTCTGGATGTCCTGGCGTGCGGCTATCCCATTGACGGAAGTTTTTTAGATCCTCAATGGTCACATCGTAACCAGACACGTGCAACAAGCTGTACAATAGAGCCGAACCATGTCCAGCAGACAAAACAAAGCGGTCACGATCCACCCAGTTGCGAGAAGTCGTTGGATTGACTTTCAAGTGTTTCGTCCACAAGGCATAGGCCATGGGTGCTGCCCCCATCGGTAATCCTGGATGTCCTGAATTGGCTTTTTGTACGGCTTCGATACTTAATGTACGAAGGGTGTTCACTCCTAATTGATCGATTTTATCAAATAATTTTTTCAATTAAATTGCCTCCTTCACTTTCTTCAGCCAGCATGTTTCTATTCACTGCCTTTTCACAATAGAAAAGAACCAGACACCCAAAGTTTACAGGCTAGGAGGCATCTAATGCTCCTCTTTTTAACAGTCCGCAACTTGAGTCGTCCGGTTCTTTTGCTTTCGGCTTTGCTTAGCTACTCAAAACTTTTCCAGTCATTTCTTGATAATCTGCGACCATGATCGACCATGCTTTGGCAATGTCATCATCTAAACCAAACAATCCACTGCGTCCGACAATATAGATGTCTGGATTGGCTTCATCGATCCGTTTGAAGGATTTCCGATTGGAGGAACCATCCATTTCAATGACATAGTGATAGTCGTATTCTTCCCGTAATTCCCGCAGTTCAACAATTTTATCTAACGCCGCTTCAATAAAGCGTTGGCCAGCAAACCCTGGATCAACCGTCATGATCGTGACTTTATCCAAACGATCGATATAAGGCAAAATGACCGATACTGGCGTTTCAGGATTTAAGACGATCCCGGCTTTTAATCCGGCATCATGGATTTGATCGATCAGACGAAATGCTAACCCATCCAAAACTTCAGCGTGCATGCAAATCCATTCACAGTTGATATCGATCAGCTGCTGCACCCAAAAGGCAGGTTCAGTGACCATCAAATGAGCGGACAAAGGCAAAGTACTGATTTTGCGGACCTCTTGAATAAACCATGGGGATAGGGAAATATTGGGTACGTAATGACCATCCATAATATCAATATGATAGGAGTCCACTTGGTCATTCAAAAAAGTGATTTGCTCTTTAAATTTATCTAGATCCATCGTCATCAGTGACGGTGAAAATTCAACTTTTTTCATAGACTTATCCTTTCTCCTCGATCAGTCTTGTACTGAGAGGAACGATTCTTCTTTCAATTGAATCGCTTTTCTTAGAAAATTTGAATATCATCTAAATCGATTTCTTCTTCTTCCACTTCTGCTTGCGCGGCTACTTGTTCTTCAGTGACATTTTTCTTGATCAAAGCCAAGGTGATCCCAGTCACTACTATATTTACCAACAAAGCTACTGCCCCAGCCCATGGACGAGTCATAGTCGGCAGCATCAGCACACCACCAAACGGTACCGTTGCATCTGCCCCTAAGACCATTGAAACAGCCCCGCCAGCAGCGCCACCGATAGCTGTTGCGATCAGCCCTCGGACGATATCGTTCATAACGATTGGGATCACCCCTTCAACGATATTGATCACACCCATTGGTACGGCAGATTTTAACGTTTCCACTTCTACAGGCGTATAGATGTTTTTGCCGAACAATTTTGCAATAAAGAATGCTAAACCAAAACCGATTGGTGTTGCAGTATTGACTAATTGCAACGCAGTGATCGGTCCATTGATCCCTTCTGCTTGCATCGTCAGAACAAAAGCAAAGACCGTTTTATTGATTGGTCCACCATAATCAACGCCGCTCAACAAGCCGATGACGGCACCAAAAACCAATAATGAAGAGGAGCCTAAGCTATTTAATGCGTTCGTCAGTAAGTTCGTAAAGGCAGTGATCGGTGTACCGATAATATAGACCATGATCAGACCACCGATCAAAGAGGTCAAAAAGGGAATGATCAATGTCGGCATCAAGCCTTTCGCCCAATTTGGTACTTTAATATATCGTAAAATAGCAATTACTAGATATCCAGCTAAGTAGCCGCCCAAGATTCCCCCAATAAAACCTGCACCAATGGCATTGGCTGTCAAACCAATAATAAACCCTGGCGCGATCCCCGGTTTTTCGGCAATCGCATAAGAAATTCCTGTCGCAATGACCACCGGAAGCAACCCGAGTCCTGCACCTCCCATCGTAGCTAAAGCATCCCAAATCGTAAATTCACCTGGCACCAGTTGTCCCTGACTGGTGCCGCCGAAAGCCATGCCAATGGCAATCAAGAATCCGGCACCGCAGACGATCGGAATCAAATAGGAGATGGCTGTCAATAAATGTCCTTTTAAATTCAATGCTTTGATTTTTTCCATAGTTTCCTTCCTCCTTCGGTTTGCTTAGACCGCCTGCTGTTGGACGACCTCTTTGGCTTTTTCCAACAATTTGCTTGGGGACTTGATGGCAACTTCGGTCGGCACTTGAATGATCCGTTTCCCTTCAAATCGTTCACGTCCTGCTACTTTGACGTCAACTGCTAAAATCACGACATCTGCAGCCGCAATCGCTTCAGGTGACAATTCATTTTCACGGCCGATCGTTCCTTGTGTTTCCACATGGATCTCGTAACCTGCCTTTTTAGCCGCATTTTCTAACTTTTCTTGCGCAATATAAGTGTGAGCGATCCCTACTGTACATGCACATACTCCGACAATTTTCATAATAATTCCTCCTTAAATTTTCTGTTATCCTTGAAATGCTTCAATCACTTGCTGCGGCTCTTTTGCTTTCAACAAGGCAGCCGTCACCTCGTCATTTCCTAATTTCCGAGCGAACAAAGAGAGTAGTTTCAAATGCTTTTGCGCCCCTTCCGTGTCATCACCGACGGCAAATAAGATAATTCCTTTCACTCCCTTGCCATCTAACGTTTCCCAAGGGATCTCTTCTTTTAAAACCCCGATTGCTACGCCGATCTCCTTCACATGAGCACTTTTTCCATGGGGAATGGCAATGTAATTGCCAATCCCTGTTTGACCGACTGCTTCCCGCTCATAGACATCTTTTAAAAATGCTGCCTGATCCGTCAAGTACTCATTGGTATATAAAAGCTGACTCAATTGCTGCAGGGCTTCTTCTTTAGAAGCGGCATCCATGTTGGTTTTGATTATTTTTGGATCAATCACTGTTGAAATATCCATTCGTTTTCCTCCTCTAGTTGATTACCTTTTACCTTACTGAATTGACCATTCATTCCTATCAGCCACGTTGGTTGAGAAGGAAGGCTTCGATTTCTTCTTTTGATTTTTCTGCAATGAAGTGCAGATTTTCTTCATAGGCGAAACATTTCATTAAACGGATGACTGCTTGTTTCACCGCGGTTGTTTCGTTAGTCTTCATCAGGATCGCAAAAATCGTTTTTGCTTGCAGCGTTCCCTGCCAAAGGACTTCTTCACCTCTGACGAGGACGATTCCGCTTTTTTTCACCACAGCACTTTCAATGTGCGGTAGCGCAAAATCTTCAGTAATCATCGTATTGCCGCTCGCTTCTCGGGCTTGCAGAGCTTCAAATAGCAAGGTTTTGCTCTCCGTCAGCCCGATTGTTTGGCTAACTGCTGCAATCTTCCTTAAAACATCGACTTTCGTCTCTCCAGCTTCTGTTGAAACTAAAGTAAGGGACAAAGGGAATTTAGTCATTTCTCACCCTCCCAATCATCGCTTCAAGGCGTTTTTGGTCTTCCATCGTCAGCATGGCACTCACGATCACGACCGGAATCGGACTATCGATCGTTAATTGAACGGTTGAGATGATCATCTCCGTATCCGGGTGCTGCTTTAAAGCCGATTCCACATCACGAGAAGGTAGGACAGCCGTGATTGCCAACTCACGAAACTTCTTATGCACTTTTACTTTTAATAATTCGGAGGTCCCGATTCCCGTAGTACAGACGATCATGACCTTGAGTTGTTGGGGATGTTCTTCGATCGCTTGAGCAAAGTAAAGGGTGACAAAGCCGATTTCATCTTCTGTGAGCACTGGCAAATCATACACTTGACAGATTTCTCTTGCAGTCTCTTCGGTAGCAAAAAACAAATCTGTGTATTCTAATTTGATTTGCTCCAAAAGATTGTTTTTGACTTCGATCCCATGTCGCAACCGATTGATCATTGGTTTGAAATGGCGAGCCAATTTACCGAATAACTCCTCGTCTTCAAATGACCGCTGCAGCTGAGTGCTCATTTTTTCTATAAATGCATTAGAAATTAGTTTTACTTGTTCTGACAGATCCTCTAATTCATCCGTGGCCTTTTGCATCCGTGAGGAGACGAGGTATTGATACATATAATAGCTTTCGTTTTCCGGTAATTTCGTATGCAAGTACTGTTCGCTATTGCCAATGATCTCTTTGGCGATGGTAGCTAATTCTGGGTTTTCTTGCATTTGCTGTTTCTCTTTCTCATCTAAAATATCCTCGTTAAACGAATTCCCTACTTTGCGAAACCGCCGCAATAAGATATACAGGTGAGAAAAAAGATTGATGTTGTATGGATGAGGAATTACTAAGCCTAGGTGATTTTCAATCAAATTCAGCTGTCGCAAAACAAACTCCGCATCATAGCGGTTGAACGCCTCATTCGTCACATGCAGATCATCCAAGCGGATATTGCGGGTTTGTTGGATATACTCCTGCAATGCACGACGGATATTTTTTTCTGCACCGTTCACCCCGATCATTTTATTTTTGCGGGAAACCGTCAGCTCAAAACGCTGCAAAGCTTCAGAAATTAATTTCTCATCACTGTTGATGACCGTTTCACTCACATAAAAAGGCTGATACAGGGAAAAAATATTCTTTCTTTTTGGGGAAATAAGCAATAGCTCCTCCATCACCTTGTTCCGGCGTTCCACTGGTGTCAGCGCATTCGGCATTTCCGCTTTCTGACTCTGGGACTTTTCTTGATGATGGAAACTTAAGCGGTAGCCTTTCCCTTTTTCTGAGAGAATCACATAGTCAATCGCGGCATCCTCATTGATTGCTTTTACGATGCGATAAATCGACTTTGTAGAAAGTCGAAGCGCTGCGGATAGTTCATCGGCCGTGACAAATTCTCTCGTATTGGAAAGAATATGGATGATTTTTCTCTTTCGTTGTTCCATAACAGTCATGTAACCGTTCTCCTTTCTACACACTTATCATAGCACTAGGAAATGTAAGCGTTCTATCATTCTTTGTCCCCTTCATGGGACAAAGATGATCAATAATAAGAATTACAATACAACGTTAAGGACAAAAAAAACAGCCATTTTTCAAAATGGCTGTAACAAAGTCAGTGTTATCATCAATGTTCATTATTCAACTGTTGGAATAAGAAAAGCTGCTAGTTCCCATGAAACGAGAAGGAAAACGCCGTTTATCGAAACCCTTCAACCGTCGTTAAGGAGCAATCCAGGTTTGAGCGCCTATACAGCAAGCGAAATAAGCACGCTCATTGAAAGGAACGATTTGAGCTTTTACATCAACGAACGATAAAGCTCAATAATCTCTTCTAAAGTCGTTTCCCGCGGGTTGCCTGGTGTGCAGACATCGTTCAAGGCATCTTTGGCGATGGCTGGGATATCTTCTTCTTTGACGCCTAATTCAGAAATGGTCGCTGGAATGCCCACATCTTTGCTTAACTGATCGATTGCTTGGCAAGCAGCATCTCGGACGTCTTCAAGTGACATCGTTTCTGCCCCTTCAATGCCTAAAACGATCGCGATCTCACGGTATTTTTCACCCGTAAAGTCTTTGTTGTATTTCATGATGGTTGGCAACAAAGACGCGCACGCTACTCCGTGAGGAATGTTGTACCAAGCGGACAATGGATGTGCCATGCCGTGGACTAAGCCCAAGCCGACGTTTGAAAAGCCCATACCGGCAATGTATTGCCCTAGTGCCATCGCTTCTCGTCCTGCTTGATCGCCATTCACGGAATCTCTCAATGAGCGCCCGATGATCTCGATTGCTTTGATGTGCAGCATGTCAGTCATTTCCCAAGCGCCTTTGGTGATGAAGCCTTCGATGGCGTGGGTCATGGCATCCATCCCCGTTGCAGCTGCCAGGCTCTTCGGCATCCCCATCATCATATCGCTGTCCACAAAGGCTACTAGAGGAATATCGTGAGGATCTACACAAACAAATTTCCGATGATTTTCTTCATCTGTAATCACATAGTTAATCGTTACTTCGGCTGCAGTCCCAGAAGTTGTCGGTACCGCTAAAATCGGCAAGCATGGATTTTTCGTGTCTGCCACGCCTTCCAAACTAATCACATCTGAAAATTCAGGATTCGTAGCAATGATTGCGATCGCTTTTGCCGTATCGATCGGTGAACCACCGCCAATCGCAATGATACAATCGGCTTGGGCTTCTTTGACAAAGGCTAAGCCGTCTTTGACATTTTGGATCGTTGGGTTGGGCACGATCCCATCATATAACGCATAGTCGACACCTGCTTCATCCAATAATTTCGTCACTTTGGTTGCTACTTCAAATTCCACCAAATCTTTGTCGGTGATCACAGCCGCTTTTTTGAACCCTCGTGCTTTGAATTCGGTCGGTACGTTCTCGATCGCTCCTTTTCCAAAATACGATGTTTCATTCAAAATCATTCTATTTGCCATTCTTCCTACCTCCATTTGTTTGTTTATTCACAATACAGTTTAAATAGAAAAGACTGAGAGCCTTTTCTATTCTTCTACCATTACTTATACCTCAAGATAGCCTGCTCGGGGAGTGACTTTGAAAGCGTCAGCCAATTTTTTCAGATTTTCATCTGTAATGGTTTGTAAGATTGGGCCTTGCGCTTTAACATAGGTGTACACTTCCGCAGCTTTCTCTGCCGTTTCAATCAAGCCAAAGACTTCATCCATATCTTTGCCAGCACCGTAGATGCCATGTTGCGGCCAAAGTACCAAACGGGTTTCTTTCATTTTAGCAGCTGTTGCTTCGCCGATCTCGTTCGTTCCTGGAACCATCCAAGGAATGATGGAAACACCTTCTGGGAAGACCACCAAGCACTCCGTACACATCTGCCACAGGGTCCTCGTGAAACTGCGTTCATCCAACTCATGGGTAAAACTCATGGCCAAAAGATGCGATGCGTGGTTATGCATGATGATTCGGTTTTCTGGATCGACCGACAAGCGAGCGATATGACTCATGAAATGACTTGGCAATTCACTCGTTGGCACCGCACCATTTTCCAAGCCCCAAAGCAATTCCAATGTTTGCCCATCTTCTTTGACCCGAATCACACCAAGGTTTTCCGCTGGATGTGCGGCTACATTTTTAAAGTATTTTCCTGAACCTGTCACAATAAAGTACTTGCCGGCTAGTGCCGTAGCATCAAAAATCATGGGAATTTCCCGCAAGACGCTTTGCGGATCGATGAAAGGCAAGATCTCTTCTTCTGTTAATAAGTAAGAAATATTGCCACCGTTGCGCTCATCCCACCCTAAACGGTAAAGATTTGCTGTTGTTTCCATCATTTCTTGTACAAAATTCGCTTGTAAAATATCAATCTTTTTCATCGTTCTCCTACTTTCTGGCTTTTAAGACGGTTTCTTCATAGGCTTTCACTTCTGATAGCCAATCCAGACCTGCTGGTACCCCTTGGCTTTCACAGAAGTAATTCCAAACATCTGCATACGGATAGTCTTTTAATTCTTCCGTCATGGCTAAACGAGTGGTGAAATCACCTGACAATTCGATTGCTTTTAGTTCTTCGATCGGTTCTAGCATCGCTTTTAGCAACGCTTTTTGAGTATTGCGCGTCCCGATCACCCACGCAGCGACCCGATTGATCGTCGCATCAAAGAAATCTAACCCAATGTTGGTTTTTGGCAATAAGTCATTGCGAACCAATTCGCGGCCAATCTCTTGCAATTCATCATCCATGATCACGACATGATCACTATCCCAGCGTACAGGACGGCTGACATGCAGCAAAATGCCTTTGCTAAATAGTGCCAATGAAGACAATTTATTGGAGATCACCTCGGTTGGATGGAAATGTCCAGCATCCAAACAAATCAATTTATCGCGCGTCAAGCCATAGCCCATATAAAATTCATGAGAGCCGACGGTGTAGGCTTCGGCACCAAGACCAAACAACTTGCTTTCCACGGCATCTACCGTGTATTCCGCTGGCAATTCTTCAGCAAAAATCTCATCTAATGCTGTCATCAAGCGTTCCCGTGGTGTAAAACGATCGATCGGGTTGTCTTTGTAGCCATCTGGCACCCAGAAATTATTGACACAGACTTGCCCAGTTTCTTTCCCCATATAGGCAGCGATTTGACGCGAACGTTTGCCGTGTTCGATCCAAAACTGACGAACTTCTTCATCTGGTGAAGCAAGGGTAAAGCCATCTTTGAACATGGGATGTGAGAAAAAGGTTGGATTGAAGTCTAAACCTAAGCCTTGTTCCTTCGCCCAAGCAACCCATTTTTCAAAATGCTTCGGCTCCAATTCATTTAGATCCACTGCTTCCTCGGTGTCTAAATAGATGGCGTGAAGGTTCAATTTGTGTTTTCCAGGAATCAAAGAGTAGGCTTTTTCTAAATCTTGGCGCAACTCCTCTGGGGTATGGGCAGCACCAGGATAATTCCCCGTTACAGAGATCCCACCAGATAATGCTTCATCACTCAAAAATCCTTGGACATCGTCCCCTTGCCAAACATGCATCGAGATTTTCACATCGGCTAATTTTTTCAAAACCGCATCCGTGTCGACGCCTAATTTGGCATATGCTGTCTTAGCTTCTTCATAACGCTGTTGAATCGTTGTCATTTTTTCCTTCTCCTTCTATAAAACGTTGATAGTTGCTTAAAATCTTGTGATCAAAAGGCTGTGGTTCATGAACACTGCAAGGAAATGAGTGTTTGACCGCGCGGCGTGCTTCAACCAGCGACGTGAAGATGCCAGCACTCATCATCTGCATTAAAAGATTGCCGATCGCCGTTGCTTCACTTGGGCCAGCTTCGATCGTCAGCTGCGCAGCATCAGCCGTCAGTTGATTTAAAAAGCGATTGTTGGAACCGCCCCCCACGATATGCAGTTTTTGCAGCTTGTTCGTCGTACCTGTCAGCTGTTCCAGCTTTTGCAATTCGCTGGCATAACAAAGCGCTAAGTTATCATACACACAGCGAGCCAGTTCCCCTGCGGTTTCTGGAACTTTCTGCTGGGTTTCTCGACAATACGCTTGCAGTTCAGTAATCATATTTTCTGGATTCAAAAAACGAGGATCATTGACATCGACAAACTGTTGAAAAGCAGGCGTTGCTTGCGCCAATTCCGCCAATTCTGCATAGGAATACTGATAATCTTGCTGCCGAGCCACTTCTTGGATCAGCCACATGCCCATGATATTTTTTAAAAAGCGAATCGTGTTGTGGGCACCCCATTCGTTCGTATAATTTTCATCGAAGGCGGCAAGGGAAACGTTGGGTACTTTGGTTTCGATCCCCAGCAATGACCATGTCCCGCTGCTGATGTAGCCCCACTCTGACCCTTCTCCGGGTGTACCGATGATCGCCGACGCCGTATCATGACTAGCGACAGTGACAAAGGTCGCTTGTGGCAAATCATAGGCTGGAAACTTCTGAGTTTGCAGTGTGCCTAAAACCGTTCCAGCATCAACCAATGGTGGGAACAGTCCTTCTGTTACGCCAATCTCAGCTAATAATTCTACATCCCATGTTTGGGTATTGGCATTTAGAAGCTGCATCGTCGAGGCATTGGTTTTTTCCGTGACCATCTTGCCGGTAAAAACGTAGCCCAAATAATCTGGAATCAACAGCAGTTTGTCGGCTTTTTGCAACAGTTGCGCTTCTTCTGTAGCTAATTGAAAAATCGTGTTGAAGGGCTGCAGCTGAATGCCTGTTTTCTCATACAGTTTTTGCAAAGAATAGCGCTGGCCAAAAGCCGCGATCGCATCATTGGTGCGACTATCTCGATAAGCGACTGGGTCGCCTAAACGTTCGCCTGCTTGATCGATCAAACAGTAGTCCACTGCCCAGGTGTCGATTCCGACGAAGCAGTCATTGATACCGGCTTGTTTCACTTTTTTCAGTCCTACTAAAATCTCTTGGATCAAATAATCGATCGCCCAGCGGTCAAAGCCTTCAAGGGGACGAAAGCCGTTTTTAAAGCGATGGATCTCTTCTAAAGTGATCTGCTCATTTTCCCAACGGCTCAACATCAGACGACCGCTTGATGCGCCGATATCGATTGCGATAAATGTGTTCACTGGTCTCCACCTTTCATTATCTTGGTTAAAAATAAATCGATTACAATTTACTGATTCATTCTTGTTGCCTCAATTTTAGCTTGACAATCAACGAGTTTCATCACACAATTTTGATAAAGACTTGCACAATCTTGGTAAAAAGGAGGATCCGATGGATTACTGGGAAAAAGCCAACCACTCATGGTCAACCGATTCACTGCGTTACATCAATACTTCAACCCAAAAGCAGCGTGAACTTTTCTATTACATTCAAGAAATCGGCTATTTCAAAGCCAGCAAACCTTACTTTACAGAACGAGAGAACCTGCCTTCTTATTTGATCAAATATACATTGTCCGGTTGCGGTGAATTGCGCTACAAAGGAAAAAGCTATCAATTAAAAGCAGGTGATGTGTTTTTTATCGACTGCCTAGACTATCAGTACTACCGCACCGTTAGTCAAGAGCCCTGGGAAATGGACTGGATCCATCTATATGGCGCCAACGTCGCAGCGTTTTATGATGAATTTCTCAAAAATGGCAGTCCAGTTTTTCACACAAATCCTGCCAGCAGCCGCCAAAATCCGATCCATTTGGTCTTACAAGATTTATTGATGTTACAGCCAGAACCAAATGCGAAAACTGCCTTCCAAAGCTCTGTTTTGATCCATCAGCTACTCAATGAACTGCTCCTGCAAAAATATCATCTCGATTTTTCGGATAGTGAGATCCCGCCTTATATTTTGCAGATTCGTAACCAGCTAGAAGAGGATTTCCGTCAAGGGATCACCTTGGAATCTTTGGAGGAAAGGTACCATATCAATAAGTATCAAATCGTCAAGGAGTTTTCCAAATACATGGGCTTGCCCCCCATCGAGTACCAGATCAGCAAACGCATCTCTTACTCGAAAGACCTTTTGCGCTATTCTCGTCTTTCCATCAAAGAGATCTCATTGGCGATCGGCATCGAAAACACCGCCTATTTCAGCCGTTTATTCAAGAGAAAAGTCGGCATTTCACCTAGTGATTATCGACAAACGGAGAATGGACGGTAAAAAAGAAACATGAAATCATTCACTGATTTCATGTTTCTTTTCATTGAATCTAAGGTTTTAGTTGGCAACAATAAGTGACTCTTTTTCATTCATGATCTTCTCAAATGCTGACGCATTCGTTACCACAACTGGCGTAATGGTCGCATATCCCTCTGCTTGGATAGCTGCGAGATCGGCTTTTATCAGCGGCTGGCCCTTTTTGATTGCTTGATTTGCTTCAATAAGGGTCGTAAAGTGCCTTCCCTCTAGCTCTACTGTGTCAACACCGATATGGATCAAAAGTTCAACGCCTTGATCACTGGTCAAGCCGATCGCATGCTTTGTTGGAAATAAAGCAGTGACCACGCCATCAAAAGGGGCATAAAAGGTGTTTGATTGTGGTTTGATTGCTTTCCCTTGCCCCATCAAGCCTTCTGAAAAAACTTTGTCAGGAACCTCTGTTAAGGGAACGACTTCTCCTTGAACGACTTCTTGAAAATTGATTTTTGTATTCACTGGCTCTTTTGAATTGACTGCTTTCCTTTTTTCAGGTTCTACAATTCCCCAAAAATAGGTGATTAGAAATGCCGCAACAAGCCCTACTACCTGCGAAGCAATCCCACCATAAAATCCACCATCGATTCCTGCTGGATTGATAATCAAAGGAATACCCAACAATCCTGAACCACCAAAAGAATACTGCACTGTCTGCATAAATCCTGCAATAACACCACCTAAACTTCCACCGATGACAGCAGCGATCAACGGACGTTTATAAGGAAGTAATACTCCGTACAATGCTGGTTCACTGACACCAATCAGGGTTGTCAGACCTGTTGAGTATGCGAGTGCTTTCGTTTTATCGTTTTTCGTTCGTAGACCAACCGCCACGACAGCTCCAGCCATTGCCATTTGGTTCGCTAAGAGCAGACCCATCACAGGATCGAATCCTTGCATCGCCATGTTGTTAAGAAAAATTGGAATGAATGCCCAATGCAATCCGAACATGACCATCAAGATCCATGGTCCCCCAATCACCAGCCCGCCCAAAACCGGACTGAAGTGATAAACATTATTAACAAGCGTTGCCAGTAGACTGGATAAGTTGGATATAATTGGACCAACGACCAGCAAGGCAAGAGGGACAGAAACTAGTAACACGATAAGAGGCTGTACCATGAATCGCAAATCTTTCAACGGCCAATTCTGAACGAAGCCATTGATTTTGGCTGCCACCCAGACAGCAATGATTGCCGGAAAAACGGAAGAAGTATAGTCCATCATATTCACGGGAATCGACAAAAAGGTCAAACTACCTTCTGTCGCATACGGCAGCAAAGTAGGATAGATCAATGATGCCCCAATCAACATTCCGACATAGCTGTTTAATTTAAAATAATTTGCCGCCGAAGCACCTAATAAGATTGGCATGAAGTAAAAGAAAGCATTAGACAATGCATACAAAACGATATAGGTTCCCGAAGTTTCTGACAAAATACCTGCTACTGATAAAATCGTCAAGATCCCTTTGATCGTTCCTGACGCAGCCATAGCGCCTAAAGCTGGCGTGAAAATCCCTGAAATCGTGGAGGTAAACTGATCAAAAAGAGATTTTTTTGTTTTTTCATGGGTAGTGTCTTCTATTAATTCGCCGACTTGTTGCAGGACCGCTTCATAGACATCGTTTACACGATTTCCTAAAACGATCTGGTACTGTCCGCCCTGTTCAACGACTGAAATCACTCCGTCAAGACTAGCAATGGTCTCCTTACTTGGGGTATCTGTATCATGCAATACAAAACGCAGACGTGTGACGCAATGGGTCACCGATTCGATATTGGCTTTTCCACCAATTTCCTTTAAAACCTCTGTTGCCAACTGCTGGTTGTTCATTTTTGCTCCTCCTCAATAAAAAGTTTGATTTCGCCAGTGATCCCCAAAGGCTCGAACAGGACAAACTGTGAAAGATAATCCCTCATACTGCGACCTAAATTATTGATCACTTCAATCTGGATGGAATTATTCGTTTCTTGAAGCAGGTCCGTCAACTCAAATGTATACGGTGTACTGATTCTTGTGCCTACACAATGACCGTTCACTGAAACAGTCACAACTTCTGAAGCATCTTCAATACTTAATAAAACCTCTCCTGCTGCTTTAGGGAAGTCCACGGTATAAGTGATTTTCCCGCTAAACCGACTGAAGTCATCACCGACTCCCAGTAAAGGCAATGACGAATATTGTTTTTGACAGGCAACTACCGCTTGCTCTTTCCCGATTCCTTCGAAAGTGACTTGCCATGGCTGATCGTTTAGATGAACTTCTTTCACTGGTTTGCTTCTATCAATAAGCAATGGTTGTTCCGAGGTAGCTTCAAAAAGAATCATACTCTCTGCTGGTGCTAAATGAATCTCATAGCTGCCATTTTTATATGACACAGGTTTCAGTTTATTTTCTACTGGATCATATTGAACTAAAGGCTTCTTAGCAGGAAAAACAGCCTGAAACTGCAGCGATTCACTGTCATTTTCATTGAAAAGCATGAATATTTCATCTGTCTGCTGCTGATAATGATAGTAGCGCAAATACGGCAGAGCTTTTGATGTTTCTAAACGATCCCCTACCTTCAAGCCAACGTTATCAGTAAGTGCTGTGAGCGGTGTTACTTCCGTAAGGCGAGCGAGAAGCCGCAGTTCATGGGTAAGCAGAGTTTGTTCAAGGGCTTCTTTCACCATTTCCTCAACAAAAATAATTTGAATTCCAGATTCTGCGAGAGCTGTCAGCTTTTTGATCAATGGACCAGACATTCGCTCAGTATATGGAATGACTAGTGTTTGAAAGGCATACTCATTGATGACAAACGTTTGATCCGTAAATTGCGCATCAAGCATCATCTCAACCGAAACGATTTCAAATTCGTATTGATGTTCCATCAGTTCACGAGCAACTTTTTGAATCGGCATATAAGCGCCTGCCCACTCCGCTTCAGCATGGTACAGCACAGCAATATCCGCTTGATGTTTCCCGTCGCTAAATAGATAACTCAAACGATTCATATACGTCATCAGCTGTTTGAAGCCCTCAAATTGTGGATTATGGCCTTGCGCATAAAAGTGTGGCGGGCAATCGGCATCAGGAAAGTCATTCATTGAAAAAGCATGAGGGACAAAATGATTGATCCCTCGCACCAGCATGTGATCGGTTAGCCATTTCATCAGTTTGGTTCCTTCTGACCAACCATATGCACCGAATACTTCGCACATCGTTCGACCTTGTTTCACAGGGTCTAAGTTTCCTAAAGATGCCCCCATTTTCCCTAATGCGTAATGGAAAAATTCGCCATCCCAGCCAGTAGATGTCATGGCTTCAAAGTATCCGTCATTTTGTTGCGGCATCAATTGATGCAAAACGACATCGATCCCTGCCATCGATTGTCCTTTCATCGATTGAAAGAAGTGACCTGCCCCATAGCCTAAACGTGCATGGGCATTGTTATCCTCAATCACATGTCCGATATAGTCGACCTTATGTTCCCGACACCAGCGTCCGATCCGCTGAGAAAAGTGTTGACTATATAGCTCAGAAACCAACGACATATAATTGTAACGAATCTTAGCCATCTGTTTTGATTCACCACGATAGAGAGCCGGCAACAGCCCTCGCAGCTCAGTTTCAGATATGGCTAGCTGGTTTGCTAACAAAGTCAACAAATCATACCGCCACGGCAATGGCATATCTACTTTTCCAAGGACTGCATCAGGACCCTTGATATTCCCAAACCGCGGTTCATCTGAGAAAAATCCTTGGATCGTTGTGCCAAATTTCTCTCCAAAGTGTTGATAATGACTTTGATAAACCGTTTCCAGCAAAACATCCGTTGCTTCTGGTACCAAAGGATTCAAGTACCCTTGTGTCGAAGCTTCCCCTCCTTCTTGTGTCGTGTAAAAGACAAAGATACTCCACTCTCCTTCAGGAATAGACCAATACAATGTCTCATCAATCATTGAGTCTGTAAGGTCGATCCACTCCTCCTCGCTGATCTGCTTAAATCCAGTTTTTTTGACCGCAACGGCGCTGATGATTTCAGCAGAAAAAAATGATTTGCCACTCTCGTTAACCGTTTCCCCTTCGGAATTCAAAATATTCGGTCGCTCTGCATTGAAACACCAATCCAACATAATTCCAGCATTCTTTTTTGGGCCTACAAAATCAAATTGTCGAAAATTCAAAAATTCTTTCTGCAAATGTCGATGATTCTTCTCAATTTCTCCTGCGGCGTAGCCTGTTGGAAAGTGCTTGTCATCCAAAATCCAAAGTGTCATTTGTCTTTTTTCACACTCTTCAATGATGATCGCCAACTCGTCCCACCATTGCGCTTTCAAAAATTCTTCATGAGGGCGTGATTCGATGCAGACAGATCGGATGCCGGCTTCGTAAATTTTATTGATGTAAGTTTGAATCGTCTCCTTCTCTTCTCCATGCATCCATAAAAACGGAAAAATATGATTATCATATTTTTCGTTCAATAAATTCGTTATCTTTTTCATACAAATTCCTCTTTCTTTCTCATTCAACTTCATTTAAAATCATAATAAATACGCTTTCAAATGTATCATAAGCAATTCTGCAGATTGAAACAATGTCATCTTCTTTGCAGATAATTATCACATTTTTAGATTTACGAAAGGAGGAGATCATAATGACAACCGAAGAAATGGAAAAAAAGCTTTTTCAGTTATCTGAGCGGGAATGCTATCACAGAGACCATCCAAATCACCTTTCTGACTATTATCAACAGCTGGAAAAAGTGATGATCAATGGCCGACAAGTTTACTTATTCGATAATCTGATGGAAGAACAAGAAAACTTTACTCTGTTAAAGCAAAGCCGCTTCAGTCCAGTTCCTTATCATAACCACAGTTTTATCGAATTAAATTATATCTACTCAGGAACATGCACCCAATTGATCGATGATCAGAAAGTTACGCTGACAAAAGGACAAATTTGTCTGATTGATACCGGAATTCCCCATTCGATTGAAATGACTGGTGAAGACGATGTTTTGATCAATCTTTTGATCAAGCGGGATTATTTCGCTCAATTGATTAGTCGAGAACAGTTTAATGAAGGGGTCGTGCTTGATTTTGTTCTGACTGCATTGTCAGACAAGCACGCGCATGACCAATATATTGTCTTTAAGAACAATAAAGATGATCGGATCCATGCTGTGATTCAAGAAATGCTGAAAGAAACTTATGAAAAAGCCATTGGTAGTAAACGAATCATCAGCAATCTAATAGCCATTCTTTTCACTTTTCTCGTACGTGAGTTCGACTATCAGACCAACAAGCAAGAAGCGGCAAAAAAACAGCACATTCTAGCGATCTTGACCTATATCGAAGAGAACTTCCAAACGGTTACTTTGCCAAAACTCGCCACCCTTTTTAACTATTCTCCTTCCTATTTAAGTGCATTGATCAAACGAGAAACTAGTAAAAATTTGACCGAATTGATTATCGAAAAGAAATTGAATCTCGCCCACAACTTAATTGCTTCCTCCACCAAACCAATCACCCAATGTGCGGCTGAAGCAGGTTTCACCAATATCACTTTTTTCTATAAAAAATACAAACTGTATTATGGGCATACGCCAAAAAAGAAAAAATGATTCTATGTCGCTACTTGCTTAAATAAAAAAATGTGGCATAAGTTAAATATTCATGTTCTAAACAAAAAAAAGAGTGGTTACCCACTCTTTGATTTTTAAGATAAGTTCTTTATTGGTTAAACTGTTATCTGCTACTTTATTGATCACTAACTAAAATTGCTCAGGTGCAAAGTTATTTCAACCAACTCATCCCTAATACACCAACAATATAGAGCAAGCTACCAAGAGCTACAAATTGCTTTTCTCTGCCAACTTTTTGTTCCTTTAAGAGGATAATACTTCCATAAGTAGCAACAAGTAAGCTCATTTGAGAAAATGAATAGGTTACGCCTACACCTAAAGAAGACGATACAGCGAATAACGAAGTATTCGCGATAACCCATGTGCTACCAGTACCTAAATTGCGGATTATTTTGCGGAAATGCAACTGTTGCTTACTTTTCAAGGAAATTACGCTTCCCCCGAGAAACATCCCTACTGCCTGAGGCAAGAAAATCTGTGCGCCACTTATCTGAAACAGACCAGTGACTGTCACATATAGCATCAAAAAAGCTGAAGAACAACATAGATAAAGAAGTACTTGCTGTGTTAAGCCTGTTTGCTGATGAGTTGTCTTAGTTACAAGGAAAACACCTGTTAGAATGACTCCTAATGCCATGATTGAGAAAATTACAGTCGTTAAATCTGTCCATTCTTTGAGAAAGAAGCCAGATGCTAATGTAACAAATAATAATTGGGTCCCGACGGAGACGGGCATTACTTTAGAAACCTCCGCTTTCTCCAAAGCGAGAAATTGGAAGTATTGTCCGCAAGCCCAAAAAACCCCAGATAATAAACTGATGAAAAATGGCACCATGGCATAACTCACTTGATTCAAGAAACCAAATACACTACCGAAAATCAAGGCTGCGATTGTTGTTCCTAGCAGTTGTTCCTCTGATTTTCCTCCCATCAATTTAGAGACGATTGGCATTAAGCCCCATCCTAGTGCAGGAAGTGAGGCAAGCAATAAAAGTTGTACGGACATAAAAACTCCTTCTAAATATTGTAAAAAAGCGAGAACACAAAATCTTGTAGAGGAAAACGTTACAGAAGCAATTCCTTCTCGACAAATTTTGTGTTCTTTATTCCTAGTTTTTAGTTAATAAATAGGTTGCTACTCCATAAGCGTGGATGATATGATCCGCTTCAAGCGGTTCTTCTAAGGCATTGATTCGCTGATATTCGTACCCATTAAATAATTTTTTGGGCTCAAGAGGACGCTCTTTGTTCGTTGAATTGACGAAACGGACAACGATTCCCTCAGAGTAATAAGCATTATGGAGCGCACTGACTCCCACACCTGGTTCTAAGCTGCAAGACAACAAAGAAAGAGACATGTCGGTCAGAGATAATGGATCAATGCGCTTTTGAATTTTATTGTCTATACGATAAATAAAGTAATTCAAATCTTGCAATTGATAAGAAATCGATGGCTGTTCTTTAACAGTTTTCCAAGTAGCCAACAACTCTTCAGAAATAGCTGTTGATGCGACCCTTAGGGAAAAATCGAAGACCATCTCATAGTTTTCCATTTGAGCAAGAGGTGTTTCCATCATAATATGTCCCTTTTTGGTTGTATCGCCAGAAGCACGACCTGGTCGATACAACAAATCTGGTTTTCCTAGAGAGTCGGTTGTAGCTAGTACCGTTACATATAAGGAGTCATCGATATATTCATACTCTTTGCTCTGCTCGCTATAAAAAACGAGGGCGTTCTCTTGATCATAAACAACCACTTGTTTTTCAAATGGTTCAATATTGACAGGTTTTTCTGCATATTTTTCTTGCCAATTTTCCAGTGTTTGATTTCTTTTTTCAAGATAGCCAAATTGAATGGCCGCAACCGCTCTTTCTATCGGCTTGTTTAATCGAGCTTTCACTCGAATCCGATGATTTAAAAGCGTATTTTTAAAACGTAGCTTTGCGTTTACCTCACCATTTTTTGTCAGTTGGAGGGTCAATGTATAAGCGAATGTTTTGGTGGCGATTCCTTTCATCCGTTCTTCGATCGTATACGGTAGCTGTAAACTTCCTTCCAAAACCAATGTTTCTTGCTTCCCTTTGCAGCTGGAAAAACGAAGCGTGATCGGTTGATCATTCAAAATAGGCGAATAGTCATACGTATCACCGGCATTACTATCATCGATGATCGACAAGAAATCCACGATCTGTTGTTTTCCATCTGAATAAATCAGGTGGCCGTCTTCAAAGGAAAGCATGTATTTTCCATTTCTAATCCATGTGTTTTGATCTAAAGACGATTCGGGAGTTGTCTCTTGCTCTTCAAATGTAAGGACTTGATAACCAAGGCCTGAAAAGGCACAGGTCACTTGAACGGTTAACAGATAATACCCCTCTTCTTCAATAAAACGGTTGCCAGCCGGAGTTTCTTCCATAATATTTTTCCTGCTTGGGATATACACTGCTTCAAGTACAGATGAATCAGCTCCAATAACCTTGATATTGTTGGTTCTGGATACGATCTTAACTAATTTCTCTCCTTGAAATGGCACTGGTGTTGGATGAAGAATCAGAAATTGGTTGGCTTGTAAAGCGAGTCCTTCACTGATTCTTTTTAAAATCAAATTTTCAATGCTCTCACAAATCTCACTGATTTCTTTTAATCGATGACTGATATCTTGTGCAACACTATCTGATACACAGCCTGCCAAACTATCATGGGCTTGACATTCAAATAACTTTTTCCAAGCTTTCATTAGCAAGCGATTGCTTAATTCGATCCCTAAATCTTTCGCAATAACTAACATTGGTTCAATTTCTAAAACTAATTTGTTTTCTAATCGAAAAATCTCACGTTTCAGATCCATTCGTACAGAACCAATCGTTTTGTGAACCCGTGCAAAAACCGGTGCACGAAACTCTCCTTGATAAACTTCCAGTTCTTTTTGACGGACGATCTCCATAAATGCTGGATAGGTGCTCAATTGATACTTGTATTTTCCAAGCTGATTGATTTTCGTTAGTTTTTCTTCTATGGCAGAAACAATGCCTAACTGATCATTTCCAGTTGGAATCAAGATTTCAGGTTCATTCGCGTAGCTCTTAATAAAATCGACACCTTTATCGAGTCTGCCATCTACATAACTGCTCGTTGGCTCCAATTGCTGCTGTGCACCATATCCTTGAGGAAAATTCACCGCATACAGTGAATCTTGCCCACTTAAACTCGTCCATTTAAAGTAAGGGGATTTGACCTGTTCCCCTAAATCGATGCCTCGCCAAAAGATAATGTTATCAAGTCCAACTTCGTTCAATATGGTTGGCATTTGAGCATTAAAACCAAATGTATCTGGCAAATAGCCGATCGGCATATAGCTGCCATATTTTTTGCTATCAAATATACCAATCATGGCATTTCGAATGATGGACTCACCAGAAGCGAAAAAGGCATCTGTTTGGGTGTACCAAGGCCCGATGAACAATTGACCATTGGCGATCAACTCTTTGACCTCAGTCAAGCGCTCAGGATAGAGTTCTAAATAATCGACCAGAATAGACAGTTGTCCATCTAGCACGAAAGATGCAGTCGGTTGCCTCTTTAGTTCTTTTAGTACATCACTAAATAATTGGTCACTCAAAACGACACAGTCCATCGAAGTAAAATACCATTCACGATCCCAATGGGTGTGGTTTACTATGTGTACATTTGTCATAGCTATGCTTCCCACTGCTCTTCCCAAGCCGCTTCGTCAAACTCTTCCATCGTGGCATCTGTTTCTTTCCCCGCATCTTTTGAACGTAGCAAGCTTGTACAAATCGCAATGAATAATGAGCCAGTAGCAATCGATAAAACATACAGTGGCCATTTTTCTACGGTGAACCAACCATAAAAACCAGAGATTGGCGCTGTATTGACAGCTCCTAGACCTACAGCCATTGCAGAACCAACCGCTGAACCAATCATATTCACTGGGATCACTTTTAGTGGATTTTCCACCGCAAATGGGATCGCTCCTTCTGAAATACCTACTAGTCCCATAATGATCGACGATTTTCCTGCTTCTTTTAGTTCGTTATTGTATTTATTCTTTGCAAAAACAGTCGCTAATCCTAAACCAATTGGCGGAATGATAATCGCCACTTGTGCTGCAGTGTTTGGTGCATAAACGTTACTTGTCAATAAAGCCATCGCGGTTGTCACAGCTGCCTTATTTACTGGCCCTCCAAGATCAAATCCAACCATTGCCCCTACAACTGCCGCCATCACGATCGCATTTCCGCCACTCAATCCGTTCAACCATGACTCTAAGCCCACATTGATAGCTGCAAATGGTGTACCGATCACATAGTTCACAAGTAGGACAGTGACTAAAGTACCTAAAACAGGAACTAAGAACACTGGAACTACCGATGCCATCGATTTTGGCAGTTTGATATGGTTTTTGATCCACAAGCAGATGTACCCAGCGATCAACCCTGAAACAATTGCGCCTAAGAAGCCTGCGTTAATGTCTTTTACTAACATACCTCCAACAAGACCAGGGGCAATCCCTAGCTTATCGGAAATCGAATAAGCAATAAATGCCGATATTACGGGAAACATCAATCCTAACGCAATCCCTCCGAATCCATCTAAACTATGGAGTAATCGGATGATCGTATTCGCACTTTCTCCATGAGAGGCGTCCCAAATATCGACAATCCCAAATATTGATCCACCTACTCGAGAAATCGCCATGATAACTGCTCCGGCAATCACTAGAGGAATCATATAAGATATTCCTGTTAAAACATGATTTTTCATTTCACTTGCCAACTTTTTCATCTGATTTTCCTCCTCTTTATTGATCAATCAGCTTTAATGCATCTTCAATTACTTTTTCTGCGTTTTTTATAGGGGCTGCTACCGGGACTTTGAGAATCATTTTGCCATTGAAACGCTCCTCATTTCTCACTTTCGTATCAACGGCAAAAATCACGACTTCCCCAATTTGACAATCCCGCTCGTTCAATTCATTTTCGATACCTGTTGCTCCTTGTGTCTCAACCTTGATTAAATCGCCACGTTTCGCTGCTGCTTTTTTTAGCGCCTGTGCCGCCATAAAGGTATGAGCAACTCCTGTGGCACACGCCGTTACTGCAATAATTTTTCTCTTCATTCGTCTTTCCCCTTTTCTCCATTTTATTCGCTTAATAATTTCGCGATAATCTCTTTATCTGTTTCGCTTTTCAGCGCTTCTGTGATGTCTTCATCCATCAATTTCATGGCAATTTCTGATAAAATCCGTAAATGGGTGTCTCCTTGATGTTCTTCAGGAATAGCAAGCATAATCACAACCGTTACCGGTTCATCATCTAAAGATTGCCATTCTAATGGTGCCTTTAACCGAGCAAAAACGATTGCGGGTTCAGAAACTGCACGACTTTTTCCATGAGGGATAGCTATATTATTGCCTATTCCTGTGGTCGAGTGATCTTCTCTTTCCATGACTGATTGAACATACTCATTTTCGGATTGAACGATTCCTTCAATTACTAATATTTTTGCTAATTGACGGACCACTTCTTCTTTAGTGGTTGCCTCTAGACCAAGAACAATATGTTCAAAAGGTAGTAGTGTTTCTATATTCATTTTATGTTCCCCCTTGTAAATACTTTTTTAATTCATCTTTCGTCCCTTTAAGGAGGAAGGTTCGTTCATCTGATTCCATCACATTAAGCATCGTGTCATAGATTTCCTCAAGGTCTTGTACAGTTTCATCCTTGATACAGATGAAAAAGACATATTTCACCTTTGTTTCTCCCCAGTGGATCTCATTATTAAGACGTAAAAATACAATCGCTGATTTTTTCACGTATTCTGGCGTCCCATGAGGCGTTGCGAATCGTCCAAAAGAAGTAAAGGAAAGCTGTTCCCTTTTTAGGGAAGAATCAATCATTTCCTCGATCACATACCCACGAGTAACCAACTGCTCACCAATAAATGTAATCACCTCTTGATAATTTTCAAAATGATGATCTAAAAAAATCAAGTCCTCGTGAATCAGTTTCGCAAACTGACTGAAAGAACCATTTTGCTTTTCTTCGACATTTTTTAAAAAGGTTTCTATTTTTCGCTGCTCATCTTTATTCAGTACAGGTGAAACATTGATTGTTGGAATCGAATCGATTTTTAAATCCACTGTCGATAAAATCAAGTCCTCATAAATATTGGTCTGAATCAACTCTTGAATAGAAAGAATTCTGGAAATATCGATTTGCTCATAATTTCTCCGAATGCGAGCAGCTAATAGTTGTGAAGTGCCTTTCCCACTGCTACAAACTAATAAGACACTCACTTTCTGCGGTTGTTTTTCTTCTCGCTGTTCTTTCATCACTTGGATGTGTACGGCCAGAAAAGCAACCTCATCTTCGGGGATCGAAATCGAAAACTGCCAATTTAAGGCATGAGCTAATCGAAGCGCTTCCTCAAAAGACAAAGGGAAATTCTTCTTCACATCATTTAGAAACGGGTTATGAATGACTAATCCTTTTTGAATGCGATAAATAGCTTCTTTGATATGTGATACCAATCCTAACAAAAGACTTTCATTGCGTAGGGAGATCGTCTCATGAATCAATTTTCGTATCGTTTCATCAAGAAAATCATCGGAGTCATTCTTCTTCATCAACGAATCCCCATAGATATGAAGCGAAATATAATAAACTTCCGAAACTGGCAACGACAGAGAAAACGTTTCTTCTATTGATGCGATAAATCGATAAAAAGCTCTATTCTCCATCAAAGGATGGCTTCTTTCTTCGAAAGTCAGATAATTCTTCTCTTTGACCCGATCAATCATGATGATTAGATGAAGCAATAGTGAGTGATAGGCAGCATCATTAAGCGTAATTTGTTCTTTTTTCAAATACTCTTGTAAGAGCGTATCAACTAAAGAAATTTTTGTCAGGTCAATAAAATCATTAACAAACTGAGGAATTCCTTGAATCGAATGCAAATAGCGTTGCTGCTCTTGTGTTATTTTCCAATTTCCACCCCAGAAATAGTAGATCAAATCAAATGCTAAACGACGTTTTTCTTGTTCTGACAAATTCAAAAAGGAACCCTTCCCCGGTAAAACTTCAATCGTAACGTTAAAATGACGAAAGATCTCGCTTACCTGCCCCATGTCATTTTCTAAAGTTGATTTACTGATGTAGAGTGCATCTTGCAGTTGTTGACGCGTAAAATACGTTTTTTGTTTCAGTATTTCAAAGCAAAGAAACTGAATACGATCTTTTTTGCTCGTCGGTAAGTTTGATTCCTCGTTCCCATCAAGATACTTTAGAATTTCAGCTGAATCGCCATCAAGAAATACACCTACTCTAGGTTTGCGAACAAGCCTTATTGCTGTTTCCTGCAAAAATTCATCAATTCTCTTTAGCGATTGCGAAACTGTCTTTTGCGAAAGCGACATATGCAACCCAATTTTAGCAACCGTTGTTGGTCCATTCTCTAAGAGATATCGAATAATTGCTTTTTCCCGTTCACTGATCATGAAACTTTCACCTCGTCTACATTTCTAATGGTAGCTTTTTCTCAAAAAAATGAAAACACTTACTTTTACTGCATTGATTACAGTAAATCATAGGCACTGAAAATATTGCGCCGTTTTTTTATTCATGTGTACCCTTTCGTTTAATCCAGATTATTTACATGTCTTTTGGTATTTTCATAGTATAGAGGATATTACTCAGTGGGAACAGAAAAAAAATACCAATGAACAAACGATACGTCTGTTTCATTGGTATTTTTACTATTGATTCTCTAATAAGGAGACGCGCTTGAGAAATTCCTTCATCTATTGCCCCAACACCTCCGCCACCGAATAAACACCAGGGGCAAAGGTCTTGCCTGTTAGCTTCTTCGTCATGGCATTAAAGGTGTAGTGTTCTTCTAAGATGACGACTTCATCGTATTGCTTTAATAGCGTGCGAAAATCTGCATCTGGTAAGAGGAAATTCTCTCGGCCATCGACATTGGGTGAAAACAAGTAATATTTGCCGACATAGCCAACTAAGTAGCTGTCTACTGCTTCTTTGTTGGTACTGACCACCAAATATTTTTTCTGGTTCAGGTCAAAGTGATCGCCAGTAACGGCTGAAACCTGTGCTGGAATCGAATCAGCATATTCACGATTGGTATAACGCATGCCATTATTTTCTGAAAGGATCAGCAATGTCGCAAAAAATAACAGAATCAAGGTACTGTATTGATAGATTTTTTTTGTGGTCAAGCTGGCAAAACTACGGTAGTTTCGCCGATCGATCGCTTGTTCATGATACAAATGATCAATGCCCCGGACCATGAAAAAGGTCATCAAACCTAATGCCAAGATCACAATACTCGAAGCATAGCGATCGAACCCTGCCAAAGACAGTGCTTCATCAGTGGGCATCGAGAACAAGAACATGGCGTAAATACCCAAGTAATAGAGACCAATAATACCATCGATCAACAGCAGTTCTTTTAGAAATGGATTGCGTTTTTTTATAATAAATCGGACAAATAGCCAACTGCCCAACAGGATGACTTCGATCAAAAGAATCCCCTGCGTGGAAACCGTCGCAATATCCGTAATAGTTTTGACAAAAACATCCGTAATCTGTTTTAGTATCTGTGAATCCTTTTCGCCAAAAATCTGTTTATAAGCGGTCACGCTGACTTCATGCTTTGATTTAGGAAAATTCGCTTTGACATGCAGGTTCCAAAGAATCGCCGGCAGGACAGATAGCCCAATGGCAGCTAATCCTACAATCATCAAGCCTAGCCGTTGCCGCCAACGAATTGATGCCTGCCATAAGCAGACTAGTAAATAGCCACCTAAAATCAGCAGAAAAAAGACGGCACTATTTTTGACCAAATCAAGAGAGGCGCCAATCAAAAGAAAGTAGCTGATTGAAGGCAGCACTTTGCCTTTTAAAGAAAATAACCCGGAGATGCCTGCCAAAGTTAAAACGGGAAGAATGAAGTCTACCAGCAAATTATTCATTCGAATCGCAATATTAAAATAATTGAATACGGCCATGCTGGTGAAGACCAAGACAAAAGCCAGCTTTCTTTTCGGATCACGAATAATCGCAAAAAAACTATACAGACTACAGAAAATCAAAATCAATTGACCAATCAGCAAGACATTCTCATGATAACCAACGATGATTGCTGTATAAGTAACAAACAGTGAGCTGCCTAAAGGATAGGAAGTAAAACTGATGATGGCATCGGTTGCCGTTGGCAATTGTCCCTGCGTATAAAGGAATTTAACGATCGTCGCCCAATGAGAGAAGTTGTCATAGTGGGTCAAATGACTGTGAAGCAATGTTAAAACGAACAAAGTAAAATAGCCATAAAACCACAGCATGATGGGCTCTTGTAAACCCCAGCGCACCTGATGGCGCTCCTGCCAAAAACGCCAAACGCATAATAGTAAGCCAAGACCAAATAAAAACCAGGCCCCCCAGATCAACCATCCTTTGGGACCATATGCGACAAAGGAAAGAACGAGGATCGGCAAACAGCAGGCAGCGATCCAGCTAATGTATTTGGTAAAATGACAAACTCGTACAAAAAGATAGGCATAGCCAGCTAATGATAAACCAAATAGACTAAATCGCAGCAGGATCTCGATCATCGTCTGCCTCCTTTCTCAGCAAGCTGTCTACCCATTCTTGGAGGGCTACTGTGGAACGCAGCTCTGAAAGATTGCTTACTTGATATATCACTTGATTTTCTTTTGGCTGAAGCGTCGCTTTTTCAGCGTGAAGCACAAGATTACTGATCGGTAAGTTTAGATGGACCGGCATCTCGACCTCTTCTGTTTTTGCCAACGTGAACTGATCAAAACCAAATGTTGTGACCGCATAGGTTCCTTCATCAAAGTGCCATTTTTGATCAATGGTCAGTATGGGCACTCGTTGAGGCGGCAATGGCTTTTGTTTGGCTTGCAGCAGATGCTTACCGAGATTTTCAAAAAGACTGTCAAAGAAGGTCATCCACGGATCCCGCAGAACCGGCAGGCTTTGATTGAAGCCATCATAAATGATCTGCAGATAGGCTAAGTAATCTTTTTCTGTCAACTGGTTTAAAGCAACGCCATAGACCCAGCGATCTTTTCCAGAAAAGACGCGGACAATATTTCCAGTCATCTCTGCTTGGTAGCCATTACGGGTGATTTTAAAAGTCAGCGGCGCATCTGGCGGAAAATAAAGAGGAACGTCAGAAACGAAGGACAAGCCATTTTCTGAGATATTTTCTGTCATCAAAGAATAGCTGGCGTCTTGGTCGGAAACTTCAACAGGATAATGGGCTCTGAACCGTTCCGTCGTTCGATAAATCGGGCGACCGAGATAAAATAAGACCGCAAAGGTTAAGTTAAAGAAATGGGTCAGCAGCCAAAAGGTCAACACACTGCCGTAGAAAATCTCTGAGCCGAATTTGCCGTAATTAAACTTCACTAAGCCGATAATCGTCAAAATCAACAGCAACAAATGCGGCACCACAAACAACAAGTCTTTTTTAGACTGAGTTGCTGCTTTATTAGTCACCTTGAAGCGGGTCTCTTTGATGCCAATGGCTTGCAAAAAGACAGGAATCACTAGGTAAGGTGCAAAAATCGTTTCCTGGATCTCGCCCCAACGCTGCGTTCGAATATCACTGCTCAAATCCTGCATCGCCAAATGCAAGAACGTATAGCTTGGCAGCCAAAACAGCAGCAAGACCCAAAAGTTGGTCTCTACGACCCTTACATTAAAGACGGTGTACAAAATCGGCGCGAAAATAAATAGTAGCCGTCGTAGAAACGACCACCAATACAAATAGCTGTTTAAGAAAACCATTTTTTGCGCCAAAGACAACGTCTTATTCTTAAAAAAATGGAGATTGTGGACACTTTGGACCACTCCTCTTCCCCAGCGAATCCGCTGCTTTAAGGCACTTGGGATATCAATTGGAGACAGACCGCTGGCCATTGGCTGCAGTGTTGATAAACTGCGATAACCTTGGCAATTGATCAAGGCGCCTAATTCAAAATCTTCCGTGATCGTGTCCGTCGGAAATCCGCCAGCGGCTTCGATCGCTTCTCGTGCAATCACCGTATTGGAACCTGTATAAATAGCGGTATCATGGGCGTTGTTCAAAACATTGACTTCTCTGGAAAAGAAGTCCTGCTCGTTAGGGATCGCCGCTTCTGAAAAAAGATTGTACTGAAAAAGATCCGCATTGTAAAAACTTTGCGGTGTTTGAACAAAGCCCAACGGTTTGATGGTCTGGTCATTGCGGCGTTCCTGCTGATTTGCCACAAAATATGGCACTGTTTCCAGCAAAAAATCTGAGTAAGGAATCATATCTGCATCAAAGGTCGCCACTAGCGGCGAATTGGTTTTTGATAATGCATGATTGAGATTGCCTGACTTGGCATGCTGATTGCCGATCAATCCGATATAGCCGATGCCAAATTTATCTGCCAGTGCTTTGACCTCTGGACGGTTGGTGTCATCTGACAAATAGATGTGAACTTTTTTGGGATCGGGGTATTTCATATGAACTGCCGCATTGACCGTTTTTAATAAAAGCGACACTTCTTCATTATGAGTAGCAATCAACACATCGATCGCCGGATAGTCGGCTTCTGGCACGACCGGTTTTTCAAAGGGCTTTGCTTTGTTTTTGTTCCAAATCAACAGCAAGCCCGTAAAGTTCGATACGATCTCACTGCCCCAAAGCAGCAAACCAAACAGCAAGGCAAACCAAGACTCGTGCCATGGCAATGTATGCAGCCCCCGCCATGATAAATAGATCAGCGAAAAGACAAACGCCAGAAAATAAACGACTTTTTTCGCCCAAGGCAAACGTTTTTGTTCCACCTCAATCACTCCTTAAAGATGACATTTTTTTGCACATGGTAACTAAAGAAAAAGAGCAGGCAATCGACGCCTATTTTTAACAACACAGAATCTCCGATCGGTAGGATCAAATAAATCAGGTAGACGAGAAAAGAGGACAGCAAAATCTGTACGATCACCAATAAGAAATACTGCAACATACTGTTCTTTGTCCGTTGACCAAAAACAAGCTCGCGATTGATGTAGTAATTGACGATCGCCGAAATCAAGCGGGCACCCAACGAAGCGATCACGATGGAGGACAGATCGATGACAGACAAGAAATGGATCAATAACGCATAGGCGATCACATCGACAAAAAAGGAGACCACAGATGAAAACAAATACTTCAAAAAGACGCTATAGATAGCGACGGAATCTGCCAAGACCCGAAAATGGGAAGAGGCATTTTCTTCAATATAGATGGTGGCGATCGGTTGCGAGAGAATCGGCCACCCCCGTTTCTGGGCTTCGATCAGCATCCGCGTTTCATATTCAAAGCGCTCACCTGAGATCGCCAACAAATCTGTCATGAATTTCCGAGGGAAAACCCTTAAGCCCGTCTGCGAATCCTCGATGGCAAGACCAGTCGCTAAACGTAGGATATTTCGGGTCAAAATGTTGCCGAACTTACTCCGCAAAGGCACTTCTTTGCCAAAGGATCGGGTCCCTAAAATAATACTGTCGGGATGGGCTTGGGCCTTTGCTAAGCAAGCCATCATATCGGTATACTCATGCTGCCCATCCGAATCAATGGTCACCATAAATTCAACAGCTGGCTGGTTTGTCAGCACTTCGGTGAGGGCGGTTTTGATGGCTGCGCCTTTTCCAAGATTCTTTGGATGGGTCAAAACCTGACAGCCAAACTGCTGTGCCAATGCCGAAAAGACAGGCTGATAAGCTGCCCCACTGCCATCATCCACGACCAAAATCGGCAGGTGCTGGTTATGCAAACGAATTTTCTCCACCAGAGCCAGCAGTTTGTGGTCCGGTTCTAGCGAAGGAATCATGATTAAACTATTTTCCATATGCGTTCCTCATTTAAGGTAGTATTTTTGAAAACAAAAAAAGAAAAGAAGCCACCCCCATCAGTAAAGACAGAGTTGGTCGCGACCGCTGCGTTTGGCTCGATACAATGCTTGATCCGCACGTTCTTGCGTTTGCTGTAGCAACTCACCCCTTTGCCGTTGTGCGATCCCAATCGACAACGTGATGCTGACCGAATCACCGGCATCCAAGATGATTTCTTGGTAACGGATGCGCTTTTGAATTTTTTCAAGGAGATAAGCAGCAGCCTGTGCGTCTCCTTGGATCAAGATCGCAAACTCTTCCCCACCGATGCGATAGACCGGATTGCTCGCCGTACAGTAGGTCGAAAAAATACGAGCGATTTCTTGCAAAATCACATCCCCGGCACGGTGTCCGTAACGGTCATTGTAATTTTTGAAATGATCGATATCGATCAAAGCGATCGATAAGTCCACCTCGGTCGTATCTAGGCGTTGGCGGTCATCTTGAAATTTACGAAAGTTGTTCAACTGCGTAAGATCATCGATTTTGACCAATGCCAAAATGCGCTGCATATCATTGACTATCGAATAAAGGAAAAACGCCAACGTATAGGCGAGAATGCCATAAACTATATAAATTAGGGTCGTTTTTTGAATATCACCCGTCAAATAAAAACCAAAAAGAAAGGAGATAGCGATCAAGTAGGTTATTGATAGGAACAACTCTTGTTTGTCAGTAAATCGCCGTTTGGCCCAGGCATGCAGAAATGTCAGTGTCACCATCAAAAAAAACGTAAGATATAAGTTCAGCCAAGAAGATTTTGATACTTCAAACAAGAAACGCCCTAACGCTAGATTGACCATCGTCGGTACGGTCACCTTCCACCCCAGATATTTCATGGAAAAAGCGTAAAGTAAAAAGCGCAGGTCAAATCGCGTTTCGTATACGACGTAAGAGAAATTCATCATCAGCATCCCCACCACGGTTTCACAAGCAATCGCCGCTGCGATCTGTTTCGTTTTGAATGTCCCTTGACCTACGAAGCCATCACTGATTTTGAATAACAAATAAATATTGATGATAATTGCGCCTAAATTTGCGAGTGTATTGACAACCAGCGTATTTGCCATTTCCTGTGCTTCCTTTCTAAAAAAAAGAACCCTTACTTGCTGATTCGACGGGACAATTCCAGAGACATTTCATTGGAAAAGCGGACAAAGCATCAAGTAAGGATCACTATTTATTATTGACAGTTTTTATCACTCTTGATTTAGAATAATTTACCAGAAATTATACATAGTTTCAATCTTTTTGTTGATATGCGAAGATTCTCAAGATAAATAAAATAATCAAAATGTATATTTTGTAAATAAATAACATTATTTCTTTATTATTACTAACTTTTTGTGCATAAACATTTAATTCTTTGTGAATTTGTGTAAATTATTTTTCCATTATTTTTTTACGTCTCAGGCAAGGTGCACACCCGGTTTCGACCACTTTGTTTTGCGAGATAGAGTGCTTGATCGGCTCTTTCAACGGCTGCCAAGATATCCCCATGACAAACGGTGCTCGCTTCAACGCCGCAAGACAAAGACATCGTCCCTTTTTCAAAATTGGCGACAGGAAACATACTGCTGGAAATGGTTTGACACAGCGTCGTCATCGCAGCTACGGTCTGTTCTTTGACATCCCCTTCGATCACGACACAAAACTCTTCGCCGCCATAACGATAAAAGGAATAGGTCTCGGCAAAATGCGCCTCTAAAAAAGTAGTCGTCCGTGTGGCAAAGGTTCTCAACAGCTCATTTCCAGCGATATGACCATAACGGTCGTTGACCTTTTTGAAATGATCGAGATCGATCATGGCGATCGTCACAGTCTTTTTCTGTGAAACGGCTTGAAGCAGATCGTGGTTATAGGTCCCATAGTTGAAGCAGCCGGTCAACGCATCGATCTTACTATTCGCCAACTCTGCCAGTACTTGGTATTCTTGCCCCTCAATCAATCGATGCAACCACATGAAACTTCCTAGCAGCACGAAAGAACCAACAAATACTGCCAGCATCGCTTCCCAGTCATAGGTCGTCGTATGATGGACTAGCATCGAAAAACGCGGTGAGAGCAGGCAGGTCAAAAAATACATCATATAAAATTGCTGTTGCGGACGCAGCGACTTGATTTTTGATAAGAGAAAATCAAGGACAAAGACACCGACACCTAATAGCGGTAAATAAAAGGCTTTGCCAATGTCAGAAAAACCGACAAACAGTAAATAGAAAACGACCATACACGGCGTTATCAAAATCAAGATCTTGCCACGATCACCATAGAAAAAATGACTCGCAATAAAAGCAGTTGTGTATTGATAACAGATAAACCCAACTGAATTCATTGAGAAAGAAAGAATAAAATACAAATGCGTAAACGTCAGAATACCAATAATAAAATACTTAAATGGACGAGAAACCGATATTTTTTGCACACTTCGTACAAAAACATCTGCGGTCACCAGTAAACTGGCAATCATCAGCGGCAAACCAAACGCCAAAAGCACGCCTCGTTCTAACATTCCATCACAATCGCTCTCCTTTAGACCATAAATATCCTTGTTGCAAATGCACCCCCATCTCAAGCAACTGGACCATTTTTTCGCGGTTCTCGATCCCTTCAACGATCAGCTCAAGCTGATATTTTTGGGCAACCTTCAACCAACAAGCCAAAAAGCTGAAGCCAATCTCCTCATCAAGCTGAATAAACGGTAACAACGAAAATTTCAAACAATCAACGCTGGCAAGATTGGCAAAGACCAACGAGAGGGTATTTTGTCCGCAACCGATATCATCGACCGCAATCACATAACCATAAGCTTTAATTTTTGCAATGGCTACAGACAAATCAAATGACTCTTGCTGTATGCGTACGGGGTGTTCCGTCAATTCAATCTGCAACTGCGCCTTATAAACAGCCATCGTTTCAAAAAAGGACCACGTAGACTGCCACAGCAGCTGTTGTGGATGTATATTGACACTAAAGCGGGTTTCCGGCTTTTTTTTGCATAAACGCCGCAATTCCTTGGCATACCATCTCATCAATTGCTGATTGCCACTTTCAGTTTGAATCATTGTGCTGAATTCTTGCTGTGGAAATCGGTTGTTCTTCTCGCTACGTAGCAAGACTTCATAGCCATTCACCTCTTGCTGACTTAGCGATTTTACCTGCATGATTGGTTGACACAACAGATAAAGGCGGTCTGTGTTCTCCCAAGTCGTTTCATTTCCCATCTTCGTTAAGCCCCCATCTAGTAAAGTTATCACTTCCGAAAATCGGCAATATTCCTGTCATCGCTCGTTTCTCATGCTATAAAATGGTTCTCTCAAAGGAACTGATTTGCCTAAGTATACCAAACAGAACCAAAAATGCCCAAATATTTTAAATTCTCTGAAAGAAATTTCTGTGAAAGAATCGACTGTGATTTTCCGTTCCACTCCATACCTGTTTCATAGAAATGCCCCAAAGCAACCATTGCTTTTTTCAATTTCGTAGAAACTAGCTTGTTGAAAGTGGCTTCTTCCATATCAGCCTCCTGTTTCTTTAAGTACTTATAAAAAAACACGATTCTTTTTAAATAACAAAAAAACAGCAAGAGTGCTTGCTGTTTTTTTCTACGTATCTCTTTGACTGGGGTAGCTGGATTCGAACCAACGCATGACGGAGTCAAAGTCCGTTGCCTTACCGCTTGGCTATACCCCAATAATGGTGGAGGAGAGTGGATTCGAACCACTGAACCCTAAGGAACGGATTTACAGTCCGTCGCGTTTAGCCACTTCGCTACTCCTCCAAAAGGTTTTTCTCAAACCTGACAATAGTTATAATACCGAAAAAGATAACAAATTGCAAGAGCAAAAAGTAAATTTTTCTAGAAATTATTCATGTAAATTCCATTGACGAATAATCATCTCGATGGCAGCTTCTAAGCTTCTGCTCGAACCTAGATCTTCATCCCCTAAAAAGCTTTGAAATTCTTTTGGTCCAGTTGTTAAAATCTCACCAATGCGTTTTTTTCCGATAAATAATTCATTGACGGTATAGTCTTTGCCATGAATGGCTTTTGTTGTTTCTTCAATACGTACTTCGATATCTTTATTTTTCTTAGACATGGTTGCACCTCTTTCTTTACAGCACCTTCCTATTTTAACAGAAAAGCAACAAAAGAAAAAGAAAATCTCTTCTGGAAATAAAAAAAGTAGCCAATCTTTACGATCAGCTACTTTTTCTTAGATCACTTCTGGTTCGTCAAGACAGCACTCGTCACGGTATAGCCTGCTTCGCTTAAAATTTTCTCGATTGCTGCGACTTGCCGTGATTCTACTTGGATCTCAACAACTGTTTTTAGTGCCATCCGATTTACCACAATCGTCAAAATACTCATCTGATGATCCGCAAGGAGTTTCGTCACGTCTGCTAAAACCCCCACATGATCATCCGTGATCTCGATCGATACTCGGGTTCCGCCATCGTGGTAGCCAGTGATTTTCAAAAAGGCATCGAAAATATCATTGTTGGTAATGATTCCCACTAGGTCATCATCATCCATGACTGGTAAAACTCCCACGTTCTCACTACGCATGACGGAAATGGCGTCCTCTAATAGTGCATCTGGTTCAATCGTAGTCACTTTTTTCAACATGATATCAGCGACTGTCGTTTTATTTAAGAGATAGTTCATTTCATAAACACTTAAACTTGTCGCTTTTGAGGGGGTTGCTTCAGCGATCGTTCCTTCCGTGATCAACCCTACTAATTTGCCATCATCAACGACAGGTAGACGATGGATATCGTGCTGCTTCATCACATCTATTGCATCAAAGATCGGTGTTTGTGAATCGACGGTGATGACCGTCTTCGTCATAAAATCACTTACGCTCATTATTTAACCTCCTAGATACGCTTTTCTTACTTCATCGCTTGCTAGTAATTCTTCTCCGGTACCTTCTAAAACGATTTTCCCGGTTTCTAATACATAGCCGCGATCAGCAATCGATAAAGCCATTTTCGCATTTTGTTCGATCAGCAGCACAGTCGTTCCTTGCTGCTTGATTTCTTGAATGATGGAAAAAATTTCTTTGATAAAAATTGGCGCCAAGCCCATCGATGGCTCATCCAGCAAAAGCAAGCGCGGTTTTGACATCAATGCCCGCCCCATTGCCAACATCTGCTGCTCACCGCCAGATAATGTCGACGCATCTTGCGAGAGGCGTTCTTTCAATACAGGAAACTTGCGGTAAACTTGTTCATAGTCTTCTTTGACACCACTGTCTTTACGCAAGAAGGCGCCCATCTCTAAGTTTTCTTGAACCGTCAAACCGGAAAAGACGTGCCGCCCTTCTGGCACCTGCGACAAGCCGTTTGCGACGATTTTTTGCGGTGCTTCTTTCTCAATTTGCTTTCCTTCAAAAGTGACGGAGCCTTTTGAAGGACGGATCAATCCAGAAATCGTCCGTAAAATCGTGGTTTTTCCGGCACCATTGGCACCAATCAGCGAAACGATCTCTCCTTGATTGACGTGGAAGGAAACATCATGAACTGCTTGGATCATGCCGTAGTGAACACTTAAATTTTGAATTTCCAGCATCAGATTTCTCCTCCTAGATAGGCTTCGATTACCCGTGGATTGTTTTTGATCTCTTCTGGTTCACCGTGGGCGATGACTTGCCCGTATTCCAGTACATAGATCCGTTCGCACACTTCCATGACCAAACTCATATCATGCTCGATCAAGAGGATCGTCAATTGAAAATCTTTTTGGATCTTATAGATCAGCTTTGTCAGTTCTGTTGTTTCCTGAGGATTCATCCCCGCTGCCGGCTCGTCAAGAAACAAAATTTTTGGCTCTGTAGCCAATGCGCGTACGATCTCTAAACGGCGTTGCTCGCCATAAGGCAAATTTTTCGCTAACGTTTGGCTTTTGCCATCCATATCAAAGATCCGTAACAGCTCTAAGGCTTTTTTCTTCATGGATTCTTCGTTTTTGTAATATTTTGGCAAACGCAAGATGCTCGTCAGTAGTCCTTCTTTATGCTTACTGTTCATAGCGATCAAGACGTTATCCATTACGGACAAGTTTTTAAACAAGCGAATATTTTGGAAGGTTCTTGAAAGGCCTAAATCCGCGATTTTATAAGGCTTCACGCCATTTAAACGTTTTGGCTTACCTTGGGTCTCAAAAAGCACTTCGCCTTCACTAGGCTCATAAACACCTGTCAGGAGGTTAAAGAGCGTTGTCTTGCCGGCACCGTTTGGTCCAATCAACCCGACCAGCTCATTGGTATCTAGATGGAGGTCTACATGAGAAACAGCAGCTAAACCACCGAAGTTTTTCGTTAAGCTTTTAACTTCTAATAGAGGCATCGTTGTCATCCCCCTTTTTTCTAAATTTGTCCAACAGTCCTTTTACGGAGAATTCCCAGGTCCCTAAAAGTCCGCTTGGTTTAAAGATCATGATGATGATCAAAGCCAATGCATAAATGATCATGCGCAAATCAGAGAAGCCTTGCAAGTACATGTTTAAGATTCCTAGCACTACTGCCGAAACAACCGCTCCTGTGGTACTCCCAAGCCCTCCAAAAACGACGATGATCAACACATCGATCGATTTCATAAAACCGTAATCTCGTGGGAAAACCGACTGCTGATAGCTGGCATAAAGGGTACCAGCAATGCTTGCCATCACTGCCCCCATCACAAACGCAATTACCTTGTATTTCGTTGTGTTGACCCCCATCGACTCTGCAGCGATCTCATCTTCCCGAATCGCTAAAGTCGCTCTGCCTGGTCCGCTATGGATAAAGTTTGAAACGACAAGAATCGATAGAACGGCAAAGAGAAAGACGATCTGCCAATTACTGAATTGGGGCAATCCGAAAATTCCAGCAGGACCATTGGTCAAGCCTCGTAGGTTCACCAACAAGATCCGAATGATCTCTGCCACACCTAGGGTAGCGATCGCTAGATAGTCGCCTTTTAAACGGAGGGTCGGGATCCCAACCACTAATGCGACTGCACCTGAAACCAGCATCCCCACCAGTAAACCAGTTAAAAAGCCGCCAAAGGTTGGATTGCTTGCCGACAGGATCGCGCCAGCATAAGCACCGATTGCCATAAACCCAGCATGTCCTAAGGAGAATTGCCCTGAAAAGCCGATGATTAGATTCAAACTGACTGCCAAGATGATATTGATTCCGATATTGACGATGATCGCATCAGAGAACAGATTAATCATTCCGCCATTGTAGGCTGCAAATAATCCAAAATAAAGAATAGCTGCCAGAGCGAGCCAGATTAAGTTGTAACGTAAATTCTTTTTCATTTCTGCCACCTACACTTTCTCTTTGATATTTTTGCCGAGAATCCCAGCTGGACGAACCAACAATATAATTATTAAAATGACATACACTAAAGCATCCTTGTAATCAGAAAAACCAAGCGCTGTCGCTGCTGTCTCCACTAAACCGATCACAAAGCCGCCTAAAGCTGCACCAGGAATGATCCCGATCCCACCGAGAACCGCCGCAACAAAAGACTTCAGACCAGGAACGACCCCCATTGATGGATCAATGGAATTATAATACAAACCGATCAGCATCCCGCCAGCTGCAGCCAAAGCCGAGCCTAAGGCAAAGGTAAAGGAAATCGTTCGATTAACATTGATCCCCATCAAACGCGCTGCATCTGCATCAACACTTACTGCACGCATCGCTTTTCCCATACGGGTCTTTTTCACGATCAATTGCAAGAGAATCATTAAGGTAACCGAAACAGCCAAGATCAATAACTGGACATTACTTACTTGAACAAACCCGATGGAATAGGTTTTTCGTTCGATTGCTTGCGGAAACGGGCGCACATTGGCAGAAAAGAAAAAGATCATGACATTTTGCAAAAAATAAGAAACCCCGATTGCCGTAATCAATGCCGAAATTCGCGTGGAATTTCTCAAAGGACGATAGGCTAAAAATTCAATCGTTACCCCAAGTGCTGCACTGGCGATCATCGAAATGAATAACGCTGGGAAAAAGCCCAATTGCCATTGATTGATCAAAAAGTAACCAATAAAACTACCAATCATATAAACTTCTCCGTGGGCGAAGTTGATCAGCTTGATGATGCCATACACCATCGTATAACCCAACGCTAACAAGGCGTAGATACTGCCTAGAAACAAGCCGTTGATCAATTGTTGGATCATCATTTCCATATACTCACTTCCAATATCATTTATTATGGTTCTTCTCATTAGAGAAAAGAAACTGAGACAAACACATCAGGTCTGTCCCAGTTTTCACTGCCAAACAACTACAGGTTTTTAAGGTTCCACAGTGTCTGCTGAGGTTTCCTTGCCGTCAGTCAATCCTAAAACAACTGCTGATTTCTCAGGGTTATGATTTTCATCCATTGTGATTTCACCTGTCACGCCGACAAAGTCTTTCAGTTCAGACAAACCAGCTGCAATTGCCAATGAATCTGCTGAGTTTTGATCTTCGATTGCTTGTTTGATCATGTAAACTGCATCATAGGCTAACGCATTAAAAGCAGAAGGTTCTTTGCCATACTTTTCATTGAAAGCTGCCACAAACGGCTCAACTTTGTCGTTTGCTGGTGCTTTGGTAGAGAAGTGACCGGTATAGTAAACATTGCTGACATTTTCTGCACCAGCTGTTTGAACCATTTTTTCATCACCGAATCCATCGGCACCAATGATTGCTTGATCAATTCCTAATTCTCGCGCTTGCTTGATGATCAAACCAGCTTCTGTGTAGTAGCCTGGAATGAACAAGACATCGAAGTCGACATCTTTGATTCTTGTAAGAACTGCTTGGAAATCTTTGTCGCCTTCAGTAAAGTTATCTTCTAAGACAATTTCGCCTGGGTAACTTTCTTTAAATGCTTCCGTCAATCCAATTGCGTAATCACTTGAGTTGTCTCCCAAGATCACAGCTTTTGATGCATCCAAATTTTCAGCCGCATATTTCGCTAAGATCGTTCCTTGGAAGCTATCTTGGAAACAAGAACGGAAGGCAAATTCTTGCACTTTCCCACTAGTATAAGTAATCGCATCGTCAGTACCTGAAGGTGTAACCATTGGTACTTGTGCTCTGGTCACGTTAGGCAAAGCCGCTTTCGTAGCACCAGAAGTTGCTGGACCAATGATGGCTACAACTTTATCATTTGTAGCTAAGTTGGCTGCTACCGTTGCAGCTTCATTGTTATCTGATTTGTTATCTTTCGAAATAATTTCAATTTGTTTTCCAAGAATACCGCCGGCAGCATTGATTTCTTCTACTGCTAAGTCGATTCCTTCTTTTTCAGCCGTCCCATAAGCAGCTACGGCTCCTGACAACTCTAAGTTGGTTCCGATCTTGATGGTATCTCCCTCTTGTTTATTGCCACCTTCAGCACCCCCGCTGCCATCCGTTGATCCACCTGTTGGTCCAGCGCTACATGCTGTTAACAAAAACAAACTCGCAAACAAAAACGCAAATTTCTTTTTCATAATTTTCCTCTCCTTCACTTCCCCTGAATATGTTATCCAATATACTGAAAAATCTGGAAAATGTCAACGAATTATCAGAATATTTCACCTATTCAGAATTTATTTTTTTTACTAGGAAAAAATGGTGTTTTTAAAACACTGTTCCATCAATAATGGAATCGCTTTTCATTTTTTTGAACAAAAAGAAAAGCAAGCAAAGTTTTTTTTCCTTTGCTTACTTTTTGATCGTTTCGAATTGCTTCATTTTTTGTCAAAAGGACGTTTGAAAACATTACATCAAGATGTTAGCGGCTATTCGTGGATACAATGCTTGAAAATTGGCTGCCGCCCCAACTAGATTGGCATCGTTGCGATAGTCACATAGCTTGATCAGTGGGACAAAATCATTTAAAGCTTGATCTGCCAACATTTTTTTCAACCGTTGATTCACTTCTTCTAACAAGCCATTTTTGGCACTGACACCGCCACCGATAATGATCACTTCAGGATCAAAAGCAAATTGAATACTGAATAGTCCTTGCGCTAAATAGCGGTAAAATTTATTGACTTCCTCGATCGCAATGGCATCCCCATCTTCTGCACGTTGAAAGACCTCTTCGCCGGTAATTGTGGTTCGATCTACACCAATTCGATCACAATAACGCCAAGCCATCTGAACCGCTGTCCCTAGTTGCGAAAATGTTTTGCCTTGATCCAAAATCATCAACCCAAATTCACCGCCGTATAAATGTGCCCCACGGACTAGCTCACCATTTTGAAACAGGGTACCGCCAACGCCTGTTCCGATCACAACGAAAGCTGCTTGCTGATACTCTTTGCCCGCTCCTTGATAGAATTCAGCCATCCCAGCGCAATTAGCATCATTTTCGATGGTTACTGGTACCCCAAACACTCCTTCGAGTTCAGAGTAGATGTCAAACCCATGGATATAAGGAATCGCACTGATACCGTCGATTCGACGTTCTTGGGCATTGACTGCACCTGGAGCACTGATCCCGACCCCTTCGATCTCTTCGTTTACGCTTGCTCTTACTTGCTGCAACTGGGCTTTCATTTCTTGCCACGTGCTTGGTGTAGTAAATTTGCCTTTACTCACCAAAGAATCCTGTGCCCAGACGCCATATTTTACTGCTGAACCACCCATATCAAAGACTAAAATCGCCATTTTTTTCCCTCAATCCTTTATTATTCTGATACTATCTATTTTACCGTAAGTCCCCACTTGAAGAAAGCGATTTCCGAGAACAATAAAAAAAACAGCCTAAAATCGCCATAGACTGTCTCTATGGGATTAGAGCTGCTTTTCCAAAATAACTTGATCGATCAACTGCTGCCCATTTTCGAAAATCGGTTCAGCATAGTGAGTGGTGAAATAATTTTCCATCCGGTCTTTTTCAACATAGCCTTGCGTTTGGTACAAAGTCAGGGCTGCAGAGGGCAGACTACCAGTTTTGATCACTACAATCGGCCGTTTTGCCCCAAGGTGTTGACTGAGGATCGCTTCTTCGGCAGCTTGCAGCAATTGACGACCAATGCCCATTCCTTGCTTTTCTGGAGAAACGGCCACATTCATAATCTCCCAGTTGTTGCCTTGATTTTGATAAACTAGCACACCAATCATTTCTCCAGCTTCTTCATAAACAAGTGTTTGGCTATTATATAGATAGCTTTCTACGACTGCTTTTTCAGGATCTGCATCCAGCAGCAACGCCCAAGGATACGCTTCATTAGAGTCGATTGGACGAATCATGGCTTTTTGGCTCCTTTTTTACATTTTTGTTGATTCCTTTTAACTTTTCCGATAACGGTACGTTGGTTTGACTTTGTCTTGCGTATTTCGTTTTAAAGTAAACGTCTGGGGTACGTAATCTATACCGCCTTTTACAAAGGGATGGCAGCGTAAGATACGAGCTACCCCCATCAAACCTCCTTTGGCTGCGCCATGGACTTGGATCGCTTGGATCATGTATCCTGAGCAAGTCGGATAATAACGACAGCTAGGAGGAAATAATGGGGAAATAAAACGTTGATAGAAACGAACAAAGCCAATCAAAAGTTTACTCATTTCTTGCCAACCTTTCTTTTTATGATCACGATTCAGTGAAGATAGATAGAAAAAACTAGGACTCAGCACGAGGCATAAGTCCTAGTTTGGGGTTACTTCATAAACTCAAAGATATGATTCCAAAGACTTGGAGAGAAGACTTTAAAAGGACTACCGTCGCCAATCACCCCATAGCCAATCATCGTTCCGGCTAAGAACAATAAAATAGCTAATAATATGACGATTAGAATTTTTATCAAGCTAGTTAGAATGTAACGGTTCAACTTCACTTTATTCTCTCCTACTCCTACTATGCGTTTACTGGTACGGTTTCTTCAACTGCTTCAGAAACTCGTTCCACAGAAGCACCTAATTGCTGCAATTTTTCATGGAATTTGTAATAGCCACGATCCAAATATTTTAGATTGCGGACACGTGTCCGACCAGTTGAACGTAGACCTAATAAAATTAACGCTGCTGCTGCACGTAAATCCGTTGCATAGACCAGCGCACCTTGCAATTCATGGCCGCCTTCGATCACTGCTACGTTGCCGTCTATTTTGACATGAGCATTCATCCGACGCATTTCTTCTAAATGTTGGAAACGGTTCTCAAATACAGTTTCGTTCACAACACTCGTTCCAGCTGCTAAAAGTTGAATAGCAGACATTTGCGCTTGCATGTCCGTAGGAAAACCTGGATGAGGCATTGTTTTCACATCTGTTGCCTTCAATTGTTCAGGTCCAACGACACGAATCCCTTCAGCTACTTCAGTCACTTCTGCGCCCATTTCGATCAATTTTGAGATCAATGGACGATTGTGTTCTGAGATCGCATCTTTAATAATGACGTCTCCTTGGGTCATCGCTGCTGCAACCATAAAGGTTCCTGCTTCGATACGGTCTTGGACGATCGAATGTTCCACCGCATGAAGGTGATCGACCCCTTCGATACGCATCGTTTCGGTTCCTGCACCAAAGACTTTGGCACCCATTTTGTTTAAAATGTTTGCTAAATCGACGATTTCAGGTTCACGAGCGACGTTTTCAATGATGGTGATACCTTTAGCTTTTACCGCAGCCATCATGATATTTTGCGTTGCGCCGACACTTGGGAAATCCAAGTAAATGCTATTGCCTTTTAACTCATCGGCGATCGCTTCTATGTATCCATCTTTTTGGATGATTTGAGCGCCTAGTGCTTGAAATCCCTTCAAATGCAAATCAATTGGTCGTTTGCCGATTGCACAGCCGCCAGGCATTGCCACTTTGGCATGACCATTACGGGCTAACAAAGGCCCCATGACTACGATTGAAGCGCGCATTTGGCTTACATACTCATAAGGTGCTTCGATCGCTAACTCTTGTGATGCATCGATCGTCATCGTATTGTTTTCTTCTTCAAAATCGATTGCGACATTTAAATGCCGAATCACTTCTTTCATTGTTAATACATCGGAAAGGATCGGTACATTTGTTAATGTCGTTGTTCCTTCTTCCGCTAATAAGCTTGCCGCTAAGATAGGTAGAACAGCATTTTTTGCCCCTTCGATCTTCACTGTTCCAGTTAATCGATTACCACCTTGAACGATCATCTCTTCCATTTATGTTCCCTCCAAATAATGCAGTGACTCACACAAATCTTGCCAATTATAGCATAATATTCGGTGTTTTTGCATATATTAATGAAATTCTTAAAAACCTGTTAAAAATAAATTACGACATAACGCAATCAACTCAAGGAAAAAAGTACTGGCGGTGTAGCCTAATGCAATCGCAAGAAACACCATGACCATTCGTATCTGAGTCGTTCGTAAGGCTTTAAAAAAAGCATCGATCCGCACAGATTGCAATGCCCAAAATGCTAAATAGATGAACGCTAAATGACTCACGATTCGAATGATTGCATCAATTCCATACACTTGCATACTTCCTGCTCCTTTTTCATAATTGAACATTCCTATCATACCACAAAGATGTCAAGATAAAAAATAATCTTTCTTGAAACCTTCATGAAAAGACTTTAAAAAGTTTTTAAAACGTTTTCTCGAATAAAAAAAAACAAAGGCAAGATGCCCTTGTTTTTTTAGGAATGTTTTGACACGTTGATTCGATTAATGGCGCGGTGCAAAGCAACCGTTGCGCGACGAAGCTGGTCGATATCTTCGACTTGTTTGGCCTCTTCGATTTGACGTTCTGCACGTTGTTTTGCTCTTTCTGCCCGTGAAACGTCGATATCACGATCACGTTCCGCACTATCGGCTACGATGGAGACAACATTGTCCCGCACTTCAAGGATACCGCCATTGACGGCGACCCAGTCGACGTGAGTATCTGAATCGATCCGTTTGACCCGGACTTCATCAATCGTCAAAGGAACGATGATTGGGGCATGATGCGGCAAAATACCGATCTCACCATCTGTCGTACGTGCAACCACGATTTTCGCGTGATGATCGTAAACCAAACCAGCAGGTGTCACCACATTGACTGTTAAAAATTGATCCATGAGGTTCCCCTCTTTCTTCAAGGCTGGTTAATTAATAGCCAATTTTTTTCGCTTTTTCAATGACGTCTTCAATTCGTCCTACACTACGGAAGGCTTCTTCTGGAAGATCATCATATTTTCCTTCAAGAATCTCAGCAAAGCCTTTGATCGTTTCTTCAACTGGTACATAAGAACCAGGTTGTCCAGTAAACTGTTCCGCTACGTGGAAGTTTTGCGACAAGAAGAATTGGATCCGACGCGCACGAGCCACTAACGTTTTTTCTTCATCAGACAACTCATCCATCCCTAAGATAGCGATGATGTCTTGTAGTTCGCGATAACGTTGCAACGCATGCTGTACTTCAGTCGCTACTTCATAGTGTTTTTCACCAACGATTTCAGGTGCTAACGCACTAGAAGAAGAAGCTAGCGGATCAACAGCTGGATAGATCCCTTGTTCAGTCAATTTACGTTCCAAGTTGGTTGTTGCATCCAAATGGGCAAAAGCAGTCGCTGGTGCCGGGTCCGTGTAGTCATCGGCAGGAACATAGATTGCTTGAATAGAAGTAACCGATCCTTTTTTTGTTGAAGTGATCCGTTCTTGCAATTGTCCCATTTCGGTTGCTAGTGTCGGTTGATATCCAACGGCAGAAGGCATCCGACCTAGTAAGGCAGATACTTCAGAACCAGCTTGAGTAAATCGGAAGATATTATCGATAAACAAGAGCACGTCTTGTCCTTCTACATCGCGGAAGTACTCCGCTAAGGTCAACCCAGTCAAGGCAACCCGCATCCGGGCACCTGGTGGTTCGTTCATTTGTCCAAACACCATGGCTGTTTTTTCGATAACGCCAGATTCTTTCATTTCATTATAAAGGTCGTTTCCTTCACGTGTCCGTTCACCAACACCTGTGAAGACAGAGATCCCCCCATGCTCTTGGGCAATGTTGTGGATCAGTTCTTGGATCAAGACAGTTTTACCAACACCGGCACCACCGAAAAGACCAACTTTCCCCCCTTTTAAATAAGGGGCTAATAAGTCGATAACTTTGATCCCAGTCTCAAGGATCTCGGTACTTGTTGACAATTCATCAAAGTCAGGAGCTTTTTTGTGGATCCCACTGCGGGGTGCTTCTTCAGGAAACGGTGCTTCTAAATCGATGGTGTCCCCTAAGACATTAAACACCCGTCCTAAGGTTTCTGTCCCAACTGGAACAGAAATGGAGGCGCCTGTATCGATTACTTCCATTCCTCGTTGTAAGCCATCTGTTGATTCCATGGCAATCGTACGGATAACGCCGTCGCCAAGTTCTAAGGCAGCTTCTAACACAACTTTTGTTTTCTGCTCATCTTTTTTGTAAACAATCAACGCATTGTTGATATCTGGTAATGATTGGTCTAGAGAGAATTCCACGTCAACAACGGGACCAATGACTTGAACAATCTTGCCTGAACTCATTCGTATTCCTCCATTCGTTCTTAAAACTATTCTAACGCGGATGCCCCCGCCACAATTTCAGTAATTTCTTGGGTGATCGCTCCTTGGCGCGCTCGGTTATAAGAGATCGTCAAGTCCCCAATAATATTTTTGGCATTATCTGTTGCTGTTTTCATCGCTGTCATTCCGGCAGCATGCTCGGCTGTTTTTGCGTCAACAATCGCACCATAAATCAAGCTTTCAGCGTATTGAGGCAGTAATTGATTCAAAATTGCTTCTCTGGAAGGTTCAAACAAGTATTCTTGTTCATAACTTTCGGCTTCTTCAGGATCTAGATCGGAAATCGGCAACATTTTCTCCACACGAAATTGGCTAGTCAATGAGTTGATGTGATGGTTATAACACACATATAATTCATCGAAGACTTCGTTTTGGTACATCGTTGTCGCCAATGTTACGATTTTACGCACCTCGTCAAAGCTTGGTTGATCCGAAAGGTTTCTTAGCTCGTACGCCAAATTGATGCCCCGTGCTTTGAAAAAGTCAGCGCCAGTTGCACCAATGGCAATCATGACATACTCTTCTTCTTTTGCATGGTCTTCATCCAGCATGGTCATCATTTGCTTCAAGATGGAACTATTGTAGCCGCCCACTAGACCGCCATCAGAAGTGATGACGATGTAGCCTGTGCGTTTGACCGGACGACTAACCAACATACTGTTATAGTTCACACCATCTTTTGGACCAGAACCTGCAAGATCGGAAAGCTGCTGCGCAGTTAAATGCGTAACGATTTCACGTACTTTGTTGGCATACACTTGAAACTGTTTCGAATGAGCTTCAGATTTTGTTAATTTTGCAGCTGAAACCATTTGCATGGCCTTTGTGATTTGGCTGGTTTTTTTTGTTGAGGCAATTCGTTGCTTGATTTCATTTAATGAAGCAGCCATTTTCTCTCACCTCTTTTTATGCGTTTTGCATTGTCGATATTTTATCTTGGGGTGTCACCCGAGAACCGTTGGATGCCATGAAAATATCTTTGAATGCTTTAATGGTGTCATCTAACAAGCTTTCTTCTGGCAAATCTTTCGTTGTCCGAATGGTTTCAAAAATCGTCGCTGCATTTGCTTCGATATATTCAAATAATTCTGCTTCAAAGTCCAATAGTTTATTGACTGGTACACTATCAATGAATCCATGCGTCAAGGCATAAAGAATCACGACTTGTTTTTCTACTGCCAGTGGTTCATGCAGTTTTTGCTTCAAGATTTCAACGGTTCGACGACCGCGGTTTAATTTGGCTTGTGTTGCAGCATCTAGATCAGACCCAAACTGCGTAAAGGCCTCTAGTTCGCGATAGCTAGCCAAGTCCAAACGCAAGGTACCGGCAACTTTTTTCATTGCTTTGATCTGCGCAGACCCCCCAACCCGTGAAACGGATAATCCAGCCGCTACGGCAGGACGAACACCAGAATAGAAAAGGTCGTTTTCTAAGAAAATTTGTCCATCTGTGATAGAAATCACGTTGGTTGGGATATAGGCTGAAATATCCCCTGCTTGTGTTTCAACAAACGGCAATGCCGTCATCGATCCACCACCTAGTTCATCACTTAATTTCGCTGCACGTTCCAATAAACGAGAATGCAAGTAGAAGACATCCCCTGGGTATGCTTCACGACCTGGCGGACGACGTAGAAGTAGAGAAAGTTCACGATAAGCGACCGCTTGTTTTGATAAGTCATCAAAGACGATCAAAACATGTTTGCCGTTATACATGAATTCTTCCCCCATCGCAGCCCCCGCATAAGGTGCGATATAAAGCAGTGGTGCTGGTTGTGAAGCACCTGCTGAAACCACGATCGTGTAATCAAGGGCCCCGTAACGCCGCAATGTTTCCACTTGTGCACGAACAGTTGAATCTTTTTGGCCAATTGCGACATAAATACAGATCATGTCTTGCCCTTTTTGGTTGATGATCGCATCAATAGCGATCGTTGTTTTTCCGGTTTTCCGGTCACCGATGACTAATTCCCGTTGGCCACGACCGATTGGTACTAAAGCATCAATAGCTTTCAACCCTGTTTGCATTGGTTCCGAAACGGATTTCCGTTGCATAACACCTGGTGCAGCTGCTTCGACTGGGCGTGATTTATCTGTTTCGATCGGACCTAAACCATCGATTGGTTGCCCTAATGGATTTACTACCCGGCCAATTAATGCATCGCCGACAGGAACTTCCATGATTTTACCGGTTCGTTTTACTTTGTCCCCTTCACGAATGGTTTCAAAATCACCTAGGATGATGATTCCGACATCGTTTGACTCTAAGTTTTGTGCCATCCCATAAGAACCGTTTGAAAACTCAAGCAGTTCTCCACTCATGGCATTTTCTAAACCGTGGGCGCGGGCGATCCCGTCCCCAACATATGTGACAGTACCGATTTCTTCTACAGAAAGTTCGTTCTGATAATTTTTAATTTGCTCTTTGATCAAGGCACTAATTTCTTCTGCTTTGATGGCCATCCGATTCACCTCTTATCTCTTGTTTATCTGCCGATTTTTTGTCGCAGATAATCCAGTTGGCTCTTAATACTACCGTCGATCACTTGATGATTTGCTTCAACGATGACACCGCCTAAAATCGTTGGATCGATCGTTTCTTTCAATTGTGCCTGCTTGTACCCAAGCTTATCGGCGATTTGCTTTTCGATTTTGCTTTTTTGTTCTGCTGACAAAGCAACAGCCGTTGTGATCGTTCCGAGAACAAGACCTTGATATTCATCGTAACGACGTTCGTATTCATCAATGATCAGCAATAGATCATCCATGCGATCATATTCATAAACGATCTCTAAGAAATTTCTGACCAAGCCTTCAAAGCCCTTCAGCAATTGATCGACTAATTGTCTTTTTTCATGGAGATCCAAGCGGTTATCCGTCACGATCTGACCGAATGTTGGAATCTCCTGATAAATCTGACGCAAGGTCATTAATTCTTGGTAAACTTCTGTCAAGCGCTGTTCTTCCATCGCCAATTCGAACAAGGCTTTTCCATAGCGTTTTCCCACTGTGAATTTATCGAGTTTCATTAACTGAACCCAATCCTTCGATATATTGATTGATTAGGGATTCATGATTTTCGGGAGTCAATTCGCGTCCTAAGATTTTTTCTGCGATTTGAAGCGAAAGTTCTGCAACATCATCTTTCACTTCTTTTAACGCAGTTTCTTTTTCAAGGGTGATATCTGAGTTTGCTTTTTCTTTCAAACGAGCCACTTCTTCTTTGGTCTCGCTCAAAATATTTTGTCGACTCAATTCCCCGCTGTCTTTGGCGCTCTTGATGATCTCCGCAGCTTCAGAATGAGAACGTGCCAATTTTTCTTGGCGTTCTTTTTCTAATTTTGCTGCATTCAAGCGTGATTGTTCCGCTGAATCCAAATCATTGGCGATTTTATCTTCCCGTTTTTGCATCATGCTGCTGATGGCATCCCATGCAAAATGTTTCAATAAGAATAGCAAAAGAAGAATTGATCCGCTGACAACGATAATATTGCCAAGCATTGGATTTTGAACTTCCGCTATAACCAACTGATTTAGCATAACGATTCTTCCTTTCTGAAAGTCATTGTTTCATTAGAAAAAAGCAAAAACGAGTGCAATTGTTCGTTTCTGCCTTTTCGTGCTTGTCTTATCGGAAGACTAATAACAGCGCGATAACTACCCCTAGAATCGGTACAGCTTCGACTAACGCTACCCCGATAAACATTGTTGAACGTAGTTGACCTGACATTTCAGGTTGGCGTGCCATTGATTCGATCGTTTTTGCGATTACTTGTCCGTTACCATACCCTGCACCAATTGCTGCTCCGATAATTGCTAATCCTGCTCCAATAAAGTTCATTCTTTTTTCCTCCTAATTGTATGTCGATTCGATTAATGTTCTGCCACGATTTTGTGGCTCATAAATACCATGGTCAATGTAACAAATACATAAGCTTGGATCGCTCCAATAAAGAGCGAGAAGCCAATCCAGATCATTTCTAGCGGCATCACGATCGGCAATGACCACCAACCAAGACTAATAAACATGTTGGCAATCAATCCTAATAACACTTCACCAGCGAATATATTTCCATATAAACGCAAGCCTAACGTGATGACATTCGTAAATTCTTCGATGATTTTTAGCGGCAATAAAAAGCCCACCGGTTTCAGATACGAATTGATCAAGTAATTTTTGAAGCCCAACGACTTGATCCCAAAGAAATGTGTCAAGGAAATAACCATAAGTGCAAGTGTCAATGTAACAAACGGGTCTGCTGTCGGACTTTTCCATAAGGTAATGTCATCTGTCGTCACGATTTTTGTGACTAAGCCGATCTCATTTGCCACAAACACAAAAAGAAACATTGTTACACCGAGCAAATGAAAGTTGTTCACTTGAGATCCTGGTAGATTGTCCGCCACGATGCCACGAACAAAGTCAATGACCCATTCAATGAAGTTCTGCTTCCCTTTCGGTTTCATTTGCAGGTTACGTGTACAAATAAAGACCACCAAAAAAACAATAATACAAGAAATGATTGTCATCATAGCTACAGTTCCATCAAACCATATAGGACCGATATGAAACATAAGCGATTTATCTTCCAATCTTTCTCACCTCTTTTCCTGTCATCTCCAGAAAAAATCTGGTGTTACAATGCGTTTCCTCTCATAACAATCGGTATCATACCACCACGAATGGAAAATTTCAAAGCATTTTCAAGAAAATTAGACAAAAAACTCACAATGCCAAAAATCCTAAATTAATTGAAAAATCCTCGTGTCGCTATGTGGAAGAAAAAGCCTGTTATATCAACAGCTTTCCCTTAAATGCTACCAAATTTAGCGTGATTTTCAAAGCAATAACCTCTATCGGATTCTAAAAGAAGTTCTTAGAAAATTAGAAATTTCTAAGAACTCGGTCAATTTGTCTTTCTTGATCTTTGCGTTTCAAGGATTCCCGCTTGTCATATTCGCGTTTTCCTTTCGCTAAACCAATCAAAACTTTGGCATAACCATCCTTGATATACACCTTTAATGGCACAATCGTCATACCGGTATTTTTTGTTTCGCCAATCAGACGAGCGATCTGCTTTTTGTGTAGCAACAGTTTTCTCGTCCGCAATGGATCGTGATTAAAAATGTTTCCTTGCTCGTAAGGACTGATATGCACATTGACTAAGAATGCCTCACCGTTACGAATGCGTACAAAGCCGTCTTTCAAATTGATCCGGCTGTTACGGATCGCTTTGATCTCTGTTCCCTGTAAGACGATCCCCGCTTCGATCGTATCGAGGATCGTGTAATCATGGCGGGCCTTTTTGTTTTGGGCGATTAATTTCCCTTCTCCTTTAGGCACGGGCCATCCCTCCAATTATTTTTTCTTGATTCCTTTGTAAAAAGGTTTTTTCTTTTTCACTTTGCCAGCTTTTTTCGGCTTGCCTTTGCCTGATTGCTCAAAGCGTTTCCCTTGGTTTTTCTCAGGGTTTCGTTGTTTTTTTCCACGGCGGCTAGCTTCATTTTTTTGATTGTTGTTACGTTTGTTGGCTTTTGGTGCTTGCAGTTTTTCAACTTCTTCTGCTGCTACCAGTTCGAAATCGATCTCTCTTGTTTCTGGATCAGCCTTTACGACTTTGATGCGAACTTTCTGACCAATTTTAAAGGTCAGGCCTGTCCGTTCACCCACAAGTGCCAGATGGTTTTCCAAATAATGGAAGTAATCTTGCTTCAGATTATTGATATGGATCAACCCTTCAATCGTGTTAGGCAATTCAATAAACAAGCCAAACTTAACGACGGAACTGATGATACCGTCAAACTCTTCTCCTACTTTATCGGCCATATACTCAGCTTTTTTAAGCGCATCGACTTCTCTTTCTGCATCGACTGCTCGTCGTTCCATTTGGGAGCTGTGCAGCGCGATGTCCGGCAAGATTTCAGCCCATTTGTTTTGGTTGGCTTCTGAGACATCTTCACTGTAAGATCGAATCAAACGATGCACGATCAAGTCGGGATAACGACGGATCGGTGATGTAAAGTGGGTATAATCTTCCGCTGCCAAACCATAGTGGCCGACGTTTTCTTCTGAATACTTCGCTTGCTGCATACTTCTTAGCAGCATTGTATTGACAACCATTGCCTCTGGCTTATCTGCGACATCTTCAACCACTTTTTGCAATTGTTTTGGTGAGATCGAGCCATTGGTCTGCTTGACTACGATCCCTAAAGCAGATGCAAAATCAAAGAAGCGTCGCATTTTCTCTTCTTTTGGTTCCTCATGGATCCGGTAAATAAATGGTAAATGCTTCTGATTGAAATGACGCGCCACGGTTTCATTGGCTGCCAACATGAATGATTCGATCAATCGTTCGCCGACGCCCCGTGCTCGTAGAACGATTTCTTGCGGGTGTCCTTCTCCATCGACCAAGACTTTTGCTTCTCGGTCTTCAAAAGAAACTGCCCCACGTTTGATGCGCATCGCTTCTAACACGTGATGCAAGGCGGCCATATCATGGAACATCGGTACTAATTCCGCATATTCTTTGGTGGTTTCTGGATCATTGTCTTCAATGATTTGATTGACTGCTTGATACGTCATACGGGCACTTGTTTGAATAATACTTTGGAAAATATTGTAATCTGTGACGATCCCCTCTTGGTTGATCCACATTTCACAGCTCATAGTCAACCTTGGGACATTCGGATTCAACGAACAGATCCCGTTTGATAAACGCTGTGGGATCATCGGAATCACACGATCCGTAAGATAGACACTCGTTCCCCGATCAAACGCTTCTTTATCCAATGCGCTGTTTTCGGTCACATAATAAGAAACATCGGCGATATGCACGCCCAAATAGAAGCTACCGTCAGGCAATGCTTTTACGGTCACCGCATCATCCAAATCTTTGGCATCCGCTCCATCGATTGTTACAATCTGTTGATCTCGTAAATCCCGCCGTTCCGGAAAGTCGGCAGGATCGATCGTATCTGGTACTGCATCTGCCGCTGCTAAGGTTTCTTCCTCGAATTTTGTTGGAATCCCGTTCGCCACGACGATCGATAATATATCCATTCCAGGATCGTTTTTATGTCCTACAACTTTCGTGATCAACCCCTCTAAGCTTTTCGAATAACCTTTTTCTGGGTAATGGCTGATTTCAACGATCACAATGCTCCCATCTACAGGTCGAATCCCTTGAGCACCAATAAACACCTTTAATTCACTTAGTTTTTTATCTTTAGGCTGAACAACGCCATATAGATCCGACTCTTCGATCTCTTTTTCATCAAATAATGTAAACTCGCCGACCAACTGACTGATGGCCCGTTGTTTGATCTCAACGACTTTCCCCTCTGCACCACGATCTGAGAAAGGATCCGCAACGTGCACGATGTCCACAGCAACGGTATCGCCGTCCATGGCATAGCCTGTTGCTTCTTTAGGGATATAAATATCGTCTTCTTCTTCATCCAAAGTGACAAAGCCGAAGCCCCGCTCGTTGGCACGGAAGGTTCCTTCCACAAACACTCGTTTCATGGGTAATTTCACTTTGCCTTTTTTGTTAAAAATCACGCTGCCTTCTCGTTCCATCGCCGCTACTGTCTGAACAAGATTCTTAAAGTCTGAACTTTTTTGAAGTCCTAGACCTTCAGCAATTTCTTCCATTGAAAAACTTTTTTTGCGGCTTTCTTCGAGAAACTGAATGATTTTTGTTTTAATCGTTTCTGTCATAACTCACTCTTTCCAAGCAAGTGTTTCTAAGAAAGCAAACACATCCTGCTCTAATTTTTTCCGTTCTGGTCCAACGGTCACCACATGACCGCTTTCGGGATACCATTGAAGCGTATAGGGAACATGGGACAGTGCCCCTGCTGTTTTGAAAACCGTCTGTGGATCGATCATTTGATCCTTTCCTGCTTGTGCTAGAAAGACTGGGCGCTCGATTTTCCCTAAATGCCCAGCTGTGGTTTGTCCGACTGTTTCGATTCCTTGCAGTTGCTCTCTGACCTTACGAGGGACTTCTGCCAATATTTCTTTTTGGGTCGCCTCGTCTAAATCAGCATAGGGTATGACCATTTCAGCATACTTTTCAAAATTGACTGGCACTTCATTCTTGGTTTCAAATAATGGCGAACAAAACAGTCCGCCCCCCATCAATGTTGGATCTTGTGTCAAACGATCCATCGCTAAAATCCCGCCCATCGAAAGTCCAAGAACGGCAACTTCTTCATAGCCTTTTTCTCTTACATAAGTAACTGCATCTGCAGCATCCTGCTGCCAAACAGCCATCCCTTGATTTAAGATATCATCTGGATTGGGCGTACCATGTCCAGTAAACATCGGAGTATAAACCGTGTAGTCTTTTTGTTCTAACGAACGACAAAGCATACGCACATCGTTAGGACTACCTGAATAGGCATGGAACAAAATGACTGCTCGCTTGCCGTGTTCAGCAAAAACCGGTTTTGGTTGATTAAATGTTTTCATGTTTCCTTTCACCTCACGTCCAATTCTACCATAGTTAAGAAGAATACTTCGACAAATGCGATCAAAATCTTCCCCTTAAAAAGAAAAAAACCTCTCTTTACGAGAGGTTCGCTAGCAAAATGATTAGTTTGATGAAAGAAAAGCCAAAATAAAGAGCAAGACCATCCAAACAAACCCTAAAATGGCCGTTGAGCGCTGCATCACTGCTTCAAATCCACGGGCTTTTTGCTTACCAAACAATTGATCCGCACCGCCAGTAAAGGCACTAGCTGCACTATTTTGCTTGCTAGGCTGCATCATGATCGTAATGACCATTAAAATCGAAATAACAATTACAGCAGTTAATAAGATATTATACACGTTAGCTCCTCCTTGCTTGCTAAAGTCGTCCTTTCTATTTTAGCATTTTCCGCTAGAAATTACTACTCCCTTTTTGTCATTGCTCGTTGCGTGACGGTTTAAAAAAAAGACTGTCCTTTCTGACAGCCTTTTTCTCATAGATCGCTTTCGTTCAAATCAGCGAACGAGTACGTCATCATATTCTGGTTTTTCTTTGAACTCTTTGACCGCAAAGGAGCAGACAGGCATAATTTTTTTCTCTTCCCGTCGTGCTTTTTCAACAACTGCTTTGAGCAATTTTTGCGCCAATTGCTGTCCACGATAATCAGGGTTGACGAAGGTGTGATCAACTTCAAGTACATCATCTGGTGTTTCTTGCCATGTAATCTCACCAATTTCTGTTTCTCCATCATATAAAGCAAAACGCTTATTTTCTTCTTTTATTTCCATTGTTTTCGCCCTTTCTATCAGACAATGTCTGTTTTTTGTTTGATCTTCTCAATAAATTGCAAAACGGTTGGCCAATATTCTGGGGCATCTTTAACTGCCTGTAAATGTCCCATATTGGGAAAAAGGACTTTTTGTTTCGGACCAGCCGTTGCTTCCATTAAAGTATTGATTTCTTTTTCAGAAAGAAACGTATCCTTTTCTCCTTGTAAAAACAGCACAGGTAAATGGTTGCTGCCGACTTGTCGGGTCACTGAGATTTGTAGGAAGGGGTAGCCGACTAAGTGTTTACTGTAACGATTGGCTAATCGCAAAAAGCGCTTGACGGGTAACCGAGAAAATTGTGGTAGACTTGCCCGAATGGCACTATAAACGGACGTATAACTGCTGTCTGAGATCAAACCCGCAACTTGCACCGGCATGACTTCTCCACTGGCCAGCAGCAAAGTCGCCGCTCCCATCCCTAAACCATAGAGGAAGATTTGGGTTTGTGGGTCTTTTTCCAAAATCTTATCGATCCACAAAAGCAGATCCATCCGATCTAGCCACCCTAAGCCGATCTCTTTGCCTTCACTACGGCCATGTCCACGCAAATCAGGAACTAAAACATTGTAACCCGCAGCCCAGAATTTCTCGGCCGCATCTTGACAGTCTGCTTGCCCATCACTGCGATACCCATGCAAGCAGATCACCCACGTTTTAGCACACTGATCAAAGACTTCTGCTCTCAGGATCAGATCATCGGTGGTCGTTACCGTACATTCCGAACCTTGTGACCAAAAAGCCGAACTGCTTTTCGCGATCCGCTCTTTGTATGGAATCCCCAGTTTCTTTCTGCCTTCTTTTTCATACCATTCATTGTTACGCATAATAATTGCCGAAACAAAATAGCGTACGCCCTTTTTCATCACAGACGTGCGATATACATAGTACACCAAAAAAATAAAAATTAGCAGTAGTAGCAATAGCCAAACCATAGGATCCCCCCTTCATTTTAGTTTACCATTTACACCGGTTTTCAGCCAAAGTTTTGTCGCAAGTCTTAAATAAGTCCTATACTTTTTTAAGAAAAAATCTTTGTACTGACTTCTAGCGAAGGAGCAGTACAAAGATTTGTTTGGTTAAATATGTTTCTGTTTATAGAATAGGAAGGCGATCATGGTGAGTAAAATACTTCCAAGAACACTTAGTTCATAAGAGGATTCCTCGTTTGTCTTTGGCAATCTTTTTTCATTATCTGTCTGTGATGGCTCTGTCTGGTTCTTTTTGTCATCCAGCTTTTGCTCGGCGTTTCCGGCTATTTTTTTCGGTTTATCAGACTTGTCAGAAGGTGTTGGTGCTTTGGGACCGCTAGGAGCAACCGGTGTCTCAGGCGTTCTCGGCGTTTTAGGTTCGACATAAGTATTGATCAAGTCATAATCATGGACTTCTGACCTGTATCCTTTGACAGCCACTTCTTGAATGCTATAGGTGTACGCTTGAGCTTTCTCATCATATTTTGGCAGATCTTCAAAACGATAGGTCCAGTTGCCTTGGTTATCTGCTTTTACGACTTGTTTGTCGATTTCTTTATCATTTCGCATCAATTTGACAGTGATACTCTTCGGCCGCGTATTGAACTTGTTGCCATAGTCATTCCACGTCTTCGTTCCCGATACTACCGTTGTTTCGGTATTGTGATAGGTGTTGACCAGGTCATAGCCGTTGACTTTAATAGTGTAACCTGGCACTTTTTCTTCTTGGATCGCGTACGTGTATGCTTGACCTTTTTCATCATACTTAGGCAAATTTTCAAAGCGATAGGTCCAGTTCCCTTGGTTATCTGCTTTTACGGTTTGTTTGTCAATTTTTTTATCATTTTGCATCAGCTTCACAGTGATACTCTCTGGACGGGTATTGAACTTGTTGTCGTAGTCATTCCATGTCTTTGTTCCTGATACTTCTGTCGTTTCGTTATTACGGTAGGTGTTGACTAAGTCATAGCCGTTTACTTTGGTGGTGTATCCTGAAACTTTTTCTTCTTGGATCGTGTAAGTGTAGGCTTTTCCTTTGGCATCGTATTTTGGCAGCTTATCAAAGCGATAGGTCCAGTTGCCGTGGTTATCTGACTTTACATTTTTTTCTGCGTATTTTTCGCCGTTTCGCATCAGCTTGACAGTGATGCTTTCAGGGCGGGTATTGAACTTGTTGTCGTTGTCATTCCATGTCTTTGTTCCTGATACTTCTGTCGTTTCGGTATTACGGTAGGTGTTGACTAGGTCATAGCCATTTACTTTGGTGGTGTATTCTGGAACATTTTCTTCTTGAATCGTGTAAGTGTACACTTTTCCTTCGGCGTCGTATTTTGGCAGCTTATCAAAGCGATAAGTCCAGTTGCCGTGGTTATCTGATTTTACGACTTGCTTGTCGATTTCCTTATCATTTTGTATCAGTTTGACAGTGATGCTTTCAGGACGGGTATTGAACTTATTTTCATAGTCATTCCATGTCTTTGTTCCTGATATTTCTGTCGTTTCGGTGTTACGGTAGGTGTTGACTAGGTCATAGCCATTTACTTTGGTGGTGTATTCTGGAACATTTTCTTCTTGAATCGTGTAAGTGTACACTTTTCCTTCGGCGTCGTATTTTGGCAGCTTATCAAAGCGATAAGTCCAGTTGCCGTGGTTATCTGATTTTACGACTTGCTTGTTGATTTCCTTATCATTTTGAATCAGTTTGACAGTGATGCTTTCAGGGCGGGTGTTGAACTTGTTGTCGTAGTCATTCCATGTCTTTGTTCCTGATACTTCTGTCGTTTCGGTATTACGGTAGGTGTTGACTAGGTCATAGACATTTACTTTGGTGGTGTATCCTTCAACGGGTGTTTCTTGAATTGCGTAGTCATAGGTCTGACCAGATTCGTCGGTTGTTGGTAGATCGGTAAATTCATAATGCCATTCCCCCTCTTTATTCGGGGTAACCGTTTTTGTTTGGAACACTTCACCGTTTTGTAATAATTGAACCGTAATGCTTGTCGGACGGGTATTAAATTTGTTGTCATAATCGTCCCACGTTTTGGTTCCGCTGACTGTCGTTGTATCAAGAGATAGCAGGTGATTCATTGCAGCTAGTTTGATTATCGGTACAACCGTTTCATTGGCTTGAAGATCCCAGCGATGGGTTTCCGCATTGACCAATACCGTATCAGCAATGATACTGCCGTCAACATTTTGGTGGACATCAACTGTATCACCAACAGCCAAAATCGTTCCTTGGAAGGGACTATTAATCGAAAGCATTTGATTTTCTGGCTGATTAATAAAATTCCACAGGATAACGGCATCATCAAACGCTTCTGTTTCATGACTATTGCGCGTCGTGCCATCTGTATATTCTAGTTTGATTTGCGACTTGATATTAACGGTACTTGCTCCTTCGGTATCCACATTGATGAGTACAGGAGACGTGCCTTTTGTTAGCCCTTTGATGGTAATGGGTGTATCTTTTTCTAACTCTGTTTTTGAAAGAGTAACGACTACCTTTTGATCTTCTTCATCAATAGTATCTGCCGAAAAGGAAATTGGTTTCTTGTCGATTAGATAGCCATCTGGCGCTTCTGTTTCAACAAAGGAATAATCCCCTTCTGGAAGATCCGTTTCGATTACTTGGCCATCATCATTTGTGACCTCTTCATCAACCTCTTTATGTGTCTTTTTATTTTGAAGTTCGTAAACACCGTCATCAAGCGGGTTTCCTTGTTCATCCGTTAAGGTCAACACAACCTCTTGTGTATCATTTTCAGCACGGGCGGTATTGATGACCCGCTGATTATTATCAGTAAAGTCTTTGGTTACACCGGGTGTTTGCGGATAGGCTCCTAGCCTTTCTGACGTCGCCTGTAACGTTGAAAATACCTTTTTAAAATCTATATACGGTTCACTTGCGGATTGATCTTGGAAAACTTCGGAAGTTTTCAAGTGATCCATTCTCTGTCCATTTACAAAAACGGCAGGTTGTTGATTTTGATCTGCTAAATCTACTGTGACTGATGGGCCAAAGACAACTTTGTTTTTTCTGCTATCAGTTCCTGACACAAAGGAAGAATTTGCGATCGTATTGACTTTTTGAATATAATTGATTTCTGTTGGCAAAGAACCATCCTGAATACTGGTCCCAAAATTGACATTTCCGTTTAATTCACCAACGGCCAAATTTCCGTTCGTGTGTGTATTTAGCGTCGCATGGTTAGCAAAAATATGAAAATATTGCGCTTCTCCTAGAAGTGCGTCATCAACTTCAGGAACATCATTTTTAAAAATGCCCCCACTTGAAAGTTGTGAAGCTGCTGGCGCACTTGCTTGGGTATCAGGCGTTGATTCTATGGTTTTTGATGCAGTATTTGACGCCGTTTGTTGTTGTGACTCGTTGCTTGTTGTTACAACCTTTTTTTCAGAAGCCTCTGTTTGATCCTGAGTATCAGAAAGTACGGCTTCTGTACTCGTTGCTTCTGTGGATTCATTTTCAGGTAGAACAACTGCTACATCTGTTGTGTTGATGATGTCTTCTTTCACTTGTCCATTTTTTTCATCTGTTTGAAGAAAGGCGGATTTGATTGTCAATGTTTGAAGACTTTTTGTTTGAAACGTTAGCGTCATTTGGCTAAAAGAACTGCTAGCGGTTTCTTCCATCAGCTGCTGTCTTTGCGGATCATATGTAAATGGCGTGCCGCTGCTTTGAATCGAGTTCGGCAGAACCGTTTGTTCCCCTTCACTCAAGCTGAATGCTAGTTGATTAGCTGCTGCTTGTTGATTTTTTTCTACCTCGATCGTCCAAGTGATTTCTCCTGTCGTAGGATCTGGTAATGAGGTCACTTGCGCTGTGCCCTTTTCGTTTTGAAATAGGATTGTTTTGGGATTCTCCTCGGTGTCCGCATTGGCTGTGATGACTGATAATAAAGGCGCCAAATAGGATAACATAAGTAAGGACAGCATGAACATTGGGTAAGCTATTTTTTTCACATAAGTACACATTTCTCTTCCTCCAAACAACAAATTTTACTCAGGTGATTATCCTAATCGGAAAAAAGAGAAAATGCAAAATGACCCAAATTTTGATTCTGTGAGAAAAATGAGAGCAAAAACCGAAAAATGGGTCCTGCTCTCAAGGAAATTTGTGAAAATGAAATAGGATTTCTTTTGTTTGAAAAACAATAGAATATTTTTTTCATGATAAATACTCAAAATCCAGAAAGAATCTTTTGTTTGTGATAAAAGTTCTTTAATTGAAAACTCTTAAACACCAGGAGTGATTGGCTACTCGCTAAAATTTCACTTGTCAAAAAAAAATAATTGTAAACTGAAAATGAAAATTTTCATAAACAATCATATTATTTTCATTTTCGGTTACGAAAATTTTAGCAGATTCTTTAAAATCTTATTGTTATTTTCCCTCTATTTATAAGTTCTCTTAACTTTTCAACTTACATTCTATAGAAAAAAACTGTTCCTTGTTCATCTACTAGAAACAGATTTTTTCTATATAGCTTTCATTCACTTTTAATTACTAAAAGTTTGAACAATCTCCTCTTGATCAAAGTCACAAGCCACATCCAAGGACAAAGAATCCGCAGTAGCCAATGCACCCCATGACAAACAAAATCTTAAATCAGCTGGACTTTGATTCCCCTCAATATAATAAGCTGGGAATCCCGAGTCAGATCTGTCAAGTTGATATACACCCCCGGATTTTTTCAGGAAACACTCATCGTCATAATATTGAGTTACAGCAAAATTAAGGTTATTGGCAGATTTTTTTAACAAATATTGCGCTCCATAGTATCGCTCCCCACTAACGATTTCAAAATCACGGAAAGAGTGTCGAGGAAGATTCGTTTTTATCTCAAGTTTTCCCTTCCCTTTGATCATTTTTAAATTAGGCAATAAGATAAAGCGACCGATTATTTCGCTGACCCAATCTGGATGACTTTCACCGTAGTCACTCGAAAAATTGCTATGACCATCGATTACTTTAAAAGAAATCGGCTCCCCGTTAAAGGTTAACCACCAGTTGCCAACAGTTGTGGGTAGCAACTGTTGACTATAAAGATCGCCAAACGATCTGTCTGGTCTTTCATCACATGAATCAGACACAGCTATATCCTTACAATGCTTTTCTATATATACCAATAGATCTGTATCGTCTGTAACGACAGAATATGAGCTACCATCATCAATGATTAATTCTAAGCTGCCTAATGGATGCTGAACGTACGGAAGATCTACATCACGATTCCAGCCTTCCCACTCAGGATAAGAATCAAAGATCAAAAGATCATCCAAAGAAATGCTGGGTAAAAAACCAGTTAGCACCCCTTCATAAAGATAAGTATCTTTGATTGCATCCAATAAATTATGGCCGCTCAGCCAAATAAGCGACTTTCCATTTTTCTTCTTTTCAATCGAATGCAAAATACTTATGTCACCTGAATAATCGGTAATCAGCCAATTATACTGGAGGATCACTTCTTTTGGAAATAGGTCAATAATTCCTGCAGCCGAAACAATATGTTCTACTTCCTTTGATACTACATTATTTATGTACAATTTTTTCATCAGCATTCTCTCCTAAAATACTAAGTTTTCCTATAGTCTATCATACAATTAGCATACCGAAAAAACTCTTTTTCCACTTTGATTCCTGTGAAAATTTTATCAGATTAAAAGTTAATCAAAAAATAAGTGTTCACGAAATTTGAATGAAGCAAAACCAATCCACGGTTTTTACTTAAATAAATCTACCAACCAGTTTTGTTGACCTGTTTCAGCTAAACTCCCTGATCCGTGAATTGTAAGTAAAAAAGTCCCCTCATGTCATTTACACATGAGGGGACTTTACCATCATTTCAGTTCAGCCAAACGACAACGTTTGATTAAGCTAAGATTATTTATTTTTTAAGTTGTAGAAAGCTTGCAAGCCTTTGTATTCAGCAACTTCACCAAGTTGGTCTTCGATACGTAGCAATTGGTTGTATTTTGCAATACGGTCAGTACGTGAAAGAGAACCAGTTTTGATTTGGCCAGCGTTTGTTGCAACAGCGATATCAGAGATTGTTGAATCTTCTGTTTCACCTGAACGGTGAGAAACTACTGCAGTGTAACCAGCTTCTTTCGCCATTTCGATTGCATTGAATGTTTCCGTCAATGTACCGATTTGGTTAACTTTGATAAGGATTGAGTTACCGATACCATTTTTGATTCCTTTTTCAAGGATTTCAGTATTTGTAACAAACAAGTCATCCCCTACTAATTGAACTTTGTCGCCTAAGCGTTCAGTTAATAGTTTCCAACCATCCCAGTCATTTTCATCCATACCGTCTTCGATAGTGATGATTGGGTATTTGTTAACTAATTCTTCTAAGTAGTCAACTTGTTCAGCAGCAGTACGTTTTACGCCGTTTTCGCCTTCAAATTTAGAGTAGTCGTAAACACCGTTTTCGTAGAATTCTGATGATGCACAGTCAAATCCTAGGTATACATCTTTACCTGGTTCTAAACCAGCAGCTTTGATTGCTTCTAAGATTGTTTCAACACCGTCTTCAGTTCCTTCAAAACGAGGAGCGAAACCACCTTCGTCACCTACTGAAGTTTCTAAACCACGTTTAGACAAGATTGATTTCAAAGCGTGGAATACTTCAGTACCCCAACGTAAGCCTTCTTTGAATGTAGGTGCGCCTACAGGCAAGATCATGAATTCTTGGAAAGCGATTGGTGCGTCAGAGTGAGAACCACCGTTGATGATGTTCATCATAGGAGTTGGCAATACTTTTGTATTGAATCCGCCTAAGTAGTGGTATAAAGGTACTTCTAGGTAATCAGCAGCTGCACGAGCAACAGCGATAGAAACACCAAGAATCGCGTTTGCGCCTAATTTGCCTTTGTTAGGAGTTCCGTCTAAAGCGATCATTGCTTTATCGATAGCCATTTGGTCACGGACATCGTAGCCGATGATAGCTTCTGCAATGATGTTATTTACATTGTCAACTGCTTTCGTTACACCTTTACCGCCATAACGAGCTTTGTCGCCATCACGTAATTCAACTGCTTCGTGTTCACCTGTTGAAGCTCCTGAAGGAACCATTCCGCGGCCGAAAGCACCTGATTCTGTGTAGACTTCTACTTCGATAGTTGGGTTACCACGTGAGTCTAAGACTTCGCGTGCGTAAACATCAGTAATAATTGACATGTTTTGTCTCTCCTTTGAGTTTGTTTTATCTTAAGGGGAATGCCCCTTGCGAACAACTTAATTGTATTGAAAAAATGACGATTCTGCAAATGTTATTTTCATGAAAATGAAATTATTTTACAGCATCTAATAATGCTAGGAATGAATCAGCTTGCAAGCTTGCGCCGCCAACTAATGCTCCGTCAACATTTTCTTTTGCCATGTATTCAGCAATGTTTTCAGGCTTTACAGAGCCGCCGTATTGAATACGTACGCTGTCTGAAACTTCTTTGCCGTATAATTTTTCAACGGTTTTGCGGACAACGCCACAAATTTCGTCTGCGATGTTTGCATCCGCAGATTTACCAGTACCGATCGCCCAGATTGGTTCGTAAGCAATCACAAGATTACTTACTTGACCGTCTGTTAAACCGTCTAAGCCAGCAGTGATTTGTCCTTCGATCCACTCCGCTGTTTTGCCAGCTTCATAGGTTTCTAAAGATTCACCACAGCATAGGATTGGAATCATGCCGTTTGCAAAGATTGCTTTGGCTTTTTTGTTGATGTCTTCATCTGTCTCATGGAAGTATTCACGACGTTCTGAATGACCAATGATGACATAGTCAACACCTAGATCTGCTAAAGCTGCTGGTGAAGTTTCGCCAGTAAAGGCACCTTCATTTTCCCAGTAGCTGTTTTGAGCAGCAATTTTTAATTCTGTTCCTTCAGCAGCATTCACTAATGTTTCTAAGAATAAAGCTGGCGAACCGATCACAGAGTCAACTGTCTCGTTGCTAGGAATTTTTGTTTTGACTGCTTCAGCAAATTCTTTTGCTTCTTTCGCAGTTTTGTTCATTTTCCAGTTTCCGGCAATAATTGGTTTGCGCATGTTCTGGCACTCCTTTTCGTTATCAAGCGTGCAAAGAAAGTTCTTTGCACGGCTTGTCATTGATTATTTATCGTTGATCGCAGCTAGGCCAGGAAGTGTTTTTCCTTCTAGCAATTCAAGGCTGGCACCGCCACCTGTTGAGATGTGGGTAAATTTGTCAGCAAACCCTAATTGTTCTGCTGCAGCTGCAGAGTCACCGCCACCGATGATCGTTGTTGCATCTTCAAGGTTGGCAATTGCTTCACAAACACCAATCGTACCGTTTGCGAAGTTAGACATTTCAAACACACCCATAGGTCCGTTCCAAACGACTGTTTTTGCGCCTTTTAATGTTTCAGCAAACAAAGCGATGGTTTCAGGTCCGATATCTAAGCCCATTTGTCCTTCAGGAACATCACCAGTATGTTCTTCTGTTGGGACATCATTTGAAAATTCAGCAGCAGTGATTGAATCAACTGGTAATACTAATTTATCGCCAGCTTTTTCGATCAATTCTTTTGCTAATTCTACTTTATCTGCTTCCACAAGAGAATTACCGATTTCCATGCCTTTTGCTTTGTAGAACGTATACGTCATTCCGCCGCCGATCAAGATTTTGTCTGCTTTAGGAATCAAGTTTTCGATTACGCCGATTTTATCAGATACTTTTGCTCCACCAAGAATCGCGATCATTGGACGTTTTGGTTCTTCGACTGCTTCCCCGATGAATTTGATTTCTTTTTCCATTAAGAAACCAGCAACTGTTGGGATACCTGTTGAAGCGATCCCTACGTTTGAAGCGTGTGCGCGGTGTGCGGTACCAAAGGCATCATTTACAAAAACATCGCCTAAAGAAGCCCAGTATTTGCCTAGTTCAGGATCGTTTTTGCTTTCTTTTTTGCCATCGATGTCTTCGAAACGAGTGTTTTCAAAAACAACGACATCGCCATCTTGCATGTTGTTGATCGCTGCTTCTAATTTTTCGCCGCGGGTTTCATCAACGAATGTTACTTCTTTGCCTAACAATTCGCCAAGACGTTTCGCAACTGGCGCTAAAGATTTTCCAGCTTTATCTGCTTCTTCTTTCACACGACCTAAGTGTGAGAAAAGAATTGCTTTTCCGCCGTTTTCGATCACATAATTGATTGTTGGTAATGCTGCTTTGATCCGTGTATCATCTCCGATCACTCCATCTTTCAATGGAACGTTGAAGTCCACACGTACAAGAACTTTTTTATCTTTTAAATCGATATCTTGAACTGTCATTTTAGCCATGAACAGATTCCTCCTAGCATAATTGTTAAAAAAAGCGGAGAAGCGCGATGCTTCCCCGCTTTCTCTTGCGATGGTTTAAATTAAAGTCGTTCGCAACTCTTATAGGTTAGCGAAGTATTCTAAAGTACGTACTAATTGTGCAGTGTATGACATTTCATTGTCGTACCAAGCAACAGTTTTAACTAATTGTTTGTCGCCAACAGTCATAACTTTTGTTTGAGTTGCATCAAATAATGAACCGTAAGTCATACCAACGATATCAGAAGAAACGATTTCGTCTGTGTTGTAACCGTAAGATTCGTTTGAAGCTTCTTTCATTGCTGCATTGATTTCATCAACAGTTACTTCTTTGTCAAGAACAGTAACTAATTCAGTTAATGAACCAGTTGCAACAGGAACACGTTGAGCAGCACCATCTAATTTGCCGTTCAATTCTGGGATTACTAAGCCGATCGCTTTAGCAGCACCAGTTGAGTTAGGCACGATGTTTGCAGCAGCAGCACGGGCACGGCGAAAGTCACCTTTAGGGTGTGGTCCGTCTAGAGTCATTTGGTCACCTGTGTAAGCATGGATTGTAGTCATTAATCCTTCAATCACACCAAATTTGTCGTTCAATGTTTTCGCCATAGGAGCTAAACAGTTTGTTGTACATGAAGCACCAGAGATAACTGTTTCTTCACCTGTTAAAGTTTCATGGTTTGTGTTGTAAACGATTGTTGGAACATCGTTTCCACCAGGAGCTGAGATAACTACACGTTTTGCACCAGCTGTTAAATGTTTTTCAGCAGCTGCTTTAGAAGTGAAGAATCCAGTACATTCTAACACGATTTCAACACCTAGTTCGCCCCAAGGCAATTCTTCAGGGTTGCGGTTAGCTAAAACTTTGATTTCGTTTCCGTTCACATTGAATGAACCTTCGTGAACTTCAACTGTACCGTTGAAACGTCCTTGTGTTGTATCATATTTTAACAAGTGAGCTAACATTTTAGCGTCTGTTAAGTCATTGATAGCCACAACTTCGATTCCTTCTACTTCTTGGATACGACGAAATGCTAAGCGTCCGATACGTCCAAATCCATTAATACCTACTTTAACTGTCATTTAAGATTTCCTCCTTATGAAAATCATAAAAATATTTATTTTAAAGGGTTGCCCCTTTTAAAATCTCATTTGCGCAAGCTTCATCGGTGATGAGCCAGGTTTGTTTTGGTGCATTTTTCATGTATGCATTGACCGCTTTGGCTTTTGATTGTCCGCCAGCGACCGCAAAAATGATTGGGACTTTTTGTAAATCTTTTAATTGAAGTCCGATTCGAGGAACTTTGTAAACGACCTCGCCTGCTTCGTTAAAGAAATACCCAAAGGATTCTGCAACTGCATTTTTTTGTTTCAACATCAGAATTTCTTGTTCTGACATTTTTCTTCGAGCCGCCATATGCAACGCCCGTCCAATACTATGAATAACACAATTTGCTTGACTTATCAAGTTTAAGACATCAACGATGGCGGGTTCTTTCAAGAGAAACTCGTAGGTGTTCATGCTTAATTGTTCTGGTACAAACAAGGAGCGATAATCGCCATTTGTCTGCATTGCCATCACCGAGCTGACAGAGTTTGCTTGCACGTTGACTGATTCTCCGATACCACCACGGGCTGGAACAAACAAGTTATGACGTTTGGCGGTTTCCAAATTACCCAATTCCTCGGCAACTTTCGCCATTGTCGTCCCTCCCATTACTGCGATGGTGTTTTTGCCTTCTGGCAATAAGAGATCCAACGATTCATTCAGCAACTGGCCAAATTCAGCAATAACTTTCGGTTGTCGATCACCATCGCCGCTCGCAATCAAACAACGTTCGATGCCAAAGGTCTCTGATAATCGTTTCTCGATTTGGTGCATTCCGAACAGCTGATCCATCAGTGCACCAATCTTCGTGTACACTTCTTCTCCGTAGGCGGTCAATTGCATGCCGCTTTTTGAAGAGTCGATCAGTTTCAGCTTTTTAAGGATATCTGTTTCCGTCCTCAACACGCGTTCCGTCATTGATAAACTTTCCGAAAGTGTCCGGCGGCCAACGGGCTGCATCCAATAAATATTTCTTAAGATACGGTAACGTTCCTGGAGTACAGCGAGAATATCCGGGGTGATTGCCTCAATCAATTTTAATTCATCGAGCATTTTATATCCTCCCGTTGGACAATTTTCGTCCTACAATGACTTAAAATGACCCATCGATTGCAAAAAAAATTTAAATCTGTTTCCTACACCAATAATAGTAGCACTTATCGCCTTGATACGCAACTATTTCAGTCACAAAATCTTGCTTTTCATAAAATCGTCATAATTTGAAAAAGAGGAAAGGATCGATAAAAAAAGGAAAGGCTTTGCTGCCTTCCCTACTCATCGTTAATAGTAAGTTTTGCTTTACTCGAATCGTTTCCGCTTGGAAGAACCAGGGATATTCATGGCTTCACGATACTTTGCCACCGTTCGTCTAGAAATATCGATGCCTTGGGCTTTGAGGGCATCTGTCAACTTTTGGTCTGACAATGGTTTGTTTTTATTTTCTTCATCGATCAGTGCTTTTAGCTGCTGTTTGATCGATGCCGTCGTCAGGTCATCACCGCTTTCTTGCGTCGAAACTTTCTGTCCAAAGAATAGTTTTAATTCAAACACCCCAAAGGAGGTCTCCAAGTATTTCCCATTGACTGCCCGGCTGACCGTTGATTCATGAATTCCTAATTCTTCGGCAACTTCTCTTAAAACCAATGGCTTTAATGGTCGATCTGGTTGAGTGAAAAACTCCTTTTGCCGCGCAACGATCTGCACCCCGACACGATAGATGGTATCCCCTCGTTGCAGCAAGGTCTTCTTTAACCACTCGAACTCTTGGGCTTTATTGTCTAAATAACTTAAGACTTCTGGATCACCGCTTTGCTTCAATTGGTCAAAGTACTGCTGCTGAAAGCGAACCTCTGGTAAGGCGCGTTTGTTTGATTTCACGATCGGTTGTCCTTTTTCAACCGTCACTCGCAGGTCAGGAACGATGTAAAGCCCATCGGTCGACCCAAACGCCGCCCCTGGTGTGGGGGTCAATGTTTGAACATAATCAAAGACCTTTTGAATCTCAGTTAATGGAATCTGCAGCGCTTTGCTGATTTTGTCCCACTTGCGCTCTGCCATTTCCGTGAAGAATTCTTCTAAAATGAGATAAGCCATTGGCGGCGCATAGTCATCTCTTTCCGTTTGCAGCATCAAACACTCTCTTAGATCACGAGCACCGACTCCTGACGGATCCAGTTGCTGGATCAAGGTTAAAGCATCAAGCATTTGGATCGGCGTCCCCCCGACAAGCTTCCCAGCTTCTTCCAAATCAATCGTCAAAAAGCCGTTTAAATCAATGTACTCGACTAAAAATAAAACGATCGTCCGCAAAAAGGTGTCGCGGTAATTTAAATGGACTTGATCAATGAGGTGTTCGAATAAAGACGTGTGCTGATCAGGGATCTGGCTTAAGTAATCCATTATTTGTTCTGACGAGCCGCTGCTCTTGCTTGGTGTGATGGGCGAATCATATTCCCCCAGATCAATCAACGGATTTTCTAATGCCTGGTTATCTATGAAGGACAATAATTCATCTGCAGAAAATTGCAGCACTTGGATCGATTGCTGCAATTTCTGCGTCATAGCAAGCTTTTGCGTCTGTTTTTGTTGTTGTGAAAATTGCTGTTGAAATTTCATCATTCTACCTCTTGTTTTTTTCACTGAAATTGGTTAAACTAATATTTGTGCTTCGCGCCTTTAGTGTAGTGGATATCACGTAAGATTCCGGTTCTTGAGACGGGGGTTCGATTCCCTCAAGGCGCGTTTTTTCTTTTCGTTACAAGTATACTCGATTCAAATCAATAATTCAAAAGCACTTAGGGACCGCTGATGCGGTTCCTTTTTTATTTGTATCTATGTAAGAAGGCGAACTCGTCCTTCAACGATTAAAAGCTGCTTGCAGCCAAAAGGCGAAAAAAAGAAGAGGATTACTCCTCTTCTTCCTCTTCATCCGCAAAATCATCTTCATCATCGTCATCGATAATGGTGAGATCTTCCTCAATGCTGTCAGGTAATTCTTCTTCATCATCGGTGCTATTGTCGGCGCCGATTTCTTGCAAGTCTGAATTGTATGCCGAGATTTCTTCATCCTCGTCATCATCATCATCAAAGAGATCATCTTCTTCGTCATCTGACAAATCAGTATCCTCAGGATCATCATCGTTATAATCGATTGCATCTTCATCATCGTTGATAAAGGCATTGACTTTTTTACGTTTGCGACGACGTGGTGTATCTTCATCCTCGTCTTCGATGCCATGGTTGACTTCTTCATCGATCGAATCAATGGCGTACCATGAACGTAAGCCCCAACGATTGTCGCCTAAAGAAATAAAACTACCGTCGATATTCAAGTCTGTATAAAACTGCGCCAATGAATCACGAATCTCGCTGTCTGAAGTTTCAAGATAGTTTTGAATTTGGTTGACCAAATCAGAAAAATCCATCACGTCACCGCGCTGCTCTAAAATCGCATGGGCAACTTCAATCATCGACAATTCGTTTTTATTTACACCTTCAAATACATTAATTTCCAAACGGGACACGTCCTTTCACAGTCTACTCCTAATCATACAAAATTACGTCTCAAATTGCAATTTTTTCTTTCAATTTCCCTTTGATTAAGCGGTAAATTCTAAAGACAGTTTGTATTCGCCGACTTTGTCAGCAGCCATGAACAAGTCATAATCGATATCGATCTTTCCCGAGTATGGACGGTCTTTCAAGCTAACGTGCAAGTGATTGGTGAAGGTGTGGAACATCATCAAGCCATACGGGGTTTGATAACTCGTCTCTAAACGTTCCTTATAAGAAAATTTCAAGCGCATGCGCATTTCCCCTGAGCGAATCAATTGAATCAATCCGTCTGGCATAATTTTCATCGTAACGGGAATGTCGGTGCCGTCTGGCTGGATCTCTTTGTAACGGAGATATAAGGTATCACCGATCTTGACTGCTTGTCCTTGCAGATCAAACAGAAAGTTCTCTGTTTCCCCTGCTTGACGTACATTGGTTGTTAAATGAATCGAGATTGGGATTCCTTTTGATAATTCTTGCATGTACGTGTGCCTCCTTTGAAGATTTCAGTTTCATTCTTGCTTTTTTTCATTCGTTTGTCAATCATTTCAGTTGATTCTCCTTGGTCTATTTCTTCATTGAAAATAAAAAACGAAAACAATAGCAAGTTTTCATTCTTTTCTCCAAGTAATTTTCCAAGAATCGTATATAATAAGGATAACAGGTATTTTAAAGGAGTTTAACCGATTTGACTATCTATGTAATGGATCAAACCTTACCACGTATCCACAATCCTTATGAGCCGTTTGCCTTCACCGATGTTGCCACCGAAGTTGCTGGCAAACAGGAACAAGTTTATTGTCATTTTTGGCAGTTGTCCGATACGATGATTTTAGGCATGAAAGATACCCGGCTGCCTTTTTTGACAGATGGTCTGCAGGTTTTGAAAGAAGCTGGCTATGCCTCGATCATCCGCAACTCAGGGGGGCTTGGCGTAATTAATGATGCCGGTATTTTGAATGTCTCCCTCATCTTCCCTAAACATTTGGCTGCCACCACAGATGCAGCCTATGAAATGATGGCGACATTGCTGCAAACCGCCTTTCCTGAGCGGACAATTTTGGCTTATGAAATTGCTGACTCGTATTGCCCAGGCACCTATGACCTGAGTATTGATGGGAAAAAAATTGCTGGTACAGCACAACGACGAATCAAAGACGGCGTGGCTGTCATGATGTATCTGAGTGTCAACGGCGACCAACCAGCCCGCGGCTCTCTCGTTCGTCGTTTTTACCAAGCAGGTTTGAAAGAGCGCTTTGGTACAGATGGCTATCCAGCCGTCAATCCTGCGAGCATGACCACTTTAGAAGCGGCCCTCGGCCGTAAGTTTACCACACACGAGGTGACTGACCGCTTGCAAAAAGCCCTGCTTTCCTTGATCACAGACCAATCCCTATATCCGCTTGAATCACTGGATCAATGGCTGACAGAAAATAACCTTAGCGAACAAATGCAGCAACGCTTAGCTGGCATGGAAAAGCGAAACCAACCAATAAAGGAGTTTAGCGATGAGCCTACCATATAAATATCAAACCTTAGCGATAGAAAAAGTATTTCGTGATCCTGTTCATAACTATGTCCATGTACAGCACCAAGTGATTTTAGATTTGATCAATTCCAAAGAAGTGCAGCGTTTGCGGCGCATCAAACAGCTGGGAACTGCTTCCTTTACCTTTCACGGAGCAGAACATAGCCGCTTTTCTCACTCCTTGGGCGTTTATGAAATCAGCCGTCGCATTTGCGATATTTTCCAACGCAATTATTCCCTTGAAAAAGTCGGGCCAAACGGCTGGGATGATAAAGAGCGTTTAGTGACCTTGTGTGCAGCATTGCTTCATGATGTGGGCCACGGACCATACTCCCACACCTTTGAGCACATTTTCCATACAGACCATGAAGCCATCACAGTGGCGATCATTACTTCTCCTGAAACGGAAGTTCATCAGATATTGAACCGAGTGGAAGCTGGATTTCCTGAGAAAGTCGCAAGTGTTATCACTAAAACTTATCCAAATCCTCAAGTCGTTCAAATGATTTCTAGTCAAATCGATGCTGATCGGATGGACTACTTGCTGCGCGATGCTTATTTTACCGGCACTGAATACGGCACGTTTGATCTGACCCGAATTTTACGAGTGATTCGTCCGTACGAAGGCGGTATTGCTTTTTCTATGAATGGCATGCACGCTGTGGAGGACTACATCGTCAGTCGTTACCAGATGTATGTGCAAGTTTATTTCCATGCGAGTTCTCGAGGGATGGAAGTGATCTTAGCCCATTTGCTGGATCGAGCTGCAGAACTGTATCAAGTGGATTCAGAATTGTTTCAAGGCCATTCGCAGCTGCTTCTCCCATTTTTAAAACAAGAATTCACCTTAGATGAATACTTGAAACTCGACGATGGCGTTCTGAATACCTACTTTACCCAATGGACGGAAGAAAATGATCCGATCCTCAGCGATTTGGCCAAGCGGTTCTTAAATCGTAAACCGTTGAAATCCGCCCGCTTTGACGATGAGACGCAGTTGCCGATGATTGAAGAAATGCAGGGACTGGTGGAAAAAGTCGGCTTCAATCCCCGCTATTATACTGCCATCAATTCAAGCTTCGATCTGCCTTATGATTTTTATCGGCCGACTTCAGGCAAACATCGGACACAAATCGAATTACAGGAAAAAGATGGTTCCCTTGTGGAATTATCCCAAGCCAGTCAGCTAGTTGCAGCTTTAGCGGGACAAACCCAAGGTGACCAACGCTTTTATTTTCCAAAAGAAATGATTGACCCCAACATCCAAAATCACTATGATTTATTTGGAGAGACGTATCAAGAGTTTGCCAAGCACATTCGCAATGGTGCTTTGATCAAACCAAGCCACTAGGAGGAACTTATGAGTATCAAATTGATCGCCATCGATATCGATGGTACCCTGTTGAACAACGACCGCAAGATCACCCCAGCCGTTTACAAGGCATTGAAAGACGCTGAAAAGCAAGGTGTACGCATCGTTTTGTGTACGGGACGCCCTTTAACTGGTGTCCAAGATTTATTAAAGGAACTAGACTTATTTACGGACAATGATTTCGTTATTACTTATAATGGCTCTTTGGTTCAAAAAACCAAAAACCAAGAGATCATCTCTGAATTCGGCTTGTCCCAAGATGACTATCTCTTTGTTGAGATGACTGCGAGAAAATTAGGGGTTCATCTTCATGTAGAAACCGAAGATACCATGTATACCGCTAACCGCGATATCAGTCCTTATACGATTTATGAAGCCTTCTTAGTCAACATGCCATTGAAATATCGGACACCAGAAGAAATGACTGCTGACTTGAATATCATCAAAATGATGATGATCGATGATCCCGAAATACTTAATCAGATCATCCCACAATTGCCGAGCAGTTTGACGGACAATTACAATGTGGTCAAAAGTGCTCCTTACTTCTTGGAAGTTCTAAATAAACAAGCCCATAAAGGGGCTGCTGTCAAAAAATTGGCGGAGCACTTAGGCATCAAACAAGAAGAAGTCATGGCGATCGGCGATAACGAAAATGATTTAACCATGGTGGAATACGCTGGTATCGGTGTGGCGATGGCCAATGCCACTGAAAACGTGAAAAATGCCGCAGATGTCCTAACTGCATCAAACGAAGAAGATGGTGTGGCAGAAGTAATCAACAAGTATGTTTTAGCAAATAACTAAGTGTAAAAGGCAGGTTTCCTTTTTATCGGAAGCCTGCCTTTTTTATTTTGCCAACCATTGTTCAACTGCCCATTTATGGCTGCCGCGTTTCAATCGCTGAATCGCTTCTTCTGGCGTATGCCATGACAACTGATTGTTTTCTTCTGTCGGTTCACAGACTTTTTTCCATTTGGTCATTAAATAGAAATAGCCGGGATGATGGTAAAATGTATCGCGATGGCGTGAATAGAAGTATTCAACTGCCTCCCCTAAATAGGCAGCGATCTCCCCTTCAAATCCAAGTTCTTCTATTAATTCTCGCTGGATCGCTTCTTCTTTGGTCTCATTTGGTTCAATTTCACCGCCTGGTAAAAAATAGGCGCCATTGGGTGCTTGTACCAAGATCACTTCATTTTTTTCATTTGGAAGAACGACATACGCGCCATATCTTGATTTGTATGGTTTCCCCGCTTCTTTTTCCCCGAACACAATTTCCTTTTCTGGCATGATTCCCTCCACCAACACTTTCTTTCCATTTTACCCTATGCCAATAGTCTGGACAAGCTGGAAATAACGCTCTGTTGTCTTTTATTCGTTATAAAATGAGAAAATATGTTATCATACAACTATCAAGATCGAAAGGATGATTTACCCATGAAAATGGCTCACACTTGTGTCCGCGTCAAAGACTTAACGGCTTCTCTAGATTTTTATCAAACTGCCTTTGGTTTTGAAGAATCTCGCCGTCGTGATTTTCCTGAACATCAATTTACTTTGGTTTACTTAACATTGCCTGGAGATGATTACGAGCTAGAGTTGACATATAACTATGACCATCCTGGCTATGAGTTAGGCGACGGCTATGGCCACATCGCCATCAGTACCGATGATCTAGAAGCGCTTCATGAGAAGCACCAAGCTGCCGGATTTGACGTCACTGACTTGAAAGGACTACCAGGGACTTCTCCATCTTACTATTTTGTGAAAGATCCTGATGGTTATAAAATCGAAGTTATTCGCGAAAAATAAAGCGAAGATGCTCGAAAAAAGGACCTCGTGTCCTTTTTTCTTTTCGTTCCATTTACTTATAGAAAGGTTTGATCAAATGAAACCCATTATCGGCATCGCTGCTAATGAACGGCCAATGATTGAAGAAGCAGAACATTGGTTGTCCTATACACCCAAAAATTTTGTCACCCATATCCAACAAGCCCAAGGCATTCCCCTAATATTACCAATGGGTGTCGTGGAAGATGCTGCGACTTACATCAGCAAAATCGATAAACTCTTGTTAGCCGGTGGTCATGATGTCTCCCCTGATCATTATGGCGAAGATCCTCATCCTTTGATTCAAGGCATTCATCCTGATCGTGATGTCTTTGAATTGGCATTGATCAAAGAAGCAGTGGCTCAAAACAAACCCATCTTTGGAATCTGCCGCGGCATGCAGTTACTAAATGTCGCATTTGGTGGGAGTTTGTACCAAGATCTCTCTTTGCTCGATCACCCAACGATCAAACACGTGCAATTGCCAACGTTCTTTCAATTCCCTACACATCGGGTGGAAATCAAGGCAGACAGTCGTTTGGCTGCTCTTTTAGGCACAACCTATCAAGTCAATTCTTTTCATCACCAAGCAGTCAAAACAGTTGCAGATGATTTCAATGTGACCGCCACCGCTCCTGATGGTGTTGTTGAAGCCATTGAATCCACCGCCTATGGCGCACCGATCTTAGGCATTCAGTGGCATCCTGAGCTAGCCGCTCACAAGCTGCCTTCTGAGCAATCGATCTTCGACTTTTTTGTGCAGGAATTCTAAAGGCCTGCACCTTGTTTTCTAGATGCTAGCCAGTAAAAAACGCCCGATCACAAAAAGGATCGGGCGTTTTGTTTATTTCTCATTTTTCATTAACACCAGTGATTGTTTCAACGTTGCCAAGATGCCATTGTCGTTATAGATCAAGACATTTGATTTGTACATTTTTGCAGAAACCAGCATCAGGACGATCGTGGTAACAGCAAGGATCCCTACTGAAATCAACGCTCCGCCAATCCCCACTGTATCATTAGCAAGCCGTACTGGCATAATATACGAGGACAAGAATGGGATATAAGAAGTTACTCGTAAAACAACGTTATGCGGATCCATACCGCCTAGTACGATTCCTAGCATATACCCGCCCAACGAAAGATACGTCACTGGAATAATGGCTTTCGCCGTATCTTCTGCTTTGTTCACTAACGACCCGCAAAGGGCTGACAAGACAGAATAGATCAAGATTCCTAAGAAGACGAAAACGATCGCAAACACGAGGAAAGGACCAAAAATGCCATCTGATGAAAAACTTGCCAATAAGTCTTTTACCATGGAGTTGTCCTTGATCCAGAAATAACTCCCGCCAAAAATCGCAACATACGCAACTAGCTGGGTCGCTGCAACCATGATCACCCCAGTTAATTTGGCGTAGTAATGGGTTTGTGCACGCGTACTAGACAAAATGACTTCCATAATGCGCGTTCCTTTTTCAGAAGCAATTTCTTGCGCAATGATTTGTGCGTAAGTGATGATAAAGAAAAAGAGAACGATTGTTGCGATGGTACTAACTGCTGCTTGCATCGCGGTATTATCTTCTCCATAGGTCATTTCGCCACCTTCACTGAAAGAAACTTTTTGCCGGTCAAGCGGTGCAACTTCACTAAGAACTGCCACTTGCTCAGCAGTCAAACCAAGCTCGCTAGCTCGAAAGGATGACTGCAAGCCCGTCAATAATTGTTGGATCGTCAGCTCTAAAGCTTGCCCCATCGAGGACTCGCTTAATAATTCCCCTTGCAGCGTATCCCCTGAAGCAGTAATAACTAACAAGGCATCAGCATCTTTGTCAGCCAACTGTTGTTGTCCTTGTTCTTCGCTTTCCACAACTTCAAATTCATAATCATCGCTACTTTGCTCCACAAAGGTCTGCGCAATGGCTGGTTCATTCGCATAAACGACAATTTTATCCACACTGCTCATACCATCGGCAAAGTAACTAATCAGATAAAATCCGCCCATTGCAATGAATGGAACCAATATCATAATCAAAAACGAAATTGATTTGATATTTTTCTTATAAACATCTAATGCGATTACCCAAAACTTATTCATTTGTTTTTCCTGCCTTTCGCTTAAAGATTTCTTCTAACGTTGGCGGTTGTTGATTGAACATAGGGATATAACCATCCGCCGTCGCTAAATCAAATAAGGTTTTTCCTACTGCAGGATCAGCGAGCGTAATATCATAGCTGCCGTCTTCTCTGGCAATGACTTCCTCAACACCTGCCACTGCCAAAAGCTGTTCTTTCGTCAAATTAGACTCCAAATAAACTTTCGTTCGTCCAAAGGATTCACGAATTTCATGGACCTTTCCGTTTAAGACAGTTTGACCATCCCTTAGCATAATCAAGTGGTCACAGATTTTTTCTACGTTATCCATATTATGACTGGAGAAGATGACACAAGATCCATTTTTTTTCAGTTCAATGATCCCGTTTTTCAACAGTTCCGCGTTGACTGGGTCTAAGCCACTAAACGGTTCATCTAGAATCACTAATTTTGGTTCATGGATCAACGTTGAAATTAGCTGAACTTTTTGCTGATTTCCTTTTGATAAAGATTTGACTTTATCAGTTTTCTTGCCTTTGACTTTAAACTTGTCCATCCAATAGTCGATTTTGGGTACGATGTCTTCTTTCTTTTTGCCACGTAAACGCGCGAAGTAGATCAATTGATCTTCAATCGTGACTTTTGGATACAAGCCGCGTTCTTCTGGCAGATAGCCAATAAGATTGTATTCTTTTTCACTAATTTTGTGACCATCCCATAATACTTCTCCTTGATCGGCTTTCAAAAAATCCAAGATCAATCGGAATGTCGTCGTTTTTCCTGCTCCGTTTTGACCAATTAATCCCATAATCTGACCATCATTGATGGTAAAAGACAATTGATCGACTGCTGTATAATCCCCAAATGTTTTTACTAGCTGTTTTGCTTCTAACACATGCTCACCTTCCCTGTCTAATAAAATATGTCACTAAAGAAAAAACCGATAATGGCACCAACGATTGCTCCTGCAACCATCAAGATGATAGAGTCGCGGATCACCCGTTGGCGTTTCGCCAGTTTCTCTGGTTCATTGTAATAACTTGCTCGATTTTTGTATAAAAATTTCATCAAAATCGTGGTCAATCCTACCCCTATCGGAATAAATACTAGCCCAGTAATCAATCCTAGCCCAAAGGACCAAAAGGGATTTGTACGAATATTGAAATAACGAATGGAAAAATAAATCACTGCTAAAATTGCTAAACTGACCACTGAAAATAGAATCGATTTTTTCATCAAATAGCGCGTCTCATTATCGATTCGTTCTTGATAGCTTTCTTGATCGCTGAAAATCGCTGGTGTATCCGGAGATGCTTTAAAATAAAAATACCGATCTTTATAATTGCTGATATAGGTCCAGCCCCCAGCTTGATACATCGCTAGGTAATCAACGATCTCAGAAGGATCTCCTTCGAAAAAGTCCACTGCATATTTGGTCGTTTCCGATTTTCCTTTGATAAACTTCAAAAACCCTAACCGATTCATCTTCACAAAATGCCAGCCCATTGACGCTTGTTTTTGTAAACGAACCATTTCCTTTTCCGGATAATAGGCGACTCCAAGAGAAAGAAGATATTTCTTATTGATGCCCATCTTGTTCCCCTCCTAACGCTTCGAAGACCTGTTCTCCGATTTGATAAAATAGTTTGCGTCGCTGAATATCTTTCTCCAGAACCTGTCTTCCTTCTGGTGTAATCTGATAGATTTTTTTTCGATCGACGCTTTCTTCTAAATCGATCCACCCCTTTTTCGTCAGCTTTTTCAAAATCGTATACATCGTCGCGGGGCCAATCTCAAATGTTCCTTGGCTTAGCTCATGGATTTGTTTCATAATGACATACCCATGTTTTGGCTTTAAAAGCGCTAATAAAATCAAATAGGTTGAATCTGTCAATGCCTCATCCATTTGATTCCTCCATCCCACTAACTATATCACTTAATGATATATTATCGAATGATATAGCCAGCGTCAATCTTTTTTTTTGGGAAAATAAAAGCCGTCTCCGTTGACGGAAACGACTTTTGATCATTAATTAGCAATTTTGACAGGCGTATTATAAGGCATGTTATAGTAAAACCATTTGGCATCCGGCACTGCTAATCGAATACAGCCATGAGAAGCCCGAGTGCCTAATTTTCGTCCTTCAACGGAACTAAAAGCATTGGTGGACCAAGCGATACTCGTTGGGATCGTATGGAATAAATAGACCCCATGGTCTTTAAAGGAACGGTAGTAGGCGGCTCCTGAAAAAGCTAAGCCTTTTTCTGCTTGGATGCGAAAATTCCCTAAAGGTGTTGGTGTATTGAAGGCACCGGTCGAGCAAAGCATCGTATAAATTACTTTATTCCCTGATTTGATATAAACCCGCTGTTTGCTGATGGATACTTCAATATTTAAGTTTTGAACGTTTAATGAAGGATATTTTCCTCCAGTAGTATACATCCAAAAGTTACTATTTACATTTGTGGTTTGATTTTCCTTGACCCAACCGATTCGACCGGCTGGCGAAACGAGATACAGGTAGTTGCCATCACTCGTTTTTGCTAGTTTGGTCGCTTGTGCCATATACCCTTTGTAGGCACTCTTTTTCCCAAGTTTCGTACTATTTGGATCAGCTTTTTCAAAGAAATTGCCATCCCCATTCTTGACGACCACGTAGCGGCTAATGTTGCTTTGAGAGGTGATCGTATGGGCATTAGTCACCCCACTTGCATTGATGTAACCCAGCCACTTGTTATTGAGATAAAGTGAATAGTAGGTGGAGCCGTTGAAATGTTGATATTTCCCAGTAACTTGAATATTCTTGTTCATATAATCAGCGCTGCTGCCTTTTTTCTTCGCAAAAGCTAAATCTTGCCATAAGGTATAATTCTTACTTTTTAGGCGGACTGTGCGTTTTTCACTTTGCCAAGTACCGCCTTGATTGTTGGCAACCGTTGCTGCATCGGCATTTAAGTAGCCGATCCATTTTCCGTTAGCATCATAAAGGGACAAGTAGACACCGCCATTGACATGGTTATATCTTCCTTTTGCAAGATAGGTTTTTCCCGCTAATTTCGTTGTAGTATTTTTCTTACTCGACCAGCGAAAATTGCCCCAAATCGTGTAATTTTTCTTGGTCAATGTCACATATTTTCCGTAGGATTGATAGGCACCTTGTGCATCCGTCGTTAACTTAACACCCGAGGCATTGATATAGCCTAGCCATTTATTGTTATTTGTATAAAGGGAATAGTACGTCGACCCATTCAAGTGACGATATTTACCAGTAACTTTGACTGTTTTGCCATTTAAAGCGGCTGTCGTTCCTTTCTTCGCTGTCCAATTAAAATTTTGCCATAGCGTATAATTCCCGCTGATGATCGTGGCATATTTTGATTCAGACTGCCATGCACCACCAGGAGTTGTCGCTAACTTAACACCGGCGGCTTTTATCCAACCGATGAGAACATTTTTATTTGAATACAATGCGTAATAGACTACGTTATTATTCGTCGTGAATACTTCTTTGATTTCAAAGGTTTGACCATTAATGCTTGAAGAGGTGCTCGTTTTTTTATCTAAAAACACATCTTGCCAAAGCGGTTCTTTCGCACTTGTGATGGTTGCATATTTCTTCTCGGTTTTGAAGGTTCCGCCGGCAACTTTCACTGCTGCTTCTGCTACGACACCGATAACCTTTTGATCGTCGCGAATTTCAAGATAGGTCTGCTTATCGGTATCTTGATACCGTTTGACACTACGGTATACCTTGCCTGCTAATTCATCGATCGTTCCTTGTTCGATCAATTGATCCTTCTCAAAACGGTAAAGGATTTTTTGTGTTTCTAGATCCGTTGCTACGACCGGATTAACTTTTACATATTGGTTATTATCTTCTACTTTCTTAATATCAATGTTCCCAAGTTCTGGTTCTTCCGAAGTTTCTTCCGTCGATTGAGTAGATGAATCTTGGGTGATCTCGGTCTGACTGGTCTCAGTCGTAGCCGTGCCAGTACTTGACGTTGTTTCTGATGAAGAGGTAGACGTTGATGAGGACTCTGTTGCCGTACTTGACTCTATACTCTCAGTGCTGGCCTCTTGAGATGATGCTGTGCTTTCTTCTGAGAAACTTTCTGACGTCGTCTCTTGCGCAGCGAAAGAAGCTGTTGTCGAATCCCCTTCATTTGCTGCATAGACTTGTGTGATCGTTCCTACGGTGGGTGCAACCAGTACCCCAACAATCGCAACGCCTTGAAACAACCCGCGTTTCAACTTTTTCATTTTTATTCCCCCTTCAATCCTATTTTGGTATCACTTTCTTACTATATAAACGAGATATTTTTTAGTGCCACTCCCCACTTTAAGTATACCACTGCCGAAAGAAATATCTAAAAAAAACCTCCCAAAAACAAAAAAGCAATAGCCTCTTTCGGCTATTGCTTCAAAAACACTTATTCTATTACATATGTTCCGCAACTAAAGCTTTCAATTGATCTTTTGTATGCACCCCAATTGCTTTATCAACGACTTGACCGTCTTTTTTCAACAACAAAGTAGGAATAGACATGATCCCGAATGAAGCAGGTGTTTCAGGATTTTCATCCACATCCATTTTCACGATCTTCAATTCGTCTTCCTCATATTCATTCGCTAATTGTTCCAAGATCGGCGCTTGCATACGACAAGGGCCACACCAAGTTGCCCAAAAATCAATAAGGACTAAGCCTTTATCGGTTTCTTCTGAAAAAGTTTTATCGGTTATTTCTTTTGCCATCGTACTTCCCCTCCATTTTTAAAACTAAAAAAAGTATACCACGTATCGTAAGTTTTTTAAAATCGTCTGCTTACAAAAGGTAAGGGTTCTTAACGTTTAGTTAAACTTCACAATGGTCGCTCCATTGCCCCCTTGGTTTGCTGGCGCAAATTCAAAACTTTTCACCGAGCGATGATTTTTTAGGTAGTCAGTGATCCCTTGACGCAATGCGCCAGTTCCTTTACCGTGAACGATCGTCACCTGCGGATAGCCTGCCAAAATTGCTGCATCCAAATACTGATCCACTTCATTGAGGGCTTCTTCGTACCGCTTGCCGCGTAAATCCAACTGGTTGACCACTGGACTGCTGTCAGCAGAACGAATCGTATTGACGATGCGTTGTGTTGGTTCCTTCACCGGTGCTGCCGGTTGTAAATCTGTTTCTGGCAAATTCATTTTCAGAATGCCAATTTGGACTTGCCACTGATTTTTGCCGGCTTTTTTCAACAGTACCCCGCGCTGCCCATAAGAAGTTACGAGTACCTCGTCTCCTTCTTTCAGCGTCTTGGCTGCTTTGGCTTTTTGCAGAACTTTGTTTTTTTGCAGATGTTCTTCTTGCTGCAGTCCTGATAGCTTGGTGCGCGCATCGATCAGTTCGTGTTCTTTGACCTTCGTTTGACCGCCAGCTAACTGCATTTTACGAATATCGGCAATGATTTTTTCAGATTCCTCTTTGGCTTCTTCTACGATTTGATTGGCTTTTTGACGGGCTTTTGCCAATTCTTTTTCGCGTTCTTCAAAGAAATAACTGTAAGCTGCTTCCAATTCTTGGTGCAAGCGGGCTGCTTCTTTTACATGATGACGAACTTCCAGATACTCGGTTTCCGTCATTTTTCTTCGATTTTCTAAATCAGCGATCATTTCATTCAGGTCTTGGCTTTCTCCGTCCATGATCTCTTTGGCTTGATCAATGATCGTCTCTGGCAAGCCAAGTCTTTTCGAAATCTCAAACGCATTGCTTCGTCCCGGAACCCCGATCAACAAGCGATAGGTCGGACTTAAGGTATCGACATCAAACTCCATAGAGGCGTTGATCGTATTGGATCGGTTATAGCCATAAACTTTCAATTCTGGATAATGGGTCGTCGCCATGACATAAGCCGACTTAGCCCCAAGTTCGTCCAAAATCGCAATTGCTAGTGCTGCCCCTTCTTGGGGATCGGTCCCAGCACCTAGTTCATCAAAAAGCACCAGACTTGTTTCGTCGACTTTTTTCAACACATCAACGATCGTTGTCATATGTGAAGAAAAGGTCGATAGACTTTGCTCAATGGATTGTTCATCACCAATGTCCGCAAAAATTTCATTGAAGATCCCCATTTGGCTTTCTTCTTCTGCCAAGATTGGTAAGCCGGCTTGGCCCATGATCTGCAATAGCCCTAATGTTTTTAAGGTGATGGTTTTCCCGCCGGTATTCGGCCCAGTAATGACAACAGCTTGATAGTCTTTTCCAATCGTAATATCGTTAGGAACGACTTTTTCTTGATCGATCAATGGATGACGTGCTTGTTTAAAAAAGACATGGTTATCTTGATTGATCGCTGGTACGATTGCCTTCATCTCTTTCCCAAAACGAGCCTTGGCATTCATGAAATCCATGATTCCGATCACATATGCATTATGGAGGATCTCTCTTTGGTACGGAGCTAACTCTGCTGATAATTCCGCCAAAATACGAGTGATTTCGTCCCGTTCCGCAATTTGATGCTGACGCAAGCGGTTATTTTGTTCCACTACTTGTTTCGGTTCGATAAACAAGGTTTGACCAGATGAACTTTGGTCGTGAACCACGCCGCCGAAAACACCTCGGTATTCTTGTTTGACTGGAATCACATAACGCTCATTTCGCATGGTTACGATCGTATCACTTAGATACTTTGCATTGCCACCTCGGACGATGCCATCCAATGTCTCACGGATCGTCCGTTCTGCTCGTCGGATCGATTGACGAATTCCCCGAAGTGCTGGAGAGGCATCGTCTGTGACTCGGCCATCCTCATCGATAGCTTCTTTCAAGCGACGATTCAAGGTTGGTAAAGAAACCAACTGTTCTTCCCAGTGATACAAGCGGGAAAATTCAATCTCACTTTCAGACAAATCAGCAAAAAAGCGTTTCAATTCCTGCGTAGTTGATAAGACGCGGGCAACTTGTGCCAATTCAACGCCGTTTAAATCTGCGCCGATTTCGATCCGTTTCATTTGGGGACGAATATTCTCAATTTTTGGTACAGGGATTCCGCCTCTTAAACGCTGGATCTTGATCGCGTCTTCTGTTTCTGCTAGCCAAGAGGAAATGACTTGCGCATCACTTGATGGCACAAGCTTTGCTAAGGCTTCTTTTCCTTGGGCTGTTACGATATACTGACCGATTTGACTCTTTACTTGTTCAAATCCTAAAACATCAAGGATCTTAGTATTCATTCTTTTCTCACCTGCTTTGTTTTAACTTTTTGTTCCTAAGAAAAAGGCAGAATGGCTCTGCAACCATCTGCCTGCTTTTTACCCAATCACATCTGTGATCCACAATCGATAGAAATAATCTGAGAGAATCGGTGACCGATCAACGATGAAATTCGCAGTTCCGCTCGTTTCAAACAGATTTTGAATCGTGGCAAACGGGATCATTGAGAGAATCATAAAAAACATATATAAATTGATATACATCAAGATGACATTCAAAACACCCGCAACTGCCCAGTCATAGCCACCTAAAAAACGTAGGCGTTTGTAACGCAAACTGTCTGCAAAAATCACTAATAGTTTTGTGATCAGCCAACCAGCAAAGAGTACCATCACAAAAGCGATAGCCGCATAATAGGCTTTGTCTAAATCTAAAGCCAGTTCCATATCGTAGTATTTTAACTTTGAATCCGCCGTTACTGACATATAAGGAACATAGAGCTCAATTTTTTTCGCAATTTCTTGGTAATTCGCAACTGCAAAGAAAAAAGAGATCAAATAGCCCAAAACTGAGACCAATTGTAAACTGGTTCCGCGCCGCGCGCCGCCGTAAAAGGCTGCCAACAACAAAACCAAGACAAATAATCCAATCATTTAGGAATCCTTTCTACGCCGCACTACCCATGGGCTGTCTTTTCTTGAATTTTTCGTTTCCTTTGTTCATTTAAGATCTGTTGTGCTTCCACATGATTATGGATCTCCACATCACTGCGACCTGTCTCATCGAGAACTTTCCGTGCTTCGGATTCGATTGCTTCGATCCGCTTGATGCGATTCTCAAGCTCCGTTGCTTTAATGGCTTGTCCCCGCAACTCGTCCACTTTTTTTTGTAAGACCAAAAGCTGTTCTTGTTTTTTCAGCTGGTCGGAAACAGCGTTGATCGCTAATAAGATCGACGCTTGTTCTTGATCGGTTTGTGGCGATAATTGCATGATCTCAAGCAGTTGGTCATTGACCAATCTTGTCACCATATCCATGTGTTCTTTGCTTTCGCGTCCAATAATCGTGTAACTTTGATTCGCGATAACTGCTTTATAGCGTTTCTTTTGCTCCGTCATAGGAATATTTCCTCCCATTGCTTACATTCTGCTCTATTCTATCACTTATTGAACATGTGTCGCAAACTCTTAACTATTATACGTGATTTTCTTATGAATTTCCATGCCAATCGTTTGTTTGCTGATCGTCTTAGTAAAAAAGAATAAGAAGTATGGTAAAATCTTAAAGTATCCTTTTGTCTACCTAAGAAAAGACAAAAAAACAGGAGGAATCAAATGAGTACGATCGTTATCAAAGTACCAACTTCAACTATCAAAAAGATGCAGCAATTTTACCAACGAGAACTGCTGGCTAAGAAAGTTCCTTATACAGCGTTTGTCGCCAAAAAAGGCCCAACGACGATCACTGCTTATACGTCTGGAAAAGTCATGTTTCAAGGAGCGACTGCTGAAAAAGAAGCTTCCTTATGGGGCGATACGGCAAGTGCTGTACCGGATAAGAAAAAAGCGACTGTTTCAACCACTGCGTTGCCAGCAGGATTTAGCGAAAAAAGCGTCGTCGGCAGTGACGAGGTCGGCAACGGCAGTTATTTCGGTCCTTTGGTGGTCTGTGCCGTCTATGCCAAAAAAGAGCAATTGCCACAGCTGAAAGCCTTAGGTGTCAAGGACTCAAAAATGCTGACAGATCCAGAGATCCGTAAGATGGCGCCGAAAATCAAAGAATTGGTTCCTTACCAATTGCTCACTGTTACACCCAGCAAATACAACGAGATCCAACCAAAATACAACACGGTCCGAATGAAAGTTGCTTTGCATAATCAAGCCATTCGTTTGCTTTTGCAAAAGATTGCTCCTGAGACACCAGATGCCATTTTGATCGATCAGTTCACAAGCGAAAAAAATTATCGCACTTATTTAAAATCGGAACAAGCAGCGGTTACCGAAAAGCTCTATTTTGCGACGAAAGGTGAACAATATCATCTAGCAGTAGCGGCAGCCTCTATTTTATGTCGTACAGTCTTTTTGGATGAATTAGAGGCAGCCTCCAAAGAAGTCGGTATGCGCTTGCCTTCTGGCGCCCACGCAGCTGCTGACCAAGTTGCCGCAAAATTACTGCAGCAAGGTGGCATAGCACTATTGGGCAAATATGCCAAACTGCATTTTGCGAATACCGAAAAAGCACAGAAACTCGCTAAACTGTGAGTTCTCGTATTTTCAAAAAAACTGCCACTGCTTCTGATAAAGGAAGCAGCGGCAGTTTTTGTCCTCAGTACCAGTTAAATGCTGCGAATCAAAGCCCTAAGCCCGCTGCTTCGATTCCCATCGTGATCAACCCAGCCAAATAGTTTTCTGAAAACCGATCTGAAAAGTGTAACTTTGGTAAGACGCCATAATGAAACACTGCTGCCAGCTGCTTTTCCAAAAAAGAGCGCGGCACAAGCGCCTGCCACTCAGAGGGCAAAAACAAAATGACTTGATGCGGGTCCGTGACTGCCACGATCGCTTGAAGAGTGGCAGTCACTTGCTCTTGGATCGCCTCTGTTGCCAAAGGGTAAGAAACTTTGTAAAGATGCGGCAAATGCTTGATTTCGCCACTTAAATGGTTGGCTCCTTTAAAGAGCTGTTGGTCGATGACCAGTCCCGCACCTGGTGGATAATTTTTTGGAAAATAAATGCCAGCCACGATTTTTTTCTCTTCTTTGAAATGGAATACCGCTGCATTCACGTCATTCTCAATAAGCGTTTTTACCGCGATCTCCTTTTCAATCAATTCCCCTAGCGCCATGTCCTTAAATGCTGGAGCATCCATGATCTTCAGTCTTCCAGCAATTTCCACACCAGGAATTCCCACGACTGCCAAGCTGATTTTCGGGTATTCCTGTTTTATCTGACGAATCACTTGCAAGAACTGCGGCAATCGGCCCTCTGCTGACTGCTCATGATGCAAAATGTTCCCGACGAGATCGACGACTGAAAAACGAATCACGATCTGCTGGTCTTCTTCGATAAACTGAATGATCAACAACAGTGTCCGTTGCGCATTGTACTGGTAAGCCGCAGCTTGACGTCCTCCCGTTCGTTGCGGTTGATCCGTCGTCAAAAGCAACTGCTTTTCTATCAATTCAGGAAGCAGCTTGTTGATCGTTACCACGCTTAATTGAGAGGCATCTGCCAGTTGGCGCTTGGTCATAGGCGCTTGCTGCTGTTTTAGCAAATCCAGCAATACTGCCTGATTATGTAATTTAATGGTCGTTGGCTGATAAGCTTTCATTTTTCTCCCCCTCAACGCTCCTATTTTAACAGATAAAAAGCTGGGAATATACCTTTATAAATTTTGTTAACAAAGGTATAATAGAAGCAACTTATTAAACAAAGTTTACTAAGTTCAAAAAAAAACGATCTATGTTGCTTATTAAAGGAGTTGTCGATAATGAAAATTGAACACATCGCACTATATGTCAATGATTTAGAAAAAATGAGAACATTTTATGAAACCTACTTTCAGGCGGTCAGCAACCAAAAATATCATAATCCGAAAACAGGCTTTCAGTCCTATTTTTTGACCTTTGATTCTGGAAGTCGGTTAGAATTAACGACCAAGAAATTTTTAAGCCCTCGTGTCAGTGAGAGCTTAGGCTACACTCACCTTGCGATTGCAGTAGGTGATCAAGCTGACGTTGATCGATACGCTCAACGGTTTGTTGAAGATGGCTACCCTCTTTTAAATGGTCCTCGTACGACAGGCGATGGCTATTATGAAGCAGTTGTCCAAGACCCCGAAGGCAATTTGATTGAATTAACCACCGACGATTTACCGTCTTAGAAAGGATTTTGCAATGAAAGAAGATTTTGATTATCAAGCGATGTTGGCTGGTCAACTGTATCAAGCTGCCGGTATTCTCCCTGAGAATGGCTCAGTGGAGGGGAAAAAACGTGCCCAGGAAATCAACCTTTTACCAGTCGATGACCGAGAAGGAATCATCGCCAAAGAAAAAGCACTCTTTGGCAAATTTGGGCAGCATTGCTTTATCCAACCACCCCTTTTTGTCGACTATGGTCGCCATGTTGAGATTGGTGATCACTTTTATGCCAATATGGATTGCATTTTTTTAGATGTCAATAAGATTCTGATTGGTGATCATGTGATGGTGGGACCACGGGTCAGCTTCTATACAGCCGGCCATCCGATCGATTCTGTGATCCGCAGTCAAGATTTGGAATTTGGCCTACCGATCACCGTCGAAGATTACGTTTGGATCGGGGGCAACAGTACGATTTTACCAGGTGTCACGATCGGCAAACATGCCATCGTCGCTGCTGGTTCCGTCGTCACAAAAGATGTGCCGCCGAATACGATCGTCGGTGGCAATCCAGCCCGTCTTATCCGTGAGATTCAGCCGACTGACAAAGAGCATTGGGAAACGGCCGCCCAGCTTTATCATCAAAAACGAGCAGACTGGCAGAAGCAGCAAAAATAACGAAACAAAAGGAGACGCCATGATTTTTACAGACTATCACGTTCATAGTGATTACAGCGATGATTCTTGGTATTTGATGGAAGATGTAGTCAAAGACGCTATTAGACTAGGCTTAGCCGAAATCTGCTTTACCGATCATGTGGATTATGGGGTCAAAGAAGACTGGCAAGCCACGGATACGTACCTCGTTGGAGCCAATAAAGTCGTAAAAAATGTCTACTACGACTTGTATTTTAACGAACTGGCACGCTTAAAGGAAACATACAGTGACCAAATCAAGCTAAAAACTGGGCTGGAATTTGGGATGCAAATGCACACGATCCCACAATTTACCCGTCTTTATCATTCGCATCCCTTTGACTTCATTTTACTTTCCGTTCATCAGGTAGACGATCAAGAATTTTGGACCGGAGAATTTCAAAAAGGACGCAGCCAACAGGAATGCTACGAGCGCTATTATGATGAAATGTATCAGCTGGTCACGACATATAAAGAGTATTCCGTCTTAGCCCATATGGATTTGATTCGTCGTTATTTAGATAAAGAGAAGGACGCTTTTGAACAAACGAAAGAACAAATCGCAGAGATCTTGAAAGTCGTGATCAAAGATGGCAAAGGCATCGAACTGAATACCTCTTCCCACCGTTACGGAATCAATGGGTATACGCCATCGATCGAGATCCTCAAGCTTTATCGTGACTTGGGGGGAAGCGTGCTAACCATCGGCAGCGACAGTCATAAACCAGAGCAGCTCGGGTTTCAAATCAAAGAGGGACAAGATCTTTTACGATCATTAGGATTTACTGAACTCTGTGCGTTTGAACAGATGCAGCCGATTTTTCATCGTTTTGCTTAACCTGCACAAAAGCTCCGTCTTTTGCAAAAATCATCCCCTCGTCTTTCGTTATGAACCTAAGTATTTTAAACAACAAAAAGAACGACCGCTTCAATCTGCGGTCGTTCTTTTTTTAGACATTAGTTCGTCCATGCAGCAACTTCTTCTGGGTGATTGGCTACCCAATCTTTGGCTGCATCTTCGGCTGATGTTCCGTCATTGATTGCTAACATGACTTCTTCCATATCTTCTTGTGTCCAGTTGAAACGATCAAGTACTTCGTAAACTTCTGGCATGTCATCTGCTAATCCTTGGCGTACAACAGTGTTGATGCTTTCTGCTTCACCCATTGTTCCTTCTGGATCATCCAGATATTTCAGATCATATTTCGCAAACATCCAGTGTGGAGACCAACCAGTAATAACGATCTCATCTTGGTTCTTGATGGCTTGGCCCAATGCCACTGTCATCGCTCCAGAAGAAGAGGTAGCGACATTCCAATCGGAAAGGTTGTCATACGTCGCAACCGTATTCTCCGCTGCATTCACGACACCAGCGCCTGGTTCGATACCAGTGATGGTTTTTCCAGCTTCGTCAGAAAGGTCTGCGATGGAATCTACATCCATATAGCTTGGGACAACGATCCCCAGTTTTGCCCCTTCTAAGTTAGGACCTAAGTTCTCGACTTGGTCTTGGTACTGTTCATACTGGGATTGATGCGTAGATGGCAGCCAAGCAGCAACCATCCCGTCAACTTCCCCTTTTGCCACCGATTCCCACATGATGGCATTATCCAAAGGCGTCGTGTTGACTTCGTAGCCCATTTGCGACAAGACTTCTGCCACCACATGGGTAGATGCGACTTCCGTATCCCATTCGACATACGCCAAGTTCACCGTGCCTTTGCTGTCAGAAACATTTCCAAAGGCAAACGATGCGCCAATCAAAGCAACGACTGCCGCTGCAGCAATCCCGCCAAAAAGACGTTTTTGTTTGCGACTCGTCTTGCTCGCTGCTTTTTGATGTGCCGAACGGTTCAAATTCTGGGTAAAGCGATCCATGATGATCGCCAAAATAACTAAGGATACCCCACTGACAAATCCGTTACCGACTTGTGCTCGTTGCAAGGCAGACAAGACGCCGCGCCCTAACCCAGGAGCACCGATCATTGACGCGATCACGACCATTGATAATGCCAGCATCGTGGTTTGGTTGACCCCAGCCAAAATAGTGCTTTTGGCTAGTGGCAATTCTAATTTGATCAGTTTTTGCCAGCCAGTCCCACCGAAGGAATCAGAGGCTTCCACCAATTCACGAGAAATTTGGCGAATCCCTAAGTTCGTCATCCGAACGGTTGGTGGTAGAGCAAAGATCACTGAGGCGAAGACCCCAGGAACCATCCCGATCCCAAAGAAAGCAACCGCAGGAATCAAATAAACGAAACCAGGCATCGTTTGCATAAAGTCTAAGATCGGCGTCACGATACTTTGCGCTTTTTCGCTTTTCGCCATTAAGATTCCTAGTGGAATCCCAATGATGATCGAAACCAAACTCGACAATAAGACCAACGTCACGGTGTTCATCAAGTCTGTCCATAACCCTTGGTTATAGATGAACAGCAACCCGACAAAAGTAAAAGCTGGCAAGCCGAATTTTTTGCGTGAAACGAAAAAGGCAGCAGCCGTCAATAAGACGATCATTAATAACGGTGGTACAAACAGTAATACATTTGTAATAGCGTCCATGATAAATTGTCCGAAAGACTGTAAGGCTGAAAACAATCCACTGAAAGTTCCTGTTAGCCAATCAGTAAAGTTTTCGACCCAATCAGCCACCGGAATCGTATGTTGTAAGAAATTATCCATTTGTCACTACCCCTTCCTCTGCTTGAGCGGCTGAATCAGTCTCAGCCAATGCTTCAATCACACTTCCGCGGATCACGACTCCGATCAAACGATCGTTTTCTACCACGGCTAAAGGTGTAGGCGAATCATAGATCAAATTGAAGATATCCGTTACCAGCATATCTTTATCGATCTTTTTAACATTTTTATCAATAACTTCCTTCAAGGTCAGATTGTTTTTCCGTGCCTCACGAGCAGACTCGGCTGTCAGGCTTCCTTTTAGGTGACGACGTTTGTCGACGGCTAACAGCATGCTGACTTCTTCTTTCCGCATCCGGTTCAATGCTACGCTTGGTCCATCGATCTCGATGTTCGTCGTCAATGCTGGAACCATGATATTTTGCGCAGTCAAGACTTTGGAACGATCGACATCTTCCACGAAATCACGCACGTATTGGTTGGCAGGATTCGTCAAAATATCTTCTCCTGTACCGATCTGCATGATCTGACCATCTTTCATTAAAGCGATCCGGTCACCGATCCGCAAGGCCTCGTTCAAATCATGGGTGATAAAGATAATCGTTTTTTGAACATTGGCTTGCAATTCTAAAAGTTCATCTTGCATTTCACGGCGAATCAGCGGATCTAATGCTGAAAAGGCCTCATCCATCAAGAGGATCTCTGGATCATTGGCTAACGCACGGGCAAGTCCCACACGCTGTTGCATCCCTCCAGACAGCTGGTCAGGGTATTGGTCTTTAAAAGAAAGCAATCCTGAGTTTTCTAACGCTTTTTCCGCTTTCGCTGTTCGTTCTTCTTTCGAGACCCCACGGACTTCTAGTCCGTATTCTGTGTTCTCTAAAATTGTCCGATGAGGGAAAAGGCCAAAGCTTTGGAAAACCATGTTGATTTTGTGACGGCGAACTTCTCGTAGTTCCTCTTTACTCATTTTGGCAACATCCACGCCATCTATGTAAATATCTCCGCCAGACGGCTCGATCAATCGATTCAATAGTCGAATCAATGTTGACTTCCCGCTTCCAGAAAGGCCCATGATGACGAAAATCTCGCCTTCGTTGACTTCAAAGTTCACATCATAGACCCCGACGGTGGCACCCGTTTTTTCTAAAATCTCGTTTTTGCTGCGTTGTTCTTTGACCATGGCAAGAGCTTGCTGCTTTTTCTTACCGAAGATTTTGGTTAAGTGTTCCACTTTAACTTTACTCAAATGATTAATACTCCTTTTTCTGAAAAATTTCACGAAAGTGACCATACTATCTTAACAAGATGTGGTCACTTTGTCAAAAAAAATTTCCCAATGCTTTTTCTTTTGCAAAAAAAGCATGGGAATCAGGAAAAAGAATTACGCTGAATGGTCCGTTGGATAGAAGAAATTGGTCATGCGCTGCAACGCCAGTTCATTTCCGACAAAATAAATCGTATTGCCTGCACTAAATTTCGCATAAGGTCCTGGTGACAACAACAATTCTTCGGTTGTTTGGATTGCGATGATCGTCGCCCCTGTGGCTTGCCAAATATTCAATTCATTGATACTTTTTTCCAAATGCTGCGCTTGTTCCGTCAACTGAAGTTCAAAGGGCACAAACGGACTCATATGGTGTACCTTTTTGGTCTGCTGCACTAACGTGTTCAACAAGTCAGAAAAATTATCCAGCTCTTGCTGCTGCCGCTCCACACTGTCTAAAATGTCTTGTCTGATTTCTTGGATCGACTGCACATCTTGGTATTGTTCAACAAAGGCCTGTGCTTTTTCCTTTGAAGCAATATAGGCGCCGCTGCCATGACGGACATCCATGATTTCTAAATCAACTAATACATTGATCGCTTTGCGGGCTGTTTCAGGAGAGACATTGAAATTGCTGGCTAACGTTGAGCGCGCATGGATCTTTTGCCCAACTTGGTAGCGATTTTCAACGATTCGTTCCGCGATCGCCACGGCAATCTGCTGATAACGAGGCAAAGCGACCTTCTTTTTATCTTGAAACTTATTCGTCATGATGAACTTCCTTTACTTTTTTTTCATCATAACAAGAAACATTGTTGGTGGCAACTATTCACTGGTTCGCGAATTTTTGATCAAGCGGGCACGGATGACCGCTGTTTCTTGCTGTATCTGCTTCTGTAGATCTTGCAGCAGTATTTCATTTGTCTCATCAAGATCAATCAAGGTATAGGCGACTCCGGCTTTTCTCTCACTCGCCAAATTATCGATATCTACGCCTGCTTCAGAAATGATCCGCAATAGCGGGGCAAAAGCACCAGGCTTGTCGTGATAAAACAGCGCCAAGCGATACGGTGCCAAAAAAGGCAACTCTGCATGAGGAAAATTGACCGATTCTTGAATCGTCCCAGCGCGCAAATAGGCATGCATGCGATCAAAAACTACGTGATCCCCCTTTTCCAAGGCATTGGTAGTACTGCCGCCGATATGCGGATAACACAACACTTTCTGTTGTCCGATCAAGCCGGCACTAGGAAAGTCGGTGATGTATTGTTTGAGCTGATTTTTGGCTAGTGCTTCTAAGACGGCTGCTTCTTCCACGATCTCCCCGCGCCCAAAATTCATCAACACTGCATTTTTTTTCATCTGCTGAATCGTTTGTCGATTCAGCATGCCTTTGGTTTCCTGACTTAAAGGGAGCAAAACCACTACAAAATCTGATTCGGCCAACAGTACGTGCAAGTCACTGACTTGTTCGTAATCGTGGGCCGCTTTTTTCGTACGGGCATAGCCGAGGACTTCCATCCCTAGCTGATGACAGGCTTTTGCCACCCGTTCACCGATCTCTCCTAAGCCTAAAATACCGATGGTTTTTCCAGCTAATTCTTCGCCGATCACTTCTTTTCGCCGTTCTTCAGCTACCTTCAACACATCTTCTGCTTCAATTTGACCTGACGTTAGCTCTTCTTGCAAATCGGCTACCGTCTGGATGGCTTTGAATAAGGGGCGAACGCTGAGAAACAAATTGGAGAGCACCAATTCTTTGACTGCATTGGCATTGACACCGGGACTATTGAAGACTACTGTGCCATTTTGAGTACACCGTGCCAAATCGATCGTATTGGTGCCTGTTCCTGAGCGAGCGATCACAGCTAATTCTGGTGTGATCAATTCGTTAGGAACCGTTGAACTGCGTACAAACAGCGCCTCTGGGGCCGCTTGATTTTTTAACGAGTATCCTTTTTTGATTGCTCGCTTACCTATCGTTTCGGTCATCTTATCTAACTGATAAATCGTCTCCATAAAGCAGACCTCCTTTTGTCTTTAGTGCGTATTAGTCAAATAGTACAAAAAAGTGCGGTAAAATGATAGCAATACGCAAGAGAGGATGATTACTATGCACCTATCGATCACAAATTTTCCAGATGAACAGCCGATCGTTGGCAAAGACTCGCAGCTTCAAGACACAACTTTAGGAGACTATGTCGAAATTGGCGAAGCCAATCACATTGATCATTCTTCCATCGGCAATTATACCTATACGGGGCAATATTGCTTTATTCAGAACAGTCAATTAGGACGTTTTATCAGTATCGCAGCGATGGTCCGCATCGGCCCCACCAATCATCCCTATGAACGCCCTAGTCAGCATCTTTTTGCCTATAATGGCGAAGGCTATGGATTTGCGCCAAAGGACGAGTCCTTCTTAGAAAAACGCAAAGCAAAAACGACCGTCATTGGCAATGATGTCTGGATCGGCCACGGTGCCGTGATCCAATCTGGTTTGACCGTCGGTGATGGTGCCGTGATCGCCTCAAACGCAGTCGTAACCAAAGATGTGCCGCCTTATGCGATCGTCGGCGGGGTTCCAGCAAAAGTGATCAAATACCGCTTTGATCCAGAAACGATCACTGCTTTGCAAGAAATCGCTTGGTGGAATTGGAATCGTGCAGAATTAAAAGCACGCTATTTAGACTTTCGCCTCCCAATCAAAGATTTTGTAGCAAAATACACCCGTTGATTATGCACTTTTTCCGCTTAGTACGACGAATGAATGATAACACATCACAGTCATTCATTCTTCGAAAGTCTTTGAGGGAAGGATTTTTTAGAAATAAATAAAAAACACTGAAAATCTATTGTATCGAGAAATTCCTGTGCTAAAATGGAGAAATCAAATGAAGTTTTTCACGAACTTTTAAAGGAGTGTTCTATTTGACCATTTTAGACTATCGTCCATTAAATCTTTACACCAATTACCGAGAAGCTGCCGAGGCATTTCCTGACACAACCATCATCCACGATGAAGTGCTACCAGCATTTCCTGAACTTGGCTATCGTAGTACCTACCGTTCGAGTCATGAAATGATTTTAAAACGTGCTTACCAACTTGCTGCACTAGGCGTGCAAGCCGGCGATAAAATCATTCTTTATAAATCTTCAAAATTCGATACCTATTTATTAGCAACGGCTGCTTCTTACCTTGGCGCAGTGCCTGCTATGATCTCTTATCATTTCCCTGCTGAAACCATCGAAGTGTTTGTGGATCGCTTAGAAGATCCATTCATCTTATTTGATGAAGAAACCGAAGGCCGCGTCGCACAAGTGAAAAATAGCAGTACTGACAAACAGATTGCTGTTCGTCATCTGCTGCAACAACCAGCGGAACCCGTGGCACAAACTGAGTTACCGGCGGATCAAATTTCCTATATGACCCACACTTCTGGAACAACGGGTATTCCAAAATTGATTTGTCATTCGGCAAACTCCATGGGCTGGCGGACAAAATGGCAAAAAACGATCTTCACCAAGATTGATCGCACCAAGGCAGACTCTGATTTAGTGGCGTTCCATATTTCACCGGTGCACTCCCGCTTCAATATTGGCATCTCATCCTTGATGGCGATGGGCTTTCCGATGATGCCATTAGCCAATGCCAACGGCGCTCATGTCGTAAGCATGCTAAAAGAATATCCACCAATCGCTTTGGAAACTCATCCAAACAATTTTGTCCAATGGAGCTTTGTGGCAAAAGAACAACCAGATGCTTTCGCCAATATTCGCTATTACCATTCAACCTTTGATGCCATCAACAACCAAACAATGGCCACTTTTTTAAATACTTCAGCAACAAAAGAAGCAATCTTTTTGCAAGTCTATGGTCAAAGTGAATGCGGGCCAATGATCCTAAAAGCACATACCTTAGAAAGCATCGCTACCAACGATGCCCGTGATATGGGTGTGGGTCTCGAGGACTTAACGAGAGCACGGATCGCCGATGCAGAGGGCAACGAGCTGCCAGCCAATACCGATGGGCACATCCATTTCCTTTCAAAAGGACGCGCGTTGACCTATTATAAAGAAGATCAGCGTTTTGCTGACAATGTCTATGGCGCTTGGTGGGACAGTGGAGACTACGGCATGATGGATGATCAGGGACATCTTTACTTAAAAGACCGTCAAGTGGACTTGATCAAAAATATTGAAAGCAATCTTGCTTTGGAAGACCTTTTGCTGGATCATTTAGACTTCCTTGCCGAAGTTGTGATCGTTCGCGACAAAGAGAACTCACCACAACCTATCATTGCTTTAGCGCCAAATCGTGAAATGGATTGGGATGCTTGGTGGAAAATGGTGGAAGATCTCCCTCACCTCAATCAGCCAATTTTACGCGACTACGAAGATATCCCACGAACAGCAACCATGAAAGTCCAACGACTACAAATTGAAAAAGAATTCAAAAACGCAGAATAAAACAAAAGAAACGGCCAGCAGATTTCCCTGCTGGCCGTTTCTTTTGCTTTCGCTGTTTTTCTTTGGCTGATGTTATTCTTTCGCTGACCCTTTTCTTGAGTAGATACGTTCTTTAGGTTGCCCATATTGACTTAGCTTTGTTTCAGCTAACGTGATACCAAAGCCCTCTCCATCAGGTACCAGCAGCTTTCCTTTATGCAAAGTTGCAGGCTGTGTAATGACATCATCATAAAAGTAACGGTCAGAAGCGGAAAGGTCCCCGGGAAAATGGAAAATATCTTGACTCGCAAATTGCAAATTCATGGCTCGTCCTACACCAGACTCAAACATGCCGCCTAACCAAACAAGCAGTCCATGGGTTTGACATCGATCAAGGATTCGCAAAGCTTCGGTGATCCCACCGACACGGGGGATTTTCAGGTTGATCGCACGGCAGCTGTCCAGTGCTGCGACTGTATCGACGTCTTCTGCCGTTCGAATATCTTCATCTAAACATAGAGGCGTCTTCATCTGCCGCTGCAGCTGACTGTGCCCCAACAGATCTCGTACCTTAAGGGGTTGCTCGATCATCACCAAGCCTAAGTCATCCAGTGCCAAAATGCGTTCTGGCTCACTCTGATAGGCTCCGTTTGCATCTGCCATCAAAAGCAATTCTGGAAAGGCTTGTCGAATCGCTCGCAAAGGTGCCACATCTTGCCCCGGCTTGATTTTTAATTTGATTCGTTGATACCCTTGGGCGACATAAGCGGCAACAAGAGCCATTAGTTTTTCGACAGAGTCTTGTATGCCGATACTAACGCCAACAGCGACACTCGGTCGGGTTGCGGTATACAGCTCTTTCACACTTTGATGCGTTTGCTTGCCATATAGATCCCAAATTGCTGTTTCCAAAGCCGATTTTGCCATGTAATTTCCTTGGACCGTTTGAAACAGCTGCCAAACTTCTTGCGGATGCTCGATCTCCTGGTCAATCAATAATGGGATCAGTGCTGTTTCAATCACTTTTCGAGCAGAAAAGAGGGTTTCTTCAATGTAATCTGGCTGCTCAAAAGCGACCAATTCACCGATGCCAACCATTCCATCCTCTGCCGTCACCAAATAAAGATCAAAGGCTTTTTCTGTTAATTGTCCGTAACTTGTCACAAAGGATTGTTTGAGGGGCAAGCGACAGGCGATGCGTTCAATTTTCTCAATCTTCATTGCGTTCTCTCCTTGTCAATCAGCTGACTGTGGCCTCGATCCTTTTACAAACCATTGATCGATTTCATGACGAACCTGTGTCGGCTGTTCTAAATGGATACAATGTCCAGCATTAGCAACGACTTTGATGGTCATCTCTGGTTGCAGCTGCTTCATTTGGTGGGCGATTTTCCGAAACTTTAAATCTTTTTCCCCCGCTAAATAAAGAATTTCACAAGCTAGTTGCGGAAGTGCCGACCAACAGCTTGGCTGTTTGCCAGTACCACCGTAAACCAAGCTTACTGCCAAGCCAAATTTATTTTGCTGCAAGCGTCCTTGCCGTACAGCAGCCTGCTGCTCTAAGGGCAGCTCCTTTTGACTAGCAAACAACGGCAGTTCTTGCCAGTAATCGACAAAATCGACCAAAGGCTCCCTTAGTAAGCGCAATCCTAAGCGGCGATCGTGCCGCTGACGAGCGAGTCGTTCTGCTGGATCAGCCAACCCGGGGGAACCACTCTCAAGCAAAAGATGGGTCACTGCAGCTGGTTCCTTGACTGCCCAGACAAGTGCGATTCGTCCCCCCATCGAGTAGCCATAAAGGCCATAACGTTCAATCCCTAGCTTCGCTAAAAGCTGTGCAAGATCCTCTACCAGTAAAGGAAGTTCATAACGCATGGGATGGACATAAATCGATGACCGTCCATGTCCAATCAAGTCGACTGCCAATACATTATAAGAACCTTCCTCTGCAAAAACCGGTCGAAAACTTTCCGAAGAACCCGTGAAGCCATGCAATGCCACAAGGGTTGGTAAGGCTGGTCGATACGGCTGCAGCCACTGATAAAAATAACTGACGCCATTTATCGTGTCCTTCATGGCTGCGCTCCCGCCTCGCTAAACTGCTGTTGCAGTGCTTGCCAAGTATTGACCGGATCTTTTTGCTCACCTTTCACTTCGATTATTTGAAAGCACGGCCGTTGGCTTGTTTCCGTTAAAATCGTTTGAAACTCTAGCAAAGAGGTCGGTGTGTGCCAATCTGCCTCATATAAGGCCGCCACTTTTTGAAAATCAAGGTCTAACGGCGTGCCAAAGAGCGGGACAAAGTCGTTTGGTTCTAAGGTGTTTTGTGACAAAAAGGAAAAGATCCCACCACCGTTATTATTCAGTAAAATGATCGTTACTGGCAATTGATACTGACGCAGTAGTTGTAGGCCGTTCATATCATGGTATAACGCTAAATCACCAATCAACAAGTAGGTAGGCCTTTGACTGGCTGAAGCAATCCCAGCTACGGTCGAGACAAGGCCGTCGATCCCATTGACGCCCCGATTTCCATACACTCGATAAGTGGAGGAAGTTTTGCTGCCGTAGCGATCAAAGAAACGGATCGCATTGCTGTTTGCCAAAAGAATTTGCGCTTCTTCAGGTAGACATTGTTGGAGCATGCGCACAGCGCTGCTCTCATCCCATTGTTTCAACTGCGGACTTGCAGCAATCACCTGATCTGCCCGCGCTTGAAGTGCTTGCCATTGTTGTTGCCACGCCGTATGTTTGACGATCGGCAACTGGGTGATGGCCACCACGAAAGTGCTGATCGCTGCTTCGATCAAATAGTTTGCCCGATGCAGCTGATCTTGCCACTGCCCCGATGGATCAACAAAGAGCCACGTCGTCGTATCCGCTGCTTTGTTCAACCATAATAGGACATTTTTAGTGACTGGTAAGCGACCAAAACGCACGACCACTTCTGGTTGGAAGGCAGAAGTCAATTGCGGGAAAACAAGATCGGCTTGACTGATAAATGTTCCTACTTTGGTACCGGCTGTCGCCAGATTGGTCAATGGATCGCCGACAATCGGCCAGCCTAATTTCTCTGAAAAAGCCAGCAACTGCTGCGCTTCTTCGATCGTAAGGCTTTCTCCAGCAATCAGAATACCTTTTTTATCAAAGTAAGGGGCTAGCTGGGTGATCATCTCTGCTGACAGCTCTTGTTGTGGTGCCAGATAGCTCACGTCTTGCTGAATACTGCATTGGCGACTAAAGTCAGGCAACAGCGGCTCCCGTAATGGAAAGTTGATTTGGACCGGGCCTTTCGGCTGTTTTTGCGCTTCGATCGTGCAAGTTGTAGCTTGCCAAAAACTATAACGCAACAAAGCAGGATCGTTTTCTGGCACCGTCATCTCTACCATCTTTTTGACGTGAGAGGCATACAAATTCTGTTGGTCCATTGCTTGTGGCGCCCCAACGCCCCGCAGTTCTGGCGGGCGATCAGCCGTTAAGACGATCAATGGCAAGTTGGTGGCCTCTGCTTCACAAATTGCTGGATAATAATTGGCTGCTGCAGTTCCAGAGGTACACAGTAAGATCGTCGGTTGGAGATCAACTTTGGACATCCCTAAAGCAAAAAAAGCAGCCGAACGTTCATCGACAGCCACCATACAGGTGATCTCAGGATCACGATGCAATAGTAGCGCCAATGGCGTTGAGCGTGAACCGGGACTAATAACCGCTCGCTTCGCACCCGCTGCTTTTAGTCCTTGGATTGCCGCTAATAAATAGTCTGTCATGACTGTCTGGTTATTCATCTCCTAAGATCCCTCTCCTCATCGGTTGAAATTTTAACCGTGTTTCTTGACGTTCGGATTCCGCATCTGAATCGGCAACGATCCCACAGCCTGCATACAGCGTTGCTTGATTGCCGCTAAAGAATCCTGAGCGGATCGCCACTGCAAACTCGCCAATATCTTCTTGAATACCCAACCAACCGATCGGTCCACCGTACATCCCTCTGCTGGCTGGTTCATGGGTACGAATCCAAGAGACGGCTGCTTCTTTCGGTTCTCCCCCCAATGCTGGGGTCGGGTGTAGTTTTTGCACGGCGCTCAGAAAGTTGACTCCTGCTTTTCTTTGCCCTGCTAAAGGAACAAACAAATGCTGAATGTCACGATTTTTGATGACGGAGCGGGCTTCTGATTGAAAACCGTCAGCTAACAAAGTAGCCAATGCCGTTTCCAAGCGATCGACAACTACTTGATGTTCATGGGTATTTTTTGCGTCCGCTAAGAGGGCTTGTGCCAGTGCCTCATCTTCTTCTTTGGTTTTGCCTCTTGGCGCGGAACCTGCGATACTTACCGTTTCAAACTGATCGACAGTTGCTTTTAGCAAGCGTTCTGGCGTCGCACCAGCAAAAACATGGCCCCCATGTTCGATGGCAAAAAGATAGGTATTCGGCTGCTGTTGCGCCAACCGTTGCAACACCCCAGCACTAATGATCGACTGCTTCGTTTCTATCTTCATTCTCCTGGCCAGAACCACTTTTTTCAACGGTGTTTCAGTCGAGCGAATGGCTGCCACTGTCTCTTCGACCGCTTGCAGCCATTGGGGCACCTCTAGTTCCTCTTGTGCCTGAAAAGCAGGCGTTTCTGCTACAAGACTCTTGTCCGGGTTGGCATTCAACCAGCTTGCGACTTTTTCCTGTAAGGCAGCGACTTTTTGTTGTCGTTGTTCCTCGGAAGAAGCGGCTACTGTATAAACGACGCCACACTGATCATCAGTTTTGCGGACCAGTATTTCTGGCAACGCAAAGAGACCGGCACCTAGCTCAGCCCAATCCTGACTGACTTCTGCCTGTTCATCAAAAGCAAAACCACCAACCAACTGCGCCTGCAAAGGTGCCTCTGGTTGATAATGGGCTTGCTTTAAGAGAGAGCGGACTTCTGAAAAGTCTGCAAGTTTGGGTTGCGAAAAAGTGGCTAACCAACCCAACCCTACCAGACTAGTCGTTTCATCAGGGGTACGCCAGAAATAGCGTTCCCCTTGATATTCTTGTGCCGCTGCATAAAGAGCCAGTAAGTCACACCTTTTTAAAGGCTGATACTCACTCAAATAGGTTTTCCCGGCAGCGATCGCTGCTTCATAATTACTTGATGATTTGCTGTTCAATGTAGTTCACTCTTTCTTCACTCAGCAATAGCCGTTTTAAAAGTTTGCCGCTTGCTGTGCGCGGCATTTCTCGCACGTGATAAAAACGGCGCGGAAATTTATAATGGGCGATCTGCCCTTCTAATGTATCCAACAAGGCTTGGAGTCGGACGGACTCATTTAACGTTAAATAAGCCGCGACAGATTGTCCCCACTCCTCGTCTGGTTCCCCCACCACAGCTGCCTCTTTGACCGCTGGATGCTGCAACAAGGCTTGCTCCACTTCTGCAGGATAGATGTTTTCTCCACCAGATATGATCAGTTCGCTTGCACGACTGACTACATACAAAAAGCCCTCTTGATCAAGATACCCTAGATCTCCTGTGGCAAACCAGCCCTCTTGGTCCCACTGCTGTGGACTGCGATCGTTTAAGTAACGGGTCGTGATCGCCGGTCCTTGCAGTTGGATCTCTCCGATCGACTGGGTACTTTCAGCAGTCCGATGATCTGCCATTTTCGCATCAACCGCAATTCGTAGATGGACACCTTGCAGGGGAACCCCTGAGGAGCCGATTTTTTCTGAAGCTTTTTCTGGCGGCAATGCCACCACTTGTGAACAGGTTTCTGTCATCCCATAGGATTGGATCACAGAAAGCTGTTTTTGCTGGCATTTTTCCAATATACTTTTGGCAATGGGCCCGCCGCCTAGCAGTACATAACGCAACGAATCAAAGCCTTGTTGGGGCACCAATGGCAGCAAATCTGTCAACATTTTCGCCACCAAAGAAACGATCGTCCCTTTTCCTGCCTCAAGATCTTTCGCCATTTCTCCAGCATCAAAGCGCTCATACAAACGAACACTCATTCCAAGTCGCAAGGAACGCAAGAGAATTGATAATCCACTGATATGATACAGCGGAACTGCACAAAGCCAACAATCCTCACTAGTGATCGTTAAGTTCTTTTGAGTCGCTTCGGCACTTGCTAGATGATTCCTAAAGGTTTGCGGCACACCCTTGGGATTGCCCGTCGTACCGGATGTATACATAATCGAAGCTACTTGTTCTGCTTGATAGATTGCTTTATTAGGAACAAACGAAGGATCAAAAGAACTGGCAAGAGCCTTCGCCTGTTCCATCGCTTGTCCAAAGGTCAGGCTGCGAACACCCGGGACCGCTGCCTGATCCGCCGTGATCACCCAGTCGCAGTGGGCATCTTGCAATTGGAAGGTGATTTCAGCGGCTGTCAATCGCGTATTCAACAGCTGGACTTCGATCCCCAACTCCCACAAAGCAAGGATCGTAAAGACCATTTCAGGGGAGTTATTGCTAAAAAGGGCTACCCGGTTTGGCAGAACAACGAATTGGGCTTGATAATAAGCAGCATAAGCATAAACCTCTTTTTGCAAGGCAGCAAACGACCAGCTTTTTTCATGCCAATAAAAAGCTGGTCGTTCTGGATGAAGTTGTGCTTGCCTTTGCAGCCAACTCCCAGTCATTATGGGAATTTAGGGAATTGGTCGAAGTCTGGTTGACGTTTTTCTTTAAACGCGTCACGACCTTCTTTGGCTTCATCCATCGTGTAATACAATAAGGTCGCATCGCCGGCCAATTGCTGAATGCCAGCTAATCCGTCCGTATCGGCATTCATTGATGCTTTGATCATGCGTAACGCCAACGGGCTCTTTTGCAGCATCGTTTCGGCCCATTCCATCGTTTCATCTTCTACTCGATCAAGAGGAACGACCGTATTGATCCAGTTCATTGCCAATGCTTCTTCGGCAGTATATTGTTTTGTCATGAACCAAACTTCCTTGGCTTTTTTATGTCCAATCGTCCGTGCAAGATACCCCGAACCATAGCCACCATCAAAACTACCGACATTTGGTCCTGTTTGACCAAATTTAGCGTTGTCAGCGGCAATCGTTAAATCACAAACCAATTGTAAAACATTTCCGCCGCCGATCGACCAGCCTTTGACCATGGCGATCACCGGTTTTGGCAACGTGCGGATCAAGCGTTGCAGATCCAATACGTTTAAGCGAGGAACCTGATCTTCCCCAACATAGCCACCGTGACCACGGACTTTTTGGTCTCCGCCTGAACAAAAGGCTTTGTCGCCGGCGCCTGTCAAAATAATCACGCCGATGCCTGGTTCATCGCGACTGATTGAAAACGCATCAATCATTTCAAACACCGTTTTTGGTGTAAACGCATTGTGGACTTCTGGGCGGTTGATCGTGATCTTCGCCACTTTTCCATGTTGTTCAAATAAAATTTCATCATATTCTTTTAAGGTTTTCCATTCTCTCATTACTTGTTCCTCCTCAATTCACATAGCTCTATTATACACATATCTAGTCGCTTTTCGTTAGAAATTGCTTTGGTTAAGGGAATTTCTTAAGACTTCTCCCCCTGTTGCCGACTTTCTGAGAACTTCGGCTATTTCTAACAAAACTCGTGCTATAATCATGGTAACTTTCTTAGAAAAAGGAGCTAAAAATGAACTTACTAGAAGCTTTAGAAATCGAAGTAGAAGCAGCAACAGCCGATTTTGTTCGTTTACGGATGCCAATCAAAGAACAGCACAAACAGCCTTTTGGTCTCGTTCACGGTGGCATTAACGGCGTTTTGATCGAGACTGCCTGCAGCATCGGCGCCAATCAAGCTTTGGCTCAAGAAGAAGCCTTCGCCGCCGGCGTTGACCTACAAGTCAACCATCTAGCCGCCGCTCAAGAAGGAACCCTGATCGTAGAAGCTAGTCCTGATCGTATCGGCGCTCGTATCCAAACTTGGCAAGCCACTATTTGGTTAGCTAGCGGGTTAAAAACAGCCGTTGGTCGCTGTACCTTGACGACAGTGCGCAAATAATTCTTTTCGCTCCTGTGTTGTAAACACGGGAGCATTTTTGGCCTGCTTTGAAGAAAGATGCCATCAGTTAACCCCTTATCAAAGATATTCTTTCATTATAAAGATATTGAGAATATGAGCGTAGTTTTTTCAAAAGGTACGTTGTTTTTTTACAGAATAGGGGTCTTTCGTTATAATGTAGCTAAGAAAGCGAGGCTTATTATGAAAAATAACCGATTGATCCACTTTTTAGGCGGCAAAACAAGCTATTATGTCTTAGGACTGATTATCTTGTCGGCAGTTGCTGTCTTTTTGCTAAATCAGATTTCTTTTTTATTTACACCCTTTTCAGCCATACTTACAGCTATTATCCCACCCTTTTTATTTGGGCTGATCCTTTACTATCTGTTTAACCCGGTGGTCGATAAATTGGAATCGAAAAAAATTCCCCGCAGTGTTTCGATTGCTGGGATCTATCTTTTGATTCTTTTGTTGATCGTCTTTGCTGGTTTCCAGCTTTACCCGATTTTGGAGCAGCAAACCACCGATCTGATCAACAGCTTACCAAGTTTGGTCAGTGACTTTGAGAAAAACGCGACCGCCTTTTTAGAAAATACCCCGTTTCAAGATGAGATGGCACAAATTACAGACACATTGCAAAATATCACCAACAACATCATGAGTTTTATTGGGGACTATTGGGAAACTGGTGCTGCTGGGCTCAGCAGCTTGTTTTCAACGATTTCGACCTTGTTCATCGCTTTGTTTACGGGACCGATCATTGCCTTTTTCTTATTGCGCAACCCCAACAAGTTTTATTTTTCAGTTCTCTCGTTAGTGCCACCACGTTTTCGCAAAGACTTTAATGAAATCGTCAAGATCTCTGACATACAAGTCGGTGCCTTTTTGAAAGGACAAATCATTTCTTCCTTGATTTTAGGGGCGATCTATTGGGTCGTTTTCCTATTGATTGGCTTAGAGTATGCCAGTATTCTGGCGATCGCCGCTGGTCTGCTTTGCATCATCCCCTATATTGGTCCTTTTATCGTCTTTTTTCCGGGACTTTTCATTGCCGCACAAGACTCCACCGGGATGTTGATTAAATTTTTGATTGCTTGGTTTGCTGTACAGTTGCTTCATGGGGATTTAGTCGTGCCCCGTGTGATGGGTGACCGATTGAAAATTCATCCTATTACGATTCTGGTTGTTTTATTAGTGATGGGTGATTTGATGGGGATCGTTGGGGTGATTTTCGGGATCCCAATTTATTGTCTGCTAAAAGTTCTTGTCGTTTACGTGTTCCGCAAATTCAAGCAGCGCTATAACCGCTATTACGGTCAAGAGGGCAAATACTTCCACAGTGCCTTCACTAGCAAAGATTACCTAGGTGACGAAGACAAAGACACCAAGAAAAAAGCCTAAAAAACTGCCGCGATCGTTGGTTCGCGGCAGTTTTTTTCTATTTTATTTCATCTCATGTTCCAAAAAGAAATGATAGAGCGCCCCTAATAAATTGGCGTCATTTTGAAATTTGCAGGCTTGGATTTCCGGCTTCGTCAAAGTCTGCTGCAAAATCGGTAAACTAGCTAGCAGTTGCTGATACTGACGGTCGATTTCTTCCACCACGATCGCTTGGGCACTGATGCCCCCGCCAATCACGAAGCGCTCTAAGTCGATCACGGCTTGAACATTGAGCATGACACACGCGATTTCTCGGCAATACGCTGTAAATAGCGCCCAGACCTGTGGTTGTTTCTGATTGATGGCGTCAAAAACTGCTTCACCATCCGCAAGATCAGCTAAGCCTAGCAGTTGGGCGCTGCGACGAATCATGGCGACCGCTGAACCGCTAAAACCTGCCAATTGCTGCAGGGTCAATCCCTGATTGACTGGTTGCTCAGCGTTTTCTTGAGTGTCACTTCTCTTAGTGGCATTTAGTAGAAAACTTAATTCCCCGGCTTGAAAATGTGCACCTTGGATCAGTTTTCCCTCAACGATTACGCCACCGCCCAAACCAGTACCTAATGTTATGGCAGCTCCGTTTTGAATCCCTTTAAGGTTTCCTAGCCACCATTCAGCTAATGCGGCTGCTTTGCCATCGTTGGTCACAGCAAGCGGCATTTGATACTTTGCCAGCAGCTGTTTTAAGGAGACCCCATCTAAAAAAGGCAATGCCCCGCCAAACGAGATTGTCCCTGTCTCTGGGTTGACTTTTCCTGGAGTACTAACAGCAATGCCCCGAATGCTCCCATGAACGTCTTCAATGATCGTTTCAATCCCTGTCAGAAATTCCGTAAGATTTTTCGGCGTATCCATCCGGCCTCGTGTCAGAATATTCCCCGAGCGATCAATGACAGCCGATTTGATTTTCGTGCCGCCGATGTCGATGCTTAAATAGTTTTTATTCACTGAATCCCACCCTCTGCTTCTACTGCCCATCGCAGGACGGTTTTGGCTTTATCTGGTGAAACTTTTCGCGGATCAGACAAATAGATTTCTCGATGCTGGAACGTGTCCATCGTTGGACGGATCACTAACTGCTCTTGTTTTAACAGCTCTTTCATTTTCGCAAATGTTTCCGCTTCAGTGTCAAAAGAACCTGTATGCATCGCTTGCAGACACAATCCTTCTTCATAGCGCTCAAAGATGAGCTTTTCTAGATTTGGATTGTCTTTCTTCTCTTTGACGGCCAAGAGCTGTTCTTGAAACAGTGTTTCCGTGACTGGTTCTGGTTGGCGAATCATGATTTTGTAGATCAATTCTTCTTTGTTGATGGCACCCTCTGGCTTTGTCAGAGAGGTCCACACGCCTTCCAAAGGAAAGACCGTGTATTCAAAGGGTTCATTTCCAAAAGCCCCTTTTTTCAATCCCATCCTGAGTGAATAAGAAATCGTATATAAAGCGGCGATCTCTTCGCTAAATTCAGGACGATTCGGATTGCCGCTGCTGCTCAAACTAATAAATTGATACGTTGGCACCTCGATCACTGTTGGTTTTTTGGGAAGATAAAGCTCTTTTTCTAGTTTGCGCCATTCATACTTCATAAAAGACCCTCCTCGATTTGCTTTTCTTTATTTTACCATGAAAAAGAAGGACCATTGCAAAAACAGTTATCCCTTCAACTGCAAAGGGACAACTGTTTTTTTCTCATAGGGATAATGTAGCTACTTGCTGTTTTCCCAACTGCTCGTCTTATGCGGCTTCTTGTTCTTCTTTCAGCAATTTTGTGTCATAAAACTTCGCAAATGGAAAATAGATCAAGAAAGAAACAACTGCACAAACAATGGCAACGACGCCTGCACGCCAGTCTCCACCGGTGCCAATAAAGCCACCAAGTCCAACGGGTGTTGGGAAAGGAATATTGGCGATCATGGGACGAATCAATTCCATCCTTGTGGCAAAATACGCGATCGTGGCGGATGCCATCGGTGCTAACAAGAAAGGAATTGCTAAATAAGGATTATAGATGATCGGCACGCCGAAAATGATCGGTTCATTGATATTGAAAATCGACGGGACGATGGCAGCTCTCCCTAATACTTTCATCTGTTTCGATTTAGCAATGTAGATCATAAATAAGGTAAAACCAAGGGTTGCTCCCGAACCACCTAATGTCACGTACCCGTTGGTAAATTGGCCTGCTAATGGGAAACTCGCCCCTTCAACATTGGCAGCTAAATTAGCTAACATGATCGGGGTGATCAGTGGACTAATGATATTGAATCCATGAATCCCTACCAACCACAAGGCATGCGCGAGGAAATAAATCACCATGATTCCCAACCAGCTATCCGTAAGGTGGGTAACAAACCCGAACGGAATTGCTACTAGTTGAAAAATATCCGTCCCTAAAACAACTAAAACACCATTGATGGTCAGAACCACGACTGCCACCACAAAGGCTGGTATCAGTGCCGTAAAACTACGAGCCACACCTTCAGGCACTTCTTCAGGCATTTTGATGACCCAGTTGTTTTTTACACAGAGACGATACAGCTGAACGGCAACGACCGCCATCACGATCCCAGTAAAAATACCAACAGTTCCTAAACGTGCGACCCCATCGGCACCAATCAACCAACCATTGATCAGCCCTTCTTCCACATCATTCATCCGTGTCATTTTTCCGCCGTCAAAAACAAGCTGAGGAATCGACATCAATGTAGCAAAAACACCTAACAACGCCCCATTGATCGGCGTCAGGTCGAGATTTTCCTCGACTTGAATGATCTTGGAATACTCATAGCCCAAAACGATACAAAAGTATAATGCCAATAACCCCATGGTCGTACTATTTGCTAACATATACAAATCACTGAAATTCAAAAAAGTCGCTTCAAAAAAGTCAGCTAAAAACGGAAACGTGATCGGTAAAATGTTGAATACTAAAAACATTGAGCCTACGATCGTAAAAGGAATCGACGCCATCCCAGCCGCCATGATGCTACGAACGATTTTGTATTGGGAAATCTTTCCCATCGGACCCATTACTGCTTTTTCTAAAAGTTGAAATAGTTTATTGTTCGATTCTGTCAAATCAATCACCCTTTCTTTCTATCTCTTCAAATTCGCGAATCCATTGCCAATGTCGGTCTTTATTGCGAAAAATTTTCTTCAGTTTTCTGATACCACTCCATGCAAAGACGCCACTTATCCAGAGAACTATGCGAACATACTCGATACTTTGCGAGGTGAAATAGGGGAAAATAACTTCTGTCACTCCAAAAAAAGTCAATAAAAAAAGAATGGCCATTGTCCCCATTTGAAGGCGTAAATACCATGTAGTAAAAAAGAGTTGCTTGGAAACGATGGTTGCGTGGTGTCCATATAAGCGGATAAACTCACTGATCGCTCCCATTGAAAAAAGCAACAGGCTCAGTGGAACCACACGCAGCCATTGCCCTGCCAAAGAAGCAGCCAACAGCCAATATAGGTTAAAAAAGAAAAAGAATGCGACTAAATACCGCAATAGCAACAGCCGTTGAAAATAGAGATTTTTCTTCGTCAGTTTTTGCGACGCATCTCTTTGAGCAACTTTTGCTTGCTTACTCGCCATCTGCATTCCTGCATTGGATCGCTTCTTCAAGGCTACTCATTTTTTGATAAATCCCTAGCATTTCTAGTGCTACTTCTCTGAGGGTCATGGTTGTCATCAAATGATCTTGTGCATGGATCAACAAGATATCGCAGGTAAATGAAGTCCCTGAAGCATATTCTTGCAGCATTTTTGACTGGATGCGGTGGGCTTTGACTAATGAATCATTGGCTATGTCCAACAACTCTTGCGCTTCTTGACAACTGCTGTTTCGCATCTGTTCAAAGGCTTGATGAATCATCGTGCGGGCATCACCGCTTGCTAAAATAAGTTCAAAGGATATTTCTTGAATTTTTTCACTATCCATAGCCTACCTCCATTTATTTCGCACTTTTTTCTAATGCAATGCTTTCTTTGACTAGCTGTGCTAATTTCTCGATCCCGATCGGTATCGGAATATATGCTTGCGGGGGAATATTCACGATTGGTTTGCCGTATTTATCGGCGCTTTTCTTTAAATTGGCAAAATGCATTTTCGTTTGCGGGCTAACTAAATATAAATCATACTCATCCTTAGCGATCGTAGCGATCCCCTCTGAAGCAGAGATGGCATCGATCCTCACTGACCAGCCTTCTGTGGTTAAAAAGCTTGTTCCTTTTTTAGCGATCAACGATGAAGACATGCCTGCTGCACAAATTATCAATACTTTTTTCATTTCACTTCCTCCTTTTATGAAACGCTTCCATTTTGGTGTATCTATTCCTTTCTTCTACCCTCCTTCATGCTATAAAAAATCCTTGAGAACGATTCACTATCTGCTGATTCTTACAGGTAGTAATCCTTCTTCACATAAATAGTATTACATATCGAGTACTTTGTAAATGCAATAAAACTCTATTAGTGATATAAAACATTAATTTCTTTCTGCTTCTATCGTGTCATAGTAGAATAATTTTGTGGAGGGGATTTCATGTTTAAAGATCGTTTAAGACAGTTGCGGAAAACGCGATCTGGTTTAACACAAGCAAAAATGGCAAAATATTTAGGAATCGCCAAAACAACCTATGCTTCGTATGAGCAAGGCAATCGGATGCCCGATATTGAGATCCAAAAAGAACTTGCTGATTACTTCAATGTCAGTCTCGATTATTTACATGGACGTCCGAATGATTTGGAAGCCCTCTCTATGAAACAGATTCGTGTGGCTTCAAGAATCAATGAGGACTTTACTGAATATCAACTATCTGAAATCATTACCTTTATCGAATTTATAAAAAACCGTCCAGAGTAAACGCGATACTATTCTGCCTTTTTTCTCTGGCTAACTTGTGGTGCTGCTTCATTACCTAAAGAAAAAACTGCTGTCAATGTCTCACAATGAAACATTGACAGCAGTTGAAGGGCCTCGGCTCTTTTTTTATTGTCTTACAGTATCATTAGCAGAAAAGCGTTTTGAAAAATGTTGTTCTAATCGCTTTTGCCCGGCTTCAATCAAAATGCACAACAGCCAATAGATGATGGCAACTAGCACGTACATGGACATGTAATCAAAAGTTCGTCCGCCAACGATCTTGGCTTTTTGAAAAATATCAGGAATCGTGATCATTGCTGCCAAGGAGGTTCCTTTCAACAAATCCATTGCCACATTACTCAATGCCGGTACAGATATACGAAAAGCTTGCGGCAAAATAATCAGACGCATCGTTTTCGTAAATGATAACCCTAACGCATAGGCAGCATCAAATTGCCCGCGATCCACTCCAGCAATTGATCCTCGGTAGATTTCCCCGATAAATGCGCTGCTGGTCAATGTAAAACAGATGATCGCAGCACTAAGCGCCGACAATTGATAGGGCAAGCCAAAATACAGTAGGAACAACAAGACCAACGCTGGGACGCCTCTTAGAAATGAGAGATAGCCCCGCACGAACCCTCTAATGATGGGGTTTTCCAGCATCCCTAAGAAGGTGAGCATGATCCCTAAGAGGTTGCCACCTAGAAAAGAAACGACAGCAATGCCGACCGTATAGGACAAGCCCGACAGCAAATAGGGCAATGAGTCCCACATCAACGGCAAATCAAGGGTTGGAATATACATTAGTCTGTTTCAACCGTTTGGATCGCTTGATCAGATTTTACTGAAATATCGGTTTGAAAATACGTTTCTGCAAGTTCTTTTAAACGGCCGTCTTCTTTCATTTCTGCTAAAACAGCATCCACTTTTTCCTGCAATGCTTTATGATCCTTCACAAATAAGAAGCCCGTTTCATTCGGATTAAAGTAGACATCTTCTAAAATTTTTACAGGGATATCTGGCAAAGCAGCAACCGCCATTTTTTGCAAATAGTAATCATTCAAGATCACATCCGTTCGACCATTCGCAACATCTGTCAAATACTGATCATTCGTTGCGTTGTCGTAAGTCACTAATTCTGCCCCATAGGATTCGGCTAAGCGCATGTAGCTGGTATTCGGTTCACCAGCAGCTTTTTTGCCATCCAAATCTTCTAAAGAAGCAATCCCAGAGTCATCACTTTTTCGCACGATCATACTATCGAACGAGTATTTGATAGGCGTTGAGAGACTGAATTTTTCCGCCCGTTCATCCGTCAAACCAAAATCGTTGGCAGCAAAATCGGCTTCTCCACGTGTTAAAGAAGAAACTTGTCCATCGACATTGTACTCTTTAAATGTGATCTCTACGCCTAATCGTTTGGCGACTTCTTTTGCCACATCGACATCATAGCCCACTAATTCATTTTCATCGTTATAGTAAGACGATGGATACAAGGTTCCCGAAGTAGCAACAACCAATGTTTTGGCTTCTTCCACCTTGTTTAGACTTGAGTCTTCTTCCGTTGGTTTGCTGCAGGCACTTAACAAGACTCCCGCAAATAAACCTAAAAAGCCAACCATTGCAACGATTTTCCCTTTTCTAACTTGTTTCATAATATCCTCCTAGTCTCCTTGTTTTGGCAACAGAAATCGTTGCTGTGTTTCAAATAAATAGCCGACTTGGAAAAGCAGATCTTCTCTGCCTTTAGACGCCATAAATTGGATCCCTAGCGGCAACCCTTCCTCGCTAAGAGCAGTTGGCAAGCTGATGGCTGGCTGCCCCGTTAAATTGGCTAATTGAGTGTAAGGTGTCAGAGCATAGCTCTTGGAAAACATTTCTTCGATCAACTCACCCGCAGCACTTTTTCCAAGCGATTCGATCTCATGCAGTCTTTGGCGAATGCTATCGCTTTGTAAGTCTTCCTCGATCAAAGGGGCTGGAAAAGCCGTCGTCGGTGTTAAAAAGAGATCATAGGTCGAAAAGACTTCTTCCATTTTTTCTGCCAGCTGATCCCACCACTGCAAGGCAAGAACGTAATCGGCGGCCGGCAGTTTTTTGCCATATTGGTAAAGTGCCCAGGTCATCAATTCCATTTCTTCCCGTCTGACCGGTTCTTGACGAGCAGCATCGATCTCAGCAAACATCGCAGCTGTTTCGCCACCATTCATGGCGTAATAAGTGGTCATCATTTGCTGACCATCCACTGGATAGCCCACTTCAATGACTTCGTGCCCCTGCTTTTCTAAAAATGCGGCTGCACTTCGGACTGCTTGGATGGCAGTTTCAGACACTTGGCCACCGGTCGGCGATGCGGTAGTAAAAGCAACCTTCAACCGCGGTTTTTGACTCGCTTGCTGATGATGCCATTCTACTTGCGGTGCCTGATAAGGGGCTGCCGGCTGTGACGTCCGCAACGCATAAAACAACTGTTCCGTATCACGCATAGAAAGCGTCAACGCAAAGTTGATGGAAGCGCCTTGCCAGCTGCGCCATTCACTAGGACCCACTGGCATCGTGCCACGGGTTGGCTTCAAACCGATCAATCCGCTAAAGGAAGCTGGAATGCGGATCGATCCGCCGCCATCACTGGCACCTGCAATCGGAAACATCCCCGAAGCCACTGCCGCTGCCGCACCACCACTGGAACCACCAGCTGAATAGGCAGGATTCCACGGATTACGTGTAGGCCCATACAATGTTGGATCAGTGATATTTTTGAATCCAAATTCTGGTGCATTGGTTTGCCCTAACGGCACAAAGCCCGCCTCTTCTAAACGAGAGACAAAATGAGCCGTGCGGCTGGCTCGTGCTTTTGCAAACAGTTTGGCTCCTGACGTTGCTGGCCACCCTGCTTTGGTTTGGCCGAGTATTTTTAACGGCATGGGTTGTCCACCAAAAACCGTTTTTTGAAGATGCTGCTCGTAATGCTGGATCGCTGCTTGCGGATCAAATGTTACAAGCGCATTCAAAAGCGAATTTTGTTGATTGACTTTTTCTTCGATCATCGCCACCCGCTCTGCAAAGCTGATTTGTCCTTGCCGCAATTGTTCCGCCCAATAGGTCGCATCTTGCATGCTTGTCCCTCCTTTTTCTCAATAACCTCAAACAATTATCTAAACTGTAACACATGAAAAATTCTTCTTTATATAGACTACAATATACCAAACACTAGGAAATCTTTCAACAAAAATAGAACAGTTTTTAAACCTGTATCACATCGTTATCAAACGTTCCAATCTTTTTACTACTGGCTGTCCACCAACGCTTTCTCTTAGCTGCCCGAATCATAACCTAACAAAAACGGCACATCGCCAAACGATGTGCCGTTTTGATTTACTTGTATTTTTCTTCCAGCTTGCTCATCCAAAGACCTAACCAAGCCCCCAAGACAAACAAGATAATTCCGATGACGGCCGTTACCCAAGTAAAGCCGCTATAGTTTGCCACCGGAGGAATCACGATCAAACCCGTTGAGGCAATAACGATCCCTAAAATGAAGTGATAGACTTTTGAATGATAATGCGTCAATAGCCACTCCATCAATTTCGAAAACAACAGCATCACTGCCAAGCCACCAATGGCGATCGGTAGAAAGACACCCATGATGTCAAAGCTCTTAAAGCCTTTCAACATCGGATCATAAAGGCCCAGAACGAGCAAAAGGTTTGAAGGACTCAAGCCGGGAACCAAAACACCTAACGCGATCAGACCGCCGGCGATCACAAAACCTATGAAATTAGCAGGGATGGTTCCTAAGATATCGCCCATAAAATAGAGGAACAAGAAGCCGATGACCATACTGCCGAAGAACCAAATCAAATCACCGGTTGTTCGTTTGCTTTTTAAAGTCGATTCTTTGGCAAGTGCCGGTAATGTCCCAATAATTGCCCCCGCAAAGCCCCACAAAACGATGATTTGATAATTTTGCAGCAACCACTCTAATGGCTTCGATAAAAGACCGATCCCTACGATTCCCCCGATCCCTACTGGTAGGAAAAAGAGGAAATTCTCTTTAAAATTCTTCGTCAGATGTGCCATAAAGCGCAGCATCCGCTCATAAATGCCTAAGATGGCTGCCAATACGCCACCTGAAACACCAGGCAAGATAAAGCCCAAGGCAATCACCACGCCTTTAAGAAAACGTGACAAAATACTTTCGTTTCTCTGTTTTTCCATTTACAATTGCTCTCCTTAGCGATGGTTTTCACCAATCGTTCTTTTTTCATCAATCCCTTTAACTATACTTGATTGCAAAAAAAATGGAAAGTAATTTCTAATTCCTCATACAAGGCGGCACTCAAAGCTCTTTCAGCATCAAGAAATCCGTCTGCTCATCATCCCCCATAAAAAAGGAATGACTGCCAACTCTTTCAAAGCCCATCGTATGATAAAAAGCCAACGCATTGTCGTTAAATTCCCAAACGCCTAACCAGATCGACTTTTTCTGCAGCTTTTTGGCGGTCTCTTGGGCAAACAGCAGCAGTGTTTTGCCATAGCCCATCCGCTTATGTTCTTTTTTGATATAGATCCGTTCAATTTCCAACCCCTCTGGGGCGATTGCTTCCGTCTGTGCCTCCCCCCAGTTAAGTTTGATATACCCTACGGTTTGATCATTTTCTTGCAAAAAATAAAACGCCGATTGCGGATTTTCTAACTCTCGGGTCAGTTTCGGCAGATTGTAGGCTTCTTCTAGATAGATGCGGGTATTTTCCTCCGTATTGAAAGGAGCAAATGTATCGTAATAGGTGGATACGCTGATTTCTCCCAATTCTTCTAAATCTGCCAAAGTACATCGTTTGATAGCCATCAAAACGCCTCCTCATTTTTTCAAGCTATTCTATCACATCTCCATCATCCCTTGCAAAAGCAAAAAGGACGGACAGCTTTCCCCACTGTCCGTCCTTTCATAGACTTACTCTTTTATAACCAAGAGCCAGAAAACTGATGGATTACCATCGTACTCGGATCTTCCTCGACCTCACCCGTGATATAGCTTTTTGGTGAAAACGTCATTTGCGGGAAGATTTCTACACCCTTAACGGTTTGTTGTTGATTATTCAATTCTAATCCGTGGTTTTGCAACAGTTCCGTCACTCGGATCACATTGGTGACGACATCTTCCGTTTTTTCTGCCCGGACAAATTTTCGGTCATCGTAATCGTGGTACCATTCTTCCATAAAGGGATGGTGCGGAACCGCTCCAATGATCCCAGTAGAAATCTTGGTTTCGATCTCAAAGCCCATAAATGCCTCCAGTGTCAAGAGCTCATCTAAAGGTTTGACCACCTCGATATCAGTATCCATATAAATACCGCCTTCTGTCACTAACGCATACAAACGAACCACATCTGACACAAATGCCCATTCTTCTTGGTCATAGGCCTCTTTTAGATAAGGACCGAATTTTGAAAGGTCGATCGTTGATTCATCCCAACGTTTGATCTCATAATCCGGACAATATTTTTTCCAGGTATCCATGTATTTCTTTTCTTGTTCACCTAATGGATTGCCGCCAAACCAGCAATAATGAATAATTTTTGGAATCATCAATCTCTCTCCTTTAGTTTATTGGTCTCTTTTAAGTGTAGCGGATTTTGCAATTGTTTCAAAATCATATACACTTTTTACGGCAAAAAGAACTGTTGGCTCTGCTCTTCAGGATCAGAAAGGATCATTGAAAAAAGCACCTGAGTCAACGACTCGAGTGCTTTTTGAGGGATTGCTTATAAATAATGATTGTCCCGTAAGACGGCTTTTTTGATATCTGCCACCGTTTGCGTCCCCGCAAGCTGCATGACCATCTCCAATTCTTTTTTGAAGAAATCAAAGACTTGTTGAACACCGGTGGCACCACCTAGAGCCAACCCATAAATCACTGGTCGACCGATTGCCACCAGATCTGCTCCGCAAGCAATCGCTTTAAAGACATGTTGTCCTCGCCGTACCCCGCTATCAAAGACGATCGGCGCCCGACCTGCTACTGCTTCAGCCACGATCTGCAAGGAATCAAAGGAAGCTGGACCACCATCCAATTGGCGTCCCCCGTGATTTGAGACCCAAATCCCTTGTGCACCTGCCCCTAATGCTCGTTCCACATCTTCTTCTGATTGCACCCCTTTGACATAAACCGGCAAATCAGATTCTTTGGCGATAAAAGCGACATCCTGAGGACTTAATTTTTGTTTTGAGGAGCCGTAAACGGCATCCATCGTTTGTCCGATCCCTGATTGATAAGCCTGAACGATCGGCATTGCCAACGGAAAGGTGAAGCCATTGCGGCGATCCGTTTCTCGATTGCCCCCCACGGTTGCATCTGCGGTCAAAACGATCGCTTTGGCGCCATTGCGTTTTGCCATCGCCAAGATGTCTTTGTTAATACCATCGTCTTTACTCATATAAAACTGGAACCACTGCGGCGCTTCTTGACCTCCAGCCGCTCGGATTTCTTCCAACGTACAAGAGGCATACGAACTCGCCGTATAGATCGTGCCAAAACGTGACACACCTTTGGCTGACGCTTGCTCTGCCGCAACATTTGCTAAGCCGTGGGCAGCCACAGGCGCCATAATGATTGGCGCTGACAACGTGTCACCGCCAAAGGACAACGTTGTGTCCGGTAATTCAATGTCCTTTAAGACATGAGGAATGATCAATTTGTGATTGAAGGCGCGTTCATTTTCTTGATAGGTAAAAATATCCCCCGCACCACTGCTGATATAGCCATACCCACCTTTAGGAATCACTTCCTCTGCGGCGATCTCCAAATCGCGCATATTGATAAAATCAATTGCTCCTTCTGCTGTACTTGCTTGATAGATTTTTTCCATGCCTTTCCCTACTCTCCGATAAGATAACGTTTACATTTTTATCCTACGCCTGATTGTAGGATCACGCAACTCATTCGCTCACTCCTGTCAAATAGGCTTACTTTACTTTTCCACTCAAGACAGCCCTCCATTTGAACTAGCTGAATTATTGTTTTGTTCGTTTAAGATATTCTGCCAATAACAACGGCTGAATCGTTGGATATGTCCAACTGACAGGCGGCTTTGCCCTTACATAGATTGCTTCGATCTCTGAGGTCAACTCATCCTCCAAGTCCGTGATCTGGGCTTCGAACACCAAGCCGTAATCGGTCTCCCCGTCTTTTTCTACCCCATAGATAAATAACGGCTCTAGAGTAAAGTGCTTGGCTCCTGGTTCTTCCTTTAATTCACGGGCGGCACACGCTGTGATGCTTTCTCCTGATTCTCGCTTACCTCCGGGTATTTCTAATGTGTCTCGTTCTTTGTGTTTGACATAGACGAGCTTTTCTTGATACTTGCTGATGATCACCGCAAAAACTAGCTGCTCTTCTGCGATCTTTTCAAGCTCAAAAATCGTTACGTGATTCATTTTACTCATTCCTTTCAAAAAAGCAGGCTTGCTTCTATAATAAACAGTCGTTAAAAATCAAAAAAAGTGCTGATCCCTTATGGAAAGGATCAGCACTTGCAGCTTGTTATTCTTCTTCTTCCGCCATGAATGTGTTGAAGACTTCTTCAATCATATCCCATTCTGCTTCTGTTTCGATCTGTTCTAATTCACCTTCAGAACCGTCTTCGTTTTCAATATAAGCGTACGCTTGTAATTCAACGTCTTCTTCTTCCGGTACGCCTGCTGGATAAAGCAAGACGTAGTTGCGGCCGAATTCTTCCGTACCGTCAACCGTTAATAGAATTTCGTATAAGGTTTCATTTCCTTGGTCATCGATCAAAGTAATGTGTTCATGTCCTTCATGATCGTGATCGTGGTTATGATCGTGTGTATGTTCTGACATTTATTTTCCTCTTTTCTGTAAATTAAAACAGCTGTTTCCCAGCACCATCTAAATAATTCTGCAAAATCATGACTGCTGCTAATTTATCAATCACTTTTTTTCGTTTGGCACGCGATGTATTCGCCTGTTCTACCAGCATTCGTTCTGCTTGAACGGTCGTCAGACGTTCGTCTTGGTAAACGACCGGCAAACCGAATTGCTGTTCGATCGCTGCGCCGTAAGCCATAGAAGCTTCCGCTCTAGGTCCGATCGTATTATTCATATTTTTAGGTAGTCCTACCACAAAACGTGAGACTTCATATTCTTTCACCAATTCAGCAAGTCGATCATAACCGAAATTGCCTTCATCTTCATTGATGCGAATGATCTCGATCCCTTGTGCTGTCCAGCCCATTGGGTCACTGACCGCCACGCCGACTGTCCGCGAACCAACATCCAATCCCATGATTCTCATTATAGGTTGATCCCGTGATTGCCTAAATAATAACGGATCAGAACTTCCATGATCTCATCCCGTTCGTGACGACGAATCAAATTCCGGGCATCCCGATAACGAGGAATGTAAGCCGGGTCGCCAGAAAGGAGATAACCGACGATTTGATTGATCGGATTGTATCCTTTTTCCTCTAATGCTCGGTAGACGATAGCTAATGTTTCGCTGACTTCTTTTTTACGGCTATCATCAAAATCAAAGCGAACTGTTTCATCTGTAAAACCCATTTCACGACACCTCTCTTTTGTATAGATTTTAGCATATGTTCCTACTATATTGTACTAAACGTTTGATAAAACTACAAACATATGCTTAGATTTTCTTCATTATAACAAAGGTTTATGATGTTTCTATGAACTTTCTTAAAAAAAGCTAGAAAGCGCGATAGACATACTGGTTTTCTGGTGCTTCAATCGTCTTCTCTTGGTCTGCTACCACCATCGGCAAGTCTCGTTTGAAGGGTTGATAGTACTTCGATTGGATCGTCCCTTCCACGTGGAGCCACTGGTTATTTTCTGCAGTCGCTTGCTGCGGCAATTCCACCCGTAAACCGAAAACGCCTGAATCAGCCACACAATGGATAATGCCAAAACGAAACAAAAAGATTTCATTGGCATCATCTTGATCTGCATGGTACACAAATCCATCATAGGTGATTTTCTTACCAATGAATTCACTCGGGTACGTATAGATCAACTCCATGACTTCCAAGTAATTTTCTTCCGTTACCGCAATCGTCTCATCTTTGGCGTAACGTGCCAAGGCTGCATCCATCTGAGTGTCATAATCTTCTTTGTTAAAATAAAGACTTGTATCGGGTTTCAGATATTGGGTCGTCATTTCTGGATCCCCCACAGATTCTTCACTTAGGGGGAAATTAAACCCTTTTGCTTCAACGATCGTCGTATCCAAGCTAACGGTGGGAAAAAAGAGACCCACGATGATCGGTAAGGCTAATAGAAAATACGCAATCACTCGTTGGTATTTTTTCTCTAATCCATGCTGGTGCTCGTCGTCATGATGATGCTCGGGCTCTTGTTTGACCCAAAAGTACAGCTGGACCAAAGCCAACAATAAAGAAATGATCATAGATAAAATAGCGAGATAGCGATAATGAATGTTGATAAACTGATTGAGTTTGCCCGTCACTTGCAAATACATCATTAATTCAAAATAGCCTGATAAGATCAAAAAACGAATCATTCTTTACACCACCCATGCATAAATTGAAACGACGATTGCGACTAAACCAACCAGAGAAGCGATAAAACGCCCCGAAAAGTACCGCTTCATCATCAACAGGTTTTTAATATCTACCATTGGACCAAAAACCAGGAAACCGACGACTGGTCCAGTGCCGAATAAACTCAACAACGAAGAGCCGATAAAGGCATCTGCTTCGGAACATAGGGATAATGTCAGTGCCAACAGCAGCATGACGAAAACCGCTAACAGCTTCGTGGAGCCTAATGTCAGCATCAAGCCAGTTGGCAGATAGGTCTGCATCGCTGAGGCGATCAACGCACCAATGATCAAATAACGCCCAGTATCGAAAAACTCATCCAAACTATGCTGTAGCAAATGACGAATCTGCCGAAGAAGCGGATGACTGGTCTTTTCTGTTTGATGGTGGGCGTGATCATGCCCATGATGGTGTGGGTGAGCTACTTGCTCATTCCCGCCACTTAATTGATTGGCAAGCCGTGTTTTTAAGACCTCTTGTTTGTTAAAATACGCCAGCCAGATCCCCACGACCATTGCGACCAATAAGCTGCCCAGTACACGCAAAAAGGCGAACTTCGCGGAATTTCCAAAGGCAATGAATGTCGAAAAAATCACGATAGGATTGATGATCGGTGCAGTCAGCATAAAGGCAAACGCCGTATACACTGGCACTTCTTTTTTTACGAACTGATTAACGATCGGTACGATCCCACACTCGCAGGAAGGAAAAAAGACCCCCAGGCCACAACCAACAGTGATCGATGCCAATTTGTTTTTTGGTAAGAGTCTCGTGACTCTTTCTGGCGTCAAGAAGACTTGTAAAGCACCTGATATCAAGCAGCCCAATAGGACAAAGGGCAAGGCTTCAATGACGATAGATAAAAAAATAACACTCATTTGCAGGACAGAATTCGGTAATGCCTGAAACATAACTTTAACCTTCTTTATCAATAAATTCGAAACGCTGGAATTACTATACGTTTTTTCCTTTTTTTATACAACGTTTTTTTTAAAGCAGTCTGTTTTTTTAATCGTTGCTTTAGATTTTCCTTATCTTTAAATCCTTCTTGTTCACCTAAATGATCAGCAACTATCAGATATTTTGACTTTTCCTCAAGAACAGCGTACATTTTCCATGGAGGAATGACTTATGCAAAAAAATCAACCGATCCAAGAGAGGCTCGCCCAACATCCGTTGGCACTACTCTATCTCTCTCAACCAAATTGCAGTATTTGTGTTGCGGACAAACCACGCATCCAAACACTGGCACAAACCCAACAACTCCCACTATTTACCATCAACACGCTGACAGAGCCAGAAGCAGCCAGTTTATTTTCGGTCTTGACGGTTCCCGTCGTCCTCTTGTTCGCAAATGGGAAAGAAGTGCATCGCGAAGCCCGCATCATCGATTTCACACGTTTGACTCAACAAATCTTGCGGTATCAAGAAGCACTCACAAGCGTTGAAGAGCAAGATTCTTACGAATCACTTTTTGACCAGTTAGACGAGTAAGTTCAGTGAATGAAAGCAAAAAACAGCTGTCAGATCCTTGTATATACTACGATCTGGCAGCTGTTTTGCTGGTTCCTATTTATGTGATGCGATTATTCGCTTAGTGATGGTTCTTCTACTGGTTCTTCATGGGACAAGACGTTGCCTGAATGCAAGAAATAAATCAATGTTTGCAATTCATTGGTTAAGTCAACGTTTTGAATCAGCACGCCTTTTGGTGCAGTGATCCGTGCAGGTGTAAAGTTCAAGATTCCTTTAATGCCAGCTTTCACAAGCTCGTTCACTAAATCTTGTGAATGTTGTGCGGGAACCGTCAAAATAGCCACATCGATCTGCTGGATCTTCACTTGTTCCTTCATGTCATCCATTGGATAGACCGGCACACCATCTACGATTCGACCAACTAGATCTTCATTGACATCAAATGCAGCACTGATCCGAATGCTGTTGCTTTGGTGAAATTTGTATTTCAACAAGGCGCTCCCCAAGTTTCCGACACCGACTAAAGCTACATTCGTCATGTGGTCTTCGTTCAATGTCTTCGCAAAGAACTGCATCAAGCTTTCAACGTCATAGCCATAGCCGCGTTTTCCTAATTCACCAAAGTAGGAAAAGTCGCGGCGGATCGTCGCACTATCAACTTGAACAGCTTCACTTAGTTCGGTCGAAGAAACTTTTAATTTGCCAGCTTGGTGCAAAATACGCAAGTAACGATAATATAAAGGCAATCGCTTCGCTGTTGCCTTTGGAATTTGATGATCTTTCAAAGAATACTCCCCCATTGTGAAAAATTCACTTGTGATGAAGCTATCATAACAAATACATTGTTCAAAAATCAATTTGAATGCTCATAATTTGAAATATAAATTTTATAATGGTAAAATCAAACTTTTTCCCAATCGCCGTTTCCCCTAAAATATGATAGACTTGTAGTATTGTAACCTTGATACAGACAAGTTTCTTAAAGATAGGAATGACATACACATGATTTTATTACAAGCCAACCAAATCGCCCGTCTTTTCGGAGCCGAGGTTTTATTTGAAAATATCCAATTAGAGATTGCCAGCAATTCCCGAATCGCGCTTGTTGGGCGCAACGGTGCTGGTAAATCAACGCTGCTGAAAATTATTGCTGGACTCGAAAGTCCTGATAAAGGAACGATCGCTAAAAACAAGACCGCTACGATGGGCTACTTAGCTCAAGATACCGGACTTGCTAGTCAGGCCACCGTTTGGGAAGAAATGCTAGGAGCTTTTGCAACGGTTCGACAGATGGAGCAGCGCATGCGTACCTTAGAGATCGCCATCTCCGAAGCAGATCCTGCTGCTGACTCTGGCAATCTTCTGAAAGAATACGATCAATTGCAACATGAATTTGCAGAAAAAAACGGCTATGGCTATGAAAATGAAATTCGCTCCGTCTTGCACGGTTTTCAGTTTGATCCTTCTTTTTACACACAGCCGATCGATACCCTTTCCGGTGGTCAAAAAACCCGCTTGGCATTAGCAAAAATGCTGCTGCAAAAACCTGATATCTTGATCCTCGATGAGCCGACCAACCATTTAGACATCGAAACGTTATCTTGGTTGGAAAACTATCTACAAGGATATGCCGGTGCGTTGCTGATCGTTTCCCATGACCGTTACTTCTTAGACAAAGTTGTCAACGAAGTCTACGAACTGAGTCGGCAAAAAATGCGCCACTACAAAGGCAATTACAGCCGCTATTTGACCTTGAAAGCTGAACAGCTGCAAAGCGAATGGAAAGCCTTTGAAAAGCAGCAAGAAGAAATCAATAAACTGGAAGACTTTGTTGCCCGCAACCTTGTCCGTGCCTCTACCACCAAACGCGCGCAAAGTCGCCGTAAGCAATTAGAGAAAATGGACCGGTTGGATCGCCCGCAAGGAGATGAAAAATCCGCCCACTTCCTTTTTTCCATTGAAAAACCTTCAGGAAATGTTGTGATGCAAGTAGAAAATGCCGCTATCGGTTATTCTGAAGAAGAAGTTTTATCGGCGCCCATCGACTTAGATGTTCGTCGCAAAGATGCGATCGCTTTAGTGGGGCCGAATGGGATCGGCAAGTCAACCTTACTGAAATCGCTGATTCATAAAATCCCCTTTATTCAAGGAAAGGTGCATTTTGGCGCCAATGTTTCAATCGGGTACTATGACCAAACTCAATCCGATCTGCACTCAACAAAAACGATCCTCCATGAGCTTTGGGATGACCACAGTACCACACCTGAAGTCGAGATTCGCAATATATTAGGCAGCTTCTTATTTTCGGGAGAAGATGTTGAAAAGCCGATCACGCTGTTAAGCGGTGGCGAAAAAGCCCGTGTCGCTTTGGCAAAATTAGCCATGGACCATGACAATTTCTTGATTTTGGATGAGCCAACCAACCATTTAGACATCGACAGCAAAGAAGTCTTAGAAAATGCCCTGATCGATTATGAAGGCACGTTGTTCTTCGTATCTCATGACCGCTACTTTATCAATCGAATCGCCACCAAGGTCGTGGAACTGTCTGAAAACGGCAGCAAGCTCTATCTAGGCGATTACGATTATTATTTAGAAAAGAAACAAGAAGAAGCTGAGATCGCAGCAATGTTGGAAGCAAAAACAACCGAAACCACCATCTCAGCGGGCAAGCAAAACTTTGTCCAAAGCAAAGAACAGCAAAAAGCCGTTAGAACCTTACAGCGAAAAGTCGCCCAAATCGAAGAAGAGCTTGCCACGATAGAAGAAACGATCCAGCAACTGGAACAAGACATGACCGCACCAGAAGCGTTGAATGATCATGTAAAATTGACCGCGTTGAATCAAGCGTTAGAACAAGCCCGCACTGAACAAGAAGCCCTATTAGAAGCATGGGAACATACTAGCTTAGAACTAGAGGCATTTGAAAGTTGATCGTGGAATCGGTCTGTAGGCCGATGACAAGCTCCCCCTCCTTTGTTTTACTTAAAAGAACAGGATGAATACGTACGATTCGTAAAACAAGGAGGGAAAAATGCAAAAACAGACAGATGTTTATCGAAAGCGTCGGCCAATGATTGTTTTAGCAGGATTGGTGTTGATTTGGATAGGGTTCAATCGAATCTCTCATCACGTGTTGTACGGAGAGTTGTCCGAACACGTGCACACCGTCGTTGCCTATGATGAGAGTTATGACGACGAATATATTTACTCTCAAGCTATTTTTAGTGAAGATATCAATGCTTACTTAGGGGAAATGGACATCACAACACCGATTTTCCTGCAGACGAACGAAGAATGGGCCGATAGATCCTATGGCAATGACGGCAGCCAAACCTTAGCAGAAAACGGCTGTGCGATCGCTTCTCTTGCGATGGTTCAATCCTATCTTGAAGGCTATTACATTACGCCACCGGAAGTCCTTGATTGGGCAGGAGATCATTATTACGTTGACGGCCAAGGAACGGACTGGCGGATTTTTTCTGACTTTGCCGATGCAAACGGCTACAACTATTATGATCTTAGTACTGACCTAGCTAGCGTTGAAGCCTACTTGCAACAAAATCATCCCGTCATCGTTTCTATGACCCCAGGGGAATTTACAGATGGCGGCCATATCATGGTCTTAGGTGGAATGATGGGCGATCAAGTGTTTGTCTTAGATCCCAATGATGATCCGGAAAAATCCCACTACGCTACTTACTACACACTAGATGAAATCGCTGATCAAAGCTTACGCTTTTGGACCTTCAGCTGATTGTTCGAAAAAAGTCCCATTGTGGGGCTTTTTTCTTTGTCGTCCCGAAAGCAGCAACTGGATCTTATTTTTTTAATAAAAAAACCCTTTTTTCTCCCTTTGGGAATCCGCTTTCTATTATAATGGAAGAAAGAAAGGTGTGAAATCTATGAAAATCGGTATCCCCAAAGAAATTAAGAACAATGAAAATCGTGTGGCATTGCCGCCCTCCGGAGTCTATGAGTTAGTCCAAGACGGACACGAAGTCTTCGTTGAACAAGGCGCTGGTGTAGGATCAACCTTTTCTGATCAAGCGTATCAGGAAGTCGGCGCTACGATTGCTACCGTTGAAGAGGTTTGGGCCTCTGAATTGGTTATGAAAGTCAAAGAACCTTTACCAGAAGAATACCCCTTTTTGCATGAGGGACTGGTTTTATTCACCTATTTCCACGTAGCCGCCAATCAACAGCTTGCTCAAGCGTTGATCGACAGCAAAGTGATCGCTGTTGCTTATGAGAACGTCCAGCTGGCGAACGGCACCCTGCCTTTACTGTCTCCCATGAGTGAGATCGCTGGAAGAATGTCTGTTCAAATTGGCGCGCAATTTCTCGAAAAAATTTATGGCGGAAAAGGGATCCTGCTCTCGGGTGTTCCCGGCGTCCGTCAAGGTCGGGTAACGATCATTGGTGGTGGCGTTGCCGGCGAGAATGCCGCGAGAGTCGCCGTAGGTCTAGGCGCACAAGTGACAATTTTAGACGTTTCAATCCCACGCTTACAAGAGCTGGATCGACAATTTTCTGGTCAAGTCCAAACTTTGTATTCCAATCGTTTGAATATCGAGCGAACGATCCAATCCGCAGACTTGGTGGTAGGAGCAGTTTTATTGCCAGGACAAAAAGCCCCGTGCTTAGTGACCCGCGACATGGTGAAACAGATGCCTGAAAAATCCGTGATCGTCGATATTGCCATTGACCAAGGCGGAATTTTCGAGACTGAAGACAAAGTCACCACCCACGACGAGCCAACCTATATCCGGGAAGAAGTTATTCACTATGCAGTGGCGAATATGCCGGGAGCTGTGCCGCAAACGGCAACCATCGCATTGAGCATTGCCACATTACCGTATGCCCAGCAGCTAGCGAAAAACCCTTTAGCAGCGTTGCGAGAAAACGAGGCCCTTGCCAAAGGGGTCATCGCCTATGAGGGCGCATTTACTTCAAAAGAAGCCGCTCACGATCTGTCATTGCCTTTTACCGATCTATCGGAATTGATTTGAGCCACTCTCCCACAATAAAACCAGCAGCCGCACAAGTAATTCGCGGTTGCTGTTTTGCTTTCTATGAGAATTTCCTTTTTTGGGTAGCATGGGCTTTGGAAGTATGCTATATTCATACTTAAAAAAAATTCGACCTAGACAGGAGGAACACTGTGCTTACTCAACAACAAATCCAAGCATTTCCCAAAGTAGAACTTCACTGCCATCTCGACGGTTCCATTCGTCCAGAAACATTGATCGCCATCGCCAATCAGCAAGAACTACCGATCGAGCAAGACATCGAAGCTGTGAAAGCACAGATGCAAGCCCCCAAAGATTGTCATGACCTGAGGGATTATCTTAGCTGCTTTGATTTCGTTCGGCCGTATTTGCAAACACAAGAAGCGTTAGCAGCTGCTGCCTATGACGTGATGGAACAAGCCGCTCAAGATGGGGTCGCTTATATTGAGATCCGCTTTGCCCCCAGCTTATCGATGGACAAAGGACTCACTTGCAGCCAGACCATCCAAGCCGTGATCGAAGGCATCGCACGAGCAGAAAAACGCTACCCAATCAAAGGCAATGTTTTGGTCATTGGGATGCGTCAAGAAGACCTACCAGCTATTACGGCGATTTTTGATGAAGCGATCGCTCTTACCGATGAAAAAGTAGTCGGTATTGATCTAGCAGGTCCAGAAGAAGACGGGTACGTCCCTGATTTAGCTGCTAGCTATCAAGTGTTCCTCAAGAACCAAAGTGTCCAGCTGACCTTACATGCAGGCGAATGCGGCTGTGTGCAAAACATTTATCAAGCTATCGAAAGCGGTGCGCAGCGGATTGGCCACGGCATCGCCTTAAAAGGAGATCACACTGCCCAAGCGTTTGTTCGAGAACAAACGCGCTGTATCGAAGGCTGTCCTACCAGCAATGTTCATACTCGTGCGATTCCCACATACTCGGCATACCCATTAAGAGAATGGCTAGAAGCCAAGGTCCCTTTTTGTTTGAATACCGATAACCGAACGGTCTCAAACACGACATTGACCAATGAATACCTGCAAATGGCTCATCATTGCAACATGACCGAATCAGAGATGCGCTTCTTAAACGTAACTGCCGCTCAGCATTCCTTTGCGGAAGCTTCCGACAAAGCGGTACTCTTGAAAAAAATTCAAGAATGGCAATTCTAATAAACATGGACGCTAGTGATCCCCACTGGCGTCCATGTTTATTTCCAAAACAATCAACTTTCTTTCCTTCACGCAAAGAAGAGCCGATCGATCCTTGTTAATCCTAAGGCATCGATTTCTAAAAGAGCTCTTTCGTAAATTTCTGTATTTGTGAAAGCCGCACTCTCGTGGGCATCGATCCCAATAATACAAGAGCAGCCTACTTCCTTAGCGATCTTCCAAAATTCAGGATGCGGATAGCCACCATTCGTATAGCCCGCCAAATTATACTCCAATGGCAGCTGATACTCTTTGGCTTTTTCGCATAAACGGTAAGCAACTTCTTCGCAATGGGAATCGAAGGTTTTATAGCCCCGCATAAACACATCTGGGTGTGCCATATAAGCAAAAATTTCTGATTCGATCCCTTGTAAAGAAACACGGAGATAATCTTTGATCGCTTTTACCGAATCCCCGGGTGTATGGTCGTAATAGTGATTGCTTTCGATTTCAGGAAAGTGATTGCCAAAAATCAAATAGTCGATCGACAGCCTTTCTTTCTCTGCAACTAGCCAAGGAATCATTGTTTCAAAATATTCACACTCTAATCCTAATTTCACATCGATTTGTCCTTGATATTTTTCCCGTAAGCTTTTCACCGATGAAACGTAATCTTCCAATTGCGCAACATCCATCCGCATGGGCGAGACATACCCATCCTCAAAGGGCCAGGGACAATGATCAGCGAAGCCGATTTCCTTAAAGCCAGCTTGGATGGCTTTGATCACATAGTCTTCATCAGAATCCCGTGCATGTTTGCATCGAGTTGTGTGGGTATGATAGTTTGCTTTCCACATGGTTATTCACTCCTTCTTATTACATTTAGGTTAATTTGTTTTTGTGATCGCATTTTAGGTACACTCTTCTTGAGGCGTTATCCTTCAAACCGTTCGCTATTTTACAGAATCTTTTGTAAACGGAACCATTTTTTCGAAAAAATAGTACTAGCTATCAACACCTATCACTTAGCAACTTCATCAGTCTGGATTTATTCCAGTCCATTTCATTATAGAATTGCGGCTATCCCAAGACAATCAAAAGAAAGCTGCAAGCGGTTGCTTCTTTTCCCATCACTTCCATTGAGTCGTTTCTCTTGGGACAAATGAATTTTTCAAGAGGACGTGTCTTGGTGCGGTTTTGTCTCCTTGTACCTCTTGAAAAAGTAGCTGGGTCGTCCAATCCACCATCTCCTCTAAAGGTCGTGCGATGGACGAAAGCAAAGGGTTAGTACAAAGACAAACATTGGTGTTTTCATAACCAATCACTTGAATCGCTTCACCAACCTTTTTATCCAGTGAATGAAGGGAACGTAAAGCGCAGGCTGCCAAAAAATCACTTGCCGCAAAAATGCCATCGATAGAAGGCCATTGACGAAAAAGTTGATCAAAGGAAGTTTGCGTGACATTTACAAAATCGAGTATGACCTCGTGAACATGGATCTCTGGGTATTGGTCCATCACTTGATAAAAACCAGCTGATTTTTCTTGAACGGAATGTAATGTCTTTGGTCCATTAACGAAGAGGATCTCGCGACAACGATTTTGGATTAAGATCTGTGCTGCCAACTGTCCACCTGAGGTATTATCCGCAGAAACGGAGGATACTTCATCGCTAAGGACTCTACCCACACTCACTAGAGGTAATTTGAGAACCTTTTGCAACAATGGACCTTGCGTACAAAGATTGGTACATAAGATCAACCCATCAATATTATTTGCGAGAAACAAGTTCAAAAAATAGGCTTCTCTTTCAGGATTTCCTTGTGTGGTACCAATCATCAAACTATAGCCTTTCTCAATCAGTTGCGACTCGATTCGGGTAATAAATTGATTATAAAAATCATTTTTCAAATCATAGATCAGCAAGCCGATCATCTTTGAGGAATTGTAATAAAAGGACCGTGCTAATTCATTTGGTACATAATCAAGTGTTTGAATTGCTTCTAGCACAATCTGCTTTGTTTCTTCATTGACATATTTTCTGTTATTGATCACTCGTGAGACGGTGGTCACAGATACATTGGCAAGTTTTGCCACGTCTTGCATGTTTGCCATTGGTCCCTCCTTTCTCTCTTTTACATGTCTCGTAAATATTAAATCCTTTTCCATTTGATCTATTATCCGAATGCAACATTCCAAAACGCTTTCTTTTTATTCTATAATAGCAAACCTTACCTTACATTTTCTATTTTTATGAAAATAAAAAAGCTGTTTAGATGAAATCTCACCATAAACAACTTTTCTATGCTAGATAAAAGTTTGCATTAATGTCAGCGTCTTTGAAGAAAACAAGAAAATCACTCCCGTGTTCTCTTAAACAATCATTTACACAAGCACCCAGCTAATTTTTTAAATCTAAGCCTTCAATCAACGCCACCGCACGATCGATCCCAGCGTCTTTTGTTTCTTCTAACACCACGTAACAGTATGGCTTGTGTTTGATCAGAAGCTGTAAAATTTCTGGATACCGTATTTGTCCTTCACCTAACGGGACAGGGATCACTTCTTCTCTCGAGAGTTGAAAATCCTTTAGGTGCAAGCAGACGATTTTCTCGCCAAAAAGAGTAAACGCTTCTTCTACCAATGCAACTTGATCAGCAGCCGTTTTTGCGGTGATCAAATTCGTTGGATCGTAAATGATCCCTAGATAATCAGAAGGAACACGTTCAATCAGCTCGGCGATGCGCTGATTCGAATACAACGGATGATTCATTCCTGCTTCGATCCCTACCATGGTTTTATGTTTTTCTCCTACTCGAACGAGTCGCTGGATCACATGGATCAAGTCTTCAAAAACCTCATCCGAAAAATTCTCTTCGCTATATCCCAGCGCGGCAATGACTGAGCCTGTTTCTGAAGCCACCATGCTGGCACCAAAATAACGGGCATGGAATAAGTAGCGCTCAAATTTCTGTAAGATTTTCTCTCGTTCCTCTGGTTCGGGATGAATCAAGTTACTATAACAACTTAACAAAGCGATTTGAACGCCTTGTTCTTGGAATTCATTCTTGAAGAAGGTCCCCATACCTGGACTCATTTTTTCAGGAGCACTTAGGTCTGGAAAAGACGCATTCAAGGCAAACTGAACGTTTCTTATTTTCTTTGCTCCTACCGCTTGTGCTAGCTGCTTGGGTGTATATTCTCCTGAGAGGTCATGCCCTCGGATGGCTAAATGAATCATCTGACTCCTCGCTTTCTACTGTTTTTTCCCATTCAATAATCAAATTTTCATAAGGTTCTAGCCTATGGTTACCCCGCGCCAGCGCTTCACCTGATAAGCGTTCGAAACCGGGGAGATGTAAGGTAAAGTCAGCTGTCGTCATCCCTAAGTTACTGATCCAGAGTTGGACATGGGTCGCTGACTCTCGGCGATACTTCATCACACCTTCCGAACATTTGATCAACAGGCGCTCTGATTCATAAGGGAAAAGTTCTTTGTGACAAAACGACTGCCATATCAAACTGTCTGGTAAATTGCTAGGTAGCGCACCTAAATAGATGATCTCTCCTTGAGCCAGTTGTTTCTTAGCTAGTAGCGTTTGGTCATTCCCTCGTCCGATCGTTTCCCAATCTTCTGGGCAATGAAAAACTGTGACCAAATGATCCAAAGGTTCTTTTAGGCCGTCATAGGTTAGCTGATAAGTCAGTCCTTTCACCGTAAACTGCTGGATTTGGTCAAACCCGAGCCATTCTCCTAAACGATCTAAGCCATTCGTCGCTGGCCACGCTAGCTCTTTTGTCCGATCCCCCGTCATCGGGCCTAAAATCAGCTTGCCTCCTGCTTCAGTAAAGGCGGCAAATTTTTTCAGCAAGGTAGGACTGATCCAACGAACAAATGGGGCAAGAACAACATCATACTCTTCTAACGGACTATTTTCTTGAATGATTTCTACACGAATCCCTTGGCGAATCAGACTGCCGTAAAATTCGGTAAACAGGCTGCGATAATCATAAATACCCCCATGATCGATCGTGTAAAAGCGTTTCGAGTAGTCCGAGTAGATGATGGCTATTTTTGCAGATACATACTTCGTTTCCGCTAAAAGTGGTGCGATCTGTTGTCTTAGTTCGCCAATCCGAACTACCTCTTCATACCCACGATCTGGCTCTCCCCAAGCAGTTAACACGGCGCTATGGGGTTGCTCCACACCATAGCGATGTCCACGAAAATGCCAAAAACAGAAGGATTTCAAATGACCAGCATAGCCAATGAACGCTTCACTTGTGACAAACCCATGAGGACGAGGTGCCGCATAGTTTTCAATATGACCGGCATTGGCGGTACAAGTTTCTAACAATAACATTTCCTTGTTGCGCGGTTTGACATTCCGCCAACGATCCAAGTTCATGGTATACGCTGGATAGTTGTCTGCCGGTGCATACGTATCAAAACCGGCAATATCTAAATCAGCAAATAGCTCATCATTTTGCAAGTTAAACCCAAAAGCGGAGTTATGGGTAATGGGTAACGCGGTCTCCATTCGGATAAAATGACAAAGATCATGCGCAAACTCATTCAACGTATCGGTGGTAAAGCGGCGAAAGGCATTCATCAGGGAAGAATTATGCAAAAACGGGGTCGTTAGTGGCAAGACGACATCCTCAAATGCGTCATACCACTCACTCCACACCTTCGTGCCCCAACACTCGTTGAGGTTGGTCACGGATTGATAGTTGTCTTTTAAATACGTATGCCAACGCGTTTGGCACGTCGTACAGTAACATAGATCGACATGACATTTAAACTCATTGTCCAATTGCAACATAACGACATTTTCATGTTTTTCGGCAATCTCAGCGATTTTTCTCGTCAAACGATAGGCATAGCGGCGAAAGTCCTCGTTGTTGGTACAGACATGCTGTCTTGAGCCATGATGCATCTTCGTCCCATCTTGATTAGTGATTAAAGCTTCTGGGTACTGTTTTGTAAACCAGCGGGGCGGAGTTGGCGTTGGAATACATAAGCAAACATCGATGCCATTTGCTTGGTACTGTTCTAGCGCACGTTCCAACAACGCAAAATCATATTCTCCAGGTTGAGGCTCCAAGTCACGCCACATGAATTCCCCAATTCTAGCAAAATTCATGCCCAACGTTTTCATCGTTTGACTATCACTTTGCATGATTTCTTCCGACCAGACTTCTGGATACATGCAGGCGCCGTAATAAATATCAGGAAACAGTGGTTGCTCATGGAAAAACGCCTGTAAACGAATCGCTACATAGCGAGCGATCATATGCGCCCCGACCTTTGAAAAGTGGGTATCATCTGCGAGACCTGCAGGATAATTGGGGTGCTCATCCGGTGCTAACCAAACAAAGAGCGCTTTGGAAGCTTCTAGTCCTAATGTGTCATAATAATGATAGGTATAGCGATTTAAATCAAACAAATCCACTTCTTCCGTTCGACTAAGTTCTCTTAAGACAGGTAAAAATGCTGACAACGTATGCGCCAGTCGTCCCTCTTCCCCTACACGTCGTTCAACAGGTGTACACAGGATAGGAATTCCTGCTTTTTCTTTGATTTGACGGATCATGTCTGTCAAATGAGCAATGTACGCCTCCATCGTGACATGATTTTTCTCTTTTTGGTCATTATGTCCAAATTGCAGTAGGACGACTGTATTCGGTTCGACTTCTTGCAGGAGTTGCTTAAACAACCCTTCTTCGATAAACGAACGAGTCGTACTGCCGTTTTTCGCAAAATTGTGTACGTCTACTTCTGGGGACAGATAGCTTGGTAAAGCTTGTCCCCAGCCCATCATTGGCTGTTGATCAAGGGGATAATCCGCCACGGTTGAATCTCCGCCTAGAACGATTTTCATTTCTTTTCTTCCTCCATCTATTTACTATCAGATTTCCAACAACTTCGACAAGTCCACTGGTTTTCTTGCTGAACATAAGCTGCATTAGAAATCGCTTTCTTTTCTATTATACAAAACATTTGCTGACGAAAACATGGAAAAATCAGAGCAAAAGCTGCGAAAATACGAGCTTTTCCGCAGCAACCAACAGTGATCAGCTCTGACCTTTTCGATATTGTCCTGGGGTCATTCCCGTGCACTTTTTAAATAAACGATTGAAGTAACTGGGATTATACCCAAGGTTTTCTGCAATTTCATTGATTTGGTGATCAGTTTCGAGCAACTGCCGTTTTGCTTCTACGATGCGAACATTGGTTAAATAATCAATAAAGTTGACCTGCTTGGCACGCTTGAACTCCTTACTCAAAAAGATTGGGTCTACTTCGAAACGATCCGCAACGTATTCTAACGAAATTTGTTCATTGCGAAAATCAGATTGGATGTACTCCGCTACTTTTTGGATCATTTCACTATAAGAATTAGCGACATTTTCTTGCCAGAGGATGGAGACGGGTTTTAAGAAATGATGGTACAAAAAGGCTTGGATCTGATTGATGTCCAAAAGTCGTTCGATTCGCTCTAACACAACCGTTTTCGATACATAATCCGTTCGTGAGACCCCATTTTCATTTAAAAGGTAATCGACTTGATCGTACAGTCGATTGACCACATAGATCACCGCAGCCTGTTGATTGTTTTCTGCCACGACCTGTTCTAAAAACCGCTGGACACTTCGTTGCAATTCTTCATGATAGCCACTTTTCAGCGCTGTTAAAATCAAATTTTCTTGCGAAAGAGAATACTTCGGCAGCGGGCGCATTTTCTCTCCTTGAAGCACTTGATTTTCGGGAATCAACCGTTGCAGATGGATTTGCTTTTTGAGACGTTGGGCAACTTCAGGCAACTTGCGAATCTCTGTTTCTTGTTGCGAACTAACGATGGTGACATAACGGCAGACGATCAAATTGATTTGCTTGGTGATCATCGTGAAGTAATCTGTCAGTAGCTGCTCTTGATTGACCACAAAAACCAAAATCCGTCCTTCATTTGAAGAAACAATGGTTGATTCAGGGAAAAACATGGCTGTGACATCCGCTATAATGTTTTCTAAGGCAAACAAAATGTGGGTTTCATCTTGTGAATTTGCTTGATTGCTTAATAGATCATTGAGTTGGAAATAAAACAGGCGATACCCTTGGTCACTTAAGCACCAGTTTTTTTGCTGCAGTAATTGTTGCGATTCTTCCTCCGATAAATAGCCATAATACCCTTCCATCAAATGTTGGATCACTTGTCGCTTCAGCGAATCTTGAAAGCGTTCCGCCTGATTTTGCAACAATCCTTTTTCCCGACTTAATTGTTGCCAACGGTCCACCAAAAACTCCAGATCGTTTTCTTTTTTCCATTGGGTATTACCAAAGAGCTGATCCATCGTTTTTTCAAAAGGTTGGTATTGTTTTTTTGCCAAAAAGAGACTCATGACTGCCACACAAGCAATAAAAAGAATGCTTACGACGATCAGCACTCTAGCCAAATGAGTGACTGGCTCGGTAATCAATGCTAAGGGAACGACGGTATAAAACGTCCATATTTGGTTGAGTCGCGTACTGTTTACGGCGATCATGCTATAATCATTGCCATTGATCGATTCGACCCAGGTTCCTTGATGCTCCTCACTCAGCGGTTGGATAACATTCGCTAAGTTCTGATCGCCAATAAAACGAAAACTCTCATGATTAAAGGAAATCGCTGCGAGTCCATTTTCAATTTGAGTATCATAAAAATACTTTAACAATGATTGCTCGTCGATCGTTGCAACTAAAAAAATTTTAGGCTGATCTTCGCCTTGGCTATCAATGTTTTGTACAAAAATCAATTCATCCTCTTCTTCAATGATCTTCCACTGATACTGCCTACCATTATCGATCCGATAGCGTTCAAATGCTGTTTTGGTTTGCTCGAGCGTTAATTCATACGTGCCGCCACTTTCAATCCCAAAGGGCGCCTCTCCGAGCGAATAAATACCGATTCGATTGACATAATTGGAGCTATTGGTTAAGTAAAACAATTCTTCCGACAGCTGGATCAACGTCTGATAATTCGTCGTTTCCAATAAATCTTCTTGGTAGCGCCTTTGAAACGATTGCCCCCAAACGCTTAAAGTCACTTCCAGCTGCGAGAACTGTTGGTTGATGTTACTAACGATTCCTTCGACTTGGCGATTGTTTAGTTCTTGATACGATCGTTGTAATGGTCCGATCAAATAGGCATGCAAAAAGATTGCAACGGCTAATAGCGGCACGACGATCCATAGACTGGCTAGCTGCAGTTTTCGATGAAAACCGCCTGTTTTAAAGTACTTCATTCCCAAACACCCTTGTAATAGATTTTATGTAACAAATTGTCATGCGAAAAAACGCATGACAACCTATCCACAACTATTGAAGTGTATCATCCTTTGACGGATCCAATCAGCATTCCTTTGGCAAAATGTTTTTGCAAAAACGGATAGAAGATCAAAATTGGTAAAGTCGCCACAATGATGACTGCAAATTTGATTCCTTGTTCAGGCGGCACATAGTTTGGGTCCATACTTGCTAACGCATTGGCACCACTGGAGGCCATCGTGATCTGTCTTAACAATAACTGAATCGGCCATTTTGCTGAATCGTTGATATAGAGCAATCCACTCATGAAGTCGTTCCAGATACCAACGGCGTAAAAAAGGGTGAAGGTCGCGATCACTGGTTTTGATAAAGGCAAAATGATTTTCCATAAGATCCCTAGTTCCGTACAGCCGTCCATCTTGGCGGATTCTTCCAACTCGATCGGCATTTCTTGGAAAAAGTTTTTGATGATCATTAAGTTGAAGGGATTGATCGCGATTGGCAAAATCAATGCCCAATAAGAATTGATCAGTCCTAAATTTTTCACCACGATAAACGTTGGGATCATCCCACCTGAAAAGAGCATTGCAAAAATCACGAGATTCAACAAGGTGTTCCGTCCTTTTAGGTGCTTGCGTGATAAAGGATAGGCAAAGGTGAAGGTACAGAAAAGCTGCACCAGCGTGCCAACGATGGTAACGCCGACCGTTACAAGCAAACTACGGATAAAGGTGTTGGTTGAAAAAATAAAGCGATAGGAGTCGAGACTGATCTCATTTGGCCATAAGAAAAACGAACGTGTGGTCAATTCTAACTCCGTAGCAAATGAACCTGCGATCACATAAATAAAAGGAATCACCATGAATAACCCAATCAATGCCAAAAATAGTGCATTAAAAATGTCAAATATTTTCCCTGCCTTCGTATTGTGTAAAGTATCCATCTTTTTCCTCCTTAGTATAAGCCGCTTTCGCCAAAGCGTTTCGCTAATTTATTGGTACAAAGTACGAGGATGATCCCAACGATCGATTTAAATAATCCGACGGCTGTTGAGTAACTGTAAGCGCCATTGGTGATCCCCATCATATACACATACGTATCAAAAACATCTGCTACTGTTCGGTTCAACTGATTGGTCATCAAGAAAATCTGATCAAACCCAGTAGACAAAATCGACCCGATCCGCATGATCAGCATAATGATGATCGTCGAACGAATCGCAGGCAAAGTGATATGCCACACACGACGAAAACGTCCTGCACCATCCATGATCGCGGCTTCGTATTGTTCCTGATCCACACCTGATAAGGCAGCTAAATAAATAATGGTCCCCCAACCGATCTCTTTCCAAATCGATTGCATCACGATCATGGGGCGGAACCATTGCGGGTCTGAGAGAAAATCGATTTCCACGCCTGTCAACGAAGCGATAAATTGAGTGATCGCTCCATGATCGATGTTGAATAAAATATGCCAAAGACTAACGACGATCGTCCATGAAAGAAAATGCGGTACATAGACGAAGGTTTGAATGGTCCGCTGAAACAGCTTGTTGCGTAATTCATTCAGTAACAGTGCCAAAAAGATTGGTGCTGGAAACGAAAAGAAAATGTTTAAAAAGGCAATCATCAACGTGTTCCACAAGATTCGAAAGAAATCAGGATTATTGAAGAAATCCATAAAATTTTGTGTTCCTACCCATGGGCTATTTGCGATTCCTAAAAAGGGCACATAATCTTTGAAAGCAATGATCAACCCATACATCGGCGCATAACGAAATACTGCAAAATAGATGATCCCGGGAATCGTCAAAATATAGAGCCATTTATTTTGTTTAAAATGGTTGAGAAAACTCCCCCATTGCTCTTTCGTTTTCGGCACTTTTTTTATTGTTGTTTCCATTCATTCTCCTCCTCTAATTCCGCTCCAATCAGTGCTAAACAACAAATCGTATTTAGCCCCCACTGTGACAACACATTGGTCGATACCCACGGCATTTCTTTTATTTTTTTCCACGTTGTCGCTGCTTCAATGGTCGCTTCGATCGGCAATGGAACACCCGATTTGTCATTATCAAGCAATAACTGCCAAGCCCTTTGACTGATTGCTCGATCGTTACGCACTCGCCCAGCAAAGGCCATCATCGTCGACGCAAACATTGGCCAGGCAAAATGAGGTTCCGTCAGTACCTCGTTTGACTCTTCTGCTTTTATTTCAGGACTCAAGCTATAAAACCAGCCAAACTCCCCTAACATCTCTGTCCACTCTGGGTCTTCCAGCACTTGAGCAAGTTCTAACCAAACTTGCGGCGCCCCAAAGGAGATGACCATGTGATAGCCGCCAAAATTCCCTGTTCCCATATAAGATAAGGTTTTGTCTTGTGGATCAAATAACACTGTGGGACCAGACAATAGGCGCTGGGGCATGGCTTTGATGCAGGTGATGCCGGTGCGAATTCTTTCAAGGTACACAGGATCATTCGTCCGTTCCCACTGGGTAAACCAGTTCGAGACTAGCGCAGCCCAATCTGGTCCGATGCGAATCGGTATCCGCTTCGTTTCTCGTTCATAAAACTCGCGCATCGGTGGTAACGCATCAAAAGCATAGGTTTCATTGTCTTTGACTTGTTCCATAATCTCTCCAATGCGTTCATCCGCTGTCAAATAGTAGTAGTAGCGATGGAGACCCGCCATTGAAATTCGAACTTCTTTGGCTTGGCAACCCCAATGAACGACATTATGCCGTGACCCTAATCCTTTGTATTCCCCAGCATGATACTGATCGACTTCTGAAGTATGTCTCGTCATGCTTTCAGCCAGATAGTAGACGCTTGGATCACCAGTCCGTAAGAAATCTAGCCAAAGCCACATGTTAGGGACCAATTCAGTGTTTTGCCAAGCGTACCCACCAAGATCGTAGCGCCATTGGTGTCGAAACTGATCATAGGTATGCATGACATCACCATAGTTCCAATAGCCATACCAACTTCTTTGTTGGACTTCTGCTAAATAGAATTGACGCATCTCAGCCAATTGTTGCTCCAGCAACTGTTTCGTTTTCGTTGATTCGTCTGGTAAACTGATCTTGCCAAAAACCCTCGTCTCTTGATAACGCTCTGGCAATGAAACGATCTGGGCAGGTTCTTGGTTTTCTTGAGCTAAGTCCAGCAACACTTCTTCTGACGGGGCTTCCTCATAAAGATCCAACCAACAACGCGTCGTATTTGCTACGCCAACTGCCGTCGAACGAATCTCTTCCATTCCTTCGTATCCGCTAAGCACATGATCCCGTTTGGAATAGTGCTGAAAATCCATTGGCTTGGCATTCGGTGACCACTGCCACATCGTGATTCGGGTTGCTTTTTGGGTGATGCCTGCCACCTCGATCGCAGATGGTGCTTTTTCCCAAAATTTCTCCATACTGCAAGCAACGCCGCCGGTTTCTCCCCCAGCGTAAAAGGTACCTGAATAACGCTCACCATCCCCAATGGGCAACCAACAGTACCCAGGTTCTGTCTGTTTTTCTAATTCAAATGACCGATGATTGATTTGATTGACCCGAAAATTGTCCCAAATAGCATTTTCCACCGCATGAGACAGCATCGGCTCGTCCGCTGGGGTCAATGAAACGAGCTGTCCACTGGCTTGTTCTTGATAGGGAATGTTTTGTTGATAGTGTCGCCGTGAAAGTAACAATTGCGCCGCTTCATGATACACAGCATCTGCAATAAATTTGACTTGTCGATTCCAATTTTCACCTGTCAACGCATAATCAAATGCTACCCCCATGCCTTCATAAGCAAGTGGTTTGATGATAATGACCGTATGAATGATTTCCAATTTGCTGATTTCGCGAAAGATACGGAACCGTAAAATAAACTCTTGCACCACTTCTTGATTGATCTCAATGACGCCCGATACTTTGATAACGGCTTTTTCTGAACCATTTTCTTCCAACATCAAGTCCGTTACTTTGGACTGCACCTTTTTGTTTTGGTATTGCAGGATTGCGTGAAGATCTTGCAATTTTTTCTGCCCATTGACCGCTACCCAGTCCAATACATTTTTCCCTTCCCCATGTTTCGGGAAGAAGCCTTTGATCGTACCGTTGTCAAAATAAATACCGTTGTATGCTTCCCTAGCAATCGCCTGTTTCTTCTGGACACGCTGTTTTCTTTGAAAAAGTAACTGCGTCGTTTCTGCCACCAGACCACTGTGTCCTGTCCATTTCACACTGCCATCTGGCCAGTAAGCCAGTACTTTCGTTTGCAGCGGCTCCTCCCCCAGCAAAAACAGTTCCTCACTTAGAACCTCAGGTTGTAAAGCTCCTTTTTCCCATGGATACCCAAAACTCAGCCCACGTTTTCCCTTAGGTTTATTTTTGAGCCATTTCAATGCCATGCTCGATTTCCTCCTCTTCCCTCTCTGCAGGTTGAACTGCATCGTTTTGTTGCTTTAGCTTTTGTTCATTTTCATCAAATAATTTCAAGTAAATCCCCATTGTGCCAATGATCCACATCCCAATACTTAAAAATGGCAGGAGACCGGGGAGAAAAAAGCTGATCGTACTACAAATCCCAAACCAAAGGACGCCTAAAAAGGTGCCAATAGGTTGAAAGAAAAGAAAGCGTAGTGAAGCGCCTAGGTACTTCTTCGTTGGGAGCACATAATATTCGTACATGCTAAGCAATGTATTAATCACAGCGATCGCGACGCATTGGCTAACGATCAATAGGATCAAGCCTGTTTGAGTCAATGCCGCTAAAAATCCTTGCTGGATCACTACCATGGGGCACAAATAAAAGAGAATGATCGGTAAGCCCAAGCGATTCGATCGCCAAAAGTTCCTGCGGTAATACCGAAAGAACGTTTGAAAAAAAGGCGGCGATTCCTGTTTAAGGGTTTTCTTTGCTACGTGGAATCCTGCTTGTATGCTAGGCGCCAGTCCAAAGATGATCCCACCTACTAGCGCACCTATAATAACGGTTACATTTATCAGCAAACAATAAAAGACAAAATCTGCTGCTTGATATACTTTCTGCCAATTCATCACCGTTCCTCCTCTAAGGAATATACCTTTAAGTCTTTATAGCGGGCCTTCATTGGCGCCATTTGCCGAAATCCGATCGCTCCTTTGGTTAATATGGGACCAAACTGTTCCTCATCAAGGTACCTTAACACCAATAAGTCGTTGATCCAAAAGGAGATCGTTGCACCTACCTTATCGATTCTTAGGTGATAAAACCCTCGGGCATCTGCTACACTCGGAAGTGGATCTGCGCCTTGGGCGACCAGATGAAACCCATGGCTTTTGCGCAAATTACACGTTTCAAACGCCCGTTCCTCCTCATACTTTCTTCGAAAATAAGAAAGGTGGTAAGCATCGATCCCTCCAGAATGATACTCGGGATATGCCCCGGTTCGTTTGGGTACTCCAGAATCGAAGATCGAGCCACCCTTGCGATTGGCTGCTGCAAAAAAGAGCATACATAAGCCTGGTTCAGCCAGTGGTTGAAACTGCCAGGTGATTCGTAGGTCCGCTGGAAATTGTTGAGGCAGCCATAAAACAAAATGTGGTTGTTTGTTTGATTCTTCAGAATACGTATTCGCCAGAATCATCCCGTCTTGGAAAGTAATCTTGGGCTCTCCTTCAGCAATAAAGTGTTGAATATCTGCTGCTTGATTCAGCGGATTTTCATAGATCAATTTCGCTAACATTTCTTCTCCTTTTATGCGTATATGAGCTGCTTTTCTCTTTTCATAGTAAACTTGACCTACATTTCTAACAATTGACTTTTTTTGAATTCTTTGATATCAAGCGTTAGATTAGGGTTTTCATTTGCTTGTTTCCATTTTTTCTTTTCTGATTTCTCACTACCTGTCTCGTCTCACTTGACTATTACTCCATTTTATTAGCTGAAAAAAATTATTGAAAAAGAAAAAGGTTGAGAGCAAGATCCACTCAACCTTCTTCGACTGTCGTTATTGTGCTTGATGAAGGGCATTCGTTTCTTCCATCAGCTGCGTGCCTCCTTGATTCTTCCAAAGTTCGATCGCAGCTTCCCAACCCGCTTCATCGATTTGTCCTGCGATAAATTGAACCCGCGCATCACTAATGATCTGATCAAGCTGTGCCCCTTTTGTTACATACGTATCTGTATTATAGGAGGCTGCTGGGTTAAAGACAGCGTGCTCTAAATCAGCTTCCATCAATGACAATCGTTTTTCATAGCTTTCAGTAGCCGCTTCTGTATCAGGCTTAGCAATATAGTACAGGGTATCTTCCGTTACATTCATCCCAATTTGTGAGTACCCTTTGACCGCATTGGCTAACGCTTCAGCTTCTGATCCTTCTAGTGCGACGGACATTCCATCCACTACTTCAAAATTGATTCCTTCGATTCCGTTGTTCAGCAATACCTGTGCTTCTTTATCATTTAATTTATCAAGGAACGTCAACACCTCTTTTAGATGTTCCTCTGTCTGGACACTCGACTTAGGAATCGCCAAGAAACCAGAATAGCCATCTGTCGGTAACGCATTCATCGTACCGCTATTATCTTTTAAATTCCCTGTAAAGACGACGAGGTCTTCTTCTCCAGCTTGCAATAATTTATTACTGATTTGTGCTGCTCGTGAATACGTATCAATAATGATCCCACCACGTCCATTGATAAACGGCTCATCCCATTTATCTGCTGCCATGGTTGCAAAATCACGATTGACATAGCCTTGTTCCACCATATCTTTAACAAATTGCATTGATTCTAGGTATTCTGGTTGCATAAAGGATGGCTCTAAAGTGCCGTCTATTTCTTTCCAAGCATTTCCTGCCCCAAACCAAGTAGCTAACACATCGTAAGGACTATTTGAATTGATCGAGCCAGGCCATTGGGGAATAATCAAACCAAACGTATCATTTTCACCATTCCCATCGGGATCGTTCTCAGTAAATGCTTTGGCAATCTCATAAAGATCATCGATCGTTTCTGGTACCTCTAAGTTTAAGTTTTCTAACCAATCTTTTCGGATGATCACCGCCGTCCGCATCGCATCACGTTTCCGATAAATTCCGTACACTTTGCCATTCACAGAAGAATTACGCAAAACATCCTCGTTAGACTGAGAGAGATTAGGATAATCAGCTAAATAGTCGGTCAAATCCCAAAAAGCCCCATTTTCTGCTGACTTGATAAATCCTCCTGATTTTCCTTGAATGACCATCACTTCTGGAATATCATCTGAAGCTAACGTAATATTCATTTTATCCTCATAGGATGTATTGGGTGCCCAGGTAATATCAATGTTTTTGCCAGTGTAAGCTTCTAATTGTTTCAAAATCTCGTTGTCACTTGCAGGTGGTTCAGTTTCAATGTACGGCGATAAAATCGAAATCGTATCATAATCTGTTGTGGAACCTGCTTCCTCCTTCCCACATGCCGACAAAAAGGCGACTGATAGTAACCCCAAACCAAGAATCGTACTTAATTTTTTCACTACTTTTCCTCCTTAGATTTTGTTGTTGAGCTCGATTAAATAAACCGCTTTCAATACCAAAAGCATAACGAAAAGCAGGATTTCCAGCAATTGACATTTTTTGTTAATCGTTGATATATGGCTGGGTAGGGAGTTTTGCTCTACATTTGCAGGTATCGTAAATTATAGGAAAAAAGAATAAATAGTTCTTCGTGTTCTTAGTTCGCTCAATTAATTTAATTATCGCAGTTTTTCTGATTCCTATCATTCTTAAATTCTCGTTGTAGAAAAAGTAGCCTAAGTACTGATGTTCTTATTCGTGAGAGATTTGGAAACATCTTATCATGAAAAAAAGACCAACTCATTGGTCTTTTTTGATAATTCATCAGTTTTGTAGTACTAAGCGGATCACCACTCATTCATATCCGACAGAAAGAGTACTACCGCTCATACACATCATTTTGATCCAAGGTTGGCGCTAACGCAGTGACGATCGTTTCCACCATCTTTAAGTTTTCGACCCCTGCAATCTTGCCGAACTCGTCGGCATGGATGGAAAGATTTTTCATTGTTAGATTGCGGATCGGTTCTGCTGGGCTGGCCTCGATGAAGAAAGCACGCACGCTTTGTTGTCCTATTTTGGTAGCTTGCACGTTTTCAATATTAATGTCGCAGACCTTTGCTGGACCTACTGGAATAGCAGGTTGTGCCATCAATTTGTGCCAATAGTCGGGAATCTCTTCCGCATAATCAGCTGGCAGTTCTGGATAACTATAATCTGGGTACCAATTTGTTTGTAAGAGAAAAGGAAAGCCAACATCCTTCATCGTTAAATCCGAAGCAGTGACCTTGCGTATAAATCCACCTCGATTGTTAGCGGATTTGATCCGAAACCCTGCGCCAGTTTGCTCAAAGACGACTTTTTGGATTTTGATCTCTTCGATCCCACCTGAAGTTTCACTGCCAATGGCAATTCCTGAACCGTACCCTAACTGACAGTCTTTGATCGTGATTTTCCGACAGCTTCTTTGCTGGGCTAAGGCTTCTGCCCCACGTCCCGCCTTGATCGAGATATTGTCATCGTTGCAGGAAATGTAGGCATTTTGAATGGTGACTTCTTCACAGGAATCAATATCGATGCCATCAGTACTAGGCCCTTTTCCATTGTCTATCGTGATGCCGTCGATCAATATGTGGTGAGAATACGTGATTTGTGTATTCCAAAAACCCGACTGTACCGACGAAATATCTTTGATGGTTACTTGCTGACTTTCATAAACAAGGATATTTCGTGGACGCTTGCAATCATAATCTGCTGCCCAGCGTAAGCCTTTCTTTGCATAATCCGCCATCATCCCGCTGGCTTCATCTGTTCCCCAAAACGTTTGCCACCATGTTTCTCCACGACCATCAAGTTTCCCTTTTCCCGAGATCATGACATTTTCTGCGTGAAAAACATTGATCATCGCTGCAGGCCACTTCATATTGATCCCTGCGACCCGATTATCTACTTCGGGATAATCGGCCAGTTCTTGACTACCATACAGAATCGTATCCTCTGAGACAATCAAGTGCACATTGCTTTTTAAAAACAACCCGCCGATTTGATAGGCGCCGGGTGGTGTAATCACTGTTCCCTGCACAGTTGATGCTTGGTCAATTTCTCGTTGCAATAATTGCGTGATGTCTTCCATTCTTGCTTACCTCCTACGCTTTTGTTTTACGCTACAAATAGGTTTATCGATATCCATGACTTTTAAAAATTTGCGCATCGCCAACCTTTTTTCATCTATCATTTATTTGGATAGAACTAAGTGCTTCTTACTGGCGCTGTCCATCAAGTAAAGCGTTCCTCTTGGCACATCTCGTTGTCTTTTCCCATGTGCTTTCTGGCGTCCTTTTTTCCTACATTCTTTACTATAGTCCCCTTAGTGGCAAAAGAAAGTCCTTTTTGATTTCTGAGGATCGTCTTTTTTTGTAACGTCCTTTCTTGTTAGAAAAATGCGCCTTTTTGTCTACAAAAGCAAAAAGGCGCAACCTGTCAAGGAAGGAAATAAGGTGCTTAACTAACTGTTTCTCATTGGGAAAACCAACGCAGATCATTTCCAAAAGCTTGTTCTACGTGCGTTTCTTTTGCCCCACCATGGATAGTTCGACTGTTTCTTGGCAACTTATTGCGTCACTTATGGCCGCTCGATCAATGATCGCTGCCTCTTTAAAGCTGACCTCCTGACACTGTTCAAAAATCATTTTCTTTTGCCCTTTAGCTGATTCAAAGGCAACTGACTCAAAAGTAACGCGTTGGATCGGTGAAACCTGCTGTGTTTGTTCATCGACAAACCCTTTTAGCTCGACCAAAGGGTTCTGCCCTACGATACGGGTATTCTTGACCAAAATATCCGAAATGATCGGTAACTGTTGTGCTGCCTGACCATCGGCATTGTAAGCAACAGGATGAGCCATGAAACGATCCAACAGGCAATCGGTGATCGTCACTTGACGAATATAGCCACCACGATCATTCTGCGCTTTCAATTCTAGTCCATAAAGCGTATTGGTCAGTTGACAATCTCGAAAAGCGATATTTTCAACACCACCAGATTGCTCACTACCAATCGCGATGCCATGTCCCCCTCGAATAGCCAAATCAAACAGCCGAATATTTTTCGCTGGTCTATTGATCTGATTTCCTTCTGGATTTTTGCCAGATTTGATTGCGATACAATCATCGCCCGTATCAAAAACGGTGTCAAAAATCAGCAAATTTTGCGAAGAATCTGGGTCCCAACCATCGCCATTGTCGATGCCTTTGGACTGAATAGTCACCCCATGGGTCACAACGGTGTCACAGTAAATCATATGAACAGTCCAGCATGGTGGATCACTCAACGTCAGCTCTGTCAAATGGATGTTTTTGGCCTGCATCATACAGATCAAACGTCCCCTTACTCGTCTTCCAGGTTTTCCATCAGAAACATATTCTGGATACTGTTCACGGTCTGCATAAGGGTTTCGCATCGCTAGTCCTAATGGATTCCCGCCACCAATGATCGTTCCTTTGCCACAAAGACGGACATTTTCACAAACGATACGCCCTCGATCGCCCCGATCGATATACCCAATGTTGATCAATGAACGAAAACAAAACAATTCCCAGCCTTCATAACGGCTTAATGGCAACCCCTCTTGATTCACGCTTCCTAAATAATCGTGAGGGGCAACCCGATACGTTTCTATGTCGAGGCTTGCTTGCAATGTGCCATCTACCTGAAAAATCATATTGCTTTTTAGCTCCAACGCACCGGAAAGGATCACCGCCCCTGTTGGGATCCAGACTGTGCCGTTGCTAGGACAATCGTTGATCGCTTGCTGGAGAATGGCGGTACTATCTTCTTTGCCTTCGCTATCAGCATGGTATGGTGCTTGCGTAACATCTAACACAACACTTTTTTTCTTTGTACGAAAGGTCGTCGTGACTGCGGTATTTGTAAGCAGACATCCCTGAAGATCGAGGCAGATGATCGTTACTTGATACGTTTGATCGGCAGATAAGTTTGTCAACGTCCAATGCGTCTTGTTTGTTGGTCTGGTTTGGATCAAATCGTTGTCTAAAAACAATTGATAACCAAAAATAGCTTGAGCGTGCAGCGGCTTCTCCCAAATAAGGGTCGCTTGATGAGCGCCGATCGTGCTTGGTACGACATGAAAATCAATTACTTGAAATGGTTCCATCGGTTTGTCCTTTCTTCAACGAATTCATTCAATAGAAAAAAGATATTCCAAAACAGCGAATATCTTTTTCCATACTTATTTAAGACCAGTCGTGCTGATGCCTTCAACAATGTATTTTTGGAAAATAAAGAAGATGATCAACACAGGCAGCAAGGAGACGACAGACATCGCGAACATCGCTCCCCAATTGGAGGTGCTGCTAGCATCTAGGAACTGCTTTAAGGCAATCGATACCGTGTAGTTTTGCGGACGTGTAAGGTACAGCATCGGTCCGATCAGTTCTTCCCATTTCCAATAGAAAGAGAAGATCGCAGCGTTTGCCAAGGAAGGCTTCATCAACGGTAGAATCACACGGAAGAAAATACCGACCCGTCCACAGCCGTCCATTTTTGCTGCTTCATCTAAATCTGTCGGGATCGCAGAGACAAATTGAACCATCATGAAAATAAAGAAAGCTTGTCCGAAGTATGAAGGAACGGTTACCGGACGAATCGAGTTAAGCCAGCCTAATTGATTGAACCAAAGATACTGAGGCACCATGATGATCTCTTGCGGCAGCATCATCGTGACCAAGATACAAGCAAACCAAAAGCCTTTTCCTTTGAAAGGAATTCGACCAAATCCATAAGAAATGACAGCCGAAGAACAGACCGCCCCTACCATTGAAATCAACGCGATTTGCAACGAGTTGAAAATATAGCGAATGAAGGGAATCCCTGCGATCCCTTCAAACCCCTTGGTAAAATTTTCTAACGTCCAGCTTCGGGGGATCAACTCCGTTGCCGTTCGAAAAATGTCACTACTAGGTTTAAAGGCACTAAACAGCAGCCAGAAAATCGGATAAAGCATCAGTAATGCAGCAACTAAGATCACGGCATCAAAGAAATAATTTTGTTTTTGTTCACGCATCAATCAAACCTCCTCGTTTTCTTTAAACACCCAAAATTTCGATGTTGCGAACAACAGAATCGTAATCAACCCAACGATGACCAGTAAAATCCACGCTAAGGCTGAAGCATAGCCCATTTTGAAATCGGTAAAGGCTCGTTGATACATGTACAAGGAATAGACTAACGTGCCGTTACGGGGTGAACCCGTCCCATTCGAAATGATAAACGCAGGTGTAAAGGTCAAAAAGGCCATGATCGTTTGATAGATCAGATTGAAAAAGATGATTGGCGTCAGGACTGGAACCGTGATATTGAAAAACTGTCTGATTTTTCCTGCCCCATCAATTTCTGCCGCTTCGTAATAATCTTTCGGAATATTTTTCAAACCGGATAAGAAAATCAACATCGACGAGCCAAATTGCCACGCTGCTAATAAAATCAAGGTCATCAACGCTAAGCCAGGACTTTTAAAGAAGTAGATCGGGTCTAAGCCGATCGCCGCTAGCACGCCATTGATCAACCCTGAATCGCCAAAAAGATTCCGCCACATGATCGAGACCGCCACGCTCCCACCTAAAATCGAAGGGATATAAAATAATACCCGATAAGCGCCGCTTAATTTCGATGGGCGGTTGATCAGCATCGCAACTGCTAATGCGACGATCAGCCGTAAAGGGACTGCCAACACAACATATTTCAGCGTAACAGTCAGTGACTGAACAAACTTGGGATCATTCGTAAAAATCGTCTTAAAGTTATTCCAGCCAACAAATTGCGCCTCTGTCAATAAATCATAGTCATGAAAAGACATAAAAAGAGAAATCCCCATCGGGACGATAATAAAAGCAAAAAAGCCAATGATGAAGGGTGAGATAAATAAGTAGCCTGTAACCATATTCTGTTTTGATTCTGGTAATCGATTAAACCAGCTTTTGAGTTTCCCAGGCTCTTTTGCCGTGGGTGATTTTGATTGTAGTTCCATAATTTTCACTTCCTACCTCCTATAGTTGATTACGCTTACAAGTTGATTTTAACGAAGTGCTTCTTAAGAATGAATAGAAAAAAAAGCACAGAAATGTGAAAAACTAGAGGACCTATATTTTTTTCCTCCAGTGCTTCTCCTAAAAAAACGCCTTTACTGAAAAAGTCAGTAAAGGCGCCGCATCTATGCTTATTGATAGTTTTCTGCAAAAATTTCTTCGCAGCGTTGCGTAAAGGCATCATAAGTTTCTTCTGGTGTCATCGTGCCATAAGTGATCTCTGCGTACAGCTCTTTAAAGTACGTGTTGATTTCAGCAAACCCAATTGGTGGGATTGGGGATGGATCACCGACGATGTCTGCAATATCATCTAAGAAATCAGAGGACTCTTGTTCTTCTGGTGTCATGTCGGCATAAAGCAATTCTTTGATGGCATCATTGGAAGGAATCCCCCGCTCAGTACCGATGATCTTATTGGCTTCTTCACTATTCACTAAAAAGTCAACAAACTTCGCAGCTGCTTCTTTTGATTCAGAAGCATTCGCGATCGAATAAAAGAACCCTGGTCGATACGCCATCGCCCCGTTTTCTGAGTCGAATGGACGAGCCAAGTTGATTTCGACATCTTCTGCGGCGGAGGCCTTATAGGTCAAGTATTGATTGGACCAAGTCATCATATAAGCTGCTTTTCCTTGAGAAAACGGATATTGATCCATACTGTTGGCATTACTAGTCACTTCTGCGGTTGGCATTGCTTTGGCTTCCGTAAGGTCCGCGATAGCCCCCATAAATTCAATCCAGTTTTCTTTGGTAAAACCGATCTCTGGTTTGCCGTCTGCATCGTATTGGTATAGATCTTCGCCTTTAGTACGTAAAAAGTATTGCAAAATCGTACTGTTGTCATTGTTATCATTCCAACCATAATCACCGGTTGCTTCAGCGATCGCTGCCGTACTTTCTACAAGGTCATCGAAGGTATAATTGCTAAAGTCGATCCCAGTGCCCCCTTGTTCTACCAATGATGGATTGTAGAGCATCGCCATAGTATTGACAGAAGTTGGTATGCCAAAAACTTTTCCATCTAACTCGCCAGTTGCTAAAATTGATTCTTTGATATCATCGGTTTGAATCTCATTGCCGATAAATTCCGACATATCTGCTAATTGATTTTTCGTTCCATATTGCGCAATGTACTGCACATCCATCTGGATCACATCAGGTAATTCTCCAGAAGCCGCTTTTGTTGCTAGTTTTTTCCAATGGTCATCCCAAGAACCATATTCATATTCAACTTTGATGTCAGGATTTTGTTTCTCAAATTCTTTGATCGATTCGATATACTTCTCGTGTCTGACTTCTGAGCCCCACCAGGTAAAGGAAATCGTCGTTTTCCCATCTGCATCAGCTTCTGAGCTTCCGCTACTATTGCCGTTGTTGCCACAAGCTGCTAAGGTCGCCCCAAGAAACAACAAGCTCGCTGCTTTTAAAAAAGTTTTCTTCATTCTTCTACACTCCTTTTTGTTTGCGCTTACAAGGTGATTGTAATGGAAATCCTCGTTAATAAAAATGAAAAAACAAGAGCAAATATGTGAAAAACTAGACTGTCGTTTTTGCTTAAGGTTAAGCCTTCACGGGCAATAGCTAGAAAAAAATAGAAAAACAGATGAAAAATGTAAAAAAACAGACATGCTCTATTTTTTCCAATATACTATGCTATACTAGCGTTGAAAAGGCTTACTTTTCAAAAAACAAGGTAGGTGGAAACAATGAAAAAAATACAAACCGGACTGTTTCGTCTTTTTACGGTAACAGCTTATTTTGCTAAATTAAACCTTTTATGGCTTTTCTTTACCCTTTTAGGGTTGGGGATTTTTGGCTTCGGTCCTGCCACCGCTGTCACGATCAAATGTTTACATGATTTTCGTAAAACTGGTCATGACTATTCAGCTGTTGCCTTCTGGCAAGCCTACAAGCAAGCCTTTCGCACCTTTTCCCTTTTTGGCATCGGATTATTAAGTACAGTACTCCTGTTGTTGTTTAACTTACGGATTACTCATTTTTTCCCGACTGAAATGGCTTGGCTGCGCCCTGTCTATTTACTTTTAACGATTCTCCTCCTTTACACTGCATTCATCAGCTTTATGACCTATGCCAAAGCCGAACAACACGCTTGGAAACAGACCTTGTACGTCAGTATCTTTCTAGTCTTTCGCTACCCACTGCAAGGCCTTGCCTTGTTGTTTACCTGGTATTTATTGTTTCTCTTATTGACTGCCAAAACCTCCTTATTACTCGTCTTTGGACTGGTGATTTTCTTGTTTTTCGCTGAATTTTTTCATGGTCAGATGATTGAAAAAACCAAACAATTGCAAGCAAAGCGAGGCAGTGTCCATGAAGTCCCAGAAGCTGATCAATCACTTTAAAAAGCAGCCTTTTGAGCGACAGTTACATTTTGTCTTTTTTGCAACGGTGGCAATTATCGTCTCATTGGCTGTTCTCCTGACCTTAGTTTGGCGACAAGTCTACATGGCGCAGCTAAAAGAAGCCGCGTATAAAGATGTCTCGATCATTTCAACAAATATCGCCAAACGTTTAACTGCCGTCGAAACCCTCTCTTTTCGCATTATCGATAGTGCACCGATCCAAAATGGCCTACAAAGGATCTTGGCACAAGATTCCTTGCAATCCTTAGAGGCGATCGACCAAAAGAATGCCTTAAGTGCAGAAATCAACGCCCTCGTACGCAATGAATCAACGATTCAAAACGTCTATCTCTTTACCCCAACGAACGAAAACATGATCAACTTTCTAGCCGAGACCGACCATATCTTTAATGGCCAAACCATCAAAGATATGATCGAGACTTTGCCCGATAAGCCTGCCAAAGGGAGTTGGTTTTTTGCAAAAGACCTTTCTCAAGGTGTCTACCTGCGAAAAATCTATTCAACAGCCGATCTTTCTTTAACCTATATTGGTACGGTGATATTTCTAGTCAATACGTCCTTCTTTCGTAACGAGATCGAAAGTCTTCCTATTGTCTCTGAACAAAACCAATTTTTCATGGCGTATCAGAACCAATTTTATAGTACCGCAAATGACGAGCAAACCCTCGCTGCGGATCAAAATACCTTGCAGCAGAAAATGGGAACCTTCCAGCGATCGATCGGCTCCATGACGTTTGATAATCGCCAGTACTACTATGCAATGGATCGGAAGACGATGCCGAATATGACCTTCATTTATTTACTGCCTGAAAACCAAGTCTTAGCGGATCTTTATAAACTACAAGGCCTTTCCATCGCTGTGAGTTTGCCTTTTTTATGTTTGATTATTGTTGTGATTCGGAAAATAAGCAATCAGCTGACCCGTCCTTTAGCTGACTTGGCTTCGCAAATGGCCGTTCTGCGGAAAACGAAAAAACTGGCCTCTTTAAAGACCCTCGCTGTCCCAGAAAATAGTCAAGAAGAGATCATGGTCCTTTACGAAAGCTACAATACGATGATCGATGAATTAAATGCCTTGATCAAGGACAATTATGAAATGCGTATTTTGTCCCAAGAAATCGAATTTAAGGGATTGCAAGCGCAATTAGATCCACATTTTCTCTACAATACGTTCGACTCGATCAACTGGATCGCCATTGAAAATCAGCAGTGGCAGATCTCAGAGATGGTCACCTCCCTTGCCTATTTGTTTCGTAAAAAAATCGATACCAAGTCTGACTTCACGACGCTGCAAGATGAGTTAGATATCGTGCATGCCTATATCAATATTCAAAACGTTCGCTTCGGGAAACGGATCGAGTATATCGAAGTAATTTTGGTGAATGACCTGTCCTTTAAGGTTCCTAAGTTACTGATTCAACCATTGATTGAAAATGTCTTTAAATACGCCGTCAATGATATGAAGGAGACGTGTCGCCTCGTCCTTACGATTGAACAACAAGTAACCTTTCTCCAAGTCAGTGTCTCTGACAATGGCCCTGGTTTTAAAGCCAACTTCTCGATTGAAAAAGAAGGCGGCATCGGATTGACCAATATTCAAAAACGATTGCAACTGCATTATGGTGATCAAGCGTCGTTAGCCATCGTCTCCTCGATTCCCTTCAAAAAGACAACGGTGCGCTTTGTGATCCCCTTAAAAGGAGTGAGTGAAACATGAAAAATATCCTCGTTGTTGACGATGAACCCTTGATAGCAAATGGTGTGGCTAACCTCGTTGCTTCTTTTGATTTCCCATTAGTGGTCAAAGGAATTTACACAGACAGTGAAGAAGCCTTGGCATTTTGTCAGCAAAACACCATCGACATCGTGATTACCGACATCAATATGCCTAAAGTCAATGGACTTGCCTTGATCAAAAAATTAAAAGCCATCAATCCTGCGATTCAAATCATTATTTTGACAGGCTTTGGTAGCTTCTCCTTTGCCAAAGAAGCGATGGCTTTAGGGGTCAAATTTTTCCTTGAAGAACCTGTTTTTCCGAGCAAGCTTTCAGAAGCGTTGGCTGAGACGATCGAACGCTCTGAACGTCGCCAAATGGAATCTACCCTCTATTTAAAACAACAAATTGAACAATACATCAATAGCTGCGGAGAAGAACCGCTGCCTGAATCGTTCGTTTTTCCATTTTGTATGTACTTATTTGATTCGAAATTCTATCACGCCATCGCTAAGCGGATCGAAAGCTATGAGAACCATCACGAGTTGGTGATCGGTCATCAAAACAAAGTTGGCTATATCCTGAACTTCAGTACGGAAAATACCTTTAATCTCTTTTTTAAAACGAAGGTACAGGCTGCGCATCTAGGAAAAGGGATCGCCATCAATTGCTGGGTCGAAACTCCCGAAAAATTTTTACTCAGTTATCATTTAGGCAAGCGGAACTTGGATAAGGAGTTTTATTTTGATACCTTTGAAGTCATCCAAGAAGCCCAAATCTCACAAGAAAATGTCTATGAAAATAGTCTCTACATGGAATACCGTGAAAAACTTTTGGCATTGATCGACAAAGGCGAACTGACTTTAGCCCAAGTTCTTACGGAAAACTTTTTTTCTACCTGTCGCATGGAGCTTTACCCTGTCCAACTATTGCGGCTGCAGGTCAACGATTTGTTATCAGCAATTTTTGAAAATCATCGCATCAAAAAAGACATCTACTTCGATGACTATTCCCCAAAGATCATGCTCTTGAATAATTGGCACGAACTCCAGTTTATGCTGCTTCACTGTATCGATTTGATGCGGGGCAGCTTAGACGATAGCGAGAACATGCAGTTGTCCCAAAAAGTCAACCTAATCATCGAAGAATATTATGACCATGAAGCATTGTCATTGAAATGGATCGCCGCCCATCTTTTGTACTTAAATCCTGAATACTTAGGAAAAACCTATTACAAAGAAACCGGGATTCGCTTCAATCAAAAATTAGCCGAATACCGCATCCAAAAAGCACAAGAATTGCTGAAGAAAAACTACAAAGTCTACGAAGTGGCAGCGATGACGGGCTTTAGTAATGCCCCCGAATATTTTGTTCAAACGTTCAAAAAGATTACCGGTATGACACCAAAGAAATTCTTGAAGCAGCAAGAAAAAGCACTTCTCTCTTAACGGTTCTTCTATCCGAAATGATTGTTTTGCTATTTCAACAAAAGAGGTAGTCCGCTCACATTCGTGAGCGAACTACCTCTTTGACTAACCAGTAATTGATGTCAAACAATTGATGCGACCGTGTTCGTTTAAGAAATAAACATTTTTGTCTAGCTTACAGCGTAAAGACTTCCTTTAACTCCTGTGTCACTGGCGAATCATCCGGATTTGTTTCCATAAGTTCTGCCATGTAATGCCACCATTTTTGGTTGATCTCGGTTGCCGCTAACTGCTGCCAGCGGGTTTCATCTTCAATCTCAAGGTAGCCAAACAACGCAAGGCTTTCTGGATCTAAGAAAATCTGGTAGCTTTTCGCCCCGTGTGCTATGAGCTGCTCTTTTAGTTCTGGCCATAGTTCGCGATGCCGTTTTTCATATTCTGCTTCATAACCAGGATGTAGCTTCATCCGAATCGCTTTTTTGATCATCTTTGTCTGCTCCTCTCTTTATTACGTAAGGTGTTCTGCTTAACAAAATGAAACCAATAGTTCAGTAAATGCTAAAACTGTCAGTGATTGCCCGTAAGGCATTGCTGTAATCGCGATGTTTTTGTAGTACTCCAAGTCTTCTCCCATTCCAGTACCGATGGAAACATTTTGGACTTCTCCATCTTCTGCGACTTGTTCGATCAAACCGGCTAACGCTTTATAGGCAACATCTTCCCAAGCTTTGTCAATGTAACGCTTATGAACGGCTTTTAAAATCCCATAGGCAAAACCAGCCGTCGCAGAAGCCTCCACATACGAGCTAGGATCATCTAACAAGGTGTGCCACAAACCACTTTCATCTTGCATTTCTTGCAAGGCAGTTAGTTGGTCTAAGAGGGTATTGATCAAGAAGCCTCGTAACGCATCTCCTTCTTGCAAGTCGAGAATGTCAATGATCTCAGGAATCGCAATGGTGATCCAGCAGTTGCCTCTTGCCCAAAGCGCTTGTGCATAATTGTGGCGTTCTTCAAAGGTCCAGCCGTGGAACCAAAGCCCAGTTTTTTTATCCACTAAGTATTTGATATGGATCATAAATTGTTGTTTTGCTTCTTCGATATAAGCCGGACGATTCAGCAACATGCCAATTTTCGCCAAAGGCAAAGCAGTCATCATCAAGGTATCGTCCCAAAGCTGGTTGCGATTTTCTGGTCCATAGGTCGCATGCTGCAGACCATTTTCATCGGTTCGCGGCATATCATGCATGACCCATTCCGCCCATTGTTCAAGGTAAGGCAAATAACGAGAATCTTTGGTGTCTTCATAAAGATACGCCATTGCCAAAAGCGGTGCCATCGTGTTGACATTTTTAGGCGGCGCGCCTTCTAACATCCGCTGCTCAAACCATTCTTCCACAACTTGGAGCGCTTTAGGATTTTTGGTGATTTGGTAGTTTTTATAAATGCCATATAGTCCCACCCCTTGCGGCCAGTTCCAAATCCCCCAGCTTTTATCATCAACGATCAAACCGTCAAAGTCTAATAGAAATTCACCATTATCATCCTTGATCGTCGTTAAATTTTCGATCATGCGATCAATTTTTTCTTCCACGACACGTTTTTCCACAAATAACTGTTCTAAAATCACCATTGGGTTCATCCTCTCATTTCTCTTTGATAGATTGATCGTAACACGCTTACATTTACACAAAAATAGCAGTTATTGACACTTTACTATCTATTCTTGTATGATAAAATCAAACGAGCACGAAAGGAGCCAATCATGGAGAAGCAAAGTGCGGACACGATGATCAACGATCGCTTTGAGGCCTTTCATATCAAAGACATCGTAGAAGAAAACAATACCCTTTATCATTACCATAGTTTTTATGAGATTCACTGTACCTTAAAAGGATCAGCGGTCTTCTTTATCGATGGCGGAGAATTCCCTCTAGAACCTGGTACGATCATCTTGATTCCTCCGAATGTCTTGCATCGAATCGTCCATCAAACTTCTGATTTTTTCGAGCGAACCTACCTGTATATCAATCCTAGTTATCTCGCTGCCCTCTCCACTACCCAAACAGATCTCACTGCCTGTTTTCGTAGCAACGGCGGCATCAACAGTCGTATTTTATCGATCGATGCCGACCAACTAGACCAGCTATTGCGACCTTTGCGCAAAAAAACGGATAGCAATTATGGCACCGACTTACTTTATCAAAATCATTTGATCGCGTTTTTGATTTCCATCAATACGATTGCCTATCAGGAAAAAGAACCGCTGTTTTTATCCGACTCACTCTATAAAAATAAAGACATTTTGGCTGCCATTACCTATGTCAATCAGCATTTGACCGCTGATCTCTCCTTAGAGACCGTCGCCAAAGCCCTTTTCATGAGCCCATACTCGCTTTCAAGGACCTTCAAAAAAGAAACTGGCGTCGCCTTTCATGCCTATGTGGTAAAGAAACGACTCTTAAAGAGCAAAGAAATTTTACGTAAAACCAGAAGCGCCACCGCCACGTTCGAAGCTTGCGGCTTCAACTCCTATACCCATTTTTTACGCTGCTTTAAACAAGAATTTCAGCTGACACCAAAAGAATTTTTACAAGAAGAAGCCCAAAATCAATTTGTCCGTTTTGCGCATTTTGCAGGGAAAAAATAGCAAGCCGTTGCAAAGCGTCCACCATTGGCTCGTGTAAAAAAAGAGTTCCTGCTTCCCTGTCCTGATGTTAGATGACACAATACAAAAAGAATGACACATTTTCTCGTGTCATTCTTTTTGTATATTATAAAACTTCCCCATTTGAAGCGATCACTTTTTTATACCACTCAAAGGATTTTTTCTTGGTTCGTTTCAAGGTGCCGTTGCCTTGATCGTCTCGATCCACGTAGATAAAGCCGTAGCGTTTACTCATTTGACCGGTGCTGGCTGCTACAAGATCAATACAACCCCAAGTAGTATAACCAAGTAGTTCCACGCCATCGATCGTCACTGCATCTTTGAAGGCTTGAATATGTTTTTTTAAATAGTCGATCCGGTAATCGTCTGCGACAAACCCATTTTCATCAGGGGAATCGATCGCCCCTAACCCATTTTCTACGATAAACAACGGTTTTTGATAGCGATCATACAATTGATTCAATGAATTTCTCAGTCCTAACGGATCAATCTGCCACCCCCACTCAGTCGATGGTAGATGTTCATTTTTAATTGATGGAAAGAGATTCCCTGTCGCTTGCGCATAGTCTTCTGGGTGGGCACTGACCGTTCGAGAACAGTAATAAGAAAAACTGACAAAATCAACAGGAGAAGCCGCTAAAATCGCCTCGTCCTCAGGTGTTATTTTGATCGTTAAGCCTTCTCGCTCAAATTTTTTCAAGGCATAATTGGGGTATTTGCCTCGGGCTTGCACATCGATAAAGAAATAGCCTTCGCGATCACGATTGATTGCTTCTTGGTAATCTTCAGGTCGGCAAGTATAAGGATAATGACTGCCACCAGCCAGCATACAACCAACTTGATTGGTCGGATCGATTTCATGAGCCTTTTGGGTTGCTAAGGCACTGGCGACTAACTGATGATGCGCTGCTTGGTATTTGATTTCTTGACGATTGTCCCCTTCTTTAAAGACGATCCCGCCACCTACAAAGGGTTGATGCAACAAAATATTGATTTCATTGATCGTCAGCCAATATTTGACCAACCCGCGATAGCGCTGGAAGACGGTTTCCGCATAGGTCACATAGAAATCAATGAGTCGGCGATTTTTCCAGCCACCAAATTCCTTGATCAAATGCAGCGGAACATCGAAGTGGGCAATCGTGACCAATGGCTCGATTTGATGTTTTCTCAATTCTTTGAAGATTTTCTCATAAAAAAGCAGTCCTTCTTCGTTGGGCGCTTCGTCATTGCCATTTGGAAAAATCCGTGACCAAGAAAGTGACATCCGATACACGTTAAAACCCATTTCGGCAAAAAGGGCAATATCTTCCATATAATGGTGGTACATATCAATGGCCGTTTGGGCTGGATAAAAAGAATCTTCCTGCCATTCCAACATTTCCAGTTCACCCGCAGCGACCTTTGCGCGGTCAGGACCAGTTGGCAAAAGGTCGACATTTGATAAGCCACGTCCTCCTGCTAATACGCCGCCTTCTGCTTGATTGGCAGCCGTTGCACCACCCCATAAAAAATCATCTGATAATCCCATGTTATTTCCTCCTAAACTTTGACTACAAGTACTTCCTCTTCTTTAGCTACCAATCCTTCCTTCACAAGTTCGACTGCGGTATATTGTGGTGTATTGGTAACGATGATTGGTACTTGTGTGACATATCCTGCAGCTTTTATCTGCTGTACATCAAACGTCAACAATCGCTGCCCTTTTGTAACTTTTTGCTCTGCTTCTACTAACGCATCAAAATACTGACCATTTAGTTCCACTGTGTCTAAACCGACATGGATCAACAATTCAATTCCCGTGTTTGAAACCAAGCCAATCGCGTGTTTGGTAGGAAAAACAGCAGCGACTTTTCCATCAAAAGGCGCAATGACTTCACCGATGGGTTCATCGACCGCAAATCCTTTTCCGAGTGCTTCAGAAGCAAATGCGTCATCTTTGACTTGATTCAGTGGCATCACAGTTCCTGGTACAGGATTGATCAATAGGGTATCTTCTAAGACTACTGCTTTCATATCTGGAACATCAATTGTCACTTTTGTTTCATATTTGAAACTTAAGACATAGGTAACGACCGCACTCACCACAGCTGCAATCACCAATGCGATAATGATATTCCAAAAATAGCGCATCGTATCATCACCGATATATAGTAAGACTGCTGGGAGACCAGACGAACCGGTCGCAAAGCGATGCGTATTGGTCAAGCCAGCATACAAACCACCAGAAGCCCCACCGATCATTGCCGCAACTAACGGATATTTTTTTGGCAAATTGATGCCATATAAAGCAGGTTCAGTAATCCCCATGTAGGCAGTGATCGCCCCTGATACCGCCAACTGCTTAGTCTTTTTCTCTTTCGTACGCAATGCGACAACTGCTACTGCGGTTGCTTGAGCAATGTTTGAGACTAATGCCCCTGGACCAAAAATACTGTCATACCCAAGTTCTGCCATTTGCATCACCCCTAAAGGAGCAATCCCATTGTGCAAACCAAACATCACCATGATTGGTAAAAAGCCCCCAATCAAAACCGCTGGAACCCAGCTAGCATGGACACTTAAGAAGGTAAAGAAAGTTGCCAAATAGCCCCCCAAGATACTACCGATCGGTCCAAATAGCGAGAAGGCTAATGTACCCATTATCAAGAATGTTAGCATTGGAACAAAAACCAGTTCTACTGATTTTGGAATCACTTTGTTCAAAAACTTTTCGACATACGATTGGAAAAAAATCACGATCAGAATCGGAATAACTGATCCCGTATAGTTTGCTAATGTAAAAGGAATAACCCCAAAAAAGTGAACGGGTTCGCCTGCTGTGACCAAGGCACCCCAATTAGGATGCATCATCATAGCAGCCACTGAAGCCGCTAAAATCGGATTGCATCGCAATTTTTGTGCCACAGTGAAGGCCAGGATCATTGGTAAGAAGAAGAAAACACCATCTGCAAAAAGATTCAGCATGTAATAGGTTTGCGAATCAGCGGTGATCACATCAAAGACGATCAACAAAGCCAAAACTGCCTTAACCATTCCAGCACCGGACAATGCCGGAATAATTGGTTGAAACGTTCCTGCCACAAAATCGATCACTGCAGCTGCCGGTCCTTTTTTCTCCCCAGGCTCTGACGTCCCTGATGATTGAAGCGAAACCAATTTTGTGACTTCTTCATAGACATCTTTGACATGTGTTCCAATCACGACTTGATGTACCCCTGCGTTATTGATGTATTTGGCAACCCCATCGAGTGCCTCTAATTCTCCTTCATCTATACGCTTTTCATCTTTGACTTTAAAGCGTAATCGTGTTTGACAATGATAGGCATCCGTGATATTTTCTTGTCCCCCCAGATACTGGACGATTTTTTTTGCTAATGATTGATAATTTTCACTCATACATTCCACCCCTAGATAAATTTCAAAGAAAATCTATGTTGTATGTGCTCACCGGTAAAACATACTGTTCTTTCTGCCAGCAATGTACCATTTTTAGAGAGCGGTTCCAATACATTTTCCTAAAGTCGAAATGGATTTCACCTTTTCATTAAATACCGCTCTTTTTTCGAAATTTATTCCACGAAAAGCCCCCGCATTGCCTTGACGAAGCCAGGAGAAACAATGGTATAATTTACTCTATGAATGCGACACTTTTGAATTGTGGCAATCAAAAACAATCGATGAGCGCACGCCATAAAATAATCATGTAAAAAAAGGCGGCACAATACTCTCTTAAAATTACTGGAACTGCAGCTTCTTTCCCCCAAACCGTTGAAGCACCTCACAATGGAACAACGATTCAGCATAGCCTGTTACGAACGGCGATGCTGCGTTGGATTTTAAAAAAACAGGCGAAGGGAACGAAAAAAATGACAAACGCAAAACAAGCAATTCCTCCAAAAACGATTGTCTTTACCGAAAAAGCTTTTCAAAAAACGGATCAAACGATCATTCGATGGTTAGGAAACTCCGGTATTCTTCTAAACAGCCGTGGTACATGTATCATGGTCGATCCGGTCTTAGAAGGATTTGACCTGCCGTTACTGATCGATCTGCCAATCAAACCGGCGGCAGTCCCTCACTTAGATGCGGTATTGATCACCCATTCAGATAATGATCACTACGGCATTCCGACGATTGAAAAATTAGTCCCGGTTACCGATAGCTTCCATGGACCCAAATATGTTGCCGAACTTATGCAAGAGCACTTTCAAGTTGCTGCCCAAGGTCACGAAATCTATGATTCATTCACCGTTAAAAATTTGGAGATTTCTTTAACAAAGGCGTATCACCTTTGGCAAAATGAGACGACAAAATTTGACCGTGTCTTCCAAATTGAGGACTATTGCGGCTTTTGGATCGATACTCCGGATGGTTCCTTGTGGATTCCTGGCGATTCTCGTCTTTTACCAGAACAATTAGAGATGCCTCAACCAGATGCGATCTTGTTTGACTTTAACGACAACGCTTGGCATATCGGCTTTGAGAACGCCGTGAAACTGGCAAATACCTATCCTCATGCTGACTTGATCCTCTCCCATTGGGGAACAGTGGATGCTCCGCATATCGATGCTTTTAATGGGGACCCTGAAGCTTTGTACGATCGGATCGTCAATCCGAAACGGATTCGTCTAGTTGCTGCCGGTGAGCCGATCGAATTGAAATCAACCACTTCCAACAATTTAGAATAGGGAAAAAGGACCACACCGTTTTTGGTGTGGTCCTTTTATTCTTCTGCCATCTCTTTAAACGTCGTTCTGCGACTCGTTTCTAAATAACGAGCGTTGCTGATTTTCATTTGGATATTCTCCTGATAATCGAGGGAAAAAATCTGAGCAAACAAAACCGTCAAAAGGAATTGAATCGATTCTTCTGTGGAAAAATTTCCGATTTTAGAATATAGTTTTTCTCGGCTAGCAATCGTCAAGACGATCGTCGAATAGTCCCGCAAATAGTTGTCCCCACCACTCGTAAGACTGATAATTGGCACACCATTTTTCAGCAATGTTTTCACATTTTTCATAGGATAGTTCTCTGAATTATTGCCAGAATAAGAGATAAGAATGGCACAATCCTGCGGGGTCAGCGTTTGGGAAATCAAGCCCGCTTCGTCCGTATCCGCAACAAAGGCTTTTTTATGAATCGTGTTTAAGTTGCGTTTAAACAGCTGCCCGAAATACGAATTTGGACTACGCCCATAGATGACAACGTTTTGAGCGCCATTGATTAGTCGAGCGGCTTGATTCAGGTCTTTTACCGTCATAAGTGCCGCTGTTTCTTTAATCGTCTGCATGCGCAAGTTCGCCAAGTTTTCAATGATTTCTAATGTGTCTGCCGCCTCACCAAAAGGGATATTCACATCGATCGTTGCTGAGCCATCATCAAAGTGTGCCAGTTCATGCATGAAGGCATACACAAATTCTTTCCAACCGGAAAAGCCAAAATATTTTGCAAAACGGACTAACGTCGGCTTGGAGGTATGGGTCAGTTTTGCGATTTCTTCCATAGTATACTCACTGACTTTTTCCCGATTGCTTAATAAAAAGTCACCGATCGTTCGTCTTGCATCATTTTGTTTAAACGCTGCTTCTTCAATTTTTTGAAAAAGATACATCTGGTTCTCCCTTCTGATTGCTGCTGTTAGTTTTACACGTCCCATTCATTCACGTTTCTTTCTATCTAAAAGCACTGAAAGTGATGAATTGAAGACAGAAAAGCGTGGAGCACGCCAGCGTATGCCTACCCTCGTTCAAAATACAAAAAGAATTTATTTCCCAAAAGGGCGATCATACCAATCAGACATAGCATGCCCCCTGATAAGATCATCTGCATCCCTGCTGTTTCATTGCCGCTGACTAGTATCAGCAAGCGTGATGCATAGGGTGCGAGCGTGACCCCTAAATTGTAAGCAACGATCGAGACGATCGTGCCAAACTTAGCTTCTGCTTCACCACCAGTCGTCAGCAAGTGGGTGAAAAAAGGCATGATGCTGCGAAAGGCAAAGCCTAATAATAAAGAACAACCCAAGAGTAGCCCCACTGTCTGCAATGGATAAGTCAAATAGATGCTGCTTCCTGCAAGCAATGCCGCAATGGGCAGCAACCAGCGATGTAGGCGACTGTATATCAAGCCAAAGGCATTGCCGGCGATAAATGCTCCCGTCGCAATGGCGGCAATCATGTTACTGCCTTCAGTGGCGTCCCCGATTCCTTTTTCCAATAACAATGGTGTGATCTGTAAATTGTAATTAATAAATAAGACAACGATTAGAAACAAGAGCACACCCAGAACGAATGATCGCTGTTTCCGTTCTTTTGAAACCGTGACGTTCGCCAATAACGTCTCATTAGTCACAGCCTGTGTTTCGTTTGGAATAAACAGCTGGACAAAGAAGAGACTGATCAGGGCAAAGCCATAAACCAAGAAGGACATTTCCCAACTGATTTTCACTAGCTGGCCAACCAGCAAAGTCATAAAGATACCACCTAAACCACCAACGGCACTTTCTAATCCAAGAGCTTTGGCTTTCTTTTGCGGCTCATTTTGAAACAGCAAACTAATCATTTGAATCGCCAAACGATTGAATAAGCCGATCCCGAAGCCAAGAATCCCTCGAGAAAGAAACAAGATGGGAAAGCTCCCCTGATACCATGCCGGCAGCGTGCCAAAAACCGCCACAATGACCAAGCCGGTGACCATTGTGTATTTTTTGCCGATCCTTTTTTCGATCATGCTAGTAGTAAAAATTCCCAGTAAAAGAAACAATGATGGAATCGTGGTCAGTAACCCAATGTAGACCGCATCAACTTCTGGGAAGCTTGCCGCAATCGCTGGGACATTGGCAGAAATCGCCGGTGCCGAATAGACAACCATTGCCACCGACAGCAGTGCCAACAACTTCATAGAAAAAAATTTCATAAATACCCCTTTCCTTAAAAACACCTTTTCTTCCTTGTCTCTGAACCCAATAGTCCAAGATGACAAGTGATCCTTTCACTACCTTATTATTCGCTAGATTATCCTCGTTGACCAATGCTTAACGCGCTTGGGCTTTATGCTTGAAAAGCATTGGTCTTCTGTATTTTGCTGCAAATCGTCACCGATTGTTTGCGAAAAAACCTTGCAGTCTGTTTTTCTGCAAGGTTTCCTTCGATCATTCATTTTTTAACAATCATATCAGCTACACAAGACACCCTAAGAGAACTTATTTCTGCAGCTGTTCTATGACATCTTTCGTAATTTCCTCAGCAGTGATACCAAGTTCAGATAAAACGTCTGCTGCCCGGTAATTATCATAAAATTTCTTTTCTAAGCCATAGTTTTTGACGGCAATCTCACGATCACCCAGGTAGCTGGCAATCATTTGTCCATAGCCACCCTCTCGTATACCATCTTCCAACGTGACAACGAGTTTGTGCGATCGTGCCACAGCATCCAACAACTCTTTGTCGACCCCTGAAATAAACTTAGGATTGATCACCGTTGGCGTAATTCCATGTTGCATCTTCAATTGATCTGCGATCTCTTCCGCTAGCGCATAAAAGTTCCCAACACCGACGATGGCTACCTGCGTGCCAGCTTGAGTCACTTCATTTTTTTGATCACTGTAGTCAGTAGAGACTGTCACTGCCATTTCGTTGACAGGTCCAACCGGTACCCGGATCGCAACTGGTGCGTTGGTTTGTTCCAGCGACCAATCCAACATTGCCAGATATTCTTCTTTAGAGGTTGGCGCAAGATAAATAAGGTTGGGAATATGTGCCAAAAATGGAATATCAAAAATTCCCAAATGGCTCTCGTCATTCATGCCGTGAATCGATGCACCATATACCAGAATCGTTCCAGGCAGATGATTTAAGGCCAAATCATGGGAAATTTGATCAAAACTACGTTGCATAAAGGTAGAAAAAACGGCCCAGACAGGTTTTGCTCCATTTTTTGCTAACCCAGCAACCATCGATACCGCATGTTCTTCTGCAATACCTACATCTACAAATTGTTTGCCTGCTTTTTCTCTTTGTTCCGGAGAAAAAAGCAGCATCGGTGTACCAGCGTTTACTGCCACGACTTTAGGATCTGACGCCATTTTTTCTAATAAATAATCCGTCGTTAAGCTATTGTACGTTACTTGATTGCCGCCAGTAGAAATATATTCGCCGGTTTCTAAATGAAAGGGACCGCCTGCATGAAACTTTTCACGATTTTCTTCCGCAAACTTGAAGCCTTTGCCTTTGATCGTATGAATGTGTAATAAAACAGGATGATCAACATCTTTCACTTTTTCAAATAAAGCAATCAATGCAGCGAGGTCATTTCCTTCATCCAAATAGTGGTACTCAAAACCAATCGCTTTGAACAGATTGTCTGCTGCTTGCCCCTTTGTTTCTCGCAATACTCGCAAATTCTGATACATCCCCCCATGGTTTTCTGCGATCGATTGGTCATTGTCGTTGAGGACCACGATGGTATTGGTGCCTAATTCCACGATATTGTTCAAGCCTTCAAACGCTAACCCGCCTGATAGAGAACCATCACCAATCACGGCAACGACGTTATACGTTTCATTTTTTAGGTCACGGGCTTTCGCCACACCATTTGCCAGCGAAACTGACGTGGAGGTATGTCCGACCGTAAAGAGATCGTGCTCGCTTTCTTTCGGATTCGTGTAACCAGAAACCGCACCATACTGCGCAGCATCAAGAAAGGCATGGGCGCGTCCCGTCAACATTTTATGGATATAGGTCTGATGGGACACATCAAAAATCAGCTTATCTGTGGGGGAATCAAAGACTTTATGCAACGCAATCGTCATCTCAACCATCCCCAGATTGGGGCCATTGTGCCCCCCATGGTGACTGATTTTTTCCAATAAAGCAGTTCGTGCTTCTACTACCAGTTCTTGAAGTTGCCCACTGGTCAATTCTTTTAACGCTTTGGGGCTTTTGATTTTTTCTAATAACATGTACGTACCTCCTGTAGTAATGTTTGAATGATTCGTGTGTTTGCTCACAAGGAAAAAGACACGAAATCGAAATGAGTGGATCGTTCTCTAGAATGAAAAACGTGGCCATAAGAGCTAGACGCTCTTTTTAAAATTCCTGTCAAACCAAGAAATAGCAAGTTATCCTAAAGGGAAATCGTGATTTTTTTGAGTTTCAACAATCGCTGCTCATTTCTTCTATCTAAAAAGATACCACCTAGAGTTCACTTTAGGTCAAGCACTTTTTGTGAATTTATTCTATTTTGATCCTATCTTTACTGCATGCCCGCCATAATGATACAAAAAAAAGATAAGAAGCGCTTGCTTCTTATCTCGGATTTTACTTGTTCAATGGTCATTCTTAAGAAACCTAAATTTTTTCATTGACCACTTATTCTTCTTTCTCTAAGCCAACAAGCACTCGCTGTTTACGGTTCGATTCTTCTGCAATAAAGTTTAAAACTGTTTTCAATTCGCTAGGCGTTGCCTTTTTCTGTAAGATCGAGAAGTTTCGATGATATTTTATCATGATTGTTTCTACTTTTTCTTTCTCAGTCATTGAGCTTCTCCTCCAATTCTTCCTTTGTGTATGTTAATGGCAAAGCGAACGATACATTGTCAACTGCCATCAACGTATGAGAATGGCGATTTTGAAAATCTTTTATAAAAATATTAACGGTCACATTTTCTTTATACAATTCCTTCATTTTAATCAAGTTATATCTTGATTGAAAAAAAGCATTTATAAAATGTTCTTCAGGAACAAAGCGTCCTTCTATTTTTTCACGTTGCTTCGTATAATTCCAAGTAATAAAAGGATCTTGATAGATATAATAGATAAGCACATCATAATTCTTTTTTAAGCATCGCGCAATATTTTGATCAGCTTTTTTAGTGGGTGAAACAAGAATCATTTATTGCGAGAAGTAAGATGGCAAAAATTTCTGTTAATGAACTATACGCAAAAAAGCAGACTACATTTGTCATGCAGTCTGCTTTTCCAACTTTTTCTTAATTTAGTGTTTGTCCCACTGTTTTCCGAAAGATTGTTGTTGTGATTCGACATGTCCTCGATGGCCATATACAGGTATTTGATTCAATTGGTTTTCAATTACTTGAAACTCGGTATCTGTAAGCTGTACATCCCAAGCAGCTAGATTTTCCAAAATCCTGCCTCGATTTTTTGATCCAGGAATCGGCACTGCATTCGGGTACTTGTGAAGCATCCACGCCAATGAAATTTGGGCATTTGTCGCCTGCTTTGCTTGAGCGACTTCTGCTAGCATATTTAAAATCGGTTGATTGGCTACGAGGTTTTCTTTAGCCAGCTGAGGGACGAATTTGCGAACATCATCCCCTTCAAAGGATGTATCTGGTGTGACTTTTCCAGATAAAAACCCACTAGCGATTGGTGAAAAAGGAACGACGGCGATCTCGTTCTCAAGACAATAGGGGAAAATCTCTTGCTCACAATCACGCTCAACCATTGAATAGAGATTTTGCACAGCACCAACGGGGGTAATCCCATGTGCTTTAGCAAGTGTCTCCACGGAAACTTGTGAGAGTCCCCATTCTCTGATCATACCTTCTTTGATTAATCGTCCCATCACCTCAGCTATTTCTTCTATAGAAATCTGTTCATTGATTCGATGAAGATAATAGAGATCAATATAATCGGTGCGCAGTTTTTCCATTGAAGCAACCAAATGGTTACGGATGGCTGTGTAAAGAGTTGTGCTTTCATTCACTTCTTTTTCGTCGAGATGATACTTGGTGGCAAGAACAACTTTGTTTCGAAAAGGCGACAGTGCTTTACCCACCAACTCCTCATTATGTCCAGAATAAAACATTTCTTTTCCATAAGCTTCTGCTGTATCAAAAAATGTACAGCCAAATTCGTAAGCTTTGCGAATAGATGCAATACTCTCTTTTTCTTCTGGCACCTTTCCATATCCGTGAGAAAACCCCATACACCCCATTCCGATTGGCGAAACTGCTAAACTTCTGATTTTTCTATTCTTCATATTATAATTCCCTCCTCCATCGATACTTTGTGTGCTCGCTAAGCTAGCTAAACTTTAGCATCTTCGAGTCACTCGAAGTCAAGGAGTTTCTAACAATCATTTTTCTTCCACCTTTTTTCTTTTTGAGGCTCTCAAATAGGAAGCTACTTTTCTCCACAAAATTATCTGTGCTATAATACGCGATATAAAAATAAAATGATCTACAACAGTTTTTACTAATACGTTCAAACGACTTGCTTGACTACAGCAAATTATGAAAGGCGTGACCAACATTTACTCTATCAAAGAAGCAGCCACGATCACTGAATTGTCTGAACACACGATTCGCTATTATACCGATATGGGTTTGGTTCCTAGTTTGATCAGGGACAAAAACAACAGACGGGTTTTTAATCAGACTTCCATCAATTGGTTAACTGGTATCAAGAATTTGCGCGAAACAGGCATGTCTTTAGAAGCCATTAAGCATTATATTTCGCTTTGCCTCCTTGGCGATTCGACGATCAAAGAAAGAGCCTACATCATTCAATCGCAAAAAGAAAAAGCGCTCGTTAAACTTACAGAAGCGCAAAAACGAGTCGCTTATTTAGAAAAGAAAAGCAATACCTATCAAGAGCTCATCAACCAGGAAACAGCTTCTAACGATCCATTGAATCCGGCAACTTGGGAGGAGGAAGCAGTATTGCGGAATAGAACTTGAATGAAGATATTTTACCAATGATTTGGATCAATAGACACTTAATTTTTTGATGATTATATTCGTATAGTGCTGAAATAGACTATTCATTACTAAAAAACTGCCATTAAACAGGATTCATTCCCTGCTTAATGGCAGTTTGCTTATTTCCGATACATCTTCAATTCAAAATCATATATATTTTTTGTTGATATAATAGTCTTTTATTTCCTATTGGAAGAAACTTGGAAGACAAACTACTGTAAATTATTTCTACTCTTGTTTAAAATAACTATACTTGGTGAGTATCTATTGCATCAATTATTCTACTATCAGATTTTGCATATAGATGTCCATAGGTTCCCAAAGTGATTTGAATATTAGAATGTCCTAGCCTTTCCATAATTGCTAATGGTTGAACATTTTGTTCAATAAGGAATGCAACATGCGAATGTCTAAGAGAATGTAATTTAATTGGTTGCACCTGTGACTTAATTGCCGCTTCTTTTAGCCAATGTGCAAAAGAGTAAGGGGGAGTAAATGTTCCATCTAATTGGATTACAAATTCAAAAATTCCTAACAAACTCTGTTCTTTTTTCCAGTCTTCAAGCTTTCGTGATAACCTTTTCCCTATAGAAATTGTACGATAGGCACTTTTTGTTTTAGGAGTTGAGAAATACCAATTATCTTTTTTTGTGTATACTAAAGTTCTCTCAACTGTGATTTGGTTTTTCTTTAAGTTCACATTACTCCAAGAAAGTGCGGATAGTTCACCAATCCTTAGCCCTGTATAAAATAGCAATTCAAAAACAAGTTTTCTGTGTTTATTTTGAAAACTATTATCCTTGAAAGAATTGATTACTTTTATAAAATCATCAAACTCCCAAAAACTAACCTTCTTATTTTCTACAGATAGAATAGAAACATTTATAACTGGATTTTTATCAATGTATCCTTCTTTTTCGGCTCGATCCATAACAATTTTTAAATGTCCACGAATTCGATTAATATAGCTTTTAGACAATGCTTCTTTCTCACTTTTCAATCTAGAGTTTCTTGAAGTCATTTGACTTAGTTCAAATATCCAATCCTCAACGACTTCTGTCGTAATATCAATAATTCTATAATGATAGAACGATATTAATTTCTTTTCAAATATGAATTGCGCATTCTCAAATGTTTGGCGCTTTACTTGCCTTTCATACCACTTAACAAATCTACTTTTGTAAAACTCCTCAAAAGTCACGAGGTCTTTACGTAATTCTTTCTTAATTATTCTTGAATTTTTAGGTCCATAGGCAGACATATAATTATCATATGCTATCTTCGCCTCTCTTTGTGTTGAAAAACCCCTCCTTGTTTTTTGTATTCTTTTTCCGTTAGAACCCATTCCTAAGTATGCTCTGAAATACCATTTTTTAGTTTTTTTATCTTGATAAATACTCTTTATTTTTCCCATAATTAATACTCCTAGCAAACCCTTTCATTTTTATTTTAGCAGTCATTTACGAATTTTCAAGTGAAACAATTTTTCAATTATTCTTGCCGGCACAACATTTATTTGCCTATTATTGTATAAATATATCCCTTCAACATTAACTAAATATTGTTTAGCTTCTCTTAGCATTTGTGTTGCTTGATTATTTTTAAATCCCATTGAAATTAAATCGGATTTAGTTATCATGATATCAAATTCATTAATCATCATTGTCCTCCCATTTTTAATAGTTTTCTGTTGACTATAGAAGAATCTTATTTGCTCTTTGATTATATCTATTATATAAGCTTTTACCAGAATAATATTTTATCAATTATGTTTTTATTTTTACTTATCCATGCATGGCAGATTCCTAATTTACCTTTAGAATAACATCCAAGTTCTAACCTAGTATAAGCAAAGAATAAAGAGCAGTTAAATATTGATACAAAAGTATTTAGAAGATATTTAGGCTGTTCTTTTTTACTTCAAACATTTTATTAATTACTTTAGAAAATATATACCTGAGTGCTCCTCTTTTATCAAAGGGGCACTTATTTGGACATTATCATCTTAAACAACTATTTATTTGCCTAAAGATCTTATGACTTTATCACTACTTTGTGCTTATCTTCCCTTCAAATCTTAGAAATCCTTGCTCACAAAGTTACTTACTATTTAGACACTGAAAAGAGTTTAGAAAATGGTCTATGCGATTATCAATGAACAATAGACGAACCAATTATGCTCTTATATAATAGTTTTACCAAATTTTTTTCATAAGATATATTAGTTTTGTAATGAATGACACATTTTGACAAGTTGTTGAATTAAAAAGCAAAGGAGTTTACTGAACATTCCTAGCGGTAAATGACACTTAATGGCATAGAGTATTTTGGAAAAAAACGACGAAATATAAAATCCGTCAATTGCTTGACGGACTTCCTGAGGTAATATATCTTATGTAAGCTAAAATAAAAAGCAAGCTAACGCTTCAGAATCAACTGAACTGCTAGTTTGCTTCTATTTTTTTGTATCAATCTTTATAGAATTATTTTTTAGTATATCAGTTGTTGTCTCTTTTAAATCATCAAACTCACCCTGATACGTAGCAACTCTAACTACAAATTCAACAACTTTCTGATTTTCCATTTTTAATGAATAGCCATTTAACTTGAGAAAAACATATGCAGCTAAAAATGCTGTACGTTTGTTAGCATTGTGAAAAGGATGCTTTTTGATTAGATTTATTAAGAGAACTGCTGCTTTGCTGAATACATCAGGATAAAGATCTTTTCCAAAAATATGCTGTTTTGGTTGATTTACAGCCATACTCAAAGCATTTTTATCAATGACACCAACTGTTTCCTTTGGTGAATATTTTTTTATTTGAATAACATTCAATTTTACAATATCTTTTTCGCTCAGATACATCATCTGTCAACTAATTCCTTGAATGCTTCATCATATTCTGATAGAGCCTGATTCACATACATATCAATTTCAAGATCTAAATTTCTTTCTTCCTTCACAATTGCATCCATCATTTTATCTTCATCAATAAAAATAGTATCTCCAGGTTTCAAACCTTTTTGTAATAAACTCTCTTTTGATAATGTTACAACAATTGAGTTGCCTACTTCTCTTATTTTTCTCTTCTTTATGTTCATTTATATCAGCTCCTATAAAAAGTATACACCGTATATACATTTTCTTCAAATTATTTTATTCTCAAGTGTATGTTTTTCCTTAATATAAGAGAGTTAAACTCCTAGTTTTTTTTCAGCTAATTCCTAACTTTTGCTTTAAAATCTCTAATTCTTTATTAAATTCAGTAAAGTCTGGCTCCGTAAATTCCATCACTAAATCTATTATTAGAGTCTGTTCACCTGGTGTATGGTTAGCTATCTTCTCAAGACTGTTAAATAACTTTATCTTATAGTCATCAATATTAATGATTAAGGATTGGCTTATCTTTCGCAAAGAATAAACTAGCTCTTGAGTGTTCTCTGGTACACTTATAGAAATCAATTCTAGCTCCAATTTTATAATTGAACAATAAATGGATTTCCACTTCTCTGCTATATAAAGAAGAAAATCAATATCTCCCTTAGTTCCAGGATCCCCTATAGCCTCAGGAAAAGCAACATTTACTAGATTTGATAATCCATTTGTTAGCTTCAATATTTGATTGTATTTGTAACTGATCCATTCAAATATTTCTCCATCTTCAGTAATAGGATTTGGAAATTCAAGAATAATTTCATAACGAAGATCTTTTTTTAGTTCGTCGGCTTCTCCCAAAAATTCTAATAGAATTTGAATAAAAAAGATATATTCCCATGCATCTGGTTTTTCTAAAATGATTTGAAGTATGTTAGGGCTAAGAGCCATGATTTTTTTGGAGAAATTTTTTTGTACTAATTTTTTCCTTAAGGATAAAGAATCGTAAAATAGATATGCAAATTGAAATTTTAATCGCTCCGAAATCTGTTCAGCAAGCTCATATTCATAACTCCAAGTGCTATCTTCATACATCACTTGTTCAACAAATCTGAACAATTCCGAGTTATCTACAAGAGAGTCAAAATTCCCCTCAGGATTATCTTTCCATAATGGCATACCTTGAATGACTTTCTTATCAATAAAAGCATAAATAGGAATTCCCTTTTCTTTTGCTCTAAGGTACTCTAAGTTAGTTACCGATTTTCCATTGTCAGTTTGGTATCCATACCTATTGCCTATAATCAAAATGAATATATCAGCCCTTTCTTGTACAACCCGCAGACAATTATCCACGGTTCCTAATGAAGGGTCTATAGGGAACGACGAATATTCTGACAACAGTACTTCAAATCCTAAATCATCTCTATAACATTCTTAAGATCACTTCTTATTTGTTTTAAATAATAACAGGTTGAACTAATAAATACCGTAGGCTTCCTTGCAAAACTAGACAAAGAAATCCCTCCTTAATAATTTTATCGATAAGTAATTCCGAAAATGCAATTCGAATACATAAAATTCAGGATCTTTTCTGCATCAATATCTTCTTCACTATTGTAATAAGCAGAAAGTAATTCATTAAATTTTTCAAATACGGTTTCAGGAATGGACAACAAGCCTAAACCATGATCAAACATAATTTTATTTGCTGTTAATAATGCTGTTCGCTTATTACCATCCCCCAAAATTTGATTTTTTGATATAAGTAGAAACAGTCTTAACGCTTTTTCCGTGTCTGATATCTCTTGATTCATTATCTCACCATATTGATTGTTTACCTCGTCTTCAGTTAACATTGGTGGCACATATCTTCCTTGAATAGTTGATACTTCTACCCCACCAGTCCGAATTTCTCCAGGGAAAAGGGCATCTTCCGCTGAAACGACTCGATTAATCCGCTTACTTGTCTCTAACAGAGGCTCTTGTACGTCGTTTAAAAGCAGTTCAAAGCCTCTTTTTAAGTTAACGACGGTCAGGACATCATCTACCGCCACGTTATTGGACCGATTATACTTAATAATCTCTTCTGTTTGTAACAACGTTGTATTCAATCCTTCAAATTTACCCGCATTATACACCAGTTCCACAATGTTTTTCTTCAATAAATAGACAGACTCTTTGCGAGATAATTGGTATTTATCAGGAAATTTAGGACGCTTTTCTTCGCTCATTTTCTCACCTCTTGAATTTTTCCTTCTATTATATAGGGAATTATTCTGTCATAGATCCAAACTTTTTACTGCGGTATCTTTATCTTCCTGGGTGATCCCGATATAGCGTAAGGTCTCCCGTTGCGAAGAATGGTTGAGCAGCGACTGAATGATCTCTGTTTTGGTCCCTTGCTTGTACAAAAAATAACCAAAAGTCTTGCGCATCGAATGGGGACCAATTTCTTTTAAACCAACCGGCGTTCCTGCTTCATGAATGATCCGCCAAAGGTTTTGTCGGGTCAAAGGCGTATCCGCTCCTTTTCGACTTGGAAACAAATAATTGTTGAAATCCTGTACTTGCAGCTGCTCAGGAAATTCCGATTGAACATAATCAAGAATCACTTTTCGTAATTTGTTCGAAATGAAAACCGAATTGTGTTTAGCTGTTTTTTGTTCCTTCATGGTCAGACGTTCCTTGACAATCACCCGTCCACGGGAAATTTCTAACACATCACTTAATTTCAACTGTCTTAAATCGGAGATTCGATACGCTGTATTGATCCCGATCGAAAAAAGCACCAAATTTCGTTGCCCATATTTGCCGGAAGCCAAAATTGCTTTCATGGCATCGATCTTTTTTTTGTCGCGAATCGGTTCTACGCTCTTCATTTTTAGCCGCCTCTCAAATGTTACTTAATATGATTTAGCAGATAATAAGTCACATTTAAACAAGCTATAGAAAAAAGGCCCTAAAAGAAAAGTGATTTCCTCTTAGAGCCTCTAGGGATGGAGCGATTTTAACGAATGTGACAGAATACGATTGTGTCTCTTTCGAAAATCACCTACCTCTGCTTATTTAGAATTCAATAAACAAATATTTTTCTAATATAATTTCTTTGCAATATTATACTTTTAATAACCTATATTTTTCTACTTAAAAAGTCTTCAGTATCTTTATAGATAAAATTCCGAATATTTATTTTAATTTTGCTATCGAGTCTATTTTCTTTATTATTAATTCAATATCATGATCTGTTATAAAGTGAGAAACACCTATAATTTTCTCTTTAGGAAAGTTTATTGGTGAATATACATTTGTTATCAGCAAATCAGTTTCTTCAACAATAGGAAGGTTGTCTGGGTCGTTTTTTACTGTAACCTCATAATTTCCATTAAAAAGTGTCAGTATTTTACTTTTGATATATTCCCCAAAACTTGGATCAAAATCAATAAAAACATTTATTTTTACTGTCGCTTTGTTCACTTGTAATTGCTCTAAAAAGAAAGGCCAATGGGTATAAGTTGTAAAAAATACAAAGGGAAAATAGATACCTTTCTCTTGTCCAAAGCATTGAAAATAGATACTTTTTATTTTGTTTTTCAATTCAGGAAGAGGAAATGAATGATACTCATAAAAATTGGAATAAGTATCATCTAAAAAATTAAACTCACTAGGAAAGCTTAAGTAACCAAATAAAATCTCATAAATATTTTGACTAAGTAAAAATTTGTCTTCAGTCCCTACAGTTAATCCTAACTCTACACTTATTAGTTCTATAAATTTCGTTACCCTAACCTCTTTAAATAAACTTAATTGACGTTTTTTTGAAAAAAAATTCGGTTTTAAAAAACCTTCTTGTAAAAATATTGCGAATATTTGACTAAGAAAATTTCTATCAAAAAAATTATTATTATTTTTTTTTATAAAATTCGGAGTATTTTCAATAACATCAAGTATGTTACTTAAAAAAGTATTATTTTTATCTGCGCCATTAGTTTTTCTTTTATATCCTAACCGTTCTCTGTACAAGGCAACCATACAAAATAACATAAAATTATTTTGATCTTGGACTGACTGTTGCAATCCCTTTAAGTTACTTCCAATTTGATAAAATTTCTTGATAGATTCCATTTCATCAATATCAAATGGCAAACTAGATAATCCATATTTATCTTTAAAATAGGTAATAAAGAAGAACCTTACATTTCTCTCGTTACCAACAATTTTCAACGGTTTTGTATCAATAAAGAAATCAAATTTTAGTGTTTCTCCATTAATGAATTTAATGGATCGTATTAATGATGATCTGCTAACAAATAGTTTTTCCGCCAACTGATCGTAAGTAAAAGTATTATTAAAGAAAATACTTTCTAAAATTTGATACTCTAAACTGGTTGACAATACTCTTGATATGAAATAATCATAAGATAAATAATCTGGAATTTTTAAAGCAACAATTTGATTTTCGCTCTCTAATTCTATGGGAGAGAAAAGTCTATTAAAATCTTCAATTATAACTTCTAATGTATTTATTGTTATTTCAAGTCTTTCACAAAGAAAGGCTTTTTTTTGTTTTTTTTCAAAAGTAATTTTCCCTATTGTGAAATATTGATTATGTTTGGTAGATAGTAAATTAATCATTCGTCGTTGATTCCTCCTGTATAGTAGATAAAAATAAGTATAGGATAGTTGTTTTATCAAATAGTAGGTCAAAATTTTAAAAAAAGCAAAAATGTTGAATAGTTATAAACATCACATATAAGATATAATTTTTATAAATACTTGAGGTGATTTTTATTATGAAAAAGATAGAACAGTATTTAATATATTTTGACGGTTATTTTGAAGAGTCTGTATTTTTACAGAGACATCCAACATTAGCTTCTGAATACCAGTCTATACGGAATGAATTCATAACTCTTGCAGAATACGATATAAAAAAAGAACCCTTAGAATATATCACTGATTTATTGAGTATAGATGCTAAGCTTCAAATTCTTTATGAATTATGTCAATGTTTAGAATCTATGTCCTTAAATGATATTGAAATAGTTGCCATTGTCAAAAATGATAGCAAATATTACTACTTAGAGAATTTTGGTAAAGCAAAAAATGACCCTTTTCCCTATTCATTGCTATTTTTCAATAACTTTATAGACAATAAATAATAAAATCCCTATATGTAAAGGAGGTGAAAAATGATGTGAGAAAGACTCAAAAAAAAACTATTTTCGTATTTTTCTTACTTAGTTTATTTTTCTTAGATCCCATGGTTGGTCACGGTCAAAATTTGGAGTCTACTGATACCGTTGCCAAATTAGGGTTTACCGGCGTTTATGATTCACCGCTTTCTCCAATACCACAACCACCTAACGGTGCTCAATTAGAAAAAGATTCTATTGAAAAGTTGTATAGTTCAAAAAAAACTTTACCAAAGCTATCAGATTCAACAGATGTCAAATCTAAACTTTTGGGGATTATCATATTATTAGTTTTACTGTTTTTATTACTAACAAAAAGAAAAGAGGAACATATAAATGAAAAAGATTCAATTAGTAACAACGACGTTTTTAATGGCAACACTTTTAATTAGCGGAGTAACATTAGCTTCTGCAGACGAAGTGCGAGATGTAACAACCACTGGTCAGATTGAGTTCACACCAAATACTGATGAGGAATCTGTTGTTATTCCACCTGAAACAGATCCTGATGTTGAAATTGATCCTGAGGTTCCAGGAACAACAGGACCGCTCTCTCTTGTAAAAGCAGTCACTATGGACTTTGGTTCACAAGTCATTTCTAATCAAGACCAAACCTATAATATGGTCGCTGAAACAGCAAATCTAGCTGATGGATCTGGACAAGTCCCCTATGTTAGTTTTGCGCAGGTTCAAGATACTCGTGGCTCAAATGCTGGATGGGTTTTAAGTGTTAGCATCAGTGATTTCACTTCGACCACTCAAAACAATATTTTAACGGGGGCGCAGATTTCTTTAAATGATCCAACCATTCAGTATGCAGGAAGTAATGCAACTAACGCTCCTTCATCACATGCATCTGGCCTACAGTTGATTCCAAACGCTGGTGGTGTGCCCGTAATGACTGCAGAAGCAGGACAAGGAGCGGGTGTCTCATCTGTTGTTTGGGGAAACCAAGCGGACCTTAATACTCAAGCTGCTGATACCTCTATTGAAGTCATTGAAAACAGTGCAATTCAGTTATTTGTACCAGGATCTACTGCAAAAGATGCCACGACCTACACATCAACTCTTTCTTGGGAATTAACTTCGACCCCTGGAGCAGATGCTTAATTAAAAATTTTATGCCAACGACCAGAAAAGCAGTATTACTTATTATTGTGATGCTGCTTTTCCAAATAATAAAGGAGTGTTTCTTTGTCAAAACAACTTAATTGGAACAGCTACATAAAGTTTTATTTATTCGGATTTCTCATCTCGATGCTACTTATCATATTCCCTGTAATCTCAAATGCTGAAGAAAATTCTTTGAATTTCTATGTGACGCCTATTTATCCTGATAGTCAATTCGATGAAACAAAAGGTTACTTCGATTTGAATTTAAATAAAGGTGATCAAGAAGTGTTAGCTCTTACTTTGCAGAATGCAACAAATCAAGAGATTCAAATAGAAATCACCGCTCATACCGCCTATACAAACGTTCAAGGTGTGGTTGAATATGGTAAAGATGACGAGGTTACGGATACCACGCTTTCATACTCGCTGAACGAATTAATAACGACCCCAGAAGTTATCACACTAAAAGGAAATGAAACACAAACGATAGAGGCAATTTTAAACATGCCAAACGAATCTTTTGAGGGGATTTTAGCTGGTGGTCTAAAAATACGTGAAATTCCAAAGGAATCCGAAACAGATACGAAAACATCGGAAGGTCTATCCATCACAAATGAATTTTCCTATGTGATTGGAGTAGTTGTAAGTAACGAGCGGTCTACTGTGATACCAAATTTAGAATTACTCGATGTTTTTGCAGATCAATTAAACTATCGAAATGTGATCAGTGCAACAATTCAAAATTTTATGCCAACATTTGTTAACAGACTCTCAGTTGAAGCAACTGTTCATAAAAAAGGTGACGATACTTTATTATATGAGGCTAGCCAAGAGCAAATGCAGATGGCCCCGAATTCTCATTTTGATTTTCCTATTTCTTTAAATGGTGATCGTTTTAATAGTGGCACTTACATTTTAAATCTAACTGCACATTCGGGAGATGAGACATGGACATGGACAAAAGAATTTACTATTGACGGAGATGAAGCCCGCTCACTGAATCGCTCAGATGTGACAATAGACACGAGCATTAATTGGTGGATTATCGGTCTGATCGTTTTAATTATCCTTTTGTTAGCTTGTTGTATCTATTTATTTTGGCAAAAGAAAAAAATAAACAAAGAAAAGGAGTGAGGTACTTGTTCTTACGACTTAAAAAAATTTTTTCTTTATTAAGTATTCTTCTCTTGTCCTGTCAAATGCTTCAACCAATCATTGTTTTCTCTACTACAACCTCTCAGTCAACTCAAAAAACAACATTAACTGATGAATTAACGGATGACAACCTAACTCCCGACTCCTCGCTTAATTCTGAAGAGGAGTTGGATGACGACATGTCTCCCATAATCACCGAAAACGATGACACTGAACTTACCCTTGATTACGACGCTTTATCAGAAAAAATCAATGAACTTTTTTGGATAACTTTTACAAGCAATGTAAGTATGACAGAAATAAAAATTTACGTCCCAGATAATATCTCTGTCGTTTCAGAACAACTCTCTAGTGGTGAAACATCAGAAAAGAATGACCAAGGTTGGACAGTCTATTTTGAAAAAGAACAAACTTCATATCGTATCCCTTTCATTTCTAATAAATCCGGCATTTTCACTGTAACTATTGAAGAAGAATACGACATTTCGGTTAATATCAGCAATGATACTCTCAATAATATCGCAGGAGAAACTGTCCAATCTATTGAAGAAGTAGATTCTTCAATAGTGGGAAATTCTGAAGAGCTAAGTACTACAAGTTCTACAGATGTTGAGCAATCTTCAGACCTGGAAATAAGTACTTTTGATGAGAGTACTGTTCAAGATGTAGCTACATGGGAAGAATTTGTCCGTGCTTTTGCTGATGTATCGATAACAACTATCAATATCACAGCTGATTTTGTAACACCTACAAACCCAAGACTTAATCTTACTGATATTACCACGGGTACTACTACAAATACCAGTGGTGGTGCAACCTATGTTTATTTAAGCCCAAGTAGTATTTCTAGAACTTTAGTTATCGAAGGGAATAATCATCAGCTAGATTTTCGTTCTGTAGCACTTTGTTTTAGCAATACTACCGCCAACAGCAGTAATCCCTGGAATGTAACCTTAAGTAATATAGAAATATACCACGGGAATTACTATGGTCCTATTACATTTAACGATTTGAATCCTGCTAACCAGACTGCTAGTAGTATAACTTATCAAAATATAACAAATATCGGTAACCAATTGATCCACTCCCCGTATAGCAGTGTCTACCTTTCTGGAACCACAAGTAGTAGACAAGTAAGTGAGTACACATCTTCTTTTGGTACTTGGAAAACAATTGCGACGGACCAAACAAATATATACGCTTCTAATCTTACTATTCTTGAAGATGCAAATATTATTTTGGAAACAATTGGTGCAGGAAATCTTGATCTTGGGGCAGTTACTCATCCTAATAATAATTTTACAATGAAAAAAAACTCAAAACTAGAGGCTACTTCAAACGGTTCCGGAGGAGAAGCTGATGGTGTCTCACTCTTAGTTAGACAAGGCGATGTAATAGTAGAAGACGGTGCAGAGATGATTCTAACTCCCCAATCACTTCGCTCAGCCGTTTCATTAAGAGTCACCGGCGCTTCACTGACAATCGATGAAGAAGCTTCAGTAATTATTAATTCTTCTGGTACAAAAAGCAATGCCAATGGGTATTACTATAATGTAATTTGGATGGCTGCCGGAAGTATTTTAGAAATAGCTAACGGAGGAAAGTTGGATATTACAGCAGTAGATATGGGAACTTCTACTTCCAGCATCATTTATGTAAACGGAAATGCTACGTTCTCTGTTGCAAAAGATGGAATTCTTGACGTAAAAAGTGATAGTACATCACAATCGCAATACTTACTTTACTTTGCTTCTGCTGGTTCAACATTTGAATTTTCTGATGCAGATCACGTGAATTTGGAAAGAACTGCAACTATTTCAGGTACTGCTACCACCAATGGTCTGATTTATATTGCTGGGAGCGGTGGAAAGCTACAAGTTGATGTGCAAAATGTGCAACTTTGGAGTCGAGATAATTTTACATCAGAACCCGACTTTACTTGGTTACCTATTTTCAACCTCTCTCTTTCTTATGCAGGAAATGCGCCTACGATCTCTTCTGTTTCATCAATAGAACAAACTACGGTTGATACTTTTCAACAAAATTTTACGACTAAAAATGTGCAACGCGTTCTATTTGAAAAAATAGCAGATGTAGAAGTTTCTATCAATGAATTGACTGCAGATAAAATACAGTCGAGTTCTCACATAATTACTGGAACAGCGACACCCAATAGTGTCTTATATTTTTCCGGGGATTCTGCTATTCCAGAAGGAACTATCATATCTCCGGATGTCTCTTCAAGTACAATGTATCATACCATGGCAGATGAGAATGGTGAATACCGATATGAACTTCCTGATAATAGTTATTTTACTGAAGGAAACGAGGTTACAGTATTTGCCTTCTTGAACGGAAAATCTGCAGAAGCGTCTACCATTGTCTCTGCCATCAAAGAGCCTCCATTACCAGTTGATCCACTTGACCCAGAAACAGAGGTAACGCCTGAAAACCAGCCTCAACTACCGGAAGATCAGGGAGCATTTAGCATTGATTTTGTATCCTCATTTGATTTTGGCAGTCAATCAATTGCTGTATCTGATAAAACATATTATGCTAAAGCCCAACAATTAATTAGTGATGATACTAGTAATGTCTCAGAAACACGGCCTAACTATGTACAAATTACTGATCAACGTTCTAAAGAAGATCGTGGAAGCTGGCAGTTAGCAGTTACTCAAAATCAGCAATTCATGAATACAGCCAACGATGCTTTAGAAGGCGCAGCTATTAGTCTATTTAATCAACAATTAACATCAACAAATCAAGACTATGCTCCAGAAATTACACAACCAGACTCGGTAGAATTGATACCAGGCGTACAGAAAATATTATTAAGTGCGTCTTTAACAGAAGGAATTGGAACCTGGATTTATCGTTTCGGTGATGGGACCACAGCTGAAGAAAGTATTTCACTTTTTGTACCAGCAATTGCTTCTCCAAGTGCTGATAAATATACTAGCACTCTTTCTTGGCAGTTGCGTTCTGTTCCAGAAAACAATTAGGTAAATCTAGTCCTCTCATATGGGCATTGGAAGAATTTATCTAGTTTTATTCTTTCAATGCTCTTTAATTATATCTAAAGTCATATCTACTTTTTTTACATTACTACCTATCAAACGAAGATTTAGGAACAGGTTACAAAACAAGAATGGAGGTCAATGAATGGAAATGACTGATTCTTTATCTATTTTCTCTGATTTATATTTTTCAGCACAACCACTATTTAATTTCTCGAATTCAGTCAATCCAATATTTGGTTATGAATTATTGTTGAGAACGCAAGAAACACAAGCTTTTCCTACTGAATTTTTTGATAGAGTCATTTTATCTAAAACATTGAATGCCCAATTGTTAAAATGGTATTACAGAGAACTCAAAGATATTCTTGAACATACGACAAAAATAATCAGTATAAATATCCATCCTCAACAACTATATTATTTTGAAACGTTCTCTATGCTTGAAAAATTAAAAAAATATCATGAACAATTATTAATCGAAATAACTGAACATGATACAAAGCCCTCCATTTATGGAAATTCCGAGGCAATATTATCGAAATCAATTCAAAAAATTAAAAAAATGAAGTTTAGTACTGCTTTAGACGATATCGATACAGGGATTCATACACTTGAAAACATAATTGGTCTTATGAAGAGTGTCGACGTAATTAAATTTTCCACTTTGTCTTTCAAACATTTATATTCAGAAGAAATTTTATTTTTAATTGACTTTTGGGATGAATTTTCTAAAACTAGAAAAATTAAGTTTATAGTTGAAGGAGTCGACACCCATATGATTCACCAAGAATTGGTGTTGAGAAACATTTTTCTACAACAAGGATATTATTTATCCAAAGAAATTCCAACAATTGATATCGAACCTTAGATTTTTTTGAACAATCTCAACTATAAGTTTGCACTAATGCGAAAAAAGAGTAATAATAAAAATATTCTTTTTTGCGACTTAGACAGAGAAGAAATAATTTACATTATAGCCAACAATCTATATGAAGAATTTTTTCCGTTCCTCACAATGTAACATTTTTCAAGATATCATAGCCGTTATACTTAAAATAAATAATGCTAACGCATGATAGACAAAGTTGATTTAAAAATAAGCTTTTAGTTATCCCCTAAACCTCTTCTCATGCACAAATAATTTTATCAATTGATAAGTTTACATCCCAGTAGTTTAAAAAAAATACAAGAACAACGATACGACTATCCTTTTATATTCATAACAGCCTAAAGACAACCATTTTATTATTGACTTTAGGCTGTTTCGTATGCTTCGTGAACGAAACAAAAAAACGCGAGTTTCTACGCGTGGACGAAATAGCTTTAGCGATAAAATTTTAGCACATACGAGTTAGAATTGTATGGTTCACATAGTCTTCAAACCGAAGTATCGACGCAAAGTGATTTATGGAAAGTCAAAAGTAAGTATTGGTCAGATATTAAGAAAATTGTCTGAGATGAAAGATATTGAAATCATTGATGCTCATGCAATGCCTGTCCATATTCAACTGTTAGTAAGAATACCGCCAAAGATTAGTATTTCTAGTCTTATGGACTATTTAAAAGGACGAATTGCAACCTTAATCCACGAAAAAAATGCTAATTTGAAATATAAGTATGGGAATAAAAGCTTTTGGTCCAAAAGTATGGTTGGGTTAAATCAAAAAAACAATTGAAAATACATTCGATAACAAGAAGCAGATGATCGAATTAGAGATAGTATAAGTAAACTATATCCATATAAATAGTTAAAGAGAGATAGGACTGTGAGCGGTTGATGATCATTTGAAGATCCCCTTTTAATGGGCTACCTTCTAGAGCTGTTAAAAAGCAACCCGTGAAAATGGGTGGCTTTTTACTTTTTCTGGACATAAGCTTCTAAAGCCTGTAAAAACCAAGTTTATCAAGAAATTTTATTACGATCAAAAGCTTTTAAGTTTATGACTCCTTCCACGATTTGTCCTAACCCTCATAAATCTAAATTTTAATTGAACAATGATTTAGTTACGAGTTTGTGAAAATAAAAATAGATAAATACATATCAATTATGATATCTAAAAAGAGTGTCCAGAAATTCGTCATTTTCTGAACACTCTTTTTAGCTTCATTACTTCTATTTTTTATTCTAATTTATTAGATAATATTTTTTTAGAACAAATTATATTGCACTTAAAAAATTAATTATATTGAATTTTTACTGATATATAATTTATTTAACCAAATTAACCTCTTAATTAGTAAGATATAAAAATCCTGCTATCATAATTACCACTAATACCCAAAAATACCACTTTTCATAATTTTTTTTCATACTTTTTCTCCTCTTCTATAACAAGTTGCACTTGTCTCTTTGAATATACTTTAACGCCCCTGTCGGGCACGTATTAACTACTTGAATTGTTTCTGACCCAGAAGAAGCATTGTCACTAACAATCCAAGGCTTCCTTCCAACCTCAAACACGTTAGGATTTCCCCGCACACAATTTCCGACGTGTTGGCAGATACTCGTATTGTAAAAAATATGCACTTTTTCTCCAGTGTACTTACGATACCCTTGATGAATTAACTGCTCTTCACTAACTGTTGCTTTGTTTAGTTCTGACATTAAACTAGCCTCCTATTGAATACTATTTAATAAGTTAAACAATCCTTCAATGGTTGGATTGTTTAATTGAAGTTCTTTACCATCTAAAATCACTTTTGTCACAAGATAATGGTCTGGCAGCATTGGAACTTCAAGAAATTGCCCTTGCAAAAAATCATCTACTGATTGGTATTCTTGGGTAGTTTGACCTTTACTCGTTGGTTGTTGATAAGTAATTTTTAACAATGTTTATCCTCCTTAAGTCATTAATCTGTGTATCCACCAAGATAATTTCTTCAATGTGGCTGTTCTATCATTTATTTCTACATTAAGTACTACGCTTTTTTTTAATCTTACTAATAAGGAAACTTTTTTTAATGTAAAGAATTTTTCTGCGTATTCATAGGAAACTATCCAGATCCCCGAGACTAAAAACCGTCCTAATAATGCAATTGGTGGAAATAAGAATACCCCAGCTATTAAACCACAGTTAATAACCATTGAAATCTTACTTCGTCTATCCCTTTATATCATTTTGGCAACGATCGAATCCGGTCCATTTGCTTTAGCCACCTCTCTGCTTACTAAACCAAATGAATAACTCCACATCGTATAGACAAATGCATATAGTAATTCCGGAAAAAATTGTCCTGGGAATTTGCCCACCCAACTGGTCACAGTGGGACATAACGTTAGCCAAAATAGCCAAAAAATATTTGCCCAAATTACTCGATAAGTAATTTTATCTGCCGCTTGAAACAATCTATGATGAGACACCCATATCACAGAAATAAAAATAAAACTAACTAAATACGCTAGAAATATATGTCTCATTTCATATAGGGCATCTATAGACGGACTCGTTGGAAATTTTATCTCTAAAACTAAAATAGTAATTACAATAGCTACAACACCATCTGTAAATGCTTCTAACCTGTCTTTTGTCATACTCTCCTCCCTATTTTTTGATTTGTGAACATCTCTTGGATTATATTGAGAACTAATTTTGATAATAACTGGAAATTTCTTTAGTAAATATCAAATATCAGACTCTCTAATCATCTTTAGAAAATCAACAGACTGTTTATAGTTCATTTTTTCTTTAATATATAGGCTGACTAAAAAATTGACTGTACTTGATCCGAATAAACTCGAGTAAAATTCTACAATTGAATATTTTAGATTGTATATTTTATTTCTTTTTTTAGCCCCCATTAAAATAAAATTAGTCTCCAAATATCCTTTATCCGTTAAGCGATCAAAGATAACATAAACTGAATTTTTTTTAAAATCAGGATATTTGTGTAAGAACTGTTTCTTGGTTACTGGTTTATTTATCTCATAAAATGCTGATAGCATCTTAAATTCTAAACTTGTTAACTTTTCCATATATCTCCTCTTAAAAAGTTGTTATCTTCATACTATCAATAAAAAGATTTATTTTCATTTTAAAATCAAAAAAAAAAGTTTCAATAATTTAATTTAATATTTTTTTTTGACCAGTTTATGTTTAATAAAATTGGTTTATTATATGGAAGTTATAAACTAAAAAAAGGATGGTTACTTTGAAAAATTTTGATTTTTATTTCAAACATTTTGATGAACATTTCTATACAGATACTTTTTTGTACAAGTATCCTTTTATATATTTAGAATATCAAGCAATTAAACAAAAGATACTTCCTCTTTCTAAATACAACAACCAAGAAAATCCGCTGAATAATTTTTCCTTATTGTTAGATTTAGACGCTAAATTGCAAATACTTTATGAACTAAGCTATCACATCGAAACTCTTTCCCTAAGCGAAAAAGACGTGTTGTCAATGGTAGCAAATGATAGCAAATACTATTACTTAGAGCAGTTCAGAAATGATAAAAGTTCTCCTGTTCCTCATTCACTATTATTTTTAAACTTATTAGAATAAAAGTACTATTGTTAACGTTAGAAAGTTACGTAGATATGAAAATAATAATTTTATCTTCAAGTAATTAATAGTCCATACAATTTTGAAAAAAACTATATTTGGACGTTGCTCGCGATTGGATCACTCTTACATTTCGAGGAATGAAAGATCTTATTTCCAAATGATTAAACCCGACTTGGATTTTCTCCCCATTGGTAATTATCGGTGTTCTTATACTAGTAGGATTATCAATGAGCAAGGTTATTAATTGACTTATAGTTAAATTTTCAATATTTGAGTCATACTCTTTGTAAAATTTAGAATTCTTACTGATAATATCATCAAAACCATTTGAGGTCATGCTTAGAATCTCTTTGACTTCCCTTTCTGTCATGGGGTTATCTTTTGTTATTTTTCTTTCTTTAAATAGTAATTTTTCCTCCTCCATCCAAGATATTGCTTGTCGACAAGACTTTATACTCGTTCTGGTATAAACGATAATCATTAGCATTCCTCTTTCTATATACAGTACTAAACTAAACTAATAATTTTTTAGCAAGTCAAATTCAAATAAAGAATACCAAGTAGAATTGTTTCTACTTGGTATTTTTGTTACATCTTTTTTATCGTTTATAATGTCATAATCTTTTTCTATGAACTTTTCTTGTTGTATAGATCACACAAATAATAAGCAATATACCTAAGAATGACAACAATGATCCGGTGAATGTTTTTTCACCTGTTCTTGGTAGTTCTTTACTCTTTTTATTTTGATTGTCACCATCAGAAGTAATTTTTTCGTCAATATATTTTTCATACACATACACTACTTCTTGTGCTTCTTCACTAAACGTCCCGCTTGCATTGCCTGGTGTTTCTACCACATACCAGCCGGTGATCTCTTTGGCTTCACTTGCATAAGGTAACCCGATTTTGCCGCTTAATACCGTTGGATCGGACAACTGATTCCCTTCGGAATCTTCGTAGCGTACCGTCACATCAGCTGCATCACTGCGTTCATACACATACACCACTTCTTGTGCTTCTTCACTAAACGTCCCGCTTGCATTGCCTGGTGTTTCTACCACATACCAGCCGGTGATCTCTTTGGCTTCACTTGCATAAGGTAACCCGATTTTGCCGCTTAATACCGTTGGATCGGACAACTGATTCCCTTCGGAATCTTCGTAGCGTACCGTCACATCAGCTGCGTCACTGCGTTCATACACATACACTACTTCTTGTGCTTCTTCACTAAACGTCCCGCTTGCATTGCTTGGTGTTTCTACCACATACCAGCCGGCGATTTCTTTGGCTTCACTTGCATAGGGTAACCCGATTTTGCCGCTTAATACCGTTGGATCGGACAACTGATTCCCTTCGGAATCTTCGTAGCGTACCGTCACATCAGCTGCGTCACTGCGTTCATACACATACACCACTTCTTGTGCTTCTTCACTAAACGTCCCGCTTGCATTGCTTGGTGTTTCTACCACATACCAGCCGGCGATTTCTTTGGCTTCACTTGCATAGGGTAACCCGATTTTGCCGCTTAATACCGTTGGATCGGACAACTGATTCCCTTCGGAATCTTCGTAGCGTACCGTCACATCAGCTGCGTCACTGCGTTCATACACATACACTACTTCTTGTGCTTCTTCACTAAACGTCCCGCTTGCATTGCTTGGTGTTTCTACCACATACCAGCCGGCGATTTCTTTGGCTTCACTTGCATAGGGTAACCCGATTTTGCCGCTTAATACCGTTGGATCGGACAACTGATTCCCTTCGGAATCTTCGTAGCGTACCGTCACATCAGCTGCGTCACTGCGTTCATACACATACACTACTTCTTGTGCTTCTTCACTAAACGTCCCGCTTGCATTGCTTGGTGTTTCTACCACATACCAGCCGGCGATTTCTTTGGCTTCACTTGCATAGGGTAACCCGATTTTGCCGCTTAATACCGTTGGATCGGACAACTGATTCCCTTCGGAATCTTCGTAGCGTACCGTCACATCAGCTGCGTCACTGCGTTCATACACATACACCACTTCTTGTGCTTCTTCACTAAACGTCCCGCTTGCATTGCTTGGTGTTTCTACCACATACCAGCCGGCGATTTCTTTGGCTTCACTTGCATAGGGTAACCCGATTTTGCCGCTTAATACCGTTGGATCGGACAACTGATTCCCTTCGGAATCTTCGTAGCGTACCGTCACATCAGCTGCGTCACTGCGTTCATACACATACACTACTTCTTGTGCTTCTTCACTAAACGTCCCGCTTGCATTGCTTGGTGTTTCTACCACATACCAGCCGGCGATTTCTTTGGCTTCACTTGCATAGGGTAACCCGATTTTGCCGCTTAATACCGTTGGATCGGACAACTGATTCCCTTCGGAATCTTCGTAGCGTACCGTCACATCAGCTGCGTCACTGCGTTCATACACATACACTACTTCTTGTGCTTCTTCACTAAACGTCCCGCTTGCATTGCTTGGTGTTTCTACCACATACCAGCCGGCGATTTCTTTGGCTTCACTTGCATAGGGTAACCCGATTTTGCCGCTTAATACCGTTGGATCGGACAACTGATTCCCTTCGGAATCTTCGTAGCGTACCGTCACATCAGCTGCGTCACTGCGTTCATACAAATACACCACTTCTTGTGCTTCTTCACTAAACGTCCCGCTTGCATTGCTTGGTGTTTCTACCACATACCAGCCAGCGATTTCTTTGGCTTCACTTGCATAGGGTAACCCGATTTTGCCGCTTAATACCGTTGGATCGGACAACTGATTCCCTTCGGAATCTTCGTAGCGTACCGTCACATCAGCTGCGTCACTGCGTTCATACACATACACTACTTCTTGTGCTTCTTCACTAAACGTCCCGCTTGCATTGCTTGGTGTTTCTACCACATACCAGCCGGCGATTTCTTTGGCTTCACTTGCATAGGGTAACCCGATTTTGCCGCTTAATACCGTTGGATCGGACAACTGATTCCCTTCGGAATCTTCGTAGCGTACCGTCACATCAGCTGCGTCACTGCGTTCATACACATACACTACTTCTTGTGCTTCTTCACTAAACGTCCCGCTTGCATTGCTTGGTGTTTCTACCACATACCAGCCGGCGATTTCTTTGGCTTCACTTGCATAGGGTAACCCGATTTTGCCGCTTAATACCGTTGGATCGGACAACTGATTCCCTTCGGAATCTTCGTAGCGTACCGTCACATCAGCTGCGTCACTACGTTCATATACATACACCACTTCTTGTGCTTCTTCGGTAAATGTTCCATACTCTTCGCCAACTACTGAAACCAATTGCCAACCATCAATAGTTCTACTTTCGGTTTTATATTCTGCTCCTAATTCACCATAGATCACTGAATTATCTACAAGCTTATTTCCTAAAGTATCTTGATACTTTATTGTAACTGTTGGTCTATTAATAACAGTTATTGTTGCAATTGCAGAGTATGTCCCTTCATTAGCTTCTGATCTATTGGGAACTCCTCTAGAGTAAACTACCTCATACTCTCCTGGTAACTCTGTATTTACTGTTCCTTCTAATCTAATTTCACTGTAATCTACGATATTGCCATTATAATCTAATGCATAATCAAAGTTATCTTCTGAATTCCACGTATCTCCAACATAAAGGGTTGAGTCATGAACTTTAATATACGATTGATCAATATCTTGCTTATAAATATAAGTTACAACCATACCATCTTTATCTAAAACACCAGATTGCTCTCCTTTAATTTCAGAAAAGTTGTATCCGCTAATTTCTTTTTCACTGGTAGAGTAACTTGACCCGTGATGTCCAATAATTCTTTCTGAATCTGCAATCATATTCCCATTCGAATCAACATAATTTACTGTTAGCACATGGTCATACTTCAATGTCTCAGTCAGCGTATAATTCACATTGGTCGGTGTTGTTATTGTCGATATAAATTGTTGGTCCTCATTCTCAAAAATAGGATAATTAAAGTAAAACTCAATTGCTACATCATATAGAGCCTTCCAGTAATCAGTACTCGGTATGTTAATACTCAATGTATTTGTTGTAGAGTCGATTGAATACGTATAATTACTTTCAGAAACTATTAATTCGCTATTTGAGCTATTCCCTTCCTGATAATACGTTTCTCCAGTGAATGCTTTAGTTGCTGAAGCAGCAATAGACAAGCTTTCCATACTTGTAACAGAAGAATTATCAGGAAATTTTATAGTATAAGTAGTTCCTGCTGGAGATTTTTTTGTGTTACCAGGGTAAGTTCCGTGAAGCGTATATCTCGTTCTCTCACTACTGAAACCATACAAATGTGAACTTGCTGTGGTATTATTTGTCAGATCATTTGTATAAGATTGATGAACTCCTCGACTGTTCGCATAATAGGCGTACCACGTATATCCTGACTTATTTTGAAGCGAGCTTGCATATGCTGCAACACTAGTATTTAAAAACAATGTTAAACATAAAATAATTTTAATAATTTTTTTCATTTTAAATCCTCCTATTTCACAAAAATAGATACCCCTGAAAACTTATAACAAGCTATTTTTATCCATATCTAGTAAAATAATCTCACAAACAAAAAGAATGTGAAATTTCATTTTTTAAAAAAAAAATGCTTTTTTGGAATTAGCATTCGTAAAATTTTTTAAGGAGACTAAAATGCTATCAAATTTACTTAGCACTAGTAGCAAAAAAAAAGTTAACCTCATTGAGTACCTATCCGAAGTTAGCGTAGCCTCTAAATCTGATATCACAAATTTTTTGGGTATTGATCTCCCTAGTTTAATAAGAATAGTTAACGATATTAATGATTCTTCAAATGCTATAAATATACTCCAAGAAAAAAAAGAGCTAAAATTAACTTTCAATCCAGCGCATAATATCACCAGTGTATACGCTGAGATCCTAAAAAATGATTATGCGTTTATCATTTTAGAAACATTATTTCATAAAAATTTTTCAAGCTATGAAGCGTTAGCAGAAGAAGTTTTTATTAGTAGGTCTTCTTTAATTAGAAGCATTAAAAAAATAAATGAAATCTTAGCTCCATACGATATTGGTATTAAAAGCAACCCCTTACGTATTGTTGGTTCTGAAACAAGTATTGTACAATTCTTTTCAATATTTTTTTTAGAAAAATACAATAGTTCCTTATTTCCAATGGAAGAGCAGTTTTATTTTCATGTCAAAACTTTGCTAACTAATTTCGAAAAATTATCTTTTAAAAAACTTCATTTCTCAGATATAAAAAGATTTAGTACAGCTATATACGTTCGTTACATAAGAGAGAGAAATCAGATCCACTTAACTAATAACAATAATTTTCCGAAAAAGCTTCGTGCTACATCTTCCATTTCGAAGAATAGCCATTTCGGCCATAATTTCGATTTTACAGAAAATTTCGATAAAATACTTAGTCAATATAATCTCTTGGAAAAGTATGAAACCTTCCAACATAGCAAAGAAAATCAATATTTAATAGATTTATTTAACAATTTTTTTGAGTTCTTTAAATTAGACAAAAAACTATTAGATTCTAAGTTAGAAGAGATATCATTCAATTTTTCAGTCGGAAAAAATTTAAAAGTACCTTATTTCATATTGAACAATAAATTTAAAAGATTTAGAGATAAGTCAAACAATACATTTGAAGTTATAGCTGGTAAACTTAAAGAGCTTTACTTCGAATCGCAGATTTCAAATAAAAGTGAAGACGAGAGTAATTATATTTACTATTTACTCTGTACTTTTTTTCCAAATATAGATTTATGCATAGTTAATCAACTCGATAATCTAGGAATATTACTGTTGTTAGACACTGACTTGCAACATTCCAATTACTTGAAGCTTAAAATTCTAAGTATGTCGCGGTTTAATTTGGCTATAGAAGAATTCACATCTTCCGATTTTTTCACTGAGCCAAATTTAAAGTTTACTCCTGATGTCATCATCAGCAATATGCCAAAGGATATTACACAAACATTAACGCAACACACTAATTCATGCTATTTATGTATAGATGTTAGTTTGAATTTAGAGGAAGTTTCTCTGATAAATATTACCGTAGATCAAATTATATCCCAAAAAATTAAAAATACATTTCAATTGTAAATTTCCCGTTAATCTTATGCCTTGTATATCTTAGGTGGAAGTTTAAAACTAGGATAATAAAATCATAATCATCTAGTTAATCATATGCAATAGTATTTAAAATCCATAGGTAAAAATAGAAAATATTTTTGCCTATGGATTTTAAATTAGCTTCTGTAATAGACCATAGTTCATATTCTTTTGCCAAAGGGCTGATTTTGCATAATATAATTAGACTTGGTTCTTATTTTTATATCTAACTGAGTTACTGAAGGAGCTATGAAATGATAAATAATAAAAGGATCAAAAACTTTTAAGTTTCTGACCCCATCCAATATTTGTCTGAATACTCATAAATCTAAATTTTAATTGAACAATGATTTAGTTACGAGTTTATGAACACACAAACAGAGCAATACTTATTAATTTCGGCATCTAAAAAGAGTGTCCAGAAAATCGTCATTTTCTGAACACTCTCTACATTAGATAGTTGGTGGAGCCATTCTCGCGCTTCTTTGAACTTGGTAATTTTTATAATTGATCTAGATTGTCTATAGAAATATATTCTTGGAAATACAAAAATTCTGCTTTGTATGAATCTTTTTGTTTTTTTGAAAGTTTTTCGTACTCTTCAATATTTAACTTAGAACGCCAATAATCTTCAATCGCTGAATTTAGCTTCTCTTTTCCCTTAGCTTTCTTGACAAGGCAGTACTGATCATAGCTAAAGACCCATAAATCTTTTCTTTCTAACATTTCACTATCAATTGAAAATATGACATTTTTAGGCTTTTGATTCTTATTTATTTCCATTTGCTCTTCTCTAAAAAAATAAATGGCTTCCGTAGTTTTGAGTTCTCTATCCTCATCAACCTTATTTCTAAGTTTGTAATTTGTTCTATTCAAGTATTTCTTACGTACATTTCGTAATCCACTCTTTTTTATTTGTTTTGGTCTATTGGTAGTGTGGTATATAAGCATTTTTCCTCCCAAATACAGATGATAAAAAAGTCATCCATTAACTTTTACTTATTTTAAAGATTTTTTTATTTTAATAGTTATTATTGTTAATAGTATTGCTATACAACCTATTAATATAGACACACTCACTCTCTGGTATTTTTGAGTTTGCATTGTGTCGAGATTGTGATTATCATTTGCTTCACTAGGAATATCAAAAGACTCCTGAAATGTCCATTCATTGTTTTCATTATGCTTTACAGTAATTAACATATTGTATTTTCCATAATCAATAGAAGAAGTTGTTTCGATAGGATATGAGAATATCGTCTCAGGTGTTACATCAATTACTCGCTCTTGAGTCAATATAGTTTCTCCACTCTCATTAACTATTTCAGCTGAGATAGTAACAGATTTCATAAGATTAGGACCTTGATTGTCCAATGTTACATAAAAGGTAGAGGTATCCGAATCATCTTTTTCTATTGTTAATGAGCTAAACGTCAGAATTGGATTTGGTCTTACATCAATATTTCCTCTCACAATGAAAGGTATATTATATGATATTAAACTTGATACTGTTGATTCTTCATCGGTATCAATAATTTGCGAAATGTATATCCCAGCCATCAATATGCCATCAAAGTCCTCATCTGGAAAAAGGAGCTTACCCTCAATGATTTTACTGCTATTCGCCTCCAAAGTAACTTCTTCTTCAAGCTTGATCATTTCTGTCAATTTATATTTAGCATCTTCGCTTTCAGGAGAGCTATCAGAATAATCTATTATTCCATTATTATTGGTTCTTGCTTTATTTACACTTATAGTGTAAGACTGTTCTTCGTCAGTGTTATTTGTAATTTTCACTGCAAATTCTTCATCAAATGAAGGTGTCCATACAATATCATAAAAATTATTCACACCTTGTGATTGATGTTCTGAATAAATCGGGGCAACTGAAAAAGTAGCTATATTTTCTTCAGAAAACACGTGTATACTAGTTATTAAGTTACAGAAAACTACGAGTACTGCTACCAACATTTTTTTCAAAAGGCTTCCCCTCCTTATTGGGAAAATTCGGATTTTATATTTTAAATAGTCAACTATTCAAAAATCTCGCTTGTTTGACTCGAACTGAAAGTCCACTCAATTATAGAGGTATATGTCTTAGCTTCGGAAATACCTCTATATTCAAGTGAAATATTAAGTGTATCTGAATTTTCTCCAATACTATTCGAGTCTGTCAAAACAACAATATTTGATACATCAGATAGTTCAACATCATTTATCTTCAAAATTCTAGTTGGATCTGTGTCTAGTAGTTTGGCTGTTATTTCATAGCCGTCAACTGTTCCTGAATAGTCTGTAACTACATAATCTATATCTTTTGATCCAATATCAATATGTGAGCTCAAAATTTGTGATTCAAATATTACTGCATTTTCAATAGAGAATGAAATGTCCCCTCCAATTACTTGTGCACTCATCGTGTTTTTTTCTCTCAAATTATCGTCTGCAGAAATTGTTTCAACACTCAGAGAAAATGACATAAAAATACTAACTAAAAAAGTTATGAAATATGTTTTCCTCATTTTACATTTCCTCCACATCTATAGCTTAGTTTCGTTAAAGTATTGTTTATCAAGTGATCTTATTCTTCCATATCATCTGTATTCGGTGATAAAGTCCAAATTAAAATAGCGTAATCATCTCTAAGCGAAGATACCGAGGAATAATCAATGAATAAGCCTTCTTTATTTGTCCAACTTTGGTTAATTACTTTCGTACCTGAGCTTTCAGACTTAGCGATAATATTAGAATCCGAAAGTTTCGAACTACCATTCATTATAAAATTTGAAAAACCAGAACTACTTTCTTCAATAGTGACTGACAAAGTCCATCCGCTAGAGTTCTCTCTGTCATCTACAACCACAATATTCTCCCCTTCATAAGGTAAAGAGCTATCTTCCGAACCCAGTTGATAGGAACCAAAATTTAATGTCTCTGGCACATGAATGCTTAAATATCCTATAACCGTAACTGTAATTGTTGTGGAAGAGCTTGCGTACGTATAAGTGATTGGATATTTCCCCGCCTTTGAAGTGTCTACTTGGCCTGCCACAGAAACCATGTCAAATGAAACGTTCTCTCCAAACTTATCTGTTGCAGACACAAAATTATCTTCGGGATTCCAATCATCTCCTATATCCAAAAAAGAATCTTCCGCAACAATACTTTCGTAGTTAGGCTTTGGTTGCCAAACATAAGTGTCCGCCATCGATGATCCATCGAAACTTGAAAGTAGTTCTGTTGAAGATAAAATATGCTCGCCCGATGGCGCATCGACAGTTCCCCCTCCAACATTTTGCCATTTTCCTGTGTAGATATCTGTTTCAGAAATTGATGCCAGTCCTCCGAGTCCTTGTGTGAAAAGAATGTCTTTGCCCAGTGTCAAAGCTTGTATTTTTGTAGATCCACTAAACATTCTAGAGATATCAGTTGATGAGTTTAGTACCCAGTTACTTAAGTCCAAGCTAGTAAGACTTGTCATATTACTAAACACATAAGTACCATTTTCTAGACTAGAAGTTTTCCATGTCGATACATCTAAGCGCGTCATTTTAGACGTGTTACGAAATATCTGCGCCATATTAACAACATTTGAAACGTCCCAATTGCTTAAATCTAACGCAACTAAATTTATTGCGCTATCAAACATCAAACTCATATCTGTCACATTGCTCGTATCGAAACCTGAAACATTTAAAGAACTCCCAGAATATCCATAAAACATAGCACGCATACTTGTTACATTACTCGTATTAAATCCCAAAACGTTTGGCACGAGACCCTTGTAATTCGCAAACATATAAGTCATATCTGTTACATTGCTTGTATCATAATATTCAAATAATACATGTCCCGTAGTGGTCAGTGTAGCATTATAGTACATATAACTCATATCTGTAACATTACTAGTATTTATACTAGTAATATCTGCACCTGGCATAAATGTTATTGTTGAATTTTGGAAAAGTGCTCTCATACTTGTCACTTCTCCTGTATCCAACCTATTCAAATATAAGTTTGCAACAACACCTTGAAAACCTTCGGTTAAATCTGTAACCTTACTAAGGTCCCAATATTGTAGATTAATGCTAGTTGCTTTAGAACTAGAAAAAATTTTGTTCATGTTTGTAACATTACCTGTATCCCAATTACCAATTTCCAGTGAGGTAAATCCCGAATTAAAAAACATCGCGTTCATACTAGTTACATTGCTTGTATTCCAATTACTCATTCCTTCAGAACCAGAAACAAGTTTGCTGGTCGAAGCAAACATCCAGCCCATGTCAGTTACAGCACTAGTATCAAGCTTTTCTAGATTGCTTATTGATGTTAAATTTAAAAGGCCATTAAACAAATAACTTGAATTTTCATTTGCTTTAACTTCTTCTTCAAAAATTATTTTATCGATATAATTTCTCCAGTTATACCAAGGAGATCTTGATTCTTCATTACTCGCAAACTCACCACCATAAATATGCAAAACATTATCACTATCAATAGTAAAATAACTTGTTCCAAAGGTACCAAAATAAACGACATCTTCTTCCTCAACTTTTTGACTAGCGTTTTCATCAACTTTTGCTTGAATCTGATCATTTGCGTCCGTCTCGAGTTCTTCTATCGAATTATTTTCACTTTGTTGTCCTCCTTCCAAACTGTCATTAAAATCACTTTCAGTAGTAGGAGGCAAGTCTTCGGTTACTTCATAATCTGACTCTATTGTTTGGCTGATTTCTGTTTGATTTACACTCGAAAATTCATTTTCATCTACATCACTTGGTCCTACATCAGATTTACTGTCTTCTGATAAATCATCTAAATCTAGCGCCCAAACAGAACTTAGAGGCATACTATTTATTATCATTATCAGGATTAAAATCATTGATAAAATTCTTTTCATGTCACACTTCCTTTTTTTACAATAAACTCTCGATTACTTCTTTAGCTTTTATACTGCCCTTTGTTGTAAATAATTCATGAATCCTCATGTTTTGCCATGTTTTAACAAATCCTTTTAAGTAAATATTAATATTTCATAGATTATCCTAGTTAAAGTAGGTGTATGAAAAAAACATGATCAAGTTTTTTTGTTTCTTCTTCGCAGTGTAAATAAAAAGATGAAGGCAAGCAGTAAAAGTCCACATAGCAAAAGCGGAACATAATTAAATAAAGAGTATTGAACATTATCATATGAAGTCTTATTCAATTCCGTTGCTTCTTTTGCCGTTATTTCAAAGTCTTCAGAGAACTCCCATTCATAACCTTGAATATCTGCCAGTTTAATTTTATATGTATACATTCCAACATCAAATTGATCATTCCACTCTGACATAAGATTAAATTTTGAATTTGGGGCAATTGATAGTTGTTCCCTTGTTTGTTCAAGAACTAGAGTATTGTTTTCATTTTTGATAATTGAAATTTCCGCAGTAACTCTATTAATTAACGTAGGAGTTGTATTCCTAAGTTCGATTTTTACGTTATTCCGGTAATTCTCTTGGGATAAAGTCACACCTCCCGATTCAAGATTCGGTTCCACTTTTTCATCAAATTCTGATAATTGGATAGCTAAGGTTCTTGTTACAAGATTGCTAATCCCTTCATTATTTTCCTCTACAACTGGTTCCACAGTAATACCACCTAACAAAATCCCCTCAAATGGTTCTTCTGGCACAGTTAACTCGAAGAAAACTTCTTTTTGTGTATTGGCACCTACTTCTACTTGAGGTGTGTTCAAACTAATAAGATCTTTTAAGGAAAATAGCATGGATTCATCTTTTTCAAAATTTGTCATTGAATAGTCCACAATCCCATTCTGATTCGTTGTAGCTGTATTGATAAACAGATTATACTTTTGAGAGTTAGCAGAATTGTTTTTAATGGTAATTGCTATTGTCTGACTTTCGTTCGGTGTCACAAGCAAATCAAAATAGCTCTCAACATCTTCCCTTTGATTTGAAGGTAAAATTGGAGATATTGAAAAATCATTGCTATCTGCTATTGCTGTTGATGTTCCTAAAAAAACAAAGCTTATAATTGTGCAAATAAAAAAAATCCCTCTTTTAATCAATTTGTTTATAGTCCTCCTATAATAAAAGCCCCAAAATTGGGGCTCATATATATTTATCTTGTTTCTGGCGTCGCTGCTAAATTCCATACAATGGTTGTTGTATATGTGTTAGCTTTGGTTTTAGCAGGAATATTTAATGTTGCATTTAGTCTCATAGCGGTATCAAATTCCGTATTTAAAATATCATCATCCGATACAGAAGCAATCAATTGGTCTTCAGTATTTAAATTTTCCGTCGCAAACGCTGAAGCTATACTGATGTTCTCAGTAATCTCAGGAGTAAATTTCAAGCCCATTCCATTGAAATTCCCTTCTTGCAACTTCGCTTTTAAAGTCCAACCCTTGCTACTTGATCCTCGAAAATCTTCAATTGATACAGTTGCAGTATTCTCAGAAAGATCCACATCAGAGCCTGCTATTGTTGTAGACCCAAAGTCTATGTTATCAACATTTGTAAGTGTTAAGTCTCCAGCATTAATAGTTACTTTAGCCGTAGTCTGCTTCTCTTCATCTGCATTAACAACTTGGCTTATGGTAAGCCCTCCGATTACGATAAATCCTAAACTCAGTACTAATAAGTTATTTTTTTTCAATGTATTGCTCTCCATTCCTAATTTTGATATATAGAAAACCTAATAATGCAACCCCGGAAATCATTAATCCTAATAGAGAAAACATTCGGGAATTTCTTTCATTTGTTTTTGGTAAGGCTTTTGCTATATTTTTTGTTTCTGAAGTATCTTCATTACTATCGTTTTCATTTGAATTAGAGTCAGAAAACACTTCTTCATAGATAGTTACTGTTGCCTTACTTTCTTTTTCGTCTGCACTTGCTAAAAGAAATCCTTTATGATTAAAAATTATTAGAATCCCTATAAGCATAATAGTTTTTTTAATCTTAAGGTCCCCCTTTTATACAATGAATTTTAATTTGCATCTGACTCCCCCCACTATATTAAAAATGAAGAATAAATTTTCCACATCTAACTTGTTATCATATTTACTTTTAAAGATCCTATTCTTTAGTTTATTGCTCCAAGTATTTATAAACATCCGTTTTCAAGTATATTAAATAATAAAATATTGGGAGAATGATCGTTAAGCCTACAGCCAAATGCCTCTTTGTAATATGCGAATTTATCTCTAGCACAGTGTTCCAAGATTTCAGATTCGCTATAATAATTATCATCGAAATTAATAAAACTAAGCATATTTTGTAAATACGCATCTAAAATCAACAAATTTTTGATAAGTGTGAATAAGTCTGTACTTTCAGTTTCCTTAATCAAGGAAAAACTCTTATCTTTTATTTTGATATATTCCTCATATAACCGGGGATACTTAGTTTTTGTCTCTTGAGAAAACACTATATTGTGGGAATCAAAATACATTCCATTAATAACCTCAGATAAAATCAAAATTGTTCACATCTTCTTTCGTTCATTAGTTAATACAAACTTTAAATTACGTAATTATTTTTCATTGTTTTTTTGACTAAAATAATTTCTACCTCCTTAGTATGGTTATTAACTCGTTTACTCAAATATTAAAATTCATAACTAGCGTAAATAAATATATCTGAATTTTTACTTGTTATCAGATCAAGAAAGAAAAAATTACAGAAGTTTTTGACCCCTTTAATACATCATCTTTTTTTATATTTTCACCTTTCTATATAAATAAAAAATTCGTATATTTTTCATTTTTTTAGAAATGTAGTAATATAAAAGAAAGCTGTGCTGCTAACAAATGTTAACAGCACAGCTTTCTTTTATATTATAAGCCCCTTATTTACTAAGATTTACATTTTTTTAAACACTTTTTTTCTAGTGTTTCATAATCATTTGATTACGAAACACTTATGAAGCGAACATAGTGATGATCATAAAACAAAATACTTATGGATCTACAACATGTCTTAAATATTTTACAATAAAATAAGTGTTTAATTTACATGAAATACCAGGTACGCAATATTATTCTTTGCTTTGTCTTAGGTAAAAGTAATTTAATCATTTAGATAACTATCTACCAATCACTTGTAAAAAGCTGATATAGTGATATCTGACTGTATTAGACTCTATACTACTAGGTATAAATATTTTCGTTTATAAGATGTACTAGTGGATTCCGTCGTTACTAGCATAAAAGACAAAATTATAAATTTGGTTTCGGATACTCATATATTTCAGCAGTCAAAGTAGAAATGAAAAGAGGCTGAATAAATGGCAATAATAGGGTATGCACGTGTAAGTACAACTTATCAAAATCTTGATTCGCAACTACTAGCTTTACAGAGATTCGGTTGCGAAGAAATATATACTGAAGTTGATAGCGGCAGAAATTCTAACAGAGAAGTCTTGAGCAAGGTGTTAGCCACACTAAAATCAGGAGATACATTTGTAATTTTTAAATTGGATCGTCTATCGAGGGGAACAAAACATCTTTTAGAACTAATGGATTATTTTCAAAAATCAAAGATAAATTTTGTAAGTATTCAGAATAGCATTGATACAAATACCCCTATCGGTAGATTTTTCTTTGTGATTATGGGTGCATTTGCAGAAATGGAAGCTGAACTTATCAGCGAGCGGGTTTGCGCTGGACTAGAGGCTGCTAAAGAAAACGGAAAATCTTTAGGAAGGCCCCCATTGAATAAAAATTATGAGTTAGTCATTGATCTTTACCAGAACACCGATACGTCCATATCTCAAATTGCAAAAAAAGCAGCTATATCCCGAAATACTGTGTATAGATATCTAAAGAAAGAAAATTTAAAGTAACATAAAGTTGTTGAGTTTATTTTGAAAATTAAATAGTAAAAATTTTATTAACTACTTTATGAGAAAGGAAAGATTATGAAAATATTATCTGAGAAAGACTCTCAATTATTACAATTAATAAACATCTTATATTTAAATGGACCAACCTCCTTAGATGAATTAAAATCTGCAATCAATAGTAGTACTTCCAAGTTGATGACGTCCATTAGTTTGCTAAATGACATACTTTCACCTTGTAAAATAATAAATCAAAGCAGTGTTTTTTATTTATTTATTCCCCATGACGCTTCCTATGATTTATGTATTTCAAAAATATTAAATTACAGCTTAGAATGTTCAATCGTTGAGTCTATTTTTTTTGAAAAGCACAAAACTTATCTTTCCTTGGCTGAAGAGTTACACGTCAGTGAATCTACTGTCAAAAGATCTATTAGGCATCTGAATGCATATTTTCCCCATTATAATATTATTATTAAAACAAAACCCTTAAGACTCGAAGGGGACGAAAGAAATATTAGATATTTTTTTATACTATATTTCTCTTCAAAATATAATTTGAACAGCCTGCCTTTTGAAAAAGAGATTACATTTCAATTGGAACAATTTTATAATTTGGGAACGAAGATGTTTAGGAATACAGTTAGCACACAGGACCGTTCAAATTTCACTTTATTTACTTCGATTTCTTATGAGCGTGAAAGAAACGGTCATAAATTATTAGTAAATGACCCTTCAAAAGTAAAATTTCTTTTGAGTACTATTAACTCATTACCGAGAAAATTAACTAAATTAAACAAAATAACTTCTAAAAATGAAATGGATTTTTGGGTTGGTACTTTTTCAATTTTCACTAACAATAACACCCTAAATTCAACATTTTTTAGCTCAAAGAAAGAAAAAGACTATTTTAAGAATACAGGGATTACCCGATTTCTGTTACTATTTTGTACCGTATTCAAAATTGAATTAACAGATAAGGAACTTAGAAATATTTCAAAAGAAATATATGAGATTCTTTTTGGTTTTTTAAAGCCTAGAAATGCTATGAAGCCACTAAATAATCACTATCAAATTTTTTATGAGAGCAACGATTTCTTTATGGATTCTTATAAGGAATTAACCAAAGAGATTTTTTTCAATTGTTTCCCAGGTGATCTACACCACTATTTCGATTTTTTGTTTTTTTCTATTACAACCAATTTTCCGAAATTGTTAGATAATTTTTTCTCGTCTTTTGCCAAAGTTACGATTACTGTTTATATCGATTTCGATTTTGCATTCGCAAAATATATAAAAAGTAAACTTGAGAAAACTATTCCTGGGAGTCTTACGTTTTTCTTGATAGATTCTTCTGATAATTTAAATGATCAGAGCACCTTTGCAGCTACAGATATATTTATAACGAACGTTTTCAGTTATGAACAATTGGAGATAGATAAAGCAAAATTATATCTTGTGTCTTGGCATCTTTCTAGTGCTGATATAGAAAATATAACTACTATGGTTCGCAATATTTATAAAAATAATTACAACCACATAATATCCGACGGAGAAAAAGAACTAGAAATGAACTTCAAATACAACTCGTAGTTGGGGTCTTCTTATGTTGTTGAGTTAAACAATTAAAAACAAGTCGTTTGCATTAGAAAAAGTCGTATAAGTTGGTCCAGAGTGAACTTATCTATAAACCAGCGTACACGATTTTTTCTTTAATTGTTATATTAGCAACACGTTCTAATGTAGGAAAATTTTTAACTGGATACCTTATGAAGTTAAAACTATCTTGAAATGAGTGAGACTTTGATATACATGCGAAAATTTAGGGATTCAATATTGTTTAGTGTTCACAAATCTGTCATTTTCTGAACACTCTAAAAAATTTTTTCTTACAACTATTCTTTTAGATAATAACTACCACTATCCAATAATTGCGTGCGTCTATATTCCTTTGATAGAAAACATCTTATTTCTCTCTCGTTAAAACCAATCACTATCTTTTTTTCATCGATTATAATAGGCAACTTAATCATCGAAGGATTCTTGATAAGTATTTCGATTAAGTATTCTGTAGAACACTCGCTTTCATTAATTTCTAAAGTCTGGAATTTTTTTGTCCGATAATTGATCAAATCATCAAACCCATTTTCAGCACGTACCAATATTTTTTTAAGTTCGTGTACTTCAATAGGATTTTTTTTAGTAATCTTTCGATCGACAAATTGAAGATTGTGATTCTCCAACCATTTCATTGCCGTACGACCCGAGTTGGTATTAGAAAGATAATAAACTTTAATCATATCATCGTCTCTCCTAGAAATTTGTCCCAAATTTATTGAAGTTGATTATAGCATAAAAAAAAGCCAGATCATTAATGATCTGGCTCAGAGAGTTAGAACGAAAGGTTCTAAATGTTAGGATAGACTCAGTCTACCTTCTTTAAGAAAATTGTTCAAGAATAAAACAATACTTCCGGTAGAAACTTCGGTTGAGGACGGTTGTATAGTGCAATAGCTTTTTACAAAAAAATGCAGCCGAAAGTGCAGAGTTTTGCTGCAACTAGTTTTTTCCTTCAATATGATTTAGATAATGAGTTTTTCAACCTGAAACTTTCGCCTTTAAAGCTGATAATATGGGCATGATGGATTAGCCGATCAACAAGAGCAGCTGTTAAGCGAGAATCCATAAATACTCGATTCCATTGACTGAATTCTAAATTAGAGGTAATAATAATGCTCTTTTGCTCATACCAATCTGAAATCAGTTGGAAGAGCAGTTCAGCTCCTTCTTTCGTCAATGGTAAGTACCCCATTTCATCAAGAATAATTAATTCTGTTGTTTCGAATCGATTCTTGAAACTGGCGAGCTGTTGTTTTTTTAAGGCATTCTCTAATTGCTCTACGAGATTGTTTACTCGGAAAAATTTGGTTGAAACACCTTCACGACAGGCTTTTCTCCCTAATGCGATCGCTAGATGTGTTTTCCCTGTACCAGGAGAGCCAACACAAACAATGTTTTCTTGCCTTTTTAGAAAATCAAGAGAGACAAGGGTCTCCTTATCTAGATGGGATGGTAGAAAAATATCTTCGTGCCATTCATAGTTCTTTAGTGATTTTGGTACAGGAAATTTGGCTAGTTTTTCCATCCGTTCTAATTTGATCTGCTGTCTGGTCTCAAGCTCTAAACGGAATAAATCGGTAATAAATTGTTCTGGAGCTTCGAAAGAAGCTCTTGGTAAGTTCGTGATGATATGGCTTAATCGAAGCTTTTTACAATAATCTTCTAGAGTCTGTCCAGTCATTTTTGCGCTCCTCCTGATTTTGTTAATGCATCATAGTTTGACCAATTCACATCAAAGTCAGAGGGGGCATCTTCTTGAACAACTAATTCGTAAAATTGTTCATTAATTTGTTGGATATCATAGGTCGCTAATAAACTTAGTAATTGTTTTATACGTCTGTATTTAAGGTGATTATTATCAATTGCTAGATAATTTTGAAGGCGTGCAGGCAAGTACTTCCAATACCTCGAATAACTAACGACATTCAATTTATTACTCCATTGTTTCAAGATATCACTCCATGGGATCAATCGTTTTTTGTTCATATAGGGGCGATATTCGTTCATTAAGAGTTCTCCATGAGGCGTAAGGACTTTGAATTTATTCCAAGTCAAAACAACGGTCAATTGAGAATATCCATATGCTTTAGGAATATGAATAACAGTTTGATCCAATTTCATTTCGTGATAACGATTTAGTTTAGCTTCCACTTCTTTAAAAATTGGGTAATCCTCTTGTGGAAGAGAATGTAACGCCTTATTTTCTTTCTTCCACAAATCTTCGATTAATTGATGTTTCGAATAATGTGTCCTTTTTCGATCTGTTCTTAATTGTTCTTCAAGTTGCTTATTTAGGGACTCAAAAGAGTCCATGATTGGCGAAGTCGAGAAGAAATTGTATCGGACATAGCCTACTTTATTTTCGACATGTCCTTTTTCGTGCCCACTACGTGGGTTACAGACTTGAACATCACAACCATAATGAATGGTGAAACGTAAAAATTCATCGGTCAGTTGCGCTTCTTCAAATTTTGATTTTGTTTTTTTTACCGCTGGAGTTAAGTTATCTATTCTGATTGTTTTTGGAACGCCGCCGCATTGATTAAATAGTTGTTTTAATGCTTCCAGGAAACACTCTTGGTTTTGAGCTGGCATGGCACTTGCGAACGTCGCATTACTATAGGGAAATGACATGATAAGAAGTTGTATATCTTTCATGTGGTCTTCATGCATGACTTCCATTGTTCCAAAATCGACCTGTGCTTCTCCGATCGGATGATCAAGACGATCGACAGCTTTGTAATTCGTTTCGTCGTACCGCTGTTTTTTCCATTGAGAAATATAGACACAAACTGTTCGATAGGAGCCAGGGAAACCCAAAGGTTTCAATTGTTCATAGATATCTTTGGCAGTTCTACGGAGTTTTCTACGTAAGCGCAGGTCTTCTTCTAGCCAACTACCGATAATTTCTCCCCAGCCATCGTCCATCATGGATTTATTTTTTCGAATAGGATCCGTAAGGAATAGCTGATCACTGTCGGCGTATTTTTTCGCTGTTCGCCAATTGATATTCATTGCTTTTCTTATCTGATCAATTGATTGATCACGATTATTTCTCAAGTGCTTTATCGTTTTAATATCATCCAAAGTTAACAACCTTTCTGTACCTCCATCACTAAGTCATTAAAACTTATGATGGAAGGAAACTAGTTCGCAGTCAAACTGCTGCATAGTTGTGTACTTTCGGCTGCATTAGTGTGTAGTTAAATTCTGCCACAAACAGACGGTTCAAATTTATATAAAAACGGGGAAGAAACAACGTGCTTTCGTATGGCTTTAATTTGATGTATAGGGGCTAAAGCTATGGAAAGTGTTCCCCTTTTTATAGGCATATTTTATTTCGCTTGTTTCATGATTTTTTAATAAATATATTTCTGTCCCTTCCTTCAAATCCATAGAACTCCAATCAACTAGATCAGCCTCCGAGTTCACTTTCTTCTCGATGGAACCAATCTTCTCACCAATATCCTCTTGATTGACAGGGGCATTTGTCGCATATAGTAACTGATCCGAATCCGGAATTTTAGTTAAATTTGCTGCGGTATCTTTGCAGGCTGAAAGTGTAAATAGGAGGATTATGAAACTTAATATGAACAATCCTTTTCTTCGCATAGCAATCATCAACTTTCAATATTTTTTCTGTTTTAAGCTCTTCTAGTGTCGTACCATATATTTTCTGTCGTTTTTTTAGTTTCCTTGTAAGATTTTATTCTGTTTCCAGAGTACTTATCATATACTGTAACCGTGTACTTACTTTCTCTCACATTTCCTCTAATGCGCAATTGGGTCCATCCTTTCGAAATAGACTCAACTAAAACACCTCCTGCCGTGGTTCCAGCGGGCGAATAGGTAACAGACACTGGTCCATATCCAAAAGAGATAGTCGCTGTTGCAGTCCTATTAACATAAACATAGTAATAGGCGATATTTTTTTGTTTGGATATTCCAGGGTGATCGCCAATAACAGCATTTGATTTCAGTATTTTTGTAGAATCTCGCTTATATGAATAAGTGTATCCTCCGGATCTAGCTAAGGAGTTTCCTGTTTCAATGTTAAATTCTTCAGGCAATGGCGATCCATCATTTAATTGACCTTTCTCAAACTCCTCCATTGTGATAACTGGGTTTGATGGTATAACAGACTGATCACTATTATCTCCTTCTTCCAATTGGACTAGGGTACTATCACTTGAGTCTGCCATCGGACTAGAATCAGCACGAACCAACTCACCACCACCTAATAAAACACATGTCCCACAAACAAGGATTAAACCAAACATCAACTTCTTCATCAAAATATACTCCCTTCAAGATTTAAACTTTTGTTTCTCATTTTATTATCTACTATTTTACTGGACTCTTAAAGAAACGAATGGTTTACATGTATGTAAAGTCCTATATTAGCAGCTTTTTTTATATCTATGTAAACTAATCGTTTCCTTTGATATAAAAATATTAGAAAGAATGTTCAACTAATCTATCTGGGAGAAATCCAGTCATTGATTTCAATTTAAATAATCTATTTATATTTAATATAGCATTTTACATATGATCTTTAGTATCTTTTATCGATCACTAATCGGGTAAAATATAAATTAAAAATACTGAAGTCTCACATCAATCGCATTCTTGGCCAACTGGTAACCAACCTCATCAACACCAGAAAAGATTTCTAATGGTGATATATTGTACCTCTTACCATCTTCGAATTCGTAGAAATCTTGATTTGTAAACAAGTTATAGGCTAAAGCAACCAGTCGTTGCCCCCACCAGATAATGTGCCATCAAACCATAGATCACTATTGATTTCTTGTTTAACAAAATTAACCAACGAGCGACGTTGGTTAAATAATCTTTCATCACCAGAAAAGATAAAAACTAAACTACGCCAGTAAGGATCTCGAAGATCTGTAAAGCTCAACTCATCCATCATAAAATTAAACCTGGCAATGTGTTCCTTGTTCAGAAATAACTCACCCATTGTTTTTCCTCCTTTAATTGGTTTTGACCATTCCTTCAGTGATTATTCAAATTTCATTCTGTTGGACCAGGATAAAGTGATCTCTTCCATCGACTTTCTGGTATTCTCGTTGACATGCTTTACATAAGTAATGACCATTAGGATACAAAAAGTCACCTTTCCTTACATAAACTTGTTTTGCTAACTCACCGCAATCACATTGGATCCAACTAGGCGGCCAGTATAAGCGCCGATTGTATGGCGTTATTGGTATTTTCCATTGACCACCGTAACATTTTCTCTCTTCAGCCATTCCTTAGTTCATCTCCTGTCGTTTCTTTGTAATAAATAATATGGATCCATTTTCCAATTTAATTCCTATACGCTCACTATGGTCATCCATTGCTTCAGGGACATCCGTTACGCTTCCTTGACCCTTCATTTCATTCACGAGTCTTTCTAAGGCGTCTTCATAAGATTCATATTTCACTTCCTTGAAGATCATTTGTTGCTTTTCAATGTAAAAGTACCAATATTCCTTTAGAGATCGTCCAGTCAATTTTTCCATACCTTCTGACGTTATCACCAGGGTTTTTCCGAACTTGCGTATCTCGCCTGCAGGAATTCTTTTCGGATACTTCTTAATCATTTGGCGAACATAGCTTTCCTCATAACCCCATTTTCTTGAAGCCTCTGGAGCTGTCATTAGTTCATCACTCATTAAATCATATTTATGAACACTCAAGCGCTCATCCCCCTTAACACGATAAAGTGTATAAATCAATTATACCCTTTATCGTGTTAGACTAAAACCATTTTTTGATACAAGTTGCACACAACTTGCTATGAATTTGTCCATATACAGTCATTCGCTTCGTACCGTCCTTGACTACGCTCTCTTCCTTTGACGCTTTGCTATATGGACAAATTCAGGCAGCTGTTACCACAGCTCCCCTTTATTTAAGAGGAACGCGGGCGACGCCCGCTTTTCCCCCAACAATCTGCGATTGTCGGGTCCCCCTGCGTGTGCTACGCACACTTTTAGGCCGCTTACAGCGGCCCCGTTCCTTTCGATCGAGTTCTCTTCCTTCCTGACCCTTTTCCTTTGGTTGAAACGGCAACGACGTTGCCTTTTATCACAGCTACTCAGTTCAAACAAGGATTAAATACACGAGAGCTGAATCGATCTAAAGATCGTGCAGCTCTTCGTCCTTGTTTTCTCTTCCATCTGTGATTCATTCAACGCATCAAAGGAAAAGACCCTACAGAAAAGACAAACTCTTTCTAAAGGAAGTCCTTTGAAATCGAAAATCATTTATAGGAGGAACAATTTATGGGTTATCACACAGATTTTATAGGGGCTTTTCAGATTGACCGTCCAGTCACTGACGAAATAGCCGAACTGCTAAGAGGTTTAGCAACCACTAGAAGAATGAAAAGGGATAACGAGCAACTCATTCAAAAAGGCTATGGTGATTGTGGCGTGGACGGTGAATTTTTCTGCGTCGACGACGGTCGATACGGACAAGAATGCGAATTAGATACCGTTCTCGATTATAATCAACCACCATCTACGCAACCTGGACTTTGGTGCCAATGGCTGCTAGCTGAGGACAATCAAACGCTTGAGTGGGATACAAATGAAAAGTTTTATTGTTATATTGAATGGATACAATACCTAATTGAACGAATTCTAAAGCCAAATAATTACGTAGTAAACGGAGCAGTAGCTTATCGTGGAGAAGAATTTAGCGATTTTGGCTATTTAGAAGTTGTAGACAATCAAGTAATTGATCACTTTCAAGAATGGAGTGATCTCATTGGCTAATTTTTGCGATTTTAATTTGAGAATTACTGGTAGCGAACAATCAATCAAGAAGCTATTACAACTTATGCAGGTACCACAATCAAGATCAAATACAGGGGCATCAATTTCCATAGCTAGTAACTTTTACAGAACTTATGAAGCGCTATTGTACCTTTCAGACGAAACAAACCTATGGATTGACGGGTACTGCGCTTGGAGTGTTCAGTTATGTTTCATCGACGATCATTCAAACTGGGCGATAAACCTTGTCTCAATATCAAAAGAATTGAATCTCGAAATCACCATTAAGTCATTGGAACTAGGGTGTGGGTTTTCTGAGTATTATGTGATTAAAAATGGAGAAGTCGTTACAGATACCTGTAAAGAGATTGACTATTATTATTTTTATGACGAAGACGACGAGTTTATAGAAGAACGAGAATCGGAATATGAGTCCTTTCTGAACATTGATTAAAAAAAGCAACAAGAAGTGTGTCACCAAATGACTCATTTCTTGTTGCTTTTTTGGAGACAAATTGCTGGCGCAATTTGTAGTGAATTTGTCCATATACAGTCATTGGCTTCGGACCGTCTTCGACTGCGCTCTCTTCCTTTGACGCTACGCTATATAGACAAATTCAGCCAGCTGTTACCACAGCTGACGTTTATTAATGAGGAACGCGGGCGACGCCCGCTTTTCCCCCACCGATCGACGATCGTCGGGTCCCCCTGGCGTGTGCTACGCACACTTTCCGGCCGTTTCCAACGGCCTCTCAGGCTGACGCCTTCGCTTTAGCACTCCTACGTCGCGCACCGACCTTCCAGGTCTCCACCTTTCATCGATTCAATTTTTCTTTGAGAAGAACGGCTCCGCTGTCGCCTTATATCATACCTTCCATTCAATCGACAAGGGTAAATGCACAACAGTTGGATCCAGCTGAAGCTGGTCCATCTGTAAGCCCTTGTCGCTCATTCCAGGTATGATCCATCTTCTGCATCAAAGAAAAATACATCAAATCAATGAAAGGCAAAAACCTTTCTGAAGGAGGCACTCTCATGCGAGACAATAAAATTCAAGGATATTTGGAACTTTCCATGCAAGCAGACAATTACTTAAGGAGCTTGTCCATCAATCATTATTTAGATTTACCACTTTACGAAATATCCCATGTCATATCAGGCGCTCAACTCTTTGATTTATTAAGAAAGCGGGGCTTGATTATTTCTCCAAACTGGCTCTACCAAGTTCCCTTCCACGCTTCATTTGAAGAAATAATTGAAGGTAGAAAGGTTTATGACAAGTGCAATTCTAACACGCATTGGTTGGACTATCTGCTTGAAAAACATATAAATGACAAAGATTCATTGGATACCCCATTTATGCTCGATTCACACAAAACTAGCATCAATTCTTTGTTGGCATTCTATACTATTGGAAAACCAGGTAGTAAAAATCTTGACGAAACCCCGTTATACGTTCTTTTCACTGCATTAAGAGCAATTATCGCTAAACGATTAATCAAAGAGAATATCCGCGATATTCGACACTCAAGAAGTCCACTGAATGACGTCAAGGTATATTTTTGAGAATAAGACAAGGAACCTTTCAGATTGTATTACCACGTAATTACGTGGTATACTTTCTGTAAAAGGAGGAATGCTTTATGACTTCTACAAAAACCAGAAAACAAGGAAATTCTCTTGTCATTACAATTCCTGCAAAGCTAGGACTTAAAGAAGGTGAAGAATTTCTAATTATCAGAAAAGAAAACGGAACGGTCGCTCTCATTCCCAAAGTTGAAGATTTTTTTGAAACTGCCAAAGAAGGTGAGTTCTCTCTTCCTGAATTAGCGATCGATTACACGCCGCAGGGAGGCGAACTGAATGAATTATAAGCCACGCCAACGTGACATTGTTATTCTTGATTTTGAGCCCTCAAAAGGCTATGAAGTCAAGAAACGACGTCCTGCATTAGTTTTAAGCAAAGATACGTATAACTCTGCAACGAATTTGATTATCGTTTGTCCAATCACAACAAGTGACAAAGAGCGTCCTTTTCTTGTTCCTATTCAGAGTGATAAGCTCAAATCAAATGATTCGAAGCCAAGTAAAGTAAACACACTACAAGTATTTTCACTTGATTACACCCAAGCAGCCAACCGAAACGTTAAGTACGTCGATACCCTTGACGAAGAACTATTCTTTGATATTGCGCAAAGATTTCTCAAAAACTTTTCCTTTCCTCTTTAGCCATTCTAGGTAATAGAATGGTTATTTTTTTGTCCTTTCAGGAGACAAATTGCTGGCGCAATTTGTAGTGAATTTGTCCATATACAGTCATTCGCTCCGTACCGTCTTCGACTGCGCTCTCTTCCTTTGACGCTACGCTATATGGACAAATTCAGCCAGCTGTTATCACAGCTGACGTTTATTAAAGAGGAACGCGGGCGACGCCCGCTTTTCCCCCACCGATCGACGATCGTCGGGTCCCCCTAGCGTGTGCTACGCACACTTCCCGGCCGTTTCCAACGGCCTCTCAGGCTATCGCCTTCACCTTAGCGCTCCTACGTCGCGCCCCCCCCACAGAACGGGATCTCTGCCTTCCATTTATTTTTTCTTTTGAAAAGAACGGCGGTTCCACCGCCTTCTATCACACCTTCCATTCAACCAACAAGGGTAAATACACAACAGCTGGATCCAGCTGAAGCTGGTCCATCTGTAAGCCCTTGTTGCTCACTCCAGGAGTGATCCATCTTTTCTGTCAAAAGAAAATATAAAAAAAGAAAGGCAAACCCTTTCTGTAGGAGGTCAAACCATGCCACAAACGTATTATGAAGAATTTTCACGGTTGCCTAAAGACAAAATGGCGCAAAAAATGGAGGATATGACGTTCGCTTATAACGAAACACGTGTCCCTAAAAAGCACTATAAAAAATTATTGGATATGGCCCAAGAAGAAATGATTGAAAGCAGTGTTGAGCTTAATCTGATTGACACTTACTATCGAACGATTGAACAGCTAAAGAAGGCAAACCCGAAATGGCTATTTCAAGCTTTAGTGTGTATTGATAAAGGAATCAAACCTAGCACGATTAAGCCAGATGAGTATCAAGCGTTAGAACTTACATGGCAAAGATTTAATGACGACAAGAAAGCAAAAACAACGGATAGCCAATGGTTGGACTATTTTGAAACAATAAAAGTAAACGGAGCTTTCTACTCATTCACCGAAAGAGAGGACGACTAAAATGAACTTGACTAATTGTTTCATCCTAGAAATCATGGACAATGAACTACTTTCTTCCTTAACAGATTCTCCCAATCTTGAAAAATACGAAACCGGTCATGACATTCTTGAAGTCCAAAATAAAGCCTTTGCTCTCCAAGTTTGGGTAAACAAAATGTATGGTCCGGCTGAAGTCGAATGCAACTTCGGTAAAAAAGTGAATGTTAATGCTCAAACAGGTGAATATGAATTTGATTATCTGGCTAGTGCCGATTTTGTTGAAGCTTGTAAAGATATCCCGCCTATGGCGGTTGCTTTAGGATTCTTTCTCAGCTTTTTAACACATTACGAAGGAGTGTAAAACCATGAAAAACGAACAAAAACAACGATACAAAAAAGAAGCAATCAAGCGTATGAAAGCCCTCGGTATCATTGACGATACGATTCAACAATTCGAACAAGCTGACTTGGTTTCCTATTCTTTACGTGGAGGAAATTATTGGCTAGATAATAGCTTTAAGCAATTGGTCGCAGAGTTTGAAGAAAAGCACGACTACCTCGTGTATTACGCTATTTTAAGCCACACAGACATCGGCAGAATGCTTTCTCTCTTCTATGTTTCAAACCGAGAAGAAGAATGGTCCGGCGATTGGAAAGAACTCAATGAAGGCTTTCAAATGTCCTATGTTTTCAATTTGGATATTCCCGAATACTCAGAATTTGGACTCATTGGTTTCAAACCAATATTTGGTGGCTTGATTCGAACTGCGTAAAAAGCAAACAAGAATAGGGAAACCTATTCTTGCCTGCTTTTTGGAAACAAATTGCTGGCGCAATTTGTAGTGAATTTGTCCATATGCAGTCATTCGCTTCGTATCATCTTCGACTGCGCTCTCTTCCTTTGACGCTTCGCTATATGGACAAATTCAGCCAGCTGTTGCCACAGCTGACGTTTATTAAAGAGGAACGCGGGCGCCGCCCGCTTTTCCCCCACCGATCGCCGATCGTCGGGTCCCCCTGGCGTGTGCTGCGCACACTTTCCGGCCGTTTCCAACGGCCTCTCAGGCTTTCGCCTTCACTTTAGCGCTCCTACGTCGCGCACCGACCTTCCAGGTCTCCACCTTTCATCGATTCAATTTTTCTTTGAGAAGAACGGCGGTTCCACCGCCTTTTACCATACCTTCCATTCAACCGACAAGGGTAAATACACAACATCTGGATCCAGCTAAAGCTGGTCCATCTGTATGCCCTTGTCGCTCATTCCAGGTATGATCCATCTTCTGCATCAAAGAAAAATACATCAAATCAATGAAAGGCAAAAACCTTTCTGAAGGAGGTCAATTTATGAACAAAAAGAATGAAATCATCAATAAGCTGCAATCGATCACAGGAAAGAATTCAATTGGTGGGGTATTTAACGACTGGATCCACCTTATGGCCTATACGTTGTCAAATACACTTGATCGTAAGCACCAGAAAGAACGAGAGGCCTTATATCTTCAGACAATAGCCAAGTACACAACGGTACAAGCTGTAACCTTCAGTGAATGCCTTGACCTTCTAGTCAATGCTATGGAATCAGAAACCATTGACTGGTTAGGAGAAATTTACATGGAGCTTAGTTTGGCCAATAAAACGATGGGCCAGTGTTTTACACCAAATCATGTGGCTAGACTGATGGCAGAACTCAGCCTACCTTCAATAATAGCCGAGATTGAAGAGAAGGGCCGCATTCATTATTATGAACCTTGTTGCGGATCGGGATCCATGATAATCGCATTAGCCTCAGCTTTGAAAGATAAAGAGTACAACAGTCAGACAAAACTAACCATCCATTGTGAAGATTTGGATCAAACGTGCCTATTAATGTGTTACGTTCAACTGTCTATTCTTGGGATCAAAGCGAAATGCCAGGTAAAGAACACACTGACAAATGAGGTTTATTCAACCTAGCATACTCCTTTTTCAATCCTTTTTGGCCGAACTATTTAACCCAAACTGCTGGTAAGTTATACTAAAAGGGAAGAATCTATAGCCACGTAAATCCAATACTTATTCTAAAGGAGAAATCAAAATGGATGAAACAACGGTATACACCTGCAAATATTGCGGAACGCCCCTAACAAGCCATTTGATGTGCGACTTTTGTCAAATGGGGTTTTCCCCTTCAGAAGTTTCTACAGATCACAGGAGAGCCTCTCAAATTCCGGAAGAACTGCCCATCCTCGAAAACGAGAATGAGGTATTACAACGTGGGACGCTGGATTTGATGCAAGAAAAGACCCTAACGTTATACTATCTGTTAAAAATCGCACGAAAAGCCAAGGATACGGCTTTTCGCGCGAATGAAGATCAAAAGCTGGATCACCTTGTCAAAAAAATTTATGTGATTGAGAATCTGATTTTTGAACGAGAAGGCACCTATCCCAAATCAATGCAAGACTCTGTTTTAAAGAAAAAACGCACGGAACTGATCGACTTTCAAAGTTTTTTAGAAGGCAAAGATCGCATGGTTATGAAAGAATTTCAGCGAAAAAAGTAGTATCCTAAGCAGGATACTACTTTTTTGTTTTATCTAAAATGATGAACTAGTATTATTTTTTATAGATAATGCTTCTGTGACCAATCGAAAATATTTCTATCACTATGTCAGATTCATTTATATTTGCTAGTATCCGGTAATTCCCTATACGATAGCGCCATTCACCACTTCTATTTCCAACAAGTCCTTTTCCGTATTGACGTGGATTAGTTGTTCCTTCTAAGTTTTTTCTGATCCAAGCAACTATAATTATTGCTTGGTTTCGGTCCATTTTTTTTAGTTGCTTTTGTGCCTGTGGCATATATAAAACCCTATACTTCATCCAACAATTTCTCCATGGCAGATTGAGAAATACCGACCTCTTCTTTCTCCTTAGAAAGAGCCATTGCATCTTTCAATTGTTTTAAATCAAGCTCATCTTCAATTTTATCAAGTACTGCGGTTCTGTATAGCTCCGTTAATGACGAGTTATGCGCTTTTGCATATTCAGCTACCAACGCTTTTTCATCATCCGGTATTCTAAAAGTAATCGTTGATTGGGACATAGATAGGACCTCCTATTTTTCTTTTGTAATTACATTGTACTAACTAAAACACCTTTTGTCTATACGTTGTTAGTACTTTTTTTAGAACGGTAAGCCGTTTGGATCTACAAGAATTGATTCATATTCACTTTCAAAGGCACTGTAACTGCAGTCTTTAAGTAACTCATCTGCTGGGTGAGATTTCCAGCCTGACGCTGTCTTCGCGTTTCTACGACGTCTTTCTTGATATTGATTTTATTGCATGTTCCATAGAAAGTCTGAACTGTTAGATCATTGTCCATCCCATATAAAACCCGTTTTTAGAAAGGGTTTCAAAATATTAATAGCCTTCTTGTATCATTTTTACAACTGTTTTTTGTTTCCGCCTCTCTAAACAAACTAAGCGGCAATCCATCAGATTCTTATGCAGCGAACACTATCTGAGTAAATCGATGTCTAGCTCAAAGAAGGGGAGCATGAACATCCGTACGAAATAGTGCGGTAATAAATTAATATGAGTATTTTCTTGATTAAGACCTGTAAATTTTAAGTACACTTAAATTTTATATAGAAATGCTGTTAAATAAGATTTTCTACATGCAATCTATACATATAAACTAACTATTGATAAATTTTGTTCGGATTCCTACCGCACATTTTCATTTGGATGTTCCATATACCATTTTTCCGCCATATTCCTTAGTCATCTCGATACAGCACCTAAAATTAAAACAGGCGAATAATTTTCACCCATCTATTCCATTCAATAGTAATCTTTAATTTCAAGTACTTAAATACTTTTTTGAAAATGCCTCAATTCTCTGTATTCAGTAATCTTATGTTTTATTGGTAAAGAATCAAAGATAAGTTGCTTGTGTTTGTAGTTAAGAGAATTCAATCTTGAGTCCAAAATTGTTAGCGAACCAACATCTTCCATTGATCTAATTAGGCGTCCACTCCCTTGTTTCAACTTCGTAATCATTTCCGGCAGCAAAACTTTATCAGAGTTATTATCTAATTTCTTAATTTTATAATCAATTATAGGATCTGGTACAGGGAATGGTAGGCGTACTATAACAACATTGGTCAATAAATCCCCTTTCAAATCAATCCCTTCCCAAAATACGCCTGTACCTAAAATAACTCCACCAGTACTTTTAAACTTCTCTAAAATTTCTTTTTGACTCAAAATACCGCCATCCTCATAGACCGGACCTGAGACCTTTTTCTTTAATATTGCTCCAACATTTTTCAAGTCTTCTTTAGCTGTAAATAGAACTAAGTTACCACCAGTATTATTTTCGATCGTTCCTTTTAAAAGATTAGCAATTGAAATAAAATATTTTTCATCCCTCAATGAGTAATCAGGCAGTGATTTAGGAATAAAAAGTCTACTATTTTCATACTTGAATGGAGAATGACGAACTTCATCAGTTTCTCCAGAAAAACCAATATTTTTTACAATATATTCATATGAATCTCTATTTTCGTTTTTTACAGTTATAGTAGCTGATAAACCCACCGTAGGATATCTTTTATCAAAAATTATTTGTTTTAATACTTGATCAATTTTTTTAGGACAATAGCTTATTACTGCATTTTTATTTTTTGAACTCATAGCGCCCCACAACAAATTTCTAGTCGATATTTCTCCATAACTTTTGAAAAACTCAATTAACTCTTTAAATTTTTCACATAACTCTTCATAGAGATTATCCAAACGATCATTTGACTTTATTGTGACAGCAATATCTGCATTTTCCATACATTTTTCTATATTGTGAATTACTCTGGAACATTGCTCTTTATCTCCACTATCAACAAAGAGACGATCAAAATTCCCTTCATAATCTTTCTTACTTATTTCAGAAATCAGATTTTGTGTAATCTCTTCAAAAATTGTAAAAACTTCATTAAAGCAAGCTTCTCCATCTTTTATAGACATTGTACTTTCTGAAGTCTGATTAATAAGATATTTATAATCTATTAAAATAGAACTAATAAATTGTTTGTTCATCTCTTTTGTGAGAGCATTTCTTGTCTTTTCTTCAATATTGTGAATCTCATCAATAACCATTAAACAAGGTTCCGGATATAGTATACCTCTCCCAGTCCTATTCATTTTGAAAAGGTGACTAATTAATAAGTCTTGATTAACAACAATTACTTTTGGAATACTCCTCGAAAAATATTTCTCTTGACGATTTCCTGCTTTCAACTCATTTCGTGTTTGATAAAAATAGCAATCTAACCTAAGTTGGCATGAACTGTATCCGCACCCATCAACATTTATGTTGTCCCAGTCCTTAATCTTTAATGTTTTGGGATTTTGTTTATCTACTCCACTCCCTATACTATCAATGAACGTTTTATAATCTTCATGAGAATCACCATAAATCTTACTATAATAATTTGAAGCTCTTTTAAGGCAGGGATAATTTTTTTGACCTTTTCCGATCACCTTGTCCACTTCCGTATTCAAAATTTTTCCTGCTAAATCAATATCCTGAGATAATTGTTCAGTTAGTTGTATTGACGAAGTAGCCACTACTATAGGTTTTCTTGTTAATCCCGATAGTAATATGCCAGGAATCAAGTATGATAATGATTTCCCTATACCAACTCCAGCCTCAAGTAACAAATTATTTTGGTCTTTATATGATTCAATAATATTTAACATCATATCTTCTTGCGCTTCTCTTTGTTCAAATCCCCATGTTGGAATCTCATCAATAACATTAAATATTGTTTCAGTTACATCATCAGCTATTACATCTCTCAATAAAACATCCCTCCGTTCTTTTGTAATCTAGTATATCACAAATAAAGAACGTACGTTCTTCGTTTGTTGCTCATTTAAAAAAATGAACAAACCAGAGTACTTTTGAGGTATAATTTTACTATATCAATTATAAAGTGAAGTGAGAGGATAATCTTGAAAAAAATAGATTTACATATTCATACTTTAAGTACAATTAGCGATTCAAAGAGTTTTTCTTTTTCCATCGATAAATTGAAAGAGTATGTTTTAGTGAGGAACCTTGATGCAATAGCGATAACAAATCATAATGTTTTTGATATTGACCAGTTTAACTTAATAAAAAAGGAACTAGCTATCCCTGTTTTTCCTGGTGTGGAAATTGACCTTGTAAATGGTCATACTTTATTAATAGCGGATAATACCCCATCCAGTATTCAAGAGCTTTCAAATGAATGCCAAAACCTCAAAAAATATATAGTGAACCAAAACTCTTCATTAAGCTTAGAAGAGTTCTGTAGTGTTTTTCCCATCCCCAATTTGAAAAAATATTTATTAATCCCACATTATATGAAATCACCCGAATTACCTGATTCTGCTATAACTGCTTTGAGTTCTCATTCAAAGATTACAGCAGGTGAAGTTAGCTCTGTTCGAAAATTTGTTGAACTTCTAAACAAAGAGAATGAATTGACACCTGTCTATTTTAGCGACCAAAGAATCTCGGATGATTTAGAAAACTTTAGCATGCAACAAACTTATGTCAATATATCCGAAATTACATTATCTGCTTTAAAATATGCTTTATCTGATAAGAACAAAGTTGCATTGTCTTTAAAAGAAGGAAAAAATCTTTTTGATTTAACTGAAAAAATTGTTGCATCCACAGGCTTAAACGTATTGATGGGTAAGCGTTCATCGGGAAAGACCCATTTATTAACAGATATTGCTAGCTCTACAAGCAACACTAAATATATACGTCAATTTGAGTTGGTCGAAAGAAGTGATGATGAATCAAAAGAAAATTTTAATAGACAACTTTTAAAAGATGAAAGCCTTTTTACGGAAAATTTCTTAAAAGAATTTAATGATATTTTGAAATTAGTTTTGAAAATTGATCCTAAGCAAACTGATTCTAATTTGAATAAATACTTAAAATCTTTAATCAAAAATGCTGAAAATACCGAAAAGAAAGACTCTTTTGCAAAAGCATTACTTTTTTCAGAAACACCATATAAGTCAAAAACCTTAAAAACACTTGAAGAATTAATCAAATCTGTACAAATTATTTTAGATAATCAAGAATACTCTGTACTGATCAGCGAAGAATTACCTACACATTCTTTAATCAACTTATTAAACAGACTAGTAGATGAATATAGGAGAATTTATCTAAACAACCTGATTAAAGATAAAACAAATTCTCTGGTCTCCGATATACAAGGTACTTTACAATTAAAAACAAGGATTCAACGTATTACAGATATTGATTTTACCAATATTGCAAAAGAAATTTTAATGATAGATAATTTCAATAATTTGACCAAAGAACTACAGAAAGCAAAGACGTTAGAGCAAACTGAAATTTATGATTTTACAATCAGAAAATCAAAACGACCATTTAAAGGTGCAAAAGAAGTTCTTGATATAATTAAAAGAAAAACTTCGTTTACAGAAGTTTTCAAAACCTATGATCAGCCTTTTACTTATCTTCAATCATTAAAAAAGAAAAATGAGTTGGAGCAGGCTGATTTTGTAAAATATTTTGTTAAAATACAAGTAGAAATATTGAATCAAGACATGAATCCTGTTTCTGGAGGCCAACGTGCCGAATACAATTTTCTTAGAAAAATTGAGGATGCCTTAAAATATGATCTGCTTCTTATCGATGAACCAGAATCATCTTTTGACAATATGTTTTTGAATAAGAAAATAAATTCTGTTCTACAAGATATCTCTACTCACATACCTGTCTTTGTTTCAACACACAATAATACAATAGGGGCTTCTATAAAACCTGATTTTATTTTACACACAGAAAGAAATGTCCAAGATGGCAAAGCACATTTTAATATATACTATGGATATCCCACTGATAAACTGTTACACTCGTATAACGGTAAATCAGTTAGTAACCTCTCTATTCAATTAGATTGTCTTGAAGCTGGGGAGCAAACTTACAAAGCAAGGAGAGATACTTATGAAATACTTGAAAATTGAAAATAATCAAGGGTTCTTTCTTAGAGAGAATGACATGATTATGATAGACAAAATTACTAAAGAAGATATATTTAATTTGATTTCTTTAGTAATTTCGACTGAAACTGAGTTTGACATGGATGAATTCTCGGAAAAAACTTTGCAACACGGTGTTCATAAAATAATTTACAAGAGCATTTATGATAAATTACTTGAGCTTATAAAAGATAAAGAAAATATTCAAGATAGTGTTAATCAGCAATTTGCCACTGCGTTACAAAAATATTCAACTAAGTAGTATAGCTTTCAACCATTTAAAAAAGGTGGGTAAAAATTTCCAGCCCTCTTTTCTCTGAATATCGAAGCCTATAATTGTTATCTGAAGTAGCTGATATTGGATACACCTTAACTAAAAAAACAACATGTTTACGGATTGAAGATTAACGCCATATGTTGACCAAAAACTTGTTTCCTTTGACTTTTACAGTCACTAAGGCCTCCGTTCACGATGTGAATATGGCTGAAACACTTGCTTCTGATTGTCCAATTGAGAAATTATTAGGGGACAAAAGATATATTAACTCAAAGACGCAAGAATGACTTTTAGACAAAGGGATAGACCTGTCTACTCCATTAAAAAATAATGCCAAAAAAAACATTAATAAAATTGACGATTCCTTATTATCGGAACACTGAAAGGTAATCTCAACGGTATTTTCCAGTTTGGTAAATTTAGGGGGGCTAACATTTTAAAAGTAGATCGTTATTGAATTTTGAAGGCAAAGATCGCACGATTATGAAAAATTTCCAACGAAAAAAGTAGTATCCTAACCAGGATACTACTTTTTATTTCGAGTATATTCCTCTCCGGTGACCGACTTCCAATGCTAATATGATCATTTGATCGTCATCTATTTTTACGATAACGCGATAGTTCCCAATTCGATAGCGCCATTTACCAGCATGATTACCTACTAAAGCTTTTCCTGTTTTCCTTGGATCACTTGTACCATCAATATTCTTCGATAACCATTTCAAAATAGTGATTGCTTCAAAACGATCCAGTTTTTTTAGTTGTTTGTCAAAGCGAGTCGTCGTTTCTAAAGAATACGTCATTACTAATCCACCATTCCATATTCTTCTAGTAACTTAGATAATGGATTAGATTTTTTATCTTTCAAGTATTCTTCATAGGCAAGATCTCCAATTTTAGCGTCGTATGCATCTTCTAAAGATTCTAGCGTCTTTGTTTTCATTAAGTCAGATAAGCTTTTTCCTTCAAAATTGGCCATATGATCCAGAAACATTTTTTCTTCATCTGAAACACGTACAGTTATAGTTGCCATATTCTACCGCCTCCTTTGCTTCTGACTCAATTATAGCATGAACACAATTGTGTGTAAACACATTTGTGTTCATATTTTGTCAAAAAGGTAAGTCATTTGGATCTACAAGAATTGATTCATATTCACTTTCAAAGGCACTGTAGCTGCCATCTTCAGGTAACTCCCCTGTTGGGTTCGCATTTTCAGCCTGCCGCTGTCTTCGCGTTTCTACCACCTCTTTAGACTCCAGTAGCTTGATTGTTTCTACGTTGATTTCCATCACAGAAATGGTTTGATCATTTTTTTTATAGCTTCTCGTCTCGTTTCTACCCTCGATACTGACAAGAACCCCTTTAGATACATACTTCCCAATATATTCTGCTGTCTTTCTCCAGGCAATACAGGGAAGATAGTCAGTGACTTCCTTGCCAGTTTTATCTTTATACCCTCTTCGGATGGCCACTTTGAAATTTGCGACTGAAAGGCCAGACTTGAGTTCATTTACGATTGGTTGTTGGACGAGCCGTCCAACGCCAGTAAATCGATTCATTTGTTTTCCTCCTTAGGATCGTGCATAGTGTTGTTCTACTTTTTGGGGAGCAGCGGTTCGTTGTTGCTTTTGCTTAACCGCATTGACTTCCCGGTCCCGGTCCTTTTTTGCGATCAATTCATTGATCCAGTTAATCCCGATCTTTGGCCGTTCGGACTGAAAGGCAATATCGGATCCAAGTTCGGTCTGAAGCGACAACGTCTGCTGGTTGAATGTTTTTAGTTGAGCGACTTTATCCAACAACTCAAGTGCTTGTTTATTGTTTCCGACACAAAACGTTACTTGTTGGATTTTATGCCCTGCCTGAAGTTTATTATTGATATTATCAACGACATGTTCGGCTTGGCCATCTGATAAAGCAAAGAGGATCGTGTCTTTTACTTGATCGATATTCAACGTCCAGTAAGCCAACAAGTCTTCAGGCGACTGAAAGAAATGGATACTTTGAGGTGTTCCCAAACTTACGTTGAACCCATAGCCTTCCGCTGAAAAGTCCATTATCTTTTGTTCATAGCCAAGCTTGCCAAACTCTTTGCTTTGGAAGGTTCCCCGCAATTGGCCGCCTGTGACGCGCCCTTGATCGTTCCACAAAAAGACGATCCGGTCATGGATATCCTGACGCATCAATCCTTTTTTATAAAGCGCATCGACGATTTTGGGGTTTATACTGTACTGATCCACCAACAATGCTTTCATTTCAACATTGTCTTTCTTATCGGTTAAGTAATACTTGAATTGGTTGATACTTCTTCGATTCACCTGATCGACTGGCTCTTGAATGACCAGAGGCGTATGTTCCGTGATCAATCCTTCTGAGCGTTGCTCTTTTAAAAAATCGTTCCAATCCTTGCTGACTTCATGAACAATCTCCATTTGATCATTCGCGTACGTCGAATACAGCTCGTTCCCTCGACTCTGAAGCAGCTGCTGCTCTAATCCTGACGGTTTATTCTCCAGGTATAAATCGGCAATCGATTCAAGTGTTACATGCTTTTCATTAATGTCCTTACAAAGGGTATCTAAGGCATCAGTCAGGTCGATCGTTTCTTCTTTGGCATGACTCTTAGGGGTTTTAGCAAAGTAACCGTAGGCTTTCCAGTCATTTGAAATTTTGTTCGTGTCTGTTAGATTATTCTCAATCTTTTGGATCGTTAGGAGTAGGTACGGATCTACACCGTGGATGGTAGCTGCCTGGTTGACCTGGTCAATTATCTCTTGTTGGACTTGATGGTCATAAGGATTCAAGGCTTGATTAATAATCAGCGTATCAGTGCCGACCTCTTGCTTGATATTGATTTTTTTATCGCATTTACTGTAGAAAGACTGACCCGCTGGATCATTGTCTACCCCATAGAAAATGCCATTTTTGGGAAGGGTCTCAAAGGTTTGGTAGCCTTCTTGGATCATTTTAACGACTGTTTTTTCCTTCCGACCCTCTAAACAAACTAAGCGGCAATCCGTCAGGTCCTTATGCAGCGACCAATAGCTGAGTAAATCGATGCCTGCCTCAAAGAAGTAGATGGCTTTTGGTTCACCAAGAGTAATGTTAAACCCATAATGTTTCTCGGAATTTTCTCCAATATACTTACGGGGCGAATCCGTGATCTTGGCTCGAATGACGATACTCGTTGCACCAACGATCTTCTCTTGTGCCAGTCCATACTGTTTCCAATTTAAAACCGCACTTCCGTATTTTTTATCTTGAATCAAGTAATCATTATCGATTAAGTACGTAATAATTTCCCGATCGATCCCGCGTATATTTTCCAAATAGTGCCTTACTTTTTCTGTAGAATCGGCTGCCTCATACGCATGTTTATAAGGACCTTTATTTTCTTCTGGTTCATCGTACCCCTTGTGTGCTTCAAGCTCTTCTCCAAGAAGAAAGCCAACCGCATTTTGAAAGGAATAGCCTTCATACTGTGTAAGCAAAGAAAGAATGTTGTCCCCACGTCCAATACTATTATGAAAAAAGTAATTTTTTTTCTGATCAATAATTAAGGAGTCATGCCCGTTCACATGGTACTTCAAGTAGCGGCCATGACCTTCTAACTCGCCAGAACCGTGTGCTTGAATGTAACTGACGATATCGACCAAGCTTGCTTTTTTAATCTCTGCTTTGGAGTAAATTCTCGTTCGTTTCTTTTCTTGTGTACTCATATAGTTCCTCCTTTTAACACATAGAAAAGAGGCTACCTCAGTAGCCTCTCCCGTGTTCTAATTCTCTTTTTCTCATCGTTGCTTTACGCCATTCTTCGCGCTCATAGGCACATTTACTTAGAAACTCTTGGTGGGAATCATCGATCGCTTTCTTGAAATCATTCAGTGCTTTTTTTCCAAGAATAGGCGCCCGTTTTTCTTCTAGATAGGCTTTGACTTCTTCTGGGGTAAAAGCAGATTTCGCCATCCACTCGTCGCGGCTCATACTCTTTTTCATCTCAGTCAACAAGGCGTTCCCCATATTCTTATACAAGTTGGCCAACTGTTGCTGCTTATAAGAAGGCCGTCCCTCTTGAACAGTTGCTTCTCCAAATGTTTTTTGAAACATCGTACTTTGTTCATCAAGTAAGGAGTCAAGTTCCTGAAGGGCGCTTGGATTGTTTTGACTCATGATTTCCCTTGAAAGAGCATCCAGCTGCGGACGAAAATCAATCATGGCATTGTTGCCGTATTTCCATAGTCTGCGGTCATCAGGCAGCTGGTTCATCAAGCGGGTGACCCCTTGAATAATCTTGAGGTTTTTTGAGTAACCGATGGACATACTCGTTTTAACTAACTCATGCCGCATCAAATAAGAGATCCGACTTAATGACGCGTCGCGATCCATGATCACACTACCAAATTTGGACTTCATTGCACGGGTTGCCTTCGGAGGGATCTTCGCACGATACATCGATTGATTTCTGTAGGTCATCCGATCCAACATCCCTTCTGGATCTGTCGTCACTAACATCGAATGCACGTGAATATTGTCCGTGTCAAAGTGAATAGCTGCCCCCCAGGCAGCGCTAGATCCAAAGCCCATATCCTCAACTAGCTTATTCATTGCACCGATCGTCGCTTGACGAATCGCGGATTCATCTAAGAAGCCATGTTCCCCTTGTGAATACAACCCTATTTCCTTCAGGTATTCATGGTCAAAGCTAAAAACCGTTTGCCACATCGGACTCTCTCTTTCCTTGGCCAATTCAAACTTACCTTTGAGATCAACCAGGTGCGCTGCATCCAAATAATCTTGGTAGCCATTGAACAAGGCAGAGATTCGTTTGGGTGTTTTTTCGGCCTCGCTCATGAACTCAATGCCATAATACTTATCTAGATTATTGATCCGCTTCGACTGTTCCTTGTCAAGGTACCTGATGGCCCCGTTGAATCGTTTATCACCTGGAGAAATGAACTTCGTCCGCATGACGATTCCTGCCTTATAACTCATTGCTTGCCTTTCGTTTTTCCTCTATGCTTGCCTTACGCTGCCTAAAGTGTTCAATGTCTTTTTGTACTTTATCCTGTGCAGTCGTCAAAACATTGGCTTCTAAGACGTCGGTAGTGATAACATTTTCTTGATCAAATTCTCCTTTGAGAATGATATGATTCATGACTTCTAATAGCGCTTTTGTCTGCTTGTCCACGTAACCGGTTCGGATCCGCATTGGATCCAAATAGTTTTTCTTAAGAGAATCGATCACCCGCGCAGCGGTTTGTTCAGCCACGAGATCCGCAACAAACAGATTCGTTTCTTGGTTTTGAACTTGGGCAACCAAGTCGTCGAGTGCCTCCCCCTGGCTTCGACATTTGTGGTCATTCATGTAGGATAATAAGAACTCTTTTGTGGACTGTGAAATCCGCGCATTGATTCTTGCAAAATTTGTAGAAGTGTCTTCCAATTATTCTTCCTCCTCTCCAAGCAGCGCGCGCCACCGAGTTTCTTGTGCCAACAGCGCTTCTGTGTTTGCTTGAATGATTTGTGCCAACTGTGATTGTTGTTCCAGCATTTTGTATTGTACCGCGACAATCTCCTCACCATCGGCGAGGCGCAGGGTTTGCTCATACATGAAATCTTGAAGTGTTTTACCTTGTTTTTTTGCTTGGCGTTTTAGTCGAATCAACTTCTCTTTTGGTATTCGTCGGATGTGAATTTCGCACAACGAATCGTTCCGCTGAGTCATGGCGATCGACCTCCTTTCGAAGAATGGAGCTGGTTTCTAAATCCCTCTGGGTGGCGCGAAGCGACAAACAAGGGGGTATTTAGAAAGAGCATAAGGGAAATCCGGTCCCACATTCGTGTGAACCCAGCAGTGCTGGGTGATTTGGCGGGGACCGCGAAAGTAGTGTTTACCACCACATTTGTGGCAGGTTGCCACATGACTGCCACCACATTTGTGGCGCACTGCCACATCTTTGCCACATGTTTACCACCACATTGCCACATCAGTTTTTCAACTGACTTTCTCCGGATTCATTGAGCCTATCCCTTAAATTGGCAACTTGTTTCTCGAGTTCCTCGATCTCTGAGTCAATGGTTCGATTCCGTGTTTCAAGGTTCGTTATCGCAAGTTTCAATTGTTCGATCGAACCGTCGGTTTCGATAATTTCTCGGTCCGTCATGTGGGCTTTACTTTCTTCAAGAATCGAAATTTTCTCTTCTGATTCCTCAATTGTTTTCTGATTTTCTTCTTGTAAGGTTCGATTTTTATCTACTTGTTCCATGCGATCCTCAATCATAAATTCAAGGGATTGAACGAAGACGTCTGCTTCTGAAGGAACAAGGATCTCTTCAGAAATTTCCTCTTTCTCATTCACCAAAATGACCCCTTCAGACACCACATCATTGATGGTAAATTCAAATGCAACCCGCATAGCGGTGTAGGATTCTGGAAGATTTTCCAAGAGGATAACATAGTATCCTCGGTCGCCTTGAATGACAGTAGCCTGTGCATTATGTTGCGAAGCATTGATAAATTCGAGTGTTACATCTAATTGATTGTAGATGTCTGTTAACGGCTCTTCAGGATTGGTGATAATAAACAACGCACGATTATTTTCTTTATCGATTGTCTTTTCATGCAAGGTATAGGTTCGCGAGTTTAGCGTGTACAGTTGACCGACTGGTGTCGATACAACATCTGTATTTGACTTGATAAAAATCCCAGAAAGGATCATGCCAGAGTAGACCACGACCATCAGAAAAAAGTATCCCAAGTACCAGATTGACTGATGCCGACGTTTACGAATCTGAACGACTTCATACCAGTCTCGTATTTGATCAATTTTTGATTTATTCTTGTATTCTGACATCCCTACTCACCGATCGCTTCAAAGAAAACTTCTGGCACTTCATTCGTTGGAATGGCCTCTTCGATACGTTCTACCAGCCACCCGTCTTCTGAAGACTGAAGGTGAACTTTCACGATATAGTTGTTCAGGTATTGATCGTTCCCATCGATCCTTAAATCAATTTTTGCCAGTACAAGAGTAGTGGCTGTGTCTGTAGAAGATTCATCTAAGAGGTAGGTCTCTTGTCCCAGTAATGCACGTGTGATCAAACGATCATCATCCGGACTTAAGTAGAAAGGAGCGATCGATTGTTGCGCAGTTTCAGTCATCAACGGGTATAATTCTGCCAATTGTTTTTCTGTTTCATTAGAAGATATGGAGTAAAATCCCCGAATGAATTGTTCTGATACACGAATGATTTCTTGACGAGTAACACTTGCGGCTTCCGCTTGCTCGACCAACTTTTTTTGTTCCTCCAATGAAGCAACTAAGGCCTTTGAATCGTCCGATACAAAGGCCTTTTCTTCTGAAGACACAGAAGTAATTGCGGGTTCATTGGTGGAAAAGGACGTGCTTGATTCTGTCGGTGAGCGAAGTTCTGTCCATAAAAATAGGCCACCAACTCCTAAAAGAATGGCCAGCCCAGTACACGATACGATTATTTTTTTATTCATTGCGCACCTCTATCTCGTTTCTTCGTTTATTCGATTTCCTTCTAAGTCCCATTCACAATCATAGCGATCACCAGATCGTACATAATTGGCGAGAGGAGAATCAGTTGACACGAATCGATACCACTCTACGTCGGAACAGTCAATGCTTTCAAGACGGCCCTGTGAGATAAATTGAAGGATGGTCTCGTCTTCGATTTTATCTGTTTTTTCAACTAGTTTTGTGACATTTTCATAGAGTGTTAGCTCGTGCCAATCCTCTTCATCAAGGTAAATTGAGGCAATGACTAAGACGTTTTCTTGTTTTTCTTCCATGTTGCGTTCCTCCACTTTAATCTTTATTAGTTCACTTTACGGACGATACTAGCGATTGAACCAGAACTCATGGAACGGTTGTATTTCGCGCAAACTCGCCCCTTCTCCGCGTTTTGTTCATAGGTGGAAAAGTTGCCATTATTATCAACGCTATAGATCACGCCGGTATGGCCATAGACACCTGGTGACACTGCCCCTCCAGGGTGCCAATTAATAATGTCTCCCGGGCGCAGCTGCTCGTATTTGGGATTGAAAATAACCTCCCAGCCATGTGCGGCCCAATTGTAGTCATGTCCGATTTTCCATGCGTACATAAAACCAGAACCCATGAGTCGAGGACCGCCCATTTGATCCACATAATAGGCTGTTAAGCCATAACACTCTCCGTTGTAGAGTCCTTTATTCAGCACTGCTTCTAGAATAGCGATTTCGCCATTCGTACCACCGGGACTTGCGGCTTGTGCTTCACTGAGTTCAATGTATTGGAACACCAACTCACCATAAAAAAAGTTGCCTGAGTGCAAGTATAATTGCCCCCCATTGTATGGAATCGCGATCGGGTTCGGATAGTTATACGGCGTACCTGCAGTCGGGAACCCATTCCTTCTTTGAATCGGAGCCATGACCGTTAGTGAATAGCGATCGGCCACGTTGATTGAGTGAGTATTTCCTGTACTGCCTAACCAAGAGATATAGGCTGTACCAAAATTATACGCTTGGGAAATCATCTTACGATCGTCTCCTAGGGACAAGGTTTTCGATAGCTGCAAAGCATTGTAATAGTGGTTGACGCCTTGTTGGATCGACCACTCGACACTGCTAATCGCGTTTGGTGCCATGCCCGCTGACTCTGAACTTTGCATTGGATCTGGCCCAATACCACGAGACTCAACCATCATGATCGCACTGAGAAATGGCACTTCATCAGGGATCCCTTTTTCAGTGGCATATTTTCGAATGAGTGGTTGTAAAGAGATCACTTCAGCACTCAAATTCTTATTCCCTAGCACAGTGCCAACAGGCGCGCTTTCTGATGCTTGCGCGTCACTCGCAAGAAAGGAGGTGATCATAACAACGAAAAGCAATATGGCCGCAATCCCGAGCAAGAATGGTGTGAGCCATAAGAGTATTTTTAATTTCCAGCGGTCTTTTAAGTATTGACCAAGCATGTAACCTCCCCCAATCTATGCGATATCATCTGAGCGTTTTCCTCCACCGTCAAACAATGCCAATTCCTCCTCTGAAGCAAAAACACGCATCTCATAGGTTTCCCCAGAGGTGATTTTCAAAAGCGTTTGTTTCGGCTGGAATTTGCTGATTTTCTCTACTTCAGTATCCGTTAGTGAGCCGTCATTTGCCTGACGTAGGTTCTTTAATTCTTCGTCTCCTGGCTGAAAGAAAAAGCGATATTGCATAAAGTCATAGATATCGTTCATTTCATCATCTTCAGCGCCAGTGTCTTTTCTTGAAACAAGCGATCGTACCGTTTGTGTATCTAAACAAAGCCCGCAAAATCGTTTTCGAGCCTCTCTGGCAAACGTATTAAAATATTCAACCATTCGCGGGTTTCGTGCATTTAATAGGTTGTGCGCTTCAGCCATGAAGAACATGCCCCGCTTGATCTCTTCAAAGCTGATCTCTCCTTCTTGATAACGTTTATTTTCCCGTCGTCCATTGATAAATAAGCTGCTTTGGAAAAAGTTGAATGCGTTGAACAATTGGGCATTCACATAGCGTTTATCATAACTAGACAACCCATCGATGTTAAAAAAGAGAATTTGTTGGTTCGATAAGTCCGGAACGTTCGTTGGACCATTAAACATATCTTGAGTCGTCTCGATCAGTTTGGTTAGCGTAGTATATATGTTATATAAGTGTTCTTCTTCTACTTTAATTTGAGTCGCTTTCATTGCTTCTTCGATCAGCGCGATCAAATCAGACAGAATCGGATAGTCATTTGGCGCTCGGCCGGTCACTTGCTTCACATCCCCAAAAGCATCTTTAAACCCCTTTTGGATGTATAGGCGGCTGACCATCTTATCAAAGATGTCTAATTCTTCTTCCGGTGCTTTAGGCTTCAAAATCGAGTACCACGTCCCCAGTTTTGACTGATGAAAAATCATACACGCTTTCTCGTCAATCTGAAGGGTATCTTCGTTAACAGCTAACGGAAACACCTCAAAGATGTTCAAACGTCCGTCTTGGCCATCCAATCGAAGGATCGTGCCGTCTAAGCTTTTGATCAACTTTGAAAACTCTCCAGACTTATCAAACCCTCGAACCATGTATCCTCGTCCAACGTTATCAAGCATGATTTTTTTCATCAGCGTCGTTTTCCCGCGACCCATCAGTCCGGTTAGTAAGATATTATAAAACGTGCGCCCACCACTGATTTCAAAAAAATCAACGATCATCTGTCCGCCAGTATTGGAAAGGCCGATATATTGTCCCCGTGGATCAGTAAGGAATACTTGATTTGCAGGAAAACTTGCCCCAAATACCGTACTGGAGATATCCAGCCCGCTATGGCCATTAGGTAACATCAATTGCGAATGGTAATCTAGAAACATAGCTTGCCACTCATACCCTTGCTCAAGGGTGGCATTCGTCACGCCAAACTCATCTTTTTTCAACTCTTTTCGTACGTCAATGACTCGCTTTTCCAGTTCTTCCAGCGTATCGGCGAATAGTTTCGTCCGAATGATAATGAACTTTAAGATTTCTCGCCCTTTTCTTACCTGCTTGGACAACCTCAGTAAGGCTTGGTGGTCATCATAGGCAATTTCTCTTGACGTCGCATCCTTGCTGGTATGGTAAGTATTTGATAATTCATTTAACGCTTGTCCGATCGCAGCACGCAAATTGTCATCATCTTGCGTTGCGATATCCACCGATAGGATTTTATCGTTGATTTTGGTATAACTGTTTAGCCATAAATAATCAGGTTCACTTTGAAGACGAAAGGTCGTTAATGTGGCAGAATAACCTGTTCCTGTTCGAACATAGGTTTCGCCAAATTTGAGATTGCCTTGTGGTTGGATCCGTGCGAGCAACTCAACATCGATACCTTCTTCGAGGATCCGCTTGTTTTTTACAACAAGCCCTCTAGGCGGATTTGGTGCCTGGTTCATGGATGGATTGCTCATCCGAAACAGTAGCTGCACTTTATCTTCTTTTGAGAGGCTCTCAACCTCAATACTGTTACTTAGGCAGCTATGGAAGGTACTCACGTTTTCTCTCAATTTTTCTTCAGAATACCCAAAGACGAAAATGAAGTATTCTTCCATTTGCCTATACTTACCAATAAAGGCAAGTTCCGAGTACTTTCGTTCCAATAATTTTTTTAACCTAGGCGACGTTGCCCGCTGGTATTCACGCTTATAGTAGGCTTGTTGGGCGCTTGTATCGACAGGCGAGTTGATCGATACGATCTTAAGCGGTGGCTCGTACAGGCTTGATAAAGCCCCGTACGCTTCCATCAATCGAATGAAGGCTTCTTGCTTCATGCCAAATAGATTCCGTCCTTTCAGACGATAGACTTCAAAAAATCCAGTGGTATTTCTGATAAAATTTTCCTGTTCTGTTCCACCCCAACTCTTAATTGGGTGTACCTCAATGATTTTTTTTAAGTCTTTTCCAATTTTTCGATTATTTCGTTTTTCTTCCCTTTTGTCTCGCTTTTCTTCCCTCGTCAATGCTGGAGAGGGTGGTTGATTGGCTGGTGTTTTTATCTTCCGCTTTTCCCTCGCTGGTTTCGATTTTACCTGCGGTTTTGATTGCTCGTTTGTCCCTTCACTAGGAATTGTAAATTGAAAGTTTACTTCTGGTTGTTGTTTCTTTAACGGAAATTTCCTTTTGTTCCTCACGCGTTAAATGCCTCCTTTACTAAAAAAGAGCAAGGCAATTCTCCTTACTCTTCAGAAAAACCTCTAGGATCGATGGTCTGATACCCGGCATATTCCTTTAACAAATACCGTCGAATAACCAGTTTGTACATTTGTAAATTATTGATCGTTGGATTATCCTTCGGTTTCTTCATCAGGTAGAGCATATTGACGCCTGTTAATATGACAAAAGGTAGTTCAAACAGTGGATAAACGATCCCTCGTATGATCCAAGCCAATCCTGTAACGAGAATAATAAATACGAGTTCAGGTAAACGGATCCCCCAAACGATCTCTCGTTTGGGGCGGATACTTGATACGTTTTTCAATTCTTCCATCTTAGTCCTCCTCTTTTTCTATATATTTTTTTCTAGGTTCGAAGTTGGATAAGGCTTTATAAGAGGTGTTTTTCCCTAAGTCATAGGTTTCTCGGTACTTTTTGTTTTTCTGTGCTTTTTCAATTTTTCTATCCGCATATTTGTTCGAAATGACCTCTCCTACGGTATCCGTTGTTAATGGTCTGGATGAGTTTGCCAGGTCTGTTTTAAACTGCTGGACACCAGTTAAACTATCTAGTTGAGGAACGTGTACTTGACTGAGTGGCTTGGTGAATGCGCGTGACACATTAGCAGCTGAAGAGACTTGTCCTGCAGAAAGATTGCTGACGATTGCAGCTGACGGCGTGAAGCTTGCAGAAGGCGTTCTTGAAGAACCCGCCAATGAGGCGTATGCCCCTGGACGTGCTGCCGCTAGACTATCTGAAGCCATGCTTTGAACAGCTTTCCCAGCCATCGATTGACGCAAGACGTTGCCAGCATTAGGATTGTTTAGTTGCTGCAATCCTGGTGCTGCTTTGACTTGTTCTGGCATGCCCATGGCCTCGGCTGGTTTTTGGCTAGTAAGCGAATCACCGGCCATCATTTTATTGATCGCCATTTGGCTACCCAAGCTGATTGGCTGTCCTAGCGTATCACTTGCCTCGGATAGTGCTTGATCCATTGCTTGATCAAGCGGTTTAGCCATTGCCAAGTTTGGTGTAAAGCCTCTGCCAGTAGAATTAGTGGTTTCTTTGGCTTCAGTTCCTTCACCTTCTGAAGCCTCACTTAGTAATCCTAGCGACCCACCTGATAATGGTGAAGTTCCCGTCGCAAGTTTGTCGGATCCTTTGGATAACGGTTTATTGGTCGTGCTGCTAAGTAAAGGACTACCTTTAGTTAATCCCACTTCTTCTTGATCAACTGAATCCGTTGCTTCTGTGGCACCATTTGCAGCACTGAGTGAGTCTGTTGCTTTACTAGATCCAGTTAAATCATTTTTGACTTCTTTCTCAAATGCTTCCATTTCGTCTGGACTGAGCGCGTTATCTTTAGGCTTGAATGAATCTGTGTTGTCAGACGACGCTGCTTTCATATCTTGATCCAGCGTATCGGTTTCTCCAGCGTGTTGGAATGCACCACTAGCCAGGCCACCAATGAAGGAGCCGCCTTGTTTGACACCATTCTTCATTTTATCTAAGCCATCTTTTAATTTTGGCAATCCTTTCTTGCCACCATATGCTGCAAGGGCAGCCATTCCCATCGTTTGTTTGACCGCTGAGCCGATTCCCGACTCTTGTCCTGTCAATTCTTGGATAATAAACGGTCCTTCTATAACGATAAAAGCGATAAAAACTTGTAGGATAAACCCTTGAATACTCTCGATTTCCTTGTTTGAGTTGATAAAATTCACCATCAAACGATACATCCGCAAAGAGACCGCAAACAAAATGACATTGATACAGGTATTGACAATTCCCATTAAAATCTTCTTCACTTTGGCAGCCTCTACTAAATCGCTAAACGCAAAGAAAGGGGCAATGATCCCGTTAAATGACGCGTTGTAAATTGCTTTAGTATACTTGTATGAAGTCGCAAGTACAATAATGATGGACAGAATCAACTGACCTAAAATGGTCCAAGGACTCCAGGAATAACGATAGTAATACTCATTGATCGTAAACATGCCTTTGTTTAAGTTCACGACTTCAGGCGTGCCTTCAGCATTAACGATGACTTTTTTTGTGAAGACTTCTTTTGAAATCTTGTTTTCAAAGTCAAAGTCAGAAGCTTTTACCTCTTCTGTGATATCTAGCCATTCCATAGCATCATCTGAATATTCGATCGTAGTCGCTTTGTCAGCCGATGACCAACCAAATGTATCAAATGATACAACGTCGTAAAGATTTTCCCGGATAATCGTCTGACTGGTACTACCATTTGATTGGTATATTGCTTTGGCCACCGAGAAACTTGACGTTAGGAAGGAGGCGGTCAGTGTCGTGCTTAATAAGATAACGCCAATTCCTAATAGAAGATTGTCCATGAGAGTGGGCAATTGGTATTTTTTTGAATTCCGCATGTAACCTAGGAAAAAAAGGATCATGCATAATGTGCCTACGGCAAAAACCGCCACGCGATTGTTCTGAACAAAGCGACCGACTCCGGAAGAAGAAGAAAAGGTCACCAGCTCGTAGACCCCATCTAAAAGCTTCTCTAAACTGTTAAGAACGAAAGAAAAGAGTTGTACTAATGCCCACATGAACTGCCGATAGACCCAAATGATGAGATTGGATCGTAACAAAAAGGAACTGAATTCTCGTAAAACGTCGATTACATCCATTGTGACCTCATTTCTGCTCGGTAAAGTATCCTAAAAACTGTAGTTTTTCAAGCAAAGCTTCATTGTTAAGTTTCTCCAAGTAGTCGACGTACTCCTCATAATATTCAAGTTGATCAAGCTGCTCCAGTCGTTCTGGGTTCGCTTTTTCTAACATTGAGTGGATAGTATAAACAGCATTTTCGCCATATTTTTCGATAAGACTTACCCGTTCTTCAGGTAAATGGACAGACGGTATTGAGGATAAGTTAGCGGCAATTTTATTCCCGTCAACTCCTTTATATTTTTCATCTAGGATTGCTTCTGGTTTTTCCATCAGTGCTGCAATCTCCCTTCTTTGTTCTTCTTCATTTTGTTGTATGTCTTGTTGCGCAAGTGGATTCTTGATTCGTTGGACAAAACTCCGACTGTATTCCTCCAACTCAATATTTGGCACATACGGTAAATCGAGGTCTTGCCAACGGCCATCCGGATCAAAGTACTCGTAAAGATAGGTGTATGCATAGAGCAGCGATCCATCTTCTCCAGTGTTGAAAATAGGATATGCTCGTATGTCATTTCCTTCTAAATCTTTACGATGGATAGATCGATGAACGATCACTTCCCCTTCTTTTAGACGTCCCAATTCAGCGGGCGTAAACAGTGGACGTGTATCAACCGTTTCAGTAAATTGTTTATTGATGTCAAACAAGCCGCCAGAACGACTCTTCATTGTTACCTCTTCCTCACCAAGAAGTGCAGAAAAGTCTTCTCTGGCCTTCTTAGCACCGGACATAAGCCAAAATTTATTCATTGCTTCATCCTCAATGAACTCTCCCACTTTATCCGAGTATTTCATGACTAATTGGTTAGGGTGTTGCACATAAAAATCAATCAGGATACCTCTACCTGCACCAACAGAAAGCATCGAAGAAATATTGGAGAACCCAGGAAATTCCGATAGGTAAGAGTTTGATACTATCTCCGTCTTTTCCCCCGGTCCACACCGTGCGTGCGACTTTCACCGCACACGGCGTTCCATCGTTAATTACAATATAATTTGTTTCCTATCTAATTCATTTTGATTGATATTGGAAAATTAGCTGCTTTTTTTCGATATGTGTTTAGTTTACAAATTTGATAGAGATTTAGTTTCATTAACCGAAGCAGTTTCAGAATAGTTTCTTCACTAGTTGCATGGATTAATCTATGGATTTCTCTGGAGGTAATGACAAGGTTCTTGTAACTATCGTCTTTGGACAAATGATATGGGTTAATGTGATGACATTCAATTTCTTCCATCAAAAGTTCGTTTCCTGTGATAGCGCATTTCCCTTTTTGGGAAATAAACTTAGATATTTTGTTGTCAGAAAATTCCACAGTGCATTTCTTATTGTTACTAAGACCTTTTACAAGATATTTTATTTTCCAACTTTCTACAGCTTGTTGCTCCTGATGAATGAATTTTCTTCCTTCTTTGGTATATTTATTTAGATTTCTCCGTTTATTAAGTGGAGTTCTTTTTTGAATATAACCAATTGGAAGTATCGGAAAACCTTCAATATATCTTATTTGTTTAGACTTTAGATACAAATGGTATCCTTCGTGATCTTGTCCATAGATTCCGGTTCTAGTCATTCCTCTAGCTTTCAATCTTGCTTCTATTACTGTCCTAACACTTCTATAAATCTCAGTAAAATTGACACTACAATGTGAGGCTATCCGATAGTAATTGTGGATGCCGATGACCATCATGTTGTAGTCACCTATTGCTCGGTGTCTACTCCTTTTAGCTCCAGCGTATTGAATTTTTTTTATTTGTTGTTTTAGTTTGTTTTTAATGTTTTCTTCTGCTTTGCGACAAACGTAGGTGAAAGCTACTTTCTTTTTTCCTTTTTTGTGGAGTTTTATTGCAAAACCCAAAAATTCACTTTCAGCTTTATTTAGGTTCGTAACTTTAGATTTCTCCATAGAAATTGGAAGCTTTAGTCTTTCTTTAAGCCATTTTTGAGTGGCATGAAAAGCCCTTTGGGCTTCTTCACCTGTTCGGCAGAAAATTTTGAAATCATCTGCATAACGTACCAGATACACTTCTTTTAAATTTGTGTGGCTTCTTAATTTCGAATAGATATTTCCTTTATCCCATGCTCCGTTTTTCCGATAGTGGTGTTTCAGCTCTTTTACAGTTCGTTCCTCCCATTGATTAGCTATCCACCAATCAAATTCATTCAGGCATATATTCGCAAGAAGTGGACTTAAAATCCCTCCTTGTGGAGTACCCTTGGTTGGAAAAACAACATTGCCTTTTCGCATGACAATTGGAGCCTTTAACATCTTACGAATAATTACAAGGAGTTGTTTATCTCGAATCCCCATTGTCCATATTTGACGCATAAGTTTGGTATGGTTTACCTCATCAAAGAATCCTTTTATATCAATATCTACAACATAATTCATCTTACTTTGATTGATTCTAGAAAGACAATCTGCTATGGCGTTTTCTGTAGAACAATTTGGTCTGAATCCATAGCTATGCTTATTAAATTTTGCTTCGCATATTGGTTCTAAAATTTGTAGAATAGATTGCTGGACTATCCTGTCCCATATTGAAGGAATTCCTAAAGGTCGAAGTTTTCCATTGGGTTTTGGAATCTCTACTCGTTTAACTTTTCTTGGTCTGTAATCCTTAAATCGCCTCTTAATGATAGTCAAGAAGTCTTCACATGCCAATTTCTCAATGTCTTTTATAGTAACTCCATCGTATCCAGCAGTGGTACTTCCTTTATTTCTTTTGATATTTCTATACGCTAGAAAGATATTATTGTCGTCAATAATGAATTTCATGAGATTTTTAAAATTTGATTTTGCAACACTCATTGCGTGCAATTCATCGAAAGTCTCAGTCATGTCGTAGTATTCGGCGTGTCTGAGTTGTTTGTTCTTTAAGCTAATTTCTTTTGTGTTAGTCATGGTTTTATCACGCTCCATTCTGGTTCGTGACCTTTTTAGTCTTACGAGAATCCATGATGTTAATAGGTTTTTTATATTATAAATAACGACTTGAGCCTATTCCTCCAGCTTTATTACAAAGCCTTCACGGGTCATGGCTCTACTTTCACGTCTATCAATCCAAGTTATCCCCTTTATGGGTTTTCCTCAGAACCACTTCATTGGGGTGCTCCCTCTGTGTTAGACGCTTCCCCTGTTCCTTACTATCTATCCATATGTCTCAACTTAGGTGCTTGCTTTTGCCTGTTGACTACTCCATAGCCTTTAACTATGCAAGGTTTTTCATAGAAACCTATTCTTACTCAACCTCGAGTCAATGGAAATATGGCATACCATATTTCCCCCTCGCATTTATACGAGTTATTCGTTTCAGACATTCCATTCACAAGTTAGTCAGATTTTACTCATTCTCACCTTATTGAACTTTTTGGGACACCCGGCCTATAGGTTACACCATCCACCGCTGGACAGCTTTCGCTTGTCAAATGCAATTGCGGTAACTCTCAGCCGACTTCAGCGAGCTTCATACACGTTTGGACGCACATCCTATAATGCATGTCGCAGTATCAGTGGAAACCCTTCAGGGCGTTACCCCATCATTTGATTTCTCAATAGTAAAGTTATTACAACGACAGTTATAACTAGCCTCTTTTGTCTCTAGGCTAAACAGGTCGCACGGTTACCGAACTCATCCAATCCTAAGCGAATCCGTTTGAGTAATTTTCCTCCTTCTAAGCTAGAAGCATATTCGCTGGCGACGTGGTACAGCTGTGAGATCCATGTGCTGGCAATGATATAGTTGGTCTGGATATAATCTGGCAAGACCAAGAAAACAGCTTGTGGTTTGTAGTAATACCAACACGTAACGCCTGCTCTTGGATCAAATGATTCACTAGGCGGCATTTCGACATGATCAATTCCTTTAAAATACTCATCTGAATTTGGAAACGCCTGATATTCTGTCCCCTTAACAACAGAGATCCTTCTCGTTGCTTGAAAGGTTTCATTGAATTCATTGGTAATTTCATAGGTCAAGGTGTATTCGCCAACAGTACTTGGATCCACCTTCCCTTTAACGGTTATCTGATCCGTAAAATTGATTGGCGTAGAATCTTTCGTCAATTTTTTAAAATCAAATGTCGATCGTGCCATCATCTTAGCCACTTTAGGTGCGATAAAGTTTCTTAATTTCGCTTGAGTGGTTGAGAAGATCGAGGCCCGCATTTGACCATCCGCATATTTAACGGTTGAATATTCTAGTTTAGCGGGGTTTCCTGCAGGAAGATTATCAAAATACTTATCTAGTAATGTTCCTCCGCTTTCATCTACGGTACCCAGTTCTGCCAACATGTTTGAGACGGCATACATGGTGATATATTTTTCCGTTTTTGAAGGATCCTCACTCTTTTCAATAAACTCATAACACAAAGCTAGGATGATCGCATTAACAAGCGCCATTGCGGTTTCTTCCCAGATTGGCTCTTTTGCTTCTTCGTTATGATAAAGCGGATAACTGAAGGTTTTACAGAGTTCGATTGCTTCATCAACTTGTCCTTTCATATAGGCATCTTTCACTAATTCCAAAGGGTTATATTGTAAGGATCGATCTAAGTCGATCAGATTAAGTACGGAACATTCATAACCACGTTTTTGAAGCGTACCTTTCCCCATACCAGCAACCGCAAGTTCGTACTTTCCCGAAGCGTAGACCAGGTGTGGCTTTTCTTCTGATCGAGAGTAGACATCCATATCAGGCAAAACCTTTGTTTGACCTTTGGCAGATCGAGAACGGCCTAAGATGAAATTATGAGCAGGCCCTTGATCGATATAGACTTTATCCTTGATACGCTTCACGATCGTTCCACTTGGTCCAGGATACGTTTCTACAGCAGTTCTTGCACTGATTGGCACACCCACGTACTGTGCGACGATTTCTTTGTCTGTTGTTAAGCGCTGCGTCGCTTTGTTTCCTTCTTCCAACGACTCATAGTTCACTTTAATCCGGAACCAGAAATAAAAAAATAGCCCAATACCAGCAAGGTAGAGGGTGAGGTAGATCCACGGATATAGAATCGGGTGAAAGCCGAAAATATTTTGCATAGGCAGTTTCATTGGTAAAACATACTGCAAATTATAAAGAAATGAGCTGATCAAGTTCCCTAATAGGGTCATGAGGAAAAAGACGCCGATCCCTACATAGAGCTGCCCTTTCTTTTTATCCAGTTTCTGAACCGCTGTCTTCAGGCGAGTAAGGAAAAGAATATTTTTTTCTTCACGCATGAACTTTTTCTTCATACCATCGATCGTCCTGTCTCTTCCTGATACGTGTCACGCATGATCTGGTTGTGAAGGATGTGTTGGTTCAATTTCTGATCATTGTCCTTGGAAAGGAATTTTTGGATAAACGGAGTATCAAAGGTTGGACTAGCGTTCATGGAGGCCAATCTTTCTGCTGCTTGTTCGAGATTACCTACAACGTAGGTCTGCACGTCTCCGACTTGATCAAATTGCATGAAATCAATGCTTGTACCATCCTTATTGGGTTTTAGCATGATTTCGATCGTTTCATCGACTTGATAAAAAGCATGGCCATCAACTACACGCTTCCTGAAATTCAGCTGTTGTTCCTCCTTATAGTCTTTGATCTCACTGCTTGTTTTTTCGCCAGTATAGCTCCAGTCCACGATTTTCTCGTCTCGATGGAGAGCCAACTTTGCTCGGATCTCTTTTTCTGACAAGGTGGTTGTTTCCTGGGCATAGTGTGAAATCTCTTCTCGAGAAAAAGCAGGATTTTCTGCAATACCATAGTGTGTCGCAAATTGCTCTTCCAAAGCAATAACGTTCGATACGGTTGGGTCACTAAGCTCACGTTCTTCTTGGCGTTCGTTCTTAAGAAGATTCTCCCGACTAAGATTTTGAGACAGAGACGCTTCGATCGTTTCAACGAATTGCTTGGCTGTACGTTGGATGTCTTCAAGGATCTGAAGTTGAGCAGGTTCTTCTTTTTCATCTAGAACACTTAAGTGCTTTGTCCATGAGGCCATATAGCGGATTGCTTCTTCACTCGTGTCGATTCCATAGTGTTTGGTTACGATATAAGAGACCATTTCTGCTTGTAGTTCCTTGATCGACGCGTCAGCTGAGGTTACATTTTCCGTTGTCCAATACCCTAGTTCAGGAAGATTTTTTGGGTCATGGAGCGCAGCGTGGGCCAATTCATGAATCAGCGTTGGGATCTGTTCTTCTTCAGAAAGCCGGTGACTCAAAAAAATTTCCTTTTGTCCTTGATTATCGCTGATAAATGCGCCTTTTGCCGAGCCTAATTCTTGAATGTGAAAGAGAGAATTCTCACGATTATTTATCGGAACATTCAGCTTGTCTGCGACCTGTCTCAGACCTAAATCAAGTTCCTTCAGGAGTTGCGGATCTTTTATTTCAAAAGAGAAGGGCCGATTTGGAAACAACTTCGGGTAGTCTTCTGGACCAGCGGTGGTTTGGGAAATATCAAAAACAGAAGTCAACTTATAGTATGTGACAGTATGTTGCTTCAACTCTTTACGGTCCAACGCCTTTCTTTCTTCAGGCGTTGCGTCGGTCAAACGTTTCGTCTCTCCTGCTTTCGTTTTAAAATAGGTTTGTGGGTTAGGCTGCAAGATACGGATTCCTTTTTCACCCTTTTTCACCGAAAAGCCCATTTTTTTGAAGAAACCAAAACTTCCGACACCACTTGCCCCTGGAAATTGGGATTGGATCAATAGCTGATTCCTAAGCGAGTACTGATAGAAATTCCCCATGAAATCAAGTAATTTCAATTTCTGTTCAGGTGAATCCGTGTATTCTTTGACATGTTCAAGACTTGAAGTTGTCAATGCGGCTATTTCTTCTTGGAGTGCTTCAGTTGATCGCTTAGAATACTTGGCCATGGAATTCCTCCCTTTCCATGAATAAGCCGTCACCCTCTTGGGATCGTTCTTCTAATTGCATCTTAAAGTCTTCGGCAATGACTTCATCTACAGGTGCGCGAAGGATTTCATTGGTTTGTATATCTTTCCCAATCAATGTTGTTGGCTTAACTTCAACCACCTGTACTAGATTTTTTTTACCAGTCATATGAACAAATCTCCTCCTTCTATATTCGTTTGTTTGGTAGTATTTTTTTTAATCCATTGCGTTGCTAATAGATAGTCGGTATCAATCCATTTGCCCAATAGCTCCGTGTGGCTCTTCTCGGTTGACTCAACAATCACTGACAGCTTATACGGATACGGTCCTGATTCAACGCCCTTTAGATTGCTTACGATCTTGTTTTAGTACTATAGCGTTATTCCCCTATAGACCCTCTACTAACATAGAAGAGAGTAGTTTGGTAACTTGAAATAATTTTTAAATCCCATTTGTTTTAATGATAGAAAGTGAAAATATGGTTAATTAATTCGTCCAAATTCAACCAAATATCATCGATTAAGTTAGATTTTTAGTGAGATCTCTTTTTTTGTTGCTTCCTTTTCCTTTAAATATGAACATAGTTAACAGTTAGACTATCCCAATTATTAACAACGGTTATCTCTCATACTTTCTGGAATAATACTCAAAACTTAATAATAGGATATACACACCGCTTCTTATACCATATGGTTGATTGAGACTATATGGTCTCATTGTTTTCTCCTCAAAACTTTGTGTTAAAATAAAAATAAATGAAAGGAACTCAAAATATGCCGGAAACATATAGTAACGCCTATTCGCTGGAAAAAAGTGAAACTTTAGAACCAGAAACAGCTCATCAATTGTCTTTAAATAAAGAACTCACAAATAAAAGTGCGTTCCAATGTTCAAGCACCTGTAATTTTAAGCTAGTATTAGTAAACTTCGGTAAAGAAGTTTTTATCAAAGATCCTCATTTCAGATCTGCTAAATTAGATCAAAGACATTCTTCTTCTTGCTCTTTAGTGCAAAAGGAAGCAAAATCGCGCATCGGAGAAAAAGAACAAAGCTTTTTTTTCAACAGAAATGATAGTAAAATTACTGTTGAAATTGATTTGGTTAAAGGACTGTTAGCAGAAATATCTGATTCAAAGACAACGAATACAGGTAATAAACAGTTAAGTACTTCTTCTTCTGTGGCATATTCTTCATCAAAAGTCCATTCTGATAATAAAAAGATTTTAAATAAAAAATTAAAATCATTAAAAGCATTAATTGATATTTTTGAAAGAACAAAACAAGGAGAACTTTTCGAGATTGTTAATAAATTCGATTTCCCAATCGATCTTAATGACCATTTTCATGACTTAAATCAATTTACAACACTCAATGAAGGAGAGGTTAAAATCTACTATTCTGATGCTTCAGTATCTTTAAGAGGTCCAGAAGATAATCCTTTTTATCATTTAAAGTTAAAATCTGTATGCCATTTGAATGATATAAGTTCTAAACCAACTTTTAATTTAAACCGCAACAACTCGATTCATCATGGTGTTGTTCATAAAGAAAAGTTTTTAAGAAAACAAGCAAAAAGAAGCTCAGAATATAGAATCTACTTTTTTGGTTCATTTAGATTGAATGAATCAAATAAAAATTTTTATATCAATTTTGATCTTAAATGTAATACAGCTCTAGATTATCTGGTGTTCTATCCCTACTAATCCCTAATAACTTAATTGCTTGGTTGCTCACCATTACTACACTACAAAAATTTGGCTGAAGCTGAGCGCAGTGTTTATTTGCAATCTCTTCAGCTGATTCTTTTGAATCGAAATATGTTGTTTCTCTAATTTCATCAGTCCAATCAAAATCTATATACAATTTTCCATCCTTTTCTATTACTTGGCTTTTCACCCAAAAGCTGCTTGATCGCAATCCGTTCTCTAATAGTGGGATTGCTAAAATGAGATATTTTGATTTTCCACTCATCAATTTCCTCCGTATAAAAAAAAGAAGTGTCTCACGATTTAACTAGTAAGACACTTCTTTTTTCTGTAACTTTTTATGGTTTAGCGATCCTCTATTTCTGAATTCTTGATAGTTTGTTCACTCTCGATATTATTTGGTGTAGTGGCCTCTTCACTATTCTCAACCAAAAGCTCACTAGGGGTAGAAACCTCCTCGATAAGATAATCCGAACTTTCTGGTAAAAAAGGTTCACGGACTGCTTTCACTTCGTCGATCGGAGTGCTCTCTTCTGCTGGCGGTTCTTGATCATGTAAAGCATCCACAATGACTTTTCCAACCGCTTCTGTACGCTTGCCGTAGCTATCCGTTGCTGAGATAGGGATCAAAAACTCGCCTTCTGAAGAAGTATCCACGGCGTTTAATGCTGCATCGTCCACTTCAATCGTCGGTAACAGCCCTTTTTTGTCGTCTTCACGATCACTTACAATGATGGAATTGATAAAGTGATTTTGATCAAACGTTGCCCCCGTTTCAATAATCATGTCCGGTATATAAATATTTGGTGCCTCATTGACAACAGTGACAGTCATTGTTTGTTCTTCTGCTAGTTTTCCATCCCGATCGCTGATACCACCAAAACGAACGGTATACGTTCCTTCTTTGCTGATATCCACGTTGTTTTCTAAAATGTGTTCTTCAGTCGCTTCAATCGTCAATCCGTCACGATCGTCTTCACGATCCGTCACCTTCACAAAATCCAACGGATTAAGCGGTTGATCAATCTCCCACTCAATATCTTGCGTATGAATCACAGGCGCCTCATTGGTCACGTGGAAAGTAATCGTTACCGGTCTTGCACTTGCCCCAGAAGAATCACGAACTCTGTATGTTGCTTCGTAACTTCCCTCTTTACTCATGTCTAGATTGGTCGATACCCGAACAGAATCAGTAATATCTCCATCCTCCAGGTCATCTGCTTGGATATAGTCAAGTAGATCAATTTTGTCATGGATCTCTAAATCAATCTCTGTAGCCGCAGGTGTTAATACAGGTCTAGAGTTAACTACTACAATAAGCGTGGCAGAGGCACTATACCCAAAACGGTTGGTCGCTGTAATCGAAATGGTATGAGTACCAGCTGAAAGCGTATAGGAAGATACTTCAATGATTGGTGAAGTATCCCCGCTATCAGTAACTGAAAAATAATCGTAGGGGGAAAATGAATCGCCCTGGTTCAAATAGATCGTTTGTGCAAAAACATTTATGATTGGTGTCGTCTCTTGAATGATTGGTGGTAATGGTGGATTTACGATCGGAGGATCAACAATAACCGGCGGCTCAACAACAGGTAAATCGCCTTCGTCGTCTGGTTCAGGTACAGGAAGCAGCGGCCCTTCTGGCAAAGCAGGAGGCTGTGGTGTAACAGGCGTTTCTGGTGTTTCTTGTGAATCACGCTCACGAATCGCATTGGCGATCGACAAAAGTTCTTGTGGCTGCAATGCTGCACTTCCGGTTTCTCGACGTTGATCACCTGCAAATAAACCTCCTAATGGTGGAGCGAGTTCAAAACGGTCAAAGATACTTGCTGCCTTGTCTTTAGTCCCTTCTTTGACGTTAGGAGATTCCCTCTCCTTCGTAGTCGTATTGCTGCTTTCTTCAGATATCTGCTCTTGTGTATCAGCAGTGCTGGTCTCATCCGTTGAAGATAGTGAGTTTCCTAATAGTGCGACGGTGCCGATTCCTAAGATAGCGGAACTGGCGAAAATCAAAACGGATTTCTTATTATTAAGTAGCTGTTTTTTGTGTTTCATGCTCTAAATACTCCTCTCCTAATTTTTTCAGACGTTTTTCCCATAGTTCTTTGTTTCTATCGTCTTTTTGTTCCTTATAGAAATCGATCATCTCTTGACAGGCCTCTCCAGTTTCTATCAACTCCTCTAAGTAAGGATCGGATAATTCCTTTTGGATATCTTTGGCTGCCTGGAAATTCCCTGATTGCACATACTTGATCCCGCGCACCATCCATTGTTCGGTGATCAGGACAGAGAGCTTTTCACTTTTTAGTGTGCGATTAAGGATCTCTGCTTCTTCTAGTCGATCCAATTGAATGAAAGAGTAAGCGAGCATTACTTTTCGCTCTTCAGTCAACGAAGTTTCATCCAATGAAATAACAGTCTCCCAATCCTCTTGATGAAAGGCTAAATCAAAAGATCCTTCTGGCGTTGGCCATTCCTGATTGAAACTTTTCAATTCGTCAAACCGCTTTTCTTCGGCTAATAACGTTGCAATCGTCCCAATTTCTTCAGGATATTCTACTGCTAGAACCTCTGGCGCTTCCTCTTTGAGACGGTTTTCCAGCAGCTCCTTACTAGATTGGAGATCCTCAACGGCTTCTGTCGCTTGTATCCCTTGATATACGTGGATTCCTGTATAACCAATTCCTGATACTAGGATTATTCCAATACCCCCTATCAGGACTGATCGAAGCCATTTTCTGCGCTTTTTGGGTTGGACATTTTCGTGTGGATCGGCCGCTACTGGTTCTGGGCTTTGTTCTGCTCGTTGGCTGTCCATGATTTCTGATGCCAAATGACCAATAAATGCTTCTGCTGCTTCTTTGGAATAGTTGATTTCCACTTGTTCTTCGATAAATTCAAGAAGATTGTACCCATAGCCGAGTCCCAAGGTCATGACAGCATCAAAGTTGGAATTCTTACGACGTTTGGCATCTTGCTGGTTCGAATAGATTCGAATATGCACGGACTCTTCTACTTCTTCTAGTGCTAGCTGGTCCTCCACTTGTGAAAGCACGGAAAGCCCTTCGTACAGGGATATCGGTTTCTTTAAGAAACGATGATTTTGATCAAATGATATGCTAATCAAGTGACGCCCCCCTATCTGTAAATCGTCTTATCGAGGGAAGTATATGCCCATCATGATGACCGTTTGATGAACAATGGCTACCCAACTTTTGGCTTGCGTTTCTAAATAAGCCATGATTGTGGCTGCCGCAAATGCGCCAATCAATCCAATGCAGGCACGAATCATGTGGTCTTTTCCCATCGAATGCTTTTGTGGTTCTTTGGACATGAAATCCATACAGCCCAGGATAAATTGAACAGCCGCATAAACACCGATACCAGCTAATAGCCAGGTACTTACATCGTCCATGATTTTTTTAAATAGTTGACCTGGATTTGTATTGGCAATCGCAGCGCGTGTCATAAGTTGAAAAATAAATGGATTCATCGTGGGTAAACTCCTTCAGGTTTATTGGTGACGCTAAGGTCGTTGATATGATTCATTAGATAGTTGAAGTGAAGGGTAAACCGCCACTCCTCATAATCAATTCCTTGGCTTTCGATCAACTCTTTTGTTTTTTTCTCAATCTCTTGCTTCTTCGTTTTAGTCAGCGCGTCTATCATCGTTTTGCCTCCTTAATACCGCTTTTTTCGCTTGCTGATCATCATTGCAATCCCAACAGGCACTGCTAAAGCAAGCGTGATAATCAACAGTGTCTTCGGTTCTGCTCCTGTTTGATAAAGGTAAAAACATGTACCAGCTGCTCCAAAGAACAGAATTCCGAAGATTATTAGCATTACTAATTTCTTAAATTGTGTCATTTTGTATTCTCCACCTTACTTTTACTTAATTTCAGTATTTAGTTGATCTAAGATATACAAATCGCCTCGTGAGATTTCTTGGTTTTCCGAGACGATATATTCAAACCAGCCTTGCCGCGCCCAAGACTCATTGGGATTGAATTTTGCTCCCGTTTTCTTCTTGTTGATTGGCACCATGACTTCGATTGGATCAATCGGAACCTGCCGAATATCTTTTACTTGAACGTAGGTATTATGATTGCTTTTCGTGATCAACCCGATTCGATCGACTTCAGTCAATGTTTCCTGCGTCACTAAGCCGTTGCGAATCAATTCTGATACTTTGTTTAAACTCAATTGGATCGAGCGTAATCGCTCAAATTTTGCGGTGAAGGTCAATCGGACTTCCTTTCCGACGGTTAAATGGAGGACTTTTTCTTCTGTGGTTTCGGTCATGTGTTTTTTCCTTTCTTTTAGAAATAAAAAAAGAAAGCACCGAAGTACTTTCTTTTGGGTAACGCTTATTTTGGTAAGACAGTCATAGGATCGATCAATTGATCCTGTGCCAAACTTGGCGATAAACTCACTTCAAAATGCAAGTGAGGACCGGTACTGTTTCCGGTGCTGCCCATTGAAGCAATGATTTCGCCTTGCTCAACGGTTTGACCAACGGTCACTAAGTTTTGGTTGTTGTGGGCATAGAGTGTTGTTAGCCCGTTCTCGTGTTCAATAGCAACGTAATTGCCCCATGACGCATGGTATTCGGATCGAATCACGGTTCCTGCAAGGCTGGCGAAAATTGGTGTGCCTAGTGGTGCCGCAAAATCAACGCCTCGATGAAATCCTCCCCCACGTGGGCCAAAGGAAGAAGATACGACCGGATTAGCCACAGGGTGGATCATTTCGTCAGTGCCTTCTGGTAATTCAGCTTTTTCTTTGTCATAGCTAGTCAATGCGTAGGCTTCAATTAGAGCGTTTAACTTCTCGCCATATTGTGTATCCGTCGCATATCGGCCGGTTAAAAATTCTGTTGCGTCTTCATAAGATTCCGTTTCTGACTTCCAGGTACCTTTATAAAATTCGTGATCATGCGCTAAACCTTCTTTTAAAAGCTTCGCATAATCTTTGAAGGTCGCTTCGTAATCTTCATACTGACGGAACGTTGCATCGATCGTATACAGATTACCTTTTCCATCATCTTCTTGTGTTTTGAAGGTGACGCCCTTTCCTTCATAGGTTCCTTTGATCCCAAAAAGGTTATGGTAAGGGGCTTGGCTAAGCTTACTTTGACCGCTGGCAGATTCAAGAATCGCTTGGGCGATCATAACCGAGCCGTAGAGGTCTTCTTCTAAACCGATTTTTCGCGCATCTTCGCCGATTTCTTTAATGAAATCCCACGTTTCCTTGACAGGAGTGATTTCAATGGCCGTTGATTGATTGGCTTCAGCTGGCGTGCTTTCTGCTAGCTCTGGTAAAGTCGTACGTTGATTTTCAACGGGTGCTGGTTGCGCGGTCTCCGGCGTTGCGTCCTGATTCGTTGATTGATCCGGCTTCGGTGTTGGTGCTGGTTTTATTTCTTCTTTTGGCGGATCAACCGGTGCCGGATCTTCTGGTTTCGGCGCAGGTTTTGGCTCTTCTGGCGTTTCTTCAGGAACTTCCGGAACAGCAGGGCCTTCTTCAACAGGTGGATTCACCGGTTCGGTTGGTGTTTCTTCAGGTGTTTCACTTGGTTGTGACTCCTGGTCTTCAGGAGTAGCCGGTGATTGTTCTTCGGTTGGTGTTGATTCTGCTATATCATCTGGACCAACAAGTGCAGCTGAAGCTGGGATAGTTGTTAAAAACTGGCTACAGACCAATGCAAGTGCGATCCATTTTTTTGATTGTTTCACTAAAAAATCCTCCTTTTTTTTCTTCTCTTATCATACCGAAGATAAAAGGCAATGTGTAATCAATTTTTCCACTCTCGTATGAAAAAATGGTGACACTAGAAAATGTTGACTGATTAGACGTGGAGTATGAATACTTTTAGTCAATCTTCATTTTCAAAAAAGAGCTGCAAGGAACTTTTATCCTTGCAGTCAAGTGCTTACGCTTGTTTCTTACGGAAGAAGTAGAATCCACCAACAATACTTACAATGCTCACACCTAGTACAGTTAGAATCATACCAGCTGTGCTTCCTGTTTTCGGTAGTTCCCCTTCACGTTTTGGTGCGACAAAATGAACCGTTTGATCCATGTTCTCTAAATCAACCTCACGGCCAACTTCTTCCTCTTGTTCTTCATCATAGTAAAGGACATGAGTGGCAGTCATTTCGTCGGCATCTTTCATGGTGTTTGCCGGTAAATCAAGGAAAACAGACAATTCATCTTCTTTGCTTTTAGCTGTCCATTGCGTTGTGTCGCGGCTTACAACTTCACCAGTTAAGCGATTCACGTATTCAGTAACGATCGTATAGGTGTGCCCAATTTCAATGGCGTCCCCTTTGATCCATACTTTGTCTTCCAATCGGTTATCGATCGTAGGATCCACGATTTTCTCACCATCAACCGTCGCAAACAATGTCGTAATTTCTAAGTCTTCACGTTCGTTCACGACTTCTAATACAATCAATTCACCATCGTTTTCGACAGTAACGGAGAAGTCAATGTCTTCTTCTAATTCAAGGTACCCTGGTAATGGTTGCCCTTCGACGAATTTATACTCTCCGTAAGGTAATCCTTCAAGTGAAATCATTCCTTCTTCGTCCGTTAAGAACTCATCAACCAGCGTTTCAGACCCATCTTTTTCAATTTGGTATAAATTGAATGGTACATTCGCTAAAGGTTGTTCGTTCAAGCGATCGCGTTTGATCAATTGGACGTCTTGACGTGCTAAACGATTCGGCACTTCAATTCGGATCATCCCGTCAGAATCTTCTTGCGTCACACTGAAGACGATTGGTTCTTCAAGTAAAAAATACCCTTCTGGCGCTTTTACTTCATGCAATTCATAGCGATCAACGCCCCATGCAAGGCTTTCTGTTGTGACGATCTCACCTTTTTCGTTTGTTTCAAAGACGTCAGTGCTTTCCGTATCATTCGGACGCTGCATCGATACGAATGCCCCTTCGCCATCATTTGCCCAGGTATCAAAGATTTTGAATTGTGCGCCGGCATAAGGAATGTTTTTACCGGTTTCTTCATCGACTTTGACAATGTGCAAACGAGACTCAATGATCCAGTCTTCCAGTAAGAAGAAGTGCGTATAGCCGTCTTCTGAGATAGTTACATCGAATGGCTCAATCAATAGATAGCCATCAGGACCTTTTGTTTCTGAAATCGTATAGGTATCATACGGCAGGTTTTCAAAACGGAAGAAGCCGTTCTCGCCTGTAGTAACCACATATTCTTGTCCTGTTGCGTGGGCAGTTGCGGTCAATTCAACGCCTTCTAAAGGTGGTTTAATGTCTTGATTGGTTCCGGAGATTCGTTCCAATATCTCTGCTAAAGAGTTTGGAATCAATGGACGAGAACCGAATTTGTAGCCCTCGATATGCCCTTTGATTACACGATCTGTTACAGTACGGCTGTGAATCGCAACTGTTTCATTTTGACCAGCGTACGTTAGTTGAACTTCGTGTTTCGTTGGATCCAGATTGTACCCTTCAGGCGCTTCTACTTCTTGTAGGAAATAAGTGCCTAGTTTCAAACCTTTGATTTCTGCTTGAGAGATCCCGTCAACATTATCCATCGTTAATGTTGCGACGAAGTTTCCATCTGCATCCGTCAAGTCATATTTCGCACCAAAAAGCGTTGCGGCACCTTGTGGGGCGTTTCCTGTTTCTTCATCTTCTTTGATGACCGTCAGATTCGCCAGCTGTTCCTTATTATCAAATCGAACAGTGGTTGTCTCGTTGGCCCGAATCGTCAATGTTTGTGGGTTTGAATTTAAAATATAACCATTTGGTGCTTTGATTTCTGTAATGGTTACCGTTGTATCCACCATAAGGTTTTCCCAACGCGCTTTTCCATCTGCACCGGTAGTAAGTTCTTTTTCTTGTCCATCGGACGTTACAAAACGGAAAACAGCACCCGCAAGTGGAAGTCCCGTTTCTTCGTCAACTTTCAAGACTTCAGCATGTCCTTCTTTTAGTACGTCAATGGGAATGTTCACTGACATCGGGTCTTCTACATGTAGTACGCTTACTCTTTGAAAGTTCCTAACTTGATAGACTAATGCTGCATTTGCGAATTCTTTCGGAATTCTAGCAATCGATACTGTACCATTCGTATTTGAATTGGCATTTGCGGTAATATGGAGACGATTTCCTTCTTGACGAAGCGTGACATTTGCGGTGTTTGTCAGGTTGTCCATTGCATAATTAGCAAAAACACCATTTGTATCTGTAATGGTAACTGTTTCTCCAACTTTTACCCTTACCCGGTGGTTATGGAAGCTTGGCCGAGTGTTGTATTTTGAAATCTCTGACTCAACAAATTGCTTGCGACTTGTATAGTTAGATACAGTCGTAGATAATGTTTCTCCACCAAATAATTCCCACAACATTTGTTGGACTGCCACATATTGTGTATCTGATTTATCAGAATTCCCGTACCAGCCAAAATAAGCTGTCAAGGAAAGTCTATCTCTTAACGCCGCATTAGAAACAACCTGATTTAAGTTCTCTTGAGTCGCACCACTGCCCAATCCAGCTGGAACACCTTCCTCTATACAAAAGGCAATCTGACCTGTTTCTCGAATTCGAAACATATAAAACCTGTCATGTAGAAAATTATTCCCATTAGGAAGATTTCTCCATAAACGATGATCGATCGTTCGTGCATTTTCAATCGTAAAACCTGTAGAACGAGTAAAGTTTTGTTTTAACCGAGCATATTCTTCTGATTTTGCTAACATTTCCTCTTGTTCTGACGTGCTTTTTGCATTCTCTAGGATATAATCCATTGTGTAACGATCGTCAAAGTTACCCGTTACATTGACTTCTTCTGTATCCTCAAGTGGCTTAACTTCAGTTCCTGAAGGCAAAATAAAAAGTGAATCACCAATTGTCTCTACGACTGGTAATTCACTGGCATCTGGACTATCATTAGCACGTGCATTTTCCGATTGTAAACCGGCACTTCTTATTATGTCATCTATTGCTTCATCGGAACGGAACGGCTTTACCTCCGATGGTGGTGCTTCCTTTTGCTCTTCCTCTTCGTTTTCGGCGACTGCCGTCATCCTGTTGTACTCTATGTGATCTGCTACAGCTAGACCAGGCGACACAAACAGTTGCCCCATTGTAAACAACAAAGCTAGAAACGTCGTCACTTTCTTAAATTTCTTCATCTTCAATTTAATTTCCTCCTGTTTGTTTGATTACTTTGTCTAATCAAACTTGGAGCATGGCGCACGAATCATGCTTCACCCACATTTCTTATTATTGATCAAAAAAAAGGCGGAAATAATTTCGCCTGTAGCTTTAAAATCTATTTTAATGGAGATCTACTGGATAACTTAATACTTCACCGTTCAATCAGAACAATGACTTTATTGTTGGACACAATCCCTAACAATTACTTTCTGCATCCATTTTCTTGTCCACCTATACACATTACTCCATACAATGTGGTATACTCCATATCATTGTTTTTCTAGTAGGGTATCACGATACAATTCTTAATCAGAAGTTGCTTCCACACTCCTTTGACAAAAAGTGACAAAAGTTTGGTTTCCATAAGTTCTTGATCGCAATCAATAAGATCAACAATCATTACACCATACGTATTCCCTTCACCGACTAGTTCCCAATTGAATGTTTTATTTCCTTCATACAGATCCACTCTTTTTCTTGAAAGATCTTATATACTTTTAAACTAAAAAAGAAGATTATCAATTCGACTCTTCATTCCTTCAACAAAATATCTCAAAAAATATACAGAATTTCTACAGTTATGCTGAGTATAGTCTAGTTGCTTTTCAAAAACTTCTCTAAACAAGCTTTCTAAAAACGTTTCACCATATAAATTGATATTAGCACTTATCTTTTCATTGCCATGATCACGTTCGAAAAGTAATAATTGCCAGCAATTGTCTAAAGAGTTAACAACTATATACTACACCTCTATACTATAATTTTTTTCGAATAGCAATCTATGAGCATACTTCTGAATGAGAGGATTATCATCCATTAGTCTTTCAATTTCTCTTTTTAAATTATCTTCATCTTTTCTCATATTATTTTTCTTATTTATATTAGTATCATTAGGATCGGTTTTCCCGACTTTAAGGAGTCTGTTAATCCTATTTCTAGGAATCGGTTTTTCCGACTTCCTATTTTCATCGAAGATTTCTTGGAAGACTGCTTTTCCGACTTCCTTAGTTTCCAAAAGATTTTTAAAATCATCGTACTTCTGAATTAAAGAAATTTGATACTTTTTCAGAAAATATTTGATATTACCAATATCACAATTAAAGTTTTGTGCTAAGCTCAGAATGCAGTTATTCTCAAAATCCTCCAAACATTCACTTTGACAAACTTTCTCGTTCTCAATACTTTTTCTATCGATTTCCTTAATTATTAATGATTTAGAAATAAATTTTCGTATATCTGTATTTAAATCTATTAGATGCAAATAAGTTTTATTTACTAAATTTCTTCCTTGCCTTTTTTCAGATAGAAGATCAAATGCTATTAGCTCTTTTTTAATTTTCATAGTTTTATCTCTTCCCCACCCCATAAAAAAACACACTTCATCTATGGAAAAAAGAAAGTAAATATCACCATTTAAATCTGTCCACTTATTTTGGATTGAAATCTCTGCTCTGTCCTGATAGACTGCGTAAAGTAATTTTGCATCAGAAGTTAATTTTTCGTACTTTTTTCCTTGAATCAATAGTTTAGGAACTCTGTAAAAATTTCCCTGCTGATAAACTGATATATTGAGTTTTCTTTCCAAATTCTTTTATCACCTATCCTTTTTTCTACATACTAGTTAATAACTAAATATAAAGATGTTTTTTTAAAAAAACTTTTTGTTAGAATCGTTCTCCATATTGCCAACATTTTTCTTGATTATTTCTGTGTTTCTTCTTTTACTGTTTTATATTTATGTGTATTAACTAGTATTAAAACAAGCCTAAAAACCTTGATATACTTAATAAAATTCAACACATCCAAAGCATTTTCAAACCAAATAAAACTATCAATTATTTAACTCTTAATCAGCGGGTCGCGGGTTCGAGCCCCTCACGGCCCATTGGGTGCCAAACCCACGGAACAGGTAAATGTTGGTGCGAAAGCATTTCGAAAACATTTATGCTGTTCCATTTTTTTGTTTATAATTATCACCTTACGAATAAAGGATTTTTTTGATAAGAAGATTTCTTATTCGAAGAGGTCTGTGTAAAACTTCAAAAACTTTTGAGCGATGAAGAAGGCATCTCAATACGATTCTCTCCCTTACTCAAACGATGACTCATTTACCGATCACGAAACGAGTATTCTACAGATTTAAATCATTTGAGAACATGAGAATTAGAATCATTTTGATCAATCAATTAATCAAAGTAAGCTAACAAAAAATCTGAGCCAGAATGCTATTCATTCTGACCCAGATTTGATTTTGTACGACTCATCAGTCCTTGTTGACAAAGAGTCGAAATAGTTTAGCATATTATATCCCACGTTCATAGTGTGACCAAACAGAGAGAATCGTGATCGTTTTACTCTCTTCTTCCACGCTGTAACCAACCTGTGTTTGATATTGAGACGTCTTGAACAGTAAGGTAATCCTGGTAATTTTTCGTAAGGCGGCGGTGTTTGAAAAGGATTTTCCTTAATGACTTTGATCAGTTCATCAAACTTACTAGTTAGATTGATACTCTTCAATTTAGACAAATCTTTGCGAGCATTCTTTTTGATCTTTACATTCTATCCCAATCAATTTCACCTAAGTCTTCACTTTCTTCATTCTCAAAGTGTTTGATCCGATCAAGTACACCCACATTTTGTAAGTTGAGCGTTTCTTGTAAGGAGTTCCAATCGCTCTTACTAATCATGATGACGCTTTCTTCCTCTTTTGTACTCGCAATTTCTACAGGTTGACTGTCAGCCACAACATGCTTAATGATTCCATAAAGGTTTTTTCTTGCATTCGTTGGTGTAATTACTTCCATGTTTTCTCCTCCTTCTATTTAAAAATCTTAAGCATATTATAACGTACGTAAATAAAGAGGAAGAACATATTTAATTTTTCTTACAAGTCTTCAAGTCTTTTAGTAATCGTTTTTTGTGCCGTAATTTGTGGTTTCGATTGCTCAAATTGGTTACTGTTTGCCGTCCTATTTACCAAATGGGCGGTTTCTTGTATTGATTCTTGGTCTTTAACAGCTGCCATAGTCATTTTGTCTTCAGCGGCTTGCTTTTTGATCCGTTTATTAATCGAAGAATGCAACAAGAAAAGAAATTGCCAATCACTGTTTTGCTTCTAGTATGACTGTCCTTTGTGTCCTGCACAGTAATAAGACTAAATGTATTGAAAAGGAGTAAAAACATTTTGATGCTACTTCATTTATTCTTTTGCTCAATCACTACTTCATCTTCATTTATCGGTTCTTCGAATCCTGAAAAAAACCGTTGAAGGATTTCTTCTGTAATAGGAAAAGCGGAATTTGCAGTCTGGACTTTATTTCTGATCGCTAATCGTTTTCGTAAAGTATCATAATCAGCTTTTAGATAGATTACTTTAATCGTCACATCATATGCTGCCAGTAGTTCTCTATAAGCGTCTCGGTGACTTTTAGCCCAAAAACTAGAATCGACAACTACGTTTTTTCCTTCTTGAACAGCCCTTACTGTAAGCTCTTTCAATTTAACTGAAGATAATGACGAAACTTTTGCATATTTTTCCGAAGGGTAATCAACACCATAAACGCCATAGTCTTCCCAAATTAATTCATCTATTGCTAATCTTACATAACCTTCTTGCTCTTTTTGTTTTGAGTAAGTGGTTTTGCCTGCACCACTAACGCCACACATCAAAAGTACCTCAACCATTATTCTCCTCCTACCTTTTCTGATCAATAAACAAAGAGAACGAAAAAACCTTATTTGTAATCAACGCTCGTGTTTTAGACCACTGTTCGCCACCCACATCTGATGATACAATGATAACATTGTTTTTATGAACAACAAGCAGATTGGGAAACAATCGCAAGAAAAATAGTAAGTAAAACCATATATTAGAGAATAGAAGCGTTAGCCACTTAAGCTAACGGATAAATCAAATTTTTGTCCATTTCCACTCTACTATAAAAAAATTATTTTCTACAAAAAATAGGAACGAAAGCCAAAATACGAAAGAAACATCATGGCTAAAACTTATGTATGTAATGGTATCTTTATTTCTATTATTCCAATTTTAAAATAAAATAAGCCACCACTCCAAACTATGATAGAAAAACAAGAATAGACTCTTGAATAGAACTTGAATGCAAAACTACCTCCAAAATAAACGCAAGAGTCTATCTGTATAGATAAAGATCTTTATGTGCAAGTTCTTTTGCACCAATAAAGATCCTTAGAATCAAACAAATCAGAATGTTTTCAAATCAAATGTGATAGTGTCATTGTTCTTTAAAATCAACGCTTGTGCCCCTTTATCGGTCATTTCGTCATTGACGGTATAGACCCAAAATAGATTGGCTTTTTGATCTTGGCTGATGCCGTTGATCGAGGTGATAAAGCCATCTTTTTCTTTGATCGTAAAGTTTTCTTTCATTACTTCCAGCAGCGACTCATTTTCTCGGAACGTTACTTCTTTTGAGGTCACATCTTCTTGATTTTGGATGACGATCGTAGCTGTTCCTTGTTCTTGCTTCAAGGAACTTTGCTGCGTGCTTTCTGACGTTACACTTGCCTGTTGACATCCTGTAGCGACGAGTAATGTGCTCACTAGCATAAATACGACAAATACTTTTTTCATCTATTTCTTCCTCTCCAATAGTCAAAATACTAATCGTTTTTCTATCCAATATGCGGATAAGAGTTATTTTATCAATCCCGTTTTTTCTTAGAGCCCGCATTTTAATTGGATTTTACAGTTTGTGCAGGTACTACAGCCGCCGATTTCCTCAATGGTTCCTTCATGGCAGATGGGGCAGATTTCACCAGAGACGACGGGTTCATCTACTTGAACGACAGGCAGCGGTTCAACTTGTGCGGTCAGCTCATTTTCTACCGCTTCTAAGGTAAGTACTTGTGAATCTCGGCTGCCATCTACATAGACGGTCCCTCCTTTGGCTCCTCCTTCATAAAGATCTCGATAAACCTTGGCTACTTGGCTTACTGTATATCCTTTTGGTGCATTGACCGTTTTTGAAATGGAGCTATCCACCCAACGTTGAATGGTGCATTGCACACCGACATGTTCTTCGGGCGTCAACTCCATAGCGGAAATGAACCATGCCGGCAACTGCGCTTTGGTTCTTTCAGGATGATCCATCAGGTATTCGTCAACGATCTCCGCATTGATTTCAATAAACTTACCTAGTCGACCGCTTCTAAAATAAGAAAAGGAGTAGTAAGGTTCTAAACCGGTTGAAACTCCCGTCATCGTGCCTGTCGATCCTGTTGGTGCAACGGTCAAAAGATGAGAGTTACGAATGCCGAATCGCAGCACGCCTTCGTGGATGTGCGCTGGCATTTTTTTCATGTATCCTGTATCGACAAATTTCTTCCGCAACGCTTGCGTCTCTTGGTCATTTTTTCCAATCAGGAAGGGAAAGCTGCCTTTTTCTTTCGCCAATTCAATGGATGCCTCATAGGCAGTGACTGCCATTGCCTCGAAAATTTGATCAACGAATTGATTCCCTTCTGCCGATCCGTATTTTTTCCCACAGTAGATCAATAAATCTGCCAAGCCCATGATCCCTAATCCAACACGTCTTTCCCCTTTCGCCTGCTGCTCATTTTTGTCAAAAAAGTAAGGCGTTGCGTCAATAACATTGTCTTGGAAACGAACTGCTGTTTTCACGGTTTCTTTTAGTTTGGCAAAATCAACGGTGCCTTTCTGGCGATCCGCCATGTTTGCGAGATTGATGGCTGCCAAGTTACAGACGGCATAAGGGGTTAGGGGCTGTTCACCGCACGGATTGGTTGCCACGACTTTTTGTCCGTATGCTGTAGCATTCGTCATCTTGTTGGCATTATCGATAAAGAAAATACCAGGCTCAGCAGAATACGTTGCACAAAAAGTAATCAACTCCCATAACTCACGAGCTTTGATCCTTTGATAGGTTTTGACTTTATGACCAGCTGCTGCCCATTCTCGCACATCCCCGACTTCCGCCCATTTTGCATCATATTGCGCCATCTCTGCTTCTGAATAATTGTCAATATCTGGAAAGCGCAGCTCATACCACCCATCTGTCTTCACTGCTTCCATGAATTCTCCTGTCAAGCAGACTGAAATATTCGCACCAGTTAAGAAATCACTTTCTTTTACCGTATAGCTGCCACCTATTCGCAATTTTTCTTTTGCCTTTTGGATCATGTCATTATGTTCCTTATCTGACGATTCAGGCAGTTGCGCTAGATAAGTGAACATTCTTTCTTCCATTTTTGTCAAAGGATCAAATTGCAGTTTTTCATTGATCAGTTGTTTGATTGCTGCATTCGTGACTGTTTTTTTCAGGTGAAGCAATACAGCAGGATTTTGAACTTTAGAAAGAATAAACGTAAAAATATCTGGATGCCAATCTGCCATCATAATCATCTGCGCTCCGCGACGACTACCTCCTTGTTCGACAAGGTTCGTCAAGTTCGCCAAATCATTCAACCAAGAAACTGCCCCAGAAGACCGACCGCTGACGCCGTGGACCACACTTGATTTTGGTCGCAAGGTCGACCCATTGGTTCCAACCCCACCACCACGACTCATGATTTCCATGACTTCTTGTCGATGGACAGCAATCCCTTTTCGGGAATCATGGATGAAAGGCATCACAAAGCAATTGAAGTAGGTAACTTGAGAATTTGTTCCTGCTCCATAAAGTACTCTGCCTGCGGGAATTAGGTTTTGCGCCACGATTTGTTGGTAAAACGTCTCAAGGAAGCGCTCCTGGTCATGGGACTCGTTGGCAGAAATCCCTTTGGCAACACGATGCGCCACTTGCTCAAAAAAGAGTTCTAACGGTTTTTCAATGTCACTTTTTCTTCTTTTCACAAGTCCACTGGCTTGTTCATCAGTATCTTCTAACGCTGAACGATAGGCCTCTTCCACTTCGATAGAGACTAGTTCCCCATCGATTGCTTTCACAATACCGATTCCTCGTGCAGGATATTTAGGATCAGCTTTCGTTGTCAAAATCACCAAATCATCCTTACCCAACGTTTGATGGGTTTGATCCTTGAATGAGTAACGATCCAACATAATCAAACGAGCGATTCCCTCAAATGTTTTGGTCATTTCCGGTGTGATCGCCGAAACTTCTTGGAACAACTTGATATCCTCGTTCAATTTCTCAATCGTTTGTTTTTTGTAGTCCATTTCTTTCCCTCTCCTTCTAAAAACACAACATATTGTGCTCCGTTTTTATTATCGTACTATATGATGTGTATTCCAATCTTGAATTATATTATTTTCCATGTATAATGAGAATGATTATCAATTAGAAAGTCGGCGATTTTCATGCTTCCTCCCCAATCCAAGGTATTCTCCGTTCAAAGAATTTCTCATTTAGCACTGCTCACCGCAGCGTGTATCGTTGGACGGTTGGTTTTTGTCTTTATCCCTAACGTTCAGCCTATGAGTGCCCTTTTATTTTTAGTGGCTTTTTCTTACTGCTTAACCGATGCGTTGATGATTGCCTTGCTAAGTTTGCTCGGAACAAATATCTATTTAGGCATGGGTCCCTGGACGATCAGTCAATTGGCTGCACTTACCGGCACCATCGTTCTTTTTCAACAGCTTGGAAAAATCCCGATCATCAAGAAAAATCGTATCCTGCAAGCTTTCTTTGCCTTTCTTTGCGGACTTCTTTATGGCTTGATCGTTTCGTTGATGGAGGTTTGGCTTTATCAGTTTCCTTCGTTTCTTGCCTATTACCTTCAAGGACTACTGTTCGATTTCTTTCATGCCAGTGGAAACTTCGTCTTTTATTTGCTTTTATGGCCAGTATTTGAGCGAATAACACCCAACTCCTATAAATTGAAGAAAAAAAACCAGTGATTTCGATGGAATGAAGAATCCGGCTAACTTTGTTTTCGTGTTTCTTTGAAAGAATGTTAGCGTAAAGTTATTGTTAGAAAAACAAAAAAACTATGGCTACTCTTCTGTTTCCTTTGCTTAAAAATCTATCCAAAAAGTAACAGCTAAAAGCCTTTCGAAAGGGTTTCTTTCATCTTTATGCGTCCATTCATTTAAATGAAACGTTCTCTATTTCATCCACGCCCTTGACCGAATGTAGTAGCATTTCTTTCAGATTATTAATGAATGATGATGTTTACTTTTTCTATCATCAGAAATTTATTATTTTTTTTAAATAACAATTTAATTTTTCTTGACCAAAAGAATTCAGAGGTTTATCCTAACTATGGAAAATCAATGACTGGATAAAAAAGAGCAGCTGAAATTTTTTTATTCAATTTGACCTTTGACATTTGTGAAAAAGTGCATAAGAAACTTGATAGTGATCAAGCGCTTATGGAAAGAAATTTTTTTCTCACTAAATTTCAAAAAACGCTCTATTTTAACCAGTCAGAAAAATCATTTTAAGAAGGAGAAAGCGATGAATGAGAAACAATTACGCTGGTATAATATTGCGCTGATGGCGTTCGTCTCTGTTTGGGGACTGGGAAATGTTGTAAACAATTACGCTCAACAAGGATTGACTGTTGTTGTTTCGTGGCTATTAATTATGGCTCTTTATTTTGTACCCTATGCATTAAGTGTTGGTCAGTTAGGATCGACCTTCAAAGAGTCAAGTGGTGGGGTCTCCTCATGGATCAAAGAAACCTCAACAAAGCGGTTGGCTTTTTTTGCTGCTTGGACTTATTGGGTCGTTCACGTGCCCTACTTGGCACAAAAACCCCAAGGAATCTTAGTATCCTTGAGTTGGTTATTTAAAGGAAATGGTACATTTGTATCGACGATGGGTTCCATGGAAGTCTCGTTGATTTGTTTAGCTATTTTTCTATTCTTTTTATGGATTGCCTCTAAAGGATTGACGACCTTAAAAATGATTGGGAACATCGCGGGAACAGCCATGTTCGTGATGTCGATTCTTTTTATTCTTTTAGCAGTCACCGCTCCAGCAATGACTGGTGCTGAAATTGCTACACCAAACATGTCATCTGTTTCAACCTATATCCCTAAATTTGACTTTACCTATTTAACCACGATCTCGATGCTGGTATTTGCGGTAGGCGGCTGTGAAAAAATCTCGCCTTACGTAAATAACACAAAAAATCCTGCAAAAGAATTTCCAAAAGGCATGATCTTTTTAGCCGGTATGGTGGCGTTATGTGCCTTGCTCGGCTCGATTGCTATGGGGATGCTTTTTGATGCCAACCATATTCCAGAAGATTTGATGGTTAACGGCGCTTATGAAGCCTTTCAACGACTTGGAAACTTCTACGGAATCGGCAACTTCTTTGTCATTCTTTATTCCATCGCCAATGCGTTGGCGCAAATCTCTGCTTTGGCCTTTTCAATTGATGCCCCATTGAAAATATTACTGTCTGATGCTGATTCAGAATTTGTACCAAATGGCTTAGCAAAACTAAACAAAAAAGGAACACCAGTAAATGGATATATTATGACTGGTATCCTGGTAAGCATTTTGATCATTATTCCAGCACTAGGAATCGGCAATATGACCGAACTGTACCGTTGGTTGCTGAACTTGAATTCAGTTGTCATGCCACTGCGTTACTTATGGGTCTTCTTAGCCTTTATGCTAGTCAACAAACACGCCAATCGCTTTACTTCCGATTATAAATTCGTGAAAAACACCAAAGTTGGCTTTGGGATTGGCTTATGGTGCTTCTTGTTCACGGCCTTTGCCTGCATTTTAGGGATGGTTCCTAAGCTTGATTATGCGGCAGATCCGCAAGCTTGGTTCTTCCAATTGGCCTTAAATATCATTACGCCGATCGCCTTTCTTTTGATTGGCTTGATCTTGCCAATCATTGCGAAACGTGTAAATAAAAAATAATCATTTGCTCAAAAAAAAGGTGTCCGACAACTATTTCGGTTGTCGGGCACCTCTTTCTTTGTAAATGAACTTCTCCGCCGCGTGCGGTATTTGATCCATCCTCTTGCCGAAGCGTTCATTCCTCTTTGTTGTACTCTTTGTTGTCCTTTTTGATTCCATACTTGATCCACTGCACCTTATAGCGGAAATCTTTGATCAGCTCTTTTGCGGTCCATTCATTCGAAATAAAATCTGTCAGACTATCCATCACGACCGCCATAATAAAGTAAAGGAAACTGACGGCTTCTTGCGTATCATGGATCGTGAAGCGATTTTCTTCCAACAGCTCCAACCATTGGCGAATCATGGGCGAATCGTCAGGGATCGCATCGCGCTTCGTCCAGGCATTGCTTTGGGTACATAAGTGGATCATTTTCCAATGATCATCTTCAGGTGACCATTGACTGCACCAAGCCAAGTATTCTTCGATCCCTTTGAAAAAATCATTTTTGTTGCGATTGATAAACGTAAAAATCGCAGAATGGATTTGGTTGGAATAGTTGGTGATCGCATAGTCATAGGCATCTTCTAAGTTTTGAAAGTACTTGTAAAACGCCCCTCTAGAAATGTGCGATTTTTCGACGATGGCAGAGACCTTGACTTGACTGATATGCTTGCTAAAAAATTCTTCTAAAAGCACGGCATCGATTTTTTCTTTTTTCTCTTGTTTTAAATGAAAAAATGTTGTACTTGGCAAGGGATTCTCCTCCATCATTCGCAATCTACTCCCTCTATTATAAACAAATCCCTCTACTTTTCCACTCAGACTTGTGCAGTTTCTCTTGATGGGGCGTTTTGTTCGATCAGATTGCCATCTTCCATTCGGAAAATGCGATCACTCCATTGGATCATTCGCTCGTCGTGGGTGACCATAACTGTCGCTTTCTTTTTCTCATGCGCTTCTTTCACTAATAACTTCACGACTTCATACGCATTATCGGTGTCTAAGCTGGCAGTTGGTTCATCCGCTAAAATCAAGCTTGGGTCATTAAACAAGGCCCTGCCGATCGCTACTCGTTGACGTTCCCCACCAGATAAATCGCGGGGAAACTTGTCTTGAAGATCGAGAATATCTAATGAAGCAAGCAATTCATCAATCCGTTCCTTTTCCTTGGCTTTTCCTGAAACTTTGTCGACCAAATAAAATTGTTCCTTTACTGTTAGAAAAGGGATCAAATTCGAGCTTTGCAAGATAAACCCAATCTCTTTAAAACGCAACTTCCCTCGTTGCTTTTCATTTAATTGGGAAAAGTTGACCTGGTTGATGATGATCTCTCCGGCTGTTGGACTTTGTAAGCCGCCAGCGATGGTCAAAAAGGTACTTTTTCCTGAACCAGAAGGACCGATGATACTGACAAACTCCCCTTCTTGAACGTGAAAATTCAGTCCTTTTAGTGCCGTTACTTCGGTATGCTGCTTGCCAAATTTTTTTATAATATCCTTCATTACTAAAATGTCTTTCATCTTTGTTACCCTCCTATTGCCGTTATTGGATCGACTTTTGTGACCGTCCGAATGGAGAATAAGCCGCCTAGAACTGCCACGAGAATCAAGATGCCGCTATAAAGCAGCCATTGCTTTAATTCAAAGAAAAATGGCATGGCATCTGGTAAAAACAAGCTGGTGCCGTATGCCGCCGCAAAGGCTAGGGCTACCCCGATCACTCCTACCATAAATGCTTGCGCAATAATTGATTTGGCAATGAAGCTGGTCCGAATCCCTTGGGCTTTCATCACACCAAAAATCGCTGTTTTTTGTAGGGTGATCACATACATGAAAATCCCCACGATTGCCGTTGCAACAACAAACAAGAAGTAGATCATGGCATTTAAGGTCAAGTTTTGGGCAGAAAATCCGGGAAGCTTTTCAATAAAGTCTTCCGTTGCCAACACTTTGAGCTGGGTTCCTTCTTGGTTATCGACTTTAGGATCACTTGATTTGGTCACAATGATATTGATTGGCTGCTCCTTGTCAGATGCAAATGGTTGATTAGCAAACTTCATTTTCGTCCAAGTATCGAGGGAAGTATAAATCACTGGTGACACCGTATAAGACGTTTCTGGGGTGATCCCAACGACTTTGAAGGTTTCATCTGAGCGTCCGATTTTCACTTGATCCCCGACCTTGATACCTTCTTCTGCTAAGTTTTCTGAAATCGTGATCTCATTTTCTTTTGAAAACAGCTTGCCCTCTAAGACTTCTGGTAACAAGAACGCATCGTCTTGTGTACCAAAAACAGTCACATTGACTTGTTCATCGTTGACCGTAATGACACTGCTGTATAAACCAATTGGGGCTTTTTGTGTCCCTTCTACACGGTCTAAATCCCCTCTCGTCAATTGCGAAGCCGCAAATGTGTCATTCGCATCTTCTGATAAAACGATCGCGGATGAATCCCAGTCGACGATGGCCTTTTTAAAATCCCAGTTAAGTCCGGTAGCTAAGCCAGACAATATAAAAACAACATAGGCGATCAAAAACATGATTCCTACGATCAACCCATATCTTAATTTTGAATAACGCATTTCTTTTATAGCCAGAAACATTGTTCTTTCCTCCTACTTTCCAAATATTGACAAAGTGTCACTTTTTGAAGAATACCACATAAGGTGACACTTTGTCACTTTTTACAACTCGGAAAGTTTGTAAGGTTGATCGATCATTCTTTTTCTGTCATTCACTGAGGATGTTTTTTCCTAAAGGAGTGTGAATAAAGAGAGTTGAATACTGGGCGTTTCGCGTAAAATACGCCATTTCCTTTTAACATTCTTTGCTAGATGAAAAAAAGCATGGCAGACCGTAAATAGTCGAACCATGCTTTGGCAAAAACGAACACGAGGATTTCATTATTGGTGTTCTAGAGATCAGCTGACTTTGCTTTGTCCAATTGTGGAAATTACTGCTCGTAACTGATGACACGAAGTATCAAACTGCCGTTTTTCCTCAGGTGTAAGCGTCAATTCAATAATTTCGCGGACGCCGTTTTGGTCCACGACTGCAGGAACCCCTGTGAATAAATCGTTGATGCCATATTCCCCATTAAGGTAGGAAGATACCGGCAGAATCGCTTGCTCATCATTTAAGATCGCTCGAACGATTCTTGCGACACTCATCCCTATCCCGTAAAAAGTTGCTTGTTTTCGATCGATGATTTCATAGGCAGCATTTTTTACTCGTTCAGAAAGAACCGCTAGATCGGCAACGGTCAAACGATCCTTTTGCTTGATCAATTCTACGATCGGTTTCCCACCGATCGTTGTATGGGACCAGACAGCGACTTCCGAGTCACCGTGTTCCCCAATGATGTACCCATGAATATTCCGTGGATCGATGGCTAATTTTGCCGCCACTTCTTTTCGAAGTCTTGTGGTATCGAGGGTCGTTCCCGTACCAACGACCCGATTGGCTGGCAACCCGGACACACGCCATGCTTGATAAGTTAAGACATCGACTGGGTTTGAAGCGATAACAAGCACGCCATCAAAGCCTGAAGCCATCACTTGTTTTGTGACGCTTGCCATAATTTCGGCGTTCACATCAATCAATTCAAGCCGTGTTTGTCCTGGCTTTTGGTTGACCCCTGCGGTAATAACCACGATGTCAGCATCTTTACATTCCGAGTACTCTCCAGCCCAAACTTTGATGTTTTCTTGCCCCCATGACATACCGTCTAACAAATCGAGGGCTTCTCCTTCTGCTTTGTCACGATTGACATCGATCAAGACTAACTCATTGATCAGTCCTTGATTGATCATGGAATACGCAATGCTCGTTCCAACGAAACCTGTTCCGACAACGACAACTTTTCTGCTTGTACTTTTCATGTGCGATCCCTTCCTTTTCTTTTCAAATACTTGTGCTATTGTTTTGCGTATATTACGTATTTTCTCAAAAAATGTATGTTCTCTTGTGTACTCTTGTGTTTCCTTAATAACTATGACCGGCAATCAGCGCTTTGGCTTGCTGATACAAATGAATTGCATATTTTCCTAACACATAGCAGACGACAATCACGGCAAAGCTTGTTTCAATAATCGTTAAGGCTTGTAGAAACCCAAATATCAGTGGGTGATTCGCAAAAAACTGCGCTGATTTGAACATAGCAGTCGCTGAAATCACAAGAGGAAACGTAAATGCCGCATAGCTTGGGTAAAAGCCGACTGCCAGCATGTTTTTCATATAAGCGACGACACAAAAATAAATCGTTTGTGACAATAACAGCATAAAGGCGACAAACCAAGCAGAGCCTTGTTCAAATACGGAAAGGTAACCTGCTAAGCAAAGAGAACCTGGTGCTGTTAAAATCGTGATCAAAGGAACTGCCGCACGTTCCGTCAGCTTCTGATGGACGATTCGTTTTAAAATAATCGGCAAAAGCGCAAAATACAATACCAATGCGATCCAGACGATCACTTCCCCCAGCTCTTTAAAAAAGACAGCAGAAGTATTGGGAATGACGCCAATACCGACGAAGGTAATAAACCAGCTCGGATAAATGTATTCCAGCGAAAGGTCGACAGGCAAAATATGCACGACAACAAAATAGATCATTAAAGCAAAATGTAAGCCGATAGCCCCCCACCAGAGCAGATCATTCATCACTGCATCGGGAATGACCCGTTCAAAAACAGTGGAAATCACCATCAGCGCCATCGTAAAGGTCGGCGCCACAGAAGCAACGATTGGGTTTTGCAACTCTGACATCGTGTGCTTAAATGTAAAGCATACTTTCAGAAGGAAGAGCCCCATGATGAAAATACCAAGGGTGCAAAACGCATTTCCAACCGTCTCCATTCCTTCTGAATACAATAAATTCCCCAATGACACAGTGCCTAAAATCAAGCCACAAATCGGGATTGGCAATGAATGTAAAAAATGCTGGATCGATGTTTTCATCAACTCATCCTTTCTAAACGTATGAAAATTTCAACTAAATTTGCTTTCTTTTTTCTCTACACTTATACTATAATCACCTGATAACTATTTGTAAAATTATACTTTTAAATACTAATTATAAATATTATTAATAATAAAGGAGTCCCCAAAATGATTGAATTGCTCAAAACCTTCATTGTTGTTTATGAAACGAGAAACTTTAGTCTTGCCGCCAAACAACTCTATAAAACTCAACCAACGATTTCCTTGCAAATCCAACGCTTAGAGGCCGAACTTGGCTTCAAACTTTTTGAACGTAAAGGAAAACAATTGATTTTACCCACCAGCCAAGCGGAGTTTTTGTATCCTCGTGTGGTCGAGTCTCTCCGCTCATTGTCCACTATTTTTTCGCAAGCCAAAGACACCAAAAATTTTAAAACAGAGTGTGTGCTCGCTTGTTCGAATACGACCGCCGTCTACTTACTGCCCAGCATCATGGCGCAGCTGATTGAAGAATTTCCAACGTTTGCCTTTGAAATCAAAATCATGAATTCTCAAGAAGTAATCGATGCCGTCGAATCAAACAAAGCCCATATTGGGCTGATAGAAAAATCAATCGTTTCGCCATTGATCCAAAAAGAATTCGTTTATCGCGATGAATTGGTGTTAGCAGGCAACCTCGCTTCTGATTTTTGGGTCTTGCGGGAAAACGACTCGGGGATGTACTACATTAACGAAACCTATCTGTACGCACAGCACTTGCATCCGCAAATCATCAAAGCCAATAACAGCGAAGTGATTTTGTCCCTACTAAAACAAAACATCGGCAAATCGATCATCTCGAAACTTTCATTACCAGAAGAGTTGCCTTGGCAGGAACTTGATCCAGAGTACCGCTATCGTGATCTTTTTATCATTCAGAATCGTCAGCGTGCGACGCCGGAGACCGGAGAGATTTATGAGGAGATTAAACGGCTGTTGTTGGAAAGGAATAGAGCTGCTGGTACTGGTGAATCGAGAAGATAACAAAATATCCTTTATACTGATTCTTAAGAAAATTTCTCAGAATCAGTATAAAGGATTTCCATCAGACAACTTCGATTTTTTGCAAAAAAACAAAATACATTTATGCGACGTTAAATACTAAAGAATATCTCGTTTCCATACTTAAATCATACCCACATAGTTCTTTAAAATAGCTTTGATAGTCATTTTCAATGATACGGATAATTTCTTCGCTTGGTAGTTCTTCAAATTTAATCAATTCAACTAATAGGTTTAATTTTGCATCAATTCCCAAAATTCTTGGCAGCACACTCCAAAAATTTTCTTTTGAGATTTCATCAGTTAGTTGGTTTAAACGCCGCAACAAATCAATTAAATAGTCTTTCAAATCTTTTTCTTTTCTTGATGCATTCCTAAATTCTTTTTGATAATAGCTGCTATATTCTTCTTTCATTGTGAATAGCATGATTCATAAGGTCCTCTCTATGTGATTATTTCTTTCTAATGCGTTCCAAAAAATAGTGAACATTTTTTGGAAGCTAATAAAATACATGCCTCTCGATAAAGTAGTTTAATAGGTGAGATAATGTATGAATGATACTCTTGAAACCTCTTCTTTAAAAAAATTTCCAGATGTAATTTATGAAGAAGCGACAATAGCCAATAAAAATCTCCTTCATTATGGGAGTCACTCTTGATCAACAAAAAACGATCAAGATGTAAAAGTGATTTTAAACATGCTATTAACGTCGGATTCATTGAATCCCCCTTGAATCCGAACGAGTTGGAAAGAGAAGATCCCCCAAAGAATACTGATAACCGCCAGTCTACTATTAAACATTTTACTTTTATTTTACATCACTGCCGATACCACTAAGCATTCATTTTGAGCAACTGACGTTCTTCTTTTAATACTTGTAAGACTTTTGATGTTAAGGTTCTATCGAGCATTTTCTCTTCCTGCTTTACTACCTTCATTTCCTTATTGACTCTTTTAGTTACACCTTTCCATAATAAGATTCATTCATCTTTTACTTGCCTCTTTTATTATTACTTATTTCGGTGTGATATATTGAACCAACGAGGAACGAGCTAGATCATTGCCAATCACTCGGTAAGAAATCGTTGTACCACCATAAACGTTTGCTTCGGAAATTAAAATACCATTCGGTCCAACCGCTTCTACAAATGCGACATGACCATACCTGGGATCCGACCCCGCTGTCCCGTGGCTGAAAGAAATCAAGGTTCCGGCTTTGGGGGTTCGACTAACTTGATAACCTAATCTAAGACCAGTAGTTCCCCAATCTCCCCCATTTCCCATGTAATCATCTACACGACCACCTAATTGTGCGACTCGATTAAAGGCATACCAAGTACACTGACCTACAGGATAAGAACCAGAAGTATTATAATCTTTCCCATTATAAGCTGGGAAAGTCATTAACTCCCGATATTCATTTGGAACTTCTTCCAATCCTTTAATGAAGACACCACTTTGTTGTGATTGATCCTCATCGTATTGGGTCAACTCGTAAACAGCAATCAAAGAATTCAATTTCTGATTATAGCTAGTGTCTGTTGCATAGGTTCCGGTTAAAGCATCAGTTGCACGCAAATAGTTTTTTGCTTCTGAGCGCCAGACTGATTTATAAAAAAATGAATCGTGGGAAACGCCTCCGCGAATCAATGCAATATAATCTGTTAACGATTCATCGTAACTTGGATAAACACGAAAAGCATCTTGAATTTCAATCATTTCGCCATTTCCTAAATCCTCTTTGGTAGTCATCACTACTGCACCTTCTCGATAACTTCCTTTAATACCGAAAAGGTTATAATAGGGTGCCTTTGATAAAAGACTACTACCGTTGCCACTTTCTAAAATAGCTTGCGCAATCAAGACTGAAGCAAAGACGTCATACTCTTGCCCTAGTTTCCGAGCTTTTTCACTAATTTGTTTGATAAATTCATGTGTAGCAGTATTAAATTGGAAATCAAGTTGTGCTGGATAATTTTTCACCAACTCTTTACCTACTTCAGTTAACTCTGGTGATTGCGCACGTTTAATCAATAATGAAATGTTTTCTTCATCCCATTCTTCTTGATCGACCTGTTGATAGGACAGCTTCTCAAGATAAACCACTGAAGTCGCTGATTGATTTAAATCAACGTCTTCATTCACTTCATCTTCTTGAGATTCTTGTTCCAATGTTTCTGACATTTCTTGTGTACCAATTGTCCCATAATAATCGTTTCCTAGCCAAATTCCCAATAATTGATTCCCTTCCGCAGTTTCCTTATAGAGAATATCACCAGGCTGTAATGAATTATAGGTTGATTCTTTCATATCAAGATTTTCTAGATTTGTCGCCAGTACTTCGTTATAAAGTTCTTTCAGCCAAGTATCGACTTCTTTACTCTCTATGTCATCTGCGCCAACCTGTCGAATTGTTTGATACACCAACGCAGCTTGCCAGGAGTGGTCAAAGCTAGCTAATAACGGTAATGTGAAACTCCCTAACGTTGATTCAGCCACTTCACTACTTCTAAATGCATCTGGAAGTTGATTCTCTGCACTATTGAGTAAACCTTCAAAAATTGTATCAATTTCTTGATCTGTAGCAGGTGGTCGAGTCACCGGAGCACTCGGTGGAAATGGATTAGCTCCTGAATCAGAACTTTGATCCTCTTGATTTGTTGAGGAAGTTGGTGGATCGGGCTGCACTGGTGCCTCAGAAGAAGGTGGTACTGTTTGTTCAGCTTCTGGTACTTCAGACGGAATCGTTTCTTCTATTGGGATATCTGGTTGCTGCGATTCTTCAGGTTTGTCTGACTCTTGTTCTTCAGTGTTTTCTTCCCCCAACTCTTCATCTTCCCAATGAGACTCTTCTGGAAAGTCGGTACTTTCATCGGAAGATTCACTTGACTCTTCTATTATTGGAACATAACCACTAGACAATTCGGTTTTGGAGCTGGTACTCATTGCTATATTCGATGTTACATTAGACGCTTGTCGCATACTCGAAACTAACTCTATGTTGGGTTCTTGCAAATCAACATTCGATTGCTTCCTTTCCTTTGAGAAGGTGGATTGGCTTGCGTCTTCTGATTTATCAGAAAGATGATCAGTTAAATTGCTTGCCAACAAAGTTGGTGTGGTAAAACTTTGTGCTGCTAATACACCTAGGCTGATTAGTGTGATACCTATCTTCTTATTTTTCATCTTAATACCTCCTCGCGCTTCATTCTCTCTTTCATTGTTTCTTGCTTTCCTATTTCTATTCAAATAAACGCTTTTTTTAAAAATGTTAGATTATTACACAAAAATTTATCTATATTAAATATTCTTTGTTCTTAGTATTTTGCAACAGTTGACCATACATGACCGATATCCGATAAAAATGGTATGATTATCTTGTTTCTGTTGACTGTTGCAAGAATGCTCTTTCACAAAAATTATTTGTATTCTTCAAAGTCATTAAATTGTAATTTATTATGTGCTAGCTGTTTTACTTTAAATTGCAAATCTTCAAAAAGATTTGTCACTTCGTCTTTTGTTTCATCTACGTCGAATAGAATCTCTTTTGCTCTCTCATGAATAGAACTAACACGTACTTCTGCTAATCGAATCATTTTATTGGCTTCTAACTGTGCTTCTTCGACAGTTCTTTTAGCTTTTCGTTTTGCGAATGCTAATACTTCACCAATTTCCTCTTCGAACTCTTCTTTCTCTTTTTGCAACTTCTCTTTTTCTTTTGTTAATTTACTCAACTCTTTTTTTAATTCTTGAACTTCTTGAATTTCTTCAAGTTCTGTCTCTAGTTCCTGAAGGTCCTGGATTGCTTTTGGAATATCTTTTTTTGTAATAACTAATTCTGCTATTTCTTTCTCAGAAAGCTTATCTTTCAAAGTATCAATCTCATGTTGTTTTTCTTCTAATTTTTCTTCATAGCTTTCTTCAACTTTGTTGATGGTTGCCTTTAACTGCTCTTTCTCGACCTGCCATTCATCATATCTTTTTTGTGTATCAGCAATAACATTGGTTAATTGGCTTTTTAGTTGTTCAATTCGATAATCTTCCGTATTTTCTTTTTCTAATTCTTCACTATTTAAATGATTAGGGCCGTATTGCTCTAATGATTGTGTTAATTCAATTACTTTTTGTGTTGCTTTATTTAGTTCGTGTGTAAGATATTGGTTATCCTTCTTACTAGTTTCGAATTTATTTTTTAACTCCTGATACGCTTCTTTTATTTCTGAATTTTTATTTTGATTTTCAATCTCTTCTAATTTTGTTCTTAACTCTAGGTTTTGTGTATTCAATTCACTTTCAACCATATTTTTTTGACTAACCATTTCTTCTAACTTAGTTGAAAGTTCATTTTTTTCATTTATTGCTTTTTGAAGTTCCTTTTCAGTCGTTTCCTTGACTTCAATAGCCAATCGTAATTGTTCCTTCAAATTACTTCCGTCTTTAGTCTCTTTGTTCTTTGATTCCAAGTCATTTTCAATTTTTTCTTTTTGGCTTGTAATCTCTTTTACTTTAGTTGAAAGTTCGTTTCTCTCTTTTAATGATTTTTGTAATTCCTTTTCAGTCGTTTCGTTTACTTCAAGAGCTAGTCGTAATTGTTCCTTTAAATTATTTCGATCTTCGGTAATCTTTTTTAAATTATTCTCCTGCTGCTTCTGGATTTCTTTTATTGCGCTAAGATCATTATTTATTCTTTGATGGTTTTTCTTACTCATCTCTAGTTCTTGAAGCAAATTGTTCTTCTCAGCTACTAATGTATTGACCTTTTTTTCAAGTTGTTCAGTTCGCTCTTGTTTCTTATTGTTATTCTCCTGAGAGTGCTCTTTGACTAATTTATCGCTTTCTAACTCAGACTCAGTGTCATATAGATCAATAGACTCAACATTTACTTCTTGAATTTCATCTAATAATTTTTTGTAAAAACTTTTTTCTTTCTTAGCCATTCGTTATTACTTCTCCTTTTTGCTCTACTTTTTCTTTGACTTCAGTCTTATTTTCATTTTCTTGCTCCACACTATCATCGCCCTTTTCAAGCAATTCTAGTTCACCAGAATCTGTCCTTAAAAATACTTCATCAGAAATCATAGTTTCTGTATCGCTATCAAAAATTTGAATGTTTGCCTGATTTAAAAAACTTATGTCTTGAACTTCGCTTAAATAAACTTCGATATTTTCCTGTATCTTTGGTAGATCTTGTTGATTATTTACTTCAATATAGATTGACAAAATTAAGTATTGTAAAGGTACATTATTAGTGATGATTGACACAGTACGACCAAAATAGGGCGTAAGATCCCTGCCTATTTTTTCTTCATAAACAAAACGCTCTTCTGGCGTTATCTGTGCAAGGAGATCTTTCCAATCAATCTCAGAAAGACCAATACCCTCTTCCGGATAGCTATAGATTGATAGTTCCAAAAATTTTTCTTGTGCTTTTGATAATTCATCTACTTGTTTTTCTAGTTTCGTTAATTCTCCCGAAACATTTTCTACATACTTCTTCTCTTTCATTTGTAATGTTCCTAATGTAATTAGGCTAAGGAGCATTGTGGCAGTCACACCTAAAATAATCCAGATATTTACACTTTGCTGTATTTGCTTAAAAACTATTAATTTTTTTTTTAGCAGCAAATCATTTCCAATTGCTAATTCTGTTTTCTTTAATTGTCGCTCTTTAAAAATCCTCCATGAGATGAGTATTAATAAGGCTATGCTCACGAGAAGCACAGATAAATAGATATACAATTTTTTCACCCTATCTTAATTGAGTTTTTTGGTACACCGTCTGTTCCATTGGAAAAGTAAGTATTAATTTAATTTTTAAGTAGATTCAAAAAAATCATTATGATATTCCACTGTCTCTATCAATTCTCCTTGAATTACTAGTCTTCTTGTTCCTCTGGCATCATCACATGTCACAAGAGTAATCATCTTCCGATCGGGGATATCTTCAATTAAATACGTACTTTCTGGGTTTACGATTTCTTTAAAAGAAACACTGTAGATATAAACTTGTTCCAAGTCTGTTATGTAAATCAAATCATTGATTTCCACACGCTCTAAAGGCCTAAATAATAAGCTTTTACTTTCACTTCTATGACTTGCAAGACTATAGTTTCCCTCTCCCATAACTTGGTCTTGTTTCATAGTTCCTGCTCCAAAACTTAACGTAAAATCTGTTACTCCAAAAAAAATAGGTAAGTCAATACCTACGCTTGGAATCAAAATTGCGCCCATCGTCCTATCCTTAGCTACTGTTTCGTTATTTTCATCTAGCTGTAATCTGACAATCGAAGACAAACTTGTCAATGAGATTGACTCAAAATCAAAACTGTTTTCTTCAATGGGATCATTTTCTAATTCTGTTAATTTTTCATGATTCTCCTTCACTTGTTCCTTTGTCATATTTTCGATGGAAAACTGTTTTACATTCATATTAATGATTTGATTTTTTAGAGGAACACTAAAAATAGCTATTGCCCCTAAAATTATTAAAAATACTATGAGTATATTGGATATATACTTCTTCAGCGTGTCTTTAGCCATATACATTGACCTCTAAACTATTAATCCTTAAAATTGTTGATAGAACACGAAGAGTGTGTTCTATCAACAATCCAATTTTTATTTCTTTCTATTTTTATTTCTTTTTCTTTTTCTTTCTATTCCACAATCCAAATCCAGCACCTACAGATGCTAAACCACCAACAACTGAGGCTGCAATCGAGGAAGAACCTGTTTGTGGTAATTTGCTACCCGGTTTCTTATTGCCAGAGCCTGAATCGGAATCAGCATCCGCATCGGAATCGGAATCGGAATCGGCGTCCGCATCTGAATCTGCGTCGGCGTCGGCATCGGAATCTGAATCGGCATCTGAATCCGCATCAGCATCGGCGTCCGCATCGGAATCTGAATCAGCATCTGAATCAGCATCTGAATCGGAATCGGAATCGGAATCAGCATCCGCATCTGAATCCGCATCAGCATCAGCATCTGAATCGGAATCGGAATCGGAGTCGGCATCCGCATCAGCATCGGCGTCCGCATCCGCATCTGAATCGGCGTCCGCATCGGAATCGGAATCGGAATCGGAATCAGCATCGGCGTCGGAATCTGAATCGGAGTCTGAATCTGCATCCGCATCGGAATCAGCATCGGCGTCCGCATCCGCATCGGAATCTGAATCCGCATCGGAATCGGAATCAGCATCCGCATCAGCATCAGCGTCCGCATCCGCATCTGAATCGGCGTCCGCATCCGCATCGGAATCTGAATCCGCGTCGGAATCTGAATCGGAATCCGCGTCCGCATCTGAATCTGAATCCGCATCTGAATCAGCGTCGGAATCTGAATCGGAATCGGAATCCGCGTCGGAATCTGAATCGGAATCGGAATCAGCATCCGCATCCGCATCTGAATCGGAATCAGCATCTGCATCCGCATCTGAATCGGAATCAGCATCTGCATCTGAATCAGCATCTGAATCGGAATCAGCATCCGCATCGGCATCTGAATCGGAATCGGAATCGGCGTCGGCGTCGGCATCCGCATCTGAATCGGCGTCGGCATCTGAATCGGAATCAGCATCCGCATCTGAATCGGCGTCCGCATCGGAATCGGAATCTGAGTCGGCATCCGCATCTGAATCGGAATCGGAGTCGGCGTCCGCATCCGCATCTGAATCGGCGTCCGCATCGGAATCGGAATCCGCATCGGAATCCGCATCGGAATCCGCATCCGCATCGGCATCTGCATCGGCGTCCGCATCCGCATCTGAATCGGAATCCGCATCTGAATCAGCGTCGGAATCGGAATCTGAATCGGAATCTGAATCCGCGTCGGCATCTGAATCGGAATCGGAATCGGAATCCGCATCCGCATCCGCATCCGCATCTGAATCGGAATCAGCATCCGCATCTGAATCGGCGTCGGCATCTGAATCGGCATCGGAGTCCGCATCGGCATCCGCATCTGAATCGGAATCCGCATCCGCATCCGCATCTGAATCGGAATCTGCATCAGCATCTGAATCGGAATCGGAGTCGGCATCCGCATCGGCATCCGCATCGGCGTCGGCATCCGCATCGGAATCGGAATCCGCATCTGAATCAGCATCCGCATCTGAATCGGAATCGGAATCGGAATCCGCATCTGAATCGGAATCTGAATCGGAATCTGAGTCGGCATCCGCATCCGCATCGGCGTCCGCATCGGAATCGGAATCCGCATCTGAATCGGAATCGGAATCGGAATCTGAGTCGGCATCCGCATCGGCGTCCGCATCTGAATCGGAATCCGCATCCGCATCTGAATCAGAATCGGAATCTGCATCGGCGTCTGAATCGGAATCGGAATCCGCATCGGAATCGGAATCGGAATCGGAATCCGCATCCGCATCGGCATCGGAATCGGAATCTGCATCGGCGTCTGAATCTGCATCCGCATCAGCGTCGGAATCGGAATCTGCATCGGAATCTGCATCTGAGTCTGAATCGGAATCTGCATCGGCGTCTGAATCTGAATCAGCGTCTGCGTCTGAATCTGCATCAGCATCGGCATCAGCATCGGAATCGGAATCGGAATCAGAATCCGAATCGGAATCTGAGTCGGCATCCGCATCGGCGTCCGCATCTGAATCGGAATCGGAATCCGCATCCGCATCGGCATCTGAATCGGAATCGGAATCTGCATCGGCATCTGAATCGGAATCGGAATCTGCATCGGCGTCTGAATCTGCATCCGCATCAGCGTCTGAATCTGCATCAGCATCGGCATCCGCATCGGCATCCGCATCGGCATCCGCATCCGAATCGGAATCTGAGTCGGAATCTGAGTCGGCATCCGCATCGGCGTCCGCATCTGAATCGGCATCAGCATCCGCATCTGAATCTGCATCAGCATCGGCGTCCGCATCTGAATCGGAATCGGAATCTGCATCGGCGTCTGAATCGGAATCAGCATCCGCATCTGAGTCGGAATCCGCATCAGCATCTGCATCTGCATCTGAATCTGAATCTGAATCTGAGTCGGCATCGGCGTCGGCATCCGCATCTGAATCTGAATCTGAATCTGAATCTGAGTCGGCATCGGCATCCGCATCAGCATCGGCGTCCGCATCCGCATCGGCGTCGGCATCCGCATCTGAATCGGAATCCGCATCTGAATCAGCATCCGCATCGGCGTCCGCATCTGAATCGGAATCGGAATCAGCATCAGCATCGGCGTCGGCATCTGAATCGGAATCCGCATCAGCATCGGCGTCCGCATCTGAATCGGAATCGGAATCGGAATCGGAATCAGCATCAGCGTCTGAATCGGAATCGGAATCTGAGTCGGCATCAGCGTCTGAATCGGAATCAGAATCTGCATCGGCATCAGCGTCTGAATCGGAATCTGAGTCGGCATCTGCATCTGAGTCTGAATCCGCATCAGCATCGGCGTCCGCATCTGAATCGGAATCGGAATCAGCATCAGCATCGGCGTCTGAATCGGAATCTGAATCGGAATCAGCATCTGAGTCAGTATCAATAGGTTCTTGTATAATTACAGCAACCATATCAGACTGTTTATCATCACGATTTTCCTGATGTCCGTTTACAACAATACTTACTTCATCACCAAGATTGAGCTCAGCATCTAGTGGAATTTCAAATTCACCGCTAGCATTGATTGGTACATTCTTCTCTACAAGTTCACCATTGATATAAACGTCAAGTGAATACGTTCTACCAAATGTATCATCTTGTTCATGACTTCCTGTTATTACATTGTCACCAACATAGATATCATTTAGTTTGGGTTGATTGACTACCCAGTTATTGTAGCCAGTTGTGTCATCGACATTTACTGTTGTCTCAACTGCCTTAGTTCTTATCTGACTCGGATTAGCAACATCCGGTTGTTGTCCGACAACTCTGACTGTTACTTCATCGCCATAAGAAAGATCTAGATTTAATTCATTTACATCATATGCGAATACATAACTTCTACTTGTTACTGGAATATCTTCTTCAGTATTAACGAGACGGCCATTCACCAGTAGTTCTAAGTTATAGCTTCTCTCGTACGCTCTACTCTGAAGTGGAACACTTCCACTAATCAGTTGATCGTCTTCTTTTAATGGATCAACTCTTGCAGCTTGAACTTCCCATTGATCATAGTCATCGATATTTTCAACAATCATCGTAGTTGTTGAGCTTACTTTATCTTCATGCCCATCTTGTTTTCCAATGACATATGCTTCAACAACTGCACCTTCAGGCAACGGCGCTGGTGATCCATCCACGATCCACATTGAAGAGAATTCAAAATCATTTGAGATATTTTCTCTTCTTAGGACTTCCTGCCCTTCAATAGTCAATACTAAATCATACGTTCTTCCCGCTTGACGATTTTGTGGCAAGTTTAACCCAGTAACTAAATACTCACCAGTGTACGCTTGATGAACTATTGGATTACTTACTACCCAATCTTCATAGTCTACAATATCTGTACCTGTGCTATGGTAAGTAATACCAGAATATTTTGTATACCTTTTTCCATTGCGCAATACGTATTGATGAACTCCTTTTACCCTTGCGGTAACGATATCACCCTCTCGCAGAAAACTACCAAAATCGTATTCCCAATTGCCGTCTTCATCCATACCAATTGTATCTCTTGGTACACCATTGACTAATAGTTCAACAAAATAATCGGTATCATGTTCATTAACGAGATCTTGCTTCCCATTTCCATAGAAATTTTGATCGTCAGAAGTTAATAATGTAGTCGTCTCTACCGGGTTCTCTATCCAAGTGTTATAAATCCCCTCAGAAGAAAGTTCCCCGGATATTGTTCCACTACCTCCAATAACAATCCAGTCTGCACTAGTTGTTACACTTCTAACAGAGTAATTATCCTTCCTAATCACCATGTTGTCTCGAGGATTATCTTCTTTCCATCTTGCCAAATCAATCTTTAGATCAATAGCAATATCTACACTACTCAACTGAATTAAATAGTTAGGGGTATAATAGGTGATGGAATGGGTATCAGGATCATACCCCATCGTTTCATAACCTGAGATAATGCCGGTTCTCGCATCCCATACATCTTTAATGTCTTCAGTTACATCACCCCAACCTAAGAAAGTTGACGGTCGAGAAATCGTTCCTGAAATATAGTCTGTATAATTTGGGGTTAAGAAGAATTGATCTGCTAAATCAGGATCTAAATAGATCGTTTGCTTAAATTGAGAAATCAAACCAATGTTTAGCCATGTATTAGATTCACCTGCTGTTGCTATGTGAATCCCGTCCTCATCTGCAGATAATTTATTGAACTTATCTGTGAAGCCAAAGTTAATCCCTATTCGAGGTGCAACTTCTTCATAGCCTCCTGTGCTATCTGTAACGTTTACAGACTCGGCATTTACTTTTGTTTCAGCTACAAACAAGCCGCTTGTAATTACACCAGCAATCATAGCATTGTAAATTAGTTTATTTTTAGCATTTTTTTTCTTAATATTTTTCCTATTCAATGACTGAACGTGATCAAATTGATTTTTCATTTTTTCCTCCCTTTTAGTAATTAATAAGATTTCTATTAATTGCTAAGTTCACATTCAAAATAAATATAAACTTAGCAATTAAGTGAACCTCAATTGCTTTTGAGATAATTCTTATAATTGATTAGTCCACTTAAAAAGTGCTCTGCATCATCTATTCTCATTCTAAAATTATCGTGTCTTGCAAAAAAACCACCAGCAATGATATTTGGTTTTGCCATATACATAGCAACCTCCGGATAAAACACCCCTACGTTCATTTCATGCAACGCTCGCTTATCCATAGTTGGTTTTATATCCTTCGCTTTAGGAAACTTCTCTAACAAATGTGAATATTGTTCACTTGTATCTAAGTGATCAACAAATTTAGCAGCCGCAACTAAAAGTTCTAGCATGGTAGGATAAGCAGTGTCTCGTTTGTTGATAAAATTCAAATTTTCTGTAGCATTTCGAATACCAAACTCATAATATTCCTCTTTAGGTAATAAAGCTGATAGCTCATTAACGGCATAGCTTATCCAATGGTCATGGTATTTATAATATTTTTTTTCTACTAATTTTTTCAAAATTGATTCCGCTAATGATAAAGTGGTATCATCTGGAATTTGCTTATACGCTCTAGCGAGACCGAATAGTACTTCGCCATCGTAATAAACTGTCCGGAAAGCCTCTTTTACTTCTAACTTTTCGTTTAGAACGTGAATTGTATCTCCATCTTGAATAAAATATTCTTTGATCATTTTCACCGTATTGATAAGAATTTCTTCATACTGTAAATCACCAGTTATTTCTTGATACTTTGAAAATGCTAACAGCACCATCGCATTGCTTCCAAGTTTGTATTCAAAGGCGTCGATTCTTCGATCGATAATATCTTTGAAAAGCAAGTGTCCTTCAATATCAGTCGTTAGGTTTTGAATCCCCCAGTCAAGCCCACTCTTAATTTTCGGAAGATCTTCTTCATAGGTTTCTAAGTCTTCGACTGCTTCTAACCACGCATACAAAGTGGAAAAATGTCTTACCGTATTGTAGTTGATTAGCGTTTTATTAAACTGAGGAAAATAGCCATATATGAATTTTCCTGAATCAAGTATTTGGTCGCTTAAATATTTGCGCCCATCTTTAATCACTCTTTCTAAATCAGATACAATATTTTTCTTCAAATGCTGTCTCACATTGATCCCCGGTCCACGATACTGAAGCTCATAGAGTTCCGAGCCTTCATTCACCATTATTCCTCTCGTTCTAAAAATGGTGATAGCCTTGAGGGGATCGGGTAAAATAATAGGTTTCTTATATTTCCGGAAAAGATATTTGCTCAGATTTACATGATTGAAAGATAAATTTGGTTTATTTTTCCCAATTTTATGCTCTCTATCCGGTTGGAAAATCATATTCCCATTAATTTCTTCTTCCAGCAAAGAAATACGTAATTCCTCATCAAAAGCGATCCCATATCGAAAATAGTTGTTTCTTGGTGTTTCTTTTAGCATTTCGTCAAATTTTTGATAAGGAATTTTCTTTGAGTAGATGACAACATCAAATTTGAGATACTTGACCATACTCAAATTATTTCTTTCAAAAAATCTTTGAACCTTAATCCATGTTCTATCAAAATCCTTCGAGCAGAAAGACTTTACTTCTGCCCTACTTTGACCAGTTGACCACGAAATGTAGATGACCGTTTGACCTTGCATATTACTTTTTTCATAATAGCTACTAAGTTTTGCTTTAATTTGAACTAACTTTGAGTGCTTTAACATTGAACAACTCTCCAATTTAATCAGTTTGACCAGTTTTTGAGATAAATCTTCCATTCATTGCGTTAAACTTTTACCCATTGCTATGATTTCAATGAATGCTCATGACTGTTTATACATGTAGTGAGATAGCTAACTATTTGATGTACTCATCCCCCTTTTTCTTTTCCTTGAACCATTTTTCTTAAGGAGCGTCATTGAAAAATAAGGTTTTGGTTCGAAAGCTAAGATGACATGCTGCGTTCTTTTCTATAGATCCTAAAATTTTATTACTTACCTGCTTCGCTTTTATAAAATAAAAAAGGATGTTTACCGCAAATAGTGAATATTTCCACGATCGAAAACAATGAATTTGATCGCTAATTAAAAGTATTGAAATTACGCATCCTCATTACACATATAAGGTTACACAGGGTAGTGAAGAAATTAAAATCTAAATTTTCATAGCATATTGCACTTTTCAGAAACGCAGATAAAAAGATGATTTTTTTAGCGTTAATATAACAAATAATAACCATATGTCTTTTTTGAAAACTTCGCTAAAAATTGGAATAAGAAGAAAGCCCATTATGGTTCGATAACGTTTCCATCTATATAATCTTTTGTTAATTTTAATAAAAAGAAAGAATATTTCGCTTTGTATCGGTATATAAGCTTAATATAAATTAGCCATCAAAATCTTCATTATATAAACTTATTACTATATAATTTGCCTACTTTTATTTAAAACTTCCTAATACGATTCATGTAATAAGAGAAATATCCCTTCCATATATAACAAATGAACCCTTCAAATATTTCAACTCAATCAATGAGGCAAACCAAAAAAATACGTAGAAAAGAACTCACGTCCTTTTCTACGCAATCGTAACTGCTACTCGCTAGCTAATAATTTTTATGTTCTCACTTTACCAGTAACGAATTCCATTTTGACCATCTCATCGATTAATCGGTAATTATTATGAGATTTAATGAGCATGACTCATCATTAATTTCCCTCGTGAATCCCCATAGAAACATCACAATACCTTAATATGACGAGTTGTAAAATAATCATAGTGCACACAAAAAGTATGATGAATTCCAATCTTTCGATTTGTGTACAATTTTGCTTTTTGTACTTAATCTTTGAATAAGTAAAATCATCAACCCTAGTAAGTATTTTAATAAGATTATCTGTCTTGATTTTCAAAACGTATTTTTTAATCAAGTTAACTTGTCACTAAAGTATTTAACCTCTGCATTAGTTGATCCCAATCTTTCTGATTTGGAATTGTATTAATAAGGAGATAATCTTTCTCCAACTCATAATCAAAAATATATGGTCGGTAATTCGTGACTATTAAATCTGTTTTATTAGATTTTAAGCGCTCCTCTGTCAACTCTGGTAAGGATAAAAAATTTAGCTGATAGCTTTCGCCTAACAAACGTTGTGCTTGAAGACGGATACTTTGAACCACCATTGAATCGCCCTCCAATAAAAATAAAATATTTTGACGAGGCTGATGAGAATGAATTAAAAGTTCAATAAATAAAGTAAATCCAACAGCTAATTCTTCAAGTGCTGTAGCAGATAATCTTAATTCCTCCTGATGTTTTTTCAGGAACGCTACATTTTTTTCATAGGATGATTGTTGCATGGCAATATGTCTCACTTCTATTTGCTGTTTATTCCATATTGGCCAAAGGGCGTTACTTAATTGCCATGCAATGAAATAAGACCTCGTAAAGGTTATTAACAAAGGACGATCCCATTGACTAAAGAGTTCATTTGAAAAGTAATCAGTGACTATTGCAGTAGTTTGAGGCCATTGATCAAATCGCAGCAAAAAACACTGCTCGTATTCCAAGCAACTTGTAGTACGTTTTGATACAATCATTAAATAGAGCCAGACTAACTCATCTTTCGGCAGGAGAATTCCGTATTCTCTATCAATGATTGGGATCAGTGACTCAAATAACTGGTAATCCTCATCCTGATAAACGAGTCTCTTAGCCCATTCGGGAACCTTAATCAACTGTTCTTGTTTTACTCTTACCATAGTCAAGTAAAGTAATGAATAGAAGGCAGCAATTGAAATTCCCGTTCCTATTTTATAAGTTTTCAACTCTACTGAAAGTTCTTTTCGAATAATTGCATGCAGGTCATCTGGGGGGCGAACCGTTTGTGGAGTTTGTTCGCCTCCATAATAAAAATCAAAGAAAAATTTCCTTATGTTTGACTCCTCTCCAATAAATTTTACAGGTTTAAAGCTGAGGCTAAGATCGTATTCTTCCAATGTTGGTTGTGTCTTTTTTAAAAAACGTCTTAGGGTAGTTTCTGCATAATTGTACTGATGTGCGAGTTCATCGAGGTCAGCAAAATCACCATAAAAAATTCTTTCCAATATTTCATAAAGTGCATCTTGGTCTAAAAGTTCCTCTTTTTTCTCTTGGTACATTAGACGATCGATTTCAGCAAAACGAAAACCAGTATTATTTGAATAAATAGCAACACTATCACCGAAGTGTTCTTTTATTAAATGAATATCTTTGACTAGTGTACGTTGGGAGATTGCCAATTTATCAGCTAGCGTAATAGTTGTAAAAGTCTCTTCTTGTTCTATAATAGTTAAAATTCGCATCCATCTTCTGATCATAGGACTTGTAATAAAAGCAATTTGAAGTTCACGCATCATATTCCTCGCTTTATTTGTAATCATTTTCTATCTTTCCATCTACTAACTAGTACTTAAATAGATTGCTAATACTCGCTTTAGTATCGCTTTGTTCATAAGTATCATTCGCTCTATTAGCATTCATTTAGTTCTTTTAGAACCTAGGAACTCTGGTATGTTTTAAGAAATTTCTATCACTTGAACAATGGATCCCTATCCAACACTGATCATTTTAGAAACATACCTTGATTGTAGACTTCACCACAAAGAGACCTGTTAAGCGATCAGAAAAGTATCGTAAGCCTTCAACTAAACAAAGAAAGACACCTATATTAATATCTGTCAGAATAATTTATGTGCGCCCATAAAAAAGGGAGGAATCATTGATTTATCATTATTGAATGACGTGTAGATGATCTGTCAAAATGCACGTATAGGCTATTCTGATTCTTGATTTAATACTTGTCCAAACTTAAACGAACGGTAGCATGGATAGTAGCTATCAACTCCATCGCAGACCTTTTCACTTGATATTTTCCTATATAAGCCAAAGAAACAAACTTTTTCACGAGAGAAATCAATTAGATGGTACCGAACTTAACTCCCAGGTTAATGTCGTTTTATAACTTGCAGCATCAGGATTGGCCCCCTTAGGAACCTCTAAAATCACACTTCGACCAGCACTTTCAAAATCACCAAATCGATAAATCCATGTTCCCGTCCCTTCAGCTCCTTGAGCTTTTAAAACCGTGCGTTTAGCTCCACCAGGAATAAGTGTGATAGGTGTCGTCTGCTGCAAGCCAGGTTCGATGCCATCTTGTACTGAAACTAATTGTTGATTCTGGAATATAAAGCTTGCCCCTGTTAACTCCGATCCTGTTTCAGCGCTATAGAATTGCTCGTTTTGACTCACAGAGAGCTCCCATCCCCCACGAGTATTTGATGGACGGCGATCGCTGACTTGAACGTAATTTGGTCGAATCTCCTCTTCAATGAACATTCCATCAACTGATAATAATCTTTGTGGCTTAGCGTAATATCTTTTGTCTTGTGCGGAAATTGCAAAGGAGCCAAAATAAAAATTGGATGCAAAATCAATACTGAACAATCCCTGGTTTTCAGGCAGAGATGAGGGATTTTCAGGATTTACTTCTTTATCTGGAGCTAGTGGATCTAACGGAGAAACACGATCATTTTCTTTTATATAAACGAATCTGATACATTTGGGAGAGTCTCTTTGAATTTTTAAAGTAAGAGATTGCACATCTTCTAAGATTTCCTCATCATTTTGAATATATAAGAGTTCATATCCTTCAAAATATTCTGCAGAAAATTCTTTGTGTTGATTCACGGGAATTTCAACGGTTTCTTCTTTAATAACAATCGTTCCTGGCTCGGCGACGTGCATCACTTTGACTTCATTTTTTGCTCTAGTAAAGTAATAAACAATTGTCTTTTCTTCATCTGAAAATGTGTAATATCCTTTGTCGTCAATCAGCGAAGAGGAGTCTTCACTAATTCCTACAAAATCATAGCCATTAAGAAATGGTTCATCACTTTCTTTACTCTTAGGATCGATGAAAGTGGAGTCACCCAACTTGCCCGTAAAGGATTCCCCAGACAAAATATTCTCCTGTGTATCAATATCTTTGTATTCAACGTTGACCGATCCCTCTCCAACAATATATTTAAAGTAATCTACCTCTATCTGTTGTAGATTACTCTGAGCGCCTGTTGCTGCTGAAATAATAAAAGACAAAGCAGTAACATTTCCACTAGATAGCCATTCACTGACATCATGGTGCCAAACCTGACCATTATACTCAATTGACAAAATCGAATCATACTCTCCGGGATTATAGGTCATTTTAAACTCTCTAAATAAATTATTATTATTCCTTAAGATCGCCTTTGCTGCTGAACTATCGTTATTGTTACTTACATGGCTAGTCAACATTCCATCGTCTCTGGTATAGATGAATGACCCATGTGGATTGTGGGTAACCAAAGGCCAAACACCAGTTGATCGAAACTCGTCTAAATCTGCAGTGGCAGATCCCGAATCCACACGATTGTGATAAGTATCTAATTTAAATCCCCAAGCGTTTTGCAGTCCTGCTATGCCCATCCCTTGTCCAGACTGACCTAACGTATCAAGTTCAGATTGATGGAAGCCAAAACCTATTCCATCACCGCCATCACTTCCGCTCAAAGAACTACCCGATGCTCCTTGTCCTCCGTTTCCATTCCCAATATTGACACGACCTTTAAACTCAAAAGGATGCATATTACTCAATTTTTCTTTAAGTAAAATACTACCGTTTTGATTACTCCTATCCTCGGTTAGTGTGACGATTCCAGTTTGGTCATTATAAATTGCCGAACCGCTCAAATGAAAATGGTCCAAAAAATTGGTCCGATCCCCTTCAATAAAATCATATTCCGTAGCTGCTGCCACATACTCAAAGCGATCAAGACGAATTTGATGGAGGTTGACTGACCCACCTGTCGCAGCAGAAATGATAAAAGATAAGTCTTCTGTGTCTATCCACTGAGAAACATCAACTCGCCATACTCTTCCTTCATAGCTAATACTGAGTATTTTGTTGTCGACACCGGGATTGTAAACTAACGAGAAATTTCGAAAAGAGTTATTACTGGGATTTGTTGTGACTCGAGGAGGCGCTTCATTCCCTTGATAGTTTCGCAGGATGCCTGAGTTTGAGTCTGTATAAACAAATGCACCAAATGCAGAGTTTGAAGTTCCATCTATTGACGAGGGGTCCGCTTCAGTTAGAGCTGTTGCACTACTGTTTCTATACGTATCAATTTTAAAGCCAAAAGAAGAAGCCAATCCTGCAAGCCCCATCCCCTGACCTGTTTCACCTACAGCATCTAAGTCATCCGCATGAAAACCAAAGCCGACCCCATCGCCACCTCTACTCGAACCTAAACCCGTATTACTGAGACGTCCAGTATTAATCGAGCCAGTGACTCGCATAGGATAACCAGAGAGCATTTTTTCTTTTAGAGTTATGGCACCGGCTTGATTGGTTACTTCTTCCGTGAGTGTCACTTGACCAAAACCGTCATTCTTTGCGTTGCCAATAAAATGAAAATAGTCTTGCAGATTGTTCACATCTACGATAACTTTTCTGTTCTCGTTTAATGGTGTGCCTTCAAAAACTTCATTGAATAACTCAAGATGTTCACTGTATGCTTCATAATCAATACCCGTTTCTACACTTTCTTGTCCAGCAATTCCATCTTCATCAGGAAAAATACCATTGTTTTCCTCTGACTCTGTGTCCCTAGCATCATTTGTAGGTTGCTCTTCTTCTATTTCAAGAACAAGTATTTTTTCTAATACAGATACTTGATATTTCCCTGGAACTTCGAAAAACAAAGGAATGTCAAATGTATCTTGAGGACGAACGGATTCAATTAGCCACCGACCTAATTGTGCTTCTTGTTTTATAGAAATACCCTCTGGTAATTTTTCTTCAACAATCTGTGCCTCTTCTGGCAAAGTAATAGGAACAGATAGATACTCACTGTTTGAAAAAATCTTTACGATTATCGGTTCTGATACTTTTCCTTTAAGATAAGTATCAGAAAAATGAAAGGTTTCATCCTTTAATTCATCCGCTTCTGTTTGCTCCACGATAGAAGGAAATTCATTAGTTTCAGACACATCATCAAAATCAGTAAGCGTTTCTGCAAAAGCCATGTTCAATGGTACAGAGAATGATTGTGCAATCATTTTGAAAGCGATAATATAAATTACCGCTTTCCTAAATAATTTACTCATCCGATCTCACACCTCCTGACTTTCTTTTAAGCTTTTTCTTATAGAGTTCGTAAACGATCATCCCCAATAACGCAAAAAATAAAACAAGTGATCCTATCATCCACCAGTTTGTGCTTGCGTCAATCGTGACATCTGTACGGTTATAACTTCGCGCTTTTTCAGAATCAATCGTAAATTTTTGTTCCCAGGACCACGACTCCCCTTTAGAAGTTGCTGTCAGTTTCAAAAGATAATTGCCAGCTTCAAAACGATCGCCTCCCAAAGGAATTGGAAAATGAAAGTGGGAATTAGGTGCCATCTGCATTTGCTCGTCACTTGCCTCATAAAGAATTTCTGTTTCACCTTCGCGCTGAACACTCGCTTTAATGGCTAGTCGATTCACAAAGGTTGGCGTCACATTTTGAATCGTCGCGCTAATTACATTGCGAAAGTTCAATTGATTTGGGAAAACATCTAAGAGTTCTAAATCTGGTTCTACAGAATCTCGAGTATTGCTGACCACAACTCCTATGACATAAGCAAATTCATTTTTTACTGCAACCCCCTCTTGCTCACTAACCGTTTCTTCTGTCTCTTCCTTCACTTCACTAATACGCAGCCCACCTGCTAGAAATCCATCAAAGGAAGCGTCTGGCATTTGAAGTGATAAGTTCACTGTTTTTGTTTCATTTCCACTGAGCTCGACCACATCTGGTGATTCAATCAATTCGTCAAGAGAATATAGTAATGTTGGGTCCGGTTCTTCTGCCTTTTTGCCATACTCCACGAAACCATGCACATTGGTATAAGCAGTATGAGGGGTGATTCGCACTTGAATGGTTTCTTCACTCCCGTTATGAAGCTTTAAGGACAATTTCTCTTTTGAACCTGGTGCTAGATTCAGATCAAAGTAACTATTTGTACTGTCTACTTGGCTAGCAGGTAATTCCGGTACAACATGAAAATTCAGGCTACTTTCTTCGGCTTGGACCAATGCTGGAAACAAGAAAATCGAAAGAAGAAAAAAAACCTTATATTTAAGGAACAAATGCTGTAAATAAGTAGATATATGAGTATGGTTCAAATGAATCATCCTTTCTAAAAAAAACAACGCTACACATTCATGCAACGCTGTAGAGAATTTTTCATAAAGTTTTCTGGTGCCTGCTCTTACTAAATATTATTTTCTTCATCACCAACATCGCCATTAGGAGTCGTTGTCAAATCCCATAACAGTGTTGCCTTATACGTGGTCGCATCTTTAGCAGTAGAACCCGGAACATGCAATTTGATGGCACCATTTTCTACAACATCATTTTTAGAATCAAAATCTTCTGAGGAAAATTGATTTGTCAGTTCTTCTTGATTTCCCCAGACAACTGAAGAAACCCCGGCGCCTTGACCTTTTATCGCTCTCATCACTGAACGAGCAGCCCCGTTTGTGAGTAGTTCTAAATTATCTTCATGAGCGCTAGGTGAATTTAAATTATTGCTTCCCTCGTACCTAATCTCAGAACCAACAAACTCTATCCAAGCACCCGTCAAAATATTGTTTTGTGTTTGTGACTCAAAATTACTTAAACTAACTTCTAGATCCCAACCGGCATTTGTTCCTCGTAGATCATGAACCTGAGCAAAACTGACATAAGGTACTTTATTATCGTCACCCGTTGTTCCAGATTTTTGCTGCATTTCTGCAACCATGTTATATTCTCTATCTTGATTAGAAATTACTTGTGTACCGAAATTCATCGTTGCTACTTTCATGATGGATAATTCTCCAGTGGTCCCAGGAATTTCGGGTTCAATCTCCACATCTGGATTTGGTACTGGATTCACCACCTCTAGCTCTCCATCCTCTTCACCCGCCGGACGAAACTCAACTTGTCCATTCGAGGTTACATCTCGAACCTCTTGTGAATAAGCTTTGGTCGCACTTCCAGCTAAAATAGTGGTAGATAATACGGCAATTGACGCTAAACGAATAAATTTCATATTTCATTCCTACTTTCTTTTAATTCATATATGTTTTTCAATGCTTTCCCCCACCAACAAACGACAATGATAAGTAAACTTAATCCAATCGATTTCCACCAAGTGTTTGTGATCATATTTGTTTGTGGAAAAGTTTTTTCCAAACTTGAACTACCATCTGAAGGTGGCTTGACAACGTGAACTGGTGGCTTAGGCTCTGGCGCGCCAATGGGTTCGTATGTACCAGTGAAACTAATCATGCCTTCAGTTTTCACTTCTTGAGTTTGTGTACCATAAACAATAGTTGGAAAATGGATGAAAACTACTATGCAAAAGACCAACATTCCCTCACCTATTTTTGATTTCATTCACCACCCTCCTTTAGTGAAAATTAGCCATCAATTTAGATGACTCATTGTATTTTTCTTTTATAAAAGCTGAATCACTTCTAACAGATATTTTTGAAAAATAAATCTTTTAGTCTACCTTTTAAAATTAGTGATTCAACTTTTCGAAAAAAAACGGTGCGTTCTGTTTGCTTCTTGCATCTAATAGATTACAAGTGGGTAAGAAAAAATCAAAATCGAAATTTTCATAGCGCCATGCATTTTTGAGAAAAATAACAATTATTTATAACCCGTATATTCATTTATTATTTCTTGCATACTAAGTCCCCCCAGAGAAAACAATTGTTTTTTAATAAAAAAATAGTAAAAATCATTTTTAAAATGGCACCAAATTCGCAAAAATACCGTGCAAAAAAAAACAAAAAAAGCAGCTTTTAAAAATTTTAGGTCTTGCTTTTTTTAAGTTGTTGCTTTCCTATGTCATTCCCTTGATATAGCTAGGCTATTCATATCAATACCGGGTATTTCTTCTAGTTATTAAAAATCAGTAGATAAGAAAAAAAACTTTCTTGCTAAAATAACAGGCCATAAATAGAGGGAACTTCCATCATAAACTCATCTCTTTTTCAATATTTGCATAACACGAAGTAAATATCGAATGGCAATTTTGTATCTTCTTTACTACTATATTTTAAGAAGAAAGGGTGATTAAATGAGGGTCGAAAAAGTAAAATTGACTGCTTTTATTTATAAAATGAGCTGTCTGGAATATTCATATTCTTTGATTAAAAGCGGGTATTCCCCTATCAAATTAACCACAGAAGAAGAGAATGAAATTGAATCTATCATCAATACTCGATTACATCGATCCTTGCTATCAGCCAATCGAAGACGATTTAAATTCAGCAAAGTGAAACTTTCAAGAAAAGGAAAATCAGCTTATCAAAAACTAAAAAAGTTTGAGTATCTGATTGATCTTTAGCAAACATTAATACATTCCTATGATTAGACGGATAAAAAGGTAGCAATTAAATGGGTTTACCTAGTGTACGTCCATTTTCCTCAATAATTGAGTGATTTTCTTACCACTATTCAAGTCATAGAAATAGAAAATTATCTATTTATTCGTGGACCAGTTAATAAAATTATCCTCTTCACTAAAAGATTAAAGAAATGTTCCTCCATGATCTATGCATTTGTATCTGAAGGCTACAGCTAGCATTGATCCCTTAGAACCTAGATTTTCTGTCTTAAATTGAACAAATAAAAACGTGGATACAAAAAAGACGCTGAAGAGTCGTTTGTCACTCCTCCAGCGTCTTTGCATTTTTATAATTCCTTGATAAACCGTTTCTGTTCATGACTGCTGTGGTAGCCATGGTTTTCATAAAACTTGTGGGCAGCATGGCGTTTGACATTCGAATTTAATCGAATGCCTTGCATTCCTCGCTGTCGGGCTTCTGCTTCAATTGCCGACAGTAGTTTCCCGCCAACGCCTTGCTTTTGCACTTGATCATCCACTACCAAACCTAGGACATTAAAAAATCGCCCGGCAGAATAAACTGTTGAATATGGCTGTGCTTCAATCATTCCAACTGCTTTTCCCTCTATTTCAGCGACCAGCAAGAGATGATCCTCCTCAGCTAAAATTCTCTTTAGGCCTTCGATCAATACTTCTTCTTCGATTGGATAGCCTAGTACTTTCGACAAATGAGCTAGTTCTTTATGATCAGACAATGCAGCAGCTCTAATTCTCATAGTATTCTCCCACCTTTTGGCTTTTTATTCGGTCTTGTTTTAGATAACTCACATTCATTTATCAACTTAGAAATAAATGACAGCTAGTTGATTTGTACAAGTGCAATAGAAAAAAAGTATACAGACAATGTACTAGAAATCCCTTTGCTATGATCTTTTATGTTATTTAGCTAAACCAGTTTTTAATTTTGATCAAATGAAATGAGTGCATATTCGTTAGGAATATACCTGATTGTCGTATATTCGAATAATTTTCCCATATCATTATAGACCGCATTTTCCAATATTCCCACACAATTATTTTTTCCTAAAGCTAATTCTTTAAAGTCAGAATCTTTTGCAGATTCAACTTTCATTATAGACTTTGATGCAGCGATTTTAAAATCTAAGTTTTGTTTGATATGGTCGTAGATTGATCCGGCTATGATTTTCTCATTAAGACCCTTAACGATACTTTTTTTGAAATAACTCGTATCTGACATCATCGCTTTCCCATCAATGAGGCGTAATCGTTTCACAAGGTATACTCTTTCACCAACCGGAAATGAAATTTTTTTTGCTAATGAATCATCAACAGTCAACTCGTGAAATTCTTGCACAATTGTTTTTTTTTCGACCTCAGTATCTGCGGATAGTGCCTTCAATCCTTGAAAATTTCCTACCTTGAAAGACTTCTTGTCAATCTCGATTCTTTCAAGAATAACTACCCCTCTTCCTTTCACACTATAAACCAATCCATCTTCATTAAGCAGTTGAATCGCTCTGCGAACTGTATTTCTACTAGTACCAAATCGCTCAATTAACGCCATTTCGGTCGGTAAAACCATTGTATCGTTATAGAGTCCCTCATTAATTTCATTTTTCAAAGTGTCATATATATCCCGAAACTTATTCACCATAGTTCCACCTCACTCTTTCAGTTAATTATAACATGATATCATTCTACCTATAAAAAAACTTAAATTTGTTTAAACAAATGCTTGATTATTTGTTTAAACAAATTTAAAATGAGCGTAACCGGTTAAAAGAAATGAGGAGGTTTTATTATGAGTGACAAACAGTTAGCGGAGTACATGATTGAGTACGTTGGTGGAAAAAATAATATCAAAAATGTCATCCACTGCATTACACGTGTTCGTTTCTATCTAGTGGACAAAGAGAAAGCCGATACAACTAAGATAAAAGAGTTGGATGATGTAATGGGCGTAGTAGAAGCTCAAGGACAATATCAGGTGGTTGTTGGAAACAAAGTAAATGCTATTTACGAGGAAGTAATGCGCCAGTTAAACAATGATCAAGTCTTTGATTCTACAGAGGGAGTGGTGGAAAATGATTCCAATAGTGATTTTCTTCAGCTATTTCGAAATGGCTTCAATCAGTTTATTGGCATAATTACAGGTTCAATGATGCCCGTCATCGGTCTTCTTGCAGGAGCTGGAATAATCAAAGGATTACAAGCTTCGTTGGTGACGTTTGGTTTATTACAAGATAGTTCGCAATCTTATCTATTGATTAGCACGATTGCAGATGGCATTTTTTATTTTTTACCTGTCATCTTAGGTTTTACTGCAGCTCAAAAATTAAAGGTGAATCCTATTGTTCTGGCAGTCGTCGGTGCGATACTCATTCACCCAAATATAGTCACTATTGCTTCAAGTACAGCTGCGAAGGTCGCTATTTTTGGCATAGAATTCCCCATTATGAATTATACAGCTTCGGTTTTCCCTATTCTGGTCGCTGCTTGGTTAGCAACGTATGTTGAAAAGTTTTTAAAGAAAATTGTTCCTCTCGTGATTTCTTCCATTGTGTCACCAATCGTTGAAGTTCTGGTACTAAGCTTAGCCGTTCTTCTTATCATCGGACCAATCATAACGATTATTAGTGATGGGCTAGCATTCGGAATTAGTACCATTTTTGACTTTAACACGATTATTGGCGGAGCAGTCTATTGCGCACTTTTTCCAGTCTTAGTGGTCTTCGGCATGCATTGGCCATTGATTCCGATCATCGTCAACGATTTAACTGTTAACGGATTTAGTATGATGAATGCCTTCTCGTCTGTATTGATGATGGGTATTGCGGGTGCAACATGCTCAATCGCATTGAAAACAAAAAAAGCTCAACTAAAACAAGTTGCCTTTGCTGCCACTCTTTCACAAATATGCGGTGTTGGCGAACCTGCAATCTATGGTATTCTACTAAAATACAAAAAAGTCTTCTATCTCGTGACCCTTTCAAATATTTTTGGTGGTGCTCTAGCAGGTTTCCTTCACTTGGTCAACTATGGATTCGCAGGTGGGGTTATAGGATTTGCCTCTTTTATCAACCCGGTTGCAGGGATCGATAAAAACTTCTATGCTTATCTACTCTCTCATATAGGAACATTTTTGCTATCCTTTCTTTTGACTTGGCTTTTTGGTTTCAATGATAAAATGAAAGCTGCAGATGAACTGTAAGGTGATATATGATGAAAAAAATAATTTGGCATCAAGTATTTTCTAATTACCAAGTACTAAACTTTTCTCCTAATGGACGTAAATTACGTTTAAGAATCAAGCAGCCGCTTTCTGGACAACGATTAGCACTCGAACTTTGTAACCGCTATGATTCTTTTGATTTAAACGTAGAGTCGATAAAAATCAGTAGTAATCCGGGAAACCAACAATCCAATGTTATTACCTTAGATAATCGACCACAATTCATTGTCCCAGCTGGATCCACTTTATGGACAGATGACGTTGATTTTTCAGTAACCAAAGGAGCCGATATTCTGATAGAGGCATTATTCTCCAACGAGATCAATCGAGTATCTTCCTCGGCAAACTTACTATCTGATCAAGTAGTCCATTCGAATATAAGAGAAACCAATAACTTTATTTTTGGGATTACTTCAGTTGCTCTAGAAACGAAAGTTGATGCAAAAGTCATTGCTTTTTTTGGCGACTCTTTGACGAATCAAGGATATTTTAGTGATAGTGTCATCGACAATCTAAACAAACGTGGTCTGATTGCAACAAGCTTTAATGCTGGCATATCAGGCAATCGTCTGACACATGCTGGTTCAGGGATTTCTCGTTGGAAAGACAGCTTTGGTGTTGCAGGAATCGACAGGTTCCAAGCAGATGTCGTGGATCAAAAGCCAGATTTGATTGTTTCATTGATTGGGTTAAATGACTTGTTTCACCCAGGAACTGGCTCACCGCTTTCAGAATTACCTATCAAAGAAGAGTTGATCCAACAATACAAAGTTCTAATAAATCTGGCAAAAAAAGCAGACATTCCGTTTGTTCCCCTCACGCTTCCCCCTTTTAACTATTCTTACAACCAAGGAAAGCCGAGTTGGACCGAGGAAAAAGAAGCTATCCGAACTGCGTTTAATCAATGGATAATGACTCAAGCAAATACGATCGATATCAATGATATGGTAAGAGATCCTTCTGATAAAACGAGATTAGCTTCTGCATTTGATTCGGGGGATCATCTGCATTTTTCTCAAACTGGAGGGGAAATTTTAGGAAAAGCTGTGGCTGAGAAAATTCTTTGCCTTTCATTGCTGTGAATTGATAGACTCTCAACAAAAACTGTTAAAAATAGTCAAAAATAAAACCTACCTCCCATACACATCTGGTTAAAATGTATACGGGAGGTTGACCTTTTCACTATGAATTTTCTTCAACTCTGCACTTGAATATCCTTACTCTCGATCACTAGCAATTATTCTACATACAATGTCACAAATTTTGCATGGCCTATCTTTTCAAGAGTGACTACATTCTTTTCCACAAGAAGTGCTTCTTTTGTAGCTTCTTTTAAATCGACTGTTTCTACTACGTTCACTGGATGGTTAAATGTGATCGTCGCGTGTCCAACTTCATCTAAAAGCCCATTGTATAGACGCAAAATATAACCTGGACGAGCTTCGGCTTTTTTCAATACACTTAGGGTCAAATTGCCATTGATCTCAAAAAGACTAAAGTTTGCCGGTAAGGTTGGTTCAACCGGCCCTAAAGTAAAAATCAATCGGGAATTCAGGAATTCTGCGGATTGATAAAGCGTGATCGGTGTTACTGCTTGTTTGGCACGTTGCGCAACATTTGCTTGATCAAATCCTTGCGCAAAGTAAGCAACAGAAAAATCAAAATGCATCGTTTTGTGACACTGCGCAGCTGGTGTCGCAATCACTGATTCTCCTGAAGCACGCCCTGGACGATACAGTAGATTCTCTTTCCCCATGAAGCCATAGGTTCGGAAAATCGTTAAGCGAATCGTATCAAACGCTTCCCCCACGATCTCATATTCACGTACACCCTGAGGCATTACTGCTACGCCATGGGATGCATCGAATAAACTGACAAACGATTGACACGTTTCTATGGCGATCGGTTGCTCATTCCATTGCTCTTTATTGGCTTCCCAAAGGGCCATTTCTTTTTCAAACATAACCGGACGCTGCAATGTACCAAACTGTTGGTCAGCCAGCGAAAATTTCGAGGCAATTCCGGTATCAAATAGCACACATACCCGATGGCTATCCACTTGTTGATTTTCAACCGTTAATTTGAAATCAATTTGTTGCGATTGTTTTTTTAACACGATCGTCAATTGGATCGGCAGTGAAGCCGAGATCTTCTTTTCTGCACGTTCAGCTAAATCCTTCGGAACCCTCAGGGTGAATGCCACATCAATCTTTTGGTAGATCGCTGATTGCTGAATCGAGATCGTTGGTTGCGCATCAATTGATGAAATCACAAAATCTTTCACAGGTGGTGAATAATTGAATGAATCACCATCGTCGCCATTTTCTTCAATAATCCCTTGATTTTGATAAAGTACTTGATTGGTTTTATCTAGAATATCCAACGAACCATTGCTATTGACAGTGATCTGATAGTACTCATTTTCGATCGTATTGGTTGTAATCTCCTGCAATGGTGCGCTTGTATCACCTTTTAAATCAATCGTCAGCTGGGTATACCCCATACTCGGCACGTCAGTCGTTTCTATGGCAATTTTTGCTTTATAGACTTTCTCCGGCAAATAGATCTCCTTGACTGGATCTAATATGTTCCCCTGATTCAACACATACTCCGTTTGGTCGGTAAGCTCTAAAATCGTATAAGGTAACGCCTGACCTGACTGGTCAAGGATCGCAAACTCTTTTTGCGGCAAATAAACCTCTGCTTCGATCACCCCATTACGTTTTGTGTCATAGGTATTGAAAAGCGTAAAAGTAATTTCTTTTGCTTGTGGGTTGTTGATTGCAGTAGAAATCTGTCGTAACGTCAATTCGACAAGATTCATAGAAATATCTCGCGCTTGCTTATAGCGCATATAGATATCTTCGTTGGTCGTATCAGAAACACAAGAACCAATCGAATCATGCGCCGCATTTTCAAACATTAACTTCCAAATCTCTATGACTGTTTCTACGGGGTACTCAAATCCTAATTGCATAGCCATGGTTAAGATAGGCTCCATGACATTGACTAAGTAATGTTGGATCTGGGTGTTCATCGCCTTCAAATCAGGACGTGAAGAAAAAATCGTTTTGTGGATTCGCATCAATTTGCCGTTGATCAGTTCACCAGCGATTTCTTCCAACTCAGGATGGCGTGCTTTGACCGCAGCAATGTATTTTTCGATCGTTGAAAATTGTAACACATACTCATCCTGATACAGTTGATTCATTCGATCAACCAATTCTGGAAGATTTTCTCTAACTGGTGCTTGATCGAAACCATTTGGAAAATACACTTGATCCGTTGCACTGCGTCCCCAAGTCGTTTTAAACGGTTCTTGATGTAAGAACTTTGCTAATTCTACTTCTCGCTCAGGAATGGCACCGCCAATGTAGTACCCACTTGGGATCTGATAAACATTGACCACAGAACCATCTTCTCCACGCCATTTGTACTCTGTGCATTTAACATCGTCATCACTGACACCGCGCCAAAACATCGTGTCAGTGATACCAAACTCACGATAGATTTGCGGCATACTAGCTGCTTGTCCGAAAGAATCTGGCACATAGCCGACATTCATGTAGGTTCCGAATGCTTCACAAATTTTCATGCCATATAACATATTTCGAACAATGCTTTCTCCCGAAATCACTAATTGATCGGTTTGTGTGTACCATGGACCAATGATCAACTTCCCTTGTTGAACAAGTTGTTGAATCCTTTCTTTGTCCTGCGGACGCCATTTCAAGTAATCATCTAACAGAGAAGCCTGTCCATCTAAGATAAAACTTTCATAAGGATCATCCTTTTCTAGTTGTTCAATGACGTTTTTTAGATCGTGCATCAAATAGATTTTCGAGCGACTCGTCGTAAAATACCATTCGCGATCCCAATGACTGTGGGGTACGACATGTACTGTTTTTTTCATTCAATCATTCCTCTCCCGTGATTAGAAAAGGCACGTAACGATGGGTGTCGTTCGTGCCTATTAATTTTTCTCAATTTTTTTACCATCTGGTACACATAATTTGATTCTTACACAAATACTTCGAATTTTGAAAATCGATTCTCTTCAAATACTCTCGTTTTCTTCCCCAAGTCTTGACATTGTCAGATGCCTTAAAGCGTTCTTGAAAAATCACCTGCTCGTGCCTTTTCTTTTGCTACTATTTAGCTAATCAGCCTTGTTGCTTAATTTTCAAAGCTCACTTCAATATCATCGAGGGCAATATCTTCTGTTTGTTCTTCTTGCTTATTGAAATTCACGAATAAAGGCGCGACAAAACCGATGAAGGCTGCTCCTGCAAATAGTCCAATCAAATACGCCCAACCGTTTCCAACAGTGAAGAAGCCGTATATTCCCCCAACTGGCGGCATTTTGTCATACATTCCTAATGCGATCCCCAAACCAGAAGCGATTGCTCCTCCCAACATGTTGATCGGCACAAGCCGTAATGGATTGACTAATGTAAAAGGAATTGCTCCTTCTGTGATTCCGATAAACCCCATAATAAAGTTATTACGCCCAGCATCCAGTAGCTCTTTGTTGAATCGATTTTTGTGGAACAAAGTTGCTAAGGCATATCCAAATGGTACCGCACAAATCGCAACATTCACGATGATAGCTGGCAAAAAGACCCCTTCCGCTAGTAACACATTTCCTGCCATCCAAGCAGCTTTGTTTACAGGTCCCCCTAAGTCAGAGCCAATCATTGCCCCCATGATGACTGCCAGTAAAATTTTGTTAACGTCATTTTCAATCATGGTTCGGATCCATTCAACCAAACTAGTATTGATCCACGCCAATGGCTCAGAGAGTAAGGCGCCCATGACGATTGCTACAGACAATGTAGCAATCAAGGGTAAAATTACCAGCGGCATCACCCCAGCAAACGACTCCGGTAATTTGATATGTTCTTTCGCCCACTTCACTAAGTATCCTGCTAAGAACCCAGCAATAACTGCCCCTAAAAACCCAGCATTGGTGCTAGAAGCGACTGCACCACCGATAAAGCCGGCACCTAGCGCAGCCTTATCTCCAACAGAATACGCGATAAAACCAGCCAAGACAGTATTGATCAAGCCGATTCCTGTCCACCCTACTTGTTCAATCAAATAAAGCGCATGTTTAAAGCCTTCCGTGTCAGCATAAGGATCTAAGCTTGTGATCCCCATACCAAGAGCAATCATTTTCGGAATGGCAACAACCAGTGAAGCACCAATAATCAATGGCAGTACAAAACTAATTCCACTCATCAAGTGGCCTTTTAAATCTGCTAGAACTCTTTTCATCATCCTTGCCTCTTTCCTTTAGTTTGCGTTTCTTTGTTCAACAGCAGCGACACATTTCTTCAGCACCGCTTCCGGTGCTTTGATACACGTATTGATATTTACTCGAATTTGCGGTTTTCCTTCAAACCGTTCCATCCCAACAACTTTTTGGTCAGTCGCTAAAAGCAAGAAATCTGCTTCTTTTGCTTCGGCTGCAGTGATCTCATTGACTTGCCCTAACGAGCCTTGCTGTTCGATCTTGACCTCATAGCCAAGTTTCGCACCAGCTTTTTCTAAAGCTTTTGCCGCCATCGGTGTATGTGCCAATCCTGCTGGACAGGCGGAAATCCCTACTATTTTCATATAATTTTCTCTCCCATCATTTCCTTTTTGATCAATTCTGCTAAATAAGCTTTGTCTTCTGATTGTTGAATCTGCTGGATGAATGTCTCTTCAAGCAATGCGGTTGCTAGACGACTCAGCATTTGCAGATGCACCGTTCCTTCATCTTTTTTAGGGACCATCAAAGCAAACACATTTTTGACTGCCGAATCATCGAAAGTTTCCCATTCGATGGCTTGCTCTAAACGAATAAACAAAACGGTCGGTTCCAAAACCGGTTCAGCTTTTGCATGTGGAATAGCAAAGCCTTCTTGTAAGCCGGTTGAATATTGTGCTTCCCGTTCAATGAATGCCTCACATGTATCTGCTGCATTGGTAACGATCCCTGATTCATAGGCATGATGCGCAATTACGTGAAACAGTTCTTCTTTTGATGTAACAGCCACATTCAAGAGAATATTTTTTTCCTGAAAATCCATCTCATCTGCTCCTTTCCTTTATTATGAAACCATTAGCGTAATTCGTGTGGTTTATTTTCTGTACACGTTTAATTTACGGTTTCTGATTCACCATGTAAACACAACAAATTTCCAATTCAAGCGGCAATCATTAGTAAAGCGTTTTCCAAAATGATTGCCAACTCTTCTGGAAACTTTCGGTACTGGTGAAGCATTTCCTTCTTATTCTTTCTATTGTATGATGAGAAAGAGCACGGAGGTGAAACAAGTGTCAAAACTTGCTTATCAACGATTAGATGATCTAATGGAAGTATTAACTAGACAAACGGCGCCGCTACCAATGAAGGAGTTAACAAAAAGCTTCTCGATTTCTGAGCGAACGGTTCGGACCGACATTGCAAATTTGAATGATTTGTTAACAAATGTAGGAGCCTCCATCAAGTTGATTCGAGGACAAGGCTATTTGTTGTCTATTGGTTCAAAAGAACGATTTCATGACTGGTGGACTGAAAGTATGTCGACTACCGAGTCCTTTCTAACTACGAGTGAAGAACGACAAGCTTATCTACTTTTCCTTTTATTTAAGAATGAAACCCCTTTATCCTTGGATGATTTTCTTGATCGATTATTTATTAGTAAAAACACCTTTTACTCATACTTAAAAACGGCTCGAGACAATTTAGCGACCTATCAATTAAAAATAGTAAATCGTCCAAATATTGGCTTTGAAGTCTTGGGTAACGAATTCGCCAAACGCCAAGCAATCAGTGATCTGTTGATTGAAAAAGATCTCCAAGAGTATTTGGTCGGCTTCACGGAAATGGAACTTGAGTTGTTTGATACGATTGATCTAACCCGCTTGCAAGAATTGTCATTAAATCATCTGGCACCCTTAGACTTATTAGACTCTGATTACTATCATAAAAACATTCTTTCTCATTTTACTTTAGCAATCAGTCGCTTTATAGCCGGTCATCAGATCAACGAATTTCCCTTGCATGTGCCCGTGCTCAAAAAAGACGCCCAGAAAGTTGTAGGTCACTTCTTAGAAGAAATCGATCATGCATTTGATATACAATTGACTGCTGGAGAAAAACAATACTTCATTTACTATCTCGCGATGAACGCACCACGTTTAGTTGAAACAGGCGATGCAAGCGATTCTTCCACGAAAACTGCGAAAGCCATTGTGGAAGAATTATTAACTGCGATCAAACAGACGTCAAACTATGCATTAGAGACAGACAAGATGCTAATAGAAGATCTGACATCTCATATTGAGGGCTTTATCAATATGAATCTAATGGATGCACGCCGTAGCAATCCATTGCTGGCAACGATCAGAAAATCTTTTCCACAGGCTTATGATTTATGTTTGACTCATTTAGAAACGGTAAGCCTGAAACACGGTTTTTATTTTTCTCCTGATGAGATCGGCTATATCGCTTTGCACATCGCAGGTGCTATGGAAAGGAATTCCATCAGAAATCATCATAAACATCGCGTCATCCTTGTTTGTGGAACTGGTCGAGCCATGAGTCGTATTATTGAAGCAAAAATTATCAAGCACTATCAAGAAACGATCGAAGTCGTTGATCGCTTTTCTTACGTCGAGCTACAACAATGTGATCTTTCTGCGATTGACTTTGTGATCACAACCGTTCCATTAGAACAGTTTTCGGTTCCCTCTATTTACATCAACATGGCCAAGCTAGATAAAGAAATTGGCAAAATCGAACCGTTCATTGAAACGCTCAGTGAAACAAAAGACGGCATCTATTCATTGTTTCAAAAAGCATTTTTTCTTCATGAAAATCATGCAGATAAAGAAACCTTACTAAAGAAAATGGCGCAGCAATTGTACCAAAAAGATTTTGTGCCCCAAGATTTTTATGACAGTGTGAAAAAACGAGAAGCAATCAATCAGACCAATATTAACGAGTGGCTTGCTATCCCCCACCCCATGACATTGCTGGCAAAACGCTCAGCCGTTTCAGTGGCGATCATTCCTGATGGTGTTGATTGGGGAAATGGTGATTTGGTTAAATTTGTCTTTCTCTTTGCGATTCAAAAAGACGAATATGAAGATACCGAAGAAATCTATAGTCTTTTATTAGAATTGATGGATCGTGAAGATATTCAACAAGCAATCTTACAAAAAAGTGACTATCACCACTTTTTGAGCTGTATCAAGCAATTATAAAAGGAGCTGGGGAATCCAGCTCCTTTTGTTGATTCTAACTTTTGTGAAATGCATGCAAACTATGGTTAGTAAATGAAAAGATTCTGAATTCAGAGAGTTTGACAATCTCTCCCTTTTCAGCTAAGATTTTATTATTGTTACATTAATTGAATATCCAAAACACCACCGGGTGATAGAAGTGTTTGGTAAACTCATTAGGTCCTTGAAGAGTTTACTGAATGCTTATTTTTTTTTGAGGAGGAGAATAAATTATGACATGGATTTATTTACTTTTAGGAGGATTTTTTGAGGTCGTATGGGCATCTACCATGAAACTGAGCAACGGGTTTAGCCACTTTTGGTATAGTATTTCAACAGTCATCGGAATGCTTTTCAGTTTTGGCTTCTTGGCTTTAGCGGTCAAAAACCTACCATTAAGTATCGCTTATCCTGTTTGGACAGGGATAGGTGCGGTGGGATCGATTATTGTGGGGGTCGTGTTCTTTAAAGACCAGCTATCCCTTCTGACTTGGGTTTTCGTCGTCTTATTAATAGTTGGTATTTTGGGCATCAAGTTTACCAGCGGACATTGATTTAGCCATTTGATAATAGTTTTGCTAGCCTTTTTGTAGGTACCTTCATTAATCAAGCGCCTTGACTCATATATCGAAACACGGATCCAAATCGCCTTTTTCAGCCAATCTAAAGATTTTTTTGCAATTAGCCTATAGATAAAAAATATTTTCAAAAAACGTTTGACCTTATAGTCACTCTAACCTTTATGCTATTCATGTAAAGAAAACGGAGGGAAAATAATGAAACAATGGCATAATTTGGATATTGAAAAGGTGCAGTCAGCGACAAGTGAGACGTTTATCACAAATGAGGTACGTAAAGCGTATCAAGAAAAACACGGGAAAAATAAATTACAAGCATCAGAAAAGACACCCGAATGGAAGAAGTTTTTATCTTACTTCCACGATGCGTTAATGTATGTCTTGATCGGTGCAGCTGTTTTAAAATTTATTACGGGAAGTCTAATTGAAGGAGCGATCGTTTTACTAGTGGTCGTTTTAAACGCAATGATTGGTTATTATCAAGAGAGAAAAGCAGATGATTCACTATCTAGCATTTCAAAATTACTTAGTTCAAAGGCGACAGTCGAATCTGAAAACGGACGCCTTTTAATCGATGCAGAAGATTTGATTCCAGGGGACCGTGTTTATTTAGCACCTGGTGATGTTATTCCTGCTGATTTGCGTATGGAAACTGTGAATCAACTAAAAATAGATGAATCGATTCTGACTGGAGAGCCTGATGCAGTCGTAAAAACAACTGCTCGTTTAGAGGGGCAAATAGCACTTGCTGAACGAACCAATATGGCGTATTCAGGTACGCAAGTACAGTCAGGAACTGGAAAAGGGCTCGTTGTTGAAATTGGCTCGGACACTGAGATTGGTAAAATCAATGCTTCTTTAGCAACCATTGAAGTGAAAGAAACCCCTTTATTGAAAAAAGTGAACGAAATGAATCATGCTATTTTTAAAGGGATCGGCGTCTTTATCTTCTTATTAGGACTGATCAGCTACTTCATTTATGGCATGAGTCCGATGTATATCGTGTCAGCAATCATTGCTTTGATCGTTTCTTCTATTCCTGAGGGATTGCCTTCTATCTTGACGATTATTCTGTCTTCCGGCGTGAAAAATATGTCGGAGCAAAATGCGATCGTAAAGGGATTGCCTACTGTCGAAACACTTGGCTCAATGACAGTCATCTGTTCTGATAAAACAGGTACTTTGACCAAAAACGATATGACCCTTACCAATGTGTTTTCTAATAATCAGGTAACAGTGATTGATCATGAAGACCAAACAGATTCTTCGAACAACGAACTGCTAGCCAAAATCATGCAAAACTGTCAAGAAACACAGAGTTTCGGTGATCGCCACTGTCCAGTGACCGGAAATGCAACAGAATTAGCTTTATTACGTTGGACCAATCGTATTGGCACACCGCGGATCAAGAGTCTAGAAACATTACCTTTTGACTCAAAATATAAGTATATGGCAACAAGCCATTTGATCAATGGGAAAAAGCGGATTTTTGTAAAGGGTGCTCCAGATATCGTTTTAAATAAAGCGACTGCTGCACATATTGATGGGCAGATAGCGGAGTTTGATCATGCACAGTGGGAAAAGATCAATTTGGCTTTTGCTTCAGAGGGACAACGAGTGATCGCGTTTGCTTATAAAGATGTAGATACAACGACTGAATTGACTCATGAAGAGATGGACGAGCTCGTAATCATCGGATTAGCTGGCATTATCGATCCAGCAAAAGAATCAGCGATCGAAGCGGTAGCAGATTGTAAAAAAGCCGGGGTCAGAGTCGTAATGATCACCGGGGATCACCCAACGACCGCAAAAGCGATTGCCAAAAAATTAGGAATCGACCATTCTGAACGGGCAATCACTGGAACTGAATTGGATCGTTTATCCACAGATGAGTGGCAAAGAGTGGTAAAAAATACCAATATTTTTGCCCGAACGACACCTGAGCATAAACTGATGATCGTTACTTATTTACAAGAACAAGGCGAAATCGTTGGAATGACTGGTGATGGGGTCAATGACGCACCCGCACTTAGAAAAGCAGATGTAGGGATCGCCATGGGAATTAAAGGAAGCGATGTTAGTAAACAAGCTGCCGACATGATCCTCATTGACGATAATTTTGAAACGATTGCAAAAGCAATCAAAGAAGGCCGTCGAATTTTTGATAATTTAAAAAAGACGATCCTCTTCTACTTGCCAACCTGTCTGGCCCAGGGGCTTTTGCTGATCGTTTCTATGTTGGGAAATCTTCCTTTACCACTAAGCACAGTGCAGATTCTTTGGTTAAATCTAGTTGCGTCAATTACACTCTCCTATGCGTTAGGTTTTGAACCAGCTCACAAAATGATCATGAATCGAGCACCTCGTGATATGAAAGAAAAAATCATTTCCAAATATACACTCTTTCGAATCGTTTATGTCGGCCTACTCTTGACCTTCTTCGGCTTTCTAACGATGAATGCATTCGGCGACGAAGCTGTCAGACAAACCGTTTTGATCAATGCGATCGTTTTCGGTCAAGCTTTTTACATGATCAACTGTCGTGAGATCACGGATTCAGCCTTCAGTAACAAAATCAAGCAGAATAAAGCCTTGATTTACTCATTACTTGTTATGGCGATTCTCCAATTAGGAATGGTCTATTTTTCACCATTGCAAAGTATCTTACAGACCACCTCTTTAACTTTATCCGAACTGCTTATCAGTGTTATCCCAGCAACTCTACTTTTCTTATTAGTAGAATCTGAAAAGCACGTAACACGAGTCATTCTAAAGGAAACTACTCCCACCTACTCAATGGATACCAAAGTAGAGAAATAAGAACAGTTCTATTTCATAAGTCATCTTATCGATAAACTTGCTGAATCACTAAGTACCAATAGATACGTTTCTCCTTGATCGATCCCGTTTTAATCGGGTTGATCAAGGAGAATTTCTATTTTACTCACGTATTCTTCCGGTAAATTCGTCTCATGAAAATCAATCAAGTAGAACTCATAAAAATTTCCTTTCGCGACCAGTCTATTTTTCTTTAGGTAACTTTTTAGTTCTGCTAAAGCAGCTAAACGCTGCTTATATGTGCCCGTATAATAAATAGCGAGATACTCTCCTGCAGGCATTGTAAATGCCTTCTCATCTGCCAAATCGTTTGCCAGACAATAGAAAACTTGATGCCTAAATGCGTCTTCGTGCGGCAGTAAAATCGTTCCGAAAACATTTTGATTATTGGCATGCAGTTCTTTTTCAAATTGTTTGTGCAGGCGTTTAAGTTCAAAGTACAAGTCTTTCCCCATTGTGTCTTTCTCTTGACTTAAAACAAGGTACCGTTCTTCATAAAATGTACGTTCAATTTCATGGTTTTGCTTTTTTTCAGCGTAGACAAGCAAGTCAATTCGCTCTTTTAACAAATCTTGTTTCTCTTTTAACGCATGGATTCTATCTTCTAATTGCTCCATCTCGAAATGAAGGATTTCTTTAGTCAGCGCTTTATTCTTTGTATCCAAGTAGTTCTTAATTTCCTCAAGTGACACATCAAAAAAACGCAGGTCTCTAATGGTATTTAATCGCTCAATATCCTCGTATGAGTAATCTCGATACCCATTCTCAGTATAGTTGGGTGATAGCAAACCAATTTGTTCATAGTACCTAAGAGTATGTGGTGTGATATCATAGTTTTCACTCACTTGTTTTATCTTCATAGTTCCATCCCTCCCTTTATCTTTCATAGCGTGTCTCTGTCACAAAATCATATCATAATTTTCTTCAGAAAACGAAGGAGTTTTTCTATTGAAGTGGTCAGAAGGTTTGGTGTGTGATAGTACTTGAACAAGCTTCAAATCATAATGAAAAGACTGCTGATAAATTTCCAAGATTAGTATGGGAAATTATCAGCAGTCTTCTACTTCGCCAGTATTCTATTCCATTTCATAAGAAAGCTTTTTCTGATTTCTTATTTTCGTTTCTGTCTTAAGCGTCTTAAGAAAAATGCTAGCAGGGATGATACCGCCATAGTCACTCCAGCGTATAATATGAAGGGTTCCTCTTTCTCTCCTGTTTTTGGAAGACTTTTTTCACTCGTGACTGTTCTTGTTGTTTCTGATACGTTAGTCGTTATTTTCATATCAGTAGACGGTGTGTTATCATCTGTTTTTGTCTGATCACTTGGCGTGTTGCTCGACTCTTTTGATGAGTCTGTTGGATTGGCTTCGTCTGTTGCATTTTTTATATACGTCACAGTCAGCTCCGTATCTTCATCTTCTGCAGTCATTCCTGTTTGTTCTTTGACTGTCGTCAGGTCTGCCGTGTAGCCCTCAATTTGCTTGCTTTTCACCTCATCAAATGTCGTGTCACCATTTGTGGCTGTCCAGTCAGTATATGCGACTTCACCAGTCAGCAGATTGGTTGTTTCCGTGCGTGTATAGGTTAAGGTTTCCGTATAACTTTCTGCCGCTTGGCTACCATCTTCATAAACATAATGTATCGTCCGCGAAACCTCTTTGCTTTCCTCTTTCGTTTCCGTATTTGCTTTGTAGATCACAGTCAACTCGGTATCTTTTGCATCGGGTTGAATATTCGTAATTGCTTCGATTAACTCATTATCTGGTGTGCAATATTCAATCATTGGGCTGGAAATTTCAGCAAAAGTCGTGTCGTTGTCTTTTGCCTTCCATTCGCCATAGGTCACTACACCAGTTGCCAAATTCTTTGCTATCACCCGGGTGAACGTGACTTTATCGGTATGATCGTCCGCCGCTTTGCTACCATCTTCATAGACGTAATGAATCGTTTGCTTGACTTCCTCAGTTTCTGTTGCGGTTTCCATTTTTGGCACATACGTAACGGTGACTTCGATGTCTTGATTATCAACCGCTACTCCTGTAACTGCTTCGATCGTTTCCTTATCGACGGTATAGTTCTTAATCTCAGGACTCTTCACTTCGTCAAATGTCGTATCGTTTTCTTTGGCTTGCCATTCTCCATAGATCTTGTCACCAGTTGCTTCATTCGTTGTCACTGTGCGTGTAAAGGTCACCGTGTCTACTTTGTCTGGGGCTGCTTCTTTGCCGTCTTCATACACATAATGAACCGTTTGTTTGACCTCTTTGGTTTCTGTTGACTCAGTCATATTTGGTGAGTAAGTAACAGTCACTTCACGATCTTTGTCCTTTGCTGTCAAACCTGTGACTTTCTCAATGCTTGTTTTGTCTGCATGATAGTTCTTGATCTCAGGACTCTTCACTTCATCAAATGTTGTATCATCACCTTTGGCTTGCCATTCTCCATAGGTCTTGTCACCAGTTGCTTCGTTGGCGGTGACCGTCCGCGTGAACGTGACCGTGTCTACTTTATCTGGCGCGGCTTCTTTGCCGTCTTCATACATATAATGGATCGTTTGTTTGACCTCTTTGGTCTCCGTAGATTCGATCATATTTGGCGAATAAGTGACAGTCACTTCGCGATCTTCTGATTCTGCAGTCAGACCTGTGACTTTATCAACCGTTTTTTGGTCCGCATTGTATTTGTCAATTTCTGGACTTAACACTTCATCAAACATCGTATCATCATCTTGGGCTTGCCATTCGCCATAGGTCTTGTTGCCAGTTGCTTCGTTCGTGGTGACCGTTCGAGTGAACGTAACCGTGTCTACTTTGTCTGGGGCGGCTTCTTTGCCGTCTTCATATACAAAATGGATCATTCGTTTGACTTCTTTGGTTTCTGTTGACTCGGTCATATTTGGTGAGTAAGTAACAGTCACTTCACGATCCTTGTCTTCTGCTGTCAAACCTGTGACTTCCTCGATGCTTGTTTTGTCTGCGTGATAGTTCTTGATCTCAGGACTCTTCACTTCGTCAAATTTCGTGTCATCATCTTTCGCTTGCCATTCGCCAAAAGTTTTGTCACCTGTTGCTTCATTTATTGTGACAGTTCGTGTAAAAGTAACAGTGTCCGTTTTGTCTGGCGCGGCTTCTTTGCCATCTCCATACACATAATGGATCGTTTGGTTGACTTCTTTGGTCTCCGTAGATTCGATCATGTTTGGCGAATAAGTGACAGTCACTTCGCGATCTTCTGATTCTGCAGTCAACTCAGTGACTTTCTCAACCATTTTTTGGTCTGCATTGTACTTGTCTATTTCTGGACTTAACACTTCATCAAACATCGTGTCATCATCTTGGGCTTGCCATTCGCCATAGGTATTTTTCCCTGTTGCTTCATTCGTTGTCACTGTGCGTGTAAAGGTGACCGTGTCGACACTGTCTGGCGCGGCTTCTTTACCATCTTCATACACATAATGGATCATTCGCTTGACTTCTTTGGTCTCCGTAGATTCGATCATATTTGGCGAATAAGTGACGGTTATTTCGAAATCTTCTGATTCTGCCGTCAAGTCTGTGACTTTATCAACCATTTTTTGGTCTGCATTGTACTTGTCTATTTCTGGACTTAACACTTCATCAAACATCGTGTCATCATCTTGGGCTTGCCATTCGCCATAGGTATTTTTCCCTGTTGCTTCATTCGTTGTCACTGTGCGTGTAAAGGTCACCGTATCGACACTGTCTGGCGCGGCTTCTTTACCATCTTCATACACATAATGGATCATTCGCTTGACTTCTTTGGTCTCCGTAGATTCAACCATCTTTGGCGAGTAAATGACAAATTCTTCAATATCTTCTGAATCGGCCTTTACATCGATAACTTCATCGATAAACTCCCTATCTGCATAGTAGTTGACTATCTCTGGACTTTTGACTAAATCAAATATCGTATCATCATCTCTTGCTTGCCATTCACCAAACGTTTCTTCGCCAGTGGCTAGATTCGTCCTTACTTCTCGAGTAAATTCAACTGTGTCTACTTTATCTGGAGCAGCTTCTGTACCGTCTTCATGCAAATAGTGAATGACTCGTGCGACAATTTTTCTTTCCTCATTACTTTCTATTTTAGGACTATAGATATACGTGACCGTTTGCGGAACATTGCTAAAGACAATTTTTTCCTCTCCTTGAACTTCCTTCAATGTATAGTTAGGGATCTCCTCAGGGACAACTTCAATTGAATCGCCAATATTTCCGCCAGTCAATACATTAGGTGGCAATAATTCATTACCCTCTTCATCTAGGTAATTGACTGTGACTGGTGCTCCTTCAATAAACCGAGGCTGCCATACATAGGTGTCAGCCATCGTCGTGCCATCGTAAATCAGCACTAGCTCCTCTGATTTTAATATATGTTCACCGTATGGCGCATCTATGGTACCTGTCCCTACATTTTGCCAGTAGCCGGTATAATAACTTGAATTCCATCCGTACATCCCACTTGGGTCAACCAAGTTCACCGGATAGGAATTGCCTGGCCAATTGTTCCACCCAACAAAACTGAATTTTGGTCCTAATGTTAATTCTCTTAGATAGCGTACATTTGCTAAAAACTGGTTCATCCCAGCACCTAAAGAATTTATAACACCGGTGCTATCAAAATTCGATAAATCTAATGTAGATCCGCTATAGCCATAAAACATACTATTCATCGTGGTGGCTTGACTCGTATCAAGATAAGTCAGCCCAACAATCTCATTCAATTGAGAGGGTACAGTGCCATAGTGGGAGTAGCTCTCGAACAAACCTGCCACATCGGCTGGCAGAATGACGGGCGCAGTGAGAATAACTTTTTTTATGACCATATTTTTAAGTTCTTCCGTTAAAGGAATCACTTGGTCCACCGCCGTTGTCAATGTACCTGCTCCTACAGTCAAAACCCCTTCAATATCTAATGTGGCTGGAGCGGTTCCCCAGTTACCTGACCAAAGGATATTTTCTGCTTCCGCTACTTTTGTTTTCGACTCCTCATCAGATGTTGTACTGCTCTCAGCGGCTTCTGGCTCACTGGAGGATTCTGTCATTTGCTCTGTGGATGGTTCCACTTGATCTTCACTTGCTTGTGATGACTCCGATGCCCCATGTTCCCCTGTACTTTCTACTACTTGTGTTTCTGAATCGACGGTTTCTTCACCTGTAGCTTGTTCGACTATTCCTTCTTGTTGTTCAGATATGAATTCATTTGTACTTCGTGTTACTTCTTCTGTCGTTGAAGTGCTGATCGTTTCAGCTACTGCCGGAACACTGACAATTGCTTGCGTGATCAATGGGCTGCCTAATATAAAAACAGAAGAACTGATCAGAATACGTGATAAAAGTTCTTTCTTCGCTGGTTTTTTCATTGCTTTTCCCTCTTTCAAATTAAGTAAATAAGATCAGCTACACTCTCTCCAATTAAAAAAAGCTGCCCATTGACAACTACTTCTTACATCTATGTAATACGTTCGCTGACTCATTCCTTATGACTGCATTATTGCATGGTTTTCAGGGACGAACACGACAATAATTGTCATGAATATGACAAAATAAGTCCTATTTTATAAAACGAAAATAAAGAATATGAATGATTGTGTCTCTGAAAGTGTGAACAAATTAAAGAAATATAGTTTAACTTACTTCCTAGAACTGGTTCACACTATGTTTACAAAGCGTTCGGAGTCCTCGTAAAAAACTTTGGGTGTAACCGATCAATCCAATTAACTCGAAGGAAATAATAGCTATATAGAGATACAAAAAAAGAGACTGGATATTCAGCCCCTTTTGTTTATCATTCTTATTCATAGAAACAGCCAAGACGCTCTTGATCTTCTCCCTTTATCCTACGGCTAACAAGCAAAAACATCGAAGCCCATTTTTGATTTCTACGAACTTACTTTCCCTGATCTTCCTTAAAAGCAATAGCATCGATTTGAAAAAGAATGCCTACCTCTCCAGAATGAGCGAAAGCTGTCTGAATTGATTTTCTAACCGGAAATTTCCCATGGAAGGTTTCTTTTAAGAGCTTCTCCATCACTGGAATATCAAACACATCTTTAAAAAGTACATCCATTTGAACCACATTTGCAAATGTCAAATCGACTAATTTCAAACGTTCTTCTAAATGATTCAATGCCCCTACAATCTGTTGCTCTATTGGCTGCCCGATGTTCCCCACGCAATAGCCCACGAAAACAAAATTTCCCGCTTCAATCACACCTGAAAGTGCCCAGTCCTCATTGATATCGTATCGCTTCATTCGTTTTGTTTCCCCTTTCTATTTATTTTCATAATAAAAACCATGTCTATTAATTGACTTGGTCATATTATTGCTTTTTTTGTCTTTGAGCGTCAAACCGTACATTCCAACTGATAAATTCCTACTCCACCGAAAAATGCAAGGAATGAGGGGTTGGGGCGATCAATGTCAGCCCGCACCTTTCTTTAAAGTAAGTCTTGCTGTCTTCTTTTGCCACTTGCAAGATTTCCGCTTCAGTAAAAGGCACAACACTGTCACTGCCTCGAAGCTCACTACACTCTAAAATAATCAAAATCTCTGCTTCAAGGGTATTGATTTTCGCAAGCTGTTCGAAAAAATTTTTTTGATTGATTTCTTGAATCGCCATGCGAATTTCTAAACAGTTTCTATGGATTTTTTCTTTGATTTTTCCATACTCATCTTTACTGAAAAGCCGTTCAGATTCCTCAATATAAAAGTTCAAATATTCTTGCAATGTGTGGATTTTAAATGGTTCCTCCATCTCCAGCACCTCCTGTATTTTAATGGTTGATTCTTATGTAAAATGATTTATTCCAGTTTTGTATGTCTGTATTATCACACGGTTTTTAGCTGGAAACGCGTCAATATGTGACTGATTAAATACAAAATACGTCCTGTTATATAAATACTGATTCTAGTTAGTACAGTTCATTTACATAATCACCTTTATCTCCGAACATACTTCGCAAGCTATAGAAGGTGTGACACTGTTGTTCAGCAAATTTCTATCCTCTGGCTATAAAGAAAAACAGGCAGTCCTCTCAGATTTGAGAATACTGCCTGTTTGCTGAATCTTGGGTAAATCAATCATTTTCATTGTATTTTTTATTGGAGGTATTCTGAAATGTTTCCACCGCTTCAATTAGTTCCAGCCACCGGTCACCGGTTGGAAAGCTATTCCACTTAAAAAATTGGACGTTTGGATTTTGGTCCAAAAAGGCTTGCCGATCAACTGGATAATCGGTCACCACAAAATCTGGTTTTTCTGAAACGAAAGCGAGGGTATAGCCAAACCAGCGTTTCAATCGTTCTTTTTGTCTGATTTCTTGAATTTTTCCAAATTTTGATTCATGAAAGATGCGGACTGTCGTTCGATCGATTTTTGCTACAATTGAAAGAAGCATGCTGTATTGAAAAAGCAGTCGATTATTGGAAGCATACATGGTAGTAAAAATTGGGGATTGTTGGGCTAACGATTGGTACATCTCCTGCACGAGTGGAAAAATTTTGGGAAAGACTCTGCGATAATCTTTATCCGTTGTCGTTTTTCCAAAAGCATCAATTTTATTTTTCGACGCAAAGAGGAGTGACACAGAATGAATGTTCAAGGCATTAACGAAAAGATACTCGATCTCCCCTTCAGGGACGAGAAAGATCTTCTGAGCAGTTTTTGCAAACAGTCTTGCTGTTGCAATTGATCCTTCCGAGAAGTGATCAACAACTCTTAGTTGGCTAGGAATCTCTTCAGGCAAATACGTCGTCATCACAGAAAACATATAATATAAGAAGAGAAACTCTGTTTCTGGAACGTCACTTAGAATCAAGTTAGCGTTTAGCAATGGTTTTATGAGCTCTTCTTTGAATTGCTCGTAGGAAATCGTGTGATGGACCATTTTCTTCATCTCTTGAGGAATCTCTTTTACCGGAAAACCTCTTTTAAAACGATAAAGACTTAGTGCAAGCAGTTGGATAAATTTTTCCTGATCGATACCGCGATAAAAACTAGGATAACTTGTCAACTTCTCCTTCAATGCACGAACACTTTGCTTCGACAATCCAATATAACGCACATTCGTCGCATCATAGATCTGCCAATACATGATATGGAAAAAATGACGAATTCGGTATTCTTCCGCTACAAATAACGGTTTCTTTTTTAAATTCAATTTGATTTGATAATTCTCAAGAATCGTTTCTACTTCCTTGAGCTTTCTTTGAACCGTGCGATTACTGACATAATGTTGTTGGGCGGTTTCTTCCAAAGACACGTATTTATCACTAAAGAGTCTGTCTAAAATTTGAAAGGGCATACTTTCTGCTAACATAACCGAATAGAATTTTGACAACAAAAAATTAGGCGCAAAATCAAGGGCTAGCTCCCTTCCTTCTCGCATGTCGATTTCAAAAAAAGGGTATGATTTTTGTAAGTCTCTTGCACGCTCAAAAACTAAAACGATTCTTCTTTTTGATAAATGCACATGATCCGCAAGGTCACTCAATAGTTCACGATCAATGGCATGTTCAAAAAAATACGCAAATAGCTCATAGACATCTTGATCCAATTTAGTTAAAAGAAATTTATACATAGTAATACCTCTTAACTTTAGTTTTACAGTAATTATACTCTTTTAAACGTGCATTTTCATTTCCTAGGTGTTGATTCATTCGTTTCTCTCAATGAAACATTCTTGCTAAATAATTCTGTTATTCGAGATTGTCTTGGAACGTTAGTCTGATAAAGAATCAGAGTCTCAAATGATCAGAAATTCTTTGAGCTACTGGGAATAGTCAGATAAAATCCATTCAAAGATTAAGGAGACGAGGAAACCGTCCAATCCATCCTACAAAAAAGGAGTGGATCGCCCCACTCCATAAAAGGTTAACTTTTTAAACCAATCGTCCATTCTGGACATATTTTACTCTTTATAGAGAAGCTTTAATTCTCAGTTTTTCTTTTTCTTCGCCAAATTGCTAAGAAAGAAAATAGAACAATGATCGTTCCCAAAAAGCCCATGATTCGTTGACCTGTTAGTTGCTCTCCTGTGGCAGGTAATTTACTTTTCCCGTTGGTTTGTGTGTTGGTTTGTGTGTTCATTTGATTGTCTTTGTTTCCTGATTTATCCTCTTTTTCTTCTTCAGGGGTTTTGTTTTCTGATTCAGGCGTATCTGCTCCTGAATCATCCTCTGGTTTATTCTCTTTTTCAGCACCGTACACATAGATGACTTCTTGTGCGGTAGTACTGAACATCCCTTTGGCATTGCTTGGTATTTGAGAAACCGTCCAGCCTGAAAGTTCTTTGGCTTCACTCTCATACGGCAAACCTACTTTGCCGTTCAGAATCGTTGGTTCGGCTAACTGATTGCCTTCTGTATCTTCGTATTTTACCGTCACTGGTGCAGCATCACTACGTTCATACACATAGACCACTTCTTGCGCGGTGTCGCTGAAGATGCCTTTGGCATTGTCGGGTGTTTGGGCTACATACCAACCAGAAATAGATTCTGACTTGCTCTCATACGGCAAACCTACTTTGCCACTTAAAATTGTCGGCTCGGTTAATTGATTCCCTTCTGTATCTTCGTATTTTACCGTCACTGGTGCAGCATCACTACGTTCATACACATAGACCACTTCTTGCGCGGTGTCACTGAAGATGCCTTTGGCATTCGCTGGCGTTTGAGTCACCGTCCAGCCTGAAAGTTCTTTGGTTTCACTCTCGTATGGCAAACCTACTTTGCCGTTCAGAATCGTTGATTCTGCTAACTGATTGCCTTCTGTATCTTCGTATCTTATCGTCACTGGTGCAGCATCACTACGTTCATACACATAGACCACTTCTTGCGCGGTGTCGCCGAAGATGCCTTTGGCATTGTCGGGTGTTTGAGCTACATACCAACCAGGAATAGATTCTGACTTGCTCTCATACGGCAAACCTACTTTGCCGTTCAGAATCGTTGGTTCGGCTAACTGATTGCCTTCTGTATCTTCGTATCTTACTGTCACGGGTGCAGCATCACTGCGTTTGTATACATAAACGACTTCTTGCGGGGTATCACTGAAAGTACCTGTTTTATCCCCTTGGATTTCTTTCAATGTATAGCCAGCAATCGGCTCTTCTTGTGTCGTATACGGTTCACCAACAACCCCTGATAAAGTGACGTCTGGTAACAATGTCTTTTTACTTTCATCAACATACTTGACGGTCACATCTTCTGCAGTATTCACATACTTCACAGGTAGTTGATAATTCACTAAATATTGAATGGTACCTGTACTAGCAACTCTTTCTGTGGACAAACGATTAGGAACAAGAGAAGTGATTGACAAATAATCAACATTGGCGGGAATATGTTTAAATTGAATCCCTTCTTCAGTCAATTCGAACCCATCATTTTCATATAAGGGAAAGATATAGCCATTTTTATCTACCCCCCGAATCGAATAAGAATACTTTTTGTTGGACAAAGAAGAGAGCAACGCATTTCCTTGGGTATCAACCATCATATGGTCTTTATAAAGAACATCAGATTGGCCGTCTTTTACTAACATTGACTCTAATAGTATTTTCTCCTGAGTCATAATAGATAGTTGGGAATTTTGATGGTGTTCTGCAGATAGCTCTAACTTAGAAAAATCCGTCATGCTACTTGCATAGACCGTCAGATAATCTGTAACCCATCCACTAAGATATTGACCAACCCCAATTAATTCTTGGGCTGTCAAATAGGCATCATAATTTCCTATGTGGATATTTGAAAAAGATCCTTTTGGAAAAATTTGTGCTAGTACATTAGGACGGGTAAACAATGTTGCATTGTCCGCCATAGTGATTTTGGGAACATTCGCAGCAATAATAGACGTCGTATATAACGCTTGTAAGTTGCTAGCGTATTCTAAGCCAGTAAAATCGACTACTGTGTCTTTGACTAAAGAAGAAAAATCTAGCTGTTTTAGATTCGCCATATCTTCTTGAGTGATTGTATCAACTGTTTTGTTTAGCCCTTTCGCTACCTCATTTTGCAAATTCTTATCCGGCATCCAAGCGTCCAATGGAACGCTGCGATCAGAGAATGCCTCTTTCATTTCTGCTGACGATTCGGTTGCCAAGCTAGCTGTGTCTTCACTTGAATCAGGTAGTTTTTTTTCTGTCCTTTCCGTCGAGCCATTTTTCTCATCATCATTAAACACTTCTTGCGATTCTGAGTTACTTGTGGTGTCCCCGTTGAATTCTTCTATACGAGAAGAAGCGACTGTTTCAGTAGTCTCCTCCACTTTTTCTAATGTTCCTAGTGTCGTTATTTCCTTGTTTGATGGAATGGTTTCCTGTTCCTCAGCCATAACTTGTGCCAAAGGTGCCAACACAGGCTGACTTAACAAGATCGCCAATGACAAATAGCCCCAAAATTTCCTTTTCATAACATTCTCCTTTTATATTCGTTTAAATACGATACGCTTTCCTATCTTTCACCTATCTACAAACTTCGCCTTCTGATGATGGTGATGACTTGTTAATTACAACTTTTAGACACAGGATGCTCCTGTTCATTTTGATAGTATTGCATGGTTCATCATTCTGAACACGTCAACATTTGTATCAGAAATGACCAAACTTGTCAGGTTTCAACGAACAGGTTATTCAAACAAACAGATCGTTCACTTAACCTGCTTCTTCATGCTCCAAGCTTGGACTCGGTCAGCGCTACAATCACTTATTTAAATTGTTATTTTTACACACATAAAAAGAGACACATAACATGCATCTCTTTAGGCGCCCCATTGTAAGTTCAGTCTATTATTGATTTTTTACTAGTTATCCCGATACTCGATCGTCAATCCTTTTAAAAAGTTGCGGGCATATTTGTCTAAGCATGGCTTGTAATTGCGATGGCCTTCTTTGCGTAAAATGGCGCCCAGTTCACCTTTTGAAACCTTAACTCCCGCTTGCTCGAAAATGTTCAGCATTTCATCCGTTGTTAGGGAAAGGGCGATTTTTATTTTCTTCAGCATCAAATTATTCACATTGCCATTGTTCAACTCTAAGACAGGTTCTGCAGCATCTGACTTTGTTCCTCGTTGCGAGCGAATCAAACCATTTAAGAAACGCTCAAAGGCTTCATTGGTACACTCAATCTCGTAGGTCTCAGGGTCTTTTTTCTTCAATAATTGTCTTACTTCTTCTTTCGTGAAAGAAGCGCCGCCAAGTTCAAAAATTTTCACCATGTCAGTATCTTTGATATCCAAAGCATAGCGTAAACGCGTCAAGCGATCATTGTGATTCATTCTATACACCATCCATTTCTTAGGTTGATTATAACAAATAAACCTAGACGAGTAATCCCGTTTTCGCTTTTTTACTCTAAGAACCCATTGTTTTCGTTCAAATGTATATCGCTTCTCTCATTCTACTTCCTCCGCTATACTTGATTTAGGGAGTAAATTTATTCTAACAAAACAATAAACAAAAAAAAGCATCTATTACGATGATGTTTTGGATTGCTTTATTGTTTTTATTTTGTATACAAAAAGGAGAGGAAAGAAATGAAGAAGTATGGGAAATTTTTGGTAATGATTGGGGTATCGACGGTGATTATGTTTTGTATGATGTATTTCAATGTCTATGCCCTCGATCATATTTTTTTCAGCCAAACCCGCCTGTTTATGGCACTTATGATGGGCGCGATGATGGCGATCATCATGCTATTGTTTATGTGGAAGATGTATGACAACAAGAAAATGAATATCGGCATTCTAGTTGTCAGTGTTGCACTCTTTTTTAGTTCACTTTTTATGGTCAGAAGCCAAACTGCCGTGGGAGATACAGCCTGGATGAAAGCCATGATTCCCCATCATTCGATTGCGATTCTAACCAGTAAAAATGCCGATTTGTCTGATCCAAGAGTAAAAGAACTTGCAGAAAAAATCATCGACGCACAGGAAAAAGAAATCAAAGAAATGAAAGAATTGATCGAAGAGTTAGAAAACAAATAGCAATTTTATGTGCTCACTTAAAGAACCAGCAGATCAACTTTTTCCTCACGGATGAGAAGCCCTTCAAGCAATAGCTGAAGGGCTTCTTTTTTATCGTCAGCTACTTTCTTTCTACTGAAAAATCCTGACCGTTATTGCATCCGCTCTTGTTTGACTTTCTTATCCACAACATGACGCTTGGCAAGCTCTTGGCGAATAGCCGCTAAATCAATCCCCATTTCTGCCATTAAAACCAATGTATGATACGCCAAATCAGCAATCTCATAAACGGTTTCTTGACGGTCTTCCTTCATCGCCCCAATTACGACCTCGGTTGCTTCCTCGCCGATTTTTTTTAAGATTTTTTCACTGCCTTTTTCAAACAAGTAGCTGGTATAGCTTCCTTCTTGTGGCGTATCTTTACGACCTTTTATCAGCTCATACAACGCATCGATGGTTGGAGAGGATTTTGTACCATAAAGCACTTCTGTAAAGCAGCTTTCCGTGCCTGTATGGCAAGCAGGTCCGTCTTTTTTTACTTTGGCGACTAAGGCATCTTGATCGCAATCTGCTGTCAATGACACTAAATGCTGGTAATTGCCGCTGGTTTCTCCTTTGCGCCACAATTCTTGACGACTGCGGGAATAAAAGGTCATCAATCGGTCCTTCAAGGTCAAGGTCAAACTTTCTTGGTTCATATAAGCCAAAGTCAAGACTTCATTCGTTTCCACATCCTGCACGATCACTGGAACCAATCCTTGTTCATCAAATCGTACTTGCACCATGTTATCCACTCCTTCTGTTGCCTATCAAAACGCCTACTCTATACGATTCGTACGGGAATATCGACGGCCTGTAATTGTTTTTTCAGCTCTGGGATTTTTACCTCGCCATAGTGAAAAATCGAGGCTGCCAATCCTGCTTCAATATTTGGCAATTGAAACAGCTCGATAAAATCGGTACTTTTGCCAGCACCACCGGATGCGACGATCGGTAATTTGGTGATTTCGCTGACAGCTTTCAGCAAGTCGAGATCAAACCCCTGCTTCACGCCATCGGTATCCATGCTGTTGATGACTAGTTCACCAGCACCTAACTGCTCAGCTTGGTGAATCCACGCCAATGCTTCTAAGCCTGTATCTTCCCGTCCGCCTTTGGCAAACACATGCCAGTTCTCACCGACACGGCGAACATCAACGGATAAAACAACGCACTGGCTGCCATAGCGTTTCGCGCCTTCTGCGATCAGCTCTGGTCGGCGAAGCGCTCCCGAATTGACGCTGACTTTGTCGGCGCCACAGTTTAAGACTCGCTCAAAATCTGCTACTTGATTGATGCCGCCCCCCACCGTCAAAGGAATAAACACTTCTGACGCCACGCGCTGCAAAATGTCCGTGAATAAGCCGCGTTCTTCTGCAGAAGCAGTAATGTCATAAAAAACCAGCTCATCGGCGCCTTGTTCATTGTAAAAGCGCGCCAAAGTCACCGGATCATTGACATCTTTTAAGCCAGCAAAGTTGACCCCTTTCACTACTCGCCCATCTCGCACATCAAGGCAAGGAATAATTCGTTTGGCGATCATGCTTCTGCCTCCCCTGCTGCTAAGACATCGGCCAATTGGAGACTACCGTTATATAAGGATTTCCCGACGATCACGCCAGAGATCCCCAACTGTTTTAATCCTTTGATATCTGCCAATGAAGCCACGCCGCCAGAAGCCACGATGTCGCAATCCAATTGATTGAGTTTTTCGTATAAGGGCAGATTGATGCCTTCTCCTGTACCGTCACGGGAGATTTCGGTAAAGATGATCGTTTGCGCGCCCCATGCCACCAATTGTTGGCAAAAAGTAAACGCGTCTGTTGCCGTTTTCTCGAGCCAGCCTTCCACTGCCACTTTTTCTTCCTTGGCATCGACTCCAATGGCGATCTTATTGCCGTATTTCTTGAGCATCGCTTTTGTGAATGCTGGGTCTTTCTGGGCAATCGTGCCGAGGATCACCCGATGAACGCCTGCTGCCAAACAATGCTGGATCGTTTCTTCCTCACGAATCCCGCCGCCAACTTCGACAAACAGATTGGTCTGCTGGACGATGTTTTTTGCGATATCAAAGTAATGGAGTTTGCCGGCTTTGGCACCATCTAAGTCGACGAGGTGCAGATAGTTGGCACCCGCTTCTTCAAATGAACGAGCAAATGCCACTGGATCATCCCCAAACACTTCTTTTTGCTCATAGTCTCCTTGGTACAAACGGACCACTTTTTGATCTAACAGATCGATTGCTGGAAAAATTTTCATAGCGGCACCTCCGTAAATGCTTTTAAAATCTTCAACCCGACTGCCCCGCTTTTTTCTGGGTGAAACTGAGTGCCGAAGACATTGTCTTTTTGCACGATACCGGGAATTGCTAGACCATAGTCACTGTCTGCCACGACATACTCTTGGCAATCAGTAGCAAAATAACTGTGGACATAGTAGACAAAGTCTTGTTCCCCTAGCCCGCTGACGAGGGGACTTTCTTTTCTGACAGTCAAACGATTCCAACCAATCTGCGGCACTTTCAGATTCAGTTTGGCTTCTTCAAAGGCGCATTGCATGGAAACGATCCGTCCTGGAATCAAACCGAGCCCCGCATGTGTGCCAAACTCCTCACTGCTATCAAACAACAGCTGCATCCCTAAACAAATGCCTAAAAAGGGTTTGCCAGCTGCTGCCAATTCTTGGATCGGTTCGATCAGCGACAACTCTGCCAACTTTTGGCGAGCATCGCCAAAAGCCCCTACGCCGGGTAAAAGAATGCGGTCGGCAGCTTTTAATTCTGCTAATGAACGCGTGATTCGGCACTCAACACCCAAATAGTCCAGCGAACGAGACAAGCTGAACAAATTGCCGACCCCATAGTCGATGATTGCTAACATAATACGCCCCTTTCCTTATCTCATCCCTCTGTGTGGAAGATACGTAATCATTTTTCCCCTCATGAATCACTGGATCGTCCCTTTGGTTGAAGGGATCTCATCTGGGGCTGCTTGATTGATCGCCACCGCTTCACCTAAAGCACGCCCAAAACCTTTAAAGCAAGCTTCCACAATGTGGTGGCTGTTTTTGCCAGCGATTTGATGGAGATGGATCGTAGCACCTAATTCACGGGCAAAAGCAATGAAGAATTCTTCAACCAACTCCGTATCAAACTGCTGCCCGATTTTTTCACTCGGTATCGCCAACTCTACGACTGCCATGCCGCGACCGCTAATATCGATCGCTGTCATAACTAAGGCTTCGTCCATCGGCAGCAGCATACTACCATAGCGTTTGATACCTCGTCGCTCCCCAAGACTTTCTGAAAACGCTCGGCCAATGGCGATGGCAACGTCTTCTGTTGTGTGATGGGCATCTACTTCTGTATCGCCATCACAAACCAACGTCAAATCAAAGCGACCGTGGCGGACAAATAATTCCAGCATGTGGTCTAAAAACCCCACACCAGTCTTGATTGATTGCTGACCAGTACCATCGATCGTCAACTGCAGGTGGATCTTGGTTTCCGTCGTATTGCGGGTAGCTTCTGCTTTTCTCATTCCTTCACCTCTTCTATGATCGTTGTTAGCACCGTCATCAGTCGTTCCATCTGGGCCTTCGTTCCTACCGTAATTCGTAAATACTCTTTGATGCGGGGCTGATTGAACCAGCGGACGAAGATTTTCTGCTCTTTCAGTGCCTGATACAACTCTTCACCGGCAATCGCAGGGTGCCTTGCAAACAAAAAATTCCCTTGGCTGTCGGTCTGCTCAAAGTCGAATTTCGCTAGGGCTTGCTTGCTCCACTCACGCACGTGGATCGTTGCTTGGATTTTCTCATCGACATACGCTTGTTCCTGCAAAACGGCTGCACCAGCGGCTTGGGTCAAACTATTGACATTGTACGGATTCAAGCTAAATTTCAACCGATTCAAGTCTTGGATCAGTCCTTCATTGGCAACCGCAAAGCCTAAGCGTGCTCCTGCCAGCTGCCGAGATTTCGAAAACGTCCCCACAACCAAGAGATTTGGGTATTGATCGATCAAAGAAACCATTGAAGAGCCGCCAAAATCGATATAGGCCTCATCGACTATCACTAAGCGATCGGGATGCCGTTTTAGAAAGGCACAGATTTCGCTTTGTTCTTGATAAACCCCAGTCGGGGCATTGGGATTGGCAAAAATGACGGTCCCTTTGAGTGAATCGTAGTCCGTTAACGCGATCGAGAAATCTTCTTGCAGCGGAACAACGGTGGCAGCGACTTGGTACAAGGCACTATACACTTGATAAAACCCGTAGGTCACATCGGGAAAGGCGATGCCGTTTTCCGTGAAGCCTTGAAAGAGGTAGGACAAGACTTCGTCACTGCCATTACCGAGAAACAGTTGGGCTGGTGTAACGCCAAGATAGGCAGCCAGAGGGTTTGTCACTACTTCAGCAGCAATATCCGAGTAACGATTCAGCTTTTGGGCGGCATCAGCAACCGCTGCTTGAACACTTGGCGCTGGCGGATAAGGACTTTCATTGGTGTTCAGTTTAATAACGACTTGCTCATCTACTTGTTCCCCCGGTGTATAAGGAGTCAGCTTGTGATACTTTTGATGTAAAAAGGTCATTTTTCTCCCTCTCTTCGTACATTGATCGAACGGGCATGGCCGATCAAGTCTTCGGTTTCCGCGAACAACGCTACAGCTGGACCAGCTGCTTTCATGGCTGCCTCTGGGTAATACAAATAACTGCTTTTCTTAATAAAATCGTCCACTGATAACGGCGAATAGAAACGAGCCGTCCCTTCTGTCGGTAGGGTATGGTTTGGTCCAGCAAAATAATCTCCCAGTACTTCCGGTGTATGGTGACCTAAAAAGACGCTACCCGCATTTTCTACTTGTCCCAATAATGCAAAAGGATCAGCCACCGCTAATTCAAGGTGTTCTGGAGCAATTTGATTGGCAATGGTAAGTGCTTCGGTCAAATCTTTGACCAGAATCAGCTTTCCGCTAGATTCAAGCGCCGCAGCAGCAATGTCTTTGCGGGGCAGTTGCTTCAGCTGCAACTCAAGCTCGGCTTGTACTTCTTCAATCAAAGCTGCTTCTGTTGTGACTAAGATAGCTTGCGCTAAGGGATCATGCTCGGCTTGTGCCAAAAGATCCGCCGACAGCCAGCGAGGATTTGCGCTGGCATCAGCGAGGATCAGCACATCGCTGGGCCCTGCGATCATATCGATATCAACTTCGCCGTACACCATTTTTTTCGCTGTGGCGACATAAATATTTCCCGGTCCGACGATTTTGTCGACTTTGGGAATTGTTTCTGTTCCATAAGCCAATGCCGCTACGCCATGGGCCCCACCGACTTTGTAGATTTCATCCACTCCGGCAACGGAAGCTGCCGCTAAAATAGCAGCCGGAACTTTTCCCTGACTGTCCGTCGGTGTGATCATAACGATTTTTTTGACCCCGGCGATTTTTGCCGGCAGGACATCCATCAAAACCGTACTTGGATAAGCTGCTGTGCCGCCAGGAACATAGACCCCGACTTTTGCTAATGGTAAGACCCGCTGTCCCATCACAACGCCATTTTCCTTCGTTAAGACAAAGCCTTGCTGGACTTGTTTTTGATGAAATGCCAAAATGTTTTCTTTCGCCTGTTCCATCACATTAAGCAGCTCGGGTGAGACGGCATGGACAGCCGCGTCTATCTCCCCTGGACTGACGGTTAAGGAAGACAAGGTCACTTGATCGATTTCCTCAATTAATTGAAACAACGCCTGATCTCCTTGCTGCTGAACACGGGCAATGATTTGGGCGACAATGGTTGAAACATCTTTCGTTTCCGACTGTTTCCTTGCCACAATCGTTTCGATCGTATTTTTTTGGGTCGAAAAAATTCTCATAATTGCTCCCTCACCTTCTCAATCACTGTTTGAATGCGTTCTTGCTTGAAACGCCACGTGGCGTGGTTGATCACTAAGCGCGCTGAAGACGGCGCGATGTCTTGGATCACTTCTAAATCATTTTCTTTTAGTGTCGTCCCCGTTTCGACGATGTCAACGATCACATCGGAGAGACCTAATAAAGGGGCCAATTCAATCGATCCATGCAGTTGGATCAATTCCACTGAGCGACCTAAACCTTGATAAAACTGGCGGGTGATCTGCGGATATTTTGTAGAGACCCGCAGCGGTCGGGAGAAATCTTCCTCGAAATCCTTACGCGCCGCTACGGCCAAACGGCAGACCCCCATATGCAAATCAAGAAATTCGATGACTTCCGCCTTGCTTTCCATTAAAATATCTTTGCCTACGACACCGATATCCGCCACTCCGTGCTCCACATAGATTGCTACATCGCTAGGCTTGACTAAGAAAAAGCGCAGCTTGTTTTCTTCATCACAAAAAATTAGTTGGCGATTGTCTTTGAAGACGCCTTGCGCAGCGACTCCGGCTTTCGTGAACAAATCATATACGGCATCCCCCATGCGGCCTTTTGGCAGCGCAATGTTCAAATAGGCTGAACTTTCGTTGTCAGTCGGCAACTTTTGCCCCACATGATTGAGCTTCATGCCAAATCCGATCGCTCCTTGCGCTTTGCCTTGCCGACTCATCAAGCGATCATAACGGCCGCCATATAAAATTGTCTCTCTTGCTTCTTCGATAAATCCTTGAAACAGCAAACCACTGTAATAATCGGCATCATTTAAAATCGAAAAATCTAACCTTATTCGAATGGAGGATGACAGTTGTTCTTTTTGCAATGCTTGATACAGTTGGTTCAGTTCTGCTAAACCAGCTTGAGCTTGGGGATATTCTGCCAGCAGTTCTTTGGCTTTTTGATACTTGGTTTCAAAATCACCTGACAAACGTACCAGTTTCGCTAATTTTTCAGCTTCTGTTGCTGACAAGCCAGCTTTTTCAGTCAGTGCATCCATGCCATGAGAACTCTTGTCCCGCAGGCAGTGCAATACCTTTTGTCGATCCGCTTCGGGGAAGCGTTGGCAGATGCCATCCAAAATCCCCATATGGGACAGATCCAAGGTCCCTTTTCCCACCTGAGCCAAACTTTCCCACGCCAGTTTTACAACCTCCAGTTGATCTTCCCACGTGATTTGGTCAATGAGCTCCAAACCGATTTGATCGATTTTTTGGTATTCCCCAGCTTGACGATCCTGTCGATAGACATCTTCCACATAATACACTCTACGCGCCTCTCCAGACGGTGTATTTTTGGCAATCGACAAGGTAACATCGGGTTTTAGAGCCATCGTCCTGCCATCCGTGCCTGTAAACGTGATGATGGAAGAACCACGCAAAAACTGATCATTTTGCTGATAGTTGCGATACTCTTCAAAGTTGTTCGAGTGATAAGGTGAAAAATGATGCTGCGTATACAATTTTCTTAATTTCAGTTCGACTTGTTCGGCTGGTTTCAATACATTCCATAACTCTTCCACACTTATCACTCCTATTTCATGCCACTGATCCGGCTTTCTCACTGTTAAAGGCTCGCTTTATCATCGATTCACCATCAGTTTTTCTAATAATACTAATGGTTTTGCCATAAATAAGCAATGGTATTTTTCGAAATATTCTGGAATTTTAGTCGATTTCAAGAGAACATAGCGATGTCGTTTCTTTGTTGACGATTATTCCATCGAAACTGGAAGTCAGTTTTCCTTTCTTAATGAAGTAACTTAGTACTTGTGCATCCTCCATCACTTAGTTGCACAACCATAAAAAAGTCCGAAATATACGACCATCTTGTTTCAGAAACTCGTTATCGATTACTCTATCCTTTGTACCGTACAAAGAATTGGCGCAAATGAAGCGATGATATGACAATCACCCAAAACGTTCATTGTTGTACTTATCGCTTATATTGCGGCACAAAAAGCACACTCAGAAGAATCAGAGAAAACAGCTAAATAGTACATGCTCTATAGCTTAATAAGGAGAGAAAAGTAAATGAACAAACTTATAGGAAAACAAATCTCATGGAACAACGCTTTACTAGGAACAGTCCTCGCAGGTATCGGTTTGGTCGGTCTTTTGTATGCCCCTGCCATCGTCAGCATCTTCTCATTATCGATTGCCAGCTATTTGGCATTACGGCTGGTTTACGGTAATGAGGCAGTCAAGCAGCTCTTTGGAAAACCCATCGCGCCAGTGAAGACGATCAGCAAGTATGTTCTTTTAAACATCCTGATCAGCTTCCTCGTTTCTCTCGTTTTGCAATATGGACTAAAATGGGATCTTCACGGAAATCCAGTGAACGAAGGCTTTCAATGGTTGACTCTGCTAGTTATTCCAATCATGTTACTTGGAGAAGAACTCTTTTCTATCTTCTTTTTAGCGATCTTTTCTAGTAAATGTACCTTGCCAATTGCCAGCATCCTTTCCGCGATCATCTTTGGCTTGGTTCATTACAGCACTTATGACAACGGCAATGTTTTCCATACCTTGATCCATATTCTTTTCATTCAAGGAGTGGCGCGCTTGCTATTTAACCAAGCTGCTATCAAGAGCAACTCGATCCTGACTAGTTGGGGCACACATGTCTTGTTCGACCTGTTTGCTATTTTAGTGGCTTATCTGACTGCTTGAGAAGAAAGAAAAAGACTGATTCAATTGGAATCAGTCTTTTTTGATACAACAAATAGTTACTTGTGTGCCCCTCCTTGAAAGGACGCATTGATCGCTTTTGTGCCTTTCACAAGGTTGGGTGTTTGTTCTATTCGCTGCGTTTCATAAGAAAATGGTCTTACTTTTTAAAGGTACCCTCTTTTACTTTCTCACAAATTTCTGCCTCACTGTACACCTTCATCAGCCGTTTGACTTCGCCTTCGATGTTGAAGCGCAAGGCTTCTGTCGCCTTCAGATTTTTCAATGCTTGTTCAAGATAACAAAAAAAGGTTGTTTCCTTCATTCAACTCAGCCTCCTTGTCAATCGTTGGTTTTACCGATCAGTTTACCAACATCGCTCAACTCCTGATCAATTCCTCCAGGAAACAAAAGGATTGTGCAGACATCTGCTTCTTAGTAGTTACACGAGGCCGTGCTTTTGGAGCGCTTGCGCAATCCCGCCGTCTTCTGGTCGAGCCGTCACCTCGTCAGCTACTGCCAATAGCTGTTCACAGGCATTGCCCATTGCAATTCCCGTCGCAACAGCTTCAAACATTTCGACATCATTATGGCCGTCACCAAACGCCAAGGTATCTTTGTTATCGATCCCTAAATGGTTCAAGAGAAAATCGATGGCTGTTTTCTTGTGGATATTCTTGATGCCGATCTCGCCGCTATCTTTGCCAAAAACAGGTACCGTACTGCGAATCATTTGGAATTGTTCGTGGTATTGGTCATGGACCCGTTCATAAGGAATGGAATGATTGATAAAGGAAACTTTGTTCACGTCATCGTAATCGATTTTCGCTTCGTCCTCAATCAGTAAATCAAGGAACCACTGAATAGTTTGAACGCGTTGTTTTCCTGCTTTACTTTCAACAGACTCACCTGCTAAGACGATCTCCAGCAAACGATTTCTTAGATTGGTACTTGCAAATAAACCTTGGTTCGATTCCAAGTAATACTCGATTTGGTTTTCTTTTAAGAAATCAATCAATCTTAATAAAGCTTCTTTTTCAAAAACTTTGTGCAAAATCACCTCATTATGCACCTCACAATAACCGCCGCCGGCACCAATCATCCCACTTAGGGGCAGTGCCAACACGTCTTCTGTAATTTCGGCCTTTGAACGACCGGTACATAAGAAAAATTCATGGCCTTTCTTATGCGCCGCTGTGATCGCTTGGCGTGCACTTTCTGGTACATTTCCAGCATCATCACATAATGTTCCATCTACATCTAAAAAGACAATTTTTTTCGTCAAATCATTCCCTCTTTTCTCACTCAATCAATAAAGCGCTCACATGAACGTACTTGCCGAACACAAGGTGTCAAGATCAGCTCCTTAGAATTAGTATAACAAATCACAAGGAAAGTGCGCTAGACTATTTTACTAGATCATAAGATGGGATTCTGTTATTATGATCGCTCTTTCTATTCCTCTACTCCCGTGTTCATCGCGTTATTGCTCCATGTGTTCTTTCTTGAGATGGTTGAATTATCCTAAAATATGCTTACTCCTCACTTAAATAAATTAAACTCCATTTTGGTACTTGATTGTTTTTTTGACCTGTAAGCTCGCGATAATAAGATTTTTTATCATTTTTGATCATACAAATAATTTCATGCTCATCCATACAAAACTCTTTGCATAGGTTTGTTCTACTATTTTCAAAAAGTTCCAGTAAAATTTGAATCTGCGCATCTATTGCTAGAAGTGCTTTGAGCTGAACAAATAAACTCTTTGATTGATCATAGTAAATGTGCTCAAATTCATCACAGAGTTCTTGATAATAATGAAAGATTTTTGGGTAATCAGTCAATACCCCTACACTTAGCAACACTTCTTTTGAATAACACAAATAGTCTTTCGGTTCCTTGATATTTTCTGATATCATATCCTTACTCCTTTACATCTATGTTTTTTTGGTGAAAGTAGCGCTATCCCTTCTGCTCGCTTTGATTTTCTTCCGATAGGTTTTTTAATTGAAGCTTAGCTGTCCAAAAACCACTAAAAATGATTGGGTCTTTAGCTCTTACCAATGCAGACACATTAAGAAAATCAGTTACGCCTATTATAGTTTCCCTTTCAGATTCTCTTATAATTACTTTTTATTAAATAAAAGAAATAAGAGTGAAAAAGAGGCGGCCCCGTTCCCTTCTGCTAAAAAGTAGTGCCCGAATGCAACTAGATCGTCTCTAATGACAAGAAAATGACTATAATATCCATAAAAATCAACAGATAGCTAAAATTGTTGCTTCATGTAAATAGACGCCCCATATCCATACCAACAAAAAAACCAATAATCGAATCTATCGATCATTGGTCGAAACCTCAAATATACTGCTGGAAGAAGACGTTCAGTCCATTCTATTTTTCACGCTACAGATCAAAAATAGAAATGATTTTTAAACTGTATCAGTAAAAATAGATCAAGCATAGATATAATCTAAAATATCCTGCGGCGCTTCTGCCAAAGCATCTGGTTTGTCAGCGGAAAGTTTTTTCGCATCGTGGCTGCCCCAGGTAACAGCGATGGTTTTGACACCGGCTGCTTTGCCCATCTGGATATCAAAAATAGCATCTCCTACCATGATCGTCCTTGTCGGATCAAACTGATACTGAGTTACTACTTTATTGATTCCTTCTGGATGAGGCTTGTAGTGGGACACCGCATCTGAGCCGATGATTTCTTCAAAGAACGCCACCAGGTTCTGAGCAGCCAAATTTCGTTTGACGACCGCTGTCTTCTTACTTGAAACCACGAAACAAGGAACCTTTCGTTTCATTAAGATTTCTAGGACATGGGGAATTTCAGGAAATACGTTCAAGGTACTTTCCTCGTATGTTTGATAATAGGTACGAAAAACCCGAATCAGTTCCGTTGCTGTTTCTTGATCCAATGGCTGTTCTGACATTTTAAAAAACGATTCTTCGATCGGTATCCCCATGTAATGTTCAATGACTACCTCACTCGGTACTTTGAGTCCCATCTCTGTAAAAGCTGCTTTTGTCGCCTTGATGCTGCATTCTCTCGAATCTAATAGGGTTCCGTCTAAATCAAATATCACACACTCAATCTTCTTCACGACATTTCCTCCTCTGAAAGATACTACAGCACGTTTCTCCAAAGTGCTTTTTAAATCCTGTAGTATTCCTTTTCATTACTGATTATCTCTATTTTAACACTAAAAAAAAGCATTATCATAATTTTCGATACCATCATTTATTTAATACTAATATTTTTATATAAAAAACGACTCAATTTGAAAACAGAGTCGTTTCTACCTGAAAAGCAGTCGAAGCTACAAAGAGGTCTATTCGTGAGAAATAAGGCTTCGATGCTCTTTTGATCACACAATTTTCTTTTTATTGTAAGATATAGCCTTTGCCCCAAGCGGTACGAACCCGTTTTTCAGTGTAGTCGTATTCATCTAATTTTTCATTGATTCGTTTCGCTAATATTGACAACTGAGATTTTCTCGAGTTTGTTCCACCATTTCCCCAAATTTTCCAACACAGGTCTTCTCGGTTAATAAATTGCTCTTCTCCTAAATTGTTAAAAAAGATCTGTTCTTGCAGACTAAGAAATTTAGGAAAGGATTCTTTCGTGACGGATGCTTTTTCTAACTTACGACTAATTGGTGGTAGTGCAGCCAAAAATTCTCTCAGCTCGACAAAAGAGCGATTCAGGTACGTGGCATTTTCAGCTTTTTCCATCCTACCTTCTTGTTCAATATTCCCTGGCAAGATACGGACGATTCGTTTTTGATAATAAGGAGCCAACGCCTGATTGATCAATAAAAATTCTGGATCTGCAATCGTTTCACTGACAAATAAGCAGTCAAATAATTTGGCGCTTTCTATCAACCATTCCGCCTCTTCTGTATTTTTCCCTACGAACACTTCATGACTCAAAATCTGTAACTCCCGCTGCAAATCAATCTCATATGATATATTTTTCGTCAGTATAATAATTCTCATGACACATCCTGCTTTCTTTCCCTTTTATTCAGAAATCATCTACTGAATCCTTTCCGACTCATTTCTGAATGCTTTATGTTGACATTATTACTTATTTTTATCAGTTTGAGGTGTCATTTTTTGTTCATAAATGATAGTCTACTGTCATGTTTTGTTGGAAGGAGCGCCATTCGTTTCATGATTCGTTTTCTCGAAAGCTAATAAAAAAGCAACCTGTTGGTCAGGTTGCCTTATTAGTCAATTTGATTTTCTTTTTGCTGCTCCCACTTCAAATCTAACAGCTCCAGCATTTCATGGTAGGCGGTTTCTATGCGCTGCCGTTTTTCTTCAGTAACACGTTTGGCGTATTGTCCATCCGGTAGATAATCTTCGGCCAAGTAAACTTGAAAATCAAAGGCCTGCAAGACGCCGTATTCTGGATCATAATAGGTACGATCAGGGATCGGCTCTTTGGAGACCCAAGTTGGATGTAAGGCAATCTTACTTAAATAGGTCCGAGCTCCCTGTTTGGTGATCTCAACTTCTGGAATGACGCCGCGTTCGGTCCAATAGTTGTTATTGACGGTTTCATAACGTTGATTCGACAATAAGTTCCCCATTGAATAAATGATAAATTTCTTTTCACCGTCCTTTTCGATGATTTCGGTTGGTTCTGCTACATGCGGATGGCCGCCGAAAATAATATCAGCACCAAAATCGATCATCTTCCGATAAACAGTTTGTTGTTCTTCCGTTGGTTCTAAAGAATACTCGACACCAGACTGAGGCATCACGATGGTGATATCCGCCAAGGTTTCCGCTTCTTTGATCTCTGCTTCCACTTTATCGAGGGACAAGTCTTTCAAATAGGTGTCATACTCTGCTTGAGTTAAGCTTTCTTCAAGTCCATTGAAGCCATAGGCATAGGCCAAGAGAGCAACTTTGATCCCGTTGACTTCTTTGACCAAAATTCCACTATTGTCGACCGTGACACCAATCGTTGCCAACCCTTGATCGTGAAAAGCAGCCGCCGTTGTTTTGACTCCTTCGATTCCCGTATCTAAGATATGATTATGAGCAAGATCGATCACATCAAAGCCCGCATCTTTGATGCTGGCAACGGCATCGATAGGCGCGTTGAATAAGGGAAAACCGCCAAGCGGTTTATTAGGATTGATGGTTCCTTCAAAATCACCCAGAGCAAGATCCGCCGATGCAATTAACGGTTTGACTTGCTCAAAATCATTGTCAAAATCATAACGCTTTCCATCGTAAGCGCTTAAATAAACAGGTGTATGATAAAGCATATCGCCACTAGCTGTCACTGTGATGGTTTTTACTTCTGGCTTTGTTTCGGTAGAACTACTTGATTCTTGCATTGGCTTAGTCGGTTTTGTCGATTCTGCTGTAAGACGCTGTTCGGGGATGCTTGTCGCTTGAATCACTAGATAAATCACTCCGAATGTGATCGCCAATAATGCTACACTTAACCCAGCAATGATCCGCTGGCGTTTCTGACGCTCCCGTCTTCGTTGTTGTCTCATGCCCTCACCCTTTCACTCTGCTTTATCAAAAGCCTATCTTCGTTTACGTTCTAACTAGGTTCCCTGCTCCCTTTCCTACAAATCCCACTAAATAATATCTTTTCATTAAATAATTATACTATATTTAAGATCCCTTTAATAGATCGTTTTTTAAAGAATAAAAAAACAGCCCGATCGTGATCGAACTGTTTCTCCACTTCTATGGTAGCTGATTTCCGAATGAATCTTTCTTGTAGAACTGGACTAACCTCAAACGGCATAAATTAGTATCATTAGATAATCCTTCGGCTGTTAACAGTTCTGGATGACATCCCTCGCTTTCGGATGAACAGCAGCAAACGATGAAAGCAAATTACTCCCCTTCGCACGCTTCTCTCAATAAAGACCAAAGAGTATATGCTTTATTCTATAATACTTACAGTTTTTTCGAAAAAATTTATACAACAGCAGTACGTAAAATCTCTGCAAACCAGTGATAAACTGTTTCCGGACATTCATGTTTTTCTAATTCTCGAAAAAAGTCTTTGGATTCAATAAGGGTAATAAACTGAGTCATCGCATTTAGATGCTGCTTGCTGTCTAACGCAGAAAGAGTAAAGATGTACTTTACAGGAATCGTTCCTAAGACATATACTTCAGATTCTAACGTTGTCAATCCCATGCCAAGTTTTTTTGCACCTGCTTCAGGAACCGTATGCGGTAAGGCAACTTGATCGACTATCACCATATAAGCACCTTCTGATCTGGTTTGTTGAATGATCGAATCGATGTAATTTCTAGTGATGATCTTTCTTTCAATCAATGGATTGGCTGCGAGATAAAAGGCCTCTTCCCACGTTCTGGCTTTTTTGTTTAATTGTATCAATTCTGGACGCATCATATCCAACAGCATTGCAGGTTCTTTTGTCTTTTTTTCTTTTTGAGACATGATAGATGCCGTTGGCGAGCAGGTCTCTTGTACAAATTTCTCTAAATGATGCCGCAGAGCTGACTCGCTGGTAACCGTTGAATATTGTTGAATAACTTGCATCAAGCCGTCGATCGTAACAGTATTGGGCTTTATACTTGTACTGGTTTCGAATTTGACATCTAAAAACAACTGGGTTCGTTCCTCGTAAGACATGATCGGGTTTACTACAAAAATCGGTTTTTTTAACGGATAAAGTTGAAAGTTGGGTTTTGTCGTAAAAATGATATCGTAAGACTGATCAAATGAATGCAGTTCGCTTGTTTCAATCGGTCCCAATAAGATAAAAGAGGGAAAGATTTCCTTTAATTCATTGTAAATGATTGCTGAGCTTCCAATACCATTTGGGCAAACAACGACCCCCACTTTTTGTTGCACCATATATTCTTCAGAATTCCTGATCAAAAGCGCAAAGTGCATTGTTAAAAAGGCTACTTCTTCATCTGGAAGCTTTGAATCAAAGCTATCACTGATTGGTCTCAAGGTTTCTTTTACGATCTGATAAAGGTCATTATATTTTTCAAAAATTTTCTCCTGCATAGGATTGATGATCGGTAATCGAAACAGCATTCGGAAATAGGTCGGTCGAAAATGACTATATAATTGCTTGATGACAGAGTGTTTATCCTTGAAACGAATACCTGAAAGCAATTCAAATCGCTCGACGATTCTTTCTACCAAGTCAATGATGACCAAATTTCCTTGAAGCCATTCCTTTTCATTCCCTAATGCCATTCCCAGGACCCACCCACAGAGATAGTTCTTTTCTATACTATTCATCACCCCTGCGTTTTCTAAAATTTCTTCAGCAAAGCGGTACTCCTTCATTTTTACTAACTCATGATCATTAGAAAAGGGCTTTAGATCAAATTCATTCAAGCCCATTCTTGGGTATAAAAAAATAAGGATATAGTTCAATTCAATCAACCTATTTTCAACTAACTCTATCGCATGTTTTTCTAAAAGAAGAGAAAGATAGGTGTCCTGCTCATCCGCCAATTGTATTCGTTCGTTATGAATAAAGTAACGGTAAATAAAATCATCATCCTTGCTAGTCACATCTTCCAAAATCATTCGAAATAAAGCGTAACGAATCATCAGTTCATCACCTGCTAAGTGATACCCCTCTTTTCTTGAATAACTGATTGAAATATCGTACCCATGTAATTCCGCTTGTAATTTGCGCAGATCACTCATAAAGGTTGTTTTGCCGATTTTTAACGCATCTAAAAAATGGTTGACCGACAGATAGTCTTTCTCGTAGTAAAAGAGCGTCAAAAAGATATATTTTCCTCGTTCTTTTGAACTCATCTCATAATACTTAAACATACGCTCACGTAAAAATGACTCCAACAAATATTCCTTGCTTTTTTCAGGCAGTCGAATCACACTTTCCTTATTCACGCTAAGTGGTAGTTTTTGGGCAGATAGAAACTGGTTGATTTTATCAATGGTATACTCTATTTGAGTGCGGTTCATAGAATAATTCCGCTGAAGATAATCGTAACTGATGGTCGGTTTTTCAATCAGAGCCATCATCATCTTTCTCGTCCTATAGTCAATTTTTACCATCAATGTTCCCCCATTTCTGCAGCCTACTGTTCTACTTTCAATGTAAATCCTTCCGCTTGTACATATTTTTGAAGCACTTGATCTACCTGCTGCTTTTCTTCTTTCGTAAGATCTAGAACAGGCAGTTTCGGTAACCCAACATCCTGTCCGATTGCCCGCAAACAGTATTTCAGCCCAGACGGAATCGTTGAGCATTTGCAGGCTTCTCTAAAATCATCAATACTTGCTTGTTCTTGCCGCGCTTGTTCTATGTTTCCAGCTACAAATTGTTCATAGATCGCCACATCTGTTTTCGTCAAAACATTTGCGGTTGAAGCCACAGAGCCATCTGCTCCTAACTGTAATGCTTCTAAAATCTTAGAGTCGCTTCCCATCAGCAAAGAGAAATCCTCTCGATGATTTAATTCAAGATAGCCCTTGAAGTTTTCTAGATCACCGCTTGAATCTTTTATCCCAATGATCGAATCAATTTTGAGTAATTCCGAGAAAACATGACGATTGATGAAATTTCTAGTATTTGGCGGAATATTGTACAAAATGATTGGTAGTGTCGTTTGCTCAGCAATCATTCGGTAGTGATGGATCAACTCCTCATCGGTATATTTCAAAAGATACGGCGTAATGATGGAAGCAGCATCAACGCCGATTTTTGCAAACTCATTTACTAACTCAATCACTTTATTCGTTGCGATATCTCCGGCACCTGCAAATACTGGTACTCTGCCCGATACTTCATCGACAACGATTTTTGCAAACTGGATTTTCTCTTCTTTGCTTAAGGTATGAAATTCGCCATTGGTTCCTAAAATAAACAACCCGTGGACACCACCAGCAATCAAATGCCTTACAAGCTTTCTGGTGCCCTCTTCATTGATGCCGTTCTCATTTAATGGTGTGACCATTGCTGGTATAATTCCTCTGATTTTCATTGCGTAAGCTCCTTTTTTGTCGTTGCTCCTAAGCTTCCCCCTGGATGCCATTTAAGGTAATCTTCTAAATTGATTTCTTTTGCTTCTTGCAGCAACACCGACAGAACCTGCAGCTGGATCATTTGGGCGATCACAGAGGAACGTGGCGGTTTATTCAATGAGTCCCCTTCTTGGGAAACATAAGAAGACAATGTGACTTCAGCACAGGAAGCTAGGGAAGAATCTTCATTTCCTGTTACCGCTAAAATTACAGCGCCATTGGCTTTTAAGGCAGCAAGTGCATATTCTAATTCTTTGGTGTTCCCACTATTACTTATCGCAATCACTACATCGCCAGCCACGACTTGTCCTGCCGATCCGTGCACAGTTTCGGTTGTGTCTAAAAAATAGGTTGGCGTGCCGACAGATGAGAAAAGTGAAGCTGCATAGCCTGCTACATAGGAACATTTTCCCACGCCTGTTACATGAACACGCTTATGATTTTTTTCTGCATGGAGAATAAGTTCTTTGGCCTTCACCATCTGTTGATAGACTTCTTCTTCTTCAAGCCGATAAAATTGAGCATCGCTTTGGGCTTTTAAATTCGTACTATATTCAAACAAAACGTTTTTTTCATTCAATACAGATTTTCCTTCCTTATAGCAAGGAGAAATTGTATCCACCTTTCTCCTTGCTAATCATACTGTTTAACTAAATAGTTTTAAGATTTTATCTAGTAAAATTCCGATAATATTGTAGTCGATTTGAGGAAATCCAGCGTCTGTGATGCCTAATTCAGAAAAAGCTGGGAAAAGCACCAAAGGCAATGCAGTCAGCAAAATACCGCCTAAGAAGGATGCGATGATCGCCCCTTTCAACCCGCCTCTTATTGAACCAAAGACACCCATTGTTCCACCCGAGAAAAAAGCAATCCCAGCTGCTGGCAAAAGTACAACGGGAGAACCCATAGCAGCCATGGCAAACGTCGCTGTTAAGCCACCTATAAACGAGGTAATAAAACCGACAGGAACCATGGTTGGCGCATATTGGAAAAACACAGGAACATCTACTGCCGGCATTGATCCCGGGATATATTTTTCAGAGATCGCCACGAAGGCAGCCGTTAATTCAGCAATAAATTGACGCACACCATAAATCAGTACAGACATACCCGCCGCAAATTGCAACCCTTGAATCAACGGATACAAGAACCATAAGTCGTTGCCAGCCATTTCTTGAACGACATCCATATGACCACTTAAAACTGCTGCGATCGTTGCAATGTAGAAAAGAATAATCATGAAAAATGCAACAGAGAAGACAAAATCTCGGAATACGGAGAAGAAATCAGGAAGCTCACGATTGGCTGCTTTCTCTTTCTTTGCTTGCCAATTTTTCCCGCCAATGACACTGCCGATGACACCTGAGAACCAGTAAAAAATCAAGTTAAAGTGACCTAGTGCAACCCCTGCATTACCTGTCAGCTCATCTGTATATTTCTGAGCCAATTTGGGCAACCCTGCTCCTGCAAAACCTAGTACCAAAGAACCAAAGATAACTGTTACCCAAGTGGGCATACCATTCGAAATAAAAATCAACCCAATGACAGCAGCAAAGAAAAGATAATGCTGACCGGTTAAGAAAATTGATTTTAAAGGCGTCAATTTCGCAATAACTAATCCGAATATGAACCCTAGCCCCATAATCATTGATATTTCAAAACCATATACATCCATAGCTAACGCTGTAGCAGGCTCTACTGCCAGAACCGTCCCTTGAACACCAAATGCGGTCTGAAACAACGTGGCGAAATTTGCAGCAATCGTTCCTACATGACCACCACCAATATTAAAAATCATAAACCCAATGCCCACTTTGAGGACACCGCTCAGGGTCTCCTTCGCAGGCTTTCTTTGTGCAAGTAACCCGATCAAAGCTAAAATCATTAGCAACACAGCAGTATTTCTGAATTGGTTCATTACTAAAATTGCCATTCAATTTATTCCTCGCTCCATCAATTTATTTTGTTTGCATCGTTTCAAGAAATGTTTCTAGTTTTCCTTGGATCTCTTCTTTACTCATAATATTTTGAATACCTATGACTTCATAAGGTTTGTTTTGAAAATCAGGTTCCGCTGCGATATCTGCCATACTCATAAAGGCATCACCCGTAAAACCAATGAGAACATCTAGATTTCCATGAATCGTTTCAATGGGATAGCCGTTTTCTTCAATCACTGATTTTACTTTTATGTGAAGCAGCGTTGAACTCCCCATCCCAGCACGGCATGCAACCGCTATCAAAAATTTCTTGCCATTACTCGCCTTAGGTTTTGCATCTGATTGGATTGATGCATCATTTTTCTTTTTTTGAAAGAATCCCATCTTAACTCCTCGTTTCTTCTAATAGTTTTATAAATGCTTCTGGTGTCTCCACATTTGCTAAACGATCAATGATATTGTCCCTTGCTAAAACCTCTGCTAACTCACTCATCAGTTCCAAATGACTGGTCGGGTCTATCGCTGCCAAACAGAAAATGACTTTCACTGGATCATTGGGCGAACCAAATGAGATGGGGGTATTTAAGGTCATCGCACTTAGTCCTAAACGACAAACCCCATCTTCTGATCGGGCATGGGCCAATGCAAACCCAGGCATAAGCACGATATACGGCCCGGCATCTAAGACGGATTGAATCATCGCTTCGACATACTGTTTTGAAACGCTGCCATTCCTCAATAACGGCTGGGCAGCTTTTTTGATTGCTTCTTGCCAACTGGTACTGTCTTGCTGAAGTAAAATGTTTTCTTTTGTTAATAATGTAGTTTGCAAACGACGATTTCCTTTCTAAAAAAATTTCTTTAGGTTTTGGTAAAAGAATTTCTCGAGATAATTCCTATACACACACTATAAGTGAAAAGTTCTGACCTGAATAGACGATTTGCGACCACATATTTGTACACGCTTCCAGATTAAGTGAACTGCTCTTCTCAAAAAGACCAGGAATACTGCCTATTTTTTTTACTAGCCTCCAGTTTTTCTCGATAACCTTCTTGAGCAGTTCACAAAACTTATTCTATAAAGGAAAAAATGAACCAAAAATGGACAGATCTTTTGCTTGCACCCACAATAAAAAAAAGAAGCTCTTAAATAAACTAAGAACTTCTTAAAGCAAACACTCTATTCATGGCTATAGATCTACCGTTTCAATTGTATTTCTAGCCGTAGGTGTTTTCACACGAATTTTTACTTACAACCGCTATTTTCTACTTTGCTTCCTCATGCTTCACGGGACAACTGCTGTGGCAATCAGAACAATGATCCTTTTTCACCATGCGGTACACCACACGACCGCCATAGCCAAAAATCAGTCCGCTTAGAATTACTGTAGCAATCATTTTTCGCCTCCTACGACTTGGATCAAGGGCGCACTCCCTCGGAATGGTTTCTTCACCAGAGCAAATACTAATAGACCAGCAATGACTATTGCCGCAAAAACACCTAGCGTGAGGTGTCCGCCTTCAAAGATGACGTGTCCGAATTGGTACACCAGAAAACTGGCGCAGTACGCCAAGCCGCATTGATAGCCAATGGCTAACCACGTCCACTTGCTGTCCCCCATTTCACGGTGGATCGCACCGATGGCAGCAAAACAGGGGGCACATAGTAAATTAAAGACGAGGAAAGAGTATGCCGCCACAGCAGTGTAATCGCCGCGCAACACTTGCCAAATCTCCGTCCCACTTTCTGACAACTCACCGGTTTGTCCGTAGAGAATCCCGAATGTGCCGATCACATTTTCTTTGGCCACCAAGCCAGTGATCGTCGCCACGGCGCCTCGCCAAGTTCCCCAGCCTAGGGGAGCGAAGAGGGGCGCCAAAAGTCGACCGAAAAAGGCCAAAATGCTTTGGTCTTCACTGACCCGCTGCAAGGCAAAGCTGTAGCTGGAGGTAAACCAGACAAAGATACAAGCCACAAAGATTATCGTTCCGGCTTTTTTTACAAAAGCAATGGCTCGATCACAGGCACTTTTCAAAATCGTTGTGAGCTGCGGCAAGTGATACGCTGGCAGTTCCATAATGAATGGTGCCAGATCACCTGCAAAAAGCGGCGTTTTTTTCAAGACGATCCCTGAAAAAATCACAGCACCCATGCCGACAAAATAGGCCGATGGTGCGACCCAACTATAATGAGGGAAAAAGGCACCCGAAATCAATGCAATGATCGGCAATTTGGCAGAACAAGGCATAAAGGTCGTGACCATCACCGTCAACCGACGATCCTTTTCGTTTTCAATCGTTCGGCTTGCCATCACCCCCGGCACGCCGCAACCTGTAGCGATTAACATGGGGATAAACGACTTGCCAGATAGACCAAACTTGCGAAACAACCGGTCCATGACAAATGCCACCCGTGCCATGTATCCACAGTCCTCCAAGATAGCCAAGCAAAAAAACAACACGAAAATCTGCGGCAAAAAGCCTAAAACCGCACCGACCCCAGCCACGATGCCATCCAAAATCAGTTCTTGTAGCCACTGGGCGACCCGCAGCTGTTCTAGCCAATGCGCTGTTGTTTCGGGAATCCAGCTGCCAAATAATACATCATTGACCCAATCAGTGCCGATCGTGCCAATCGTCTGAATCGATAAATAGTAGATTCCCCACATAATGAAGGCAAAAATCGGTAGTGCCAATACGCGATGGGTCAACACGCGGTCGATTTTGTCGCTGAAGGCTAAGTGCTGATCTGTTTCCTTGATGACTGCCAGCGCCAACAATTCTTCAATGAAGCCATAGCGCTCATTGACGAGAATGGCGTCACTGCTGTCTTTAAAGATCATCTCTAAAATCGAAATCGTCTCCTGAATGACTGCTTGCTGGGAATCAGTCAGTTTACACATTGTTTGAATCGCTTCATCTTTTTCGAAGAGTTTTATGGCAAACCAGCGTTTTCGCTGCTGAGGGATCGTCTCTGGCAAAATCGCCATGATCTCGGTCAAGCCAGCCTCTAGACGAGCATCGTAGCGGGGAGGGAGCTGTAGTGTGTTGGCTGCTTGCTTCGCTGCCTCGATCATTTTGGCTAAACCACGTTGTTTCAAAGCACTGATCCCCACTACAGGAATCCCTAATCCGTAAGCCAATTTTTCGAAGTTGATCTGCAAGCCTTTTTTCTTTAATAGATCAATCATGTTGATGGCTGCCACGGTCGGAACATTCATTTCTAATAATTGCAATGTTAAATACAGATTTCGCTCAAGATTAGTTCCGTCAATAATATTGATCACCGCATCCAGCGATGCTTCCATCAAATAATTGCGGGAAATCAGTTCTTCAGGCGTATAAGGTGACAAGGAATAGATCCCGGGCAGATCTTGGATCAGCACGTGCCGGTCTTTTCGCAGTCGCCCCGCTTTACGTTCTACGGTGACACCCGGCCAATTGCCCACTGTTTGTTTGGCACCAGTCAATTGATTGAAAGTACTTGTTTTCCCACTATTGGGATTTCCTGCTAATGCAAATTGATAGGTCATCAAGCTTCGACTCCTTTTTCGATAAAAACCAACGCTGCTTCTTGCTTTCTCAAAGACAATTCATAACCGCGGAGCCGAATCTCCATTGGATCACCCAATGGAGCCAGTTTCACTACTTCCAAATGAACGTTTTTCGTAAGCCCCATATCCATCAAACGACGGCGCAAAGCACCTTTTGCACCAATCTGATTGACCTTCCCGCTTTCACCAACTTGCAGCTGATCCAAAGAGGTAATGACCGTTTGCTGCTGGATTTCTGTGACATCGATTTGTTCCATGACCCGTGCATCTAAAGCAATCCGCGTCCCTTGGTGCAAAATGATGCCGCCTTTGCGATCTTTTTGCACCACAACGATTTCAACCCCCGTGCGAATGCCAAGATCGTTTAAATGAACCGTGATTTCTTTGGTTGTTGCCAACGAGTCGATTTTGTATGTCCCAGAAGCCCAAGTTTGCGCCATTTTCATTGGTTCTTACTCCTTTTGTGAAGTGTTTTTTAATTAACCTACTTTAATTGAGAATGATTATCATTATAATAGAGCCATTTCCATAGGAAGTCAATCTGTTTTCGACTTAACTTTGAATCTTCCTTCACAATAGAGATTTTTTTTACTCATTTTGATTGCATATCCCCTCTAATAATTACGCAAAAACCTTGTAATTCTAAGTATTTTCCGCTTTTTTCATTTGCATAAAAAACACAGAAACACTATAAATTGTGTATGCCGAATTCACAAGCACAAGATATAGTGTTTTTTCGTTGACTTTCTCCGAGACTTATTTATACTAGGTTTATAACTATTACAACTCGGAGGAAACAATTATGAATATCAAACTATTTTCTAAAAACAACTGCATGCAATGTAAAATGGCGAAACGCTTTTTAAGTGAAAATCAGATTGCCTTTGAAGAAATCAATATCGATAATGAGCCTGAAGCATTAGAATTTTTGAAAGAACAAGGATTTCAAAGTGTGCCAGTCATTACCTCTGATGCGCAAACGATCATCGGTTTCCGTCCAGATCAACTACGTCAATTAGCGAGCTAAGATTTTTCTCAATGTGATGCTTTTGAGGGATTTGTCAGTCGTCCAGACCGCAAGTCCTTTTTTATACGAACAAAACAAGAAAAGAGGTTAGCCATTTATGAGCTTGAAAGAAATCAAAGATGTCAGTTATTTCAAATTGAATAATGAGATCAACCGTCCAGTAGATGGTCAAATTCCATTAAATAAAGACAAAGAAGCCCTAGCGGCATTCTTTAAAGAAAACGTTGAACCAAATACCTTAACCTTTGCGACTGCAATGGACAAAATCAATTATTTGATTGAAAATGATTATTTAGAAGAAGAATTTATCAAAAAGTACCGTCCTGCTTTTATTGAGGACTTGTATCAATTCTTAGATGAGCAACACTTTACTTTCAAATCATTTATGGCTGCTTACAAGTTTTATTCACAATATGCATTAAAAACGAATGATGGTACCGCGTATCTTGAGCGTTACGAAGATCGGGTGGCGTTCAACGCCCTTTACTTTGCGGATGGGAATGAAGAGTTAGCCATGAGCTTGGCAGATGAAATGATCTACCAACGTTACCAACCAGCAACCCCTTCTTTCTTGAACGCAGGACGCAAACGTCGCGGTGAATTAGTTTCTTGTTTCTTGATCCAAATCACTGATGACATGAACGCGATCGGTCGTGGGATCAACTCCGCGCTGCAACTTTCACGGATCGGCGGCGGTGTCGGGATCACATTATCAAACTTGCGGGAAGCTGGCGCGCCTATCAAAGGCTACGAAGGTGCAGCAAGTGGTGTGATGCCTGTAATGAAATTGTTTGAAGATAGCTTCAGCTATTCAAACCAATTGGGTCAACGGCAAGGGGCTGGTGTGGTCTACTTGAACGTCTTCCACCCAGACATCATCAGCTTTTTATCAGCGAAAAAAGAAAATGCAGATGAAAAAATCCGTGTCAAAACCTTATCATTAGGTGTGATCGTACCTGACAAATTTTACGAATTGACGCGTAAAAATGAAGAGATGTATCTCTTTAGTCCGTACAGTGTCGAAAAAGAATATGGCGTACCATTTTCTTATGTCGATATCACCAAGGAATACGACAACTTAGTCATGAATCCACGGATTCGCAAGACTAAAATCAGAGCTCGCGATTTAGAAAATGAAATTTCTAAATTGCAACAAGAATCTGGTTATCCTTATATCATTAATATCGATACAGCAAACCGCAGCAACCCAATCGATGGCAAGATCATCATGAGTAATCTTTGTTCCGAGATCCTTCAAGTTCAAGCACCATCTGAGATCAACGGCAAGCAAGAATACGAGGTTTTAGGAACAGATATCAGCTGTAACTTAGGTTCCACCAATATCGTGAACTTGATGGACAGCCCTGACTTTGGGAAATCTGTTCGAGCAATGACTCGTGCCTTGACCTTCGTTACTGATGCGTCTGACATTGACGTGGTACCATCGATCCAAAATGGGAATGCCTTGAACCACACGATCGGTTTAGGCGCAATGGGCTTGCATACCTATTTTGCAAAAAATCAAATGGAATACGGTTCACCAGAATCCCTTGAATTTACTGATCTTTATTTCATGTTGTTGAACTATTGGACATTGGTTGAAAGCAATGCCATCGCCAAAGAAAAAGGCGAAGTTTTCCATAACTTTGAAAAATCAGCTTATGCAGATGGCAGCTACTTCACTGATTATATCCAAGGTGACTACCAACCAAAATCGGAAAAAGTCAAAGCATTGTTTGAAGGCGTCTTTTTACCAACTGGTGAAGATTGGGCAGCCTTGGCACAAACCGTCAAAGAAACCGGCTTGTATCACCAAAACCGCTTAGCCGTTGCACCAAATGGTTCGATCTCTTATATCAATGATACGAGTGCCAGCATCCACCCGATCACTCGGATGATCGAAGAACGCCAAGAAAAGAAAATCGGCAAGATCTATTATCCAGCACCTTACTTGAGCAATGAGACGATCGGCTACTACAAATCAGCCTACGATATGGATATGCGCAAAGTGATCGATGTTTACGCAACTGCTCAAAAACACGTCGATCAAGGGATGAGTATGACCTTGTTTATGCGTTCAGATATTCCAGAAGGTCTTTACGAATGGAAAGAAACGACAAAACAAACCACCCGTGATTTGAACATCTTGCGTCACTATGCTTTCCACAAAGGGATCAAATCGATCTACTATGTACGGACCTTTACAGATGATGCAGAAGAGATCGGCAGCAACCAATGTGAAAGCTGTGTCATCTAATCCAACTTTTGCCTGAAAACGAACCAATAGCCTGCCCCTGCTCTCTATTGAGAGCGGGTCGGCTGTTGTCTTGATACGATTATTGGAGGAACCGACTATGGGTAAGACTTACTATGAAGCAATCAACTGGAATGAGATCGAAGATATCATCGATAAATCCACTTGGGAAAAATTAACAGAGCAATTCTGGTTAGATACGCGGATCCCTTTATCAAATGACCTTGATGATTGGCGGACGCTATCACCATTAGAAAAAACGACGGTGGGCTACGTCTTTGGCGGCTTGACCTTATTAGATACCGTTCAATCAGAAAGCGGTATGGATCAACTGCGTAAAGATGTCCGCACCCCACATGAAGAAGCGGTCTTGAACAACATCCAATTTATGGAATCTGTCCATGCAAAAAGCTATTCATCGATTTTCAGCACCTTGAATACAAAAGCGGAGATCGCCGATATTTTTGAATGGACCAATACCAATCCTTACTTACAAAAGAAAGCCGAACGAATCAATGAGATTTACAAAAATGGGACACCGCTAGAGAAAAAAATCGCCAGTGTGTTTCTAGAGACCTTCTTATTCTATTCAGGTTTCTATACACCCCTTTACTACTTAGGTAATAACAAACTAGCGAACGTAGCGGAGATCATCAAATTGATCATTCGTGACGAATCCGTTCATGGCACGTATATCGGCTACAAATTCCAATTAGGGTTCAACGAATTACCAGAAGACGAACAGCAAAAGCTGAAAGACTGGATGTACGACTTGTTGTATGAGTTGTATGAAAACGAAGAGCGTTATACCGAAGAATTATACGATGAGATCGGCTGGACCGAGGAAGTCAAAACCTTCTTGCGTTACAATGCCAATAAGGCTTTGATGAATCTAGGACAAGACCCGCTTTTCCCAGACACCGCCAACGATGTCAATCCAATCGTCATGAACGGTATTTCAACTGGTACCAGCAATCACGACTTCTTCTCACAAGTTGGGAACGGGTATCTGCTTGGTTCCGTTGAAGCGATGAAAGACGATGACTACTTCATCGGACTTGATTGATTTGCTTACAAATAAACACCTTGTTTCTCGCCAATAGAGGGTGAGAAACAAGGTGTTTTTAGTTAGCCAGCTGGTCTTTGATAAAGGTCAACGTTTCTGTCAAACATTCCTGTGCTTGCGGCAAGCTATAATCAAATTGGTATTCGTGGGTCACTGTTTCCGAATCCCCTTTGTAAAAACGACTTGTCACGGGAATATCAAGAGCTTGCAGCTGGTTGGCAAAGGCAATGCCTTGGTCTTCAAAGGAATAGGCGTTGCCATCAGTGATATACGTTGGTGGAAAATCAGCCGTCAATTTATCCACCAGTGAGATCTCCTGCAGTTGGGGACTATCTTGCCATTCTTTTTTGCCTAATAACGACCAAGCCACCGTTTTAACAAAGAATTTCATAAAACGATCATCCGAAGAAGTTCCAACGATCTGCTTCAAATCAAGGGGGCCGCAATAGGAAATAAACCCTTTCAGGGCCGATGTAGGAATGTCTTGATCAAAGGACATTTCCTTCGCATACGCTGGATTGGTTTGCAGCGCCACATATTGCCCGGCAATTTGGGCACCTGCAGAATCTCCACCAAAGAAGAGTTGATCGAAATCAAGCATGGGGTATGCTTGGGCATCTGCTTTGATCGAGTCTACCGCTTGGGCTAATTGTTTGACCTGTCCCGGATAATGCAAACTTGGCGCCCATTCATAATTAATCGAAATCACAGCGGCTTTGGTTTCATCGACGACATAGGTCGCAAATTCTTTGACGCCTTCTTTGTCTCCCCCGACATATCCGCCCCCATGGACCCAAAAAATGACTGGAACAGGGCCTTGTGCATCTTTGGGATAATAAAGATCAAAGGTACTGCGTTGATAATCCGATTGATAAGCCAAGTCCTGTTTGACCGTCACATTCGGCAAACTTTTTTGATAAGCCGCCTCATCCTTGATGGTCACTTCTTGGTTAAACATATGACCGATCAAAAAAGCCCCCGGTCGTGGGGAGAGTTGAAAAGCCAGAAAAACGGCAGCTAAGAGTCCGATCAGGACAATCGCCACCCACATGAAAAAGCGCAGAATTTTTTTCACGCAAAAGCTCCTTCCTTCGTTCTGTTTCAGCTTTTTCATTTAACCATGTTTTTTTAGCAAATTCAATGACAATCGCTAAAGATTAAAAAAGGATGATACCAATAGGCACCATCCTTAAAATAACATCGTTTATAATGGCAACATCATAAACAAACCAGCTGCGATCGCTGCACCGATCATTGGACCGATGATTGGTACTAACGCATAGCCCCAATCGGAAGTCCCTTTGTTTTTGATTGGTAAGATTTGGTGAGCGATCCGTGGTCCTAAGTCCCGTGCCGGGTTGATGGCATAGCCTGTTGGTCCACCAAGAGACAGTCCGATCGCTAAGATCAAGATCCCAACAACGATGGGATTTAATCCATCCGTAAAGGTATTGGCACCAAAAGCCAATAAGCCAAAGACTAAGACAAAGGTACCAATGACTTCAGTGATCGTATTCGATACTAAATTACGAACTGCAGGCCCTGTTGCAAAGGTACCTAAAATCGCGCCTTGGTCTTTTGTTTCATCCCATAATGGCAAGTAGTTGAGCCAAACGAGGATTGCTCCTACGATCGCACCAGCAATCTGCGCCAGCATAAACGGTATAGCCAAACTCCAAGAAAAATTCCCTGTCATCGCCATGCCTAATGTAACGGCTGGATTCAAGTGAGCAGGTCCCATGTACCCTGAAACGTATACGGCTATGGTCACCGCCGTTGCCCAGCCCATCGCGATCACGATCCAGCCAGAGGCTTCTGCTTTACTCTTTTTCAGATTGACAGCCGCACACACGCCATCCCCTAACAAAACCAAAATAGCCGTTCCTAGAAATTCACTAAAGATCTGTGTTGTTTCATTCATCTTTTTTTCCTCCTTTTAAGGCTGTTAAATCTGATTCTGCGATCACTTGGTTCATTTCTGCTACATAGGCTGCTTTTTCTTCTTCGCTCCAGCCAAAGAAGTCGGTCATAGCTGCGACGACACCGGCTTTGACTTCATCTAAGGTATCTCGCATAAATAGGATATGGTTGGTCCGACGCAATAGATAATCGACAGGCGTCAGAACCATTTCTTCATGTAAGGAATAGTTCAAGGCAGTGCTTTCTTTTTCATCTAAGCCCTCAAACTTCGTCTTGTAGTTCAACACTTGGGGAAGATTCGACCCATAAAGATGAGCCAAATACGTCGCAGCTGCTTCATTGAACCCAGCGGTTTGTGCTTGGTCAGCCAGCTTCGCTAATTCTTCCTCTACATTGGCTGCATCAAGCTCACCACCAGAAACTGGGTACGTGGTTGAATCCACCAACTCGAAGGAAGCACCGCTTTCTTGGAGCAATTCATTGATCCGTTTGACTGCTCCTTCCGCCATCAAACGATAGTCGGTGATTTTTCCGCCTGCCAACGTCAATAGTCCGTCTTTTGAGCGTTCCAAACTGCTGCCGCGAGAAACTTGCGATGGATCCACTTTGCTGGCTTCTACTCGTTCTTGCGCTTGTTTTACAGCTTTTTCTACAACTGGTCGCTGCCGCTCATCTGCAAGATATTCTTTGACGCTTTCAACGATCTGCTCAAAGCTTTCATCAGATAATTTGCCTTTACCACCACCATTGTAATCCGAACCACCATTATTCGTAATCAATGGACGTAGACCAGCCCAGCTCGCTTCGATATCATCAAGGGTGATCTGTGCATGTGGAAAGCGTTCATTCACGATGGTCAGTAGATAATCGACATCTTCTTGTGTGACCGTCGGATGGGCAAAATCGCCTGTATAGTCCGTATCGGTTGTGCCAAAATAGGTCTTGTTTTCTCTTGGTACCACGAAAACCATCCGACCATCATTTTTCCCAGTATCAAAATAGGTTGGTTGCGGTACTTTTAGTTTTTCCCGATCGACCACTAAATGGACGCCTTTTGTCGGACGCATTTGTGGTGGCAGCTCATCATTCTTGTCTAATTGACGAACGATATCTGACCAAGGGCCGGTCGTGTTGATCACGACTTTGGCGTGAACCTCAAAGCGCTCGTTTGTCAGTTGATCCTCCACTTCTACCCCATTGATGATGCCTTGCTCATCATGTAAGATGCCGACGACTTTGGCTTTACTGATCATTGCTGCCCCATCGGCTTGTGCTCGTTTAATGTTTTCGATCACCAAGCGGGCATCGTTGTTGCGAAAATCAAGATAGACTCCGCCACCAACTAAGTTTTCCGCCTGCAGCTGTGGTTCGCGTGCTAAGACCTCTTCTTTCGTCAGCAGATAATTTTCGTATTTACTGCCTGTCACATTTGCTAAGCGATCATAAAGATCCATCGCCACTTTGACAGAAAACAAGGAGAAGGTTGCCCCCGGTTCATCGTAAATCGGTAAAAGCATCGGATCTGGTTTCGGGATATGCGGAGCAATTTGTTGGACGATCGCCCGTTCCCGCACGGTGTCAGCGACCACTTCCACGTCAAAGGTTTTCAAATAGCGAATACCGCCATGAACGAGTTTCGTGGACCGCGAAGACGTCCCTTCGGCAAAGTCTTGCATTTCCAAAAGAACCGTCTTCATCCCAGCCGCTGCTGTTTGAACGGCAACCCCTGCGCCGGTAATCCCACCACCAATGATCAACACATCATAGGTGGTATTTGCCGTTTCTTGAATGGTTTCCTTCCGATCTTTCTGAGAAAAGGTCATGGCTTACTCGCCTTCTTTCTTCGCTTTGAATTTGAAGGTCTGAGTAGCCGCCACCGCTTGTTTCCAACCTTCGTACAAATTGTCTCTTTCTTCTGCTGGCATTTCTGGCGTAAACATTTGCCCTTCTTCTGCCATTGATTTCAATTCATCTAAGTCTTTCCAGAAGCCAACCGCTAGTCCTGCCAAATAGGCTGCACCTAATGCGGTTGTTTCCAGATTCGCTGCTCGTTGTACGTCAATGTCTAAAATGTCCGCTTGGAACTGCATCAATAAATCGTTTTTGGCTGCCCCTCCATCGACTTTCAGCAATGGGATATCGATACCGGAATCTTTTTTCATCGTATCGATGACGTCTTTTGATTGGTACGCAACAGCTTGCAGTGTTGCCCGAACAAAATCTTCCTTCGTCGTCCCACGAGTCAAGCCGAAGACTGCTCCTCTTGCATCTGAATCCCAGTAAGGCGCACCTAATCCAGTAAAGGCAGGCACCACATAGACTTCATTATCTCCTTTTGCTTTGGCAGCTAGTTCTTCTGATTGTGGCGAAGTCTCGATCATGCGTAGACCATCCCGCAGCCATTGGATCGCTGATCCAGCAACGAAGATACTTCCTTCTAAGGCATAATAGACTTTGCCGTTGATGCCATACCCGATAGTCGTCAGTAGGTCATTGTCAGACAATTGTGGTTCTTCACCCGTATTCATGACAATAAATGCCCCAGTGCCGTAAGTATTTTTGATCATACCTTTTTCAAAGGCCATTTGTCCAAAGAGGGCGGCTTGTTGGTCTCCAGCCATTCCAGCGATTGGTACTTCACTGCCGTAAAAATGGTAGCTGCGGGTGTGACCATAGACTTCTGAGTTGCTTTTGACTTCTGGTAGCATCGAGCTTGGAATGTTCAAAAGATCCAAAATTTCTTGATCCCACTCTAATTTATGAATGTTGTAAAGCATCGTCCGACTAGCATTGGAGTAGTCGGTGACATGGACTTGTCCATCTGTCAGTTTCCACACAAGCCATGAATCGATCGTTCCGAAGAGTAACTCACCATTATCCGCCTTTTCTTGTGCCCCTTCGATATTGTCTAAAAGCCAACGCACCTTGGTCGCTGAGAAATACGCATCAATGACTAAACCAGTTTTTTCATGGATCATCTCTGTATGGCCATCTGCTTTTAATTGGTCAGCGATCGGTGAAGATTGACGGGATTGCCAAACAATCGCATTCGCGATTGGCTGCCCTGTCGTTTTATCCCAAACCACTGTCGTTTCACGCTGGTTGGTGATCCCGATGCCGGCGATTGCTTCTGGTCGGATACCTGATTCAATAAATGCCCCTGCGATGACTGATTGGACAGAGTTCCAAATTTCGTTGGCGTTATGTTCTACCCAACCTGATTTTGGAAAGTATTGCGGAAACTCTTTTTGTGAACTGCCGATTTTTTTCCCGTTACGATCAAAAATAATTGCTCTTGAACTAGTGGTTCCTTGGTCGATCGCCATTACATAATTTTTTTCTGCCATTTGATTCGCTCCCTTTGGTTTTATACGCGCTTTTTTTGTTAGCGCTTTCTGACTTGCTTTTATTTTAGCTGAACTTTTGCTATATGGTTCGTCAATTTTTTTTCAAATCTCTAAGAAATTGACGAAATCCACTATTTAAAGCGTTCACGGATCATTTTTTTGATTGTCTCACGATCATAAGCAGTCCCTAATTCACTGATTCGATAAGTCGGTGTTTTGGTCTCGATGGCATAATTCGCCAAGATCAAATCATATTCTTGTTCTGGACGATAGCGTTCGACAACTACGCCATTCAAATTTTTGAGATACAGCAGCCACATATAATAGAGAGCTTCTTTAAATAGCTCATCCATTTTCAAGGCGATCCCAACACGAAATTCTCGATTGATTTGATAGTCGATGATCGTGATGACACTCAAGTATTTGACCATCGTCATCATCAGTAGACTATTTTTCTCGGACGGCTTGATATTTAACTCTGTTAAGGCCTTACCTAATAGTTCATGACTGATTTGCTGAATGTTGCGGCTGGATAACTGCGCTTCTAACTGCCAAATATTTTCTCGATCAAAAACCTCCACATCCCCTTTGAAAAAATAGACGCGGCTGTGGATCTGCAGCAGGTGACCATAGCAAGTGGCTTCCATTTCACGAGGAACAAACGATGGGCGGTAAAGATGCAAAATATGTTCCAAAATCAATGTATCCGTCAAGGCAGTTGGCGTAAACCGAGAACGCTGCAGCATATACACCTGCAGATCGTGTTCGGATAACACCGAGAACGACAACAAAAAGACAAAATGCAGCATCGCCTCCTCTTCTCTGACTTCTAATGCGTAATGGCCAAAGCCACGAAATACCAACTCACGTAATTGTTGAAACAAAGGGTCTTTCATGTAAGGTGCCATTTTCTCCCGTAAAACTTGAAAGGATTGAGTAGCAATTTTAAGTCGCGCCTTCATGATCCTCAGCCATAGGGACAAGCGCTGCTGGGCTTCTTTCGTAAAGCGCATGTTCAGGCCGCGAGTGATCAGACCGACATATTTCTCATCGATCGGCAATGGCTGACTGTCAAAAGAATGAACATACCAAAAGAGTTCAAAATAGAAATAACGAATTTGGGTTTCTTCTCCAATCAGCTTTCCTTGCCAGATCTCTAACTCAAATTCTGCTAGCAAACCATTTAGCTCTTTGATTTTGCGAAACAAGGATGACTCGCTGACTGTTAATTTTTGTGCCAGCTGGACAGTTGTCACTTCTTGATGTTGTAAAAGATGCTCGAGAATTTGAAATTTCAAGGCCGAACGATAAAATGCCCATTCAATTTGGTTAAGAGAAAAGGTGGGACTCATTTCAAAAACCAGTGAACCATTTCGGTAATACAATCGACACTGCTCATGATAGTGCGTCAACTCATCTTGCAGCTCATCCACATACTTTTCCAGAGAAGGCTTACTGATGCCAAGATAGAGCGCTAATTCATGTAGCTCCATTTGACCGCCAACTAGTAAAAGTTTTTTGAGCAGCTGCAATTGTTTTGCTTCTTTTTTTTCTAATAACTGATCAAGTCTCATCGGTATCACTTCCCGACCATATGAAGGTTTGATCCAACACATGAGTGAATCGTGGATGGAAGAAAAAGTCTTTTTGGGTCAGCTCCTCCATCGTTGCCTGCTGCTCGATCGCAAACGCTAGTAAATTGATTTTTTCCAAAATATTGGCTTTTGATAAAAGCTGTGCACCAACGATTCGACCGCTGGCTTGTTCGATCATCACTTTTCCATGAACCTGCGTCGAATCAAAAAGGGAAACGGTAGCCGTAAAAGTGTGACAAACGATCGGTGATTCATAGAAAAACTGATCCGACTCGGTCAAGCCGGTACTGGCTAAATACCACTCAAACAATTGTGTACCGACTGTCCGCAATCCACCACGAAACGGGGTCGTTTTGTTTGCTAGATTGCGAGCTGCCGCAATCCCTGAGCGAACAGCATTATTGACTAAGGGCATGTAGACCGTGTCTTTCGTAATAGCATTTGGAATTTGGATCAAGTCGCCGACCGCAAAAATATCCGTGGCAGAAGTTTCCAAGTAGGCATCTGTCCAGATAGTTTGATCACTGTGTAATTCAAAGACCGTAAATGCCTCTGGCAAGCGAGGATGAACGTTAACTGTCGTCAATACCAGATCGCTTTCATAACCTTGATCGGCGGTTTCGATCCGAAAGCCTGTTTCCGTTTTAACGACTGCCAAAGTTGGCTCCGACCAATGCAGCTGCAAGTTGGGGATTTTTTCGATCTCCGTTAAAAAGGGCTGCAAAAAATCGCGATCAAAGTATTTGAATAAAGGATACGACATTGATTCGATCACACTGACTTTTTTGCCGATCATCGTTAAGGTATTCGCCGCTTCCATCCCGGCTTGACCAGCACCGACGATGGTAATCGACTCTGCTTGGGGCAATTTCTGTAAGAAATGCTTCGCTGCTTCATATTCTTTGTAGGTCAGCAGTGCTTCTTCTGGTTGCGGCAAAACAGTGGAATCTTGACTAGAACCTGCCGCCAAGACGAGTCGATCATAGCTTAGTTCTCGCTGATCCGTCCGAATCCGATGATCAGAAGGAAAGACTTCTAGAAAGGTTTCTTCTAAGGCTACGTCGATTGTTTCTGCCTCCAGCTGCTCCTTCGTACAAAAGAATGCTTCATCCAGTGAAGCGATCCTGCCTTCGATCAGCAATAACAAACCGCTTGGAACAAACCCAAGATGGGCTTTTTTTTCTATCAATAAAATCTCTGCGTCAGGGTATAATCGGCGTGCTTCACGGGCGCAGCTGACACCACCAAAAGACCCACCTATAATTATGATTTTCATTGGATCACCTCTCTCCTTTAGCTTAAATGAAACGCTCTCATTTGACGAGTAAAAAGCTATCTTCCTTACTATTTTTTTGTTAACTGCGGTAAAATAAATGAGACCTATGCTACACTATACGCAAAGGAGTGTTCAAATGGTTTTCTTTTATCAATTCATGCTAGGATTGTTTGCCAGCATATTCGTTGCAGCGGCAGCATTCGTCTTTCAGTGGCTGACTATTTCTGGCGCACTGGCTGCGATTCTTTGCGGCACACTGGTCATTGGCTTTGGTCCGTGGTACAGCATCTTTTTGATTGGATTTTTCTTTGCCAGCTCTGGCATCATTGGTCTTTTAAAGAAAATGCGCCGTCAGCCAGAGTTAGCTGTGCTTGCCAAAGGTGCTCGCCGTGATGCAAAACAAGTCTTTGCGAACATCGCACCAAGCATCTTTGCTCTACTGCTTGCCTTTTGGACGAAAGAACCGCTATTCCTTTGGGGATTTGTGGCGGGAATCGCTAGCTGTACGGCTGACACTTGGGGCTCAGAAATCGGCGTGCTGAGTCCAAGTCCACCGCGTCACTTACTAACGGGAAAAAAATTACCACCGGGACTTTCCGGCGGTGTCAGTTGGTTGGGAACTGCCGCTTCCCTAGCAGGGAGTCTCGCCATCACTGGTTTATTCGCAGCAGCCTTATGGTTGAACGGCAAGCCGTTCTCCCTTGATCTCTGGTTGACTTTGACTGCTTTAGGCTTTTGCGGTAGTCTTTTGGACAGCTTACTGGGCGCAGCGATTCAGGTGCGCTATCAATGCCCTGTCTGTCACCAATACACCGAAAAAAAAGTCCACCACGACGTTGCGACCAAGCAAGTCAGCGGTCTTTCCTTTGTAACGAATGAAGGGGTCAATTTGCTGACTTCAATAGTGATCGTTTTTGTATCAGTCTTGCTAACTGGCTCTTTTTTCAAGTAATCAGGCAATCCACTGCGATGACAATTCCTTCATACAAAAAACCTTCGAGAGCTACACGTTTGTGTTTCTCTTGAAGGTTTTTATTTGTTTAGTGAAAGTATGATACGGGTGCTCACTCCATAAGGAGCCTGATTAAGATGCAGACGAATGATTCGTCACTTTATAATAAGCAAAATCAGCATAGGATTGATGTTGGTGTGCATCCACGGCACCAATGAAATTAAATAATCCTGTGAAGCCGCCTATTTCTCCTGGCATTCCATTGACTCCTTCATCAGATAAGTACGCCACTGACAGATCTTGGAGCAAAACTTGCCAAGTCTCTTGTTCCTCTAATCGATAGTAGACGTTTGCGATCCCATGCTCGTATCTAATTCTCAGGTGAATATTTCCTTCGGGAACGACGACGCGAGTATTTACATATTCGATCCTTTGTCCTAATTTTGCCTGTAAGAGAGTCAAATAAGGACATCGCTTTTCTTCTGAATAGGTAACATGAGCATATAACCAATTGTTTGAATCATAATAAAGCCCAAGTCCTGCTGTTTGTGAATAATGGTTCGGTTGAAACTCCAACAAGGTCTCCACCTCATAGGTGAAAGAGGTTGCTCGTGTTGCCATGATGGCAGGATTCATCTGTGAAAACAAGGAATTGCCCCCATAGATCCGTAAGTACCCCTGCCGCTTTTGCGTACTGACCCATGACTGATGCTGTTGGCGATACGGTGTCATAAATTCTAACAGATACTGCGCCTCTTGAAATGAATCAAATAAATCAGTGTTTGGTTCATTGTCAATTGGAACACCAGCTAATCCTTTAAAAGTCATTTTTGCCAAATTGCTTCCATCTTCCATTTCCAACCAATTGTCTTCGGTCCAGTGCATCCTTTGAATAGAAGCTTCTCTTCCAAGAGGATTCAACAGCTCCCCCTCTAAGGGTCTTGCCATTAAATGAGCCATGAACCATTCATCAGTATGGGTATGGACGAGCGAACCATGTCCTGCTTTTTGCATCACTGAATGAGGATTGACCATTTCAAAATGCCCAGCATCAGGGTCGCCCAAAGAAAACAGATGCCTTGGAGAAGAAGTAAGGATTGGTTCGCCAGAAGGATGCGCTTCATAAGGACCAAAAATAGTCTCTGCGCGACCGACTTCCACACCATGAGCATAGCCCGTGCCTCCAGATGCCAGCAATAAAAAGTATGCCCCTTCATGCTTGTATATTTGGGGTGCTTCCGCACACCCTCTGGTGGTGAACCCTTGTGTTACGCGATGCCAAGGGGACAGTAATTTACCTGAAGGCAAGTCGATCTCCGCAAGAACAATATGTCCCGGCGCTTGATAGCCTTCTCTTGTTTCCCATTCCAAAATCGTTAAATAATGCCGCCCATCCTCGTCATGAAATAGCGCTGGATCAAAGCCAATTGAGGTAAAATAAATCGGTTCTGACCATGGTCCTCGGATGTCAGTCGCCCAAATGGCATAGGAATCAGCATTAAATTCACGTCCTGCCATGTTGACCATATGTGAATACGCCAGCCAAAATCGTTTTGTTTGTGGATCATAAGATAAATGTGGTGCCCAGATACCAGCTGGTGTATTGGTTCCACGTAAATTCACTTCTTCATTGTTCAAGGCATAACCAACAAGTTGCCAATTCGCAAGATCCTTTGATTCGAAAAGTTGAATCGCAGGTGTCCAATGGAAGGTTGAAGTTGCGATATAATAACGCTCATCCACACAAATGATAGAGGGATCAGGCGCCATTCCAGGAATAACTGGATTTTTGATGATTGTCATAAGCTTCCTTCCTATTCTTAACTTTTTATTCGTTTTGCAACCAAACAACAGTTTTTTTATCATCGTTTGCAGGCGAATGCGATAAATTGAAACCGTTTTATTCGATTGCTACATTTATCTTACGAAACTTTTAGGGTAGAATGAATATCAAAAAAAAGCCAATACTTACCATTTTTCATTTTTAAGGAGGTCGTACCGAATGAACCCAACACCTAAATGGCTAGAACAGCTGGTCAAATTACCCGATATCGACATCAATTTAAAAACCTTTGGTGGACACAAGCAACGCGTTTCCGAAGGATGGTGTGCACCGCAAGAGACCCACTTTGCTTTTGAGATCATGATGATCATTGATGGAGAGCAGCGCACAATATTTGAAGGCAGGCAGTTTGATTTTGTGGCAAATGATGTGATCCTGATACCGCCTGGTACCGCTCATGAAAATACTTGTCTCGTAGCAGAAGGTTTAGAGTATTTTTGTATGCATTTCGATCTTGATGATCCTGAGATTCAGCAACAGTTGTTGATGTATTGTCCTTTACTACTAAAAAAGACAAATCCCGCTTACCAAGCGATCGTTGAGATCCTTCAGCAATACATTGCGTTTTTGGCAAGCGGATACTTTGGAATGAAAGAAAAAATCGCCATTGAGATCTTACTGTTAGAACTGATGCGTGCCTTACTAGACTATGTCGAAGATGAAAAAAATCAGTTAGCGCATACAGATAACACTTCCCTTGTTTTAGCAAAAGCGATCGCAGAATCGATCCAACAAAATTTTCGTACGTACACACAAAGCCCTACGGAAGAAAACAAAGCCTTGCTTTCCATGAGTTATACGGCCAATTCATTGAACATTAGTAATAGTACGATGCTGACGGTTTTCAAAAAAGTTTATGCTAGTAGTCCAAAACAGTACTTAGATCAATTACGCTTCAACCAAGCAAAATTCTATCTCCATCAACCCAAATTGGCCATCGCCGAAATCGCAGAGATCATTGGCTATCAAAATGCCGCCCACTTTACGAGACAATTCAAAAAATGGGCAAACATGTCGCCGAATAAATACCGTAAGCTCCAGTTAGAAGCAGCAAAATAAGTAATCGACAAATAATGATTCGAGAAAAGCGACTTCTACTTCTTCCTCTGAGGATTCGAAAAAAGCTTTTTTCACATAATAAATGAAAAATGGTAAATTTCCCCTTTTTTTTGATATTTCAAGTCCTGTCAGCATTCTTTATGATTAATACCAAGAAATCGTTTGCAGGAATAAAAATAGTTAGTTGCAAAATAGCAAGATGGGAGATATTCTCAGCACACTTGCTTTGCACTACATTAAGGGGAATATGTATGCTTTCAGAAAATTCAATGTCAATCAAAAGTCGGTTGCCGTTAAAAATCGGAATTTTGAGTCTTTCATTGGTCGTACAAGCTGCTGGTGCAGTAGCAGCAGCCGTACCTTTTATTATGAACGATTTTTCTGACCGAACCACCGCACAAGTCCAATCTATTTTGACACTGCCATCAATGGCAATCTTGATTTTCATTCTGCTAAGTTCATGGTTTATCAAAGCACTTGGCAAAAAGCGAACGGTCTGTTTAGGCTTGATGATCGCTTTAGTCGGTGGTATCTTACCGGCATTTACAATGAACTTTGGCTTGATTTTATTTGCCCGTATTTTGTTTGGCGCAGGTCTGGGGCTCTTTAACTCAATGACCGTCTCCTTGATCGGCGACAACTTTACAGGTGCCGAGCAAAAAAACTTATTAGGTATTCAATCAGCCGTGATGACTTTAGGAAATAGCCTAGCAACGTTTGCTGCGGGCTTACTGTTAACGATCTCGTGGCAAGCTTCATTCTTAGTGTACTTGGTCATCTTACCGATTCTGTTTCTTTTTCTTTTCGGTTATCGTAACGTCAATGAAAATCCAGTTGAAACAACGCAGTCATCAACCATCGATACAAAAAGAAGAAAGCTGCCATTAAGCGTAACTTTAGGTATTTTGACTCTCTTTTTATTCTTCATTAGTTTGATGGTCGTCATTACTTCTTCCGCACTACTGATTCAAGAATTGGCGCTGACGAATCAAGGATTTCTTTCCACCGCACTAGCGATCGCCGGTATTTTTAGCAGCTTGGTCGCATTAGCTTTTGGTCAAATCACCAAATTATTAAAGCGCTTTACACCAGTTGTCGTCATCAGTTTCGCAATGGTTGGTTTTTTCACGATAACTTTAGCACCTACGATGACCGTCTTTTTCATTGGTCTATTAGTGGTTTATCTTGCCAATCTTGTAGTTCCTTATGTATACAGTGTCATTCTTAGCGATGTAGATCCAGAAGCCAATAACTTAGTTGTTTCTTTGGCAATGGTCGCTTGTAATCTTGGTGCTTTTTCCTCCCCCTATGTCATAAACTTTATCAGTCAACTGTTTGGCATGACAACGGCGGTCATGCAAGTCAGAATCGTTGCCGGAATCATGGCAATCATTGCTCTGATTTTTCTATTTCTCGCTTTCAATAAAACAACCACACCTATTAGTAAGGAGGAACTATAAGATGGAACAAAAACTTAGAGGCGTCAACCTAGGCGGTTGGCTTGTATTAGAAAAATGGATGGCACCTAGTCTCTTTCAAGGAACACCTGCCGATGACGAGTATTATTTAGCCTATGATCTACCTGAAGCTGAATACCAAGCACGGCTGTTGATTCATCGTGAAACGTTCATCACTGAAGCTGACTTCTTGCGCATTTCAGCAGCTGGCTTCAATACCGTTCGAATACCTGTCCCTTATTTTATTTTTGGTGATCGTACCCCCTTTATTGGCTGTATCGACTATTTGGATAAAGCCTTCGCTTGGGCAAAGGCTTATGACCTAAAAGTCTTGATCGATCTGCATACTGCACCCTTCAGCCAAAATGGTTTTGACAATGGTGGTCTCTCGGGTGTGGTCAGATGGGCACAAATGCCCGAAGAAGTGGCGTTCGAATTAACGGTCTTGGAACGTTTGGCGCAAAGATATGCGGATCACGAAGCATTGTGGGGCATTGAAGTATTAAACGAACCGATCACAGATGGTGAAGTATGGCACAGCATGAATCCCATGGATCGTTTCCCACCTCGTGATCTTGCGTTAGCAAAAGGTAGTGCACCGATCTCTTTAGACTTTTTGAGAACTTTTTATCAAGATGCCTATCGAAGAATGCGTAACTATTTAAGCGATGACAAAGTGATCGTCTTTCATGATGGCTTCCAATTGCATGCTTGGAAAGAGTTTTTCACCCAAAACGATTTTCACAATGTCATGCTAGATACGCACCAATACGTTATGATGGCAGAAATGGCCGGCACAGAGCAATCCTTGGAAGCATACGTGTCTTTCATTGATGGCTTAGCCCAAGAGATCGCCACGGTTGCACAATATGTCGAGGTTTTTGTTGGAGAATGGTCCTTGTTCAACTCCTATGCTGTTGGTACAGATACCAAAGGCGGTATCAATCCCACACAAGAGGAATTCAGTAGCAACCGTAGTTTGACAAAAAGTGAATTAGAAGAAGTTTATCAAACTTTGTGGCGTGCTTCAATCACAGCTTGGAACCAAGGAGCCGGACACATGTACTGGACCTATAAGTTATCCATCGATACGATCAATGAGCCTGCTTGGTATGGCTGGGATTCCTGGGATGCTAGTCGAGCTATGGCAAAAAACTGGATCGATCCACGTTTCTAAAACACAACAAAAAACGAGATTGAAACGAAGCAAACGATACTGTTTGCGTTACGTTTCAATCTCGCTTTTTTGTTGCTTTTAAGCAATATCCACCAAGCGGATCTTCGTGACATTTTTGTAGACAGACAATTCTTCGATCACTTCAGAAAAGCCTAGTCCTCGCGGGAGATCAATCGTATAAATGTTGGTATAAATGCGATAGTCTTCCATGAATTTGACATCAAAATTGACATCTTCGATCACGATATTTTTCTCTTGGAAGTACTCCGTCAAAAACTCTTTGGTCTCGGTGCGATGAATGTACTGGATCTCCAATTTCTTTGCTGTTGGTACGCGGACGATCCGCTTAACGATCGTCAATGCAAAGAAGATCCCGATAAAACTGCTTAATGCGATGGTGTAAAAGCCCATCCCGATGGCAATTCCTAAACCGGCGATCGCCCATAAGGAAGCAGCCGTCGTCAACCCCGTCACGGAGCGCTTCGTCACAATGATCGTTCCGGCGCCTAGAAAACCGACCCCGCTGACGACTTGTGCAATCAATCGTGCTTCGTCCGAACGAATCACGCCTGCTAAATCTGGATGATCCAGCGCATCTCGCATGGCACCTGTGGCGATCTCCACTTGGATCAAAGCAATGACACAAGCCCCCATGCAAACCAAGATATGGGTTCTAAGACCAGCTGGTCGGCTTTTGTACTGCCGCTCGTACCCAATCGCGCCACCCATGACCATCGCCAACAGCAACCTCAGTGCTACTTCAGGAATGGATAAATGCATATCAACCATTTGCATCCCTCTTTTCTTCGTATTCTCTCTTTTAACTATAGCATCTCTGATGGAAAAAAGGAAAAAACATCGCTAGAGCGGCCAAATAAAAAAAGCCTCCTCAGAAATAAGCAAGATAGATCCGAACCATCGCTCGCAGCTGCGCTGGCATTACTGCACAAGCGCAGGGGGAAGCTGCAAGGATGGCGCGTTTTCCTTCTGACTTATTTCTGAAAAGGGCTGATTTTGTTTTACAGGTTGCTGGCAGCAGCCTCATCGATGATCACGATCACGTCATCATGCTTTTGTAAAACAGAAGCTGGTAATTCGTTGGTTACGGGTCCTTCGATCATTTTTTGGATTGCATCCGCTTTGACTTCGCCAAATGCCATCAAAATGATTTTTTTGCTTTGCATAATTGAACCGATCCCCATGGAAATCGCCGTCGTTGGGACGTCTTCGACTTTATCAAAGTAGCGTTTGTTGGCATTGATGGTTGATTCAGCCAAGTCAACGACTGAGGTCGTTCCTTCAAAGGATGCACCAGGTTCGTTGAAGCCGATATGTCCGTTTTGACCGATACCCAAGATTTGGATATCAACTGGGTGATCCGCAATCACGCTATCGTAGCGTTGGCATTCTGCTTCTAAGTCTTCCGCTTTGCCGTTTGGTACGAAGGTTTCTTTGAATGGTTTTTTATTGAATAAATGAGCATTCATGAAGTAGCGATAGCTTTGTTCGTCTTCGCCGCCTAGTCCTACGTATTCATCTAAGTTGACTGAAGTCATTTCTGAAAAATCAACTTCACTGGCAGTCATTTCTGCATAAAGGGTCTCTGGCGTGCTTCCTGTTGCTAAACCTAGCACTTTGGCGCCATTTGCCATACCTTCTTGTATCAATTCAAAAGCTTTCTTTCCGCCTTGAGCAGCATCTTTAACGCGAATAATTTCCATGATCAGCGCTCCGTTTCTATTTGGTATAGTCCAATAATACCACAGGTTGTGTTTGATTACAATAATTAGTCTAGACCAGATGACGATTTTTTCTTTATCACCAATCAAAAAAAGACGAGCTCTAAAATGCGCTCGTCTCTACTCGTATTCTACTTGCTTACCAATTCGTATAAACATCAATACCGCTATGACCGACACCTGTGTCATAGACTTTATAGGCACCTAAAGATGATTGACCAGTCGATCCTTTCGGTTGATTGTCGCTGGCAACAACGATGTACCCATCGGCATCACGGATCGTTCCGTCAGAGGCTACATGGCGTCCAGGGATGTTCAATCCGCCTCCTGGCAAAACTTTTTGTGAGTAGTACGATTCTCTCACACCATTGAAGTAGTTGATCCCATCCACTGGATTCAAGACTCCAGAACCAGCACCAGGAATGCTTGAACGGGTTTGACTCACGTTAGCAGTCGCTGTAGATTCACTTTTTTCTGTGCTTTCTTTCGTACTTGTTTCTTTGTTTTCTACTGATTGGCCATCGTTAGAAACCAACAATGTTTCGCCATCAAAAATCATATTTGGATTTTCGATCGAATCATTCAAAGCTAAAAGGTCTTCGATCGTTGTTTGATAAGTAGCAGCGATCCCAGATAGGGTGTCTCCTGGTTCGACAACATGGGTTTGTTCTGCTGCTGAAACAACTGTTCCTCCAACGAATAAACCAAATCCTGCAACAACTGTAAATGCAAATTTTTTCAAATGAAAAAACCTCTCTTTTGATTATTTGTCCCGCTATCGGGCACAAGTAAGAGAATAACATTACAATGTTGCAGGAAGGTTTCAGAAATGTTTTTCATTATCACAATTGTTAAACAGAAAATTACAAGCTTTTTGATAATAAACAGTAAACTTACAATATTGTTATCCATTTCGATGAATGATTTTGGCTCCATCATGCTATAGTAAACCCAGTAATTGAAAGGATCGATGCACATGAAAAAACTACTTTTGACGCTTGGCGTTTTGATTTTAGCAGTAGGTGGCTATTTTGGCTACACTTACTATACAACAACTTATCAAGGGATAACGGCCTATGCCATCACGCCCAACAAAGTCCCAGAAAAGACCCAAACGTACAGCGATTCCGGTGAAAAAATCGATGGCTCCTTTACGTATAAGTACACGTTTGAGTTTGTTAAGAAAAACGGCGAGAAAGAACTCATGACCTATGATCTTTCTGGTGAAAATGTGAAGCCATTCGCGCCAAATACCTTAGTCAAAGCAGAGATCAGTAAAACCCGTGTCATCTCGGGTCCCAATGAAGTCCCTCAATCAGAAGTTCCAGCAAAAATACTGTCTGAGCTGGAAACCTTTGACGAATAAGGACTTCTTACAAGAAACTTTCTACTTTTTAAGGTTCATTTTACTTTGACCGGCTATGCTAGCTTTATACCAAACCTATTTTTCTTCCTCTTACCAGTCCTCGCCCGACTGGTATTTTTTTATTTTTTCCCAATGATCAGGCAAAATTTACGCGCCTTATAGACAGAACCGCTCTAGCTTCGCAATGTTTTTCTGTTCAAATTTTGATCAACCAGTTATTGACTATCGGAAATAAATAAACCGAGAATTATTAGGATAAAAGCTGAGTTCATCATAAAAAAACCGCTAGATTGTTTATCTCTAGCGGTTTTCTTGCGATTTTAGTATAGTTCCAAGTATTGTTGAAATCACATTAGTAACATTGTACTGGGTTCTATAAACCCTAATATATAAGCTTTCTACTCCTCATTCGGAGATTATGTTTATATAACATTTTACAACCTTTGCCCCTTTTCTGCCCCCTCGAAAACATTCTCTTTTGATTTTTATATTTTTTGCATCTGATTCCTAAAGCTATTGTAAATAGATATCGATATTTATAGGCTATGTATTTGTTTTCTGATACAATGAAGCTATAAAATTAATGAAAAGAGGAACGGGTATGGGCTTGTTTAGCAGCAAAGCGGATAAAGAAAAGACAAAGACTGAAAAAGCGAATCGTAAAGCTGAAAACGAAAAAATACTAGAATACTTTAAGAACCATAATGACTACAAAGTTGGCGACATGTATTTTGATGATAAACATGGAAAATTATTTATAAAGAAATCTTTTACCATGAACAGATCACAAGCTGTATACAATTACGATGAGTTAATTAGCTACACGCCTATTTTTGAAGGTGGTAAAATCAAAAAACATCATGGCATTACACGTGCAATTGTTGGCGGCGTTTTAGCTGGTCCTGTTGGTGCTGTTGTAGGAGCTGGAACTGGCGAAAAAGAATTTGATACCATTAAGCGATTAGGCTTCATCCTACACCTTACTGACAATCGCTCTCAAAACTATATGCTTATGATTTCAGAATCAAAATCAGATAGTTTCCTTACGAAGTCGGCGATGGAAGACTACAACAACATTGCAGCTAAACTGGATCAAATAATTTCTTCAAATGCTCAAGAGCCTACATCTGCTGGCAGCAACGCTGATGAGTTGAGAAAATTCAAAGGCCTTCTTGATGATGGAATTATTTCTCAAGCAGAATTTGATGAAAAGAAAAAAGAATTGTTGAGATTATAAAAGGAGGATATTATGAAAAAAATCAGTTGGTTACTTTTTGTTGGTATGTTCCTATTGGTTGGTTGTTCTAATGAAAAAACTGTTACGAATAGCTCCTCATCTAGTTCTAGTGCTGTTGAATCATCTTCTACCGTTGAATCAACGACGCAGACAACTACAGAGGAAACTTCGCTAGAAGAATCTAGCACTGTCGAATCAGTTTCATCTACTCAAGCTAGTTCTTCGGAAATTGTTTATGAAGAATCAAGCGCTCCTCAGCAAAATGCTGCCCCTGCTTACAGCGAACCAAGCTCAGAAGCTGAAGAACAACCACAGAATAGCGTTGCCGTAGTTGATCCTCAAGCAGGTGTTGCCGAGTATACAATCGTTCAAAAAGGCGAAACGCCAGAAATGATTGCTCAAAGAAGTGGTATTTCAGTAGATCAATTCTTTGAGTTAAATGGATTTACGTCTGATTACTATATGCTTTATCCCGGCGATCAAGTCAGGGTTAAATAAACTAAGTCTGCATAGCAGGCTTTTTTCTTTACCTTTTGTTCGCTTTACAACAAGAACAAACGTTCGTATAATTCTTGCAAGGAGTGATTGATATGCAAATACCACTTGCAGATAAACGGACGTATGCTTTTGAACGCTACTATTATGAATTCATCGAACGAATGGGCCCAGCGCACTTACTTTACGATCAGTTTGTTCGGACGATGGAGAACTTTGGAAAACCCTATTTTACCGTGCCATCAAGCTATAGTGGTTACCCAGAAGAATTAGCCTATGTATTTAAGAAAGACGGAGAAAACTATCTGTTTGATCATGTTAGGACTCAAGACAAGATACTCCGTAAATACGATCCAAACACAAAGTATAAACCCGGTGGAAATTAAAGCAACAAAAAAGCCCCCTACTCAAAAGAGTAAGGGGTATTTATTTATACTACCGCAGAATATCTACGTTTTCCAGACTCCGAACCAATCCAACTCAACCATACGTATCCACCGGCAATTACTTTAGAATCATAGTTAACTGTTTGACCGGCAGACCACATCCCAACATTCGCTGAAGAAGTAGATGCGCTAGCACGAATAATAGTGTTAACAGTAAACTTATAACTTCCTTTATTCGGCAAATTTGCACCTTTCAATGACGTGCTATTATTCGAATTGTTTGAACTACCGCTGGATGCAGATTCTAAGTCTTGACCCAACAACCAGGAGTTGATACCTTCTAACAGAAAAGCGTATTTAGATCGTGATTGATTCACTTCCTTAACCTGCTTCACCTTGTACGTTGATCCTTTTACAAAGCTAGCGATTGACTGCCCTGTCTGATAATGAGTAGCACTAGTCTTCACTTTAACAGATGAACCAACAGCGTATTTGGTTGTCACAGTGGAAGTTGACGATCCAGAATTATTGTTCGAATTGCTATCTCCACTGTAATATTTTTTGATTTGATCCACGAAATATTTTTTGATAGCTGCTACGCCTTTTCCGTGCAGGTCCCACGCTCTGTGAGGACACGATGTAGCACTCAACTCACGATGTAAAGGGAAAACAGCTGAAGCAGGATTTAAACCGTACTTTTTGCATAAATCAGCAGCCAGTTTAAACGCTTTTTGTTCATTCGCAAGATACGTGGATTCATTTCCCATAGATTGACATACTTCAATCCCCAAGTAATTAGCATTACCTTTACTGTTGCCTGTATGCCACGCCTTGTTGCTGTCCTTCTCAGCCTGATATGTTCCATCACTTGCAACGTAATAATGAGCAAATCCTAAAGAAGGCGTATGGCTTTCTAGCCAGTTTTTATAAAATGCAGCAGTGGCTCCTTGGCTTCCGGCATCATTATGCAAAACGATTGCTGTCGGGTTTGATCCACGAGCACCTGCAATTCCTGAATAACTTACTACCATTTATTCCACCTCCACTAATTTATGATTTGGCAATGACAACATTTGACCTTCTAATTCGATCTTGGTAAAGATTTCGTTCGATCTTAAAACTTTGTATTTACCTGTTAAGTAAAAGAAGTCACCAATTTGGAATCCATCGAATTCTTTAGGAAGTCCATCCGATGTAACCTCTTTAAATCCATTTTCTTCGTATCGATCGACTGTCTCTGTTTCTCCTTTTTCGAATGGATCTAACTGGACATATTCTTCTCCGACTTCTTTTACTTGTAACTTTCCGAGTACAGTTACATAAGAACCTTCTTTGAACATTATTCTTCCTCCTTTAGATATAGAAAAAGAGCGGCTTATTCAGCCACTCCTTGGTCAACGCCATCTTTCATCCCTTTTACTGCTGATTCGATTAACAGGTTCAGCTCGTCTTCAGTGAACTTAATGCCGTTCTTGTTAAACAAGTCTACTAACTGAGCTTTGGCTTCTTGTAGCTTAGCATCTCCATTCGCTTCTGCATAAACTTGCTGCACTGCTGATACAACGATCGCCACATAGTTCTTCTTGCTTTCCAACTGAGCTAAGACACCTTTCTTCTTCAAGTACTCTGAACCCTTTTGGCCAATAAATGCTGCTACCAAGCCAACCACAACAATCAATAAATTTAACAATGCATCTTGTAATGCTTCCATCTAAATTCCACCTTTCAATTGCAACTTCAACATCTCGTTTTCTTCTTCCAACTCATCACACTTAGTTTCTAGCTTTTCTATCTGCAACAAATAGCCTTGCTCTTTTTCCGCAAATGTGTGCTCAATTGTATCAAGCTTGATTTTCAACTTATTAAATTCAGTTTGTAGGCCAAACACTTGTTGACGAGTTTTCTCATATTCTTCTTTCAAGGTAATGTTTTCTTTTAACTGCGCATCGTACAAAGTCTTCCAACCAGCATAGACATCATCTTTGTTTTCAATCTCAGCCTTCTTATTCTCTAGTTCACCTTTTCGAACCACACTTCGGAAGTCTATTCTATTCGCAATAGTCGTTCCTATAATGCCAATCACCCCTGTTAAAACAGGCAACCAACTATCTAACCAACTATCCTTCATTCCAAAACCTCCCTAACAGCGATACCTAAGGCAATCCATGCATAACCAAAGGTTAAGATTCCCACTGTATTAGGAGGGCCATTGAAGAAGAAAGAAGTACTGAATATTAGCCATAGTCCAACTAGAAGCGATAGGCTAACTCTTTTAATTACTCGATTGTTTATGAACACACCAAGCAATTTCATTGCACCTAGAATCATGAAAGAGCTGCTTATGATACGTTGGTCAAATATTTCATTTAATGTCTCGTACATTTCATAGCTGATTAATATTTCTGGGTTTTCGAAGAGAATCAAGCCATAGAAGAAACTCACCACAGCTAGTCCGATACTATACCACTTTAAAATCACAACCCTTGCAAACCTAAGCCACAAACTTCTGGTTTTATCCCACATATGTCACCTACTTTTCTAAAATAAAAAGCACACTCGATTGAATGTGCTTGATTTTCTACTTATCAAAATTTTTTTGTTATTTCATCCCTAATATTTGCATCATTGCCTCCTTTTGTTTTTATGACAATAATATCGCTCTTAATAGATTCAATAAATCGGTTTATTTTTCTTGTTTCCTCTACACTACTTTCGATATCAGCTTTATTTGATAGGTTTTTAGTTTTTATACTCATTTTTTAACCTACTTGCCTAATATGATAAGTATTCTCAAGCGTGCGATAATAGTTATATTTTCCTTATTTTCAAAACGGCAGAACCTTTATTACTGAAAGACAAAAGAACTCCATCTACATTTGTAAATAATTCAAGCAAGCTACAATTCTTGGACTGAATTAATTGAACCGGCATTCCAATGTTGCCTTTGAAAGATACACTGATTCTGGAAATGGATTCTTTTGAATCTACAAATAAGTAATATGACTCTGCGTCTTCAACATAAAAACTATTCAACAAAGTACTAGGCAAATTAGCTACTTTCCCATATACTCTGTATCCTGCTACTGAAATATATTCACCAACATCCGCATATCCCTTTTTATTATCCATAACTATAGGATAGTTTTTGCCAGTATTCCGAAGATCCCAATATCGGGTTGAATTAGCCAAACGGAAATCGGGAGATGCATCAAACTTATCAAACAAATAGCCTAGATTAAATACTAGGCCGTTATATACTTCGTATGTCCGAGAAGGTGGAAATGAAACATCGTCCAGTTTATCGCTCGTTATCACCTCAGTCTGAGTAGCAGATGATAAGACAACTCCATTCCCCCAATCATAAATTGTATTTTTTAGATCCGGTACATACCTCTTTGCACCAGAGTTTAGGCTAGCCGCTTGTAAAAAACCATTGTTCTGAATAATCTGCTTCGATAAGAATTCAGCAGAGTGTGATACAAGGCATTTACAGCCTTGTGTAAATACATAAGCTATCGTAATCTTTACCGCACCGCCAATATCATCGTTCTCAATACTTTTACCAATATTTGCCTTTGCCCAATCTACGATTTTCTTGTAATCCATAATATTGTATTGCTCGATTATCGTAATATTATCACCATAGTAAGTTCCGGTTTTAGCTACTTCCTTTCCATTTACAAGTACCCTATTCGTTTTTTTGTTCACTGAAGGATACAATTGGACAGAAGCAGCTGTGCTAGTTGATACTTGAGCGGTATTTGTCGCACCCGAAACATGCGTCAGGTTGTTCGCAAAACTGATTGATGAACTATAAACAGCCCCTTGATTATCTAGTAAATAGTCTTTTATAAATGTTAAGATATTGCCACTCACTTTTACTAAAATGTAATTTTCAGATCCATCTGTCCATACTGATCCCAAGTCTGCATTTGTCTTCCCGTGATTGGCCAAAGTAACATTCGCTGCAGATGTATACCCATGGTTCGCTCCTACAGTAGTCCACAATCTCATAGGGGTTATATCGTCTGTAATACTGTGTACGACCTGAGAGTTTAACGATGTGCTATAAAAACTTAATGTACCGTTACTTGAACCAACCAATGAGCCACTTACAGTTATTTCATCGCTTTCCAACATTGATCGAACAGAAAAACCGTTGTTTAGAATTGATATCCTAACATCGCCAGATCCTTGGGTGCTGTTCGCTTCCTCTTGAGCGATCTCTTTTATTCTGTTAATTTGCAAATCACCAAATTCAATAATATCGCTCATTTTTAGAGGTGCTGAATAAGGCAGTGGTGATGAGCCATAACTGAGCATTAGTCTCTCGTTAAAAACATTTTTATGCAGCGATACGATTACAGAAGCGACTCCGGATGGAGCGGTATATGGCAAGGCGGATGAAGCAACACCTTTATCTGGTAAAACATTACCGTTTGAATCATATGCTGTTACAAATCTTTTAGATTGTAAGGCCCCGTCTAGGCTCAATGTTAACGATTGACCTTCTGAAATTGGAATGCTTGGTATATACACATAATCTGTACTGTTACGGATTGCTCCGTCTAGTTGAACAAATTTATCGTATACTACATTCTCAATATTGAAGAGATTCTCGCCAACTTTCAAAAAACTGGTTTTACTACCTGTTACTGCCTTATCAACAATGTTTTCTGTTAATACTGAGTCAATCCCAACTACGGCTGGGGGAACTTCCCCGATAAACTGTTCTCTTGCTTCTTGACTTATATTAGCCCATGAAACCTGACCAACCCCCGACCTATCAACTTTTGCAATACCCAAAGTATCAATATCTGTTCTAAATCTATTTGAATCTGCCAGAACGGCAACTAATGCACTAAATTCAGCTTTTTGTACAATACCTACAGGTTGTCCGGCCAAACTTTGAACTGTTAGCTCAAATTCTTTGAGATTAATTACCTTTCCGTTTTGAATCACCTGAATACTTGCTAGAACCTTACCTGGGGTCATCATATGTTCGGGATACTCGATTTTAAAGATACTACTCGTCTTGCTCACTATTGCAAAAGCAGTTAAATCTGTTAGTCCGCTTGCTTCATTATGCCAATTTAAATTTAGGGTCAATCCGGGCACTTCGCCAACACTTCCATTATTAGTAACCTGAACAGTAAGTGTACGGCCTTTATAATCGCCTTGTGAAACGAACTGCTTCTGCACAAAGCTATCATTCGCTCTATCAATCACTAAATCGACATCTCTAAATTGATCTAGTTCCAAATCCATCACTCCTAAAAATTAATGTGTTCTCTTGGATTAATAAAATCACTATTGGATGGCCAAGGACCATTCGTAAAAAATTGAAAGTGCAAATGGGGTCCCGTACTTGGACCAGTTGTCCCCATATTGCCGATTTGTTGCCCCTGATTGACCGTATCGCCTACAGAAACTCTCAGTTGGCTTTGATGTGCATAACCTGTGTAAAGTCCGTCAGAGTGCTTAATAACAACGTAGTTTCCATACCAATCGGGGTAACTTCCAGCTATAACCACTTCACCAGCAGCAGATGCATATATAGGCGTGGTGGCATTTCCATTTACTAGATCAATTCCATTGTGAAGCTCATATGATCCAGTTATCGGATGGTATCTGTAGCCAAACTCACTAGTCACTGTTACTGGTTTGCTTATGGGAACTACATACCCCGAACTTTCATTCACTTTCACATATTGTCGGATCATCGCCGCATAATGGAAGTTACCACCATTTACATACAGATACGTTCTGCCATCTGCTTGAGATACAGCATTCACATATGGATATATTGCACCAGTTGTATTACCTAAGGAAGGAGCAACAACTGTTCTTGAATAAACCTCAGCCAAATCAGTGGTATTTACTCCTCCTCTGTTTGAGAGCCAAGGGATATAGGCACTTCCGAAGTTGTATCCTTGCATTACTCCCCAAATGTCTACGTTTTGATCCTGACCGTTTTTAATTTGTTGAGCTAGATGTTTACACCCTTGTTTTACCGACGCTTCACCTGTAAGATAACCGGGACCAGGATAGCCTGCTGATTCAGAAGACTGCATGATATCATCTGTGCCGTCTGTACCGGGATTTTCTACCATGATCAGCGCATAAGCTAGTCCGATATAATCCGAAATTCCATATAGTTTCGTATACTTTTCAAGCCAAGCAACGATATTTGCATTGCCTGTTATGTTGCTGCCGATATTAATTGGATCATATGTTGCGCCACCGGGACCAACGCCACCGCCAGAACCGCCGGGGTAAACTTGTTGCCCTTGGATTCTAATTTGACCCTGTACATCTAAGTCGCCCGTTATTCGGACATTTCCTTGATGTGTAACATCTCCACGATAAATCCCCGACCCATCTCCAAGAAATACCCAGCCATATCCTTCTTTGGTCGAGATAAGAATGTACTTTCCGTCACCTTCTGTTTTAATTACAAGCGAGTTATCTTCAAGCGGTGTCGGCGTTGACGCTTCTGGAAAAGGATTGCCAGCTGAGTCGGTCGTCCCGATAGTTCCAATTTGTCGGTTGGCTCCCCAGAACTCCATCCCTTTGCTAGTTAACTCCATAATCTTTTTGCCGTTTTTCATTGCTTGCAACGATCCTGCTGACAATTTCAAAATCTCACCTAACTTATTAAATGATGTTTCGAAAATATCAGCAATGATCGATCCAGTTTGAATAAAGTCGGCATTGAATTTTCCGTCAATGGTCCAAGCGGTCTTAAACGGGCTAGTATAGAAATCGCCATCTATAAACCCAATTCCATCTGAGTTAGCAACTAAGAAATGGCTTGAAGTTTGAATTGAATCGCCGTCCATCCATACCATCTGAAACGGCTGTCGACTTTCTCCTCGCTGAGGATGATTGGCAGGATAATCAGATGGCGACATCAAAATAACCGCACCGCCATGAGCGCCACGGATGATATCTGATTGCCATTTGCTGATTTCAGTTGAATCATAGAACGTCATCTTAGTTTCAGCCAGATTGGTTACACTATTTTGAACACTTGCTGCTTGCCTAGTACTTGAGGTGTTCAAGTTATCGCCTAATCCGCATTCTACCTTGTTCCCAATACGATCAATTTTGACGCTGAAAACACGAGTTTTGTAGTGATAGTTCTTGTCTGATCGGTGGATAGTTACTGTGTTACCGATTGAATCTCCACCTAGCACAGAAGTTTTGAATTGAATCAGCGGCCTTGAGTATTCTACAAGGTTCTCATAGGTCGCTTGCAGCAACTCTCTAGGGTCTTCTATATCTTCCAAAATTAGAACAGTTTCCCGTTTACGCTTGCTTCCGTTCTTCATCGGTATGCCGTATAAAGTTGTCATCTCGGGGTATTCAAGCCAATTCTGTCCTTTTGGTTTATCTAAAGGATTACCATTCGACTTTTTCCATTCGATGTCAGTGAATTCAATTCTTCGTCCGTAGCCGTCCCCGACCTCTTCACCTTTCCCCCTTCCGATAATCGAGGTATATAGTTGCGATCGATCTCTTTGACGCACAACTTCGAGCGCATTCGAACCATATACGAATCGTTTATTACTAAATACACCAATCTGCTTATAAATTTCGATCCATTTATCTGTGATTTTGTTGCCATCGATTTTACATTTAAAGACTATCTCACAGCCGAATGTCTGTAATTGCTTTAAAGCATCTTTAACGCTTAGATAGTAAAAAGTTCCTGAAATCGCCGGAAGAGTCGGATCGACATAACCCACACGCCACTCAGAATTTGTATAACCCAGAATCTGTTCTGCTACTTGTTTGATACTTCGATTGCTAGGGCGCATATCAAGCACGATAAACGAATGTAGTTCATCTACTGCAAAGTTAACCCCTGTAAAGCTTAAACGTCCTCTAGGGTCGCTATCAGCGGTTATTTTGTACATCGAAAACGAATCATCATTTTCTCGAACAGCCATAAAAGCAGCATCTCGAATTTTTTTGTCATCCAATACACTAACGCTCAAAGTATCGTTCATCAGCTCGCTTTTATCTGCTGTGATTTCTTTTGACTGTATGGACTCAATGATTTTGCTTTCTCCGCATACTTTTAGCAGTTCTTGTTCATCATTAAGAAAGTAAATGCTTTCGCTCATAGCGCCACCACCCGATAAAATACTTCAAGAGATCCATTGTTTGTCTTAACAACATCCCCTTTTTTGATATAGAAATCTTCAAGTTGTCCGCCTGCCCAATCCAAGATGTTGGTTTTATCTACACCATTTACATACACACTACCTTCTTTGTTTCGAAACTCAATTACATCTCCCGCAACGATACTTGCGCCTGTGATCGACATCGAGAGTGAGCCATTCGTTACTTTAACGCTTGTTGGTGCGCTCAATTTAACTTTTACGATGTCAGGGACGATCGTGTATGGAATGTACGTGGCAATTTTGCCATCTGATTTATATTGCTTTGAATACTTTCTAGGATCAGCACAATAGATATCGAAGCTTGAAACGATTCTGTTTGTGTCACCTGCAACCGTATTGGCAGATGAAAACCGCCCATGATAGGTGTAGTCTAATTCATCATTGAATTGAATTGGAACATCTTTTGTTTTATAGAGATACCACATTAAAAGATCAAACTTTTTTTGCAGTTTCTCTGGATCGTTATCTTCGAGTTTATATTTCACTGTCAGCGTCCTTGAAGGCAACGTCTGGTTCGTGACAATGCTCCCGACTTGAATTGATTCGGATTCAATGCCCACAGAAATCATTTCTCTGCCTTCGACTGACAATGTTTGATAACCTTCGATGACCTTCTCAAATAGAATGCCATCATAATACATAGCGGAAGTAGGAATGTACTCCGGTATGTATCGTTCATTTTTCTGTGTGTCCAAAAATGGATACATGTTGTTCATTTCCTACCTCCTAAAATTGTAGTTGTATAGCTGTCTCGCCGCCCTGCGCTTGACTAATGTCATCCACGAAGGCTTGGAAACTTTGGTTGCCAATTTGAATATTAAATAATGCTGGTTTGTTATTTGTTCCGTAGCTAACCTCATGTTGCACTTTCGACTGAATTTGGCTATTAACTGCCGAAATTCGGTTTCCGATGTCCATATTTGATGCTTTATCAGCTAGTGTAGAGGATGCTTTATCCACATATTTTGAACCGTCAAGCATACCTTCTGCTAAACCTTGCGAAGTGAACATACCTAATTCAGCCATCACACGTGAAGGAGAATGGATATTCAATACATCTTTGATTTTTCCAGTAATAGATCCAGCAACATCTTTGACTGCATTAACTACATCATCAATCTTGCTTCTGATTCCATTTACTAATCCATCAATGATATCTTTCCCGATTTGCAATAGGTCAATTTGTCTTATAGTGTCAAAGGTTTCTTTTACTCTATCTACGGCATTTGAAACGCCGGTTTTCATGTCTTCCCAAGCTTGCGCTGCACCGTCTACAATGCTCTTCGCTGTATTAATGACAGCATTCTTGGTATTTTCCCAAGCGGTTGTGACACCGTCTTTGATCGCATTCCACATGTTGATTGTGTTTGTCTTAATAGACTCCCACAGATCAATAAAGAATTGCTTCACGCTATTCCAAGTGTCAATCGCACCTTGTTTCATGTTTTCCCATGTTTCAGATAACCATGTTTTTAAGGCATTCCAAGCATCGATTGTACCTTGTTTAATATTAGTCCACGTTTCAACAAAGAAAGCTACAATACTGTTAAATGTATCGATCGCAATCGTTTGAATTGTTGTCCATATATAGGCTAGTGCTGCTTTAATACCATTCCAGATATTTAAGAATGCCATCTGAGTATTAGTTAAGAAGCTATCAAAAATCGCTTGAATGGAAGCCCATATATTCCCTGCTGCTGTTTGAATATTGGTCCATATCCCGATCATGTTGTTCATCGCTTCTTCCCAACCACCTGAGATTAAAGAAGTCACGAATAGAACTGGGGCTAGAATGACGTTTTTCATAATTTCAAATATCTGGCCAGCAATCTTCACTAAATTTGTCCAAAGTGTTTTCAGGAAAAAGCTCATATGGATAAACGCATTTCGAACACCGTAAACAAGCGTTCCGAAACGGCTCATGATTCCATCTGCAATACCTTTAACGATAGAAGTAACCGTCGATTTAATCCCGTTCCATAAGTCTGAGAACCACTGTGTGATTCCATCCCAAACCGAAACGATACTATCTACGCCATCACTAAATGCTTGCTTCGTTCCTTCCCACATTGCAGCTGCTGAATCTTTAATACCTTGCCAAAGGTCTGCAAACCATTGCTTGGTATTCTGCCAACCCTTTTTGACACTATCTACTGCTTGTTTACTCCCTTCAATCAAACCATCCCATGCATTTGAAAAGAATTCTGTCATTCCATTCCAAGCAGAAACGATCCAATCAACAGCAGCGCCAACAACACTTTGAATTCCTTCCCAAAGACCAATCCAGAAATTTCTAAAGCCTTCGCTTGTATTCCAAAGATAGATGAATCCTGCAACAAGAGCGATAACCGCTGCTATAACGAGTCCAATCGGATTTAAGTTCATCAGTACGTTCATCATTTTTTGAGCGCCATTGTATAGCTCAACTGCTTTTCTAGCAGTACCCATGACACCTTGGTAGATACTTATATATCCTACTACTGCCATGATTAGCGGTAAGAAAGGTTTAATCGTGTCCCACAGAGTTGTCAAAAAGCTAATTGCCGGCGGAATGCTGTCAGTGATAGCTTTAAAAGCTACGTTTACTGCCCCTTTGATCTTGTCAAAATTTTCCGCAATCGATCCAAGCCCAGCGTCTTGCATTCCTTCATCAATCGCTGTGATCACATTCGCCAAACCTTTTACAACTGCTGTTTTGATGTTCGCAAAGGAAGTCCTGATACCAGCCGAGTTCTTTTGGGCTAGTTCAGCAAATCCACCAACACCTTCGTTTAGTTCGATTAAGCGACTGTTAAAATCATCAAATGTAATATCGCCTTTCTTCAAGGCAGCATATAAGTCATTCGCTGAGTTAACGCCTTGATCACTAAAGGATTTCGATACCTTATCCATTGCAATTGGCATAGTCTCAAGCAAAGAACGCCAAGACTGAAGATCGACTTCTCCTTTTGAGAGCATTTGCTGGTATTGTTGCGCCCCACGACTTGCATCAGCTGCAGAAGCACCGCTGGCCAAGAAAGCATTGTTCAAGGCTACCGCTGTGTCTGTCCCTTTTTGTAAATCACCCGTTGAAATAGCTAGCTGTTGAGCGCTAGATACGATTTCATCTAAACTTGTTGGCAATCCGTCTATTCCGTCTGTCAGTTTGTTCATGGATTTGTCTACTTCTTCGGCGGAATAACCTAATGCTTGCATTACGACAGGAAATTTTTTTATTGTGTCGAAACGATCAATCGCACCGCCTAGTGAACTAGTAACTAATCCAATAGCATTATCAATCAATTTAAAAACCCCGACACCTTTGGCGATATCGAGGATAGAAGTATTCGTTTTTTGAGTGCTGCTATCTAAGTTGTTCATCGAACTATCAGCATTCTTCATGGTAGAAGAAAAATTCTTGTCGACAGCCGAGAGGATCGCTTCAACTGTAAATGATTCCATAGTTTTCCTCCTTTCCTCAGGAGTTAGCTTTTTTCATTAGTTTCAAAAGCTTAGTTTGTTTAGGTGGTTGTATTACTTCTTGTGTTTCAATTCCAAGAATCTCTTTTTCAAGTTTTTCTTTGTCAAAGAAATCTTCAAATTTCGTAAATACTGGAACTATCTTAGGTTTTTTCTCAGTACCTATATTTTTTTCTGCTTTTACTTTGCGATTAGCCCAAGCTTGCAGATGAATAACTTCTTGCTCATCTAGTCGTTTTAACTGGTGGGCTGTCATACGAATTTCAAACTCATAAGGTGTCATTCGCTCTATTTGTCGGATATCTGTCATCCCAAGATACCTAAACGAATTAATAAGAATGTTTTCGTATACTTCTGCTGAGCTTATTGTTTCAGTTTGTTTTCGTCCATTTGACGCATTGCTAGCTTTCCCGCATTACTTTCTCTTAATTCCTTGATAACTTCATCAAACAAAGCTTCAATATCTTCGTGATCGTCAATGAAATCATCTAATTCAGATTGTTTTACTTTGGGACTTTCTGTTTGATTAGCCATATAAAGAACATCTGATAATGTGGCAACGTTCGTTGCTTGTAGTTCAGGTAAAACTCTTGCAACCAGACCGAGTCCAAATTGGACACCTTCACGCTCGAAAGGCTTTCTCTTGTCAACTTCCCGAACAAATTTGACGCCAAATTTAAATGAATAAGCTTTTCCGTTGATTGTTAATTCCATTGATTCATCCTCCTAAAAATAAAAAGCACTCAATTAAGAGTGCTTAGCCTTCTGGTGTTTGTTTTGTTGTATCCGTAAATACGTATTGAACCACTTCTGCTTGATCGTCCGTCAGAGTCGCATATCCTTTTTGCTGGCGACCAAAAACGCCAAACTCAAGAGAAAGTTCAACTGCATCTTCTGCCCCTGCAGACTGACCAAAACTTGTTAAATAAGCTTGCGCATACTTCGCTTTGTATTTTTCGGCATCATCGCCAGTCCCTTTTTCCGCTTTGTCGATTTCCCACACTTCGATAACTTCTCCATTATCAAAGGCATCGTCCATTTCATCAATATGTTTGTCACCTTTAGTGGCAATAGACGTACCGCTCAATGTGTACTCGATATCCCCTAAATTAATAATTCCGCCGTCTTTTGTCGGCGTTGTGTCAGCGCTTCGAGTTTTGCTATTTTCGTGCTCAGTTTGGAAAGCCATTTTCCAAGCCGCTTCTTGCTCCGCTTTACTTTTAACTCGATAAAGCAAAATTAAATCAATACCTTGTTTAGCCTCAGCCATTTAAATTCCTCCTGTTTGCTTGAATTCGAGCGATAATCTCGCTCTTTTTAGCGGTGTATTTGTCGAAACATCATCCAAAATGCGAATCCCGCTGGTTTGAATGTTTAAAGCCCATGAATAGCCTTCCGTTTCTTTAACTTCCATGGCCGCATTAAATATCTTAGCTGCCATATCTGATACTTCTTTTCTCTTCTTTTGCAAGCCCCACACTGAAATTACAAGGGTCACGTTTCCTAGCACATTAGTTTTGTTGATATCATGATCTATATCCGTTCCTTCAAATTCCACAAACGGATAACCTATATCATTTAAAGGCTTAAAGTCGTATGCCTTATAACCCAAACTGGTAACCTTCTTGAACATTTCATCAAAAATATACTGATCTCTTGTTTTAATCATTTTTATCCCTACTCTACGAGACGTTTCAGGTCTTTTCTGAAAGCTTTTTTCTGCTTTTGAAAAGCCGGGTAAATGAATGGCTGTTGAGGAGTGAATCGAGTACCAAATTCAACATACCCAGCGTACTCAGCCGTCGCACGAATCCTACCAGCAAGACCACTAGTATCCAAAGTTAATTGGATACTTCTTTCGAGGAAGCCTGTGTCCACAGGAGCATTAATCTCAGCTTCTGTTTGCATTTCGGCTGTATTCAATTTGACTGCTTGTTTCACATCGTCAAGCGTTGCGTTTTCTTTTAATTTTTTGCTTAGTGCGTCCAATCCGTAAATGCTTACGCCTCTTCTAACCACCAGAAACCACCTCCTGAACGATAAAAGTGTTTTTTAGTCGAAGGTTACGCTCAGTGATAATCTCGAACTTCTCCGTTTTGCTCCTTAGTTTGTTGAAGATTAAAACATAATCCCATTCCTTGGTATAAGGTCGAAGTAAACGAATAACTTTGGCACCTTGTTTAATGTCTCCAAACAAAGCTTTCGAGCGATCAGTTCCCAAATCAGTCACATTAGCAAGTTTGATTTTTTCGTCTAAGGTCGGCTCTACATGCTCTCCTAAGTCAGGATCGTAGTAGCCATCTTTTTCGATAACGAAAGTTACTTCTGTGTCATATCTCATAAGAACCTAGCCACCCCTCTACGAGGAACGCTATTCTCTCTTTGCTTCTCTTTATATGCTGAAATATCATCTTCAAACTCATCTAAAAGCTTCCCGTAAGAGATTGATTCCCCCTCTTGCCCATAAGAGCTCATGCCTTCGTTGCCTTTGCGGTTAAATCGCTTGATAGTACATTCGACCACAATATAGTTCAAAGCCACAGGAACGCTCTCTAAGAAGCCTAAACGCACACACAGTTGGCTTGAGATTCGTTTGATAAAGTCAGTTAGCTGTTTATCGAGTTCTTCGTTATCAACTTCGAGCGATCGCTTCACTTCTTCTAAGGTTTCGTTCATGACTGCCTCCTTTCAAAAATAAAAAGGCTAGTCGAATGACTAACCTTCTTTTGCAGCTTCTAACAATTTTTCATAATCAGCTTTTACTTTGGCGTCTTTGTAATCCACACCGAGCGCATCCAATTCAGCTTTTAAATCGTCGATTGTCAGCTTGGCTTTTACAGGTTCAATAAACCCGCCGCCTAAACGTGCTAGATTCGTTTCGATTTCATCTGCACGCTCTTTCGTGATATCGATCGTGCTATCGACGTTGTACAAGTCTTTGGTGTGGATATCTTTGAATTCTTTCAACACTTTATATTGTGCCAATTAAATCACCTTACCCTTCTGGAGTGGTTTCTAAAATGTAGACCGCATTTGCTTGTTCGAATGAAGGAAGCGAGATCATAGAAACTTTAGTCTCAACATTGACTGGATCAGCTTTCTTCATAGTCGTAACAGCAACGCCAGTATCGACAACCGATACATTCGCTACATTCGGACTAGACATCAAATCAGATTCTTCTGGCGTGGTACCAAACCAAGTTTTACCCAATGTTTGAGCTGGCAACAGAACAAACGTATCATCTGGAATAAATTTGTGAGTACCAGTAGAGTCGGTATAAATTTTGTCGTAAATAACGATTTCTAAGTTAAACTCTTCTGAAATGTAATCTAGCAAAGCTTGTTTCGATAATTTAGCAGCTTGAGCGTTTGCGTTGTTACCTAAAATAGTCGCTTTGATCGCTGCGTTCTGACGTAAATAGCGGAAAGTTTTGCTATTCATAATGGCACGAGCTGGATTCACGCCTTCTTCTTTCAATACAGAAATAGCTTTGTCGATATCTTCCACTGGATCAGCGTTAGCCACATCGCTCCACGCAACCGCAGCATTCCCTTTGTGGTTTTCTGGCAAATCATATTTGATTGTATGATCTTGACCATTTTCTTTGATCGTGATTGCGCCTGTAGTTAATAGTTGCATACGCATAATCTCACGACGTACTGCAGCACCACGTAACAAGTCTGCTACATCGTCAAATACTCGATTCAGTACAACATCACGATATGCTGCGTTGTTTGTTTGGTTGATCATATTCAATTCTTGGCGCAATTCTTCGTCAATGTAATAAGACTCTTTGAAGAACACCATTTTTTGAATCAATTCTTCGAACCCAGCACGCCCACGAGGGATAACGTCAGCGTCTAGTCCAGAAGGTCGTAATGCTACTGGAGAGCCGGTTTTGCCTTTCAACCAAGATAGCTTCATGCCTAACTGTTTATCAGCTGGGAACAACTCTTCACCAAGGTATGGTTGTTGCTCATTTACTCGTTCTGCCCAATAAGTGGCAATGTTTGGCGCCTGAACTAGATCAAAGATGTTAAGCGCTGCAAAGTACTGTAAATTCATTTTCATCAATGTTTCTTTGTGGATTTTCACTTTCATTCTTCGGTTCCCCCTTATTTGTTGCGTTTAACAAAGTAAACTTTGCCATCCAACGCTGCTTTTGCTTCATCAACAATTGTTAAAGTATCTTCTAAACGGAATTCATTGACCGTACCGAAGTATAGTAATGTACCGTTGGCAGTTGTAGCATCTGCATCGAATACGACGTCATGCAATAGCACGCCTTTTGTGCCTTCAGCTGCTTCTGCGGTGTTGGTTACCGTCACAACTGCTTGTTCGTTAGCGAATGGATCGCCACCGCCTACTGGCGTACCAGCTGGGATATACTTTTTACCCTGTCCGTTTGTTGCTGTTACACCTGTTGCTCCAACTACTACTGATAAGCTCTTGTAGTTGCTTACATCAGCTAAAATTTGATTTTTTGAACCAAAAACTCGTTTTTCCATCTGTTAGTTCCTCCTAGTTTTTAAAATATGTTTGTTTGGGTTTAGCGACTGCTGCTTTCTTTGCTAATTGCTTTCCGTAGTCGCCTTGAGCGCCATTACCAGAATCACCATCCAAAGGAATACGTCCGCCAAGGCGTTTCTCGAATTCTGCTTTGATGGCCTCACGTTCCGCTTCAACAGATGCTAGATACGTTTTAACGTTGTTTGAAGTGGTTTCGGCATCTTCTGAAACAATTAGCTGTAGCATTTCTTTCGAAGGTTTAGCGCCGTTCTCAGCCAGCATTTCACTTGCTTGAGATGACATTTTGGAAAGGTTCTCCTTGCGTTCATATTCAGCAATTTGAGCATCTTTCTTGGCCAACTCATGTTGAATCTTCTCTTCAGCAGTCATTTCGGCATATTTTGCTGCTTCATTTTTCTCTGCTTCAGCTTCTTTTTGCCAGCGAGACTTTTTGCTTTTTACGATCGAATCAACATCTTTGTCGTCTTTGAAGCCATACTTTTCTTTGATGAGTGCCAATTGCTCTTCATTCAATTCTTCAAGGTTTAATTCAGGTGGAGTTGCTTCTCCCGGGTCGCCTTCTCCATCTGGATCGGCAAAGAATTGTAGCTTCATCGGCATAGAAAATTTATTTTTCATCAATAATTTATCTTTCATCAAATATTTCTCCTTCCATATCTTTTAACGTGGATAAATGCTTGCACTTTCCATAGCTTTTAAAGTCATCAATGCTTGGACAAAATAAAAAGCCTAACGTTAGCTAGACTTTAATGCACTTGTTTTCCCATTTTTTATAAGCATCAAGGTATACTTCTGATTTATCGCCGTTATAGGTCAATTCATAATACATACCATCAGAAATCGTTGTGCTAAGCAAAGCTTTATTGTTTTGCAGTGTTTTGCAGCTCCAAACAACAAAAACATCTTCTTCGGTAATTTGACTCTGATCTGTCTTCTCGAAATTCTCATTAGCATAAGCAATAACAGCCTCTTTACAGATATCAATGAACTTCTTACTATCCATGATTATTCCTCCGCGGTTACGTCCGCTACCCGATAATTTAACTAGTTACGCCAGTCAGTCGGAACAGCTTTCTCTTTAGTGCCTGTAAGCAGTAAGAAGGCATAATAAAAAGTCGTTAGCGAATGGGCTAGCGACTGTCTTAATCCGTTTCAATATATTTGTATAATTGATTCCCGATACCGAAGTTTCTGATCTCAAAACCTTCACGTTGCAAAAATCTTTTATATATCCTTGCTCTTCGATTATCTTCCCAATGGACTTGAATGTAAGTGGGGAGAGGGTTGCTCAATGAATGCTTGGCGTATTCCTCAAATTCCCTAATCTTTCTTACAGCCCACACAAAAGGATAGATGCCGTCTTTGCCAGTCTGGTGCAAAGTATTGTCACTAATCTGCTTACGCTTGTGATACACATTCAGGTAAACATTCGCAACCGCAATATTGTACAAATCATAAAGGCAAAATTCGATTTGCACAGTCATGCCACTTGGCAACCGCTCTTTAGCCGTGATTATGATGTCACCGTCTTCGTCTTTATAATCAGTGAATGTCATAGAGCTCACCTCTACATAGAAGCACTTTGAAACATACTTTGATTCATATTGTTTTGCAAAGCTTTGAAGTGCTCTGGGTTAGACTGAACCAATTCGGTTATTGATTGCACAACAGGCTCAATAACCTTTCTAGCAGCTTCATACACTTCTTTTACAATTGGTTCTAAGACATCAATTAAGTGCTGTTTAACGGCATCATAGTCTTCTTTAAATTGAGCATCGTTTTGATACAAATGCAATATTTCTTCTTTGCTTTTCCCGTATGCCGTTTCTAAAAATCTGTCAGATATAACTTGAAACGAATCTTTCTCCATTGTTATAACCCTCTTTCTTTAAGCGACTTCTCAAATGCATCACGATCAACGTATGGTGCGGTTGAGCAACGACAAAACGGATGCATCGGAGCAGCATTTGTTCCTGGCTCCATTTCATCAACATCAAATACTTTGCCATTCAGGGGCAAACACAGCTTACAAGCAGTCGGCTCAGAAATGAATGTGTACTTTGTAATATCAGCATCACGATAGCTTCGCTCTTGGATACCAATCTGTACTCTAGTCGTTTCAGTTACCATCAAACGCTCAGTATTGAATCGAGTGTTCTCTCTACCTTTCTCAGTAAGGAATCTCGTTAATTCAGATGCCAACTGTTTAGGGTTTCTGCCCATCGTCACACTTCGAACAAACAACTTATCCAAATCTGCTTTCAGCTCCGCTTGGTACATCCAAAGCCGTTCGCTAAACGTTGCGAATCCATCCGCTCGAAACGAGCTGTTTATCACTTGCTCCACTAATTTGGCATAACCGCTTTTAGCGATCGTCATTTCTAAGATGCCCGCTTGACGTTGCAATTCTTTCAAACCAGCGCTAGTAAGCTCTCCTGAGAAATACTTGTCCATATCGTTGAACATAGCAACCAGTTCAAGTCCGATATTCGCCTTTAGCAATTCCAATCGATTAACACGCATCGTAAGATTGTATAGCTTTAATTCCTTATTTGCTGTTGGAGAGAAGTCTTTTTCTTTAACATACTTCTTAGCCTTGCGAGCAAATGCTTTTACATCCATTTCGTCAGCACGCTTCATCGCTTCACTACGAGTGATTTTCTGTCCGTCGGAAAAACTATCCCACTGTGCGTCTATCTCTTTCTGTATCGCATCCTGTGCGTACTGCAGACGCTTCTTGATTTCGTTCATGCGCTTCTTGTCATCTTTAATCTGTTGCTCTTGCCAAGCTTTTTCCCGCTTGATGAAGTAATCTTGTGATTTCACTTAATCACTCCTTTTAATTCCAGAATGGCTAAAATTCCGTTGCAATATTAACGTCACGATCTAAATATCCGAGGTTCGATAAAATTTGTTCAAGAACTTCTGCTTTGCCTTTTGTTGCCAACAAGTCTTTATATTCATTTTTACTTATGGCGATTTTTTCTTCTTCGGCAAAAGTCATGAAACTTGCGTTTTTCAACGCATTAATTACCTCCTCTGTAACTGGTTCGTTTTGATTAAACTCCATGATACTACCTCCCTACCAAGAAAATCTGACTAACTCAATTTTTGCATCAATCGAATGTTTATCCTCGTAATCCTCAACACTAAAGCCGCCATCTTGAAACTCTTTGCGGATATCATCTGTGACAACGTCTTTGCCGTACAGGACTTCTTTTTTGCCAATCTTCATCGCTTCAGCGATAGCATCTTTGATTTTTTCGCTATCCTTCTTCTGATACTGGCTCATCATCTGTTGTTTGAGATTCATCTTCTTCAACCTCCGTATCAGTTTCTTTGTCACTATCAAACACGCCAGAACCAGCTTGTTTCTTCAATCGCTTCAGTTCTTCTTCAAACGGAACACCAGTTAATCGCTCAGCCATTTCGCACAACGTTTGATCTGATACGATGCCAACCATTCCAGCGATAACGCTCATGATTTCTTCGTCAGATTGCGGTACGTTTGGCGTAAATTGAATTTGGATCTCGTTTACTTTGTTGTATAGCTGCTCTTGTTGTTTTTCATCAGAAGCAAAAAAGGCTTTGACTGTATCAATCAAGCCTCGTGGTTTATCCAATCCATCCAGTCCCTCTTTAATGCTCCAAGAGTGTGTGAGCAACCGTAGACGGCGCATGATAGCTTTTTTGACCATCCGTTCCTTATTCTTGCGATCGTTGTCTGATCCCCAACCCTTGAAACGGAATCCAATACCCGACTGGTTGGACCCGATGTTCTCATCAGTAAAATCAATAAGAGATGTGAAGCGCAAAATATCTGCAACTGTTCGACTGTCATTAGCTTCCATTCCTGCAACGTCATACTCTTTCTTAAGGTAGTATGCATCAGGTTCAGCACCTGCAACGTTGTTGTCGTAAATCTTCTTATCCCCTAATACAAGCATTCTAGCTTGCATCATAGCTTGGAATACTGCTAATTTGCTGTTGTCGCCTTCCTGGTCGTCTGCTGTATCAGGGTTACCTTTAATCACCAAGTAAGCTTCCGATGAATCTTGTTGGAAGTTAGCCATCTCTGATCGAGAAAGGTCGTATGCATCGATGGAATCCATCACATGCTCAAAGTCGCTCGTTCGTTCTTCGTTGTTTGGCCATTCATTGATTTGCACAGCGTCAAAATAGTTTTGAACAGCTCCGCCTTCATCAAGTACAGCATTCTCTAAATCATCATCTTTAGCCGTGAAGTAATAGTTATATCCACAGTTTGTGTATAACTCAATCCGAGTGAATGACTTGTCCAAGAACTTCTCAACAAAGTAGTGAACCCCGCAGATGGAATTTCTGTCTTTAGTATTGTCGTAAATCACAAATGTTTGTTCCGCATCAAATTTAGCTATCGTTTCTTTGCCATATTCATCACGCCCAACCCACTCATAAGCACGCCCTAAACCAAAAGCATCACGGCTCATCAACTGATTGTGGTAGTCCTCATTGGATTCACTAGCAAACCGATTGATTCGTTCAACAATAACTCGATCACCGTTATAACTAATCGGATTACCTAGCAAGACGCCTTGCTTGAACGACACGATAAAGTTTGCGAAATCACTCGCTATCCGATTGTCTGCTCTGCCATCTGGCTTGCTTGGGCGCCGCTTGATGTTATTGTCAGCGTTTAAGTATCGCTTTAGCTCTTTTAATCTAGGTACTTGTTTCTCACGATGATGCCTGATAAAACCGACAATCGTTTTCCACATGTCTTCATGCTTGAAGTCGATGCACTCGCTTATTTTTTCTGTCCGCTTATCTAGCATGTCTATTTTCGGCAACTGACTAACCGGCACCTTATAAACAAGGTTCGCTTCCTCATCAAATCGCTTATGCCCTAAAAGCTGAATATTCTGTTCCACTGTATCACCTCTACAATCCTAGTTTTTTGAATGTGTCGATCGTCTTCATGACATCTATTTTTTCTGTTGTGTTCATGCTCATCGTTTCGGCGATGCCTGTTGTAGCATCTGGAGCATCGTCATGTTTGTTTTTTCCTTCTCGTTGGTATGTAGTCATTGCCTTGTAGTAATCAGGAAATCTTGTTCTCCAATCACTAGGCATCCGCACATATTGTTCAATCCAGTGGCTGTTGGAATAGATTCTCGCTTCTTTATTGGCGCTTTGAAAGAAATCGGATATTGCAGCTGCGCATTTCCCTTTTACTTTCTCTCTTACCGAACGAGCAAAAGACCGACCGCCGTTGTTGCGCTCGATACGTGATGTATTCACTTTGAAGTTAATCAACTGATTTGCAACTGCACTCTCCGTGTATTCCATAGGTTGTTGCGTATAGATAACGTCTAAAACATCTTGATAGCCATCTAGCGTTTCTCCCCAAACGATCGAACAAAGGTAGTCCTTACCAGTATCGGCAGTATCACAATAATGCCAAATCTTCTTATAGTTGGATCTGTTGCTGTAAGTCTTGAACTCTCCGTACAATCTCCCTTTAATGTCGATAGGTTCTTGTTGGTAGTTGGCACTTGCGATGTCGGCACCCATTGTTTTGACCTTACGCTGATAATCCGCATAGGAAAGGACGTCTTCACAAAGCATCCGATCGTTCTTTTCATCGTACGCTTGAAAGTTGATATGCTTAACCTTATATCCGCTAAGAGGGAGTTCTTTTAATGCTCTACCCGCCAAATCATTGCTATGCCATCTAGTCATGTTGATAATGATCTTACCGTTGCTCTCAAGGCGAGATAGCATGGTATTTACAAACCACTCCCAATGTTTATCAAGGACTGCAGCGTTGTTGGCTTCATCTGCATTCTTGATTACGTCATCAATGATGATGATATCTGCACCAAAACCAGTAGCTGTACCAGTAGGCGATGTAGCCAGGTAGTTATTATAGCCATCTTCCAAACTCCAAAGATTCATTGCGCCATCACCATATTTGATTTTTGCGTCGAATATGTCGGCGTACACAATCATATCTTTGTCGGCCTTTATCTCTTGGATCGTGTTTCTCACATTCTTGGAAAATACGGTTGATAGTGTTTCGTTATATGAACCAGTCATGATTTTCTTGCTGTGATCATTTCCTAATACCCATTCAACAAACCGTCCAAGCGTTAAACTTTTTCCATGTCTAAGCTACGGAGGCAAATTAATAATTAGGACATCATGTTCATCGTCATTCAAGAAATTTTGCAAATTGTCACATAAATTCATTAAGTATTCACGTTGTATATCGTAAAACTTCGGCATGATTAAATTGCAATAAAAAAAGAACCTGCGCTTTGCAAGTTCGATCTTTGCTCCTTTAACTACTATCTCATTAATTTGCACCCCATCACCCTCTTTCTAATCTACATACTTCCAATGATACCCATAAGCAGTAGTCGTTTTTGTTTTGGCACTCCTTACAATTAGAGGCACGCCTTTTCTGTCTCCCTTGCTATATAAACTAGCATCTGAAAGAGAATTAAAAATTTCATTTGTTTCTACACACATTACTTTTCTCGCTGTTTTTCCGTTCATTGCTTTTACTGCTTTTTTTATATTTTCTTTTGATTTTAATCCTTTTTTGTAAAAATGCTTGTTTTGTTCAGAGAAAGAACTCCATTCTAAATTTTCAACATTATTATTAAGTTTGTTACCGTCTTTGTGATTAACTGTTTCTTTTCCTTCTCCATTAGGCAAGAAAGCACTCGCTACAATCCTATGAACCATGACAGATTTTGATTTATTATTTTTATACAAATCTGTCATTAAATATCCGCTATTTTTCATTCTTGTATTTTTAATTTTCTCATGAACAATTTGCGGTTTTCCGTGATTGTCTCGATATCTTTCTACGCTTTTGATTCTTCCTAAATTGCTGACTTGGTATAATCCTTCGTAACCCGAAACATCTTTCCATTTTTCCATATTACCACCTCATATATATTGTAACACATTTAGGTAGTACATGGTAGGTTTATAGCTATAAATTCGCCAACTTTCGCAATTCTTCTTCGGAAAGATTAGCAAAAGGATTGCTCACTTTCATATCACCAGTAATCTTAGTTTCTTGTTTCTCAGCGTATATACCGGCTATCGTAAGAATCATTTTTCTGTCCTGATGGCCTTTCTCTGTTAAAGCAAAGTTATACGCCGCATTCAGAACGTTAGCGGCTTTCCCTTTGATTAGCTCCATAGTCGTTTTATTTACCAAATCGACAAATTCTTGTTTCTTCATTGCATCATAGTACTTATTTCGACTAACACCAGCGAGATTACACAACTCTTGAACAGATTTACCGACATTCTCAGCGTTCAATAAGACTTCTAATAGTTTTTTCTCAGCTGGTGTAGGTTTGTATTTGTCATTTTCTGTCATGCAACCTCACCTTCTTTCTAAAAGTTCTTCTTAACTAGCGTTGCTCCCTCTCGCTCATACTGTTTAATAAATTCTTCAACGTTTGTTTGAGTTCGGGATACTACTGCAATAGATAACCAACAAATTGCTACTGATCTGATATAATCGGTATTCACATTCACATAGTTCCCACTCCATACTGGTTTAATCTCATTGCTAATCAGCTTGCCCTCTTTATCCAGGATAGGGTTCTCAGTAAAGTATCTTTCGTTCTCGCCTTCAATCGCCTTCTTATACGCTTCAGCGAATTCAGGTTCTACATCAACCGTTAATAATGCTTCAAAGAATTTCATATGCGAGCATCTCCTGACTTAGCAAGAATACGGCCGGCAATTTCTTTGCCATTAATAGCAATGTTTAGTTCAGATGCTTTATTTACCCCTGTGTGAATATGATACTCTTTGTCCTTTTCTTTATTTTCTTGTGAGTATACAACTTCAAGGGCTAATTTATTAGTAAAGTCATCGTACTCAACCAATTCAAGATTTATCGATTGGACTTCACTTAAGTCTAATTGCTCGAAAGCGCTAAACGCATTTCTCAACATAATTCGTTTTTCTTCATTCACATTCCATACCTCCTTAATCTCTCCATAATATGCGAGTCACTCTTCCAGCCATGCCCAATGTATATCAACCTATGCCGATCGATATACTCGTCACTAAATTGCTCATGGCATTCAAGCAACGTGTGCTTTGGTTTCAACTCCGCTTGTCGGATATTCTTATGACTTAGTATTCCTACTGATAGTTGGATGTAATAGTAATGCATATCAGTCACTAACTGCGGCTGCAATCACCGCAATGATTAAAATCAGTATTGTTAGTCCAACTCCAATTAGAACTGGAGTAAATACTAACCACCAACTCCAAGCAATTACTCCAAATAATTTAGCAACGACAAAAATTAATGTCAGGATACTCAAGAAACCCAAGCCACCACTATTTTCTTTATTCATTATTATTTCCTCCTTTGGATTTAATATGCTCATTCCAAGACTCACGCACATAGTCTTCTCTAAAGCAATACCAGTCATCGTAGCAAGCCTCTTTAACGAGATCTTCTACATTATCAAAAGATCCAATATAGTCATCTGAATCTCCACACATAGGGCAAACTCTCGAAGTGACTTCTTCGTCATATTCATCTAAAAAGTAAATATCGCTTAAGCAACTCACGTATACATAGAAAGTTTTATTTTTAGATGTCATAATTCACCTCAACTCACATTCACGGACTTCATATTGATAAATAGAATTTTGTTCATTTAATTGCTCCGCTGTCCGTATAGCATCTTTTTCATTTTCCATTATTGAATGGATGCCTGCTATATCTCCGAATAACTTAAGTTCCGGTTGTGATAACGGATTATTGCATACCGCTCTGGCTTTGAATCCCATTTTAACGACTACATAGACTTCTTGACCTTTAGACGCCATACGCTTTTTCATGCGATTCTTCTTTTTCCAAAGTTCTTCCCATTTGTCCATATCATGAGTAACATAGTAATGCCATTTCATTTGCAATCTGAGCAAAAGATATCTTACCTTAAATGTCATACGTCACCCTCAGCCTTTCGCTATCATATTCAAACAACTGCAACACCTTCTTGCCCATCGTCCAACCATTCTCAATCTCATAGCTGTCATTCGGCTTAATGGTCCCTAACTGACGATGGATCACACCTTGATAGTCGTTCGTCTGTTGCGTGTGGAAATGACCAGTGATTATCTCCCGTGTAGTTGCATTACTCCACATATCGCTAAACTCAGTAGCAAATAACATCGGCAAATCCTTCCGCTTGCCATACTGCCCATGAGTAATCATGATCGCCACGTTATCCAACATGAACGCTTGTCGGTATTTATTATGTGCATGCACTTGGATGTCTGGGTACTTGGCTTCTAGGTATAAGAGAAACATGTACTCGATGGATCCACTATGGTTCCCTTCAGCGTGTTCCACAGTCACTAGCTTCGAATGTCTCACACACTCAGTAATCAATACATCAAAAAAGGAGCGAGCGTCTTTAATCGCTTTAACCATGTCCACGTCATCTAACTGTGTGCCAGCCATCGTGACCGACTTCTTAATTTGGCTGCTATGGAATAAATCTCCTAGCTGACCAATAACAATCTGCTTATAGCCTTTTGAGATAACTTCAATCATTCTCGCTAGCTTATCTTGCAAATCCTCTAGCTTAGTGATACCAAAATGCCAATCAGCCAAACCGATGAATAGGTTTCTGTCACCCGTCTTGATTGCGGTTAGCTTTACTGGCTCGATTGATTCGGTAAAGGCAGATGTGTTAAATGCCTTATGCTTTGGCTTCACCACAAACTTCAACTGCTGATTCCATTTCTGGATATCCGCTGTTGTGGTCGTCCACTCATTAGTGGTTACTTGAGATATTTCCCACTCTTGTGGATCATAGCCCTTGTACTTAAGGATATCTTCTGGCGTTTTCCTGTCCTTCTGGTAGAAAGCCATCTTCACATCGAATTCGGCTTGAGAAATAGTGCCATCAATGTTGTACCGCTTGTTCTCACTAATTGACTGACCATCTATGTTGCGAGGCGGCGTAGTCACACTCGAACGTCTAGCTTTATGCCTAACGCTGTGATAGGTAAACTCTCTGCCGAATTCATTTGATAATATAATCGCTATATCTTTATTTGTCTTACCCTCACCGACTAAAGCTTTCAGCCTATCAATTTCTTGTTCCGTCCAGTTTATGTCTGCCACCTCGCTTCGTTCTATGTATTGCGTAGACTAGCTACGCTGTTTAAAATGCATGTACCGTACGTGCATGCTGCTCAATCGCTTGATCCAATTTCATACCTTTAACCTTTTTGCTCAATTTGTTTCTTACTTGTGCAATTTCATCTAGGTTAACATCAGCACGACTTGAAAGACTTCTTAAGTAAGCAACTTCACCTTTTAAAATCTGTTCTTGTACCATTTCCATTCCTCCTCAAAATAAAAAGCCACTCGCAATGAGTGACTTCGATATGTACGTCCCCGCTTGGGACACATTGCTAAGAGGTGTGCGGGGTTCTATCAGTTTTTAGGGATTACTGTGAACCCTACTGGCATAGTCGGACTCGAACCGACATCCTCCGCATTCTGACGACTGTTTTCCCTTTAAACTATATACCAACTTGAGGGAGCTACCCTCTGCATGCTTATTTTTCTGGGACTAATTCCCGTGTTTTGAGATTGTTTATCCAACAAAAGCCCCGGGATAATTCGGTGGCTGATTGCCACGTGCTTACTGTCCAATCTCAATGTCACTGGAGTGGTACTGCCCCACTCACGTATCAATACCACAAAAGATTGGCTAGTTCCTTTGTTGGTCGCCCCTAAAAATATTGATACAACCAAGCGTCTTCTACTTCCGCCACAGTGACCGAAGCTTGGTGGTGTACAGATAGCACACTTACTACATTGCCGTATGTAGCACCGTATAGCTTCTTCACGATCTTTTTCGGTGATCGTAACCATCATAGGCATTTAGAGTCACTGGCAAGGAATCGAACCTTGCATGATAAAGATTATATTTCCGACTGGTACGCTACTTCATTCACGTTCCCGACCTAGCTTATTAATCACGTCGTTCCCATAACCGAGGAGTACTTTATCTTACGGTCTAAGCGTCTACCCTTTCCGCCACAGTGACTATCGCCCACAGAATAATTTTTACGTATCAAAAGGAGGTTGAATGCCGTTGTGCTTGTGGGCGATATCTGATAATACTAATTTACCACGTTTTTAGTGCCTAAAATTCCGCAAATCGTTCATATATCAAGCATCTTGTCTAACTCTTCGAAAAATCTGTTCCGATATTCAAACGCTTTGGTTTTACCACACTTTATCTGGAAACTATCAACCAGCCCTTGCATCGTGTATTGCGGAAATCGTTTGATATACAACTCTCGAATGATCGTCTCGGTGTCACTGCCGCACTCATCGAGAAGTTCTTGTACAATCTGCTTATTGCGTTTCAACCGCCGAATCTGTTTATCCGTCTCGATAGTCCACAATGTGCCGAACATTGTATCACTATCACTTCTAGTCCCCTTGATATCTCCATTTATATCCTCTTCCCGATACGGAACCCGAATCTCTTCTTCAAGCTTCCTGACGTACTTATCCGTATCTCGGTAATCTTTCAACACTGCCTTGACTCGTTCAACACGCCATTTCTCCAATCACTTGCCCTCCTCAATTAAATTGGTCCCACACATAGGGCAGAAGGTAATATCAAACTCTGCCGTGTAACCCGCATTATCAACTTCAGCTGTAACATGCATTGTATTGCCATTCACTCCAACTTCCACACAGTCGGTACGTCCTGACCACAGATAATCAGATCTATACAAAGTTTCCCTATTCCTTGGATCGGGTTTACAGTACTCACACATTTACTCGACCTCCATATAATCTCTGACGAACTCTTCAATTTCTTCTTCGCTGTATTTTTTTCTTGTTCCAAACTCACTCTCGATCAGTCGCTGCCATACGTATTCTAGCAGCATTCCGTGAGAGAAATCATAAGCATACGAGCCAGCAGCTTTCAAATCCAATCACTCGCCCTCCTCGACAAGAACGCCTTCCCAAGCTTTCAGAGTTCGTTCAAATAAGTCATCCGTAAAATTCATTTCCCCATTCTCAAACACCAATTTATAACCGCCATCAATCTTATATGCGGTGTATACTTCGCCAACCAAGCAATAGCGCCCTTCGCTTTCAAAACTATCGATACAAATAAATTGTCTGTCTTTCATTTTATTGCCCTCCTCATTATCTTCCTTACCAAAAATCACACTTGCAACCACTGTCGCTACGACTGCGAGAAAAAACGCTACTGCAAAGTCCATCATTTATCCTCCGCTTTCCATCGCATCTCGCACTAGCGGATCATTGATAATAATCTTGTACTTCATCTGCTCATGCTGCAGCTGTTCATGTAACTGCTCAATCTGTTTCTGCTGGTCCACAATTGTATAGGATAGCCAACTTAGACCAGCGATCGTCAGCAGTATTATGATGATTGCTTGGCTAGTTTTCATTGGCTTGCTCCAGCAGGTTTGGGTTCTCCCAAACATTCCCGATAACTTCGATTGTCTCGTAATCTCCCCCCATAATTGTAGACAAAACGTTGTTTTCGTAATACCACGAGCTGGGAGCTTCAATATCAAAGGCTGGGTAACCCTCGTCCGCATAATTCTTAACCACACTGGTGTAGCTGTCTTCTTCGTTGCCCCCGTCAGATACTTTTACAACGTCGCCTTCAAAAATATCCACGCCGTTCTTGTCTTTCAAGCCAGTGGACTGCATGAGGGTAAATAAGGTTGATTTCTTACTATCATCAAACAAACGTCCTAAACCTACGAACTCTTTCAATTTGTCCCATTCAACCATCTGAGCAGCTTGTATTCCGCTATTTTTAAACCAACATCTATATTTTGGTACCATCTTATCCCTCCTGTTTATCAAACGTCTCAGAAATGAAGTCATCAAATTCCTTTAAATGCATAACTTTTTTGAAATAATTTCTGTCACCGCACTGTTCCAGTCCTTGACTTTCAAGACTTTTCCGCCAAAAATTAGCGGTGTCTTCGTGTGATGTATTGATGACTACGTAAATAGTTATCCCTAGCCCTGAATGCTCGAATAACCGGCAGTAACCCAATTCCAAACTCAAGTTTCCTCCTAAAATAGCTTTATTATATTTATCAAATGTATTTCTTGTGACTTCTACGTACTCAACTTTTTTCTTGAATAATCCAAGCATCTTATCCCTCCGTCCATGATATAATCGCCATAGGAGGCGATCGTATGAAAATTACTGTTGATCTAAACTCAGTTGTTCCAATAGCCGTCATTGATGCTGTTAATGAAATGATGTATCCATTACGAGTCATCGAATTAAGCGATGATCCTAACGAATTTCTGAAACAACTGAGTATTTACATAAATGAGTATTCTGATGAATTTTCTGAAATTCTTAAGCAACAATTTATGGTCAGAGTGACTGAACGTGTTGCAGTCGATCTGAAAACACAAGGAATTTCAATAATTCCAAAAGAAGACTCCTAGTGGGTCTTTTTTTCGCTATCGCTGACGATTGCGGAATTAATCTTTTGGTGATAAGACCCATTGACTGAAAATAATTAGGACTTTAAGAGATTCATCATCAGACAAGCTCTGAAAATTACGTATTGTATCGTCTTCAAACATAGACCTATCACTATCAACCAAATAGTAAAATAGATCCCAAGCACAACTATGTTGCCAGCTATATACATGTTTTAAATCATCTAATAACATCTGTTGTTTATCATTTATTTTCTCCATCACTCTGCCTCCTCCACAGGTGTCGCAAGCGCCATCAATCTTGGATCAAGCCTCCTGATCTCACTTTCTGTGAGTTGTGGCACCATACACAATAAATCAGTCATCCCGTGAATGCCCGTAGCAGTTAAATAATTATACTTGTAGCTACTAAAGCGAATAGGTAGTAATACTCTATAACGTTTTTTTCCATCCGGTCTTTCCTCGTATGGCTCAAATCCACTGAAATTAATGTGACCTGTCCCGGCCGTCCTCATTTTTCTGTACGTTCCAATTTTTCTACCCTCAAGAAATATAGTGTTCGGTTTAATCACGTTCATTCCTCCTGTCCCTGCGCCCATTGACAAGCCTCTTGAACAACTTGACGTCGCTGTTTATCGTTTAGTGACTCATAAGCGATATCGTATGGTTCTTTTGAATATCCCCAATCTTCGGCGCGTTCCAATCGATGAATTGCATTGCATAGATCAAAACTAACCATCATTTCTTTCAAACGCTCCAACACAATCTGCTGATTCTCGCTGAGTTGCGGTTGTTCAATTTCCTGATAGGTATCAATGGTTTCAAGCAAAAAGTCATATTGCCTTGCTAAACTGCCATGTACTCCCGGCGTTCCGCCTTCAACTCCGTAGCAAAGATGCTGTTGCTCCTCAACGTAATCTCTGAAGTCATTCATTTCACTCACATTCATTCCTCGCTTTCTGCTATTTCGTCGGATAACCGACTCAATTTCTACTTATCGAAATACCCAGTAAAACTCAGGATTTTCAAGGCAAACTCGTTTAACTCATCTCTGGTTAGTTCTGGTTGTAAGCCATGGCAAAACATCATGTACTCTGCATTTTGGGCTTCATGTGGTTGTGGAATGAATTCCCTAATTTCAGTGCAGTATTTTCCATTTCTTGCTTCTTTTAGGTAAATACTGTCGCCCCATTTACCTAGAGTGAATGGTTCTCCTGAGTAGGTTAATCGTTCTTTTTTTGTCATATACAAATCCTCCCCCCTATTCCACTATTTTGGTGGATAACGGACTAAACTAAAGCCCCATCGAGAGCCAATAACGTTGATTCATTGTCATTAATGCAACTAAAAACCTGATTACCTGCCTCATGAAGACCTACTGGCTCATTTGTCTCTTCACTCACTGTATTTGCAACTTTTGTAATGGCAACTGTCGTCTCAAGTTCTTTCATACTAGCCATAAAGTCCTCTTTGTCTTCTACGTCACACACTACTTCTTCATAAAATTCCATACATTTCCCTTCATTTTCAGCTGCTACAATTGCAAAATACGGGTCATTAATTTCAAAAATTCTCATTTGTTATCTTCCTTTCTAGTTTGCTATTTCTGTCGTTAATTGACTGTATGAACTTCTTGCGCCAGTCCCTGATATGATCCATCTTCGTTTTCCCAGACTTCGATTTGAAACAAAGACCCATTCTCTAATTTTTGTATGAGTTTGTAGTATTCATCCTCTTCGATTTCTTTTATGTCTTCGACTGCATCAATAGACATGCTCTTAAATCCTAGCTCTTCGAGATACTTCACGTAGTGATTTCCCCAAGATTCATCTAAAAATCGAGTGTAAGCATGACTTAAATTATTTGCTGTGAATTCTTCATCCTTATACTCAAATAAGTACATCCATTCCTTATCCTCTACCATTGTTCTGATTTTATTTTCCTTTTTTAAACCGAACGGATTACACCAAATCTTTTCATCTCGCATCCAGATATTTAGCGTTTGGATGCCATCTAACATAAAAATAGATAAATCTTTTTTTATCCTGAAAGGTTTATTTAACCGCGGTATCCATTTCATTTATATTTCCTCCAAGTTTTCTATTTCTTCCGATTACTGACTCAATATCTCGACCGTTGCACCTGCAAAATTGCCTTTCTTCAAAGGTATCTGCAATCTGCACGCTCGATCCAATGTCCATTTGTTCAGCCCTGACATCTCTGCGGCTTCACGCTGTGTGCTGAATTCTTTGACTTCACCATCTGGAAAAGTAAATCTGACTGGCGTTGAGTTGTATCTATTCTGCTTTGGTCGGTCGTAACTCTTTCCCCACAAAGCCTTTCTCAAAACTCTGATTTCGTCTTCATCAGCACCTGGCGTATTAACTAACTTTTCCAACCGATACAAATCTTCTTTGTTAGCCATCATTCCACCCTCTTCATATCTCGCAATCTAACTACTGTCCGATCGCTGCCAAACGTCACAATAGCTGAGTTCTCAAGCACTTTGACACACACTGCTTTGAAAGGTGTTTTAAACCGTTCGGTCACGCACCAATACTCGATGCCTGCTTTTACTCTCCGTTGCTTTCTGACTACTCGTGGCGGCGGGCTATACTTGCCGTCTTGCACGCCTGTTACTGTGTCTGCTAGTTTCATTTGACTTCCTCCACTGGTACTGCGAATGCCCAATATCTTTCATCGATTGATTTGATTTCAGCTTCAGTAAAATTTGATCCGCTTGTAGTATTTTGAAATATCACGATATCCCCATTATCAGCTTTAGTTAGGTATGCGCCCCATGATGTTCCGGGAAGTTCAATTTGATATAGCGGTTCTTTCTCCACCTCATACTCACCTGTCACAAAAGCCTGAACTGCAATGAGATATCTTCTGTCATTCTCCGCTGCGTCATTGTCGTAAAGCCATTTATTAACCTCATCATCCGTCTCGTCTACGCTTTCGTGAAACCAGTCTTGGCTGAAAATGTCTGATGCGCTATTTCCTTTATTATCTTGAATATATTTATCTAAAAACTGCGGCACTGTCACTTTTGATTGTTCATCTAGCTGCTCCATTAAGTTTAATGCCCATTCTGCACAACTGTTAAATCCTTTTTTATATGCAATAGTTGGTCCAGAATTACCTTTTGGCGGTTCATCTGGATAAGTATAGGTTTGTAAATCAATATTTCTGATTATTTCCTGTTTATTCACTTTTACTCCTCCGTTCCATTTCTTCACAAATCCATTTTTCACGAAAATTAAATCGCCTTTGCACGCTCCGCACGATTTTTAGTTGCGCTATTAGCTCTTTATCTGATAGTTTGCGTATGCTTTCTTGTGTCGGTGTCATCTGCTCACCTCTCAAAACGGTAAAGAATTATCATCAATATCGATCGATGAATTGCTGAACGGGTCTGATTGAACGTTGTTGCGGTTTTGTTGAGCATTGGCATTATTAGTCGTTTGACTATTTGAAACACCGCCACCGTTGTTTTTGGCGTCTAAAAACTCAACTCCGCCGTATTGGTTTGCCACGACCTCGACAATCGTTCTTTTCTGCCCGTCTTGCGTTTCATAACTTCTGCTAGTCAGCTTACCGTTGACAGCAATTTTTGATCCCTTGTTTGTGTAGTTGGCTAGTGATTCGGCTTGTTTTTCCCACACTACAATCGGGATGAAATATGATTTCTTGTTATCTCCCCAACCATCGTCTAAAGCCAGCGTATTCGTTGCCACTGCTTTTCCAGACTTCGTGTACTTCAATTCGTTATCCCTTACCAATCTGCCGATTAAATTTACTGTATTCATTTTTCTTCCTCCGATTTGATAATTGAATTGCGCTTCTCTTTAAGCCTCTTCAACTGATATTCAAGTGATTCGATTTCACTATCTACTTGATAAAGTTGTTTCTCTTTGTTAGGAAATGCCGTCTTTTTGACAAAATATTTTGGGTATCTTCTGCCGCCTGAATCACATGCAACCTGAAAGCGATCATCTTCCGAGTATTCTTGATAAGTGGTTTGTTCTACTTCTCGAACATCGTTACAATCAAAAATCAGCGTGAAGTCATTGATATTTTCATCGTCAAGAACGTATGAAATGCTATCTTGATAACTTTGATAGTAGCTATCAATCAGTGTTATTTCGTTTTCGCTAATTCGAGGAAGAAATGTCCAGTTCGTACACCAATAAGGATCGGTGCTTGCCCCTGTGCGAGTTCTCTTGTCAATTTCCCTTGCATAAAGCCCGGTCGGTATAATCTTTGCTTTGTTTTTCTTTGATAACATTTTCTTCCTCCAATTCAATTTCAATCCTCGGGCAATCCTTGTCCACTTCAAACCGATGCTCAAAGTTGGCAATCTCGCCCCATCCATCATTTGCGATCACTCTCGCTTCAATCATGCCGTCCAAGATAAACTTGATTCCGAACGCAATGTTGTCTTTATCTTTTTTTCTGTTTTTGCAGTACCAAGTTATTTTCAAGTTGATTGGCTTTGTCACTCTCAGCCCTGCTGCTTTCGCCATCAAGAATGCATAGCAACATTTTTCCGTGTTCTCCTTTTTCAACTTAGCGCCTGCATAGCGGTTCGTCCGCTGACTATTGATGAATTTGTTCAGGTCTGTTAGCTCTCCTGGTATCGTAATAATCAGAACATTCCCCTCGCTTTCAAGTATCGTTTGCAATGCTCTGGATCCAAAGGTTTGTATTCAACTAAAATCGGTGCCAAATCATATTCGATCATCGTTTTCTTATACGCTTCGTTTGCGCTCATCCATCCTGCCAGATTATGAATGTTTTTCTTAAATTCACATTGAGATAACGCAACTTGAATATAGGCTTTTCTATGAGCTTCCCAATATCTAAGCTCCTTTTCCAAATCTATTCCTATGCCTTCGTAATACCGCCGTTCTAAGTCGGTTAAGTTGATTAAATTCGTTATCGTCTGTTGTGAACGCCGTACGCACTCAAGATATTTCTCCGAAATACAACTTGGCACCATTTCATGCTCTTTCAAATATTCTTGAAATTCTTTGCCTGTGCCAACGTCCTTATAGCGCATTTCGCTTGTCCAAGTGATCCAGAGTTATGACCGCTATATCCTTTTCTGTTAGTCTTAGAGTCTTGGCTACTTCCGTTGGCTTAACTCCCTTATCTAGCAACGCTACAGCTCTGGCTACCGTATGTTTAGGGAAATCAAATCTCCATCCGTCAAGACAAATCACATGTTCTTGTATTAATGCTCCAGTCATTGATCTACACCTCTTATCCGTTTGTCAGTGGTTCTAGTAAATTGAATGTTATGCCGCTTTGAATTTTTTGATATTCTAGACAATATTCGCTCGCCGTACGCCTTTTTAATTTCATCCGATGTTAAATTCGTGTTTACCATTAATGCTTTATTTTGCCTTGCTTCTAAAATTGAATACAAGATGTCGTTGTTAAAGCTGGTGCTATCTTTTATGCTGTTACCTCCAAGCTCTGCGCCCAAATCATCAATAACCACGAAGTCTACTGTTTTGATATCTTGTAAAAGGGCTATTTGATTTTTCGACTCAGATTGATCGTTAAAAGAAGCCTTGCGCCTTTCCAACAACTCTCTATAATTGACAAATAATACTTTTTTTGAGTATTGACTTTCTTGTAATATCGCCCAACATACCGCCATGCATAGGTGGCTTTTACCAACTCCAGATTTTCCAGATAAAATCATATGTGTAGGATTTCCATTCAAAACCTCTTTGATAAAGTCCACCGCATAAGTCATAGCAACCGCAGTTTCCTCTTCTTTGGTCTGGTAGTTATCTAGAGACTTATCGAACAAGGCATAATCAGTAATCACGGATCTATACTTGAATAAATCATGATTCTTCTTTTTCAGGCTGGTTTCGTATCGCTTGTTCGTATCTGCATCTACTTTTAGTTTTAAGGCATAATATCCACACACCATGCAAGTAGGTGCGCATCTATCTGAACCGTCTTTATTTTTCGTTTTCCAACCGTACAGAGCGCCGTTACACTCAGGACAAACTCCTCTGATTTCTAGCGTTTGCTCTATAAGTCTTGAAATACCTACTGCTACGCTTTCCAATAAATCACCATCCTAAATCGTCATATTCGCTAGACCCTGTATTTTCAAGCTTGCCTTTATCTTTGGTAGCCTTCTTGTCTTCCGCTTGCACTTGTTCAACTGACTTGAATTTATTTCTTTCCCAATCTTTTAAAATTGTATTTACATAAGCGTATTTTCGAACGTTATTATCAATCGCAATTCCCAAAGCGTGTATAATCATCAATCGAGCATTATCTTCTGTAGCCCCTGCTTTAACTAGGTCTTCCACCCAATACTCAAAATCAGTCATTGTCTTATGTGTGATTGATCCAAATCCATTTTGTTCGTAGTAGTCGTAGATGTCCTTGTTTACTACTACCCTATCCTTACCTAACCTAACCTTACCTAACCTAACCTGTGTATCCATTTGGTATACCGCTTGGTTGTCATCTGGTATACCAACAATTTCTTGAGCGCCAAAACCATTGGTATCAAAGGTATAAGCCTTATTTTCTTTATCAGCTAACATAGATTTTTCTTCTTGATAAAGAGTCGGCTTGTACCGATCGTTACGAATATAGTTATGAATTTTCCAGTGCTTGATAACAATCACTCCGCTATCAAAAACAAGAATGAATTTCTTAGCCATAAGCAGCTTTAAATCATCGTCTCCACAACCAACCATACGTTGTATCTTTTTTGGGTTATTAATAAAACCGTCATCATCTGCTCGCATGGATAAATGGAAGTACAATGATTGTGTTGATAAAGGCATGTCAAGAAACGCATCACTGTCTATAATGGTTTTGGCAAACATCCTTCTTTCTGCCACGCTATCAACCTCCTATCCTCAATTTTTTTATCTCATCTTGATTTAGCTTTATGCCAATAACGTGATACTTGTTTTTAAACTCTGTAATCCCCATTTGATGCTTCTCGGTATGATGGGTTCTGCAAAGTGCTGCAAAAGTAAATTCTGTGTGATCTACTTCTTTCCGCTTACGTCTTCCCAAGGCTTTGTCAAAGTGATCGATGTCAGCGTTCTTTTTACCGCAAATGCAGCAAGTCCTGTTTGTCACACATTTATAGAAAAAGTACTGTTCATTTTGTGCCGGAATCTCATAGCCTTCACGAAATGGAATGTCATTTGCGAAGATAAAATCTAGTATCAATTCATCTAATGTTGAGACTTCATCGACTGTGTTCTCTGATTGATTCGACAAGCTGATGTTCTTCCCTGTAAAGTATCGAAATTGCCAATAGAACACGTCTTTAAGGCTCTCTAATGGTTCGCCAGTGTAAATGTATATGTCTTGCATTAAAGCGAATGTGAAGCGTCTCTGCTCGACTGTGAACCCTCGTGGGTCTTTGATGAATAGTTCTGCTTGTCGCTCACCGTCATATCCATCAAATATTGTTTTGAGTCGTTCGATGTTTAGTTCATCTTTAAGTTCTAGCATCAGGTGATTACCTTCTACTTTTGATATTTTCGCTAGATACGAAAGGTTATTCATTTACATCACTTCCACTTTTATTCCTTCACCAGTGATAAATTTGTTTAATGCAGTTAGTTGTTCATGCGTTCCTGTTAGTCGCAATTCAACTGTTCTAAACTCTTCAATTTCTTGGCGTTGCAAATCTGGTGACTCCTCTAAAATTTCACCAGTTTCTTGATCGATGACATTATTCTCAACTTGTCGCTCTTTGAGTTCTTTCATAGCTTGCTCATATTCAGCTTGGGCTTGCTGCTCCTTGAGTTCACGCTCTTCTCGTTCCCGTTTAGCGACCACAGTCGCATCAATTTGCTTCATTAAATCTGATGCGAATAATCCATTCTCGATCTGGGCTACCCACGATTCTGGCTCAAGCCCTACTGCTTTAGCGTAGTTGCCAATGATAGCTTTATCATTTTCAATTCGTTTGTTTTCTGCAGCGATTTGTTTCATTTGGAATGTGATTTCTTCGAGTGTTTTCTTGTTCAATTCACCTTTTGTAGTAAAATTGCCTTTGTTTAACCATGCTGGCTTAATCTCCAACTCGTTGGGATCAATCTCGTAGTTTGGTGCAATTTCTTCGATCGTTGCTTTCAGTTTTTCAAATCGTTTGTTCTTTTCAGACTCTTCAAAAGAAGAAATACTTTCGTTGATGCCGTCGCTAACAAGTTTGATTTGATTCGTATAACCATTGATCTTAGTTTCAAAATCTTTTAAAGGCTTGCTGTATTCTTTCTTAACCGCTTTGCGTTGGTCGTCCAGCAACTTGGCAATTTTATTCAAATCTGCTTTAGCTTGTTTCGCTTCTGGAATATTGTCGTCAGTGAAAACCAAAGTTCCATAACGAGCGATAGTCACATCCACCAACTCTTTCAGCTTGGCTTCATTGTTGATCGTGATTTGGCTTGGTGTGAAATCTACGTTAAATTCAAGTTGAGTAGTTAAATCGGTCGTCACTGTGCATTCCCCCAATTGATATCATTTTGTTTTTGTTCTGCAGCCTTGCTTTCTTTAGTGTTTTTCTCATAGTCTTGCTTCCACTTAATGAGTTGAGCCATAGCACCGCTATATAGATTCGCTGGCAATTGTTCAAGAGATGAAACCTTTGCCATTCCAGCCAACTTATTTTGGATTATCGATAGTTCAGCCCCTACTAATTCAGCGACTTTTCTAGCTTCGTCATTCAAACTAGCCAGCTGTTTACCGTCAATAAGCTTAGGCGGCTGGATAGATTCTTGTTTTCTTTGGAATGAATCTGGATCGTCTTTGTCTGTCGCAATGTTGAAAAACTTCAGTAAGAAATACTTTTCTCCGTAGGTTAAAGCTTTACCCACTCCTTTTTCCCCAGCAATATCAACACCTTGTGCATACCAAGCACTATCGACAAAATCATGTCTGTCATCGATATTCTGCCAACGCATATTCATTTCTAATTCAGTAAAATAAGTGGCACGTTCTTTCTGGTTTTCTTTACTTCCGATTAGCTCAACCCGTTCGTTGAGTTTGTGATTAGTAATGGAAGGAATTAGCAAAAGCCCAGCATCGTTGATAGCACTGTGCAAAGCCCCTAACACATCACTAGACCCCACGTATTGGAACTGGCTACCAGATTTTTCTTTCTTCAGATAAGAAATTGATTTTCTGACTTCCGCTAAACGCTGATAAACATTCTTCTCACTCAACTACAACGCCTCCTTCAATTTCTCGATTACTTGCTCCAACCCTTGAATCAGTTCTTCTCGATCAAATTCAGCTGATTCTTCGATAGTTTCAAATTGTGTGCGGACATCCTCGTCGTCACTGTCCTGATAAACACCTACTCGATCGTTCTTCTTATCAATATCGAAAACGATTGATCCGTATGGCTTGTATCCGTCAATTAGATGTATACGCCCGATTGTGTCAATAGCTATTCTCATGGTATAATCTCCTTAAGATGTATTTTCTGACTGACTAAAGCTTGCCGGCTAGTCGGTCTTTTTGTCGTTCAATATTCTGCCTTGACTGAATCAAAGGCTTGTTATGCTTGTACCAGCGATCAGCAATGACTTTGCCTATACGTAGCGCTTCAACTCTGGTCATACTACTTAACCCCCATGATCCAAATCAGAGTTAACAAAAGTACGATGTTTAACCCAATGCTCAAATATGAAATCGCTTGAAGTTGTCTTGCTTTGTAAAAGTGATTACTATTTAGACTGGCTAACCATTTTTTATTCATGCTGACTCCTCCTTGAAGTAACGATCGATCAAAGCAAGCGCTTCTTCTTTTGTTGAGACGGTATGCTGCATTTTTGATCCGCTATCTTCCTCAACTGATATAGTGATTCTTTTAATCATTTTTAGTCATCCTTTCTCAACGTTTGCTTTAGATGCTCGAATCATTTTTAAATCAAAAGGCGCTCCTTCGGATACCGACTCATAAACCGAATAGAACCTCATGTGACGTAAGATAGCTTTTGCAATTTCTAGGTCACTAGCCGTATCAGTGAATCTAGTCCAAAGGGAAAGCTCAACCTTTAAACCACCAACGGTTAATCGATATCTGTTTTTAGGTTTTCTTGCCATTATTTCCCCAACTCCCCTACTTTTTGATCCGTATACTGCCGTAATTCGCTCACACGTTGTTCTAGCTGTTCCTTGTCGTTCTGCACTGTGTTCAGCTGTTGGCGCAAGCTATCGGCTTCCTGTTGCTTTGTAGCGATCTCCTGTTGCTTTTGTTCGATCTCGCGTTGTTTAGCTTCAATTTCCTTCTGCTTGTCCGATTTGATTTGCTCAATCTCGGCTTTCAGCTGATCCTGCGTGCGAGTGTTGTTAGATAGCTGTGATTCGAGTTCTGACACACGTTGCGATTTCGTTTGTCCGTATTGTAGGACTGTGTTGAAATTTGCTTTGATCGTGTCCAAATCCTGAAATGCGTTGCTTGCTGCGTAGCCGATAACTCCGCTACCTAGTGCTAGTCCGATGATTGCTGCTGTTTTTGCTAGTTTGTTTTTCAATGTGTTTGCTCCTTTATAGTTTTCTTAACATCAAATTGCCTTAGCAAAAGTCGTCCCTTAGATCAAGTATTTCTTCCACTTCGAAAAGCGTGTCTATATGTTGATTCATACCGCATTCAAGCGACTTTGCTCTTGATTTATCACCCGCATCCAAACACTTACCAATTTCGATATCTGCTTTTTCAAGCTCATCAATGGCTGCTTGGTAAATTTCCGCCAATTCAACAAACGTTTTATTTTTCATGCCGACTCCTCCTTCCGTGTGGGGTTATTTTTAATCCAGTAGATCCATTTGAGGATAGTAACCCTCTGCAGTTAATAAGTTGTAAATGAAGACACGACCTTTTTGCGTCCATTTAGTATTCATCACAACTTTTACTCCGCCATCAGCTTTTGGAATCTCGCTTGTGTGCGATTTTGTGTATCCTTGGTTCATATGTTTGCGGTACAGAATCCATTGACCACTGACTTTATGTTGAACACCTAACTCATTAAGCAGTTTATTGAGTGCGATTGCCGACATTCCGTAATCTGCTGCGATTTGAGACGTTGCTACTGTATCGGTTGATGACAGGATCATGTCTAGGTAACTGATTTTTGGTTCGTATTCAGCAATCTGCTGTTCGAGCAGTTGATTCTTTTCTTCTAGGTCAGCTGCTAGTCGCAATGCCTGAGCGAAACTTTGAGGGACGTTTGTGTAGCTTCCTGTTTTTCTGATTGTTGGAAGGACTTCACTTGTTACCCAACGTTTGAACTTTCTTGCATTTGGTAGCTTGGATTTAAGTATCAAGCTGTACAGCCCCGATTCGTTGATGATCGTCATCTCTCTTGATTGACCTGAGGTCGTGATTCGCGACCCCGTTTTATCTTCCGAATCCACGTGTCGTGACAAGGCATCTTTAGTGTTCGAATATCCTAAAACTCTTGCTACATCTTTACCTACAAAATATGGTTCGTCATTTACTAAGATTGTCCGAACTTCATTTTGTTCGAAATTAAAAATTTGTGGTGTATTCATTTAATGCTCCTCCTTCTCTATCGTTTGTATTTGTTCGATGTTCTCCAGACCAAGAATTCATCAAATAATTTAATGTTGATAATTGGCAGATTAGAAGTGACTAATCTATATCCATCTTTAAAGTCTTTGTGTTCCTTAAATTCCCTGAGTAACTTTTGAAACAATGATTTATGGTTTTGATAGCCAAAGTAGATAACCGCTTCGTCCTTAGCCATCCACGCTTGTTTTACTTCAATTGTTCTCGCCAATGTTACTTGCATATTCTCACCTCTTCCGTACTTAAAGTGCGGTATGATGCAAAAAAATTAAATGCGGATTAGATCTGCATCAATCTTGAACACATACGCTAAAGCAAAAACAGTAAGTGGTTTGATTGGAACTTTATTATTTTCCCAATCAGAAATAGTCTTTGATGTCACCCCTAATTTTTGCGCCAACGCTTCTTGAGTGTAACCAGCATCAATTCTGAATGATCTCACAGACATTTGTTTATCCCCCATTGTAAATCACCTCCAACTTCTCTGTGAGTTAAATATACCGCACTAAAAGTACGGTGTCAACACTTAAAGTAAATTATTTTTAATAAAAGTTATTTACAATACATCACTTTAAGTGTAGAATGAATACATAAATCAGAGGAGTTATATAGAATGAAAAAATTACAAACGGCAAAAGAACAAAGAGAAATATTAGCAAATAATCTCAATTCCCTATTGCGTAGTAAAGGGAAAACTCAGGCTGATGTAATTCGTGAGTTGGGCGTAGCTGAGGCAACAGTGCGTAGTTGGTTTAACGGAGAGAAGTATCCTAGAATTGATAAATTGCAAATGTTGGCTGATTATTTTAACGTTCCGCGTTCTAGAATAACCGAAGAACAAACTGGCGTTTTACAAAGAGTATCAAGCATAGTGAAAATTCCAATACTTGGGACGATTACTTGCGGCGAGCCTATTTTAGCTGAAGAAAACTTTGATGGTTATAGAGAAGAAATAGGTGATTTCCTTCCTACTGGGGAATTGTTTTTCTTAAAAACAAAAGGAGATAGTATGGTTCCGACAGTTCCAGTTGGTAGTTACGTATTAATTAGAAAACAAGAGAGTGTGGAAGATGGTGAAATTGCCGCTGTTAGGGTAAACGGTGACGAAGAAGCTACGTTGAAACGCATTAAACGTCAAGGGAACATTGTCATGTTAGTCGCAGATAACAAGGAATACGATCCCTATATAATTACAGAAGATAATCCTGCGACAATTATCGGGAAAGCTGTAAAGATAAGTATCGACTTATAAAAAAACACGCCCTTCTATCTTGGCGGACGAGGGCGTGTATTGCAATAAACTAATAGGCTTATTTGCTATGCCTATTTTATCATGAAATAGGAGTGAATGTCATGTGGATAGAGAAATTACCAAATGGTAAGTATAAATATTTCGAGAGATACCAAGACCCGTACACTGAGAAATTGAAGAGGGTATCAATAACGTTAAATTCCAAATCTAACCAAGCAAAAAAACAAGCAATCTTAGAGTTGCAAGAAAAGATTGAAAAGGCAACTAACCAATCAACGCAGAAATCTTTACGTTTTGGAGAGGCTGTTGATATTTTCCTGATAGTTTATAAAAGAAAAGTAAAGTCATCCTCTTTTGTTTCTTTCAAATCTACTGAAAAAAAAATTAGGTCAGTAATAGGTGAAGAAATTATTATCAAAAATATCGACACAAAATTTCTCAGAATGAAACTTGAGCATATGTTTTATGTTGAAAAATATTCTTTTAATTACGTGAAGAGGGTCAAAGCACTGATAATAGCAATTTTAGAAAATGCAAAAGAAGAAGGATACAGTATAGACATACCTAAGTTTAGGTTGAATTTAAAAAAAGAGCAGACAGGCCCTGCGGAAAAGTACCTCGAACATCATGAAGTTAGAAAGATAATCAATGAACTTTCTTCTTACGCTAAAAATGTAAGGAAAGCCTACATGGTCGAATTCATGGTGCTAACGGGTTTGCGATATGGAGAACTAATCGCTCTAAGGGAAGAGGATTTATTCGGCGGATATATTAAAGTAACAGGAACAATCGATTTCAGAAGCGGTCATTATTCTGAAGTAATTAGAACATCTCCAAAAACGAGCGCAGCCTACAGAAATGTATCATTACCAAATAGAGCAATTGACATAATAATTACCGTTCTCCAAGAAAATGAAATATTTAAAACTACTCCAGAGTACAATGATCAAGGATATATTTTCACTAATAAAAAAGGCAACCCTATAGATTATCGTACATTCGCCCCAACTCTTAAAAGAGCTGCAAGAGTTTGTATAGACAAACCCGTGACTAGCCATTGGTTAAGACACACTCATATTTCAATTCTTGCTGAAATGAACGTGCCAATAAAAACAGTAATGGATCGTGTTGGACATACAGACGAATCAACAACCATACGAATCTATACGCATGTAACTAACAAAATGCAAACAAATTTAATTGACCAACTCAATACGGTAAATATTTAAAAGTGCCCCTTTTCTGCCCCTTGATTAAATATGTAGCAATAAAAAAACCGCTAGATTGTTTATCTCTAGCGGTTTTCTCTCGATTTTAGTACAACTCCAAGTATTGTTCTCTTTCCCACTCGGAGACTGTTTGGCGGAAGGCTGCCCATTCTAATCGTTTTGCTTCGACAAAGTTGGCATAGATGTGTTTGCCTAAAGCATCGATCATCACTTGATCTTTGCGCAATGCTTTGATGGCATTGTGGATCGTTGATGGCAGATCTTCGATTTGTGCTTCTGCACGTTCTGTTTCGTTCATGATGTAGATGTTGCGGTCGACTGCTGGTGGTGGTGTCAACTCACGTCTAACGCCATCAAGTCCTGCTTGCAGTAAAACAGCCATTGCTAAGTATGGGTTGGCTGATGGGTCAACCGAACGCAATTCCAAACGCGTTGACAAGCCTCTTGATTCTGGTACCCGAATCAATGGTGAACGGTTGCGTCCTGACCATGCCACGTATACAGGCGCTTCGTAACCTGGCACTAAGCGTTTGTAGGAGTTGACGGTTGGGTTGCAGACAGCTGTGTAAGCACGGGCGTGTTCGATCAAACCGCCTAAGAAGTGATACGCTGTTTGGCTTAATTGCATTGGCCCTTCTTCATCAAAGAAGACATTTTCATCGCCTTTGAACAAGGACATGTTGCAGTGCATGCCTGAACCGTTGATGCCGAATAATGGTTTTGGCATGAAGGTTGCATGCAAGCCGTGTTTACGAGCAATAGTTTTCACGACAAGTTTGAAGGTTTGGATGTTGTCACATGCTTCCACTGCATCCGCATATTTAAAATCGATCTCGTGTTGCCCTGGTGCTACCTCATGGTGAGACGCTTCAACTTCAAAGCCAAGGCTTTCTAATTCTAATACGATATCGCGACGGCAGTTTTCCCCTAGATCGGTTGGGGCAAAATCGAAGTAGCCGCCTTTGTCGTTTAATTCCGTTGTGATTTCGCCTGCTTCATCTAATTTGAATAGGAAAAATTCTGGTTCTGGTCCAAGATTGAAAGAAGTAAAGCCAAGGGATTGCATGTCCGCTAATGCCCGTTTTAAGTTGCCGCGAGGGTCGCCTGCAAATGGGGTGCCATCTGGATTGTAGATATCACAGATCAAACGAGCCACTTTGCCATGTTCACTTTCCCAAGGGAAGATCATCCATGTCGACAAATCAGGATACAGATACATGTCACTTTCTTCAATACGGACAAATCCTTCAATAGAAGAACCGTCAAACATCATTTTGTTTTCCAGTACTTTATCTAATTGACTTACAGGTACTTCAACGTTCTTGTTTGTTCCTAAAATATCAGTAAACATCAAGCGTAAAAAGCGCACGTTCTCATCCTTTACGATTTGTTTGATGTCTTCGGCAGTTCTTTCAAATTTTGGCATAGTATCCCTTCCTTTTTCCCAATTCTTTTTTTATATCACAGCAATGATCTACAAGTGTTCTACATTCGTGGACCTTTTTGCTGGTATGGCTGTTGTTGATTCAATCCACCTTGAGCCAAGAGTTCATCATAAAAAATTCGACGAACATCTTCATCGGTCAGCGGCGGTTTGTTCTTCGCTTCTTTTTCTTTGGCAACTTTCATTTCATAAACTCGTTTGATCCCAGCCATGTTCAGTCCATCGGAAAGATAGTCTTTGATCTCTAGCAAGGTATCAATATCATTCAGCGAATACATGCGTCGATTGCCATCGCTGCGTTCCGGGTGGATCAATTCTTGTTCTTCGTAATAACGAATTTGACGGGCGGTGAGATCGGTCAATTTCATGACTGTTCCGATAGGAAAGACTGACATTGAGCGCCGCAATTCTTTTTCCCGCATAACTTGGCTCCCCTCCGTTTCAATGATGCTGCGTAACTTTATGGAAACTATACCAATTCTTTTTTTGCGTGTCAACCCCTCATGTTAGAAAAAGTGACATGAATGCAAATTTTTTTGATTTTTTCATTAGGTCCTTGATTTGATCGTATGTTCAAGCAGTTGTTTTTATGGAATAAATGGTGCTTTAGCCAAAAATGTTCGGTTTTTGCGTTCAAAGCAAGCCAAACCACTTATACTTCATAATTTTGTCACGACAAAAAAACGGTGCATCGGTTGCACCGTTTCTGCTTATTCCTGTTCTTGCGCCATTCTGCGTAGTGGATAGGTATCCTCAAGCGCAAATCCTTTGATATGATAGGTCTGTGTTGCTTCATCGAAGGCATTGCTCAAAACTAGTGACTCCCGTTTTAAACGATTCAGCGCATTGCCTTCATCGGCTTGCAGAACCAGATGATAAGGCTGCATGATCTGCATCAACTCCATTTTGATCGCCTGAGTCAAGCGTTCTTTGCCTTTGGTACTCTTTGCCGAAATCAAGACGTTGGGAAAGAGCGTTGGGACAAACTGATCGGCGTCGATGCGATCCGCCTTATTATAGACCGTCAACATCGGTAATTGGGTCAAAGAAAGTTCTTCCATTAACTTCAAGACGGTCTCCTCTTGCTGAACCCGTTCTTCGGAACTGGCATCGACGACATGCAGCAAGAAGTCCATGTTTTGACTTTCTTCCAGTGTGGAATGAAACGCATCGATCAATTGGGTCGGCAATTCTTGGATAAAGCCAACCGTATCGGTAATGGTGACTTCAAATCCTTCCGGCATCCGCCAGCGTTTCGTCAACGGATCGAGTGTTGCGAACAGCTGGTCTTGTTCATACGTATCCGCACTGGTCAAAATATTTAAAATAGTTGATTTTCCGGCATTGGTATAACCAATCAAGCCCATTTGAAAGACTTGGCTGTCTTTGCGCTTTTGGCGTGTCCGGTCTCGATGGGCGGCCACTTCCTTCAATTCCCGTTTGATGATGGTGATGCGGTTGCGGATGTGTCGACGATCGGTCTCCAGCTTGGTTTCCCCTGGCCCTCTCGTTCCGATTCCGCCCCCCAGCCGAGACATGTTCTTTCCTTGCCCTATCAAACGTGGAAGCAAATAATCCAGCTGCGCCAATTCTACTTGCAGCTTTCCTTCTTTGGAACGGGCACGCATCGCAAAAATATCGAGGATCAGCTGGACGCGATCAATCACTGGCACTTCTAGCGCATCACCGATCAACTGGCTTTGCCTTGGTGTCAGTTCATGATTGAAGATCACTAGATCTGCTTCATGTGCTTCTGCCAACTGCTGCAATTCCGCAACTTTCCCCTTGCCAATCACGGTTTGTCGATCGACTTGCTGCCGTTTTTGCACCAGTGAAAAAACAACTTCACCATTGGCGGTTTTTGTTAAGCTTTTCAATTCTTTCATTGACGAATCAAAATGAAGATAGTTTTTCTCCGTTTCTACTCCGACAAGAATCACACGTTCTTGGCTCATCTTTTCTCCTCCAACCATTGGTTGATTTCTGTTTCAAGGGTACGTTGTTCTTCAGGTTGTCTCACTAAATCAATCCATCGGGGCTGTGCTCGGTTATTGAACCACGTCAGCTGCCGCTTGGCATAGCGGCGTGAGTTTTGCTTGATTTGCTCAATTGTTTCATCCAATGTGGCCTGCCCGTGAAAATAGGGCAAAAATTCCTTGTAGCCGATCCCTTTGGCGGCTTGCGTTTCTGGATACTGCAAAACAGCTTTTGCTTCTTCGATCAAACCTTGATCCATCATTAAGTCCACTCGCTGATTGATTCGCTGGTATAACAATTCTCGCTCAGTGGTTAAACCGATCATGAAGAAATCGTACAAAACTTGCGGTGTTTCTTTTGGTGCAGCAATACTTTCGCCAGTCATTTCAAAAACCTCCAACGCACGAATCACTTTCCGCTCATTGTTGTAGTGGATCTTCGCTGCTGCCAAGGGATCGACCGCCTGCAGCTTTTGCCATAGAGCTTCTTTGCCGATGGCTGCTGCTTCTTGTTCATAGCGCTGACGAATCGTTGAGTCGCCTTCTTCTGCCCCTAAACGAAAGTCATACAAAAGCGCTTGGATGTATAGCCCTGTCCCCCCCACAATGATCGGCAGTTTTCCTTGCTGCTGGATCGTCTCAATGGCCTCACGCCCCATTTGCTGGAAATCAGCCGCAGAATACGTTTCCGTCATTGCACGAATATCGATCAAATGATGAGGAATCCCTGCCATTTCTTCCTTCGTCACTTTGGCGGTACCGATATCTAATTGTCGATAAATTTGCATGGAATCCCCGCTGATGATCTCCCCATGGTATTTTTGAGCTAATTGGATACTCAAGGCGGTTTTACCGACTGCGGTCGGTCCCACGATCACTAAGACTTTTTTCATCCTTTTGTTTCCTCGCGGACCTGCTGCACAATTGCCCGAGCGTTTTCTGGAAAATCGGTGATGATCCCGGTCAACCCCAAAGCCAAGCAGGTGCGAATCGCCGCTTCTTCATTGACAGTCCACGGACGGATCGCAATCGGAAAATCAGTCAAGACCGTTGCTGTCTCTTGGACCCAGCGATAGGCCGGATGAATTCCTTCGATATACGGTCGGCTGAGCGCCAACGGTGGTTTGTCTTCCCCGCGTCCCATAATAAAATCAAGGATCGCATCCGGTTCGATCGCATGCATCCGATCCAAAGTCTCGATATTAAAGGAACAATACCAATGAGTAAAAGGCCATTCTTGGCTATTCAATAAATCGGATACTTTGGCTTCGATTTCTTCATACTCATAATGATCGGTTTTTAATTCGATCGTCAAAATGCCACGATAATTCTTCGCTGCAAGTAAATCCAACACTTCTTTTAGCGTGGGGACTTTGGCGGCTTGGAATTCCTCAGAAAACCAGCTGCCGGCATTGAGTTCTTTTAGTTCAGCAACCGTCAGGTCACAGATCCGACCTTTGCCGTTGGTCGTTCGATCAACCGTTTCATCATGCATGACGATCAAGCCGCCATCTTTTGATAGATGTACATCTAACTCAATGATATCAGCTTTGACCCGCACCGCTTCCGCGAATGCCGGTAGCGTGTTTTCAGGTCGGTTGCCGCTACTCCCGCGGTGGGCAACGATTTGTACCATCATTCTTTCACTCCATTCTCACTCTTTATTTTACCATGGAATCTGCTAGAACCAAAAAGCCTCTGTTTGTTTTGATCCTTTTAAGGGGACAGCGCTTTGTTTCGGTCAAAGAAAAACACTCTTACTATGATCGCAGTAAGAGTGTGTGTGATCAGTTGAAAAAGTGCAATCGTCGATACTATGGTTTGGTTACCTTAACCAAGGCGACCGACTGACCAGAAGAATCAAATCGTTTTTGAAAAATAGGTCAACGGTTCGCTCGTCATGTTTTTCATTTGGTTTTTACGCTCATTGACCATTTCAACCAATTGATCAAGGAAATTTTCCATAATGATCCGACCGCCTTTATACGTATACCCACCGATCTTAACGGTTTCCTCTGGCGACAAAATCACCCGACGTGTCCCGATTTTTTTGAAAAATTCTTCCAAGAAAAAATTCGGTAGATAAAAACTGTTTTGCGCCGCAAAAGATTGTAGATAGGCAAAATCATCGATGGTGATATAACAGTCGTCAAAGGCATCAAAGCTGACATACTCATCCATCAGCATGACCCGTTTTTGTAGAATCTCACTGATTTTTTGATTCAATAAAACCAGCGTTTCGATTTCTTTGACTTTATGCTCCAACAAACGGCGTTGTTTTTCTTTTTGTTCCTCATACCGTATGCGTAAATTAAAAATGATGGTTACTAACAATGCGCCCACTAAGACGCCAATCAAACCTGCTATTGCTACTGCCATTCTTCGATCCTTCCTCATTCCTTTTTTAATATTGTATCATATTTGAAAGTTTCGCAAAAAAGATAACGAACTTTTTATTTGACCTTTCTTGACCTAATCGGTATACTATCTCTTAGATATTGCGAAAACTTTATGCTAAACTATATCTATAACGATTTTTAGGAGGACTATCACTATGAATTTAATTCCTACTGTCATTGAACAATCATCTCGCGGTGAAAGAGCGTATGACATCTATTCTCGTCTATTAAAAGACCGGATCATTATGTTGAGTGGTCAAGTAACCGATGACTTAGCAAACTCGATCATTGCTCAGCTTTTATTCTTAGACGCGCAAGATTCTGAAAAAGACATCTACTTGTACATCAACTCGCCTGGCGGAAGCGTTACTGCTGGTCTAGCGATCTTTGATACCATGAACTTTATCAAAGCCGATGTCCAAACCATCGTTATGGGGATGGCTGCTTCTATGGGTTCATTCTTATTGACCGCTGGTGAAAAAGGCAAACGCTTTGCGTTACCAAATGCCGAAATCATGATTCACCAACCATTAGGTGGCGCACAAGGTCAAGCAACTGAGATTGAAATTGCTGCCCGCCACATTTTGGCAACCCGCGAACGTCTGAACAAAATCTTGTCAGAACGTACTGGTCAACCAATCGAAGTGATTGAACGCGATACCGATCGCGACAACTTCATGACCGCACAAGAAGCCAAAGACTACGGCTTGATCGACGAGATCATGGAATCAAACAAATTGAAATAAGCTTGCATAAAAAGGTGTACGAAGCAATTCGTACACCTTTTTGCGTCTTTTGGTTCATCGTCAGACTTCGCCATATTGGCCTTGTTGGTAAGCATGCCCATTTTCCACGTAATGCGTGATGTTTGCCTGATTTTTGGCGATCTCTTCTTCTGTCAACGGGCGGATCACTCGTGCCGGACGACCAAACGCCAACACATTAGGAGGAATGACGGTTCCTTCCGTCACTAACGAACCGGCACCTAACAAACTATTTTCGCCGATCACGGCATGATTCAAAACGATCGAGCTCATGCCGACCAGCGCCCCTTTTTTGATGGTACAGCCATGGAGCATACACTGATGCCCAACAGTCACATCGTCTTCAACGATCGTCGGGGCATCGTGATCAACGTGGATGATCGTTCCATCTTGAATATTGGTACGCGCGCCGATTTCGATTCGATTGGCATCGCCTCGAATCACTGCTTGAAACCAGACCGTACTATCTTTTCCTAGAGTCACGTTTCCTACGATCGTCGCATTTTTTGCCACAAAACAAGGTGTCGCTTGCGGCGAGGCGGGCGAAACTGTTTTTTGGGTTTCATTCCCTGATTGTTCTTTGTCCATCAACTTCTCCTTCCAATCCATAAACGGATCTGCGCTTTCTTTTTTCACTATAGCACCACCCTTGCTACAATGCAAAAAGAGCGCCAGTCAGACTGGACGCTCTTTTCGGCTTACTCGGCTTCTTCTGAAAATTGACTTTGATACAGTTGGCTATAAAAGCCGCCAGCTGCCAACAAGGTCTCGTGATTGCCTTTTTCAATGATCGACCCTTGATCCATCACTAAGATCAGATCTGCTTCACGAATCGTTGACAAACGATGGGCGATCACAAAGCTGGTACGACCTTCCATCACTTTATCCATTGCTTTTTGAATCAGCGCTTCTAAGCGGGTATCTACCGAACTGGTGGCTTCATCGAGAATCAAAATCTTCGGATCAGAGATGACTGCCCGGGCGATGGTCAACAATTGTTTTTGTCCCAAGGAGACATTATCACCTTCAGAATTGATGATCATCTCGTAGCCATCTGGCATCGTACGAATGAAGTGATCGACATTGGCGGTTTTCGCTGCATCAACGACTTCATAATCGGTGGCATCTAATTTCCCAAAGCGAATGTTATCGCCGATCGTGCCTTCATACAGCCACGCATCTTGTAAAACCATCCCAAACAGTGAGCGGACATCGTGACGTTCCATCTTTTTCGTGTCGATGCCGTCGATCTTGATAGCCCCTTCATTGACATCATAAAAACGCATCAACAAATTGATCAAGGTCGTTTTCCCAGCACCTGTTGGTCCAACGATCGCCACAGTTTGCCCAGCTTTGACTTCAAAGTTCAAGTCTTTGATCAATGGTTTTTTCGGATCATAGGCAAAGCCGACATGTTCAAAGGTCACGTCACCTCTGATTTGTTCCGGTAATTGGATATCGGTTCGATTGACTGGCTCTTCTTCCTCATCTAAGATTTCAAAGACCCGTTTTGCTGCTGCTGAGGCACTTTGCAAGACGGAAGACAACTGGGTAATGTTCCCCATTGGCTGACTGACTTGCCAAATGTATTGAATGAACGCTTGCAGCTGACCAACAACGATCACGCCGCTGATCACGTAAAAACTACCCATGACTGCCATTGCGATATAGGTAAAGTAAGCGGTCATTTGCACCAGTGGCATCATCAATCCTGACACAAAGGCAGAACGAAAGCCGTAATAGCGCAACTGGTGGTTAACGTTTTTAAACCCTTCAAGTGTTTGCTTTTCCCGTCCATACACTTTCAACACACTGAATCCAGTCATGTTTTCTTGTACGTAGCCGTTCAGATCTCCTAACGCATTTTGCATGCCTTGGAAGTCCTTTTGCGACTTTTTGACGATTGTGCGAGAAATCAATAAGGAGGCTGGGATCATGATCAATGAAACCAATGCCATGTAAGTATTGATATAAAACATCATAGAAACCGCCATAATGATTCCTAAGAAGGCATTGACGATCCCGATCAAGGCTTGCTGCATCGCACCGCTGACGGCATCCACGTCATTGGTCACCCTTGACAGGATATTCCCTTGCTGGTTGCGGTCGAAGTAAGAAACGGGCAGACGATTGATTTTTTCTTCAATGTCTTGCCGCAAATCTCGCATCGCAGATTGGACAACGTTGGTGATCAGCAGCCCTGACATCAATTGTGAGAAACAGTAACCGACACCAACGACTGCGATCCAGATCAAGCAAAGGATCACGTAATCAAAATTAACGCCTTCGCCTGCAGCGATGTTGCGGCTGATCTCTGTCGTCGGCAATCCAGAAACATACGGCATTGCCGCATTGAAGCCGACGGTTGCAACTGTAAACAGCAAGACTAGGATAAATTGTACTTTGTACGGTTTGATGTAAGCACCTAACCGTTTTAAAGAAGAGATTGCTTTCATTGTGCCAACTCCTCCTCTGATAATTGTGACGCCGCAATGTCGTAGTATACTGGACAAGTTTGCAGCAGTTCTTTGTGGGTACCGATCCCAACCACATCGCCTTCATTCAAGACGACGATCTTATCGGCATTCATGATCGTTCCTACTCGTTGAGCAACGATCAAAACGGTCGATTCCGTGGTTTCTTTTTTCAAGCGTGCCCGCAATTTTGCATCCGTTTGGTAATCCAATGCAGAAAAACTATCATCAAAAATATAGATCTCTGGTTGGCGAATCACCGCACGGGCAATCGCTAGACGTTGTTTTTGTCCGCCAGAGAAATTGCTTCCGCCTTCTGCCAAATGAGCATCAAAGCCATCTGGTGTGCGAGAAATGAAATCGGCCGCTTGCGCAATCTCGGCTGCTCGTTCCAGCTCTGCTTGCGTGGCATCTTCTTTCCCATAGCGCAGGTTTTCTGCGATCGTCCCTGTAAATAGCAACGCTTTTTGAGGGATAAACCCGATCTTGTTGCGCAAAGTCGTTAAACTGTAATCCCGAACGTCAACGCCATCCACCAAGACGTGGCCTTCACTGACGTCGTAAAAACGCGGAATCAATTGGATCAAGGTCGATTTCCCGCTCCCGGTACTACCGATAAACGCCACAGTTTCACCTGGTGAAGCGGTAAAGCTAACATTACGAATCACTGGACTTTGCGCATGTCCCGGATAAGCAAAGGTAACATTTTTAAATTCCAAGAAACCTTTTGTCTTAGTTTCTGTCACTGGCTGTTCTGGCTCTTTGATTTCAGAAGTCGCATCTAACGCTTCTTGGATTCGGCGAGCAGAAACGGCTGCTCGTGGATACATCGTAAAGACGGTCGCAAACAGCATGAAAGAAAACAGCGCATGGAAGATGTATTCGATAAACGCAATCAAGTCACCGACTTGCAGTTGCCCTTGATCGATTTGAATACTTCCCGTCCAAATAATCAAGATCATCACGATATTGAATAAGAAGAAAAAGCCCGGTTGTGCCGTTGCCATCAAGCGAAACAAGCTGCGAGAACTAGACGCATAGGCTTGGTTGACTTTGCCAAAGCGTTTTTCTTCAAATTTTTCATTGACGAAGGCACGGATCACTCGTAAACCAGAGAGATTTTCCCGCAAAATGCCATTGATTTTATCTAGATTGGCTTGTTGCTTGGTGGATAATGGTTCCGAGATTTTGGCAATGGCGATGACTGCCATTAGCAATATCGGCAATGCCCCCAAGACATATAATCCTAGTTGTGTACTTGTCCGCATGACCATGTACAAGCTGACCACAAACATCATGGGTGTCATCAAACCCGTCCGTAAGATGCTTTGCATAAACAGCATGATTTGATACGCATCATTGGTCACACGGGTGATCAATGATGAAACCCCGATTTTTTCATATTCAGTATGTGAATAGCCTTGGACTTTTTCAAAAAGATCGTCACGAATATCTGCCACAATGTTAGTGGTGATACGTGACGTGAAATAGCCTAACAAAATGTTCATCGTGATCCCCACAATGGTGATCGCGATCATCGCCGCACCCATTTTCCATATGTAGTCGCGATCACCAGCGGCGATCCCTTTGTCGATCATTCTTGCCAATAACGTCGGCAAACCTAATTCAATCAAAATAAAACCAAAAACACAGATGAAATTAAAAACCAGCAGTTTTTTGTTTCTCATCGTATAGTGCCACATTAATTTCAAAAAATCCCCTCCTTTTTTACTTCATTACTTCTACTATAGCATAGGAATATTCTCATTGTAATGCACTTTCAACGAAAAAAAGTAAACTTCGGAAATAGTCGTTTCATTTTCTTTCAGTAAGCCTTTTCAAAAATGACGTGTTTCTATACTTATTCGTTTTTCTGTGATAAACTAGGGATACTTGTAGTGGAACGACTTACAAACCCGGTGAATTTTTTATGACGACATTTGGAAAGCAAAGACGAGGCTTTCTCTTTTTTCTCACAACGATTGTCTGAAAAAAGCATGCAGCGGCTCTCGAAGCCTTCTTTTCAGGTCACTTTATTCGGACCTCGATTTTTTGATGCAGCGAATTCATCAACCAAATAGACTACTGCGAAAAGCAGATAAAGGAGAAAAGATATGATTTACAAAATTTATTACCAAGAAACAAAAGACCGCAACCCAAAGAGAGAACAAACCCACTCTTTGTACATTGAAGCAGACGATGCAGTGATCGCACGCCGTCTAGTGGAACAAAATACCCCATACAACATCGAGTTCGTTCAAGAACTAGATGAAAAACATTTAGCTTACGAAAAAGAAAACGCTGATTTCAAATTAGCGGAGTTTTAAGATGAAAGTTTCGCTGAAAAATAATGAGACCGGCGTATTCGGCGTCGGTGGACTTGGCGAAATCGGAAAAAACTGTTATGGGGTTCAATTCCAAGATGAGATCATCTTAATTGACGCGGGAATCAAATTCCCCGAAGATGAACTGCTTGGGATCGACTATGTCATTTCCGATTATAGCTACATCGTTCAAAATTTACCGAAAGTCAAAGGCTTGATCGTTACTCATGGTCACGAAGACCATATTGGCGGAATCCCTTACTTGTTGCGGGAAGCCAATATCCCAATCTATGCGGGACCCTTGGCACTTGCTTTGATCACCAACAAATTAGATGAGCATGGCTTATTGCGGGACGCGGAATTACACGAAATCAATGAAGATACGGTGATTCGTTTCCGTAAAACGTCCATCAGCTTCTTCCGAACGACCCACAGTATCCCTGATGCTTTAGGTGTCGTTGTCAAAACGCCTTCTGGCAATATCGTCGCAACTGGCGATTTCAAGTTTGACTTTACGCCTGTGGGCGAACCAGCAAACTTGCACAAAATGGCAAAAATTGGTGAAGAAGGCGTCCTTTGCCTCCTTTCCGATAGTACCAATGCAGAGATTCCGACCTTTACCAAATCAGAAAAAACGATCGGCAGCTCGATCCAAAAGATTTTTGAAAAAATCGATGGTCGGATCATTTTTGCCAGCTTTGCTTCCAATATTTTCCGGCTCCAACAAGCTGCAGATGCGGCGGTTGCGACTGGACGTAAAATCGCCGTTTTTGGACGCAGTATGGAAAATGCGATCGTCAACGGACAGCGCCTTGGCTATATCAAGGTGCCAGATGGTACATTTGTGGAATCTCATGAGATCAATCGTTTGCCTGCAAATGAAACGATGATCCTTTGTACGGGTTCTCAAGGAGAGCCGATGGCTGCTTTGAGTCGGATTGCCAACGGGACTCACCGTCAAATCCAAATTCACCCAGATGATACCGTGATTTTCTCAAGCTCACCGATTCCAGGAAATACCACGAGTGTCAATCAGCTGATCAACTTGCTGTTGGAAGCTGGCGCAAACGTGATCCATGGCAAATTGAACAACATCCATACTTCTGGTCATGGTGGCCAAGAAGAACAAAAACTGATGTTGCGTCTAATGAAGCCAAAATTCTTCATGCCTGTCCATGGGGAATTTCGGATGCTGAACATCCACACCCAACTGGCACAAGATGTCGGTGTACCAAAAGAAAATTGTTTCATTATGGAAAATGGTGACATGTTGGCCTTAACAGCGGATACCGCTCGCTTGGCTGGTCATTTCAATGCCAATGATGTTTATGTCGACGGCAGCGGTATCGGTGACATCGGGAATGTCGTCTTACGAGATCGTCGTATTCTTTCAGAAGAAGGCCTCGTCTTAGCGGTAGCGACAGTCGATGTGGCGAAGAAAGAAGTTCTTGCTGGACCAGATATCCTTTCTCGTGGGTTTGTTTACATGCGGGAATCCGGCGAGATGATCAACGAAGCCCAACAAATTCTCTTCCGTGCGTTGCGAGAAGTCTTGAACCAATCAGACCCAACAGAGCACAAATTAAGAGAAGCGATGTCATCGGCTTTACAGCCATTCCTATTTGAAAAAACCGAGCGTCATCCAATGATCCTTTCAATGATCATGACACCGGATGATTTATAGTCTCACATGCAAGGGGAGTTCTCAGGTTACTGGGAACTCCCCTTTTTCCTTTCCGTTGCAAAAAGCAAAAAAAAGACCATCGATTCGATGGTCTTTTGGGTTTTTGATTTCAAAGTGCTCTTACTGGCAGTTTGTTTGAAAGCTTACGCTTTGTTTACGTTAACTGCTTGAGGTCCACGATCAGAATCTTCCACGTCGAAAGTTACTGCTTGACCTTCTTCTAAAGTTTTGAATCCTTCACCTTGGATCGCTGAAAAGTGTACAAATACGTCTGTACCGTCTTCGCGAGAGATAAAACCAAACCCTTTTTCAGCATTGAACCATTTTACTGTACCTTGTTCCATTATAAAAAAACCTCCTCGTGCATAAGCACTTAATTATGTGTAACATTGCCTTTGTGCGATAGAGGCCTAACGTGCGTTTCAACATCTATTCAGCAAACAAAATTACAATAATATTTTACACTTGCCCGTATTTTTTTGCAAGACAGACGATTAGACAATTCACCTTTATTTTTAATAATGTTCGCAAATTAGCCGTTGTGTCAGCAAATTTCTTGATGCCAGAGGCCTTCTTCTCGCAAACTAACATAGGCATTGTCGCCAATAATTAAATGATCCAGTAGTTCGATCCCCATCAAGTCTCCGCACTTGATCAAGCGGCGTGTAAACAGCAGATCTGCCTCTGAGGCTTGGGGACTACCGCTGGGATGGTTGTGAACGACGATCACTCGTGCGGCACTGTAGCGTACCGCCCAATGAAAAATCTCCCGTGGGTGAGCGATCGACTGATTCAACGATCCGATGAAGATCGTCTTTTTTTGAATGATCTCATTTTTGGTATTCAAATAAATCCCTAGCAAGTGCTCCTGACGAAAGTCTTTTAATTCTTGGATCAGCTGATGAGCGATCGCCATACTGGAGTTGATCTTGCCGTACTTTGGTTGAACAGACCGCTGGATCCGCACACCTAATTCAATCATCGCTTTGATCTCGATGGCTTTGATTTGTCCGACGCCGCGAATTTCTTGTAATTCATCGATTGTCGCTTCTTTTAATTCATACAATTCTTCAAAACGATTCAAGACACTAGCCGCTAATTCCAAGACATTTAGGGGCCGTGAGCCAGTCCGCAACAAAATTGCCAACAGTTCTTGGTTCGAAAGGGCATCAACCCCATATTGCACTAAGCGCTCTCGTGGAAACGAGCTTTGGGGAATCTCTGTTTCATTGATCATAAAAAAACTCCTTTGCGTCGGTCTAATAAAAGATACGCAAAGGAGAGAGTATTTCATGAATAAGATGCGCAAAATATCACAGTTAAATCGAAAAAGCCGTTTCTAGAAAATCTGGGACATCCTCTAGTGAAGGCAAGACTTTCAAGACTTTTTCTTCAATGATGGTCGTCGGCGCGATCAAATCGGGAATCATAATGACTGAGATCCCAGCCCCATGAGCAGCATGAATACCGTTAGCCGAATCCTCAAGGATCACCAATTCTTCTTTTGGTACCGCCAGTAATGCATGAGCTTTTTCAAAAATCTCAGGATCTGGTTTTGCCCGTGTGACATCATCAAAGCAGACGATCTTAGGAAATTCCGCCGTTAAGTCTGCTGCTTCCAGCAAGGTGTCGATCACTTTGCGCTGGTTACTAGACGCCAACACTCGGGGAATCTTTTTCTCATCAAGATAATGCAATAACTCGTGGATCCCCGGCTTCAATTCAGCCTCGCCCCGTTGGAACATTTCCAACGTTTGCTGAAAAGCCGCTTGAATAAATTCTTCAATCATCTGATGACCAAAGGCTTCATCGAATCTCTCATGATAAGCTGCCCAGACTTCTTCATCCGAAACACCTACATAGGCTAGGTATAACTCTTTTGTATAGGGAATACCCATTTGATCCGCCACGATTTGAGTCGCTTGGTAATAAAGCAGCTCCGTGTCAAAAATCAAGCCGTCCATATCGAAAATCACACCACGTAACTTAGCCATTTCTTCCTCCTATTGCCAATAACAATTCACGAACTTCTGAAACAAAATACAAGGATCCTGTCACCAGCAGCAAATCTTCATTGGTCATTTTTTCTAATAATTCTGCCAAGCCAAACTGCCATAAAGAAACGGTTGAGATTCGTTTTTCATCAAGTTCCTGATAGCCGTCTGCCAAATGCAGTGCTTTGGGAAAATCGAAGGTCGTTAAATAAATCTCGGCTTGGGGAATCGATAGCAATTGCTGAAGCATCTCATTGACGTTTTTGGTTTCAAGCGCTGAAAACAGTACATGGATACGATATTCGCTGAACTCTTCTTTCATCGTATCTACTAAACGAGCCATGGCGTGTACGTTATGGGCACCATCGATAATCACTAGTGGCTCACTACTGATTCGTTCCATCCGGGCGGGCCAATAGGCTTTTCGCAAGCCATTGCGAATCTCTTTGGCTGAAAAGGGCAGTTGCCGCAGGTCGCAATACAGGCTGTATAATTGGATCGCAACACCGGCATTTTCTGGTTGATGGCGGCCTAACATCGGTGTTTTCAAGCCTTTGATTTTGCCATGCTCATTTTCAAAATCAAACAATTCGCCCCATTCTTCATCGGGACGACGATAGGTCACACGGTACTCTTGCCCTGCATGATAAGCGGGTGCCTGTGCTTCTGCAGCTTTCAAATCGATCACCGAAAGCGCACTTTCAACGATATTGCCAGTAACAAGGGGTGTTTGCGGCTTGATGATCCCTGCCTTATGGGCAGCGATCGCTTCAATGGTATCCCCTAAGACATCCATGTGATCCATGCCGATCGTCGTGATCGCGGTCAAAATAGGAGAAATAACGTTGGTACTATCTAAGAGTCCCCCTAAGCCAACTTCAATAATCGCAACATCGACCTTTTTTTCTTCAAAATAGCCTAATGCCATAGCGGTAATGATCTCGAACTGGGTAATGCCCGTCAACGTTTCATCGCGATCAATTTCAGCAACCAGCGGCTGGATTTTTTCCACCCAAGCGACCAAGTCCTCATCTGATATAAATTGTCCGTTGATTTCAATTCGTTCATTGAACGCTTCAATGTGTGGGGAAGTAAAGGTCCCCACTTGCTGCCCAGCTTCTTCTAAAAGACTACGCAAATAACTGACGGTCGATCCTTTGCCATTCGTACCGGCGATATGGATCATGGTCACCTTTTTTTCAGGATTACCCATCCGTTTTAATAATGCTTCGACACGCATCAATCCAGGTCTTTGCCCAAATGTCAAACGCGAATGGATCCACGCTGTTGCTTCTTCGCTTGTCATCTCGCTCACCTCGCTCCTATTTTAACAAAAAATGAACGGCTTTCCCAATTTCTTTCCTTTAAACGAGAAAATTGTTCGCCCTGTTTCTATTGAATAAGCAAAAACAAGCATCTCCGAAAGATGCTTGTTTGCGTATGATGTGCTCATCCTATTGGATTGTGCGTAATTGTTCGATCCGTTCTTGAACGGCTTTTTGTTTTTCAAGATAATCGGCTTCTTTGCTGCGTTCTTGTGCCACGACTTCCTCTGGTGCATTGGCAACGAAGCGTTCATTCGCCAGTTTGCCTTGTACCCGTTGAACTTCTTGGGTGAACTTCGCTAGTTCTTTCTCCAAACGCGCGATTTCTTCTTCAATGTTGATCAACCCAGCTAGTGGCAAGTAGATCGTCGCACCTGATAGGATGGCAGACATCGCCAATTCAGGGGCTTGCAAGCTGTTAGAGATTTCTAGTTCTTCTGGATTACAGAAGCGTTCGATATAGTTTTTGTTAGCGATCAAGAATTCTTCGATCTCAGGCTCATTTGCTTGGATCAGCAAAGTGATTGGTTTCGAAAGTGGTGTATTTACTTCTGCTCGGATGTTTCGAACCGAACGAATCAATTCTTTCAACACTTCCATCCCTTGCGCCGCTTTTTCATCCGTCCATTCTGGAGCCACTTGTGGATACTCAGCAACGACTAATGATTCCCCTGTATGCGGCAGCTTGCTCCAGATTTCTTCTGTAACAAATGGCATGATTGGGTGCAACAAGCGTAAAATTTGATCAAGAACATGGACTAAGATGCTCTTATTAACTTGTTTCGCTGCTTCATTGTCACCGTATAACGTTTCTTTCGACATTTCAATGTACCAGTCACAGAAATCATCCCAGATAAAGTTGTATAATTGACGACCTGCTTCACCAAATTCGAAGCGTTCAAAAAGGTCAGTGACTTTTTCAATCGTTTCATTCAAGCGCGTCAAGATCCAACGATCCGCCACTGATTTTTCACCAGAAAAATCAATGTCTTCTGCAGTCATTTCGCTGACATTCATTAAGACAAAACGGGAAGCATTCCAAATTTTATTGATGAAGTTCCAAGCAGCATCCATTTTCTCATAGCTGAAACGCACGTCTTGTCCCGGTGCAGAGCCATTTGATAAGAACCAACGCAATGCATCAGCGCCGTATTGTTCAATGACTTCCATCGGATCGATCCCGTTTCCAAGAGACTTACTCATTTTGCGACCTTGTTCATCACGGATCAATCCGTGGATCAAGACATTTTCAAATGGTCGTTTGCCAGTAAATTCCAAGCTTTGGAAAATCATACGGCTTACCCAAAATGCGATAATGTCATAGCCAGTCACTAATGTATTCGTTGGGAAGTAGCGTTGGAAATCTTCATTGTTTTCATCTGGCCACCCCATCGTTGAAAACGGCCATAAAGCAGAACTAAACCATGTATCCAATACGTCTGGATCTTGCTGCCAATTTTCGGCATTTGCTGGCGCTTCAAGTCCTACATACATTTCCCCCGTTTCTTTGTGGTACCAAGCTGGGATTTGATGGCCCCACCACAACTGACGAGAGATAACCCAGTCATGGACATTTTCCATCCAACGTAAGAATGTTTGGTTGAAACGTGGCGGATAAAAGTCCACCGCATCGTCGGTTTCTTGGTTGTCGATGGCTTGTTTTGCTAATGGTTCCATTTTTACGAACCATTGTGTCGATAAACGAGGTTCGACTACTACGCCTGTCCGTTCTGAGTGACCTACGCTATGGACCATTTTTTCGATTTTGATCAGACGACCTAACGCTTCTAAATCTTTCACGATTTGCTTGCGAGCAGCAAAACGATCCATGCCTGCATAGGTACCTGCTAAGTCATTCATTGTTCCGTCATCATTCATGACATTGACCCGTGGTAGGTCATGGCGGTTACCGACCTCGAAGTCATTCGGGTCATGGGCAGGAGTGATTTTTACGACCCCTGTTCCAAATTCTTGGTCCACGTACTCATCAGCGATGATTGGGATCTCTTTATTGACCAAAGGCAAGATCACTTTCTTACCAATCAATGCTTGATAGCGTTCATCTTCTGGATGAACCGCGACTGCTGTATCCCCCAACATCGTTTCTGGGCGAGTCGTTGCGATCTCCACCACACCGCTGCCATCTGCTAATTCGTAAGACATGTGGTAAAAAGCACCTTCGATGTCTTTGTGGATCACTTCAATATCAGATAATGCCGTGCGGGCTTGTGGATCCCAGTTGATGATGTACTCGCCACGATAGATCAAGCCTTTTTCATATAGCGTCACGAAAACTTTACGAACCGCTTCGGATAATCCATCATCTAATGTGAACCGTTCACGGCTATAGTCTAGGGATAAGCCTAGTTTCGCCCATTGTTCCCGAATGTGACCGGCATATTCTTCTTTCCAATCCCATACTTGTTCAACAAATTTTTCCCGACCAAGGTCATAGCGAGAAATTCCTTGTTCCCGCAGCTTTTCTTCTACTTTGGCTTGGGTAGCGATCCCGGCATGGTCCATTCCTGGCAGCCATAAGGTGTCATACCCTTGCATCCGTTTTTGACGAATGATGATGTCTTGTAACGTGGTATCCCAGGCATGACCTAAGTGCAATTTTCCTGTTACGTTTGGTGGTGGAATCACGATAGAATAAGGTTTTGCTTCTTTGTTGCCGCTTGGTTTAAAACGGTCATGCTCTAACCAATCTTGGTAACGCCCGGCTTCTACTTCTTGGGGATTGTACTTGGTGGATAGATTCTCAGTTTCTGTCATAGTTGGTCCTCCTAAAGTTACGTTTTTTAAACGTAATGGTTGGTGTGGTTTTTTGGTGCCTGTTGCTGGGTAAAGCGCGAAAATGTTTGAATCGTTCAGGATGAGTGCAGTGGTAATTAACAGCTGTTTATTGTTGGTAAAAAAAATTGCTTACAGAGGTCATGGCTCACTTCCGTGATCCTCTATTGTGTCTTAGGGCTTTTGGCAAGCGATCTGGCTCGCTTCGTGAACCAATTTTGTTGACTTCGCGTACTGTTCATCATCTGCTCTGTCCCTCTTTGTGCGCCAGTCATAGTGATTCCTAGTATAGTTACTACGCTCCCTACGGTCGCCTAGTACTGTTCATCATCTGCTCTGCCCCACTTTGTGCGCCAATCATAGTGATTCCTAGTATGGTTACTACGCTCCCTTTGGTCGCCTAGTACTGTTCATCATCTGCTCTGTCCCTCTTTGTGGGCCAGTCATAGTGATTCCTAGTATGGTTACTACGCTCCCTTTGGTCGCCTAGTACTGTTCATCATCTGCTCTGTCCCACTTTGTGGGCCAGTCGCAGTGATTCCTAGTATGGTTACTACGCTCCCTTTGGTCGCCTAGTACTGTTCATCATCTGCTCTGTCCCACTTTGTGGGCCAGTCGCAGTGATTCCTAGTATGGTTACTACGCTCCCTTTGGTCGCCTAGTACTGTTCATCATCTGCTCTGTCCCACTTTGTGGGCCAGTCGCAGTGATTCCTAGTATGGTTACTACGCTCCCTTTGGTCGCCTAGTACTGTTCATCATCTGCTCTGTCCCACTTTGTGGGCCAGTCGCAGTGATTCACAGCAAAAAGCGCCCTAATGCCGAGGCATTAGGGCGCTGATACGCGGTACCACCTAAATTGCAGATTGCTCTGCCACTTTGACGTGAGGTAACGTTCACGACGCGCTTGATCTTACTGTGCGGCTTTGTCTGCAAGAAACAAACCGTGGTTCGGATCAAAGACCTTCAAGCTACCTTTTCAGTGTCTGGGGAAGTCTTGCACCGACCGACTTCTCTCTGACCGCCAGGGTCACTGATACTCCTCTTGAACATTGTCTTGCCATCATAGATTCTTGTTTCATCTTGCTACATTCTACAATGAACTTTTTTGAAAGTCAATCAGAGGTTTGCTTTCGCTGCATCGATGGCTGCTTGATAATCTGGTTCGTGGGAGATCTCAGGTACGATCTCAACGTGTTGAATCACGCCTTCACGGTCTAAAACGAAAATTGCTCGGGCAAAATGACCGAAGTCTGGGATCATGATTTGATAGGCCTCACCGAAGGTATTCGCTGGATCATGAAACATGATCATGTCGACGCCTTCTTGGCCGCACCATTGTGCTTGTTCTTCTTTTGTATTGTTAGAGATCGTTACAAAATTTATATCATCCAATTGACTTGCTTCTTGGTTGAAACGCTTGGTCTGCAACGCACAGACACGTGTCACGATATCGGGAACAACGCTGATGATCGTTGGTTTTCCTAAAAAATCAGTCAGTGTATATTCCTTGTCCTCTAAACTTTTCAAGCGAAAATCAGCTGCTTTATCCCCTACTTTTGGTTGGTTGCCGGGCATCTCATAAACCGTTTCTTTGCGTGTAACTTGCATAACATCTCTCCTATAGCATTTTCTCCCAGTATAAGAAAGATTGTCAAAAAACGAAAAGGATTTGCTCAGACTTTCGATTTTTGCGAGTAGGTCGTATCAAAAAAGATCAAGGTTTGCAATTCTGTCGTCAAATCAATGTATTGGATATTGACATCTTTTGGCACGATGACGGGATCAGGGGCAAAATTCAGGATTGCTGTGATCCCAGCATCCACGATCGCATCGATCGCCATTTGTGAATAGCGGCTAGGAACAGTCGAAATCGCTACGGTGATCCCTTTTTCTGCTACGACTTCCGCCAATTGGTCCATTCCATAGACATAACGTCCACTAATGGTCTGGCCAATCATTTCTGGATCATTGTCAAAAACCGCGATGACGGAAAGATTTTCATTTCTGCGAAAATTGTTGTTAGCTAACGCTTTTCCTAAATTTCCATAACCAATCAAGGCGATTTTTTTCTCCTCATTGGTTTCTAAAATATAGCTCAAAACCTCAATCAAATAAGGAACATCATAGCCATACCCACTTCTACCCAATTCTCCTAGATGAGAAAAATCCCGGCGGATCGTGGCTGAAGGAACTTGCGTGATTTCTGCAAACTCTTTTGATTTGATTCGCTGAATACCTGAGGCATCCAGTAATTTTAAGTGTCGTAAATAAGCTGGCAAACGTTTTGCCGTTGCTTTCGGAAGTTTTTTATCTCTTAATGCTTCCATCCTGTCCACCCTCCTTGTTAAATGATTCACATATTGAGTGTAGCATGTTCCATTTTCAATAGCAAGAAAATATTCACAAACTCTCTCACACGATGAAAAACGACCACAAATGTTCCATAACAGTTGTGGTCGTAGTTTAAAAAAGAAACTTTATTATAAGAATTCAGCGAATTCGGTTGCTATTTTTTCTTGATTTGCCGTGATTACTTCTAGTTTCAACCCAGCCATCGCACGTTCCATCATCCCTTCGATATCGAGACGCTCTTCATATTGATGTACTTTATCCAGTCTTGGGCGTGTCTTTGGTTGAGGGGGGGCAAAGATTGTGCAGCAATCCTCAAAGGGCTGAACCGATAACTCAAAGGTATCAATGGCTTCGGCAACTTCAATGATCTCCAATTTGTCCATCGTTGCCACTGGGCGCACGATTGGCGTATTGGTTACTTCATTGATGGCGACCATGCTATGCAAAGTTTGTGAAGCGACTTGTCCTAATGATTCACCATTTAAGATAATCAAGCCATGACGAGCCTCACGAATCGCATCTGTCAAACGCAGCATCATCCGACGGGTGATGGTCATCCAATAGCCTTGCGGCACACGGTTTTTGATTTCTTCTTGGATTTCCGTAAACGGAACTTCGATAAATTGGATGCTTCCCACATAAGGAGCAAGCTTCTTCGTTAGATCTTTGGCTTTTTGTAATGCTTGTTCACTCGTATAAGGAGGACTTGCAAAATGGACTGCTTCGATCTCAACACCGCGTTTCATGGCAAAGTAGCCTGCAACTGGCGAATCGATACCACCAGAAAGCATCAACATTCCCTTACCGCTGGTGCCAACGGGTAAGCCGGCTGCTCCTTGGATCGTTTCATAGGACAGATAGGCGCCATCGATCCGTATTTCCACCCGCAGATTGATGTCTGGTTTTTTCATTTGGACTTTGATATCAGGAAAACGGTCGATCACCGCATTACCTAAGGTCAAATTCAACTGGTTGCTATCTTGCACAAACGAGTGATCGCTGCGCTTAGCTGTGATTTTGAAGGTCTCAACACCGGTGTAGATCTCTGCCATAACGTCTTGAACGGCTTTCTTCAATACCTCAATGTCTTTTTCAACCCGAATACTAGGGGAAAAGTTTTGAATCCCAAAGACTTTTTGCAGCTTAGGAATGATCTCTTGGCTGTTTTCACCGTTCAATAGCAAGTGCATGCGATCTCGCTCGGCATGAACTTTGACATGGGGATAATCGGCTAAGGTACGTTTGACGTTTGAGGCTAATTGCATAATAAAACTACGACGATTTTTGCCCTTTGTTGACAGTTCGCCGTAACGAACCATGATTTCTGAATAATTCACGAGAAAACTCCTTTGATTTGGATTGATTTTATAGTGCTATGTCGTGCTTAATTAATTTTCGAAAATTTTTGGTACAACTGGTGGAAGACGATTAGAAACTGCTCGACTTCTGCCATCGTATTGCTCTCATCTAAACTGATACGAACAGCGGATGTCGCTAACTGTTCCGGAACGTGCATCGCATGAAGCGTACTGCTGGCCATCTTTTTACGAGAGGAACAAGCGCTCGTCGTCGAAAGATAGATCTGCTTTTCTTCAAAGGCATGGACTAAGACTTCTCCTCTGATCCCTTTTAATGAGAAACAAAGTATATGTGGCGCAAACCCTTCAGTGCCAGAAAAAAGCGTGACTTTCTCATAGCCAGCCAGTGCTTCTTGCAAATAGCCTTTTAATAATTGAACATGGTTCGGCTTTTCAGCCTTGTGTTCCGTCGCTAAACGCAGGGCTTTTGCCATGGCAACGATTGCTGGTACATTTTCGGTACCGCTGCGCTGGTTTTGCTCTTGCCCACCGCCAGTCATCAATGGCGCCAACTTACGACCTTGTTTCCAATAGATAAATCCGGCGCCACGAGGTCCGTGAAATTTATGTGCAGAGAACACGGCAAAATCGACTCGCTCATTGAACCATTGCTCTTGCGGGACCTTTGTGATGGCTTGGACAGCATCTACATGGAAATGGATCGTTGGGTAGTCCGCCAACACGGTTGCGATCTCATGGATCGGTTGAATCGATCCTACCTCATTATTGACCGCCATCACCGAAACCAAAATCGTTTCTTTGCGAATCATGTTTGCTAATTCTGACACGTTGACAAAGCCTTGCGCATCGACAGGTGCCACACTGACCTCAAACCCTAACTCGGCTAATTGAGCGGCTGTTTCACTGACGGCTGGGTGTTCAATACTGGAAATAATCAGGTGATTCCCATAGGCTTTTTTCGCTAAAGCAGTCCCTTTGATGACCCAGTTGTCTCCTTCGGTCCCCCCACTGGTAAATGCGATCTCTTTGGAAGAAACGTTTAACAGATCGGCGATCTGCTGACGTGATTGCTGTAGCAGGCGATTGGCTTGATTTCCTAAATCATGCAGGCTTGAGGGATTGCCGATGATTCGCTGACTGACTTGGACATATGTATTTAAAGCTTGTGGATAAATAGCGGTTGTTGCACTGTTGTCAAAATAGATCAATGATAGGACCCTTTCTCTAAAAAAATTCTTTCCCATTATAACTGCTCTTGGGCTGAGTTTCAAGGTGACTCGCTGGCTTTGGCTTTATTTAAAGGAAACTTTCCCTTCCTTCGTAAGCGTTAATCATGCAGCGAGCCATTCTTTCCATGAAAAAAGCCAGTCAGTTTTTCACTGCTGGCTTTCGTATTATACTAAGTCGCGGTTATTGAAGTAGAAGTTTTCGATCCTTTTGAAGGCACCTGGTTCTACTCGTTCCAACGCTGTGCCGATTTCATCTAGCGCATCTTGATAGCGATATTCTTTACTGAACAAGTAAAGTGATTTGTCGATCGCTGCCTTGATATCTGGATGAGAATGACGATAACGGTTGGCATATTGCATCATTTGCTCAGTCAATGCCGCAGCATCCACCAAGTCTTTCGTTTGTTCATCTAAAAGATCAAGATCTTCTTCACAGACAGAAACCAATTTATTGATTTCTTGCATGTTGATGCGAATCTTGTTCAATTCTTTGCCTAGTTCTTCCACCCGATCTGTTGCCACGAAGAAGAATTCTAAGTACTCACCTGGCAAACCAGGTAAGCGTTGCTTCTCAACAAACCGCTTCAAGTTGCGTAGACGGAATTCGAAGCTTTCCACTTTTTCTTGCGCAACTTTTTCGCCACGACGTAATTCCGCAAGGGAATCATCGATTTCGACTTGCTGGCTTTCCACATCATCCAAAATCTTGTAGGCATCTTTGTAGAAGCTTTGCACTTCTGAATAAGGAATTTCGTGCTTTTCTAATTGTGGTAGGTACTCGTTATTGCGACGAGCCAATTCGTCGACTTCCGTTTGAAAACCACGGACGCGACCTAATTCATTATGATTCAATGTATAGCTTTGTGCCGTATGATCCAACTCGATCAACAACTGACGGTTGTTCTTCGTTGCGTGGTCAATATAGTCTTCAATGATTTGGCGATTTTTCATGACATATTTCTTGGCATTGATCTCACGTTCCATCACCGTATACAAGGCATCGATATCACTTGCAGTATCACGACTTGCCACTTCAACGGAAGCGACTTCTGTTTTCGCTAGATCGTTCATGGAGTTTTCAACTCGTTTTTTCACACGGTTGATTTCTTCTTGGAAGTTTGCTTCTGGGAACACATATTTTTGTTCTAATAATTTTTTGTAGCCATCTTGGATTTCTTTCAACTGATCTGGGAAGGTACGGTTTAATTCTTCGTAGGCCGCTGGGATCCGTTTCATTAAGTCTTCTACTTCATAGGTGTGTTTTTCTGCTTGGTCTAACACTTCCCGTGCTTCCACAGGATCGCCTGAAGTATTTAAGGTAACAAATTGGGTGAACTCAATTTCAATGTTTTTGATTTGTTTTTGCAGCTCATTGTAAGCAGGACCGAATTCTTCGCCTTGATCCCGTAGCTTCTTCTTCAAGTCTTCGTAAACGTCCAACGCTTTTTGGACTTCCAGTGAATTTCGTTCTTCACTTTCTCGTAATTCTTTCAAGCCGGCGCGAATCTCTTCTACTTGGCGTTCCATCTCATCCATGGTCGCTTCCGCTTGAACAATCGCCCCTTTTGCTTTGAAAAAGCGGATGCGTTCGTTTAGTTCTTCCACTTCAAAGATTTGACTCTCAAGTTCAGCAAAAGATTTTGTGGAGATATCTGTCCATTGTTGGTTCCACTCACGGAAGGTGTTTTGACTTTGACCAACCAAGTGCATTCTTTTTACTTCATCGACTTCTTCGATCACCGGTAAGTCAAACAGATTTTCTTTGCGTTTTTCCAAGTCATTTAGCTTTTCTTGGTTTTTCTTCCGCATGAAAAAGCCAATTGCATACAAGACCGCTGCGATGATGATGATGGCAATGACAATTCCAAAGATGATATTAGTTCCCATTTTGTGGTTCCTCCAATTTTCAAATATACATGTTTCGTCTAAAATCTGCTGATCAGCAGATTGATTGATAAGTTCGTTGAGTATAAAAAGGACAGACAGTCCCTTTATAAAAAAGCATCTACGCTAGATTATAGCATAAAGAAAAAAATCAAGCATTAGATTGAGGCAAAAAAGATCGACTTTTTTCGCATTGAATAAAATCATTCACGGCTTTTCCATCGATAATGAAAACAAATCGTGAAATTTACATCAACAAGTGACTTTTTTTCTGATTTTTCCGATTTTTTTCAAGAAACCGCTTGATTTCTCCCTATTGAAACTGTACTCTAGTAAAAAGCTTGAACAGGAGTAATGTCAAATGAAAGTAGCGAAATTCGGAGGCAGTTCCCTTGCCTCAGCCGAACAAGTCGAAAAAGTTGTTGCGATAATTGAAAGTGATCCTAAAAGACGGTTTGTTGTTGTTTCAGCGCCTGGTAAGCGTTCCAGCGACGATCAGAAAGTCACCGATCTGTTACTAGCAGTCTGTACCCGTCTGTCTGCCCAAGAAGAAATCACTGATTTAATAGAAGAAATCTATGCCCGCTATACAGCGATCGCCGCCCCCTTTGGTATCGAACAAGTCCATTTAGACCGCATCTGGCAATCATTGGCGGCTTTTCAAACACTGCCTACTCAAGACAATCCGCATCTTTATGATACGGTTTTGGCAAGCGGCGAAGACAACAATGCCAAATTGATCGCAGGGATTTTACAAAGCCGTGGATTAGCTGCTCGCTACATGAATCCACAAGAACTTGGGTTGCTGGTGACGGATGAACCCCAAAACGCCCGTATCTTGAACAAATCGTACGCTAAGATCGCACAATGGCGCGATAGTCCTGAAATCTTAGTGATTCCTGGCTTCTTTGGTTACACAGAAGCCGGCGAAATCTGTACCTTCTCTCGAGGGGGATCTGATATTTCTGGTGCCATCGTGGCGGCTGGTCTGCAAGTAGAATTGTACGAAAACTTTACCGATGTCGATGGGATTTTTTCTGCTCATCCAGGCTACGTTCATCATCCAGAGTCCATCAAAGAAGTGACTTACCGAGAAATGCGGGAGCTGTCTTATGCCGGCTTTACTGTTTTGCACGATGAGGCGTTGATGCCTTCATACCATGCGAAAATTCCCGTGGTGATCAAAAACACCAATAACCCAAGTCATCCCGGCACCTTGATCACCAACCAAAGAGACAATTTGGATCAGCCGGTGATCGGCGTTGCCAGTGACGAAGGCTTTTGTATGATCTATATCCGCAAATACTTGATGAACCGCGAAGTTGGGTTCACGTTACGGGTCTTAGAGATTTTCCGGGAATTTGATTTAAATTATGAACACATGCCTTCAGGAATCGATGATATCTCGATCATTATGCGCTCCAACCAGTTGAATCCAGTATTGGAAGAAGAACTGCTGCGCAAGATCGCCTACGAGATCGATCCCGATGAACTGCGAATGACCCACGATCTATCCATGGTCGTCGTCGTTGGTGAAGGGATGCGTCAGCGGGTCGGGATCACTGCCGACAGTACCGCTGCCCTTGCGCGGAAAAATATCAACTTAGAGATGATCAACCAGGGGTCCTCTGAGGTCAGCATCATGTTCGGCATCCACAAAGAACAAGAAAAAGCCGCTGTCAGAACCCTTTACTACACTTTCTTTGATTAAACCAAACGTGCCAGTTGCACCACTCCTTTTGCTAATAAGCAATCGGAACGGGCAACTGGCACGTTTCTTTATTATTCTGACGATTCTTGGGCTTGCGCTTGTTTTTGTGCCAATTGGCGTTTGATTTCTGCCTTGATTCGCGGTTCAGGAGCAAACCGTTCTTCCCAATCGCTAGGCTTCATGACTTTGTGGGTCTCAGGATCATAATGGGGCTGCCCATCTGGAAAAAGTTTCCCCATGTTGGCGTCATGAACGATAGCCAGGATCGGCGCTGGATCGACCCCTACCAGTGAAAAAGAGCCATAGGTAAAATACAGCAGATCACAGAGCGCATCGACTTGTTCTACTAGAGAATCACTGACAGGCTGTTGTTTGGCAGCCAGCTTGGCTTGGGCTTGATCAATTGCTTGATGCAAATGCTCCAGGCCTGCTTGAAAGGTCTCTTCGTCATTGTTGCTGGCAGCATAAAGGAACTCAACTAATTCTTCAATTTTAAAACCAGCACGAAACTGGGCTTTTTCCGCTGAAAAAGCTTGTGGATATGGCGGTCGTGTTGGATCAAAGGTTTTATGAAACTCTTCCGTCATTTCAAATGGACTCATTTCTCTCGCTTCTTTCTGCTTTTTCTAATGGTTCTGTTTCATGGTTCTGCGCTGTCTCCTACGTTGCTTCATGGATTGGCTACACCTTGTTTATTTTTTTTAATTCAATCCCTTGCTTGGGCATCCTCGGCAATGATCCCAAAATGGATCAAGGCTTTCTTGATGCCGTCATGATCGTTGGTGTCCGTCACAAAGTCAGCACTGGCTTTGGTGATGGGCTGGGCATTGCCCATCGCAACCCCGATCCCCACACCTTCTAACATTTCCACATCATTAAAATGATCCCCAAAGGCCATCGCTTCTTCCATCGCGATCCCTTCATAGGCCAAAAATTCTTTGATCCCTTTGATTTTCGAACCGTTTTTCGGCACGATATCAACAGAATAGGCATTGGATCGCTTAAAATCACATTGCGGCAGCTTGGAGCGTAATTTTTCGCGCTCTGATTCAGGGCTCAGCATAATACACTGATAGATTGGCTCTCGTAAAATGTCCAATGATTCATAACGTTTGGCGTTGCGATTGGGACTGAAGCGCTGCAAGACTTTCTTTAAAAAGCCGACGGGAAATTTTTTCGGTACATAGCGCAAATAGCGCTGCATGACGGGTGATTGGCTTAAACGGATCGTCAAGCTGCCAGCCACTTGCGTTTCTCCGCCAAACATGACTTGACGATAATTTTCATCGGCGTATTCTACGATCGCTTCCAGCGTTTGTTTTGGAAAAGGTTTGGCATAAATCAAGGTTTCCTTCGTGTAAACATATTGGCCGTTATAGGTGATAAACATGTCTAACGACAAGTAATCGATCACCTTCTCTAAATCAACCGGACCACGTCCGGTGGCAATGCCGCAGAGGACGCCATTGGCTTGGGCTTGTTTGATGGCTTCACGAGTACTGGCAAGCGCCTTGCCGTTACTGGCAATCAGTGTGCCATCAATATCAAAAAAGATTGCTTTTATCATATGACTCCTCAAAATAATTTCAACTGATTAGGATTTAATGCTTCGTAATCGATCTGCAGCGCATCGATCAATGCACGAGCATTGTCAGCGGCATCACGACCGGCATTATTATTGAAGACCACTGCGACTTCTTTGGCATTGGCTTCGATGGCTTGAATCGCTTGTTTTAACTCCGTTAGTTCGGCTTGGTCATAGCGATACAAGGTCCGCAGATTTTTGGCATCTGGCCCCGTCGCTGTCCAGCCGCTGTCGTTGCGTCCATGAAAACGGCACAGGACAAACGCAGGATTGGTCACGGTTGGATCAAGGGGAATCGTGGTCGATAGCTTTTTCGGCTGATCAACGACTACTAAGGAAAACTGTTTTCGCTTCATATAATCGATCATTCCCGGATACAGTTTCGGCTGATACCAGCTGCTGTCTCTCAGCTCAATCGCCACTGGGTAACCCGCAAACCATTCTCGCACTTGATCTAAATAGGCGACATTTTCTTTCGTACATTTAAAGCTGTTGGGAAATTGCGCCAATAGGCAAAACAGTTTGCCCGCTTCTACCATTGGCGCGATCGCTTCTTTATAAAGCTGCAGCGCTTCGGTCATGGTCAACTGATCTGGCAAATCCCCTTGGGTGGTCACACTTTGATGGACTTTCAACACAAAGCGGAAATTTTCGGGAATCTGGGCCAACCAATTGCGCACGTCTTTTTCTTTTGGCAAAAAATGATAGGTGGTATCCAGCTCAACTAACGGAAAATAACGGGCATACTCAAATAATTTCGAGTTTTTTCTTTGCACGAGACTGCCATGTTCACTAAATGTGGTACAACCAATTCGAATCATTTTTTCCCATCGCTCCTTGTTTTCTTATTTTAATAGTATACAATAGTTTTGAGTTAAGAGTAAATAAATCATTGCAGGTGATGAAAAAATGAAACGAATTCTCGTGTTGCACACTGGCGGTACCATCGCCATGAAAGAAGATACCCTGACAGGCGGCGTCAGCCCCGATGTCAGCAATCCGCTGATGGATGCACCGATCCACATTGATGACGATGTTGAATTGATCGTCGAAGACATTTTTAATATTCCCAGTCCTCATATGACGCCAAAAGAAATGCTGCAGCTGAAAGAACGTATCCAGCTGGCGCATTTAAGCGGTGTCGATGGGGTCGTGATCACTCACGGAACCGATACGCTGGAAGAAACGGCCTTCTTTTTAGATACCACGATCGGCGGTCAGTTACCGATCGTGGTGACTGGTGCCATGCGCTCAAGTAATGAAATCGGCAGTGACGGGCTTTATAACTTTGAAAGTGCGATTCGGGTCGCCAAGTCCCCCGATGCCATAGGAAAAGGTGTCTTAGTCGTGATGAACGATGAGATCCATTCCGCACGTTATGTTACGAAAACCCACACCACCAATATTGCGACGTTCCGCACCCCGACATTAGGTCCGATCGGCTTAGTCACAAAGCACCGAATCTTGTTTATGCAAGAGCTGTTAAATAACCGCCATTTGGATGTTGATCGTGTCGATGGTTTGTTTCCGATCGTCAAAGCCTATGCTGGGATGACTGGGGAATTGTTCGATGCTTTAGCCGACTCGCTGATCGATGGACTAGTGATCGAAGCTTTAGGCGCTGGCAATCTGCCGCCTCAAACCATTGAGCCTTTGAAAAAACTGATCGCTAGAAACATTCCGGTCGTCTTAGTTTCTCGCTGCTTCAACGGAGTTGCCGAGCCGGTCTATGACTACTTAGGCGGCGGGATCGAATTGCAAGCTCTTGGGGTGATTTTCTGCAATAGCATCAATAGCCAAAAAGCCCGCATCAAATTGTTGATAGCGAAAAACCGTGGGTTGACCATGGATGAGCTTCCTGATTTCATGGAGAATTGACCAAACAAAAACCCTTTTGCCATTCCGTTAACGGAGGCAAAAGGGTTGTTTTATTTTTCTCGCCAAGTAAAGATGGCTTCGCAGTAAGTATCCTCACCGATCTTGATCTCGTGGATCGTATGCAGCGGCACAGCCTCGCCGGCTTCATCGACTGTCTTTTCATTGATTTGAAAATGGCTTTCGATCAAATGGCCGTAAGCAACTTCCCGATCAAAGCGGATCGTCACTTGGGTCACTTCATGTTTTGTTAAAAACTCATAGCCTAAGACGTCCATCAGCCAATTGAAATACATGGCGTTGTTGACATGCTGATTGCTATCGATATCGTAGAAACGCACCCGATACGGCAAAAATTGTCCTTGCGTGATAGGGGTGATCTTCGGATAGCGTTTGATTCGCTTAATTTTTTCACTGCCAAAAGGTACCACGATCTCATCCGGAACACTGCTGACTTTGCGCGTCTCCGGGTCCATCAACGCAAAAACCGCTTCGATTTTGACCAATTCCGTTCCGTCTTCTGCCAATAACCAAAAGTAACGGTAGCAGAAAAACTTATTGTATTCTCTCGCCTGGGTCGCCACTTGGATCTGCTCCCCTACGCGCGGCAAACGAGTTACCGTTATATGATAGCTGGTAATGATCCAGGTCAAGCCATAACTAGCGATGACTTCCGGTCCGCGGTTTAACGCCGCACTTTGTTCTTCTGATGTCTTGATGGCAATGCCTAGCATGGCTGGAAACGTCATCGTTTGGTTGACATCACATTCATAATACGCCACTTCATGCGTGGCTTGATACTTTGCTGCCATAGTTCTAATTGCCTCCTAAAAACGACTCAATATTTCATCGACAGTTGGTCCATAACTTTCGCCAAATTGATTCAAATGGACCAATAAATAATACAATTGATACACTGGCAGTCGCTCTTTCCAATTCTCATCTAATGGATAGACTTCTTGATAGCCTTCCAAAAATTCCTGACGAAAACCGCCGAAAAGCTGGGACATCGCAATATCCATTTCTCGATCCCCATAGGCGACTGCCGGATCAAGAAACACTGGTTCTCCTTGTTGATCGAACAGCACATTCCCCCGCCAAAAATCACCGTGTAATAAAGCAGGTGTGACGCTGCGATCACGCCAATTCTCATGCAAAAATTCTTTCAAACGCAGATAAGCGGCTTCCCGTTTGGCATGCCAGTGATTACCCAGCTTCGCTAATTCGACTTGCACATCCAAACGGCAGACTGTGTAAAAATCAAGCCAATCGGTGGTTTTCGGATTGACTTGCGGCAAAAAGCCGATGTAATTGTCTTCGTAAAAACCAAAAGACTCCTGCGTCTGCTGATGAAGCCGAGCCAAGCATTGGCCTAAGCGCCGCTGCTGTCCTTCCCCACTATCGATCCATTCCATCAATAAAAATGCCCCCACTTCGGTCTGACCGAGGCGTTCGATTTTTGGCACCCGCACGAAAGGGGCTAATTCAGCTAAGCCATTGATTTCTGCTTGAAAGAACACCGATGAAACATGAGGATGGGTCTTTAAAAAATAGCGATTTTCTGCTGTCGTGAAACGATACGTTTGATTGACATCCCCACCACTGATGGGTGTCAGCGAGCCGGGCATCCCGATTGCTGCGAACAATGCTTCCTCCATACGGATCTCCCTTTCTTTACTCAGTCAGTTGGGCAGTCAAATACGCTTGCTCTTCTTTCGTCACACCTAGTCCTTGCAGGAGATACTGATCGACCGAACCGAAATACTGATCGATCGCAGCCAAACTTTCCTCAAGAAAACTCTCTTTGGCACTCATCAAAACCGTAATCGCCGTTAACAGCTCTTCCGGCAAATGCTGGGTCATTGGGGCAAATTTTTCTTTTAGCATTGGGGCTAAATAGCGATTGGTCGCTAAATAATCTTCTTTGATCGTCGCTGGTGCCACAGCCAACACATGCAGCAATAAAAAGGCGCCAAAGCCTGTGCGATCTTTGCCCGCGGTACAGTGGAACAAGGTTGCTCCTTTACCTTCCGCATTGTCGATCACATGATCAAAGAACTGCCGATATTGTTGGCGGGCATAGTCGCTTTCAACAAAGTGACGGTAGACTTTTTTCATCTGCTCTTCGGCATCTTCCCCATCTTCCAAGCGCTGCTTCAAGCTTTCTGGCGACAAGGAAACCATCGTTTCGTCTTCTTTGAAAATAGGTAAAAAAAGCTGCTTTGCTGTGGCGATCGGTCGATCAGGCTGTGCATTGGCTTCAGCGATGGAGCGAAAATCAATGACCTGATTGACCCCATAGTTTGCCAGTACTGCTTGATCTGAAGCAGTCAATTCATTGATCGCCGCACTGCGGATCAATTTTTTTCGTTTGATCGTCGTGCCGTTTATCGTTTGATAGCCGCCAAGTTCTCTGACGTTTGCTGCTCGTTCTAGTTGAATCAATTGTGTCATTGCTTATCCCTCCCGCGATGTTCTAGTTAAAAGTATAGCAGAAACTTCGCTATTAAGGGCACTGAAACCTAGATTTTTCTATGAGCTGAGCTTTAACGGACAAAAAAAAGAAAGACCACACGCAGTCTTTCTTTGCTTTCGCTTGTTAAAAAATGTTTCTATTCGGCTTCGATCACGGCCGCAGAATCATCTAAGATCGAACGATCCAGTTCGTTGATACGGCTGCTGGTCACCATTCCAGCAACCATACTGTCGCTGACATTAACAAGTGTCCGTGCCATATCGATCAATGGTTCAACAGAAATAACTAAGCCTACGATGGCGATCGGCAAGTTCATTGAGCCTAAGACGATCAATGAAGCAAAGGTTGCGCCACCGCCGACACCAGCAACGCCGAATGAGCTGATCGTAACTACTGCAACTAGCAGCAGGATAAACTGCCAATCAAAGACATTGATCCCAACCGTTGGTGCAACGATCGTTGCCAACATCGCTGGATAAACACCCGCACAGCCGTTTTGACCAATCGATAACCCAAAGCTGCCTGCAAAGTTAGCCGTGGCTTCATCAACACCTAACGCTTTGGTTTGGGTTTCGATGTTCAATGGCAAGGCACCCGCACTTGAACGAGAAGTAAAGGCGAAGCTCAAGACTGGAAAGGCCTTTTTGAAATACGTTACTGGATTGACCCGAACAGCGATCAGCAATAATGAATGAACGAGTAAGACCAAAATCAAAGCGGCATAAGAAGCGATGATAAATTTTCCTAAGTTCAAGATGGCTTCAAAATCACTTGAAGCTAATACGTTTGTCATCAATGCCAAAACGCCATAAGGTGTCAGGCGCAAAACTAACGTGACGATACGCATCACGATTTTATATAAGCTGTCCATCAAATTCGCAAAAGTTTCCGCTTCTTTCGGTGATTTGCGTTTGACACCAAGAAAGGCGATCCCAACAAAGGCTGAGAAAATCACGACCCCGATCGTACTTGTCGAACGAGTACCAGCAAAGTCGGCGAAGACATTACTTGGGATGAAAGAAACGATTTGTTGTGGGATCGATAGATCTTGGACTTGTGTCGAACGTTCCGCTAATTCTGCGATCCGCGCTGTTTCCGTTGCTCCTTCGGTAAAGCTGGCACCGTCAAGACCAAAGACCATGACCATCACAATCCCGATCAAGGCAGCGATCGCCGTTGTCCCTAGCAAAGTCGCAAGAACCGTAAAACTGATCTTCTTGATTTTTTCGCTTTCTTTCATCTTGGTGAAAGCACCAACGATCGAAACGAAGATCAAGGGCATGATCAGCATTTGCAAGAGGGCCACATAGCCGCTACCGACCATCGTGATCCAGTCAAGAGCTTGCGTGACAACGTCAGAGCCTGTCCCAAAAATCAGCTGTAGCACACCACCAAAAACGATCCCGACGAACAACGCCGCAAAGACCCGCGTTGAAAACTTCACGTGACGCTTTTGCAATAAGTAGAACCCATAAATAAGGGCAGCAAAAAGTAGAACAACAATAATAGTTAACAGATTTGTCATTTGAATCCTCCTTTTGTTCAATAAACATGACAAAGTCTGTCAGAGGAAGTAAAGGTTCCCAGTGACCATTCTTCAACAGTTCACTCTAATGAGACGTGTGGCATCATTAGTGACTATTCCATTTTAAAGAAGTTTGCTTCATCTTACAATAAATAAGTTCCCACTTTTCTGGGATGGTACCGCTTTTTTGTCAGTAAATAAAAAAAGAACCGTTGCCACACTCCCATGCTGCTAGGATTTCTGCTTTCCTAACGGTTGGATTGCGGCAACTGGTTCGTTATTTTTTCATTTCGTCTTTTTGAAAAATTTCAGAAAATATTCAGGCAATCATTAGAAATTGCTGACTTACGCCAAAGCGCCCATTGGATCCCAAGGTGCTAAGACCGTTGGTTCTGCTTCAAAGGCAGCCAATTGTTCTGCTGTCAGGAATTCTTTGCGAACCACGATTTGATAGGTGTATTCATCCATCCATGCATCGCTCATGACGAAGAAGCCATTCGTTCCGACTTTTTCACCCCAGCTGTTTTCGACTTTCCATTTGGTTGATTCGCCGTCGATCAAGTCAACGCCAGTCAAGACCATCGCATGGGTCATTAAGCTTTCGCCAAAATCTAAGCGTTCTGCTTTCGTCATCGTAAAGTCGATATCAAATAAGTCGTTGATATCATAGGCATATAATGCCATGATCCCAGTATCTCTGGTAGAAGATTGACCGACATCACAACCGAACCACACGGACTCCCCTTGTTCCAATTGAGCGATCGCTAATTTTTTGAAGGTCGGCATATCGACGTTCAAGTATTTGACTTCTTTGCCGCCAACCACGTTGCCTAGCATTTCTACGGTATACGATTGATTGTAAGGTTTGTCGGCAGTTGGTGCGTTGATGATACTGACATAATCGTCAAGGTCCACCCCGACATATTTTTCATAAAAGCTTTGCGGTGTTAAGTTGCGATCAATGTGATAGTTTTTGTCTTCATCACGGTATTCAAAATCAAATGTTTCTGGCGGTGTGCCTAAAGAAGTCGCTAAGAAACGATAAATGTCTTCCAACATCGCTTCTTTGGCTGTTTGGATGTCTTCAGCTGTTTTGCCTTCAGCCACTAGCTGACGCAAAGCAACCGCATCTTTACGCAGTTTTTTGTTCAAGTAATTGTTTAGGTCACGAGAATTGGAAGAGTTGCTGCTTTCTGGCATGACCGTTTTTGGCACGACACCATATTTTTGGAAAATCGAAACGATCATGTCCCATTGCCCACCATCTTGTTGTGGTGTTTGCAATAAGAAAGCAACTTTGCGACTTGTTAAAGGTTCGTTAGCAGTTGCTAAAATATTTTCATAGAAATAGTTGGCTTTTTCGTATTTGTCCCAAAAGAAGGTATGGTTTTGCGACAATTCAAATTCTTTTAAATTGAAATCATTCAACATCTTATGACGGAATGTATTCAATGCGGCAAACATCCAGCAGCGGCCTGATTGTTTTTGGTTTGAGACTTTCCCGGTTGTCACATCAACTGAAAAAACTGGCACATTGTTGACTTTTGCTGACACGTTTTCCGCAGAAGCGGTGATCCCATTTTTCACAACACTCCGTTGCAGTGCCGTTTGTTTATTATTTTCTTGATACGCTTGCGCAAAGGCAGCGGTGGTCTTTTTTGAAATTTCTGACATATTTCTTCATCCTTTCACTTTCCTTTCCTTCCATTTTACGCCTCTGCCTCTCAAATAACAACCGCTCCTAGAAAAATGAAAAAATCATCTTTCTAAGAGCGGTTGCTCGTATCAAGGATTTAAAGAGTTAGCATCAAAAGCAAAAAGCCAAGTAAAACAAAGGATAGTCCTCGTTCAAATCGTGCATAAAGGAAGCGGATCGGACGACTAGCTAGCAAGATCGTCAGTAAAACACTGGCTAACACCAACGTCACAAAGCCTAATACCGACAGGTTCAAGTCGGTGATCGCTAATGCCCGCAAGCCCTTGATGAAGATCCCCTGTAAAAGATAGACCAGCAGAGTGTTTTTGCCCCACTTCGTAAAAAACAGGTGCTCTCTAGGCACGAGGCTCAGAAAACCGATGATCCCCATCAGCCCGATCACGAAAAAGACCGCACGCAAGGGACCGCCGAACAACGGATAGCTCAAGTAATCGTCATAAGGCTTGGAACCAAAAACCATGTACTTGTTCATCCCATGAAAAAACGCGATAAAGGTGTAGATGATCGGTAGGAAAAGCAAACTGATGGTTCGAATCTTTGGTTTCAATAAAAAGCGCATCTCATTTTTGGGAAAATAAAACCCGATAATGAAAAACGGCAAAAAGACAAAGGTCCGCTGCAAGGTCAACACTTGATTTAAAAACGGCACGTAGCCAGCAAAGATGCTCAAGCCAATACTCAGCAGGATCGCCTGCTTTTTGGACATTTTTTGAAAGATCAACAGCGAGAGCTGCCAAAAGAACATGCTAAGCAAAAACCAAAGTGCCCATTGCGGATTCAACAGTTGGATTTTTAGCGACTCCCGTAGACCGATCAACCAGTAATAGACGGTGTAAAACACCTGAAAGAAGACATAAGGCAGCAAGAACTTTTTCATCAACTCACGAAGCTTGTGTCCCTTCGTCAACGGTTTGGCAAAGTACCCAGCCAGAAAAACAAAAGCTGGCATGTGGAAAGTGAAGATAAAATAATATAGGTCATGATAAAACTTCTGATCGCCGATAAAAGGCTGCAGCAAGTGACTGAAGACGACCAAGATCATCAGTAAAAATTTTGCATTATCAAAGTAAGCCGTTCTTTGCGATTGGCTCATAAAAAGTTCCTCCTCTAAGTTGTATCTGTCAAAGGATACCTGATCCATGAAACAGAACTATAACAAGCTATTTACTTTTTTCTAACGATTCTTGTTCATTTGATTACCAGTTGCTATTTTGTATAGTTTGTATTAATATATATAATACAAAGGAGCTGTTTTCGATGATATTTGATATTCAAACCCAAAGCAACCAACCCATCTACCAGCAGTTGCGGGAACAGATCATTGTCGGTATCGCAAAAGGCGATTTGGCCGCTGGCGAATTGCTGCCATCCGTCCGTCAATTAGCCGAAGAGATCGGCATCAATACCATGACGATCTCAAAAGCCTACAATTCCCTCAAAGAAGAAGGCTTGTTAGTCACAGATCGCCGCAAAGGAACCGCCGTTGCCGCGCCACCACCGTTTACTTCCGGACAAGAAGCGGAGTATCGCCAAAACTTACAGCTACAGCTAGCAACCGCTCTCTTACACGGCAAAAGCAAGCAAGCGCTTTTAACGGATGTTCAACAACTTCTGGACCAATTTCCTGAAAGGAATGAATGCAAATGACTTATCTTTTTTTCATTATTGCCCTCGTCCTCTGTGGGACGACCGCATTTGGTTTACGCTTGATCAGTAAACCCCACAAAAATGTTTTACTCGAAAATACCCTTGCCCCTGAGCATCTGGATGATCCTAGCGTCCACAGCTTGATCACAGAATTTCGCAAGCGTATCCTACAAATCGTTGGTACATTTAGTGTAGCAAGTCTCCTTTTTTTGTTCAATTTATCTGACTCCATCATCCTTACCCTGTTCTGGCTTTATATGGCCGCTTTGCTGGGGACAGCTTACTTGGTGCAAGTACATTACATCGGAAAAATGCGGCAATTGATCCTTACCAATGGATGGGAACTACCCATCGATCCGATTCGGATCGATACGAAACTCGTTCAAACCAAAAATAAGCGGATGCTGCCGTGGTATAGCCTCGTTCCTGCGGGGATTTTGTTGATGATCAGTTTGTACCAAGCATGGCAGTTGCCTGATCTTTCTACAGGATACTTGATGGGCGGTGTCTCCTTAGCAATTTTTGCGCTGTTCCTCTATCTCTGGGTGATCATCAGCCGCTTACCCGTTCGCGGGATCAGCGGCAATTCAACTATCGATCAACACATCAATGATTTAACAAAGCGCTATTGGTCCTTAATGATCGCCGTGACTTGCACCATTACGCTGCTCTTGTTGACTGTCCCGCTGGCGTCCATGTCCGCTACCGGAGCATTCAGTACTATCCTCTTAGTGCTCTTTGTTGTTTTGGTGGTTTTCTTGATCGTCTTTACCTTCTTCTTATTGCTTGATCTGCGTAAAAAACAAGATCAGCTCTTAGAACCAGCAGCACAACCGCGCTATTATGGCGAAGATGCTTACTGGCGATATGGTTTTTACATCAATCCTAATGATGCGCGTCTGTTCGTTCCTGACCGTGTTGGGATGAATATCGGCATCAATTTAGGCAAACGCAGCGGACAAATCGTCGCAGGTATCACCGCGGTCTTCTTACTTGTGTTAATGATTGGGACCATCATTCCCATGTACCGCTTAGATTTCGCTCCTGATGCGATCACCGGCGAAGTGCAAGGACAAGAAGTCACCTTCAATGCACCAATGACCGGGAAAACTACGGTCTCTTTGGCAGATATAGAGACGGTGGAATTGATCGAAACATTGCCGTCTCCTCGTGTTCGTACCATGGGTGTAGGAACCGCCAGTTACCAAATCGGTAAGTTTACCGTTGCCGGCGAACCTGCCAGAATGTTTGTCGACACGAAGGTGACGCCCATTTTAAAAGTCACTACTAACGATGGCCCAACCGTTTTTTACACAAATAAAAAAGCCGCCGAAACGACGGATTTATACGAGGAACTATTACAGAAGATTTCCTCAGCGGAGTGAGTGTTCTGGAGAAAAAACTGGGCAACCCATTATCCCCAGGCTATCGACAACCAACAAAAGAACGGACTCTTTCCAACAAAAAAACGACCTTCCGAAACGAAGGTCGTTTTTGATACTCCGGCAGTAGGACTCGAACCTACGACATCATGATTAACAGTCATGCGCTACTACCAACTGAGCTATGCCGGAAGAATCTATCTGTACTATACCAAATAGTCAGATAATTTAGCAAGAGCAAAAATCAATTTTTTGATCCTTTTTTTCAAGAAAATCCCCTTTTAGAAACTTCCCTTCCCGCAAAGCGTTTTTCTCTAGAAATATCCGAAAATCTCATTGACAAAGTAGCGCCTTTACGGTATTCTATATCTTGTGTTAAATAACACGCCGCTTTAGCTCAGTTGGTAGAGCGCATCCATGGTAAGGATGAGGTCGACGGTTCAAGCCCGTCAAGTGGCTTTGGTAGGACAACGTTTGTCGGACGTTGTCTTTTTTTGTACATCTCATTCCCAATATATAGCGATAATTTCTAAAGTTAACAATTCGTATTGCCTCTAATTACTTGCGATATACAAAAGAAATAAGATCGTAAAACCCAATAGTACGAAAGATACAACTGCTTTCACCATTCTCGCTGCATCTTTAAATTTGAACAAGAGCGTATAAAGATTAATAAAGTAAATGATCGACAGGACTGCTTCTTGCGAATATTCCTTCACTTGGATCAAGCCTAACCATATACTCAGCAAAAGAATCGAAAAAACAACCTAATAGTTTTCTGCAACACGCTTCATTTCATTCTCCTTTCCAATGATAGCCACTTGCAACCAGCTGAATCATGGAAACTCAGTAAATTATCAGCCCCTCTCTCCAATACTTTTCCTACATCCTTTGCTTATTAAAAGTGTAACAAACTTTCTTTTCTAACGGTCAACCTAGTTCAATTTACATAAATATTTTTTTGATAAAACGACGAAAAGACGTTTTCAATCGTTACTCACAGCTCCATTTTAGGCACTTCTTTTTTACAACAAAAAACCTGCTCTCCTAAAGCAAAGAGAGCGGGTTTTTCAACTAAACTGAATTTTTTTGATAGGAGATGCCTTATGCTGACTTAAAAAATAACATATTTTTTCCGTTTGATTCAACTTTTTACTTCACGACCAGCACCGTACATTTCGAATGATTAACGACATAATCGGTGGTTGAACCCACGACAGCTCGGGTCAATGTGCCTTTACCAGTTGCACCGATAACGATCAAATCAATTGGATACAATTCAGTCGCTGCATGAATGATAAAACGTTTTGGATCACCGACTTCAACGATCACCTCAACATCTTCCACCCCATGTTGATTGGCATCATAGATTTTTTTCAACATATCCGTTTCCACACGTAATTTTTCTTGATCAAAAATTTTCGCAAAAGCATAGGCACTTGTGGATAACTCAGCATTGTTGATAACAGAGAGGACATACAATTTGGCTTTGTTCCTACGGCAAATCGCGAGTGCTTCTTGGAACGCTTTTTCTGACTGATCCGACCCATCTAAGGCTACAAGTACATTTTGAGAATTACGTAACATCCAAATCGCCTCCTTTTCTTTATTTTACCACAAAAAATGGAAGCGTTACAAAAAAGGACGAGGTCTACTCTTAAGAGACCTAAAACTTCCTTTAAGATTTGTGAAGGTCCTTACTTGGTTCCGCAATTATGCAGTAAAATAAGAAGAACAATGATTCGAGGTGAAAGAAATGCGCTCTTTTTTCCATGCTGCAGTCACTGTGCTCTTGTACTTAGGGCTTTTCTTGCTGATAATCGGTATTATCGCCTTTTTCTTGCTAAAACTTTAAGCTTGGTTTGTTGAAAAGCAAGTTGCTGTCACATCCCTAAGAGGAGTGATACACTTGATTTATCAACAATTATCGAAACGAACAGCTTGCTGCTCACTCGTTTCAAAAAGGAGATCATGCAAAATGGACTTACATATTACCCCTAATGCCGCTGCTCGCTTTCCAGAAGGACACGACTTATATATTCTGACGAGTAATGACGGATCGAACCAATTTTCTTCCGCAGCTGGATGCTGTATGATCGGCGAACGTTTTTTGATCACACCGATCGACGAACCGTTAGACCCATACAATGAGTTAGTCTCAAGCAATCAGTTTACTTTTTTTACATCAACCTATGATCAAATGTTCTTGACTGGTCATCTAATTCTAGATGTTCACCCAACTTCAGGAACCTTGATTTTGAAAAACGAAAGCGGCTATTTGGATACCAATCTTTTATTGGAAGCTTCTCCGCAGTTGAAGCAAACGAATGTGTAACAAAAGAGCTGACAAACGCCTTGTAAGGTGCTTGTCAGCTCTTTTTCTCTATACGGAATGGGAAATCAACGAAAGAAGTTCTTGTGTCTCAGCGGCTAAAGCGATTGCACCAGCATCAAGCAATTCTTCTCGTGACCCAAAACCATATAAAACACCGATTGCCGGTAACTGGTTTTCTTTTGCACCTAAAATATCATGCTCACGGTCGCCGATCATGATGGCTTGCTGCGCTTTTTGCTCCTTTTCGATCTCAGTTAGCGCATAGTGGATAACGGCCGCTTTTTCCCCACGTTTATTCTCAAGATCCGCCCCATAGATTCCTTTGAAATAGCCATCATACTTGAGATGAGTCAGAATCTTTTTTGCAAAAACTTCTGGTTTCGACGTGGCGATATACAAATCGTGATCCTTTGCCAACTCCTGCAATGTTTCTTCAATCAACGGATATGGTTGTACTTGAAACATACCCGCTTGACGATA